>NZ_JBKBML010000007.1:0-116424 GCF_046295775.1 Brevundimonas sp. | reverse complement strand
CGCGAAGGCGGCCGCACCGTCGGCGCCGGCGTCGTGTCCAAGATCATCGCCTAATCGCGACGGTCTGACCCAAGCCACAAACGGCCCCCGGAGCAATCCGGGGGCCGTTTTCGTTTGCGAGTGCCCGGCGGTGGAGAACAAGATCACCGCACCAGTTCGAGAATGTCGATCTGGGCTTCCTGTTTCGGGAAGGGAATGACCAGGCGCCAGCGATTGGGGCCGATGCGTTCGAACACGCCGACCTGGTCGCGCTCGCGCATTTGGCCGTAGCGCGGAAAGCCCTCTTCCTGATCGCCCCAGGCCTGGGCGCCGACATAGACGAGGCGACGGTCCGTATCGGGATACAGCAGGCCACGTGTGCGCTGCGAGCCGGTGGTCTTGGTCAGGATCAGGTCGCCGCCGGGCGTCAGCTCGACCGAGCAGCGGAAGACGGGGTAGGCGATGTAGGCCAGCCCGACAGAGCCCTTCACACCCATGCGGACGGAGCGGCAGCGATACTCGCCGGGCGGGGGCTGCAGCCGGCCTTGAAGCCCGGCGTTCGGATCGACCAGGGCGCCGTTTGATTGAACCTCGTCGGCGAAGCCCGCCGCGTCGGCCGAGGCCCGCGCCATTCGCCACGCCTCGTCCAGACGGCCAAGCGCCGAGGCATCCTCGGGATTGGCGACGGCGCGCCAGTTGTCCGTTCCGCCCTGTTGGCCCTGCTCGCCCGAGGCGGGCGGCGAGACGGCAGGATCGGTCGGGGCCGGATCGACCGGCAGGGGCGGAGCCTCGGTCGAGGGGCTCAGCTCAGTGGGCGTCGGGGGCTCCGCAGTGGTGTCGGTGCCGCGGTCGCAGGCGGCGAGCGCCAAGGGCGACAGGGCGGCGAGGGCGAGGATCGGCGACAGGCGCATGGCGGCTCTCCGGGCGGTTGAACCGCTCGAACGAACCGGGAGCAGCCCCGGTTCAATCCTAGCCCGCCGGGATCAGCTCGATCAGGTCCAGATTGGCCCCGGCCTGGGGCCAGGGCAGGACGATGCGCCAGCGCTCGGCGGCGATGCGCTCGACGCGGCCGGCGAGATCGCGCGCCGGGTTGCGGCCATAGCGGCTGGCGGGCGGTTCGGACGCCAAGGCCAGGCCACCCAGCAGCACCATGTGACGCTCGTCCTCGGGGAACAGCAGACCGGCGGGGCGCTGGGTTCCACTCAGCTTGGAGAAGCGCAGGCCCTGGGCGGTGGCCTCGATGCGGCAGCGGCTCCACTCGCCGGAGACTAGGGCGGGGCCGGCGCCGTCCTGGGAGCCCAGCCGGACCAGGCGGCAGCGATAGTCGCCCACCGGCGGGGTCGGATCGCTCAGCCGCGCGTCGGCGTCGGCCAAGTCGCCCAGGCCGCGCAGGCGGTCGGGCGATCCGCGCCGGGCCTGTTCCAGCGCCAGACCCCAGGCGGCCTCGGTGCGGCGCAGGCGGTCGCGGTCGGTCGCCGTCACCACCGCGCGCCAGTCGGGCAGGACGGCGCCGGGCGACGGCGGGGGCGGCGGGGGCGAGGCCGCCGGCGCGGCGCATCCCGCGATCAGCGTGGTGAGCAGCAGAAGATAAGGGAGGCGGCGGACGGACATGGGGGGCTCAAAGCCGTCCGCCGCCTCCGCGTCAAGCCGGAGCCGGATCGGGCCGGGCGGGCGGGATCATGCCGCCCGGCCGCTCACGGGTGTTGACGCATTCAGCGCCCGCCCCAGGGCCTCGGCCAGGGCGGGAATGTCGAGCGGCTTGGTCAGATAGGCCACGAAGCCCGCCTGACGGCCGCGTCTGATGTCTTCGGGCATGGCGTTGGCCGACAGGGCCAGCACCGGGATGCCCCGCGTCAGGGGGTCGGCGTCCAGCCCCGTCTTCAGGGTGAAGCCGTCCATGCCCGGGAGATTGATGTCCAGCAGGATGACGTCGGGACGCAGATCGCGCGCCAGGGTCAAGCCTTCGGGTCCCGTCTCGGCGGTGAACAGGCGCATGGGACCCAGGGCGCGGATGACGTGGCGCATCAGAATGACGTTGGCGGGATTGTCCTCGACGTAGAGCATGGTCGCCTGGGGCAGGTCGCCGGGCGAGGCGACGCCGACCGCAGGCGCGGAGTGCAGGACCGTGGCCTCGCCGGCGGCCGGCAACCAAAGGCGGAAGGTCGAGCCCTGGCCCTCGACGCTTTCGGCCTCGAGCCGTCCGCCCATGGCCTCGGCCAGGCGGCGCGATACGGCCAGGCCGACCCCGGTGCCGGGCGTCGCCGAGGTCTCGCGGCCCAGCCGGCTGAAGGGCTGGAACAGTTCGGCCATGCGGTCGGCCGGCAGGCCGCAGCCGGTGTCGATCACCGACAGGGTCAGTCCGCCGTCCTGATGGCGCACCTCCAGCCGGACCGAGCCGCCGGGCAGATTGTATTTGATGGCGTTGCTCAGCAGGTTCAGCAGCACCTGACGCAGCCGCGTGCGGTCGGCCACGGCGCCCAGACCGGCCTGGGGCGGCGGGGCGATCAGGGTGACCCCCGCCGCACGCGCCTCGGGCTGCAGGCTGTCGCACACCTGGCGCGCCACCAGCAGCGGGTCCACCCGCTCGATCGACAACGACAGCTTGCCGGCCTCGATGCGCGCCAGGTCCAGCACCTCCTCGATCAGCGCCAGCAGATGCGCGCCCGCGGCCAGGATCTGCTCCACGGCCTGGGTCTGGCGCAGGGTCAGAGGCTCGGCCTCGGCGTTCATCTGCAGGATGTGCGAAAAGCCCATGACCGCGTTCAGCGGCGTGCGCAGTTCGTGGCTCATGGCCGCCAGGAAGTCCGACTTGGCCTGGTTGGCGCTGGACAGGGCGCGGGCCTGGTCCTCGGACGCCGCCAGCGCCTGAGTGAGGTCGGCGGTGCGCGCTCTTATCCGCTCTTCCAGCGTATTGTTCAGCACCCGGAGTCGCTTGGCCTCGGCCCGCGACGCCAGGGCCATCGTCAGTCCGCTGATCCAGGCGACGACGGCCATGACCAGCACAATCGAGAGAACCATCATGCCAACCCTCTCCACCCGGTCAGGTTGCATTTAATCTGTATAGAATCGGTTAATATTCTTCCGGCGGTTGTGCAGAGCGTCGCGGGGTGGCGCGGCGTCTGCGGGCGGCGTATCCAGCCATCGGGAGACGGAGCGCACCATGACGGACAGGGACGGACCGGTGCTGGTCACCGGCGCGGCGGGCTTCATCGGCTTCCACACCGCGCGCCGCCTGCTGGAGCGCGGTGAGACGGTGGTCGGCGTCGACAATATGAACGCCTATTATGATCCGGCGCTGAAGCGCGGGCGGCTGGCGCTGCTCGAAGCCTATCCGGCCTATCGCCACCACGAGATCGACTTGGCGGACCGCGCGGCGATGGCGGCGCTGTTCGAGGCCGAGCGGCCGCGGCGCGTCGTGCACCTGGGGGCGCAGGCGGGGGTGCGCTACAGCATCGACTCGCCCTGGACCTATGCGGATTCCAACCTGACGGGCTTCTTGTCGATCCTGGAGGGCGCGCGCGCGACCCAGGCGACCAGCCTGGTCTTCGCCTCAACCAGCTCGGCCTTCGGGGCCAACGGCGCCCTTCCGTTCTCAGTGAAGCAGGGGGCGGACCATCCGCTGACCCTCTATGCCGCGACCAAGATCGCCAACGAGGCCATGGCCCACTCCTACGCCCATCTGTTCGGAATACCGGCGACGGGACTGCGCTTCTTCACCGTCTATGGTCCGTGGGGACGGCCGGACATGGCGCTGTTCAAATTCACCGGCGCGATCCTGAAGGGCGAGCCCCTCGACGTGTACGGCGAGGGGCGGATGGAGCGCGACTTCACCTATGTCGACGACGTCGTCACGGGCGTGATCGCAGCCCTAGACCGTCCGGCCACGGCGGACCCCGGCTGGGATGCGACCCGGCCGGATCCTTCGACCAGCGGCGTGGCGCCGTGGCGGATCCTGAACCTGGGCGCGGGCCGGCGCACCCCGCTGATGCGCTACATCGAGCTGATAGAGCAAGCCGCCGGCCGCAAGGCGGTGCTGAACCTGATGCCCTATCAGGACGGCGACCTGGTCAGCACCGAAGCCGACGTGACCGAGACCCGCTCGGCTCTGGACTATGCCCCGGAAACGCCGGTCGAGGTCGGGGTGGGCCGGTTTGTCGACTGGTACCGGGACTATTACCGGGCTTAGCGCTCGATCTTGCGGCGCATGACGCGGTCGGACAGGGCCTCGGCGTGCTTCAGGGTGAAGGCCAGCGCAGCGGGATTGCCGCGGCGAGCGCCCACGGAATCCGCCATCACCGCCCCGCGCTTGCCAAGCGGCTCAGGCTTGCCGGTGGTCGTGTCCAGCGCCGTCTGGTGCTCGATCTCGGCGTTCAGCTTGGCCCCCATCAGGATGATCTGCACCGACAGCCAGGTCCACAGCAGGAAACCCATCACCGCGGCCAATGGGCCATAGGAATCGGTGCGCACGAAGTTTTGCAGATACCAGCTGAAGAGGCCTGACAGGATCAGGCTGAGGGTCGCGGCGGCCACGGCGCCCGGGGTCAGCCAGCGCCAACGTGCCTTGGCCCGACACGGCCCGAAGCGGTAGATCAGCGCCAGCGCGAAGACATAGCCGACGAACAGCACGGGCCAGCGCAGCAGGGCCAGATACTGGATCTCTTCCGTCAGACCGAACAGGCCGACCACCACCGGCACGCCGATCACCAGCGCCGCGCTCAGCATCACCGCGATCAGGCCCGACACCGTGAAGGCCAGGCAGATCAGGTTGTAGGTCACGATGTTGCGGCGCTCGGTCTCGTGATAGGCGACGTTGATGCCCCAGAACAGGTTGCGGATGCCGCCGTTCGCCGCCCACAGCGACAGCGGCAGAGTCCAGGCCAGGGTCAGGGTCAGTTGGCCGGTGGAGTTCTCGGCCAGGCGCTGCATTTGCCCGCCCAGGAACTCGGCCACATTGGCGGGCAGTACCGAATACAGGAACTGCAGGCGGCTCCAGGCGTCGCCCGCATCGGCGAACAGGCCGTAGATGGTGACGAACGAACCGAGCATTGGAAACAGCGCCAACACGACGAAGAAGGTGACCGCACCGGCGACGAAGCCCACCCGGTCGCCCAGATAGCCCGCGCCGGTCCGCCACAGGATGTCGACCCAGCCCTTCATGGGAATGTGCGTCGGCCGCCGGGCCAGACGGCCTCGGCCAGGCTCGCGGGCGTCGTAGTCCTCTGGCGTCGGATCAGGCGCGTCCTCGGGCGAGGGGCGATAGGCGCGCAACTCAAGACCAAACCGGTGGCCCTGGGTGTAGATCAGGTGCGCCGCGCCCGCGCCCGCCGCCAGACCGCCGACGGTCGCGCCGAGGTACCGCCACAACGCGCCCAGCCCTCCGCCGGACGGCGGCTTGCGCCGGTTCAGCAGTCGCGTGGCGAGATCGGGGAGACGGAAACGGGAAGCGGCCTTGGACATGGTTTGCGCAACGGTGAAGGTCCAAGGGCGTTCCCGCAAAGCGCGAGGCGATTGCCCGCGCGGGCGCGTCGGCGTAGGCACGCGCCCTGTTCATCAGCCTCATTGCGGAGCCGCCCGTGAGCCCGACCCTGCTGACCGCCTGGAAATCCGCCCAGGCTCGCCTGAAGGACGGGCGGATCGACAGCCCCTCGATCGACGCGCGTCTGCTGCTGGAGGCGGCGACCGGGGCGACCCGCACCGACATCCTGACCGACCCCTATCGCGCGGTGACGCCGGACCAGCAAACCGCGCTGGACGGCTATGTCGAACGGCGGCTGAAGCGCGAGCCGGTCTCGCGCATCCTGGGCAAGAAGGGCTTCTGGAAAATCCATCTGAACGTCACGCCCGACGTGCTCAGCCCGCGGCCGGACACCGAGGCCTTGCTGGACGTGATCCTGCTGGCCTTCCCGCCGCACAAGGCGTTCGAGATGATCGACCTGGGCACCGGCTCGGGCGCCATCCTGCTGGCGACCCTGGCCGAGCGCATCGGCGCGCGGGGACTGGGCACCGACATCTCGTCCGAGGCCTTGGCGGTGGCGCGCGAGAACGCGGCCAACCTGGACCTGGACAGCCGCGCCACCTTCCTGCGCACCGAATGGGCGGCCGGCATCGCGGATCACAGCTTCGACCTGGTGGCCTCCAACCCGCCCTACATCCCGTCGGACGACATCGACGGACTGGATCCCGAGGTGCGCGATCACGATCCGCGCCTGGCGCTGGACGGCGGGCCGGACGGGCTGCAGGCCTATCGCGACCTGGCGCCCGAGGTGAGGCGCATCCTGCGGCCGGGCGGCGTCTTCGCCGTGGAGATCGGCTGGGACCAGGGCGCGGCGGTCAAGGCGCTGTTCGAGGCCGAAGGGTTCGAGGATGTGAAGGTGGTCAAGGATCTGGCCGACCGCGACCGGGTGGTGACCAACGGCCCCGATCCGCGTGTTCACGCCCTGCCCGTCGCCGAGGGCGCGCAATAGGTCGAGAGCGCACCGGGTCGGTCTCCGATTTCGGCGCGGCGCTTAAAGGTCTTGGAGAAACCGGCGGGGCGCGCTAAGTCTCGCCTCGTCTCCCCCTCCAAACGCATCCGTCCGGGCCGGTTCGCCCGGTGGCGCGCGCGCGGAGATCGTGACGGCCGGGGCTCACAAGGTCCGGGCGCACCACGGCGGGGACACTGGTTTTCCGAACAGGTCGACAGCGGGGATAGGCCCCGAGCGAGCGGAATACGAACAGGGACCTGGCTGCCGATCCTCGGTGGCGCGTCCCCAACCACGGTCAGCGTTCGATGAGAGATTTCAAGGGCATGAAGCGTCAACGCGGACGCAACAGGAAGCCCGGCGGCGCCAATAACGCCAACAACGCCAATCCGAACCGGTCTTGGGACTCGCAAGGTCCCGAGAACATCAAGGTGCGGGGCAACGCCCAGACGGTGTACGAGCGCTACATGCAGCTGGCGCGCGACGCCTCGTCTGCCGGCGACCGCGTTCTGGCCGAGAACTACACCCAACACGCCGAGCACTATTTCCGCGTCCTGCGCGCCCTGCAGCCGCAGCGGCCCGTCAGCGAGATCGCCCAGCGCGAGCTGGCCGGCCAGGGCTTCGACATCGACTTCGAAGACGAGTCCGGCGCCCAGGCCGCCGCCTTCATGGCCGCTCAACAGGCCGAGCAGCAGAAGCAGGAAGACGAGGCCCGCCGCCAGGCCGAACGCGCCGAGCGCGAGGCCAACCGCGACAATAACCGCGATCGCGACCACAATCGCGACCGTGACAACAACCGCGACCGCGACGCCAGTCGCGAGCCTTCGCGCGACCGCGCCGAGGACGATCGTGAGCCGCGCGCCGAGGGCGAAGGCGGCCGCCGCGAAACGCGCCGCGAACGCTGGGAGCGTCGCCGCGAGGAACGCAATCGCCGCTTCGAACGCGACGGCGACGCCCCGACCGAGGGCCACGCCGACGCTCAGGGCGAACCCGGCGACGAGGCCCGAGCCGAGATCGTCGGCGCTCCGCGCGAAGACGCTGGGGTCCAGGCCGAGGCCGCGCCGCAGGCCGAGGCGCGTCCCGAACGGGCGCCGCGCCGTCCGCGCACCCCGCGCGTGACCGAAGCGTCTACCGACGACGAGGGCCCCTCGGCTCTGCCGGGGTTCCTGACGCGCGGCGCGCCGCGTGCGGAGCCTGCCGCCGAGACCGAAACCGCGGCCGAGGAAGCCGCGCCGGCCCCGCGCCGTCGCGCCCCCCGCAAGAAGGTCGAGACCGCCGCCGACGAGGGCTGATCGCCCCGTCGGACTGGCGGGAAACGCCGGTTTTCGCAAAGCTTCCTTAAGCATGGCCGCCCCAGAATGGCGCCATGGCGGAGAAGCCCCAGGACATCGAGCGCAAGAAGCTCACCCAGGCCGAGGTCGATGCGATCTGCGCGCGGCATGACCGGCTGTGGCAGGCGCGTCCCGGGGGCGCGCGCGCCGTTTTCGCCTGGATGGATCTGTCGGGTCTGGACCTGCGCGGCTGCAATCTGTCGGACGCCGATTTCGCGGCTTCCTGCCTGGCCGGCTGTGACTTCACCGGTGCGCGGCTGGACAACGCCAATCTGTTCGGGGCGGATCTCCAGGGCGCGGTGCTGGTCGAGACCAGCATGCGGCGCGCCGATCTGCGGGGCGCCTGCCTGCGCGGGGCTGATCTGACCGGGGCTGATCTGTTCGAGGCTGATCTACGCGAAGGAGCTGTGGCCGCCGCAGACGCACGCCTGGGATATCGCGTGGTCGAGGTGCAGAACCGAAATGTGGCCGAAGCCCAGGGCGCAACACTGGTCGGAGCCAATCTCCAGCGGTCGAAACTGTCCGGCATCATGGCTCAGTCGGCCGACTTCTCCGACGCCATCATGAAGGACTGCAAGCTGGTCCGGGCCAATCTGAAACAGGCCACCTTCCGCGGCGCCGATCTGGCCGGAGCCGATCTGTCGGGCGCGGATCTGTCGGGCGCCGATCTGCGCGACGCCATCCTGGTGGGGGTCAAGGCCGCCATGTGGCGAACCGACGGAGCCAAGATGGAAGGCGTGCTGACCGACGACCGCTCGTCGGGCGCGCCCGTGGCGGAAATGCCTGCCGCCGAGATGCTGCGCGAGCATGCACGCTGGTGCGAGACCGGCGGGACTGAGGGCCAGCCGTCGGTGTTCGACCGGGTCGATCTGCGCGGTCTGGGTTCGATCGTCGGCCTGAACCTAACCGCCTTGTCGGCCAAGGAGGCGGTCTTCTACGGCTTGGACATGGAGGGCGTGCAGCTTCAGGGCGCGCATTTGGAGGGCGCCGATCTGCGCTCGACGCGGATGAAGGGCGCCGACCTGCGCGGGGCGCGCCTGAAAAACGCTCGTCTGTCGGGCGCTGATCTGCGCCAGGCCCAGCTTGGGCCCTTGCTGATCGGGCCCGAACGCTTGCTGGCGGCCGATCTGACCGGGGCAAGCCTGCGCGGCGCGGACCTATCGGGCGCCGATCTGCATCGCGCCAACCTGACCGACGCCGATCTTAGCCGGGCGCATTTGCACGGCGCCAATCTGAAACAGGCCGTGCTCGACCGTGCGCGCCTGGAAGGCGCACGACTGGACGGGGCCAAGGGCCTGGACGACGAGTCCGCATGACCTTCGTGCGCCGACGACTGACACAGGGCGAACTGGACATGTTCGTCCAGGCCCATGTCCGATTTCTGGAGGGTCGCGCCGGCGGTCGCCGCGCGGCGTTGAAGTTTCTTGACCTCAGCAGCCTGGATTTGAGCGAAAGCCTGTTGGACGACGCCGACTTCACCGGCTCGTCGCTGGAAGGCGCGCGGCTGGCGGGTGCCCGGCTTGAGCGCGCGGTTCTGTTCGGCTGCGATCTGCGCGGCGCCGACCTGACGGGGGCGACCCTGCGCCGGGCCGACCTTCGAGGCGCCTGCCTGCGGGGCGCGAACCTGACCCAGGCGGACCTCGCCCAGGCTGATTTCCGGGAGGGCGTGCTGGCCATTCCCCACGCCACCAAGGGACTGTCGGCGGTCAAGAACGAGAAGATGGTGGGCATCGCGGACGGCGCGCGCTTCGCCGGGGCCGTTCTGGACGGTTCGCGGCTGGACGGCGTCAGCGCCCACAAGGCGGACTTCACCGACTGCTCCATGCGCGGCGCGCGGTTGAACGGCGCCAATTTGAAGGACGCGGACCTGTCGGGCGCCTTGATGGACGGCGCGGACGTGGGCGGCGCCAACCTGGCCGGCGCACGGCTTAGAGGCGCGGTGCTGACCGATGTGGCCATGGAGGCGGCGCGGCTGGATCGCACCGACATGACAGGCGCCCTGCGCACGCCCGACGCCGCCATGATCGCTCGCGCGGAAACCCTGCTGGAATCGCTCAAGGACGCCATGGCCTGGGCCGAGAGCGGCGGCGTTCTGGGCCAGCCGGCGGTGCTGGATGGTGAAGACATGCGCTCACTCGGTGATCGGCTGCGCGGTTTCAGGCTGCCGGCCATCAGTGCGGCCGGCGCCTGTTTCGTGGGCATGGATCTGCGTGACGCGGGCTTTCAGGGGGCCAACCTCACCGGGGCTGATCTGCGTTGCGCCGACCTGCGCGGAGCCGACCTGCGCGGCGCCCGCCTGACCGGGGCGCTGCTGAGCAAGGCTGATCTAGGCGGGGCCAGCCTGACGCCGCTGCCGTTGTCCAAGACGCGATCCATGCCGGCCAGCCTGGCCCGGGCCGAGTTGCGGTACGCCTCTTTGGAGGCCTGTGACCTGACGGGTGCGGATCTGAACGGCGCGGACCTCGCCGGAGCCGACCTGACCCTGGCCATCGTGACCGCCGAACAGCTGTCCAACGCGCGGGTTGACCGGGTCAAGGGCCTGCCGGCTGGAAGCGTCGCAGCCTGAATCATCGCGGCGGTCGACTGCGACGGACAGGCGACAGCCACGTTGCGCCGTGTTAGCTCCGCACTGAGCATAACCCTCGAGCCCGTCTTGCCCCTGTTTCACGCCGGCCCCGCGCCGAAAGCCTCCGGTCCGCGACGGGGCGCCCTGAGAGACGGCCTGGGCCTGCAGCCCGGCATGCGGGTCGGCCTGTTCGGCGGCTCGTTCAATCCCGCGCATGACGGCCATCTGCATGTGGCGGAGACGGCGCTGGCGCGGCTGGGCCTCGACCGGGTCGTCTGGCTGGTCTCGCCGCAGAACCCGCTGAAGAACGCGGCCGACAGCGCGCCCCTGGCCGATCGCGTGTCCTCGGCGAGCGCCGTCGCCCATGGGCCGTCGATGATCGTGTCGGACTTCGAGACGCGGGCCGGGACCTCCTGGACCATCGACACCCTGCGTGTCCTGGTCGCGCGCCATCCCGAGGTGCGCTTCGTCTGGTTGATGGGCTCGGACAATCTGGCCGGGTTTCATCGCTGGCGGGGGTGGAGCGACATCATGCGGTTGATGCCCGTGGCGGTGATCGCGCGGCCCGGCAGCCTGCTGGACAGCCGCACCGCGCCGGCCGCCCAGCGGTTCGCCCGCTTCCGCGTGCCGGCCGCCCAGGCGCGCCTGCTGCCGCGCATGGCGGCGCCGGCCTGGACCTATCTGACGGCCCCGCTGAACCACCGCTCATCGACCGCCATCCGGGCCGCGCGCGACGCACAGGACGCCAACGGGTGACCGAGCGCGCCGCCCGTGCTACAGAGCCTCTTTAGTTCACCGCCTCGGAGCCCTCCGCTGACCCCCTCGCCCGCGCACGACGCGCAAGACACCGCCGTTTCGAATACGGCGAACGAGATGGACCCGATCGACCCGATCCATCCCGAAGACGGCCTGGAAGACGGCGACTTTTCCGCAGCCCGCGATGCCAGCGATCCCCTGCCGGTCGGCGCCACGCCGCTGGAGCAGGCGTTGCTGACCAAGCTGGACGACGACAAGGCCCAGGACATCGTTCTGATCGACCTGCGCGGCAAAAGCCCGATGTCGGACGCCATGATCGTGGCGTCGGGCCGGTCCCACCGCCACGTCGGCGCCATCGCCGATCACCTGCTGCGCCTGCTGAAGGACCACGGCCTGGGCAAGGCCAAGGTCGAGGGCCTGCCGCACTGCGATTGGGTTCTGATTGACGCCGGCGACGTGGTGATCCACCTGTTCCGGCCCGAAGTGCGGACCTTCTACAACATCGAGAAGATCTGGTCGGTCGACAGCGCCCACCGCGGCGCGGGCGCCAACGCCTGACGGAGGCCAAGCGGGTGGATGGTTCCTCCCGCTGCGGCGCCCTCAAGCAGCCTTGCACCGTGTGCAAGGCGATAGGGCCTACATCATGAAGCTCTCGCTCATCGCCATCGGCAAGCCGGGTCGCGGGCCTGAGGCCGCGCTGGCCGACGACTATGCGCGTCGTGCAACCCTGGCCGGCCGGCCTCTCGGCCTGGGGCCGCTGGAGCTCATCGACCTTGAGCCCAGGAAAGCCGGCAAAGCCCCGGAGGCCGAGCTGATCCTGGGCGCGGCCGAGGGCGCGCACCTGATCGCCTGCGACGAGCGTGGCAAGGCCTGGTCCTCCCGCGCCTTCGCCGAGCATGTAGCGTTGCTGAGGGACCGGGGTGAGCGACGTCTTGCCTTCGCCATCGGCGGAGCCGACGGGCTGGACGAGAGCGTGCGGGCGCGGGCCGGTTCGCTCCTGGCCTTCGGGCCGCAGACCTGGCCTCACGCCCTGGCGCGCGCGATGCTGGCCGAACAGCTGTATCGGGCGGTGACCATCCTGGCGGGATCGCCCTATCATCGCGACTAGATGAAACCGCTGATTCCCGCCCTTTTGATGCTGGCCGTCGCCGCGCCCGCCTCCGCGCGCCTGCCTCAGGCCGCGCAGGACCTGCGCCGGCTGGAGGCCGAGTATCGCGACGAGACCGTGCGGGCGCGCCGGCTCAGGGCAGACGCCCAGGCCGCCCAGCGCGAAACCGCCGAGCTGGAGCGCCGCCTGAACGCCCTGGAGCGGGAAGCCGCCCAGGAAGACATCCAGATCCGCTCGCAGCGGCTGAGGCTGGACGAGCTGTCGCAGCGTGAGGCGCAGCTGGTCACCCGGCTGGCGCGTGAGCGCAATGCGCAGGCGCGGCTGCTGTCGGCGCTGCAGCTGATGAGCCGCAAGCCGCCGCCGCCGCTGCTGATCCCGGCCGAGCGGGCGACCGACACGGTGCGGGCCGCCATCCTGATCCGCGCCATGGCCCCCGAGGTCGAGGCGCGGGCCGAGGGACTTATGACCGAACAGGCCGAGCTGGGCCGCATTCGCCGGCTGGCGGTCATGTCGGCCGAGCGGCTGATCACCCGCGAGAGCGCCCAGGAGGACCGGCTGGCCGGCGTCGATCAGCTGCGCGCCCGTCGCACCGCCTTGGCTGCGGTGCTGAAGGCCGAGGCCGAGCAGGCCGAACGCTCCGCTCGGGCGCTGGAGGCGCGTGTGCGCGAATTGGGCGGCGACGCCCGCGCGCCGGAGGCCGCGCCCCGCGAAACGGCCAGCCTGCCGGCGGGGCGCGCGCGGCTGACCGCGCCGGTGGCCGGTGCGCCGTCCGCGACCTGGGGACGAGGCGAAGGGGCGCGGTCGGACGGCTGGCGCTGGCGGGCCGACGGGGCGCTGGCCAGGGCGCCGGCGGCGGGCCGCGTGGCCTACGCCGGGTCGCTGTCGGGCTGGGGCGAGGTGGTCATCTTGGACCTGGGGCCAGGCTGGCGCGCGGTCGTGGCCGGGTTGGAGCGGCTGGATGTCTCGGCGGGCGACGCGGTCGCCGATGGTCAGGCGCTGGGCCGGTCGGCGGCGGACGGCGAGATCTATTTCGAACTGCGCCGCGACGAACGCCCGATCGATCCGGCGCCCTGGCTGCGTTGACGGTGGAAATCCCTTGCGTCCCCCGCTGACGCTGATTTTATCGACGAGACTCCCCGGCGCCGCCTTTTGGCCGCTACACCGGACTTACCTGACGCCCCGGTGTTGAGATGACGCCGATCGAAAGAGACCGAATGCGTAAACTGCTTCTTCTGGGCTGCGCCGCCGCGGTGCTTGGCGGGTCGGCCATGGCCGTGTCCAGCCAGACCCCCCGCAACGAGACCTTCCGCCTGCTGGAGCTGTTCGGCGACGTCCTGGGGGTGGTCGAGCAGTATTATGTGGTGCCGGTCGACAACAAGAAGCTGATCGAGGCGGCCCTGCAGGGGATGATGACCTCGCTGGATCCGCACTCCAACTATCTGCCCGCCAGCGGGTTCGACGACCTGCGTGAGCGCACCGAGGGCCAGTATTCCGGCGTCGGCCTGACCATCACCGCCGAGGGCGGCCTGGTGAAGGTCATCTCACCGATGGACAACAGCCCGGCCAGCCGCGCCAACGTCCAGGCGGGCGACGTCATCTCGGCCATCGACGGCCAGAACGCGGCCGGCATGACCGTCAGCCAGGTGTCCGAGAAGCTGCGCGGCGCCATGGGCACCAGCGTGACCGTGACCTTCCTGCGCGACGGAGAGGAGCCGCGTGAGGTGGTGCTGACCCGCGAGGTGATCCGCATCGAATCCGTCACCGGCCGCATCGAAGGCGACTTCGGCTATCTGCGCGTCTCGACCTTCAACGAGAACACCGGCCGCGAACTGAACGAGACCATCGCGCGCCTGAAGACCGAGAAGCCGGGCCTGAAGGGCTATGTGCTGGACCTGCGCAACAACGGCGGCGGTCTGCTGACAGCGGCCATCGACGTGTCGGACGCCTTCCTGGAGCGCGGCGAGATCGTCAGCCAGCGCGGTCGCCGCCCCGACCAGATTGAACGCTACGCCGCCAAGCCGGGCGACCTGGCCGACGGTCTGCCTATCGTGGTGCTGATCAACTACGGCTCGGCCTCAGCGTCCGAGATCGTGGCCGGCGCCCTGAAGGACCAGGAGCGGGCGACGGTCGTGGGCCTGACCAGCTTCGGCAAGGGATCGGTGCAGACCGTCATCCCGATCCGCGGCGGCCAGGACGGCGCCCTCTCGATCACCACGGCGCGCTACTACACGCCATCGGGCCGCTCGATCCAGAAGATCGGCATCGAGCCGGACCTGGAGGTGGCGCGCAGCGAGGCGGAGGCGCGCATCGTTTCGCGCTCCAGCTTCATCTATTCGGAGGCCGCCTATTCGACCGCGCTGGACTCGTCGATCGGCGCCGAACGGCGCGGGGCGCACACCCCGCGCGAGGCGCCGGGACCGGACTACGACAAGGAGGCCGACTACCAGCTGCAGCGTGCCTTCGACGTGCTGCGCGCGGGCGGAAACCTGAGCCGTCTGGCAGCCGCGCCTGAGAACATCGTGGTCACCGAGCCGACGGTGGAGGTGGCGGAGCAGGCCCCGGCCCCTGAGCAGCGGCCGAATGTCGTTGTCGCGCCACCAGGAACCGACCCCGTGACGCGCCCCAACCTGCCGCCGGACGTGACGCCCGGCAACGAACCGCGCCCAGCGCCTCAGCCCTGATCCTTCTCCCGATGGGAGAAGGTGGCCCCGAAGGGGTCGGATGAGGGGGGGCGGTTTGGGGCGGCGAAGCCGCTGGCTGGCGGTCGACGCTCACCCAAGGACGACGGCCGCGCAGCCGTGCGCTCAAGCCCTCTCCTAGCGGGAGAGGGAAGATCGTGGTGAATCCGCCGTTAGGGTTTCTTAACCGGCGGGCGTCAGGGTGGAGTGGACGCTGTCCGTCCGACCCGCTCGAGCCATGTTCGCTAAACGTCAGTCCGCCCTCGCCGCCGCCGCCGGATCGCCGCCCCCCAAGGCGTCGCTGAGTTTCGCGCCGGTTGTCGCCGCCCTGAAGAAGCCGCCGGTCGCCGTCGCGGCGGCGGGAGGGCTGCTGCTGGCCGCGGGCGCCCTGTTCGTGGCGGTGCTGGGCGACCCCCGCGCCGGAACGCCGAGCGCGCGCGGTGAGATCACGCGCGAGGCCGCCTCGGCCGCGCCGCTGTCGGGCTTCGAAGCCTTTTCCATCGAGGGCATGGACCCGTATCAGGCGCTGATCGCCACCGATCCTATGTCGGCGGGCGTGGAGGGCGGCGAGGCCCTTATCACCCTGCCGGACGGCGCGGTGGTCTCGGGCGGCGTGCCCGTGGGCGCCCCGCGCCGCGCCGCCGATCCTCTGGCGCCTGCGCCGATCGCGGGCCTCAGCCAGCCAGGGCCGAACGGCGCGTTGCCGGTCATCGCCACGGACGGCCGAGTGCCCGCCCAGGCCTACGCCCGGCCGTTCCGCTCGAACGGCAAGCCGCGCGTGGCGCTGATCGTCGGCGGCCTGGGGCTGAACGCCGTCACGACCCGCGCCGCCATCGAACGCCTGCCGGCCGAGGTGACGCTGAGCTTCGTGCCCTACGCCGACAATCTGCAGAGCTGGATCGACCAGGCGCGCGCCCAGGGCCACGAGGTCCTGATCGAAATGCCGATGGAGCCCTCGGGCTATCCCGACAACGATCCCGGCCCCTACACCCTGCTGGCCTCGGGCGGCGCCGACGACGTCACGGCCAAGATGAACTGGCTGCTGGGTCGCGCAACCGGCTACTTCGGCGTGACCAACTACCTCGGCGACCGCTTCATGGCGTCGGACGCCGGCATGAACGCCTTCCTGGGCGTGCTGCGCCAGCGCGGCGTGGCCTTCCTGGACGACGGCTCGGCGGGCCGCCGGCCGGGCGCCTGGGCGCGCGCCAGCGCCGACCGCGTCATCGACCAGTCCCAGAGCCCGGCCGCCATCATGGCCCAGCTGAATGCGATCGAGGCCCTGGCCAAGGCGCGCGGCTCGGCCATGGGCGCCGGCTTCAGCTATCCAGTCACTGTTGAGGCCGCCGCCCGCTGGGCAGAGGGTCTGGACGCGCGCGGCCTGCAGCTGGCTCCCGCTTCGGCCATGACGCAACGACCGGGGCGCTGACACGAGCGGCGGCGCGGTCTATCTGGCGTCTATGACCGACCTCAGCCTGCATCGCCCCAACGTCGGCGTCGTCCTGTTCAACAGCGACGGCCTAGCCTGGTATGGACATCGCATCCACACCTCCGGGGCCCATGCCTGGCAGTTCCCTCAAGGCGGCGTCGACGAGGGCGAGGACCTTCAGGCCGCCGCCCTGCGCGAGCTCGCCGAGGAGACGGGCGTCACCTCGGTCGAGGTCATCGGCCGGACCGACGACTGGATCGCCTACGACTTTCCGCCCGACTACGGCGGCTCCAAACAGGCGCGCGGCTGGCAGGGTCAGAAGCAGATGTGGTTCGCCTGCCGCTTTTTGGGTCAGGACGCCGAAGTCGATCTGATGGCGGATGGCGAGCCGGAGTTCGACGCCTGGCGCTGGGGGCGGCTGAGCGAGGCCTGCGATCTGATCGTGCCGTTCAAGCGCGAGGCCTACGCCCGCGTGGTCGAAGCCTTCGCCCGCTTCGCCGCCTGATCACCAGCGGCGCGGCGCCGGTGCGGGCGGCGTCGGATCGAAGCGTGCGGGGCCGGCGGCGCAGCCGCGACGGTCGCCGGCGTTGCAGGCCCTGACCTGGGCCTCCCAGGCGGCGTACATCTCATTGTAGCGGGCCTGTGCGGCTTCGGAGGCGCGCACCGTGGCTTCGTATTCGGCGCGAGCCGTGGCGGCGCGCTCCTCCTCCTCCTGATGGCTGGCCAGGGCCTGGGCGTGAAGCGCGGCCGAATCGCGCTCCTGATCCTCGGCCGCCATATTGCCGGCGGCGATCTCGGCGTTGAGGATCCGGGTCCGCACCAGTTCGTCGGGATCCTGAGCGGAATCCGGCGCGCGGTGATACGCCTCGCCCTGCGCCCGCAGGCGGGCCTGAGCGGCGGCGTCGATCGGGACCGTCTGGGCGGAAACCTCGGCCTGAGACTGAGCCTGAGACTGAGCTTGAGACTGGGCGACGGCGGGCGCGGCCAGGCCGAGGGCCAGGGCCGAGAGGGCTGCGGCGGTGAGGACGGGGCGTTTCATGGGGCTTCCCTTGTGATCTTCGGCATCCTGTCGAAAGCGGCAACGCTTGTCGCGGCGAAAGGTTGAGATTGCGCTGTATGGCAAAGCGCGGCTTAGATGCCGGTCATGATGCTGAGCACGCCCTTTGGCGACTATCCCATCCCCGCGAGCGTGGCCGCGCGGCTGCCTTCGACGCCGCCCATGCCGACGCCGGACGCTGGCGAGCGCGACCCCGACGTCATCGCCTTCCGGGACTGGATGGAGGCCTCGCCCGAGAACGCCATCGCCTTCGAGCGCCTGCGTCGCTGGCATCGGGTTCAGGAGGATCTGGCCGCCGAGGCCAAGGCCCAGAACCGCCCGTTCGTCGTCACCGAGGACGGCCTGGACTGAAGTCAGGCCGGCAGGGCCAGCTCGAAGACGGCGCCGCGCTCGCTGGTCTCGACCAGGCGCAGGTCGCCGCCGTGAAGCGCAGCAAGCTCTCGAGATATGGTCAGGCCCAGGCCCGTACCGTCCGAGGCCTTGCCGCTGACGAAGGGCTCGAAAAGGCGCTCGGCCAGGCGTGGAGGGATCCCGGGACCGTTGTCGGTCAGGCGGATCAGGCAGCGTCCCCCGGCCTCTTGCGCAGACACCTCGATGACGCCTTCCTCCAGGCCGGCGGCCTCGATGGCCTGGCGGGCGTTGCGCATCAGATTGACAAGGATTCGATGCAACTGATCTGCGTCGGCCTCGACCATCATGCGGGCCGGCAGACGGGTCTTGAGGCGCACGCCCTGGGGGTCCAGCCCCGCGTCCTCGGCCGCCGTCCGCACGGCGGTCGCCAGGGCCAAGCGGACCTTCTGAGGCGCCGGCTCTTCGCTCTTGCCATAGTCCAGCACATTTCGCGCCAGGGTCGAGGCGCGCCCCAGGGCCCGCTCCAGCCGCGGCAGGGCCTTGGCCACGTGGGGATCGGCCGAGGCGGCCAGCCGCTCGGAGGCCATCTGGGCCGACGTCAGCATGTTTCTGAGGTCGTGATTGATCTTGGCGACCGCCTCGCCCAGCGCGACCAGGCGGGCGCGGGCGCGCAGGGACTGACGCACCTCGTCCTGCATGCGCGCGAGTTCGCGTTCGACGCGGCCGATCTCGTCGCGACGGGGACTGGGCGGCTCGCCGGCGCTCTCAGGGTCGGCGGCGAAGCGTTCGATCGCCTTGGTCACCCGCCGAAGCGGCTGGACCACCAGATAGGCGAGGGCCGCATAGAGCAGACCGCCGGCCAGGGCCGAGATCAGCAGCGCAGTCAGCAAAGTGTTCAGCAGGAAGCCGCGCAGCTCGATCTTGAGCGGCTGGGCCGGGGCCAGGATTTCGATGAGGTCGCCCGAACGGTAGCGCGGCGCCGCCTGGACGCGGAGCGACCGGTCCGGGTGGCCGAACAGGGTGCGCCAGGGGTCCATCAAGCGCTGGCCGATGTTACGCTCGCGCAGGTCGATCAGATCGGGCGCGCGCGGCAGGTTGGGCGCCTGAAGGAGCAGGCGGCGGACGCCCTGTTCGCCGACCACCACCGACTGCACCCCGCCGATGCGCAGCAGCTCCGCACCGGTTTCGTCCTCGACGGCTGAATAGGGCAGGGCCTCGACGCCGACAGAGGCCAGTTCGGCCGACTGCAGCCGGTCCTGCAGCCAGCGTTCGTGGAAGGCGGCCGCGCTCGGCAGGACGATGGCGGCCAGCACCGCCAGGGTGAACAGAGCTGTCAGGATCAGCAGACGGGGCGTCAGCCCCTCGGGCGCGGCCGGACGCAGGCGCCGACGCAGTCCGGCCATCATGCTCCTGAGTTCGCTCATGCCGCCGCCGCCGGACGACGCCGCGCTCGCCAGAGCTGAACGCCCTTGATCAGGGCCGGCAGCAGCAGAGACAGGAAGGCCACGCCCATCAGCGGCCAGAAGAACTGACCGACCAGCATGCGCAGGTCGGGCCGCACGCCGGCGCGCAACAGATCGCCCAGGCCCGAGCCGATCCAGGTGTAGATGAAAGTCGAAGGCAGCAGCCCGAGGAAGGTCGCGGCGATGTAGGGCCTGAGCGGCGCCGCCACCATGCCGGCGCAGGCGTTGATCAGGACGAACGGGACGCTGGGGATCAGCCGCAAGGTCAGCAGGGTGACGAAGGCGTTGCGGTCTATGCCCTTGGTGATGCGGTCCATCAGACCGGCGTCCGCCTCGAACTTGGCGCGCAGCCAGCGGCCGATGGCGGTGCGATAGACCATGTAGATGACAACCGAGCCGATGGTGGCTCCCGTGGCTTGGGCCAGGGCGCCGACATAGGGGCCGAACATCATGCCGCCCAGCAGGGTTAGGAACACGGGCCCTGGTATGGTCGAGGCTGTGGCCAAGGCGTAGACGAAGATGAAGCCGATCAGGGCGATTACATAATGCTCGCGCGCATAGGCCTGAAGCGCCAGGCCGTGTTCACGGATCATCTCCATGGAGAGATAACGGTTCCAGCCCATGGCGAAGATCAGGGCGACCAGGCCGGCGACCGCCGCCAGCGGCAGCAGACGGATCGCCCAGTCCTTCACCCTCCGCTGCTGCATTTCGCTCGCTTCCCGACCAGGGCCGGCGTTGACACCACGCCGGTCCCCCCTTATACGCCCGCCCTTCCTGCGACGGACGCCTTCGCGCCTGTCGCCTCACACAAGTAATGTTTGGAGCCGACCGTGAAGCGGACCTATCAGCCGTCGCGACTCGTGCGCAAGCGCCGTCACGGTTTCCGTTCGCGGATGGCGACCAAGAACGGCCAGAAGATCGTCGCCCGCCGCCGCGCCAAGGGCCGCAAGCGCCTGACGGCCTGACGGCGCGCGCCGTTGTCCGGCGCATGACCGACGCCTTTGAACTTCATCGACTGAAGCGGCGGCCCCAGTTCCTGGCGGCCGCCAAAGGTCGTTCGGAAGCGCGCGGCGGGGTGGTCATCCAGATGCTGGATCGCGCCGACGGATCGGAAGCCGTCGGACTGGGCTTCACCGCTACGCGCAAGATCGGCGGCGCGGTGGTCCGCAACCGCGCCAAGCGCCGTCTTAGAGAGGCCGCGCGGCTTCTGGCGCCCGCCCACGCCCTGGCGGGACGCGACTATGTCTTCATCGCCCGAATGGGCACGGCGGACCGTCCATGGGACCGTTTGCTTGACGATGTGAAATGGGCGCTTACAAGGCTGGCGACGCCGCGCGCGGCCCCCGCGCCCGCCGCCCCCTCAGGCCGACCGGCCGACCCTTCCGCCGTTGTGCAGGACAGCCCGCCCCGATGAAGAACGAGAACTCGCGCAACACGCTGATCTTCATCGTGTGTTCGGCGGTCATCATGTTGGCCTACTACGCCTTCGTGATGCAGCCCCAGGCCGAGCGCCGCCAGGCCGCCCAGCGCGCCGCAGCCGAGCAGCAAAGCCAACCGGCCGCCGACGCCTCCAATACGGCGCTGCGACCCGAAACCGGCGTCTTCGTCACCGATCGATCAGCGGCTCTCGGCTCGGCGGCGCGCGTGGCGATCGAGACGCCTACCCTGCGCGGATCGCTGTCGCTGCAGGGCGGCCGCATCGACGATCTGTTCCTGACCCGCTACCGCGAGACGCTGGACGTCGACTCGCCGCCGGTGGAGTTGTTCCGCCCGCAGGGCATGCAGCACGCCTACTTCGCCCAGTTCGGCTGGACCGGCCCGAATGTCCCGGGCGGCGTGCCTGGACCTAACACGGTGTGGCGCCTGACAAACGGCCAGACACTGACGCCGACCACACCCGTCACCCTGATCTGGGACAACGGTCAGGGCCTGCGCTTCACCCGCGTCATCTCCATCGACGATCAGTATCTGTTCACGGTCGCCGACACGGTCGCCAATCTCGGCGCCCAGCCCATCACCATCGCACCCTACGGCTCGGTGCAGCGCCAGGGCGTGCCGGAAGACCTCGGCCGGCAGATGATCCTGCATGAGGGCGCGATCGGCACCTTCGGCCGCGAGGGCTCCTATTCGACCGAGCAGATCAAATACAAGGACTGGGAAAAGCGCCCCCGGGTCGAGCAGACCTCGACCGGCGGCTGGATGGGCATCACCGACAAATACTGGCTGGCCGCCCTGATCCCCCCACAGACCGAACAGGTCCAGGGTGAGTTCCGCGTGCGCGCGGCGGGCGAAACCAACGTCCACGAGGCCAATCTGCTGGGCCAGGCGCGCACCATTCAGCCGGGCCGCCAGGTCACCGAGACCCAGCGCCTGTTCGCCGGGGTCAAGCGCAACGAGATTCTGAAGTCGTATGAAGAGCAGCTGGACCTACCGCGCTTCGTCTACGCCATCGACTGGGGAATGTTCTGGTTCCTGACGCGACCGCTGTTCATGGTCGTGGAGTTCTTCTTCAACCTGATGGGCAACTTCGGCCTGGCGATCCTGGGCCTGACCGTCGTGGTCAAGCTGATCATGTTCCCGCTGGCCAACAAGGCCTACGAGAGCCTGTCCAAGATGCGGACCCTCCAGCCCAAGATGGAGGAGATCAAGAAGAAGCACGACGGCGACACGCAGAAGCAGCAGCAGGAAATCATGGCGCTGTATCAGCGCGAGAAGATCAATCCGCTGGCGGGCTGCGTGCCCATCCTGATCCAGATTCCGGTATTCTACGCCCTGTACAAAGTGCTGTTCGTCACAATCGAGATGCGCCACGCGCCCTTCTTCGCCTGGATCCGCGACCTGTCGGCGCGCGATCCGTCGTCGATCTTCACCGGTTTCGGCCTGTTCCCCTGGGACGTGGCGTCGGTTCCCCTGATCGGCGGCCTTCTGAACGGGCCGCTGCACCTGGGCATCCTGCCGATCTTCTACGGCCTGACGATGTGGCTGCAGATGGCGATGAACCCGCCCGCGCCTGATCCGGTGCAGCGCAAGATCTTCGCCTTCATGCCGCTGGTCTTCACCTTCATCATGGCGCCCTTCGCGGCCGGCCTGCTGATCTACTGGGCTTGGAACAACATCCTGTCGATCCTGCAGCAGTACATCATCATGCACCGCTTCAAGGCCGAGAACCCGATCGACACCTTCTTGGCCCGCTTCAAGAAGGCCTGAGGCCGACTGCACCACCCGTGAATGACCGCGCTCCATCCCTGGAGCCCGGCGTCGCCGGGAGACGGATATGAGCGATTTCACCGACGAAGAACTCGAAGGGGCGCGCGTGCTGTTCGCGCGGCCGGCGACCTTCGTCATGGGCTGCGCCAAGATCGAGCAGCTGCCCGAGCCCGACCTGCCCGAAGTCGCCTTCGCCGGGCGCTCAAACGTCGGCAAGTCCAGCCTGATCAACGCTCTGGTCGGCATGAACAAGCTGGCGCGGGCGTCCAACGAGCCGGGCCGCACGCGCGAGGTCAACTTCTTCGACCTGGACGGCAAGATGCGGCTGGTCGACCTGCCCGGCTACGGCTGGGCCAAGGCGTCCAAGGGCGAGGTGAAGCGGTTCCAGAACCTGGGGCGTGACTATCTGCGCGGCCGGGTGACGCTGAAACGGGTCTATCTGCTGATCGACAGCCGCCACGGCCTGAAGGCGGTCGACACCGAGGCGCTGGACGCGCTGGACCTGTCGGCCGTCAGCTACCAGATCGTCCTGACCAAGGCGGACAAGCTCAAGGCCGGAGAAGCCGACCGTGTGGCCGAGGCGACGCTGAAGGCCATCTCGAAACGACCCGCCGCCTACCCGGAAGTCGCGGTGACCTCGTCGGACAAGGGCACGGGCATTCCCGAGCTGCGCGCCATGGTCATGCGCGCCACCGAAACCTCTCCCGAATAGCGTTCACCGCACCTCGACCATCCAGGACGCCCAACGCTGTCTCAGGGCCGAAACGCGGCGTGCGGGGTCATGGGCCAGGGCCTGGTAGTCGGCCAGGGGAAGGCCGAACATCTGTTCGAAGCGGGCCTGCATCACCGCCGGATTCGGAAAGCCGAATGCGCTTGGGTTGATCGGCTCCGGCGACGCATCGGCCGCCATGCGCGCCCGGGCCAGCCGTCGGCTCAGGATGAAGGCGCCCACACCCCCGTAGGGCTCCAACAGGCGATAGAGGGTGGCGCGCGACAGGCCCGCGCCTTGTGCGACCCCCTCGCTGTTCAGCCGCCGATCGCCGAGATGGGCGTCGATGTGGGCCTCGACCACTTCGCGTCGTTGAAAGGCTTCGCGGCGGCCGTCCAGAGCCAAGACGCCCGCCCGATCGCGCAGGGCCAGGCTCAGGGCCTCGACGAACAGCCGCGTCACCCCCGGCAGGCTGTCGGCGGACAGCGTGGGCGCATGCCGGATCAGGGACGACAGCAGGTCTCCGAGCACCCCGGCTTCCGGCCCCAGAATGCGTCCATGCAGTCCATTGGCAGAGCCAGCCGCCGCCTCGATGACGTCTCGAGCGGCGCTGACCGTTATCAATTCGGCTTGAGGCGCGGACAGGTGGGTCGGCCGGCGCATGTCCAGGACCAGCACTTGGCCCGGCCCGATGACCGTCAGGGCGCCGTCCGCACCGAGATGCTCCAGCACCCCGGAGCATACCAGCGTCAAGGTGAAGTGGGAAAAGCCGGTTTCCGACACACGCGGCGCCGCGCGGACGTGCGTGACCTGGCTCAGCTCGCGCTTGAAAAGGATCAGGCGATGCAAGCGCAGGGCCGTCACCTCGGCGTGGAAGCCGGAGCCGCGACGCTGCACGTCCGCGCCCAGCGCGTAGAGACTGCGATAGGCGTCGAACCCCTGCCCGTCCGGATGCTCGCGGGTCGAAAAGGTGAAGCTTTCGATCGTCATGTCGCCACGCCGCGTCGACGCCCTGCATGCAGGCTCGCCAAGGCGGCGAGCACCCCAACCCCTGACGCGGCGGCTACGACGATCGCCACGGCGCCGCCCAACTGGCCCCCGAGCGCCGACAAGCGCGCATCGCTGACTAGGCCGACCAGCGGCGGGCCGGCGGTCGCGCCCACAAGCGACGTCAGGGCGAAGAAGACGGCCGCCGCACCGCCGCGACCGCCAGGCGGGCCAAGCCCCGCGAAGACCGCCAGGGCGGTGAGGGACGCCACCGCCAGGCAGGCGGCCAGCAGGCCGTAGGCGACTATGGCCTGTGCCGGGCTCGGCGCTGCGCCCAACCAGACGCCCGCCCCGCCGGCGGCCGCCAGGGCCACGGCCAGAAGCAGCCCCTCCGGGCGGCCCAGAGCGCGCAGCCGGTCGACGCCCCAACCGCCGAGCAGGTGTCCAAGGGGCGCGCCGGCGAGGATGCCGAACCCCATCGCCAGCCCAGCCTCGGCCTGACCGAAGCCATGGGCGCGATGCAGCAACGACGGGCCCCAGGCGGTGGCGGCGTGCGTCAGCAGCACCACGCAGACAGCCGCCAGACCATGGGGCGCGATCATCGCCGCACGGTCCGCCATCCAGCGCCAGACGCGGGCCCGCTCCCGCGAACCTGTCCGCCCCGTATCGTTCAGGGTCAGAAGCGCCGCGGCCAGCAGCAGGTTCGGTGCGCAGGACAGCAACAGCAGCGCCCGCCAGTCTTCAATCCCCGCCAGCATCGTCTGCGACCCCGCGATCAGCCCGATGAGGGCAAGGCCGGCGCCGCCAAGGATCATCGCCGCGCTGCGCCCCGTAGCTGACGCGGCGGTGAAGGCCGACAGGGCGAGCCCGGCGCGACCGGACGGCGCCCGATCCAGGATCAGGGCGACGGCGGCCGGCATGAAGACGGCCTGGGCCGTGCCCATCAGCATCCGCCCGAGGACGAAGACCTCGATCGATCCCGCCAGGGCGCAGATCAGATTGCCCAGCGTCCATCCAAGGACGCCGAGACCCATCAGGCGAAAGCGATCCAATCGGTCCACGTACAGGCCGACGACCAGAAGTCCTGCGGCGTGGACGATGGCGTAGGCCGGTCCATGAATCAGGCCAAAGCCCGTATCGTCGAGTTGGAAGGTCGCCTGAAGCCCGGGCGCGACCACCGCCGTGAGACTGCGGTCGATCACGCCCGTCGCCTGGGCGAGGACGATCAGCGCGAGAATGAGCGCAAAGGGGGCGCGGGCGGCGTTCAGCGTGGTCTCTCGGTCAGCGGCCCCGCATAGGAGCCCGTCCGGCCGAAAGAATAAAGTCTTTGCTTAACGAGGCGGGGCCGGGGTCGGCCTACTGAGCCGCCGCCGCGGCGGCGCTGGCGGCCATTTCACGCCCACCCTGGAAGGCGTCACGCGCGCCTTTGTAGATGAAGCCGTAGGTCGGATAGGCCGTCGTGCCCAGGCCGTTGATCGGATTGTACCAGACCTTGACCTGGCTCCAGTCGTTGGACGACGACACGTCAACGACGGTGACGTTCTCCTCGACCTTGCCGCGGCTGCCACCCCAGTTGGCGTGGGTGACGCGGATCACGCGGTCGGTCACCACGTCGGAAACGACGGCGACATGACCCCGGTTCATGCGGCCCTCGGGGCGGAAGACCAGCACCGAGCCCGTTTCAGGCGCAGAGCCGGTGCGAAAGTTGTTCACGGCCTGACGCCACCAGGTCCAGGCGTCGCCGAAAATCTGAATACCGGAGAACATGCGGGCGAAGGTGACGCACTGCCAGTAGGGGTCGCTGGCCTGGGCCGGCTGGGGCGTGGCGCCCAGCGCAAAAAAGCCGAGGGTCGCCGCAACCGCGGCGGCTGTGAGCCGTTTCGCCATACGATGTATTTCCGACTGTTACGCCCTGTGACAGTCCTAGCCGATAGTTTCCGAGGGTTGAAGAACCCTTTCGCCTGCTGTTTTTCCGCCCTTTTTCGCGCGACGGCGCTCGGCAAGATCGCGCAGAGCCTTGCGGGCCGGGCGTTCGACCAGGTGATATGACGCGGCGGCGACCAGAGGAATAGCAGCAACAACCGCCAGCCACACGAAAATGTGAAGTCGCTTGTCCTCGGCTCCCGTCAACTGCGCCGCAAGATTTACGGCCGCCAGTTTCCACGGAATGCAGACCATGTAGACCGAATAGCTGATCTCGCCGAGATAGACGGCCGGCTTGGATGCCAGCGGTCCGGCCTGGGCGTTTGGAAGCGACGCCAGCGCCAGGATCAGCCCGCCGGCCAGCAGCACGATGGCGCCGTCCCAGGCCATCACCGACGACGCTACGACCAGGGCGACGAGGAACACCGCCGCCGACAGGCCCGGTCGATGCAGCGGCGCGCGGCGATAGGCCAGGTAGAGCGCGCAGCCCAGGGCGAAGCACGGCACGATCCGCAGCGCGCCCCAGGCAATGGTCGCCTGGGTCAGCGGGAAGCCGGCTAGAGCCTCGAACGCGGCGTAAAGGCCCAGCATCAGGGCCGCTGCCCCGGCCACCGCCGCCGTTGGCCGATGGCGCAGCTTCCAGGCGGCGAAGGCGAAGACCGGGAACAGCAGATAGGCGAACCATTCCGCCGAGATCGACCACGAGGGATGGTTCCAGCCGGCCTCGGGTGCGAAGCCCCAGGCGTGGACCATCAGCAGGTTGGCCGGGAGCGACTTCCAGCTCAGCACGCTGTCGTCCACCGCCATGCCGGCCATCGAGGCGCCGAAGGCCAGCACGCCGACGCCGATCAAGGTCGCCAGATGCAGCGGATAGACCCGTGCGATCCGCGCCCACAGGAAGCCGCCGTAGCTGAACCGCTTCTCGCCCGCCGCCGCCAGATAGACGTGGCACAGGATGAAGCCGGACAGGACGAAGAACAGCTCCACCCCCAGATAGCCCTTGGCGACGATGTTGGGCAGGAAGCCGACATCGAGGTTGGGCCAGTAGTGGAACATCACCACCCACATCGCCGCGACAAATCGCAGCGAGGTGATGGAGCGCAGGTCGTCGGGAGTCTGGACGGGGGTCATTCCGCCAGAATGCGCGCCACCCTTGCAGATCGCGTTAAGCGTCGTGATTGACGAAAGGTGTCAGCCGGCGTTGTCCGGGAAGTCCAAGTGATGCGGCGCGTCGCCTTTCAGGGCTTCGATCACATCCTTCAGGTTCTGAGCCTGGGACAGGTCGCAGACGAGGACCGCATCGCGTTCGGCGATGATGGCCAGGTTGCGCACGCCGACGGCGGCCACGACCATGCCTTCGGCGGCGCGAACGACGCAGCCCTCCGCGTCCTGCAGGATGCGACGTCCGCCGCCGCCGCCCTCGACCGCCGCCAGGGCGTCCCAGGCGCCCAGATCGGACCACTGGAAGTGAACCTCCAGCACCGAGGCCAGGTCCGTCTTCTCCATAACGGCGTAGTCGATCGACAGCTTGGGCGCCTCGGCGAATGCCGCGCCCAAGGTGGTCTCACCTTCCGCGGGCAAGGCGGCAGCCGTCGCCTCGGCCATGCCGGGCGCGTGGCGGCGCAGCTCCTCGATCAGGGTCGCGGCGCGGACGATGAAGTTGCCGCTGTTCCACAGATAGCCGTCCAGGATGTAACGGCCGGCGGTCTGGGCGTCGGGCTTCTCTACAAAGGCCTCGACACGCGACAGGCCGCGCCCAGCGGGCTTGATGTAGCCATAGGACGACGCCGGCGATGTCGGGGCCACGCCCAAGGTGACGATGCGCCCCCGCTCGGCTTCGACGGCCGCTTCGGTCACGGCGGCTCTGAAGGCCGAGGCGTCAGGGATATGGTGGTCGGAGGCGACGAAGGCGTTCACGCCTTCTGGATCGATGCGATGCGTCCAGGCGGCGGCGGCGGCCATGGCGGGGCCAGAATCGCGGGCCTCGGGCTCCAGCAGGATTTGAGCGTCGATGTTGATTTCGGCCAGCTGGTCGCTGATCCAGCGCGTGTGGCCTTGGCCGCCGACGACGATCAAACGCCCTCCCTCGGCCAGAGGCGCGACACGCAGAACCGTCTCCTGGAACAGGGACCGGTCGCCGGTCAGCTTCAGAAAGGGCTTGGGCCGCGACGGGCGCGAAGCGGGCCAGAGACGCGTGCCGGCGCCGCCGCACATGATCACGGGATAGAGAGCCATGCCCTGTCATACCGCGCCGGGCTGACGCCACAACCCGCTTGAACCGCCTAGCCGCCGCCGGTTCGACCCACGGCCTTGCCCGAGCTCTCGCAGACCGGACAGGTCTCGCCGGACGACAGGGCGCCGACGCCCTGACATTCCGGGCACAGGGTCGCATCGGGGTGCTGATGCGCCGCCGGATCGGCGGGGTCTTCCGGCGTCAGGCCGCGGTCGTCGATGTCGGTGTCGCTCATGCAGGTCCAACGACTGACGGCGTTCAGGGTTTCAGGGTGACTCGGGCGCCTTCGAACGCTATTTCGCGCCCGATGGAAGAGAACGAGCGCCAATCCGAGGAACGCAGCTGGGAAACGGCCAAGACTCTGGCCGAGGCCCTGCCGTACATCCAGGTCTACGATCGCGAGACCGTGGTCATCAAATATGGCGGCCACGCCATGGGCGAGAGCGCCGTGGCCAAGCAGTTCGCCGCAGACGTGGTGCTGCTCAAGCTCATGGGCGTAAACCCGGTCGTCGTGCACGGCGGCGGGCCTCAGATCAGCGCCATGCTGGAAAAGGCCGGGGTGAAGTCCAGCTTCGTCGACGGCCTGCGCGTCACCGACCCCGACACAATGCAGGTCGCCGAGATGGTTCTGTCCGGGGCGGTGAACAAGGAAATCGCCCACTGGATAACCATGGCGGGCAAAGAGGCCGACGTGCGGGGCGTGGGCCTGTCGGGCAAGGACGCCGGCCTGCTGACGGTCGAGAAGACGCGCCGCACCAAGCGCGATCCCGACAGCATGATCGAGCATGAGGTGGATCTCGGCTTTGTTGGCGAGCCGACGCGCGTGGACCCCAAGCTGATCGCCGGCCTGATCGCGTCGGAGACCGAGGACTGGGTGCCGGTCATCGCCCCGATCGGCGTGGCCGAGGACGGCCAGACCTACAACGTCAATGCCGACACCGTGGCCGGCGCCATCGCCGGATCGCTGGACGCCAAGCGGATGCTGCTGCTGACCGACGTGCCCGGGGTCAAGGGCGCGGACGGCCAGATCATCCGCCAGATGACGCTGGACGAGGCGCAGGCGCTGATCGACACCGGCGTCGCCACCGGCGGGATGATCCCCAAGCTGGAGACCGCCATGGCCGCCGTGCGCGCGGGCGTCGAGGCCGTGGTCATTCTGGACGGCCGCCGCCCCCACGCCATGCTGGTGGAGCTGTTCACCGAGTTCGGCGCCGGCACCTTGGTGAAGGCGTCTTGACCGGTCTGGACCACGTCCGGACCTGGGTGTTCGACATGGACGACACCCTGTACCCGCGCGAACAGGGGCTGATGTCGCTCGTCCAGGCGCGGATCAACGCCTATGTCGTCGAGGCCGTCGGCATGGCGCCGGAAGAGGCGGGCCTGCTGCAGCGCCAGTTCCTGGACGAGCACGGCACGACCCTGGCCGGGCTGATGGCCAACTACACGATCGACTCCGACGACTTTCTGGAGGTCGTGCACGACGTGCCTCTGGACGGCGTCGAGCCCAATCCGCGCCTGGCCGAACAGCTGATGCGCCTGCCCGGCAAGCGCTACGTCTTCACCAATGGCGCGCGGAGCTATGCCCATCGCGTGCTGGACCGGATCGGCATCGCCCACTGTTTCGACGGCGTCTTCGCCATCGAGGACGGAGACCTGACGCCCAAGCCGGCGCCCTCGGCCTTTCGCCGCGTGATCGAACGCTTCGGCTTCGAGCCCCGCTCGGCCTGCTTTTTCGAGGACACGCCCAAAAACCTGGAGCCGGCCAAGGCGATGGGGATGGCGACCGTCCTGATCGGCGACGGGCATGGCAAGCCGCTGGGCGACCACATCGACCACATCGCGCCCTATCTGCTCGATTTCCTGACCGACCTGACCTTTACCGAGGCCGCCGCATGACCGACCTGACCCACCTTGAATCCGTCATCGAAGCGGCCTGGGAAGACCGCGCCGCCGTCTCGGCCTCGACCCACGGCGAGGTCCGCGACGCGGTCGAAAGCGCGCTGGAGCTGCTGGACGCGGGTCAGGCGCGGGTCGCCTCGCGCGGCGCCGACGGCGTCTGGACCACGCATCAGTGGCTGAAGAAGGCGGTGTTGCTCTCCTTCCGTCTGAACGACAACCAGATCTTGCGCGCCGGCGACCGCGGCCCGACCAGCGCCGCCCCCGGCGTCGGTCCCTTCTGGGACAAGGTGCCCAACAAGTTCGGCGACTGGACCGCCAGCGACTATCAAGACGCAGGCTTCCGCTCGGTGCCCGGCTCGATCGTCCGCAAGGGGGCCTACGTTGGCCGGAACGTCGTGCTGATGCCCAGCTTCGTGAACATCGGCGCCTATGTCGACGAGGGGTCGATGGTCGACGCCTGGGCGACGGTCGGCTCCTGCGCCCAGATCGGCAAGAACGTCCACCTGTCCGGCGGCGCCGGAATCGGCGGCGTGCTGGAGCCTCTGCAGGCCAATCCGACCATCATCGAGGACGGCTGCTTCATCGGCGCCCGCGCCGAGGTGGCCGAGGGCGTGATCGTGCGCGAAGGCGCCGTCCTGGCCATGGGCGTCTATCTGTCGGCCTCGACCAAGATCGTGGACCGCGCGACGGGCGAAGTGTTCCGCGGCGAAGTGCCGGCCTATTCGGTCGTGGTGCCCGGCTCGCTGCCGGACCCCAAGGGCGGGCCGTCGCTGTACTGCGCCGTCATCGTCAAGCGCGTCGACGCCCAGACCCGGGCTAAGACCGGTGTCAACGAACTGCTTCGAGACTGATCCCTCTAGATCAGTCCTCGCGCACCATCAGAGCGGCGAAGAAGCCATCGACGCCACCGCGTTCCGCCCACATCGACGGCAGAATGCGCAGCCATCCTTCGGGCGTCAGGGCCTCGGCCGGCGCACCGACGGCCCCAGGATCGGCGGCCACGGTCTTGAAGGCGGGGTTGCGACGCAGGAAGGCGATGATCTGGGTCTCGCCCTCTTCCCGCTCCAGGGAGCAGGTGCAGTACACCAGCCGTCCGCCGGGCTTGACCCGCTCGGCGGCGACGTCGAGCAAGCGGTGCTGCACATCCGCCAGCTTAGCGACCTCGGCCGGACGCGTGGCGCGCAGGACTTCGGGGTTGCGGCGATAGGTGCCGGTCGAGGTGCAGGGCGCGTCAAGAAGGACCGCGTCGAACTGATCCGGCTCCTCCCAGTCCTCGGCGGGCACGGCGATAACGCGGGCCTCAAGCCCGGTGCGCTTCAGATTGGCGTCCAGCCGCTTCAGCCGCGAGGCCGACCGGTCCAGGGCTGTCACCTCGGCGCCCGCCGCCGCCAGTTGCAGCGTCTTGCCGCCCGGCGCGGCGCACAGATCAAGCGCCGTTTCGCCCGGCTTCACGTCAAGCAGGCGCGCGGGCGCGGCGGCGGCGGCGTCCTGCACCCACCACCCGCCGTCCTCGAATCCCGGCCACAGCGCGACATCGCCGCGCCGCCCGGTGCGGACGTTTCCGCCGGGCAGCACCTCGCCCTCGACAGCCGCCGCCACGTCGGCCGGGTCCATTCCGGGCTTCAGCGTCAAGTCCGTCGGCGGTTCGTCCCGACCGGCCAGGGCCAGGGCGGCCAGACCCGGCTCGCCGTAAGCCGCCTTCCAGCGGGCGGCGATCCAGTCGGGCAGGTTGGCTTCGGCCGTGGTCAGGCCGGGGCCGTCGCGGCCGATGCCGCGCAGCACCGCATTGACCAGGTTCTTGTAGGGCCGCGCCTTGGCGTCGCGTTCGGCCAGCTTCACCGCCGTGGACACGGCTGCAAACGCCGGCGTTTCCAGCACCAGCGTCTGGGCCAAGGCGATGCGCAGAATGGTCATGACCGGCTCGGGCGGCCGCTTGGAGAAGCGGCGATCCAGGATCTGGTCGATCTCGCCAAGGCGGCGCAGAGCCGCCATGGCCGTGGCGCGGGCGAAGGCGCGATCCGGCGCCGGCAGGCTCGACAACGCCGGCGAGGCCAGGGTCTCGTCCAGGCCGTTGCGCCGCTCCAACGCCGCGTTCAGCAACAGGCCGGCGGCGATGCGGGCCTCCACGCCGATGTCGGCCGCCGCATCGGGCGCGGAGGGCGCGGCGGGGCGAGGCGTGCGACCCTTCTCGGCCATGCGGCGCCCGCGCGAGGCGGAGTTGCGGCCGGCGCCCGGCCGGGCGGGGCTCAAACCGACACCTGCGTGCCCATCTCGACCACTCGGCCGGGGGGGATGTGGTAGAAGTCGGTCGGGTTGGCGGCGTTTCTCATCAGGAAGATATACAGCCGGTCCTGCCACAGGGGCATCCCCCTGCGCGCCGCAGGCACGACCGAGCGCCGACCCAGGAAGAAGCTGGTGGACATGATGTCGAACTTCAGCCCCTGCTTGCGGCACAGGCTCAGAGCACGCGGAACGTTGGGCGTCTCCATGAAGCCATAGGTCACCGTCAGCCGTTTGAAGTCGTCGCTGATCGGCTCCATCACGATGCGCTGGGCCTCGGGCACGCGGGGCCGGTCGGCCGTGCGCACGGTCAGGATGACGTTCTTCTCGTGCAGCACCTTGTTGTGCTTGAGATTGTGCATCAGGGCGACCGGCGCGATCTCGGCGTCGGAGGTGAGGAACACCGCCGTGCCCGGCGCGCGATGCGGCGGCCGCGCCTTCAGCATCTGGATCAGATCCGTTAGCGGCAGGCTGTCCTTGTGGGTCTTGACCGTCAGCAGCTGAGTGCCGCGCACCCAGGTCCACATGATGGTCACCAGGCCCGCGCCCATGGCCAGGGGCGCCCAGGCGCCCTGCGGAATCTTCAGCAGGTTCGAACCGAAGAAGGCCAGGTCGATCATCAGGAAGGGCGCGACGAAGGCCAGGCTGAGCGGCAGGCTCCACTTCCACATGCGGCGCACGATGAACCAGGCCAGGAGACTGTCCACCAGCATCGCGCCGGTGACCGCCACCCCGTAGGCGCCCGCCAGCTGCGAGGAGGTCGGGAACAGCGCCAGCAGAAGCAGCACGCCGACAAGCATCAGCATGTTGACCGACGGCACATAGATCTGACCCGCCTGGCTTTCGCTGGTCTGGCGGATGCTCAGGCGCGGCAGCAGGCCCAGTTGCACGGCCTGCTGCGTGAGGGAGAAGGCGCCGGTGATGACGGCCTGGCTGGCGATCACCGTGGCCAGGGTGGCCAGGATGAGCACCGGCCAGTAGGCCATCTGCGGGATCATCTCCCAGAAGGGATTGGTCCGCGCGCCCGGATCGCTGAGCACAAGGGCGCCCTGGCCCAGATAGTTCAGCATCAGACAGGGCAGCACGACCCACAACCAGCCCGCCCGGATCGGGGCTTTGCCGAAATGGCCCATGTCTGTGTAGAGCGCCTCGGCGCCCGTCACGGCCAGGAACACGCTGCCCAGCAGGACGAAGCCAAGGAATCCGTTGTCGATCAGAAACATGACCCCATAGTGAGGCGACAGCGCCCGCAGGATCGAAACGTCGTCGAAGATGTGCAGGACGCCAAGTCCGGCCAGGGTCAGGAACCAGATGGTCGTCAGCGGCCCGAAGGCGCGGGCCATGCTGGCGGTCCCGCGCGACTGAACCATGAACAGGCTGATCAAAATCCCGGCTGCGATGGGCAGGATGAAGGGCGTGAAGTGGCGTCCGACGACCGGCGCTTCGCCCAGGCCCTCGACCGCCGACAGCACCGAAACGGCCGGCGTCAACACCCCGTCTGCGTAGAACAGCGCGGCGCCGCAGACGCCCAGGAGAAACACCGTCGCCGACCGCCGGCCCAGCGCGCGCTGCGCCAGCGCCATAAGCGACAGGGTGCCGCCCTCGCCCTTGTTGTCGGCCCTCATCAGGAAAATGACGTACTTGACCGTCACGACCAGGATCAGGGCCCAGAAGATCAGGGACACGGTGCCCAGCACGGCCAGCTCTGCGGCGCCGCCGCTGCGGGAATGGGCCAGGGCCTCTCGCATGGCGTACAGCGGGCTGGTGCCGATGTCGCCGAAGACGACGCCGATCGCGCCGATCAGCAGAGTGCGAAAGCCCGCGCCGCCCGGCCCGTGGCCTGGTCCGTGCGATGCGTCTTGCGGCGAAGCGGTCTGAGTATCGGCGGCGGCGGATGCGTCGGCGCCGAGGGGGGTGTCCCCTGCCATGCTTGTCCTCCGGGCCGCGAACGGTCGGGCCCATCAAAAGCAGCGGGGCGCATACGCCCATTCCACGCGCGGTTCAATCGCGCCGACCCTGGAATCGTTCCGTGGTTTGTGAAACCGCCGTGTCGTGCCTATTTTCGACGTATCATGTCGGACAGCCAGCGCTTCCCCGTCGCCGCTCACGCCTTGGCCTATATGGCCCACAAGGGCGCGTACGGCCCTGCCCAGGCGGCGCCCAGCGCGCTTCTGGCGGCTTCGGTGCCCACCAATCCCGTGGTCGTGCGTCGCGTCACCGCCCTGTTGGCCAAGGCCGGCCTGATCGCGTCACGTCCCGGCGCGTCCGGCGGCTCCTGGCTGCTGCGTCGGCCCGAGAACATCCGGCTGGATGAGGTTCTGCGCGCGGTGAACGGCTGCGCCCATCTCGGCTCGCCGCCCGCCGGCGCGCGCGGCTGCCCGGTCGGCGAACACATTCCGCGTCAGGTGGCCAAGGCCCTGACGGCGGCGGACCTCGCGGCCAACGAGGCCCTGTCGCGCATCACCATCGCCGACCTGCTGGACGAGGCCCCCGCCTCCCTAGCCGCCTTCACCGTTTCGAGCCCCGTCCCGGCGTGAGCCCCAAGCCCGCTCGCCGGACCATCCTGATCACCGGCGCCTCGGCCGGGATCGGCGCTGCTCTCGCGCGGGTCTGCGCCGCCGACGGCTGGGACCTGGTCCTAACCGCACGCCGCGAAGACCGCCTGCTGGCCCTGGCCGACGAGATCATGGCCGCCCATCCGGTTCAGGCCCGCGTCATCGCCGACGACCTGTCCCAGCCCGAAGCCGCGCGCGCCCTGGTCCATGCGATCCAGGATCAGGGCTTGGTCATCGACGGCCTGATCAACAACGCCGGCTTCAGCCGCACCACCGGCTTTCTGGCCACCGACCCGGCCGACCACGCCGCCATGCTGCGCGTCATGCTCAGCGCGCCGGTCGAACTGACGCGCCTGTTGCTGCCCGGCATGGTCCAGCGGGATTTTGGCCGCGTGCTGAACGTAGCCTCCCTGGCCGGACTGATGCCGGCGACTGGCGGGGACACCCTATACGGCCCGATCAAGAGCTTCCTGATCAAGGCCAGCCAGGGCCTTTATCTGGAGACGCGCGGCACGGGTGTGAACGTCACGGTCCTGAACCCCGGCTACACCCTGACCGAGTTCCACGACGTCAACGGTTCGCGCGAGCAGGTGTCCTCGGCCTATCCCGCCTGGATGTGGATGGAGGCCGATCGCGTCGCACGCATCGGCTGGGCGGCCTGCGAGGCCGGCAAGGCCTCCGTCACGCCCGGCCTCGCCAACCGCGTCCTGTCCGGCCTGGCCCGTCACTTGCCAGAAGGCCTGGCGCTGAAAATGGTCGGCGGCCACGCTCAGCGGCTGGAGCGGATTTAGCGGAGCGCCAGCGCCAGACGCCCCCGGCCGTAGTCCAGCGTCACCCTGCGAAACCGGTAGAGGATGTCGGCGCCTAGCAGCAGGGCGGGCCCGGCGTTCAGATCGAGAATGTCGAAAGCGTGCAGGTCGCCGAACAGCAGAGGCGCGCCTTCCAGGGTCTGCCGCGCCAGACGCACGGCGCGCGGTGAGCCGGGCCGCACCACCAGACTCTGACCGGTCACGCCATGCAGCCGGACGGTTGTCGCTGTGTCTCTAGAAGACCGACCCAGCGCCGTCTCCAGTTGACTGTTGCCGATCGAATACTGCGCTCCCGTGTCGATGAAGGCGCGCACTGGCGTGTCATCCACCAGGCCATCCGTCAGGATCAGCTGACCGAAACGACCCTTTCGCGCTCGCCCGGCGTCCGGTCGATTGAGGCGTGTCGGCGTGGCGAATCCCTCGTACCCCCTGAAGCCTGAGCCGTCCGAGGGGGTCAGCGCCATGCGGCGGTCGGCCAGCTCCAGCTCAAGGCGAAAGTGAGAGAGGACATCCAGCCCCAAAAGGCCGTCCGCCGCCAACGCCGCGCGCGGAATAATCGGCAGGTGCAGATCACGGAAGGTGCGCCCGCCTATAGCCAACCGGTCGAGCCGCGCTGTGGGCGTACGGGCGGCCGACGTAACGCCGTGAACCGTCACTTCGGGGCCCTCGTCGAGCTCAAGAGCGTCGGCGACATCCTGGGCCAGGACGCTGCGCTCGGCGCCTGTGTCGATGACGAAGGTTCTCCGCTTCCGGCCGTTCAGAACGACCGCCGCGCCGATGCGTGTGGTCAGGTTGGTGAAGAGCGGCAGGCGTTCGTAAAGCGAGAGCAGCGGGTCAGGCTCGGCATCCTGGCCGACCGACGGCCGCGCGAAACCGAGAGCCGCCAGTCCGGCCAGCACGGCGCGACGATGAGACGACCCCGGCTCCATGGCCGAACTCCGACCCGTTTCATCATCAGTTTACGCCCTGGGATGGGCGGTTGCATAGGCCGCCAGCAGATGCTCGGCGTCCACAGCCGCATACTTCTGGGTGGTGGACAGGCTGGCGTGGCCCAGCAGCTCCTGGATCGAGCGCAGATCGACTCCGGTGCCCAAAAGATGCGTCGCGAAACTGTGGCGTAGAGCGTGGGGCGTGGCGCGTTCCGACAGGCCCAACCGACCGCGCAGCCTCTGCATCGCGGCCTGGACATGACGCGGGCTCAAGGGGCCGCCGCGACGGGCGCGGAACAGCGGCTCTTCCGGCCCGACGGTGAACGGCAGCAGGGCGACATAGTCGTCGACCGCCTGAACCACCGCCGGCAGCACCGGGACCAGCCGCGTCTTGGACCCCTTGCCGAGGATGCGCAGGGTCTCGCCCAGCGGAACCTGGCCGCGCGTCAGCGACAGCCCCTCCGATATGCGCAGGCCGCAGCCGTAGAGCAGCGTCAGCACCGCCCGGTCGCGCGCGGCTTCCCAGGGCTCGATGTCCGGATCGGCGTCGCTTTCGCCCAGCAGGCCGCGGGCCTGGTCTTCGCTGAGCGGACGCGGCAGGCCGGGCTTGACGCGCGGGCCGCGCACCAGCCCCATCTGCGGCGTGGCCACGCCCATCCGGCGATCGATGAAGGCGTGAAAGCCCCGTACGGCCGACAGGGTCTGCGACAGCGATCGCGCGTTCAGCGGGTTTTCGCCCGAGCGGCGCACCGCCAGATGCGCGCGCACCTCGGCGGCGGTGACCGTGCCGAGCGCGGCCATCGACTGCAGCTCGCCCCGATGGGCCTGCAGAAAGGCCAGCCAGGTTCGGCCGATGTGTCCGTAAGCCTCCAGCGTGCGGGGCGACAGGCGGCGTTCGTGGGCCAGATGCTCGAGCCAGGCGAAGAGGGCCTCGTCGGCCGTCATGACGTCACGCGCCGGGCGCGGGCCAGCGCTCGATCATCCGCTCGACCACGCGGGCGATGAAGGCGGCCAGTTCGCAGCCCATGTCGGGGGTGAAGCCCTCGGGCTCGGGCGACCCGAAGGCGCAGATGGCCGGGCGGGGCATGTCCTCGCCCGGCAGATGCGGGTTCATACGCACCAGGGCGACGGACCGCACCTCGTCCTCCAGCGCGCCGAACAGGTTCAGGCCAGGGAAGACCGGCCCCAGCCAGGCCAGGCCGTCGTCGCCGAGCAGGGAATCGACGCCGCCCGCCTCCAGCAGACGCCAGCCGAACGGCGCGGCGCCCGGCTTTTCGATGGCGATCGCCGCCGAGGTCAGGCCGAACCGGCCCTGAACCGAGGCGTCCAGACGCCGGGCCAGGTCTGAGTGATTTCGCGCCTCCATCAGATCCAGGATGGCGACGTGGGTCTGGGTCTGGGCGGCGAAGTTGGCGCGGGCGACCGCCTCGATCTGCTTGCGGGCGCCGGCCTCGCGCTCGACCACGGCCTCCAGCCGCGTCAGGGCGGCGCGCCCGAAGTCCACGACATTGGGGCCGGTGGTCTTGAGGCCCAGCTCCTCCAGCAGCGCCCGGTCCTCGACCAGATGCGCCGGATCGGCCTGAAGCCAGGCGCGCACCTGGGGCCAGTGCAGCTCGGATGCGGGCTCGAAGAGGTCCGGAGACGGTTTCAACAGGACCTCTTGAGGGCTCGCGCTACAGGATCGACTGACCGGTCTTGCCCCAGTCCGCCAGGAAGGCATCAAGACCCTTGTCGGTTAACGGGTGCTTGACCAGGGCCTTGAAGGTGTCGGCCGGCAGGGTCGCGGCGTCGGCGCCGGCCAGGGCCGCGGCCGAGACGTGGCCGGGGTTTCGCAGGGACGCGGCCAGGACTTTGGTCTCGAAACCGTGGATGTCATAGAGGGTGCGAATTTCCTCCAGCAGGCCGATGCCGTCGGCGCCGTGGTCTTCCAGCCGACCCACGAAGGGCGAGATGAAGGTGGCGCCGGCTTTGGCCGCCATGAGGGCCTGGGCGGCCGAGAAGCACAGGGTGACGTTGGTCTTGATCCCCTTGTCCGAAAACGTCCGTGCGGCGCGCAGTCCGTCCCACGTCAGGGGCAGCTTGACCACGACGTTGGGGGCGATGCCCGCCAGCGTGTCGCCTTCCTTGACCATGGTCTCATAGTCGGTCGCCACAGCCTCGGCCGAGATCGGCCCCTCGACCAGGGCGCAGATTTCAGCGATGACCTCGGCGATGTTGCGACCGGATTTGGCGATCAGCGAAGGATTGGTGGTCACGCCGTCCACCATTCCGGTGGGGAGCATGTCCTTGATGACGGCGACGTCGGCGGTGTCGAGAAAGAGTTTCATGGTCGCGGTCATACCCGAGCGGCTGACGCGGTGAAAGTCGCCTCTGTCCTCATCCCCCTGCCGGTGCCGGAGGCCTTTGACTACGAGGTCGCCGATACCCTGGACCTCGCGCGCGGCGATCAGGTGGCCGTGCCGCTGGGTCCGCGCCTGATCCGGGGCGTGGTGTCCGAGGTGCGCGAGACCACAGGGTCCAACCGGCGGCTCAAGGCGGTCGATCACCGCCTGGACGATCCCGCCCTGCCCGAGCGCGTCGTCGACTTCGTCGAATGGGCGGCGCGCTGGACCCTGTCGCCCCCCGGCGAAATGGCGGCGGCCGCCTTGAAAGGCTTGCGCGCCCCCCGACCCCGGCCCGAGCGGCGGGTGCGCCGGGCCGGCGACCGAACACCCGCGCGCGCCACCCCGGCCCGTACGGCGGTGCTGGAGGCTTTGGGCCCGCGCGCCCTGCCCGGCGCCGAACTGGCCCGGCTGGCGGGCGTATCGTCGGGCGTCATCAAAGGCCTGATCGACGAGGGCGTGCTGGAAACCATCGAGATCGAGGCCGTCGCCGCCTTCGACGCGCCCAATCCCGATCATGCCCCGTCGGACCTGAACCCGGATCAGGCGGCGGCGGCCCAGGCCATTGGCGCGGCGGCGGCCAAGGGCGGCTTCGCCCCCTTCCTGCTGGACGGGGTGACGGGGTCGGGCAAGACCGAGGCCTATCTGGAGGCGGCGGCCCAGGCGCTGCGGGCCGATCCGACGGCCCAGATCCTGATCCTTTTGCCCGAGATCGCCCTGACCCAGGCCCTGATCGCGCGCATCACCGCCCGCTTCGGCGCGGCCCCGGCCGAATGGCATTCGGGTGTCGCCCCGCCGCGCCGCCGTCAGGTGTGGGAGGCGGTCCGGGCCGGGCGCTGCAACATCGTGGTCGGGGCCCGCTCGGCCCTGTTCCTGCCGTTCGGCAATCTGCGCCTGCTGGTGGTCGACGAAGAGCACGACGGCTCGTTCAAGCAGGAGGACGGGCTGGTCTATCACGGCCGCGACCTGGCCGTGGCGCGCGCGCGCATCGAGGGTTCGGCGGTGGTGCTGGCCTCGGCCACACCGTCGCTTGAAACGCTGTGGAACGCACGTCAGGGCCGCTACGGCTGGCTGCGGCTGCGGGCGCGCCACGGGGCGGCGGTCCTGCCCCGCATCGACTTGCTGGACCTGCGCGAAAGCCCGCCGGATCCGCAGACCTGGCTGTCCCAGACCCTGCGCGAAGCCATCGGCGAGACGCTGCTGAAGGGTGAGCAGACCCTGCTGTTTCTGAACCGGCGCGGCTATGCGCCGGTCGTGCTGTGCCGCGCCTGCGGCCATCGGCTGACGGCGCCGGACACCGACAGCTGGCTGGTCGAGCATCGCTACACCGGGCGGCTGGTGTGCCACCTGACCGGCTTCACCATGGCGCGGCCCAAACACTGTCCCTCATGCGGCGCCGAGGACAGTCTCGTCTCAGTCGGACCCGGCGTGGAGCGGGTCGAGGAAGAGGTGCGTCAGCTGTTCCCGCAGGCGCGCACGGCCGTCTTCTCGTCCGACACCGTGCCAGACGCCAAGGCCGCGCGCGCCTTGATCCAGGCCATGGCCGACGGCGAGATCGACATTCTGGTGGCCACCCAGGCGGCGGCCAAGGGACACAACTTCCCGCGCCTGACGTTAGTCGGGGTGGTGGACGCCGACCTGGGCCTGCGCGGCGGCGACCTTAGAGCGGCCGAGCGCACCTATCAGTTGCTGGCCCAGGCGACAGGCCGGGCGGGTCGCGCCGACCGGCCCGGCCGCGCCCTGCTGCAGACCTGGACGCCCGATCACCCGGTGCTGCAGGCCCTGGCCGCCGGCGATCGGGAAGCCTTCATCGAGGCCGAGATGGCCGAGCGCGAAGCCGCGCAGCTGCCGCCCTACGGCCGGCTGGCGGGGCTGATCCTGTCGAGCGAGAACGCCGCCGCGGTCGAGAAGACGGCCAACGACCTGGCCCAGTCCATTCCCAATGCCGAGCGGCTGGAGGTCTATGGCCCGGCCGACGCGCCCCTGGCCCTGGTGCGCGGGCGGCGGCGCAAGCGGCTGCTGGTGCGCGCGGACCGCGACGTGGACCTGCAGTCCTTCCTGCGCGCCTGGCTGATGCGCGTGAAGATCCCTGCCAGCGTGCGACTGACCGTCGACGTCGATCCCTACTCGTTCCTCTGAGCCAAGCCTCAGAACGGGCTGAAGCGTTCGGCCAGGGCCTGGGCGGCGGGGGGTGCCTGGACGCGGGTTATGTCGCCGCGGCCGCCGTAGCTGATGCGGGCTTCGGCGATCTGGGTGTGGTTGATGGTGTTGGCCGAGGAGATGTCCTCGGGCCGAACGATGCCGGCGACGGTCAGTTCGCGCACTTCGCGGTTGGTTCGGACCTCTTGGCGGCCCTGGATCACCAGATTGCCGTTGCCCAGCACGTCGGTGACGACCGCCGCGATGGTCAGATTGACCTTTTCGGCGCGATTGACGCTGCCCGAGCCGTTCGAGGCGCTCTGGCCCTCCAGGTCGATCAGGCTGGAGGCGTCGAAGCCGCCGGGGAAGGCGCGGCCCAGGCTGCTTTCCAGGCCCAGCAGATTGTTGATCCCGCCCGAGATGTTGTTCGAGCGCGTGCGCTGGGTGGCGTTCTGGGTCTGGGCGCGGTCGTCGATGTTGATGTTGATGGTCAGGATGTCGCCCACGCGGCGGGCGCGCTGATCGCCGAAGAAGGTGCGGGCGCCGGTGCGCCACAGGCTGTTGGCGCTGGCCGGGCGCGCGTCCGGACCATGAACGCCGGGGGTCGGCAGATATTGCTGACTGACCGGCACCAGGGCGGCCGGATAGCCGATCGGCGCCAGTTCGGGGCCGCGCACGGCCTCCATGGCGGTCGAACAGGCCTGAAGCGACAGGGCCGAGAGGGCGGCGGCGGCGATGAAGACGAACTTGCGCATGACGAGGGCTCTCAGCGGGCGGCGAACTGTTGCGGGGCGGAGCGGGCGTATTGGGCGGCGGGGCCGGCGACGGCGCGGCCGGGACCGGTGGCGACGGCGTCGATCATCCGGCCGGAGGTGGCGTTGACGATCGGTACGGCCTCGCCGACCGAGGCGTTGCGAGACGCCCGACCCGAGACCGTCAGCTTCACGCCACCGACCTCGTAGGAGACCTGGACCATGTCGTTGCGGGCGATGACCTGGGGCGAGGCCAGGTCGCGGGCCGAGACCGGCTGGCCGGCGCGCAGCGCGCGGCGGGCGGACAGGCCGATCACCTGCTCGGCGTCCTGCGGTCCGCCGCCAGCCGCCATATGGGACTGGACGCTGGACCAGACCACGTCGGCGGGCTGGATGACGTCGCCGGCGGCCAGGCTGCGGGCGTAGGTCAGGACCTCGACGGTGCGACCCGGTCCGGCGGTCGCCGCGACCGGGCGGGCGGAGGCGTCCGCGGCCGGGGCCGAACCACCTTCGCGCACCACGATGCGGCGCAGGCCGTTGGGGTTGGACCACTCGAGCCCGGCCTGGCGCGCGGCGGCCTGGACCTGACCGGCCTCAAGCACGGCGGTGGCGCCGGCGCGACGGCCGATGACCACGCCCGACGCCGAGCCGGCGCCCTCGAACAGCTCGCCCAGGGTGATGCGGCCGTCGTCGTCGACGATGTCGGCGCGCAGCGTGACCGGACCCGCCAGCGCAGGACCGGCGATGAGGGCGAAAGCGATAACCGAGGCGACCAGTTTCATGGCTCAGCTCTTCACTTGGGCGGCGACGGCCAGCATGTCGTCGGCGGTGGTGATGACCTTGGAGTTCATCTCGTAGGCGCGCTGGGCCACGATCAGGGCGCTGATCTCGGCCACGGCGTCGACGTTGGAGGACTCGGTGTAGCCCTGCAGCAGCTGGCCGAAACCGACCTCGCCCGGGGCGCCGACGGTGGCCGGACCCGAGGCCGAGGTCTCGAGCAGCAGGTTGTCGCCGATAGCTTCCAGACCCGCTTCGTTGAAGAAGGTCGCCAGCTCCAGCTGGCCCACCACCTGCGGCTCGGCCTGGCCCTGCAGGATCGCCTGCACCTGGCCGGACTTGGAGATGGAGACGTCCACCGCGCCCTGGGGAATGTTGATCGCCGGCTCGACCGCATAGCCGTCGTCGGTGACCAGCTGGCCTTCGCCGTTGATCGCGAAGTTGCCGGCGCGGGTGTAGGCCTGTTCGCCCGAGGGCAGGGTGATCTGGAAATAGCCCTTGCCGTCGATGGCCAGGTCGTAGGTGTTGCCGGTGCGGTTGGGCGTGCCCTGTTCGGTGATGCGGTAGACGCTGCCGGCCTTCACGCCCGCGCCGATCTGGATTCCGGTGGGAACCACGGTGCCCTGGCTGGACGACTGCGCGCCCATTCGCTCGACGTTCTGATACAGCAGGTCCTGGAATTCGGCGCGCTGACGCTTGAAGCCCACCGTGTTCATGTTGGCGATGTTGTTCGAGATGACCTCGACGTTCAGGGCCTGGGCGGCCATGCCGGAGGCGGCGGTTCGCAGCGCTCTCATTTTTGTCCACTCCGTGATCGCTACGCTCGGTCCGCGGGACCTCGCTGCTTGAGCGATAGGTTTGTTTCTGGTCGGGTCAGCGACCGGGTTTGCGTCAGACCTTGCCGAGGCGCTCGACGGCGCGCTTGGACAGGTCGGTGGTCTGTTCGATCATCCGGCTGATCCGTTCGTAGGACCGGCTGATCTCGATGAGGTTGGTGATCTCGAGGATCGAGTTGACGTTGGAGCCTTCCAGCATGCCCTGGCGCACCTGGGCGTCGGTCGCGTCCATCGGGGCCGCGTTGGAGGCGTTGCGGTAAAGGCCGTCGCCGCCCTTCTCGAGCACGCCCAGAGCGGCGAAGCGGACCACCGACAGACGGCCGACAGGCTGGCCGTTCTGGCTGATGGTTCCATCAGCGGCGACCGCCGGGGCGCCCAGCGCCGGGTCCAGCACGATCTCGCCGCCGTCGCCCTGGACCAGGGCGCCGGCCTGGGTCATCAGCCGGCCCTCGGCGTCGGTGGTGAAGGCCCCGTCGCGGGTGTAGGCGTCGCGGCCCTGGCCGTCCTTCAGGGCGAAGAAGACGCCCTCGCCCTCAATGGCGAAGTCCAGGCTGCGGCTGGTCTGCTTCAGCGCGCCCTGGCCGAAGTCGCGGCCGACGCCGTGGTCCATGACGAAGCTGACGCCGGGCCGCACAAAGGCGTTGCGGGCGCGGTCGCCGACCTCTTCACCCACCAGCAGCTGCTCGACCTTGAAGCCGGTCGTGTCGGCGTTGGCGATGTTGTTGGCCACGATGTCGAGCTCGCGGCGCAGCGTCATCTGGCGGGACAATCCGATATAGGCGGCGTTTTCCACGGCGGGCTCCTTTCGCAGAAGTCCGTCGCAACGGTCGTGCCAACAGGGTGAATCCAGGCGGGGCGGGCGTTTTGCCGGGATCGCCCTCGTCGGCGCCCGGCAGGATTTGCCGGTTCTAAACGGCTCGTTAACCAAACCCGGCGCAATTCGACCCCCAGCATCCAGAGACGGGTGTCTGCGAGGATCGACCGGGGCGTCGCCATGCTGAAGCTGGGCAAGAAGAAGAAGAAGGGCGCGCCCGAAGAGGCCGCCGCCGAAGCCGCGCCCGCCCCCGAAGGCGAAGCCGGGGCCGAGGGCGAGGGCGAGGCGCCCAAGAAGAAGAAACTGCCCCTGCTGTTCATCATCATTCCCGCCGCGCTCGTCGTGCTGGGCGGGGGCGGAGGCGCGGCATTCTTCCTGCTGAAGCCCAAGCCGGCCGAAGCGGCGCAGGGCGAGGACGGCCACGCCGCCGCGCCCAAGAAGGCTGAAAAGGGCGGCGGCCACGGCGGCGGCAAGGAAGGCGAGGCCGACCCGGCGCTGGGCAAGATCAGCGCGGGCCCCGATGGGGTCACCTTCTACACCCTGCCCGACATGGTCGTGAACATTCAGTCGCCGGACGGACGGCCGACCTTCCTGAAGCTGAAGCTGACCCTCGAGACCAAGGACGCCGCCCTGGCCTCGCACCTGCAAAGCGAGATGCCGCGCATGCAGGACATGTTCCAGGGCTTCCTGCGCGAACTGCGGCCCGAGGATCTGGCCGGCTCGGCCGGGACCTATCAGCTGCGCGCCGAGATCCTGCGCCGGGTCAATCTGATCGCCGCGCCGGGCAAGGTCGACGCCGTGCTGATCGAAGAGATGCTGGTGCAATGACCGACACCATGGCCGATCCCTTCGGCGCGGACGAAGCGGATCGCCCCGCCGTCTCCGAACGGGTTCTGAACCAGGACGAGATCGACAGCCTGCTGGGCTTCGACCTGGGCGACGACGACGGCTCCGAGCGATCGGGCATCCGCGCCATCATCAACTCGGCCCTGGTCAGCTACGAGCGGCTGCCGATGCTCGAGATCGTCTTCGATCGCCTGGTGCGGCTGATGACGACATCCCTGCGGAACTTCACGTCGGACAACGTCGAGGTGTCGCTGGACAACATCTCGTCGATCCGGTTCGGCGACTATCTGAACTCCATCCCGCTGCCGGCCATACTGGCGGTGTTCCGGGCCGAGGAGCTGGACAACTACGGCCTGCTGACGGTCGATTCCAACCTGATCTATTCGATTGTGGACGTCCTGCTGGGCGGCCGCCGAGGGACAGCGGCGCTGCGCATCGAGGGCCGGCCCTACACCACCATCGAGCGGGTTCTGGTGCAGCGGATGGTCGAGGTCATCCTGGCCGACGCCCAGGCGGCGTTCGAGCCGCTGACGCCGGTGCATTTCAATCTGGACCGGCTGGAGACCAATCCTCGTTTCGCCGCCATCGCGCGCCCGGCCAACGCCGCTATCCTGGTCAAGCTGCGCATCGACATGGAAGACCGCGGCGGCCGGGTCGAGCTGCTGCTGCCGTATGCGACGCTGGAGCCGATCCGCAAGATGCTGCTGCAGCAGTTCATGGGCGAGAAGTTCGGGCGCGACAACATCTGGGAAGGCCACCTGGCCACCGAGCTCTGGACCACCGGCACCGAGGTGCGGGCCGTGCTGGACGAGCAGCAGGTGCCGCTGTCGCGGGTGCTGGATCTGAAGGTCGGCGACACCCTGATGCTGAACGCCACGCCCGACAGCGACATTTCGGTGCGCGCGGGCTCGATCCCCCTGACCACCGGGAAGATGGGCCGCAAGGGCCAGCACATCGCCGTCCGCGTCGAGGGGCCTATCAGCGTCGACGCCGCATCCGCCCTGTCGCGAAGAGGAGCTTGAACCATGGCCGGACTGGTGATGGACGCCGTTCTGATGCTGCTGCTGGTCGCCGCCCTGGGCTACGGGGTGCGGCTGGAGAAGCGGCTGCGGGCTCTGCGCGAAGGCCAACTGGCCTTTGCCGGCGCCGTGACCGAGCTGAACCAGGCCGCCTCGCGTGCCGAAGCCGCCCTGTCGGCCCTGCGCGGCTCGGGCCAGGAGACCGATCTTCTGCACGACCGCATCGTCAAGGCGCGCGAGGTCAAGCAACAGCTCGAAACCCTGATCGCGCGCGCGCCGACGGCGCCGGTCGTCTCCCGCGCCCCTGTCGAGATCGAGCCAACGGCCGAACCCGCGCCGCGCCCCCGCGAACCGCGCGGCGAGCCTGTGCTGAGCGGGTCGCGCGACCGCGACCGCTCCCTATTCGCCGACCGCGCGCCCGAGCGGCCGCGTCTGCTGAACGAGGAGCAGGTCGAGCGTTTCACCCCCGTATTGCAGGCCCTGGCCGCTAACCAGGCTGCGAAACAAAGCCTCAACCGCGCCCGCCGTAGCCTGGACGAAGACCTGTTCGCGGCATGATGCAGCCCTATGTCCGTCGCGCGGCGACGGACGACTTGAGGGCAGGTCAGCCTGATTTGAGAGTGAGCCGACGATGAGCCGACTGCCCCGCATCCTGCCCCTGATCGCCGTCGCCATCGGCGGGGTGGTGGTGCTGCGCGCCGCCGGCGCTGCGCCAGAGCTGTTCCAAGGCGCGCGCGCCTGGGCCGAAGAAGCAGTGCAGCCCGCAGGCGAAGGCGCCGCCGCCGCGCCCGCCAAGCCGGCCCCCGCAGTCTGCGCCCTGAGCCCCGAACAGCTGGCCCAGCAGGCCGGCCTGTCGCCCGCCGAGCTGCGCGTTCTGCAATCGTTGTCCAAGCGTCGCGAGGACTTGGACGCGCGCGACGCCGACTTCGCGACCATGCTGCCCTTGATGGCCTCGGCCGAGCAGAAGCTGGACGCCAAGCTCCAGGCCATGGAGGCGCTGAAGGCCGAGATGCAAGGCCTGCTGGGCCAGGTCGACGAGCGCGAAAAGGCCGAGATCGACCGCCTGGTCCAGGTCTATTCAGCCATGCGCCCGCGAGAAGCGGCGGCGGTCTTCAATACACTGAACGACTCCGTGCGCCTGCCGGTCGCCGCCGCCATGCGCCCCCGGTCGCTGGCGGCCGTCATGGCCCAGATGCCGCCCGCAGCCGCCCGCGAACTGACCGAGAAACTGGCGCGGCGCTACGAGGCCCAGCAACTGGCCGCCCGCACGGCCACGGCCAGCGCGCCCTTGACCGCCGCCGAGCCCGGCTCGGTCGCGACCGGGGCGCCCGCAGCCGCACCCGCGCCGACGCCCGCCGCTGCACCTCCCGTCGCCCGACCGGCGGCTCAGCCGGCTGCCCAGCCAGCCGCGCGCGCCCGGCCGCCGGCGCAACGCGCGGCCAACAGAACGACGGAAAGCCGCCCGCCCGCCGCCGCCCCCGCTCCCGAACCCGCCGGCCCGCAGCCCTATCGCGCCGCGCCGGCCGCCGAAGCCCCCGCCGCTGCTCCCGGCCGCCAGCAGGTGCAGTAGCGCGGCGCCTCTTGCATCCCGGCGCGTCTGGCCCTTTAAGCCGCGCGAACGCCTCCCCGCGTCCGGTGCAAGGATCCGCCCATGAGCTCGCCCGCCGACAAGCCCGTCAAGAAGGTCGTCCTGGCCTATTCCGGTGGTCTGGACACTTCGATCATCCTGAAGTGGCTGCAGACCGAGTATCAGGCCGAGGTGGTGACTTTCACCGCCGACCTGGGCCAGGGCGAGGAGCTTGGGCCGGCGCGCGAGAAGGCGCTGAAGCTGGGCATCAAGCCCGAGAACATCTTCGTCGACGACCTGCGTGAAGAGTTCGTGCGGGACTTCGTCTTCCCGATGTTCCGCGCCAACACCGTCTATGAGGGCCAGTATCTGCTGGGCACCTCGATCGCGCGGCCGCTGATCGCCAAGCGCCAGATCGAGATCGCCCGCCAGGTCGGCGCCGACGCCGTCTGTCACGGCGCGACGGGCAAGGGAAACGACCAGGTCCGCTTCGAGCTGGGCTACTACGCCCTGAACCCCGACATCCACGTCATCGCCCCCTGGCGCGAGTGGGAGTTCCGCAGCCGCGAGGCCCTGCTGGACTTCGCCGAAAAGCACCAGATCCCGATCTCCAAGGACAAGCGCGGCGAGGCGCCCTTCTCGGTCGACGCCAACCTTCTGCACTCCTCGTCCGAGGGCAAGGTGCTGGAGGACCCGGCGGTCGAGGTGCCCGAGTTCGTGCACCAGCGCACCATCAGCCCTGAGGACGCGCCGGACACGCCGACCATCTTCACTATCGGCTTCGAAAAGGGCGACGCCGTCTCGATCGACGGCGAGGCTCTGTCGCCGGCCGAAATTCTGACCCGACTGAACCAGCTGGGCCACGACAACGGCGTCGGCCGCCTGGATCTGGTCGAGAACCGCTTCGTGGGCATGAAGTCGCGCGGCGTTTACGAGACGCCGGGAGGCACTATCCTGCTGGCGGCGCACCGCGGCATCGAGTCCATCACCCTGGACCGCGGCGCCATGCACCTGAAGGACGAGCTGGCGGTCAAATACGCCCACCTGATCTACAACGGCTTCTGGTTCGCGCCCGAGCGCGAGATGCTGCAGGCGGCCATCGATCACTCGCAGCTGCGGGTGAACGGGACCGTCCGGGTCAAGCTTTACAAGGGCAATGTCACCATCATCGGCCGCGAAAGCCCCGACAGCCTGTACGACCAGGATCTGGTGACCTTCGAAGAGGGCGTTCAGGCCTATGACCACCGCGACGCGGCGGGCTTCATCAAGCTGAACGCCCTGCGTCTGCGCGTCTTGGCGCGCCGCGACCAGCGCTAAGAGTCCGGGGGCGGGGCGCCGCATTGACGGCTTGCCCCCGCCCCATTCGCCCTTCACGGTGGCGTGATCGCAGAGCCAAGGAGCCTCACATGCGTCTCGCCACCCTCGCCACGGCCACGGCCGCCCTCGCCCTGATGGCCGCGCCGGCCCTGGCTCAAGAGGCCCCCGCCGCCCCGCCCGCACCCGCCGCCGCACCGGCGCCCTCGGCTGCTCAGGCGGCTGTCGAAGCCGAAGCCCAGAAGTTCGAAGCCGGCGTCGAGCAGATGCAGGGCGAACTGATCGCCCTGCGCACCGCCGCCGGGACCGACACCGCCAAGTATCAAGCGGACTCTCAAGCCGTTCTCGCCCGCTATCAGCCGCAGGCCGACGCCTTTGCCGACGCCCTGGCCGCCTTCGCCGCCGATCCGGCGTCGGGCGTCCCTGCCGAAGCCCAGGCTCAGATCGCCCAGGGCGTGACGCAGATCCGCAGTGTTCCGACCATGATGCGCGACCAGATCGGCCAGGCCACGCCGGAACAGCTCGCCGCCGCCCAGGCCCCGGCCGAGGCGCCCCAGTAAGACCGCCTTACCGCGATTTCACTTGTCGCGACGGCTGATCGGGCGGACCTTCTGCGCGCTTTTGCAGGAGGTCCGCCCATGGCCCGCATATCCCTCGCCGCCCTGACCGCGCCTGTCGCCGCAATGGCGATCCTTGCGGCTGCGCCCGCCTCCGCGCAGTCCGCGCCCGAGCCCGCGCCAGCCGCCGAAGCCCGGCTTGAAGCCGCCGCCGAAGCCTTCGGCAAGCGGATGGAGGCCTTCGCCGCCCAGGCCGAGGCGCTCGAAAAGAACCAGACCCTAACCGAAGACGAGCGTGAAGCGCGTCTGCATGCCCTGTGGGCGGCGCAAGAACCGGCCTTGGCGGAGTTCACCACCCTGGCCGTGCGGCTGGGCGGCGAGCTCGCGCAGGCCGCCATGACCGAGGTGGATGTGGCGCGTATCACCGGGGAGGCGGTTCAGACCGCCATGGCGCCGGTTCAGGGCGTCATCGCCAACAGCGCCTGGACCAATCCCGACCCGGACCAGATGGTCACCTATGAGCTGCTGGCCGACTACGGCCTGTCGCAGGCGGCCGACGCGATAGACGAGGCTCACGCCGAGGCGGCCAAGGCGTCGCTGTCGGCGCCGAAGGTCGACTGAGGCCTCAGTCCATCGCCTCGATCAAGTCGATCCGGTCGTCGGACAGGCCGAAGTGATGGCCGATCTCGTGGATCAGCACGTGAGCGATGATCTCGGCCAGGCCGACGTCGCCGCGCTCGCACCATTCGTCCAGGATCGGCCGACGGTAAAGAAACACGCGTGACGGCTCCGGCGCCGGCCCCAGCCCTTCGCGGCTGGATAGGTCCACGCCGTAGTACAGGCCCGTCAGCTCGAACGGGTCCTCGATGCCCATTTCCGCCAGGGTCGCCTCGTCGGCGAAGTCGTCAACGCGGATCACCACCTCGCCGGCCAGGCCCCTGAACGCGTCGGGCAGATCGGCGAAGGCCTGTTCGGCCAGGCGGGCGAAATCCTCCAGCGAGGGGGCGAACTGATCGGCCCAGACGAAGCGCGTTGCGGGGGTGCTCATCCGGTCCGTATCGGCCGCCGTGCGCCAGCCCGCAATCGGGCCGCTCGCCGCACATGCATCACCCCAACCATTCCGCCTCGGCTTGCGTTATGGTGAACGCGAATCGCCCCTGATCGAACGGGGTGGGGATTGAGCGGGGATGGCCGAAGCCGAGATCGCATACGCCGCCACGGCAGGCGCCGCCGGCCTGGCCCTGGCCGTCAGCGCCTGGGCCTGGCGTCTGCGCGCCCGGCTGTCGGCGCGCGAGCTGGCGGTCTCTAGCGTGGACGAGGACCGACGACGCGCCCTGTTCGATCGCGAAGCGGCCCTGTCGGCCTTCGATGACGTGCGGCTGTCGCTGACCCCCAAGGGCCGGATCGATCAGGTGATGGGCGCGCCCGACGCACTGGAGGCGGCGCGACGCGATCTGGGCGGCCGCTCGGGCGTGGCGGCGGCCGACGGCGTGCTGGCGCGCCTGGCTGAAATCCATTCGGCGCGGCTGCAGGCCCTTTTCCTGGAGGGCTCGCCTTTCGACGCCCTGGTCGAGGGTGGCGAGCGCGCCTGGCGGCTGGAGGGCCGCATCGTCGGCGGGACCGCCTGGCTGAGGCTTGAGCCGCTCGCGGCCGGCGCCGAGACGGCGGTCGAGAGCGGCCTTGGCGTGCTGGCCGACGCCTCGCCCGTGCCGACCTGGGTGCTGAACCCAGCCGGACGCTTGGCCTGGGCCAACCGCGCCTGGCTGGAGGAGACCGGCTGTCCGTCGCTGGAGGCCGCGATCGCGTCGGGCGCCAGCTTCGACCGCGCCGCCGATGCGCTGGCCGCCGAGGCTCAGCGCCTGGGCCTGCGCCAGGAGGGCTTCCGCTGGACCACCGGCGGCGGCCGGCGCCGCGCCTGGCGCGTCGTGGTCGAGCCGGCGGCCGGCCCCTCAGGCGCTGTCATCGCCTTTGCCTTGGACGTGACCGAGGCCGAAGAGACGCGCGACACCCTGCGCCGCCACGTCGAGGCCCACGACGAAACCCTGAACCACCTGGCCGACGCGGTCGCCATTTTCGGCCCGGCTAAGCGGCTGGCCTTCCACAACACCGCCTTCCAGACCCTGTTCGACATCGATCCGGCCTGGTTGGACGAGCGGCCGACCCACGCCGAGTTGCTGGACCGCCTGCGCCAGCGCCGCCTGCTGCCCGAGGTCATCGACTACGCCGGCTGGAAGGCCAACGAACTGGACTTCTACGGCGCCGCCCAGGCCGCGCCGGACGACAGCTGGTCACTGCCCGACGGCAGGACCCTGCGGATCGTGCGCCAGCCCCACCCCTTGGGCGGGGTGCTGCTGATCTTCTCGGACATCACCGACGAGCTGAAGCTGCGCAGCCGCTTCAACGCCCAGCTGCAGGTCCAGACGGCGACGCTCGACAAGCTGAACGACGCCGTGGCCGTGTTTGGCTCCGACGGGCGGATGCGGCTGCACAACGAGGCGTTCGAGGCCTTCTGGGGCGTGGGGGCCGAGCGGCTGACCGCCGCCTCGGACTTCGACGCCGTGGCCGCGCTGTGCGAGCCTGTCTTGCCCGATCCCAGCCTGTGGCTGGGGCTCAAGGCGCGGGTGGCCGATCCGGATCCCGAAAGCCGCGTGCCGATCTCGGGCGAGGGGCGCACCGCTGACGGGCGGTTCGCCGCCTGGCAGACCCGGCCGCTGCCGGACGGTGCGACCCTGGTGGCTTTTTCCGACGTCACCGCCCGTCGCGCCCTGGAGCAGGCCCTGGCGCAGCGCGAGGCGGCGCTGCAGGAAAGCCAGGCGCTGAAGCGAGAGTTCGTCGGCTCGGTCAGCTACGAGCTGCGCACGCCGCTGACCACCATCGTCGGCTATTCCGAATTGCTCGAGACGATGGGCGATCTGCCCGAACGCAGCCGCCAGCACGCCGGCGCCATCCGCGTCGCCGCCAGTCAGCTGGCCCGCTCCATCGACGACGTGCTGGACATGAGCCAGATCGACGCCGGGGAGATGGAGCTGACGCTGGGCGACGTGCGGGTCTGCGACCTGCTGGACGAGGCGGCCGACAAGGTGCGCGCGCGCGTCGAAGGCCGGGGCGCGACGCTGACGGTCAGCTGCCCGCCCGACCTTAGCCCGATCCGCGCGGACGCCCGCCGCATCGGGCAGGCCATCGACCACCTGCTGGAGAACGCCGCCCGCGCCGTCTCGGAAGGCGGCGAGGTCAGGCTGAGCGCCGAGCGCGGGGCGTCGGAGGCCCGTATCCGCATCGCCGACACCGGGCGCGGCATCCCCTATCACCTGCAGCCCCACGTCTTCGACCGCTTCGTGCGGCGCGAGCGCGGCGGGCCGGGCGTGGGCCTGGCCCTCGTCAAGGCGCTGGTCGAACTGCATGGCGGCTGGGCCGAGGTGGAGAGCGAGCCGGGCAAGGGCGCCGCCTTCATCCTTCACCTGCCGTTGCAGGCGGCGGGCGCCGCCGCCGCGCCAGAGCTTCAGCTGAACTGACGGGCCGCTTGGGCCGCGCGCCAAGGCGCTGTAAGAGGCGGGCCGAACACGGAGCCCCGGCCCATGGCCCTTTTGAAGACCGCCCTCATCTACGACTTCGACGGCACGCTGGCGCGCGGCAATATGCAGGAAGTCACCTTCATCCCCTCGGTGGGGATGAGCATCGGCGATTTCTGGGGCGCGGCGGACGCCCTGACGCGCGACGCCGACGGCGACAACATCTTGATGTACATGCAGCTGATGCTGGCCCGCGCTCGCGAGAACGGCGCGCCGATCACCCGCAAGACGCTGCACGAGCATGGCCAGGACGTGAAGCTGTTCGACGGTCTTAAGTCGGACCTGACGGGCAAGGGCTGGTTCGAGCGTATCGACGCCATCGGCCGCGAATACGGGCTGGAGATCGAGCACTACATCATCTCCGCCGGCCTGGAGGAGATGATCGACGGCTGCCCCATCCGCGACGCCTTCCGCCACGTCTTTGCGTCCAAGTTCGTCTATGACGAGAACGGCGTGGCCATCTGGCCGGCGGTGGGGGTGAACTACACCACCAAGACCCAGTATCTGTTCCGCATCAACAAGGGCGTTCTGAACCACTGGGAGCATGAGCGGATCAACCGCTTCATGGCCGACGACGACCGGCCGGTGCCGTTCGAGCGGATGATCTTCCTGGGCGACGGCGACACCGATGTGCCGACCATGAAGATGATGCACACCAAGGGCGGCTTCTCGATCGCGGTCTATGATCCGCGCAACAGCGCCCGGGACCAGGAGAAGATCTACGGCCTGATCTCCGAGGACCGGGTGAACTTCGTCGCGGCCGCCGACTATCGCGAAGGCTCGGCGCTGGACCTGATCGTCAAGGGCCTGATCGGCCGCATCGCCATCAACGCCGGGACGATGCGCGCGATTGATTAGGACCTAGCGGCTCTTCACGCGCAGCCAGGCGTCGCGCGCGGCGACAAACCGCGCCGGGGCGAGACCGCCCAGCGGGACGGGGCGCCCCGAGGTCTTGAGCCCGGCTTCCTGACCCTTGGCCCAGGCGGCCTGGGCCTCGTGAGCCTGGCCGGCGGCTATATCGACGATGATGAGCCGGTCGGGCAGGGCGACGCCGCGATCCAGCCTGACCTTCATGCCGCCGTCGGAAAGATCGACGATGACGCAGCGCAGTTCCAGCCCCTGCGCCACGATCAACCCGCGCAGATTGACCGCCTTGCGTTCGCCCTGGCGTCGGTTCTTGCTCATGTCGAAGAAGGGCATGGGCTCTTGAACGCGCGAGGCTGTGGGCGGTTTAGTGCTGGTTTTCCGGCAGACGCACGATCAGGCCGTCCAGCTCGTCCTTGACGCGGATCTGGCACGACAGCCGGCTGTTGGGCTGAACGTTCTCGGCGAAATCGAGCATCGACTCCTCCATCGCCGAGGCCCGGCCGGTCACGTCCTGGAGGGACTCGTCCACGTAGACATGGCACGTCGCGCAGGCGCAGGCGCCGCCGCAGTCCGCATCGATCCCAGGCACGTTGTTGCGGATCGCGCCTTCCATGACCGACAGGCCGGTCTTGACCTCCACGACGTGCTCACGGCCGTCGTGTTCGATGTAGGTGATCTTGGCCATCAGCCCTCAGGTAGCGCAGCGATAGGGCGAAACAACATGCTCAGGCCGCCGCCGTCTTCTTGCGGCTCGGTGAGACCATCAGCTTCTTAGTTTCGGCGATGGCCTTGGCGGGGTTCAGGCCCTTGGGGCACACCTGGGCGCAGTTCATGATGGTGTGGCAGCGGTAGAGCTTGAACGGGTCTTCCAGGTCGTCCAGGCGCTTGTCCGTGGCCTCGTCGCGGCTGTCGGCGATCCAGCGGTAGGACTGCAGCAGGGCGGCCGGGCCCAGATAGTCCGTCTGGTTCCACCAGTAGCTGGGGCATGACGTCGAGCAGCAGGCGCACAGGATGCATTCGTACAGCCCGTCCAGCTTCTCGCGGTCGGCCGGCGACTGCAGACGCTCCTTCTCGGGCTCCACCTCGTCGTTGGTCTGGAGGTAGGGCTGGATGGAGTCGTACTGGGCGTAGAACAGGGTCAGGTCCGTCACCAGATCCTTGACCACCGGCTGGTGCGGCAGGGGCGCGATCGAGATCGAATTGCCCGAGCACTCGTCCCAGCCCTTGGTGCAGGCCAGGGCGTTGCGGCCGTCGATAGTCATCGAGCACGAGCCGCAGATGCCTTCGCGGCACGACCGGCGGAAGGCCAGGGTCGGATCGATCTCGTTCTTGATGTGGATCAGGGCGTCCAGCAGCATCGGGCCGTGGTCGTCCGTCGAGACCTCATAGGTGTCCCAGCGCGGATCCGCATCGACCTCGGGGTCGTAGCGATAGACCTTGTAGGTCTTGACGTTCTGGGCACCCGGCGGGGCCTTGTGGACCTTGCCGGCAGCGGGCTTGGAGCCTTTGGGAAGGGTAAGCTGGACCATCAGTAAACCCGAGCCTTCGGTTCGATGTAATCGATGTCCTTGGACATGGTGTAGTTGTGCACCGGACGGTAGTCGATCTGGACGCTTTCGTCCGGGCGCTTCCACGCCAGGGTGTGCTTCATCCAATTGGCGTCGTCGCGGTCCGGATAATCCTCGCGGGCGTGGGCGCCGCGCGACTCGGTGCGGTTCAGCGCGCCTTCGATGGTCACCAGCGCCTGGTCGATCAGGTTGTCGTATTCCAGGGTCTCGATCAGGTCGGTGTTCCAGATCAGGCCGCGATCGGTGGTCTTGATGTCCGACCCTTGCGCGTGAATGTCGCGCAGCTTGGCTACGCCTTCCTCCAGCGTCTTGCCGGTGCGGAACACCGCAGCGTCCGACTGCATGGCGCGCTGCATCTCCAGCCGCAGCTTGGCGGTGGGGGTAGAGCCGTTTGCGTTGCGGAAGCGGTCGAAGCGCGCCAGGTGCGCCTCGGTGGTCGCGGCCGGGGCGCTGGGCACGCTCGATGACTTGTCCACCACCTCGCCGCAGCGCAGGCCGGCGGCGCGGCCGAACACCACCAGGTCGGTCAGGGAGTTGGAGCCCAGACGGTTGGCGCCGTGCACCGACACGCAAGCCGCCTCGCCCACGGCCATCAGGCCGGGCACCACGCTGTCGGGGTTGCCGTCGCGCAGCGTCAGCACCTCGCCGTGGTAGTTCGTGGGAATGCCGCCCATGTTGTAGTGGACGGTCGGCAGCACCGGGATCGGCGCCTTGGTGACATCGACCCCGGCGAAGATCTTGGCGCTTTCGGAGATGCCCGGCAGGCGCTGGTGCAGGATCTTGGGATCCAGATGGTCCAGGTGCAGGAAGATGTGGTCCTTGTTCGGGCCTACGCCGCGGCCTTCGCGGATTTCCAGCGTCATGGAGCGCGAGACCATGTCGCGCGGCGCCAGGTCCTTCACGGTCGGCGCATAGCGCTCCATGAAGCGCTCGCCCTCGGAGTTGGTCAGATAACCGCCCTCGCCCCGCGCGCCCTCGGTGATCAGGCAGCCGGCGCCGTAGATCCCAGTGGGATGGAACTGCACGAACTCCATGTCCTGCAGCGGCAGGCCGGCGCGCAGCACCATGGCGTTGCCGTCGCCGGTGCAGGTGTGGGCCGAGGTGGCCGAGAAATAGGCGCGGCCGTAACCGCCGGTCGCCAGCACCACCATCTTGGCGCGGAACTGGTGCATCTGGCCGGTGTCGAGCTGCAGGGCGGTGACGCCGGTGCAGGCTTGAGTCCCGTCAGATTGGGCCTGCATAATCAGGTCCAGCGCGAAATATTCGACGAAGAACTTCACTTCGCGGCGGACCGACTGGCCGTACAGGGTGTGCAGGATGGCGTGGCCGGTGCGGTCGGCGGCGGCGCAGGTGCGCTGAACCGGACCCTCGCCGAAGTTGCGGGTCATGCCGCCGAAGGCGCGCTGATAGATCTTGCCCTCGTCCGTCCGGCTGAAGGGCACACCCCAGTGCTCCAGCTCATAGACGGCCTTGGGCGCATTCCTGACCAGGTATTCGATGGCGTCCTGGTCGCCCAGCCAGTCCGACCCCTTGACGGTGTCGTACATGTGCCACTGCCAGCTGTCCTCGCCCATGTTGCCCAGCGAGGCGGAGATGCCGCCCTGGGCCGCCACGGTGTGCGAGCGGGTCGGGAAGACCTTGGTCACGCAGGCGACCTTCAGGCCCTGCTGGGCGGCGCCGAGCGCGGCGCGCAGGCCCGAGCCGCCGGCGCCGACGACGACGACGTCATATTCGTGGTCGATGAATTCGTAAGCAGCCATCAGGCGTTCAGACTCCGAGACCAGCCGGCAGCGGCGCCGAGCCCAGCGCCAGCCGCACGATGAGGAAGACGCCGGCGGCCGCCAGCGCGAGGAAGATCAGGTTCGACAGGAGGATCAGCATCCCCTTGTTGCCCGGACGATGGATGTAGTCCTCGATGATGACCTTCCAAGCCAGGCTGGCGTAGCCGCAGAAAACCAGCAGCGTCGCGGCGGCCAGACCGGCGTTCAGCGGGCTGGCGATCCAAGCCAGCACGGCGTCATAGCCGGCGCCCGCCAGGGCCCAGGCGCTGAAGGCGACCCAGAGGCCCAGCGGCATCAGAAGGGCCAGCAGCACCTTCTCAGTCAGCCATTCGCCCGCGCCGTGGCGCTCGGAGACCTTGACCATGTTGCGGTAGCGCGTCTGACGGCTCACAGCGAAACCCTCCCCGAGGCGAACAGAGCAGCCCAGAACAGGACCGATAGGACGATCGGCCCCCAGACCGCGACGTGCGACAGGGCGTCGGCGCTCTTGATCGTCAGACCTTCGCCCGTGTCGTTAAACAGGTGGCGGCCGCCGTTCAGCAGGAACGAGAACAGCACCCAGGTCAGGCCGAATCCGATCAGCAGGCCCAGCGGCGATCCGGCGAAAGCCAGCAGATCCGCATAGGCCTCGGGACCAAAAGCCAGGGCCGCCAGCCAGCCAATAGCAAACAGAGCGCCGAACGAGGCCGCGCCGATCGTCGCTCGGAACAGGATCGAAGCGGCCATGGTGATGTGCCAGCGCCAGGTCTGAAGGTGCGGCGACAGCGGTCGGATGCGTCCGTTCGGCTGCGTGACGAAACGACCGGTCTGGTCGTCGCGCGCGTCGTTGCTCGACATGCGAATCGTTCTCAAAAGCGAGGAAATTCAAGCCTCGGGAGGATGCAACAGGCTTTAGTGAGGGTTTCGGCGCGGTGTCAACGAAACCAGGCGTTTCGAGGGGAACCGATCACGTTTTCGCGGGTTCTGCGCGAGGCAGTAGCGCAGCCCGCCGCCGCTGAGGCAGCCTCGGCACATGATCACGCCTGCCCTGGTCGCACCTATCATGGCCGTTCTGATGCTGCCCGGCGAGCCGCTGGAGGTGTTGAGCCGCTACCAACCCTATGTCAGACCCGCCGTCGGCGCGTATCAGCCGCCGTCCGACTTCGGACGCGAAGGGTCCAGGCCGGTAGAGCGCGTTGTTCTGCGAGCACCGCTGTACGGCTCGGTCACCATAGACGCCTACTGCGGGGCTTATGAGACTGCCCCGAGCTTAGCTCAACGCGAATACGACCAGGGCGTGGCCTTGGCCGAGCGAGCCGCTGACGCCGCCGCGGGGACCCGGCCGCCGTTGCGGGCGCACCCTCGCTCGTGTTAGTCGCGCCGCCTTCGGAGCCTCGCGCAACGGCGTGAGGCGACCGCGCCCATTTCACAGAGCCGCTTCATCATGACCGACGCCACGCCCCCCGCCGACGCCAACAACGGCGCGCCCGCCGAGGGTCAGCCCCAGGATCAGCAGCAGGGACCGGGTTTCCGCATCCTGGCCCAGTATGTGAAGGACATGTCCTTCGAAAACCCGCGCGCGCCGGAAAGCCTGCGCATCGAGGCCAAGCCGCAGATCGACATGGGTGTCGAAATGAGCGCCCAGGGCCGCCCGGACGGCCTCTTCGAGGTTGAGCTGCGCCTGTCGGTCAAGGCGTCGACCGAGAGCATGGCCGTGTTCCATGTCGAGCTGGTCTACGCCGGCCTGTTCGCCCTGACCGGCGTGCAGGAGCAGGACATCGAGCCGATGCTGCTGATCGAATGCCCGCGCTACCTGTTCCCCTACGCACGCGAGATCATCTCGGGCGCCACGGCGGACGGCGGCTTCTATCCGCCCTTCATGCTGGACCCGATCGACTTCGCCGGCATCTACGTCCAGCGCCAGCAGCAGATCGCCCGCGGCCCGAACGACGCCGGCCAGGCCTGATTTAACGGCGTCCGCCGGGGTGAAAGACCGGGCGCCGCGTGCTAGAGGCGCCGGCGTCCCGTCTCCTCCTCGCTCCTAGGACGCCGCCATGCCCGCAGCCCCCGACTTTCCGCCCGCTCCCGACCGGGTGGCGCCGCAGCGCGCCCTGATCTCCCTGTCCGACAAGGCGGGGCTGGATGAGGCGGCCCGCGCCCTGCACGACCTGGGTGTCGAACTGGTGTCGACCGGCGGCACCAAGGCGGCGATCGCGGCGCTCGGCCTGCCGGTCAAGGATGTGGCCGACCTGACGGGCTTTCCCGAAATGATGGACGGCCGGGTCAAGACGCTGCACCCCGTCGTGCACGGCGGCCTGCTGGGCGTGCGCAACGCGCCGGCCCACGCCGAGGCCATGACGACCCATGGCATCGGCCCGATCGATATCGTCTGGATCGATCTCTATCCGTTCGAAAAGACCGTGGAGGGCGGAGGCGGCTTCGAGGCCGCCATCGAGAACATCGACATCGGCGGCCCGGCCATGATCCGCTCGGGCTCCAAGAACCACGGCCATGTGGCGGTGGCGGTGGACGGCGAAAGCATCGGCCTGATCCTCGAAGCTCTCAAAGCCGACGGCGCGACGACGCTGGCGCTGCGCAAGCAGCTGGCCGCGCGCGCCTTCGCCCGCACCGCCGCCTATGACGCGGCCGTCTCGGCCTGGTTCGCCGGTCAGCTGGAAGACGCAGCCCCGGCCCGCAAGGCCATCGCCGGAACCCTGGCCCAGACGCTTCGCTATGGCGAAAACCCGCACCAGACCGGCGCCTTCTACCGCACCGGCGAACGCCGCCCAGGCGTGGCCTATGCGACCCAGGTCCAAGGCAAGGCGCTGGGCTACAACAACATCGCCGACGCCGACGCCGCCTATGAGCTGGTGGCCGAATTCCAGGCCCCGGCCTGTGTCATCGTCAAGCACGCCAACCCCTGCGGCGTGGCGATCGGCAAGAACCTGTCGGAAGCCTACGCCCGTGCGCTGGAATGCGACGCCGTCTCGGCCTTCGGCGGCGTGATTGCAGTCAACCGCCCCCTGAACGGCGACGACGCCCGCGCCATCACCGGCATCTTCACCGAGGTCGTCATCGCGCCGGGCGCCGACGATGAGGCCAAGGCCGTCTTCGCCGCCAAGAAGAACCTGCGCCTGCTGATCACCGACGGCCTGCCGGATCCGCACGGCGCGGGCGAGGTGTTCCGCTCGGTCGCCGGCGGCTTCCTGGTGCAGTCGCGCGACCGCAGCCTGATCAAGCCATCGGACCTGAAGATCGTCACGCGCCGCCAGCCGACGCCGACCGAAATCCAGGACATGCTGTTCGCCTTCACCGTGGCCAAGCACGTCAAGTCCAACGCCATCGTCTATGCCAAGGACGGCCAGACCGCCGGGATCGGCGCCGGTCAGATGAACCGTCGCGACAGCGCCCGCATCGCCGCCATCCGCGCCAAGGAAGCCGGCGAGGCTAAGGGGCTGACCCAGTCTCTGGCCGAGGGCTCTGCCTGCGCGTCCGAAGCCTTCTTCCCCTTCGCCGACGGACTGCTGGAAGCGGTGGCCGCCGGGGCCACGGCGGTGATCCAGCCGGGCGGCTCGATGCGCGACGCCGAGGTCATCGCCGCCGCCGACGAAAAGGGTGTGGCCATGGCCTTCACGGGCGTGCGGGTGTTCAGGCACTGATCAAGGGCGCTAGGCTCGCGACGCGGTCGCTCGCGGCTTGAGCGCCCGGGTCTGCACTGCGACGGCCGGCAGCAGCAGCTGATCCGACAGCGCCCGCACCACCGGCACGGCCACGGCGTCGCCGGTCAGCTTGAGAGCGGCGTTGTCGCGGTCGGGCAGTCGGTAGTCGTCGGGCAGGCCCATCAGGCGCGCCGCCTCGCGGCCGGTCAGACGGCGGATGCGGACGCGGCCCTCGGCCGCCTTGATCACATACTGACGCGACGAGCCGCCCGAGGGGGTGCGCAGGCAGCCGGCTAGACCGTCGAACCGCAACTCCAGCCGCTGGACACGCTGGTCGCCCTCGCGGCGCACCCGGCGGAAACCCGCGCCGATCCGTCGCTCGCCTGAGGCGCGGATGGCTTCCAGCCGCTGGCGGTGCAGGGGCGACAGAAGGGCGAGCAGACGTTCGGTCTCCGCCTCGCCCAGCCACTCGGCCTCGGGCGCCAGCACCGAAGCCAGGTCGCCGTTTCGCTGGGACGGCGGCGCCAGACGCCACCAGGCCCAGGCGTCGCGCACGGACTGCGGCAGGCGCGCGTGCGCGCGGATCAGACGGGGCGAGTGGAAGGGCTGCGCAGGCCCCTCGCTCGCCAGATGATCGGCGCACTTCAGCCCCACCACAAACAGCCGTGGGCGCGACTGGGGCAGCCACAGCGCCGCGTCCATCTCCAGCGCGCCGACGCGGTAGCCGGCCCGCGTCATGGCCTCGCAGACGGCCGAGAAATCGGCCCCACCGCCGGACGTCAGCAGGCCGCAGACGTTCTCCAGCACCACGGCGGACGGGCCGCGGTCCTCGGCCTGAAGGCCCTCGACCAGCCGCCAGAAGCCCCAGAAAGCGCCCGACCGCTCGGCCTTCAGCCCGCCTCGCGCGCCCGCCAGGCTCAGATCCTGGCATGGCGACGAGGCCCACATCAGGTCCGGCCGGCCCGGCAGGTCGCCGAGCGTGATGTCCCAGACGTCGCCCAGGCGGAACGGCGTCTCGGGGTGGTTGGCCCGGAAGGCGGCGGCCTTCATCGCGTCCAGGTCGTTGGCGAAGCCGATGCGAAAGCCGGACAGGCCCAGGCCCGCCAGGCCGCCCCCGGCGAAAAATTCATAGGCGACGGGGGCCTGGGCTGGCGACGGCGGGCTCATGATTCGCCACCATAGAGCGCCCGACGCGTTCAGCCATCGCAGCCTCGCCTACCTCCAGGAGATTTCCATGGGCCGCCTCGCCCTGCTCAGCCTTCCCGTTCTGGCCCTGGCGGCCTGCTCCGAGCCGGCCTCTGCGCCCGAACCGATCGAGACCACGCCTGAAGTGCGACCGGCCATGCTGGGCGGGGTCAATCTGAGCGAGCCGGTCCGCGCCCTGGGGACCGAACCCTTCTGGAGCGTGGAGATCGGACCGGATCAGATGGCCTATGACCGCGCCGGCGTGGTGACCGCTACGCGTGCCGCGCATTCGGGCCCGCAGGTGCAAGGCACCATGGCGACCTGGCGCGCCAATGACGGCTCCATGACCGTAACCCTGATGGCGACCGAATGCTCTGACGGCATGAGCGACCGCACCTATCGGCTGACGGCGCGGGTCCAGATCGGGCAGGACACCCTGAACGGCTGCGCCGCCTCGACGGCCGCCATTCTGCGCGCGTCGGAAAGCGGCCCTGTCGGCTGATCAGCTGATCAGCCCGTGGCGGCGTCGGCCTCGCCGCCCGCCTTGGGATCATCGCCGTCGTTCCGAGACTCCGCGTCCTTGGCCTCGGGATCGGCGGACGCCATCCCTTCGCTGGCCAGGCTTTCATTGATCGCGTCCTGATCGGGGTCGATGTCCGAGCCCGAGGCCGATCCGCCGCGCAGCGATCCGGCGCGGCTGTCCGAGCCCAGGTCTGAACCGCTCAGAGCCTCGTTCAGCGCGTCCGGCTTGCGGCCCAGATCGGGCTTTTCGCCGGCGTCCTCGGCTTCGCGTGCGTCGTTGGTCTGGTTCTGGTCGGTCATGGCGATCTCCTTCGCCGACTAGAGCGAGCGCGGCGGGCCGCAGGTTCCCAAACGAAAAGAGCGCCGGGATCGAAATCCCAGCGCTCCATGATCTCAGCGATCAGTTTTGATCACTTCCCGAACAGCTTGGCCCACCGGGGCTTCTCGCGGGTCTTCCAGGCGCCGCGGTGGTAGGCGTCCGACCCAATCAGCGGCACCACCGTGGTGGCCTCGGCGAAGACCATCTGTTCGAAGGTCGTGTCGACCTTGCCCCACGAGGCGGCCTCCTTGAGCGTCGAGGACGAGCAGGCGCCGTCGCGCACGTCGGCGACTGTGATCTGGACCGCATATTTGTGCATGTCGGCCTCGACGCCGAGGATCTCGGCGCAGACGACGGTGTCCTGGGCGAAGTTCTTGGGCACGCCGCCGCCGACCATGAACAGGCCCGTGGTGCCGGCCGCGATCTTGATGTCCGTCAGTTCGCGGAAGTCGGCGATGGCGTCCAGCATCATGTAGGGCTGGCCGGCGGCCGCGCGCTCCTTCTGGTGCTTGACCAGGCCGAAGCCGGCCGAGGAGTCCACGAACGCCGGGCAGAAGATCGGCACGCCTTCTTCATAGGCGGTCTGGATCAGGCTGCCTTCCTTCTTGGCGTTGCCCTCCGACAGCCACTTGCCCATCTCCCAGATGAACTCGCGGCTGGAATAGCCGCGCGGCTCCAGACGGTTGGCGATCTCCAGGATGGTGTGATCGCAGGCCTGGAGTTCTTCCTCGTCGATGTAGGTGTCGTAGATGCGGTCGATGTAGTTGTCGCGCAGGACATTGTCGTCCACCGGGCCGGCGGCCTGGTAGTGTTTGAAGCCCAAAGCCTCGAAGAAATCCATGTCGACGATCGAGGCGCCGGTGGCGACCACGGCGTCGATCATGCCCATCTTCACCATGTCACGGTACACGTGCATGCAGCCGCCGGCCGACGTAGAGCCGGCCAGGATCAGCCACGGCGAGCAGCTCTTGTCTTCCAGCGCCATGTTGAAGATGTCGGCGGCGCGGGCGGTGTCGCGCGACGAGAACGACATCTTGCGCATGCTGTCGATGATCGGGCGGGCGTCGAAGCTGGTGATGTCGACGTGCTCGACCGTGTTCTGGAGCAACTCGGCCTTCGTGTTCGATTGGACGGGTGCGTTCATCGGTTTGGTTTCCCTTACAGGTGAGCGCCCGTCGGATAGCCGGACGGAGCGACGGCGATTAGAACCTTCTCCCGGCGGGAGAAGCAAACGGGCCCGCCCGCCTCAGCGGGTGGGAGGATAAGGGGTTCCGGCCTGACGCTTCTGACCTGCGGCCCTCACCCTTTCGCCTAACCGATCGCTAGGCTCTCGGAGGCTCAAGCCCTCTCCCAACGGGAGAGGGATCAGCGACGCGACTTCTTCCTTTGACCGGCCTTGCCCTTGGGGCGCGACAGGCGAACGACCTTGCGGGCCTGCTCTTCCGCCGTGGTGCGCACGGTCGGGATGGAGCGGGGCGCCAGGCCGTACAGCGAAGCCATCGGGGCGTCCTCGACCACGGCGATGTCGTGCTCGCCATACCCGTTGAAGCCGGTCGACATGGCGACGCCATAGGCGCCGAGCATGCCGATCTCGATGAAGTCGCCTTCCTGCACATCGGCCGGCAGCCAGAACGGGCCGGGCATGTGGTCGATGGAATCGCAGGTCGGGCCGTAGAAGCGAAAGGGCTTCAACTCGCTCGACGACGAACCGTCCCGGACCAGCTTGGTCGGGAAGGGCCAGCGCGAGTGAGTGGCGTCGAACAGCGACCCGTAGGAGCCGTCGTTCAGATACAGGGCGTCGCCCTTGCGCAGGTCGACGCGGGCCAGCACCGACGAGCTTTCAGCCACGAGCGCGCGGCCGGGCTCGCACCACAGCTCGGTCGTCTCGGACACCGGCATCTCGTTGAAGCCGCGATGGATGGCGTCGGCGTATTCGCTCATGTCCGGCGGGACCATGCCCGGATAAACCGAGGGGAAGCCGCCACCGACATCGACGATGTCGACGAACACACCGGCGCGCGCGATCGACCGGCCGACCTGGGCCATGGCGGCCTCATAGGCGGACGGGCGCATGCACTGCGATCCGACGTGGAAGGACACGCCCATCAGGCCGTCCTTGACCGCCTGACGCGTGGCCATCAGCAGGGCCGGCGCCTGATCCGACGACACGCCGAACTTGCCCGACAGCGTATAGGCCGCGCCGTCGGCCGAGACCGCCATGCGCACGACCAGGTTCAGGTCGGCGGCGCCGTCGGTGGCCTCGACGATCTTGGTCAGCTCTTCGTGGCAATCCAGCGAGAAGGTCTTCACGCCATGGTCGAAATAGGCGCGCGCGATGGCGGCCCGGCTCTTGACCGGGTGCATGAAGGCCAAGCGCGCGGTCGGGCTGACCGAGCGGACCAGTTCGATCTCGGCGATGGAGGCCACGTCAAAGGCGGTGACGCCCGCGTCGACCAGGGTCTCGATGACCCAGCGCGACGGGTTCGCCTTCACCGCATAGAAGACGTCGGCTTTCAGATTGTCCTGGAACCAGCGCGCCGCTACGGAAACCGAACGCGGCCGCACGAGGGCGACGGGACGTTCAGGAGGCCGCTCGCGGACCAGGTCCAGGGGAAGCTGGTACGTGCGCAATTCACGTAACCCCCTGTTGATTGTTAACCCAGACCGGCGTTAGCAGCGCATAACGGTTAGACCACGGGGTCCGCCGGAGCGCGCGATTTAGGGTCGCGTCGCCGTCATGTAAAGCGGTATTTTGATGACGCGGCCGGCCGGGGCCTGTGGGTGGATGCGTTCAGGAGAACCGTCCTGTCCCCGGGGCGTTCCGAAAAACTTCCCCGGTCGCGGGGTTCGAGGGGCGATCATGAGCCGTTGGCTGTTCTTCTGGCGCAAGCTTAGCCGCCGCCTGTGGTGGCGTGCGGGTCTGTATGCAGCGCTCGGCGTGTTCACGGCGCTTGCGGCGGTATTCCTGCGCCCTTGGGTGCCGGACGTGATGGCCGAGCGCCTGGGCGGAGAGTCGGTCGAGGAGATCCTGGCGGTACTGGCCTCCAGCCTGCTGGCGGTGGCCACCTTTTCGCTTGGCGCGATGGTGACGGCCTACACCTCGGTTTCGTCCTCGGCGACGCCGCGCGCGGCGGGACTGGTGACCGGCGACGAGGCGGTTCAGAAGGCGCTGGCGACCTTCGTGGGAGCCTTCCTCTACGCCATCGTCGGACTGACGGCGATCAACGCCCAGTACTATGGAGCCGAAGGGCGGGCGATCATCTTCGTGGTCAGCCTGTTCGTGGTGGGCCTGGTCGCGTTCAGGCTTCTGGCCTGGGTGGACCGCCTGTCCAGCCTGGCGCGCCTCAGCCACACGATTCAGCAGATCGAGACGCGTGCGGCCGACGCCCTCATTCACCGATTGACGCAGCCGCGGCTGGGCGGCTCGGCTGGAGCATTGCTGGACGGCCCGACAGTGCATGCCCCGGCCACGGGCTATGTTCAGAATGTCGACCCCAAACGCCTGCAGGCCTGCGCCGAAGCCATCGAAGGCCGCATCCAGATCCTGGTTCAGCCGGGCGACCTAGTTCGGAAGGGCGACCCCCTGGCCCGCCTCCAGGGCGAGGCCGACGACGCTCGACGCGCCCGCATCTGCTCGGCCTTCGTAATCGGGGACAATCGGTCCTACGATCAGGACCCGCGCTATGGCGCCGTCGTCCTGGGAGAGGTCACGGCCCGCGCCTTGTCGCCCGGGGTGAACGACCCCGGCACCGCGGTGGCGGTGATGGCCGCGGCGCTGCGCGTGGCCGAGGTGTGGGCCGAGGGGTGCGACAAGCCGGTCGAGGCGGGTTGCGACCGGCTGCTTGGTCCGGCGCTGTCGGCCAAGGACCTGATCGACGACCTTTTCGGGCCCTCCATGCGCTATGGCGACGCAGATCTGATGGTCGCGGTGCGCTTGCAGAAGACTCTACGAGCCTTGGCGCGCGATCCCGGCTCTGTCGGCCGAGCGGCCGCCGGTCTGGCCGATCAGGCGCTGGCCCGCAGCCTGCGCGCGTTGACCGACGACGACGATCGCGCCCGCCTTCGGGAGGCCGCGGGCGCGGCCTGAACACCGCACACTGGACGAGATCGACGCAGGCGTGCGATTAAGACTTGCCGAAACGCCGCTCTCGCGTCATCCGGCGCCCCCACCCGCAGCCGACCCTTAGCGAGTCCATGAGTTCTGCAACCGCCACCGCCGGCCCGGGCCTAGTCCTGGCGCGCGACGTGACGAAGACCTTCGGCGCCCGCAAAGCGTTGAACGGCGTCTCCATTTCCGTGGACGCCGGTGAAATGGTGGCTTTGATCGGACCCTCGGGTTCGGGCAAGTCCACGCTGCTGCGCTCCATCACGGGGCTGCAGACCATCGACCCAGGCGGCACGATCCAGGTGTTCGGCGAAACCGTCCAGAAGGACGGGCGCACCACCAACGCCGTGCGTCGCGCGCGTTCGCGCCTGGGCATGATTTTTCAGCAGTTCAATCTGGTCGGCCGGCTGAGCCTGTTCTCCAACGTCATGCTGGGATCGCTGGGCCGCCTGCCGGGCTGGCGCGGCTTCTTCGGCGTCTGGCCCCAGGCCGACAAGGACAAGGCCATGGCGGCCCTGCACCGCGTCGGCGTGTCCGACTACGCCGCCCAGCGCGCCAACACCCTGTCGGGCGGACAGCAGCAGCGTGGCGCCATCGCCCGCGCCCTGGTCCAGGGCGCAAAGGCCATCCTGGCCGACGAGCCCGTCGCCTCGCTGGACCCGGTCTCCGCCCGCAAGGTGATGGAGCTTCTGGTCGAGCTGAACAAGCGGGACGGCTTGGGCGTGATCGTCACCCTTCACCAGGTCGACTACGCCATCCGCTACTGCGACCGCGTCATCGCGCTTCAGGGCGGTAAGGTGGTCTATGACGGCCCCTCGACCGGGCTGGACACCAAGCGCCTTATTGAAATCTACGGTCCCGAGTTCGAGGACGCCTTCTGGGAAACCAAGGCATGAGCCGTTTCAACTTTTCGCGTCGCGCTCTCGGCCTGGCGGCCGCCGGCGCGCTGGCCCTGGGTCTGACCTCGTGCGGCCAGGGCGACGGCAAGTCCGCCTCGGGCGCGCCGACCGAAATCACCTTCTCCATCCTGTCCGCCGAAGGCCAGGCCTCGTCGGGCCCGCTATGGCAGCCGCTACTGGACGACATGGCCAAGGCCACGGGCGTGCGCGTGCGCCCGCACTTCGGCTCCAACTACACCGTTCTGGTCGAGGCCATGCGCGCCAACCAGACCCAGGTGGCGTGGTTCTCGGCCAAGCCGGCGGTCGAAGCCATCGACCGCGCTGACGCCGAGGTGATCGCCCGCATCGTCGATCCGGAAGGCAACGACAGCTACAAGTCCACCCTGATCGTGCGTCAGGGGTCGGGCATCACCCTGGACAGCGTGCTTGCGTGCGGGCAGCGGTACAACTTCGGCATCGGCGACGCCCAATCGACCTCGGGCACGCTGGCGCCGCTGACCTTCCTGTTCAATCCGCGCAACATCGATCCGTCGCGCTGCTTCCGCACCGTGCGCTCGGCCAACCACCAGGCCAACGCCTTCTCGGTCGCCTCGGGCGTGCTGGACGTGGCGACGTCGAACAGCGTCAACACCATCTTCATCCGCCGCGAGAACCCGCGCATCGCCGATCAGCTGGTCGAGATCTGGGAATCCCCGCCGATCCCGGAATCGGGCATCGTGGTGCGCAAGGATCTGGATCCGGCGCTGAAGGAAAAGGTGCGCCAGTTCTTCCTGACCTATGGCCAGGGCGAGGGCGCCGAGGCCGAACGTCAGCGCCAGGTTCTGGCCGGGCTCAACTATTCGCGCTTCAACCCCGCCGATGACAGCTATCTGAACCCGGTGCGCGAACTGATCGCCGACCAGGCCCTGTCCCAGGCGCGGCGCGGCAACAACGCCGCCGCCGTCACGGCCGCCGAGGCCGAGCTGAACCGCCTGCGCGCCCTGCGTGAGGTCCAGCCTTGACCGACGCCGTCGCCGCGACCGCCATTCCCAAGCCGCCGACCAAGTCGGCCGGAGCCTGGGCGCTCGACGTTCTGATCTGGGGCGGCGTGGCCGTCCTGCTGATCATCAGCTTCGGCCCCGTCGACCTGGGCAACATCTCCAACCTGGTCACCAACTCGGCCAGCATCCAGAACTTCGGCGCCGAGCTGCTGCGTCCGAACTTCACCGACTGGCGCCTATTCGTCGACAAGATGTGGGAGACGGTGCAGATCGCCCTGTGGGGCACCTTCCTGGCCGTGATCTTCGCCGTGCCCATGGGCCTGGCCGCGTCGCGCAACATCGCGCCCGTCTGGGTGGTTCAGCCGGTCCGCATCGTCATGAACCTGCTGCGCTCGATCCCGGACCTGGTGATCGGCCTGCTGTTCGTGGTCGCCGTGGGTCTGGGGCCGCTGGCCGGCGTGCTGGCCATCACCCTGAACACAGCCGGCGTGCTGGCGAAGCTGTTCTCCGAAGCGGTGGAATCCATCGACAAGGGCCCGGTCGAGGGCGTGCGCGCCACCGGCGCCTCCAAGCTGCACGAGATCAACTGGGGCGTCATCCCGCAGGTCGCGCCCCTGTGGACCTCGTTCGCCCTTTACCGCTTCGAATCCAACAGCCGCTCGGCCACCGTGCTGGGCCTGATCGGCGCCGGCGGCATCGGCCAGGTCCTGTTCGACCGTATGAACGCCTTCGCGTTCCGCGACGTGTCGGCCGTGGTCATCATCGTCGTGGTCGCCGTGACCCTGATCGACTTCCTGTCCCAGGCCATGCGCAAGCGCCTGCTCTGACAGCGACTGACATTTCGTAATGCAAAAAGGGGTCGCGACAGTCGCGGCCCCTTTTCTTTTGCGCTCAAGCGGTGAGCCGCCGCGCGGCGAACGTAGCGCCAGAAAAATCCCTACACTTCCGGCTGAGGCGGGGCGGTGATGACCTCGACATTGTCGTTCAGCAGATAGGCCAGCTCTTCCAGCGCCGTATGACGGGCGTGGGCGTCGGCCGCGCTTTCGACGGCGGCGACCTTCTTGGGCATGTCCTCGGAGATGCCGCGCAGGATGCATTTCAGATCGCCGTCCGTCCCGCGTTCACGCAGGATGACGTGGCCCTGCATGTCCAGGGCGGCCAGTTCGACCGTCTGGGCCTTGAAGGCGGTGAAGTCGGCGCCCGTCACGAAACCGGACGCGTCGGCGGCGCCCGAGGCGCTCCAGCCGTCCACGACCGCCTTCAGCCGCGCCGAGCGGGCGATGATGTCGGCGAACAGGGGCTCTCCAGCCACCGACACTGGCGCGGCTGCAGTTGCAGCTGCGGGCTGGGCGGCGGCCGTCGCCGCAACCGGATCGGCCAGCAGAAGAGCGGAGGCGAGGGCGAGTGCGCAGGACATGGCGAGACCTTTCCAATGAATCCGGCCTTGCGGATTGAACCGGCTTACGCCTGGACCGTAAACGAGGGCTTATGACCTCCCTGACTTCGTTGGAGCCGACCATGACCGACCCGACCGCAAACGCCCTGACCATCGACACGGCCTGGGGCGCGCTGACGGCGGCGGCGCAAGGCGACGGGCGGATACCCATCCTGGATCAATTCGCGGCCGACCCGGAGCGTCTGGCGCGGTTCAGCGTGGAAGCCGCCGGCCTGCATCTGGATCTTTCGAAGCAGTCCTGGAGCCGCGAGGGGTTCGTCGCGGCCCTGGCCCTGGCGCGCGCCGCAGATGTGGAAGGCCGCCGCGCCGCCCTGTTCGGGGGCGAAGTGGTCAATCCGACCGAGGGCCGGGCGGTGCTGCATCCGGCGCTGCGGGCCAGCGCGGGCGCCGGCTTCAAGGCCCTGGGCGAACCCGTCTCGGCCGAGGTTGAGGCGGTGCGGGCCGAGATGCGCGCCTATGCCGAGGCTGTGCGCACCGGATCCGAACGTAGTGCCACGGGCCAGCGCTTCGAGACCATCGTCCACGTCGGCATCGGCGGCTCGGATCTGGGGCCGCGTCTGATCTGGGACGCGCTTCGCCCGATCGACGCGGCGCTGGACCTGCGGTTCGTGGCCAATATCGACCCCCGCGAGATGGCCGAGACCCTGGCCGGGGTGGACCCGCGAACGACCCTTGTCGTCGTCGTCTCCAAGACCTTCACGACCCAGGAGACGCTGGCGAACGCCGTGCTGGCGCGCGACTGGCTGAAGGCCGCCCTGCCGGAAGAAGGGTTGGATCGGCACTTCATCGGCGTCACCGCCGCGCCGGACAAGGCCATGGCGTTCGGCTGCGGGCGGACCTTCGGGTTTCGCGACTGGGTCGGGGGGCGGTATTCGCTGTGGTCGGCGGTGGGCCTGTCCTGCGCCATCGCCCTGGGCTGGAATGTCTTCCAGGGCCTGCTGGACGGCGCGGCCGCCATGGATACGCATTTCTTGGAGGCGCCGCTCGAGGCGAACGCCCCGGTGCTGATGGCCTTGGCGCAGATCTACAACGTCGATGGGCTGAACCGGCCGGCGCGGACGGTCGCGCCCTACGCCCACGGCCTGCGCCGCCTGCCCAGCTTCCTGCAGCAGTTGGAGATGGAGTCGAACGGCAAACGGGTGCGGCTGGACGGGCGGCCGGTCGAGCGCCAGACCTGCCCGGTCGTGTTCGGCGAGCCGGGCACCAACGGTCAGCACGCTTTCTTCCAGCAGATCCACCAGGGCCCAATGACCGTCCCGGCCGAGTTCGTGGTCTTGCGCCGCACCCTGGGCGACGCCGTCGAGGCCCCGCTGTGGGCCAACGCCCTGGCCCAGGCCCAGGCCCTGATGATCGGCAAGACCGAGGATCAGGCGCGGGAGGAGCTGCTGGCCTCGGGCGTCGCGGCGGAAGAGGCCGACCGCTTGGCGCCGCACAAGGCGTTTCCGGGCAACCGGCCTTCGACCACCATCGTCATGGATCGCCTGACGCCGCAGGCGCTCGGGGCCCTTCTGGCGCTGTATGAGCACAAGACCTTCGTCGAGGGCGTCCTCTGGGACATCAACAGCTTCGACCAGTGGGGCGTGGAACTGGGCAAGGTTCTGGCGAAAGCGATCCTGACGGATGCGCACGGCGGCCAGGTGTCGGAAAGCCTGGACCCCTCGACGGCCGACCTGCTGCGTCGCCTCAGCTGAACCCAAAAGAAAACGGGCGCCGAAGCGCCCGTTCCCTCATCTCGTTCTCGATGCGCCGTCGTTCTACCAGCGACGGTCGTAGCGGTAGTCGCGGCGATAATCGCGACGGTCGTGGCGGCTATTGTAGCGGTGGTCGCGATAATCGCGACGCTGCTGCCAGCGCGGGTCGCGGCTGTTGATGCCATGTTCCCGCTCCCAGTGGCCCTGGTTCCGGTAGCACTGGCCGCCGCGGTAGTATTCGCAGCCCGAGCCGCGATTGGTGGCCGTAGCGCCGACCGCAGCACCAGCCAGGGCGCCGCCGGCGATATAGCGGCCGTCGCCATTGCCGATCAGAGCGCCGGCCAGGCCGCCGACGACGGCGCCGACGACGGCGTCACGGCCGGTGTTGTCGCGGTCGCGGTCCCGATACTGGGCGGCGGCGGGGCTGGCCGCGGCCATGGTCAGAGCCACGGCGCCCGCGGCGAGGATGCCCGTCTTCATCATCTTGGTCATGTCCGTCTCCTTGGTCCATGGCCGAGGGAATTCCCGGCGTTGCACCTTTTCTAAGACAGCCGGCTTGAACGTCCCCGGAGCCCTGCGTTCATTCTCGGTTCATCGAGCGGCCGGAAATCCAGCCCGAAACGCGCCTCGCCCGCCTTGACTCGACCCCTTCGTCTGCCTACCTCCGGCGGCGTTAGCACTCGACGGCTCTGGCTGCCAAACGGCGCTCCGTCGGGCGTATCGACAACCCTTTAGAGGAAACATGCAGATGGCGTTTCGTCCCCTCGGCGACCGCGTGCTGGTCAAGCGCGTTGAAGAAGAGTCCAAGACCAAGGGCGGGATCATCATCCCCGACACGGCCAAGGAAAAGCCCCAGGAAGGCGAAGTCGTCTCCGTCGGCCCCGGCGCCCGTGACGACAAGGGCGTGGTCAACGCCCTGGAGCTGAAGGCCGGCGACCGCATCCTGTTCGGTAAGTGGTCGGGCACGGAAGTGAAGATCGACGGCGACGACCTGATCATCATGAAGGAATCCGACGTCCTGGGCGTGCTGTCGTAAGACGCGTCTGACCGGTTTCCCTTACATCCCAATTAGATAGGAGCTGCCCGCATGGCCGCTAAAATCGTACACTTCAACACCGACGCTCGCGACAAGATGCTCAAGGGCGTCAACGTACTAGCCAACGCCGTCAAGGTGACCCTGGGGCCCAAGGGCCGCAACGTCGTGATCCAGAAGTCCTTCGGCGCGCCGCGCTCGACCAAGGACGGCGTGTCGGTCGCCAAAGAGATCGAGCTGGAAGACGCCTTCGAGAACATGGGCGCCCAGATGATCCGCGAAGTCGCTTCGAAGACGAACGACAAGGCGGGTGACGGCACCACCACCGCGACCGTCCTGGCTCAGGCCATCGTGCAAGAGGGCCTCAAGGCCGTCGCCGCCGGCATGAACCCGATGGATCTGAAGCGCGGCATCGACAAGGCCGTGACCCTGGTCCTGGAAGACATCAAGAACAGCTCCAAGCCGGTTTCGAACAACTCGGAAATCGCCCAGGTCGGCACCATCTCGGCCAATGGCGACTCGGAAATTGGTGAGCTGATCGCCCAGGCCATGGCCAAGGTCGGCAACGAAGGCGTCATCACCGTCGAGGAAGCCAAGACCGCCGACACCACCGTCGACGTCGTCGAAGGCATGCAGTTCGACCGCGGCTACCTGTCGCCCTACTTCATCACCAACGCCGACAAGATGGAGGCCGTCCTCGAAGAGCCGCTCATCCTGCTGTTCGAGAAGAAGCTGACCTCGCTGCAAGCCATGCTGCCGATCCTGGAAGCCGTGGTGCAGTCGGGCCGTCCGCTGCTGATCATCGCCGAGGACATCGAAGGCGAGGCCCTGGCCACCCTGGTGGTCAACAAGCTGCGTGGCGGCCTGCGTGTCGCCGCCGTCAAGGCTCCGGGCTTCGGCGACCGCCGCAAGGCTATGCTGGAAGACATCGCCATCCTGACGGGCGGCCAGGTCATCTCGGAAGACCTGGGCATCAAGCTCGAGTCGGTGACCCTGGACATGCTCGGCAAGGCCAAGAAGGTCTCGATCACCAAGGACGACACCACCATCGTCGAAGGCGTGGGTGAGAAGGCCGACATCGAAGGCCGCGTGGCCCAGATCAAGCGCCAGATCGAAGACACCACCTCGGACTACGACAAGGAGAAGCTGCAAGAACGTCTGGCCAAGCTGGCCGGCGGCGTCGCCGTGCTCCGCGTCGGCGGCTCGACCGAAGTCGAAGTGAAGGAAAAGAAGGACCGCGTCGACGACGCCCTGAACGCCACGCGCGCCGCGGCTGACGAAGGCATCGTTCCGGGCGGCGGCATCGCCCTGCTGAAGGCCTCCAAGATCTTGGCCGACGTCAAGGGTGACAACGCCGACCAGAACGCCGGCATCGCCATCATCCGCCGCGCCCTGCAGGCTCCGATCCGCCAGATCGCCGAAAACTCCGGCGTCGAAGGCTCGATCGTGGTCGGCAAGGTGCTGGAGAACAACGACCCGTCGTTCGGCTTCAACGCCCAGACCGAAGAGTATGGCGACCTGGTCAAGATGGGCGTCATCGACCCCGCCAAGGTGGTCCGAACGGCTCTGCAGGACGCGGCTTCGGTTGCTGGTATCCTGATCACGACCGAAGCGGCCGTGGCCGATGCGCCGAAGAAGGCCTCCGGCGGCGGCGCCCCCGACATGGGCGGCGGCATGGGCGGCATGGGCGGCATGGACTTCTAAGGAAGTTCATCGGCTCACTGAGAATGAAGGGCGGCGTCTTCGCGGACGCCGCCCTTTTTCGTGGACCGCCGCCAAAGCGGGCGACAAAAAAACCCCGGGGATCACCCCGGGGCTTCGTTGTTTCGAGGGTCGTCGGACCTAGAGGTCCAGCAGAGCCCGCTGCGGGTCTTCCAGCAGTTCCTTGACGCGCACCAGGAAGGTCACCGCCTCCTTGCCGTCGACCAGGCGGTGGTCGTAGCTGAGGGCGATGTACATCATCGGGCGGATCTTCACCTCGCCGTTCACCGCCATGGGGCGCTGGACGATGTTGTGCATGCCCAGGATGCCGGACTGCGGCGCGTTCAGGATCGGCGTCGACATCAGCGAGCCGTAGGTGCCGCCGTTGGTGATGGTGAAGGTGCCGCCCTGCAGCTGGTCCAGCGTCAGGTCGCCGTCACGCGCGGCCTTGCCCAGGGCGCCGATGCCCTTTTCGATGCCCGCCAGCGACAGCTGGTCAGCGTCGCGCAGCACCGGCACGACCAGGCCCTTGTCGGTGCCGACGGCCACGCCGATGTCGTAGTGGTTCTTGTAGATGATGTCCGTGCCGTCGATCTCGGCGTTGACGGCGGGAATCTCCTTCAGGGCGGCGACGACCGCCTTGGTGAAGAAGCTCATGAAGCCCAGCTTCACGCCGTGGCGCTTCTCGAACACATCCTTGTAGGCGGCGCGCAGGGCCATGACGTTGGTCATGTCCACCTCGTTGAAGGTAGTCAGCTGCGCGGCCGTATTCTGCGATTCCTTCAAGCGGCGAGCGATGGTCTGACGCAGGCGCGTCATCTTCACGCGCTCTTCGCGCGGGCCGGTTTCACGCGGCGCGGACGGCGCAGCGGCCTTGGGCGCCGGCGCGGTCGCGTCCGAGCCGATGGCCGCGAGCGCATCGCCCTTGGTGATGTTGCCCTTGGGCCCGGTAGCCGCGATGGCCTTGGGGTCCAGGTTGTTCTCGGCGACGACGCGCTGGACGGCCGGCGACAGCTTGTCGCCGGAAACCTGAGCCGAGCCGGTGTTGGCCGACTTAGCCGGGGCGGCGGCCTGCGGGGCGGACGCCGCGCCCGAGGCCGAGACGGAGCCGATCTTCTGGCCCGGGGTGACGGTCGCGCCCTCGTCGGCCTCAATGGTCAGGACGCCGTCGACCGGCGACGAGACTTCGACCGCGACCTTGTCGGTCTCGATCTCGACCAGCAGTTCGTCCTTCTTCACCGCCTCGCCGGACGTCTTGAGCCACTTGCCCATCGAGCCCTCGGCGACGCTTTCGCCCATGGTCGGGACATTGATGGCGACGGCCTCGGAAGCGGCGTCGGTCGGAGCGGCCTCGGCCTTGGCCGGTTCCGCCTCGGCTTTCGACTGAGCGGGGGCCGCGGCGGCCGCGCCGCCCTCGGACACCGAGCCCAACACCGCGCCCGGCGTCACCGTGTCGCCCTCGCCAAACTTGATCTCGCCCAGCACGCCGTCGGCCGGCGCCACGACCTCCAGCGAGACCTTGTCTGTTTCCAGCTCGACCAGGACCTCGTCCTTCTTGACCGGCTCGCCGACCTTCTTCGACCACTTGGCGATGGTCGCCTCGGATACGGATTCGCCAAGGGCGGGGGTCAGGATGTCGGCCATGTCGTCGGTCTCGTGCGGGTGCGTCTGTATCGGGGCGGCTAGTTGATTATCGGGCGAAGGCTTCGGTGGTGAAAGCCTCGAGTTCCTTGAGGTGTCGGCTCATCAGGCCTGCGGCGGTCGAGGCCGAGGCCGGGCGGCCGACATAGCGGGCGCGCTTGGCCTTGATGTCCATCTTCTCCAGTGTCAGCTCGATCCACGGATCGACGAAGGTCCAGCCGCCCATGTTCTTGGGCTCTTCCTGACACCACACCAGCTCGGCGTTGACGAAGCGGGCCAGCTCCTTGCGCAGCGACTGGATCGGCCACGGATAGAACTGCTCCAGGCGCAGGATGTAGACGTCGTCCACGCCTTGTTTCTCGCGGGCGTCGAGCAGGTCGTAATAGACCTTGCCCGAGCAGAGAATGACCCGGCGGATGTCCTTGTCGGGGCGGATGCTGACGCCGGCAACCTCGGGCCGCGTCTGGGCGTCGTCGTGCAGCACGCGGTGGAAGGCGCTGCCCTCGGCCATGTCAGCCAGGGTCGAGACCGCCTTCTTGTGACGCAGCAGCGACTTGGGCGTCATCAGGATCAGCGGCTTCCTGAACGACCGGTGCATCTGGCGGCGCAGGATGTGGAAATAGTTGGCCGGCGTCGTGCAGTTGGCGACCTGCATGTTCTCTTCGGCGCACTGCTGCAGGAAGCGCTCCAGGCGGGCCGAGGAGTGTTCGGGCCCCTGCCCCTCGTAGCCGTGCGGCAGCAGCATGGTCAGGCCGCTCATGCGCAACCACTTGCGCTCGCCCGACGAGATGAACTGGTCGATCACCACCTGGGCGCCATTCACGAAGTCGCCGAACTGGGCCTCCCACAGCACCAGGCTGTTCGGGTCGGCCAGCGAATAGCCGTACTCGAAGCCCAGCACCGCCTCTTCCGACAGGGCCGAGTCGATGACCTCGAAATGAGCCTGCCCGTCGCGCAGGTTGTTGAGCGGGATGTAGCGGGCCTCGGTCGTCTGATCGATGATGCCCGAGTGGCGCTGCGAGAAGGTGCCGCGCACTGAATCCTGGCCCGACAGGCGCACCGGATAGCCCTCGTCTAGCAGCGACGCGAAGGCCAGGCTCTCGGCGGTGGCCCAGTCGATGTTCTGGCCGCTGTCGATGGCTTCGCGGCGGCCGTCGATCACGCGCTTCAGCGTCTTGTGGGCGTCCACGTCGTTGGGCAGCGTGGTCAGGCGGTGGCCATAATCGCGCAGCTTGTCGGCCGGCACGGCGGTTTCACCGCGCTGTTCTTCCTTGGGCGCCTGGAGGCCCTGCCACTGGCCGTCCAGCCAGTCGGCCTTCTTGGCCTCGAAGCTCTTGCCGGCATCGAATTCAGCGTCGAGGAAGGCCTCGAAGCGCGCGATCTCGGCGTCGACCTCGCCCTGGCTGATGACGCCCTCTTCGATCAGGCGCTTGGAGTAGATCTCGCGCGTGGAGGCCTGCGCCCGGATCTTCGAATACATCAGCGGCTGGGTGAAGGTCGGGTCGTCACCTTCGTTGTGACCGAAGCGGCGGTAGCAGAACATGTCCACCACCACGTCCTTGTTGAACTTCTGGCGATATTCGGTGGCCACCTTGGCGGCGAAGACGACCGCTTCCGGGTCGTCGCCGTTCACGTGGAAGATCGGCGCCTGGACCATCAGGGCCACATCCGACGGATAGGGCGACGACCGGCTGTTGCGCGGGCTGGTGGTGAAGCCGATCTGGTTGTTGATGACGAAGTGCAGGGTGCCGCCGGTGCGGTAGCCCTTCAGTCCCATCAGGGCGAAGCACTCGGCCACCACGCCCTGGCCAGCGAAGGCGGCGTCGCCGTGGATCAGCAGCGGCACGACCTTGGTGCGGTCCAGCGCCCATTCGGCTTCGGCCTTGCCGGCGTTGGCCTCTCTGATGTCGAACGCCTGCTTGGCGCGCGCCTTGCCCAGCACGACCGGATTGACGATCTCTAGGTGCGACGGGTTGGCGGTCAGCGACAGGTGCACCGTGTTGCCGTCGAACTCGCGGTCCGACGAGGCGCCCATGTGGTATTTGACGTCGCCAGAGCCCTCGATGTCCGACGGGACGGTCGAGCCGCCCTGGAACTCGTGGAAGATGGCGCGATAGGGCTTGCCCATGACGGCGGCCAGGGTGTTCAGGCGGCCGCGGTGCGCCATGCCCAGCACGATCTCGTCGACGCCCAGGTTCCCGCCGCGCTTGATCACCTGCTCCAGAGCCGGGACCATGGCCTCGCCGCCGTCCAGGCCGAACCGCTTGGTGCCGGGGAAGCGCTTGTGCAGGAAGCGTTCGAAGCCTTCGGCTTCGATCAGCTTGTTCAGGATGGCCAGCTTGCCTTCCTTGGTGAAGGCGTTCTTCTCGAACTTGTCGGGCCCTTCGAAGCGCGCCTGGAGCCAGGACTTCTCCTCGGGCTCGGCGATGTGCATGTACTGGATGCCGATGTGGCCGCAGTAGGTGCGCTTCAGGATCTCCAAAACGTCACGGATTGTGCCGGTCTGCAGGCCCAGAACGCCGTCCAGATAGATCGGGCGGTCCAGGTCGGCACCGGTGAAGCCGTAGAACTCGGGCGTCAGCTCGGGGTTCTGGACAGGCTGTTCGATGCCCAGCGGGTCCAGCGTCGCCTGCAGGTGGCCGCGCACGCGATAGGCGCGGATCAGCATCAGGGCGCGGATGGAATCGTGGGCGGCGGCCTTGATCTCGTCGGCCGAGGTCGGCGCGGATTTGGCCGGGGCGGCGCCGGGCTTCTTGGGATCGGGCTTCGGCTCGGGCCAGCGGCCGTCAAAGACGCCGGTCTCTTCGGTCGGCTCTCCATTAACCGAGCGGCCCCAGGCGCCGGCGGCGGCGGCCTGTTTCACCTGGTCGGCGTTGTCGCGCAGCTGGTCGAAAAAGGCGCGCCACTCGTCCGACACCGAGGCGGGGTTCGCGGCCCACTTCGCGTGCAGATCTTCGAGGAAGGCGGCGTTGGAGCCGTAGAGGAAGGCGGTCTCTGCAAAGACCTGGTTCAGCCGTCCGGCGTCGTCAGCCATTGTTCTTGTCAGTCCCTTGGACCCGCACGCGCACGTCTGCACGTAGGCGGTGTGCTCATATAGGCGCTGTTTCCTTATGGGTCATGACCGAAGCGGGGCGATTCGGCGGGAAATTGGTCGCAAACGGCAAAGAAAAACGCCTCCGGCGCGAACCGGAGGCGTTTCAGGCGGAAAAACCGCCTCATCAACTCGAAGGCGCTCAAGCCGCGAGCGACCGCGTCGCGAGCATAGCGCCCGCGCGAAGCGCCGCTGAAGGGCTCAGCCCTTCAGCACTTCAACAAGCGTCTTGCCCAGGCGCGCCGGCGAAGGCGAGACCTTGATGCCGGCCGCTTCCATGGCTTCGATCTTGGAGCCCGCATCGCCCTTGCCGCCCGAGACGACCGCGCCGGCGTGGCCCATGGTGCGGCCTTCCGGGGCCGTGCGGCCCGCGATGAAGCCGGCCATCGGCTTCTTGCGGCCCTTCTTGGCCTCGTCGATCAGGAACTGGGCGGCGTCTTCCTCGGCCGCGCCGCCGATCTCTCCGATCATGATGATGGATTCCGTGGCGTCGTCGGCCAGGAACATCTCCAGCATGTCGATGAACTCGGTGCCCTTGACCGGGTCGCCGCCGATGCCGACGGCCGTGGTCTGGCCCAGGCCCTCGTTGGTGGTCTGGAACACGGCCTCATAGGTCAGGGTGCCCGAGCGCGAGACGATGCCGACCGAGCCCTTCTTGAAGATCGAGCCCGGCATGATGCCGATCTTGCACTCTTCGGGGGTCAGCACGCCGGGGCAGTTGGGGCCCAGGAGGCGCGAGTTGGAGCGGTCCAGCCGCGCCTTGACCCGCACCATGTCCATGACCGGGATGCCCTCGGTGATGCAGGTGATGAAGGGGATTTCGGCCTCGATGGCCTCGATGATGGCGTCGGCGGCGCCCGCCGGCGGGACGTAGATCACGGTCGCGTCGGCGCCGGTCACGTCGCGGCCCTCGGCCACCGACGCGAAGATCGGCAGGCTCTCGCCGTGCGAGCCGGTCCAGGTCTGGCCGCCCTTGGCCGGATGGATGCCGCCGACCATCTGGGTGCCGTAGTAGGCCAGCGCCTGTTCGGTGTGGAAGCTGCCGGTCTTGCCGGTCAGGCCCTGGACCAGGATCTTGGTGTTCTTGTCGACCAGAATGGACATGTGTCTGTGCTCTGAATTCGTGCGTGTCTGGGGCGGTCGGGTCGCTTAGGCGACCGCCGCGACGATCTTCTGGGCGGCGTCGTCCAGGTCGTCGGCGGCGGTGATGGCCAGGCCCGACTCGTTCAGGATCTTCTTGCCCAGCTCGACATTGGTGCCTTCCAGGCGGACGACCAGCGGCACCTTCAGGCCCACTTCCTTGACGGCCGCGACCACGCCTTCGGCGATGACGTCACACTTCATGATGCCGCCGAAGATGTTGACCAGGATGCCCTCAACCTTGGGGTCGGCGGTGATGATCTTGAAGGCCGCAGCGACCTTCTCCTTGGACGCGCCGCCGCCGACATCGCAGAAGTTGGCGGGCTCCTTGCCGTACAGCTTGATGATGTCCATCGTCGCCATGGCCAGGCCCGCGCCGTTGACCATGCAGCCGATGTTGCCGTCCAGGGCGACATAGGCGAGGTCCCACTTGGAGGCCTCGATCTCCTTGGCGTCTTCCTCGGTCTCGTCACGCAAGGCGCGGATGTCCTCGTGGCGGAACAGGGCGTTGCCGTCGAAGCTGACCTTGGCGTCCAGCACGCGCAGGCGGCCGTTCTCCATGACGATCAGAGGGTTGATCTCCAGCATGGCCATGTCCTTCTCGACGAAGGCCTTGTAGAGCGCCGGGAACAGGGACTTGGCGTCCTCGGCGGCGTCGCCCGTCAGCTCCAGCGCTTTGGAGATGGCGGCCACGTCGGCGTCGGTCACGCCGGCTTCCGGATTGATGGCGATGGTGTGGATCTTCTCGGGCGTGTCGTGGGCGACCGTCTCGATGTCCATGCCGCCTTCGGTGGAGACGACAAAGGCCACGCGGCCGACCGAGCGGTCCACCAGCAGCGACAGGTACAGTTCACGGGCGATGTCGGCGCCGTCTTCGATGTACAGGCGGTTGACCTGCTTGCCGGCCGGGCCGGTCTGGGCGGTCACCAGGGTGTTGCCCAGCATTTCCCTGGCGTGGGCGACGGCTTCCTCGATCGAAAAGGCCAGACGGACGCCGCCCTTGGCGTCGGCGCCCAGTTCCTTGAACTTGCCCTTGCCGCGCCCGCCGGCGTGGATCTGCGACTTCACGACATAGAGCGGGCCGGGCAGCTGCTTGGCGGCCGCTTCGGCCTCGTCGGCCGAGGTGATCGGAACGCCCGCCGCGACCGGGGCGCCGAAGCCCTTGAGGACCTGTTTGGCCTGATATTCGTGAATGTTCATGGACCGACGCCCTGACCGCTTGAGAGAGAGTTGCGGCGCTTATAGGCGTCGGCCCTTCGCAGGCGCAACAGGGGTATGGCGCGAACGGCGGGGCCTTTAGTCGACCCAGTCCTTCTTGAGGGTGCGCGACGCGCCGATCAGCAGCATGGACGCCAGAACATAGAAGCCCATGCCGGTGTAGATCGCCCAGCGCAGGCTCTCGTCGCCGAAGCGGGGCGCCAGCAGGTCGCTCATCCAGCCGAAATAGTAGAAGCCGACGGCGATCCCCAAGAGGTTGTTGATCAGCAGGAACAGGGCCGAGGCGGTCGAACGCATGGGCGCCGGCGCGATGTGCTGGATCGCCGCCGTGATCGGTCCCAGCCACGCCAGATTCAGCCCGGTCGGGATCAGGAAGATCAGGAAGGCCAGCGTCAGCTGCTGCGCCTGCGACCCGCCGCCCGGCAGGACCAGGCCGATCAGCCAGGGCGAGTTCATCGCCAGAATGAAACAGGGCGCCGAGATCAGGAAGGCGATCGCGGGCGTCAGCGGATAGGCGCCCTTGCCGCGGCTGGCCAGCTTGTCGGCGATCATGCCGCCCATCCAGATGCCGACCAGGCCGCCGATCAGGGCGATGCCGGCGTAGTACCAGCTGGTCTGGGCCAGGGTCAGGTCGAAGCTGCGCATGAAGAACAGCGGCAGCCAGCCGGCCACGCCATAGCCGCACACCGACGACGAGGCGGCGCCCAGGGCCAGAAGCCAGAAGCTCTTCTTGGGAATGACCACCGAGGCGGTGACCCGCGCGACGTGCAGCGATACGCCGATGACGATGGCCAGCAGGCCTCCAAAGCCGGCGACCAGCGGGTTCAGCCCCAGGCCGGCGAACTGCGCCAGCGCCGCCAGGACGAGGCAGCCCGCCCCCAGGCCCAGCATGATGCGCGAGGCGATGCGGCCGACGCGGTCCGAGACGTTCACGGGCGGTTGGGCCGCCACCGGCGCGGCGTCCACGGGCGCGGCGGGCTGGATCACCTTGGGCGCATCGGACCCGCCGCGCTTGGGATCGCGCACGGTCAGGCGCAGGATAGGCGCCACCAGCAGGCCGATCAGGCCGACGACGATGAAGGCGGTGCGCCAGCCGTAGGTTGCGGCCAGGAGGCCGCCCACGAGGGTGCCCGCAGCGGTCCCCAGCGGAATGCCGAAGGCGAAGGCCGCCAGCGCCCGCGCGCGCTGTCTCGGCGGGAAATAGTCCGCGATCAGCGAATAGGCGGGGGCTACGCCGCCGGCCTCGCCTACGCCGACGCCCATGCGGAACAGGAACAGTTGGCCGAACGAGCCCGCCACGCCGCACAGGGCGGTGAAGCCTGACCAGACCGCCAGGGCGCCGGTCATGATCCACACCCGGCTGGCCCGGTCCGCCAGGGCGGCCAGTGGAATAGCCAGGGTGGAATAGACCGAAGCGAAGGCGATGCCGCCCAGCAGGCCGAACTGGCTGTCCGACAGGCCGAACTCCGCCTTCAGCGGCGCGGCCAGGATGCCGATGATCTGCCGATCCAGGAAGTTCAGCATATAGACGAGGATCAGCACCCCCAGCACATAGAAGCGGTAGCCGGGCGAGGCCGGAGCCGTTTCGGGCGGGGTCGCGGAGGCGGCGGTCATGGGCGTGTCCTCGGATGCGGTTGCGGCGTCTTGGCTGGCCGCTTGCGGACGACGGTAAGCGCGACAGGCCCCCGGCGCCAAGAAAAAGGGCGGCGGCCCGTCGGGACCGCCGCCCGGATCACTTTCGGATCAGGCTTTCAGGAGAATACGGGCGATCAGAACTTCAGCCCCAGGGTCGCCGTGACGGTGCGCGGCGGGCCGTAGAAGGCGATGATCGAGTCGCCGGTCAGCGCGCCGGGGAAGTTGTAGCCGCCGATCTTGTAGCGCTCGTCCGAAAGGTTCTTGCCGTGCACGCCGAAGGTCAGGCGGTCGTCGGCCGAGGTCCACACGACGCTGGCGTCGTACAGCCAGAAGCTGTCGCTCTGGTCCAGCAGCGGAGCCGGCGTCTCGAACTGCTGATAGGCGCCGCGATAGGCCGCCGAAGGCAGGAACGAGATCATCGAACCGTCGCTCAGGAACAGGTTGTAGGTCGCCCCGATCGAACCGGTCCATTCCGGCGTGTTCTGGAAGTCACGCGCGTTCGAGACATCGACGAAGCAGCCCGGCTGCGTCGGGCAGGTCGCGTTGAGCGGGCCGGTCGGGATGTAGGCCAGGAACTCGTCGAACTTGGCGTCGATGTAGCTGAGCGTGCCCTGGAAGGTCAGGGCCGGGGTGGCGCGCAGGCGGCCCTCGAACTCCCAGCCCCGGATCGAGGACGATCCGACGTTGTCCACCACCGAGGCGACGGTCGCACCGGCCGGGTACTGGGTCGTGATCTGCTGATCTTCATACGACGAGTCGAAGATCGCCGTGGCGAAGGTGAAGCGGCGGTCGAACAGCGAGCCCTTCAGGCCGATCTCATAGGTCTCGACGATCTCGGGATCATAGCCGTTGACGGTGTCGGGATAGAGGACGGCGTCGCCGCGCATGTCGAAACCGCCCGACTTGAAGCCCTTGCCCCAGGAGGCATAGGCCGTCAGGTCCGGGCCAAACTTGTAGCTGGCCGAGACACGCGGCGTGAACTCTTCAAACTCGCGCGTGGCGGTGTAGTCGGTGCGCGGCCCGCCCAGCGGCACGGCGGCGTTATTGCCGAAGTCGGGGCTGCGGATGCCGAGATACTGCTGGCGGAAGACGGTTCCGGTCTTCTCGTCGTGGGTGAAACGGCCGCCGACGGACAGCGACAGGGCGTCGGTCACGTCCAGGCTGACGTCGCCGAAGACGGCGTAGCTCTTGGTGTCCACCGAGCCCGCAGTCAGGGTCGTCAGATTGGCCAGGCCCACCACGGTGTCGAAGGCGCCCGAGGCCGTGGCGTCCATGTAATAGACACCGGCGACGGCCGACCAGCGGTCGCCGGTCAGCAGCGCCTGGAATTCCTGGCTGAACTGCTCGTCGTCATAGCGCGCAGGAATGTCCAGGATCGGCCCGGGCAAGTTATCGAAGTCGATGTTTCCGCGCGTGAAGCCGTCGCGCGCGGCGGTGATCGACTTCAGGGTCAGCCAGTCGTTGACGGCCCATTCGCCAGTCAGCGACAGCCCCTTGGCCACCACCTTGTTGGTGTCGCCGGCGCCGGCGGCCGTGTCGTACGGATCGGTCGGGCTGGGGGCGGTTTCGCGGTGACCGTGGCGGGCGTTGGAGTCGTCCTTCACGATGTCGCCGGCCAGACGGAAGAACAGGCTGTCGGTCGGCGTCCATTCCGCGCTGGCGCGGAAGGCGGTGACGTCCTTGTTGTAGTGTTCGTTGCCCGTGTTGAGATTCACGCCGTAGCCGTCGCGCAGATAGCGGCCTAGCGAGGCCGACACGGCGAAGTCTTCGCTGAAGGGCAGGGCGGCGGTGGCGACGAAGTCGCGCTGATCATAGCTGCCGTACGAGGCGCGGATCGAACCTTCCGGCTCGTCGACGTTGATCCGGCGGGTGACGTATTTGATCGCGCCACCGATGGTGTTGCGGCCATACAGCGTGCCTTGCGGCCCGCGCAGCACCTCGATGCGCTCGACGTCAAAGATGTCCAGAACGGCGGCCTGCGGACGCGCCACATAAACGTCGTCGATGTACAGACCGACGCCGGGGTCGAAGCCCCACAGCGGGTCCTGCTGGCCCACGCCGCGGATGAAGGAGATCAGGGTGGAATTCGATCCGCGCGCCGCATTCAGCGTCAAGCTGGGGGTCGAACGCGCCAGTTCGGTGATGTCGATGGCGCCGCGCGCCTCCAGCTGCTCCCCCGAGACGGCGGTGACGGCCACGGGCACGTCCTGCAAGCTTTCTTCGCGACGGCGCGCGGTGACGACGATGTCCTCGACGGACGCGGCCTGCTCGTTCTGCTGCTGGGCGCGAGTCTCCACGCTTTGCGCTGCGGCCACGCCTGAAATCGCGGTCCAGGCCGCGCCCGCCATGAGGGCGGTCTTCACCAGTCTGTTCATCTGCATCCCAATCTCTGTTTCCAGCCCGATGACGCTTTTATTCAGCGTTCAATGATTTTCGTGAAACTGACCAGCTTTCGCCATGATGTCAAACGGCCACGCTTTTGGACGGGTTGGATCATCCACCGCTGTGGCGCCATTGCACCGCTTGGCGGAGCGCGCTTAGCTGCCTCCATGACTGCGCCGAAGGCCACTGCTGACCCGTCCAAGCCCGCTCGTCGCGGTCGACCGCCCAAGACCCAGGCGCGCGCCGCCGGCGAAACCCGAGACTCGATTCTGGACGCCGCCGAGGACCTGTTCTCCAAGCACGGGTTCTACGGCGTCACCATCCGCGAGGTGGCGCGCGAGGCCGGCGTGGATACGGCGCTGGTTCACTATTATTTCGGGGCCAAGCGCGACCTGTTCGACGCCGTCTTCGTGCGGCGCGCCCAGGTGTGGAACGACGAGCGCATGGACGCCATCAACCGCTACGCCGAGGCCCATGGCGAGGCCATGACGCTGGAGGGACTGCTCGAAGCCTTCCTGCGCCCGCCCTTCGAATGGTCGCTCAAGGGCGGCCCCGGCTGGAAGCACTATTCCGCCCTGGTGGCCCAGACCAACGCCAATCCGACCTTCGGCGGCGAGACCATGGCGCGCTATTTCGACCCGGCCATCCTGCGGCTGATCCAGTTGCTAAAGCGAGTGTTGCCCCAGGCGCGAGAGACCGACCTGTACTGGGCCTGGCATAATCTGTCGGGCGCCCTGACCCTGACACTGGGCGAAACCGGGCGGCTGGACCGACTGTCGGGCGGCCTTTGCCGGTCGGGCGACCTGGAAAGCGCCTGCGCCTACATGGTCCGCTTCTCGGCCGCCGGCTTCCGCGCCGTCTGCGATCCCGAGACCCGGCCGCAATGACGCCGAAGTCCGAAGCCTGGCGGCGGATCGCACGCGGTCTGGGCGTCGCCGTGGCGGCCGGCGTCGTGCTGTCGCTGACCGGGGCGTTCGGCAGCCTCGCGGCGCCGCTAGGTGCGCGCCTGGCCTACTGGATCCCGATCATGATCCTGGGCGGCCTGTGGGGCCACCTGTGCTCCGTGATGATCGACCGGTTCATCGACCTGGACGAGCGGCCCTGGCTGCAGGTGATCGTGCTGACCCTTGTGATCAGCGGACCGCTGGTGGTGCTGGTCTGGGCCGCGACGGGGCTGGCCTTCGCCGGGCGATTGTACGCCCCGACCGCCATGGGCCAGCTGTTCTTTCCCGTCGTGGTGATCACCGCCGTGGTCAGTGCGATCAACGTCTTCACCGGCCGTCGCGCACAGCCGGTTCAGACCCATCAGGCGCCCGAGAGCCGGCCCGCCGCCCGCTTTCCCGCCCGCCTGCCGCCTCGTCTGCGCGGCGCGGCCATCCATGCTGTCCAAGCCGAGGATCACTATCTTCGCATCCACACCGACCGAGGCTCGGACCTGATCCTGATGCGCCTGTCCGACGCGCTGGAGGAGTTGGAAGGGTTGGAAGGCGCCCAGACCCATCGCAGCTGGTGGGTGGCCAAGGACGCCGTGCGCGACATCCAGCGCGGCGACGGCCGCGCCGCCCTGACGCTGGAGGGCGGCGTGGTCGCCCCCGTCAGCCGGCGCTACGCCCGTGCTCTGCGAGAGGCCTGCTGGTACTAGGCAGCCTTCCAGTTGCCATGGAAGGCGGCGGGCAGGGCCACGTCCGCCCGCCAGGTCGCGACCGGTCCGGCCGCGACATCGGCCATGTCGAAGACGTGCAGCTCGGTCACACCGGCCTTGAGGTTGATGGTCGGTCCCAGCAGCCAGGCGTCGGCCTCGTGCACCGCTCCGGGACGGGCGACGGGGATCATCTCGTCCACCACATGGCCGTCGCCGAAGTCGAAGGTGCGCGTGCGGCCCGTCGACCAGTCCGTGACGCCGACGCCGGTGGCCAGCGGCCGGCCGGGCGTTTCACCCGCCGTATGCACGCTGAAGCGCCGCGCCTCGCCGGCCAGACGGGACAGACCGCGCGGGAACTCGGCCGCCACCCCAGTTCGTTCCAGCCGGCCCGGCCCATTGAGCGGCAACACGGCCAGGGCCAGCTCCGCCGGTCGCGCGCCTGAGGATTGGCCGTTCAGCAGGTTTGAGGCGCCGGTGGCGGCGAAGCTCATGTCCCGATGGGCGCAGACGTCGAAACGGATCTCCCCGTCCGCCGTCTCCCAGGCGTCGCCAAGGTGGAAGAAGCCGAACGCCTCCAGCTCGACCACGCGCCGGCGGCTCAGGTCCGCCTTATCGACGATCAGGACCTGGGTCCCCGCCTCCGGGCGCCAGTCATAGCTGTGGCTGACCGGCATGACGTCGCGGATTTGAACCCAAGGCTGGAGCACGATCACCAGATGGCGGGCCGTGGCAGTGAAGTCGTGGACATAGCTGGCCCGCGGCAGATCGATCAGCTGGGCGTCCTCCAGCGCGCCGTCGGACGCCAGACGCCAGACGATGGCGCGGTTTCCGCTCATGCCCAGGTTCCAGATGCGGCCGTCCGGCTCGATGCGCGGATGGGCCAGGAAGGGCATGGCTTTCAGATCGGGCCGCAGGGTGACGAAGTCTCGCGTCGCCAGGCTGTCGGCGTCCATGGCCAGAGGCGATCCACCTTCCCACAAGGCCCAGACCGCGTCGCCGACCGGTATAACCGAGGTGTTGGCCGCATTGGCGTCGTCGGGTCCGCCCAGCTCGGCGCGCGGATCGGCGGCTGTGCCGAAGCCCGGCATGACCATGGCGTCCAGCCGGCTTTCCTGCCGGCGCTTGGGCGTATCGGCGAAGCGCGCCGCCAGGTTGGCCTGGCCGTCCTGAATGCGGAATCGACGCATCATGCCGTCGCCGTCGAACCAGTGGGTCGCCGCCCCGCCCGGCCGCCGAAACTTGGCCGGGCCGTTGCGATACAGAGAGCCGGCCAGGCCCTCGGGCGCCCGGCCGTGCACCAGCTCCAGAGCGCGCGGCGCCACGTCGGTATCGACGTCGGCCGTGGCCAGCGACCAGTCCGAGGCGACATTCAGGGCGTGCGCGGCCCAGCTGACATCGGGCGTGGCGACCAGGGCGGAGGCGCCGATCATGAAGGCGCGGCGGTTGGGGCGCATGGCGATCTCCTTGCAGCTTCGCTTCAGCGCAGCACGATCGACTGGGCGGTGTCGCCCGACACGCTGAAGCGCGCCCGCTCCCAGTTGGCCGGCCCCATGTTGCCCACCGCATTGTTGGAGAAGGCGAAGGGCTCGGTCGGCATGCCGAACGGATTGGCGTCCATGCGGCCGTTGTCGTTCAGGTCGTGATAGATCTTGGCGGCGTACTGGCCGGTAGGCAGGCCCTCGAAGACGGCGCCCGTCGAGGCCGCATCGCCCTTGAGCTCGGCGACGCGCACCGGCTGGCCGCGCCCGGCATAGGCCTCGGCGCTGTCGAACAGCGCCACACGGATCGTGCCCTGCGCGGCGGCGTCAAAGGTGAAGGCCACGGCGGCGGGCGTCGCCTCCTGCAGGGGCGAGGCGGACAGGGCGGCGGCGAGAACGAGGGCGGACAGGATCATCTGCGGGGCTCCGGGTTTATGAAAAGGCCCGAACCGCCGGGCCTCGATGACCGGACCCTGAGCCGGCCGCCACCAGCCCACCATGCCGTTTGCGGCGGCGACCGCCTCGTCTTCGCCGATGACCACCGCCGTCCGTTCGCGAAGCGCCAACGCCCACCGCCCCGCGCCCGCCGACCGCGTCGATCATCCTGGGGATTGAGGCGTCCTCACCCATGCTGTAAGCAGCCGCTCCGGCCTCGCGCCGCAGACGCACCCGTAGCTCAGCTGGATAGAGTACTGCCCTCCGAAGGCAGGGGTCAGAGGTTCGAATCCTCTCGGGTGCGCCATCTTTCCGACACTCGCCCTCACGAGTGTCCAGCGAAGTCAGATGATTATGGTCAAGCTTCGGCTTCGTGCGCGCTGCCAGCCCGTGCGACACTCCACCGCACCCTGCGGCAGGGCGTTCGTATCAAACGTGGTCTAAAGGGCGGCGCCTGACCACTTCTAGTAGAGAGTTTCGCCTTGGCAGATGGTGCACATCCTGGACGTCTTTCCGGGACAGAGTTCAAACGCAAGGTCGATGAGCGCGCTCTGACCGTCGCCGTGGTCGGCCTGGGTTATGTCGGTCTTCCGCTGATGATGCGCTTCAGCGAAGTGGGCTTTCCCGTCATCGGGCTGGACGCCAGCGGCGAGCGGGTGGACCTGCTCTCGGAAGGGCGATCGCCCATCCGTCAATCGCCGACAGCGCCGTGCAGACCCTGGTCGACAACGATGGCTGCCGCTTCACCAGCGACTATTCGGTTCTGGAGGAAGCCGACGCCGTCATCGTCTGCGTGCCCACGCCCCTGACCGCCAACCGCACGCCGGACATGTCCTATGTGGCTGACGCCGCCGAAGCGTTGCGGCCGCATTTCCGGCCGGGCCAAGTGGTCGCGCTGGAATCGACCGTCTATCCCGGCGCGACCGAGGAGTTCTTCCTGCCTGCTCTTGAGGCGGAAGGTCTGGTGGTGGGCCGTGACATCTTCCTGGCCTATTCGCCGGAACGCGAAGATCCCGGCAACGCCCGCTTCTCGGCGCACAACACGCCCAAGGTCTGCGGCGGCCACACCGAGAAGTGCCTGGAACGCGCCAGCTATCTGTACGGCAAGATGACCGACCAGGTGGTCGAGGTTTCGTCCATGCGCACGGCCGAGATGACCAAGCTGCTGGAGAACATCCACCGCTGCGTGAACATCGGCCTGGTCAACGAGATGAAGATCGTCGCCGACCGCATGGACATCAACATCCACGAGGTCATCTCGGCGGCCGCCACCAAACCCTTCGGCTTCACCGCCTATTGGCCCGGCCCCGGTCTGGGCGGCCACTGCATTCCGATCGACCCCTTCTACATGACCTGGAAGGCGCGCGAGTACGGCATCGATACCCGCTTCATCGAACTGGCCGGGCAGGTGAACTCCGCCATGCCGGAATTCGTGGTCAGCAAGGTGCTCAAGGCGCTCAACGACGCGTCCAAATCAGTGAACGGCAGCCGCATTCTGATCTGCGGCCTGGCTTACAAGAAGAACATTGACGACCTCCGCGAGAGCCCGGCTCTCGAGATCATCCACCAGCTCTCGGCCATGGGCGCCGACCTGGTTTACGACGACCGCTACGTCACCGATCTGAACCGTCATGAAGCGCCCGAGGGCATCGCTCAGGTGGACGCCGAGGCCGAAGGCTTCGCCGCCTACGACTGCATCGTCATCACCACCGACCACGACTATTACGACTATGCCCGCATTCAGCGCGAGGCACAGGCCGTCGTGGACACGCGGGGTCGTTATCGCAAGATGTTCGAAGGTCTGTACTGCGCCTGACGCGGCACGAGGGGGGATAGGACGTTGCTACGGGGTTCCGGGTCGGCTCGGCGAGACAGAAGTTGAGCCTGCGGCGGCTGTGGAAACGGCAGGCGGCAGGATCGACCGTTCGCGACGAGCCGACCGATCTGAGCGAGGATTGTTCGTCGGAGGCGACGCGCGACGGCCTTCTGGCGTCTTATTTCGACGCCGACTTCTACCTGTCAAAGTACCGCGATGTGGCGCGAGCGGGTGTCGATCCCATGAAGCATTGGCTCAATCATGGGTGTCGCGAGGGGCGATGGCCGGCGCCGTGGTTTGATCCCGCCGCATATCGAGCCCAGTTCGGCCTTACAAATCAGGACGATCCCCTCACGCATCTTCTGGCTCTCGACGCCGCTCGAGCCGATGCGATGCGGACAGCGTGGACGAGGACGGAGACGCCCGACCCTCAGCCGACGACCGAAACGCCGATCTTGCCGCTGTATGGGCTTGCCAGACAGCCGGGAAGCACTGAGGCCATAGTCTTCACGGCCATCTCAGGCGAGCGGCACGCCCTGACAAACAACACCACCCAGTGGCCGGATATGCGACTCTACAACGACGCTGGGCTGGATGTGAAGGGATGGCGCCTCATTCCAAGTCTGTACTGGGACGCAAATCCCAAGCTTGCAGTCCTGTTTCACAAATACTGCCTGGCCTCTCTGATGCCTGAGGGCAGCAAGATCATCTGGATCGATTCCCGTGTTTCGGTTCAGCGACATGCGCTCGAGGAAATATCCGCTACCCTGGATCACTCCGACATCTGCGCCTTCGCCCATTATGAGCGCGACTGCGTCTACGATGAGCTCGATGCAATAATACGCGGAAACAGAGCGTCAGCAGATGAGGTCGCGGAATTCCGAAACCACCTGACGGAACAGGAATTTGAAAGATCTGGCGGGTTGATGGAGACCGGAGCGATCGGCTTCCGGGCCACCCCCGAAACGGCGCGCGTGCTCAGGAGGGCCTTTGGCCTCGCCCGACGATTCATCGCCAGGGACCAGGTCACTCTTCCTCTGGCCCTGAAGCACAGCGCCTTGAAGGTGTCACTGTTCAACGGCGGCCAAACACACCTGCGGAACACTCCAGGCGTCGTCGTGAACTCGTGGTGAGACAGCCTTCCTCCGCCAAAGCATCTGTGGACTGGATCGTCGCGATCCCGATCTACAATGCGATCGAGCTGACGCGCCGCGCCGTCGAATGCCTGCTCAGCAGCGGTGTTCCCGTGGATCGCATCCGTCTGCTAGACGACGGTTCGACGGACGAATGCTGGAGCGAATTGAGAGATTGGGCGACCCAGCGAGGCTGCGCCTATGAGCGGCATGAGGAGAACCAAGGCTACACCGCCAACATCGCCCGCGCCTTTGACGGCGCGTCGAAATACGTTCTGCTGTTGAACTCCGACTGCCTCATCCGGCGCGCCGACATCGAGGCCATGGTCGAGGCGGCGGAAGCTTTCCCCATGCTCGCGGCGATCGGTCCCCTATCGAACCAGGCCGGCAGCCAGAGCGTCGTGCTGTCGTCGGAACGCTCCTGGATACACCTCACTCAGGCCGAGATTTTCTCGGCGATCGACTATCTTGCGCCGAAACTGGAGTGGAAGTTCGGTCGGCGGCCGATTGTCGTGCCGTCAATCAATGGCTTTTGCGCCCTCTGGCGTACAGAGGCGATCCGAGAGGTCGGGGGCTTCGATGCGATCAACTTCCCGCGCGGCTATGGCGAGGAAGACGATCTCTGCTTCCGGCTGATGCAGGCCGGCTGGTTCTGCGCCATCGCCCCCTGGATAATGGCGGTTCACTTCAAAACCCAGAGCTTTTCAGCCGCCCAGCGCGACGAACTGAAGGCACAGGCGCGGATGACACTGCAGCGCTTGCATGGATCGCGTTTTTTTCAGTCCGTCATCAACCACGTGCCCAATCACCCTCTCCTTCAGCGAATGGCCATCGAGCCAGCGGACCTATGATCCGCACGCCCTGATCGGTCGCAATGTCGCGCACGCTTGCCACGGCTCGAGCGCCACTCCATCTGGCCTGAATGACCCACGACGCATTTTCGACCTCAGCCCCCTCTCCCGGCTGGCACGGCACCACTATCTTGGCGGTGCGCAAGAACGGCCAGACCATCATCGCCGGCGACGGCCAGGTCTCGATGGGCCCGACCATCGTCAAGGGCGCGGCGCGCAAGGTGCGTGTGCTGTCGGGGGGCAAGGTGCTGGCCGGCTTCGCCGGGGCCACGGCCGACGCCTTCACCCTGATCGAGCGGCTGGAAGCCAAGCTGGAGCAGTATCCGGGCCAGCTGGCGCGGGCCTGCGTTGATCTGGCCAAGGACTGGCGCACCGACCGCTATCTGCGCCGGCTGGAGGCCATGCTGCTGGTGGCCGACAAGGACTCGATCTTCACCGTCACCGGCGTCGGCGATGTGCTGGAGCCTGAGCATGGCGTGGCCGCCGTCGGTTCGGGCGGCAACTACGCCTTGGCCGCCGCCCGCGCCCTCATCGACGAGAACACCGAGCTGGACGCCGAGGCCATCGCCCGCAAGGCCATGAAGATCGCGGCCGAAATCTGCGTCTACACCAACGGCAACCTGACGGTGGAGCGGCTTTAGGGCGCTACCGCGAGGCTCGCGGAGCCTCGCTGCTTGAGCGCGTGGCGCTCGCGAACTCTGAACGGATACCCTGCATGACCGACCTGTCTCCCCGTGAAATAGTCTCCGAACTGGACCGCTTTATCGTCGGCCAGGACGACGCCAAGCGCGCCGTGGCCGTGGCGCTGCGCAACAGATGGCGGCGCAAGCGCGTGCCGGAGGACCTGCGCGACGAGGTCACGCCCAAGAACATCTTGATGATCGGGCCCACGGGCGTGGGCAAGACCGAGATCGCGCGGCGCCTGGCGCGCCTGGCCGGCTCGCCCTTCCTGAAGGTTGAGGCCACCAAGTTCACCGAGGTCGGTTATGTCGGCCGCGACGTGGATCAGATCATGCGCGACCTGGTCGAGAGCGCCCTGGTCATGGTGCGCGACAAGCGCCGCACCGGCGTGCGCGCCCGCGCCGAGGCGGCGGCCGAGGACCGCATTCTGGACACGCTTGTCGGACCGGGCAGCCAGCCGGCCACGCGCGACGCCTTCCGCAAGAAGCTGCGCGCCGGCGAACTGGACGACAAGGAGATCGAGATCGCCCTGGCCGATACGGCCTCGCCCATGCAGGGGCTGGACATTCCGGGCGGCAATGTCGGCCTGATCAACCTGTCCGAGATGCTGGGCAAGATGGGCGGGCAGAAGACCAAGACGGTCAAGATCCCCGTCCGCGACGCGGTCGCGCCCCTAGTCGCCGAAGAGAGCGACAAGCTGCTGGATCAGGACAGCCTGACCAAGGAGGCCCTTCTGCTGGCCGAGAACGAGGGCATCGTCTTCCTGGACGAGATCGACAAGGTCGCCGCGCACCAGGGCGCGCAGGGCGGCGATGTCAGCCGCGAGGGCGTCCAGCGCGATCTGCTGCCGCTGATCGAGGGCACGACGGTGTCGACCAAATACGGGCCGGTGAAGACCGACCACGTCCTGTTCATCGCCTCGGGCGCCTTCCACGTGGCCAAGCCGTCGGACCTGCTGCCCGAACTGCAGGGGCGCCTGCCCATCCGGGTCGAACTGAAAGCCCTGACGCGCGACGACTTCCGCCGCATTCTGACCGAGCCCGAGGCCAATCTGATCCGCCAGAACCAGGCCCTGCTGGCGACCGAGGACGTGACGCTGGAATTCACGCCCGACGGCGTGGACGCCCTGGCCGACGCGGCCGTTGCGGCCAATGGCGCGGTCGAGAACATCGGCGCACGCCGGCTTCAGACGGTGATCGAGCGCGTGCTTGAAGAGACCAGCTTCAAGGCGTCTGACCTGTCAGGTCAGACCCTGGTCTTCGACGGCGACAAGGTGCGCGAGAAGATCGGCGACCTGGCCAAGGACGCCGATCTCAGCCGCTACATCCTGTAGGATGTGAACTGAAGGCGAGGGCTCAGGCCAGCGCCTTAAGCTTGTCGACCAGGTCCGTCTTCTCCCACGAGAAACCGCCGTCCGCGTCAGGCTCGCGGCCGAAGTGGCCGTAGGCGGCGGTGCGGGCGTAGATCGGCTTGTTCAGCCCCAGGTGCTCTCGGATCGCGCGCGGGGTGGCGCCGCCGATCAGGCCCAGCAGTTCGCGCTCCAGCACGGCCTCATCGATCCGGCCCGTGCGGTGCAGGTCGACGTGGATCGACTGGGGCTCGGCCACGCCGATGGCGTAGCTGATCTGGATGGTGCAGCGGTCCGCCAGACCTGCCGCGACCACGTTCTTGGCCAGGTAGCGGCAGGCATAGGCCGCCGAACGGTCCACCTTGGTCGGATCCTTGCCCGAGAAAGCGCCGCCGCCGTGGGGCGCCGCGCCGCCGTAGGTGTCGACGATGATCTTGCGCCCGGTCAGGCCGGTGTCGCCGTCCGGTCCGCCGATCTCGAAAATGCCGGTGGGATTGATGTGCCAGACCGTCTTCTCGTCGGTGAAGCCCTCGGGCAGGACCTCCAGGATCAGCGGCTTGACGAAGGCGGCGACGGCGTCGGCCTTGCCCTTGGCGTGCTGGGTCGACAGCACGATCGAGGTGGCGCGCACCGGCTTGCCATCGACGTATTCGATCGTGACCTGGCTCTTGGCGTCGGGCTCAAGCAGGGTGCCGCCAGCGTGTCGCACCTCGGCCAGCTTCTTCAGGATGTTGTGGCTGTAGGCCAAAGTCGCCGGCATCAGCTCGGGCGTCTCGTTCGAGGCGTAGCCGAACATGATGCCCTGGTCCCCCGCGCCCTCGTCCTTGTTGTCGGCGGCGTCGACGCCGACGGCGATATCGACCGACTGGCCGTGCAGATAGTTCGAGAACTCGAAGGTGTCCCAGTGGAACTGGTCCTGCTCATAGCCGATGTCGCGCACGGCGGCGCGGACGGCCTGTTCGATCTCGGCCTCGATGCCATCGGCCCAGGCGCCGTTCTCCCAGATGCCCTTGCCCCGGATTTCGCCGGCCAGGACCACGCGGTTGGTGGTGGTCAGGCACTCGCAGGCCACGCGGGCCTCGGGGTCGCGGGCCAGGAACAGATCCACCACCGTGTCGGAGATGCGGTCTGCGACCTTGTCGGGGTGACCTTCCGAGACGCTCTCGGAGGTGAAGAGGAAGGACGTACGGGCCAAGGCAGGCTCCTGCTGTCGACGTGGCCCGCAGACATATAAAGATATGCTTATGTCTTCAAGAGACCGCGCGGGATCGTGAAAAGCGCGATGAGCGCCAGGGCCGCTGACTTGGCGATCGCGCCGATCAGAAAGGGCTGAACGCCGCCGCTCCACGCCGCCTGCGCACCGATCGTCTGGGCCAGCCAGGCCCATCCCAGGCCCAGGATCAGGGCGTGGCCGGCCAGGCCGGCGATGAAGGCGAGGCGCTTCGGCTTTCTTCGGGCGATCAGGGCCGCCGCGAAGGCGGCGATGGGGAAGCTGATCAGATAGCCGGCCGTCGGTCCCGTCAGGGCGGTCCAGCCGCTCGACCCGCCCGCGAACACAGGCGCGCCGAGAGCGCCCGCCGTCAGATAGAGCAGGCTGGCGGCCAAACCGATGCGCCAGCCGCCAAGCACGCCCGCCGCCAGGACGGCGAGGCTCTGTAGCGACATCGGCACGGGATGCATAGCCACGTCCAGCCGCGCGCCGACCGCGATCAAAGCGGCCCCGATCAGCGTCCAGACGATGAAGGCCGACGCCGATCGCCTCATTGGTTCAAGCGGATCAGGCTTCGCCCAGACAACGCAGGGCGACTTCGAGGTTGCGCAGCCCATCCTCGCCCGTCACGGCCGGGGTCTCGCCGGTGCGGATGGCGTAGGCGAAGGCCTCGAGCTCCTTCTTGAGAGGCTCGTTGGGCCAGCTCATCAGGCCGCGGGTCGAATAGCTGCCGTCGGGCTGCTGGCCGAAATATTCTGTGACCTGGCGCGTCATCAGGTCGGCGACGACGAACTTGCCCTTGGTCGCCACCTGCAGGGTGCGGGTCTTGTAGGGGGTGACCCAGTTGGTGGTGATATGGGCGATCACCCCGTTGTCGAGCCGAAACTGCAGCAGGGCCGTGTCCTCGCGCTCGGCCTTGGTGCGGGCCAGCTGCGGCTGGACGTCGACGATCTCGGCGCCCGTCAGATGGCGGATGATGTCGATGTCGTGCACCGCCAGATCGATGACCACCCCGACCTCGCCCATGCGCGGCGGGAAGGGGCCGACGCGGGTGATCTGGATGGAGATGACGTCTTCGTCGGCGATGGCGCGCTTGACCGCCTCGACCGCCGGGTTGAAGCGCTCGACCTGGCCGACCATCAGCACGCGGTTGTTGGCCTTGGCCGCGTCGATCATGCGCTGGGCGTCGGCGACGGTGGCGGCGATCGGCTTCTCGACCAGGACGTGGACGCCCTTTTCCAGCAGGGCGACGCTGAGATCCGCGTGGGTGCGGTTGGGCGTGGCGACGACGGCGGCGTCCAATCCGGCATCGACGAAGGCTTCGACGCTGGCGACGCCGGTCGCCTCATAGGCGGCCGCGACGCCCTCGGCCGTCACGGCGTCGGCGTCCAGAATGTGGGTCAGGCGGAAGTCGCGGGTCTCGGCCAGGACGCGGGCGTGGTTGCGCCCCATGACGCCGGCGCCGGCGACGCCCACCTTGATCGGGATCTGGGTCATGCGGCTTGTCCCTTGAAGCTGGCGACGGCGTCGATGATGCGGGCCTGCGTCGCCTCGTCCAGATCGGCGTGCATGGGCAGGCTGACGACCACGTCCTTCAGACGCTCGGTCACCGGCAAACCACCTGCGCCGCGCGGATAGTGCTCATAGGCCGGCTGAAGGTGCAGCGGGATCGGATAGTAGACGGCGGTGGGCACGCCCTGATCCTTCAGGTGCGCGGCCAGGGCGTCGCGGTCGGGATGTTCGATCGTGTACTGGGCCCAGTTCGAGACGTTTCCAGCCGGCACATCGGGCACCTTGGTCACGTGCGGGCGCAGGGCCTCGTTGTATCGGGCGGCGATGCGATTGCGCCATTCGATCTCGTCGCCGAACACCTTGAGCTTCTCGATCAGGACGGCGGCCTGGATGGTGTCCAGCCGACTGTTCAGGCCGATGCGCATGTTCAGGTACTTGGGATCGTGGTCGAAGGTGCGGTCCTTCAGGTCCACCGCCACGGCCTTGCCGTGAACACGCACGGAATCGATCAGCTGGGCCAGTTCGTCGTCATTGGTCAGCACCGCCCCGCCGTCGCCGTAGCAGCCCAGCGGCTTGGCCGGAAAGAAGCTGGTGGTGGTGATGTCGGCCCACTTCAGCGGGTGTTCGCCGCCCAGGGTGCAGCCGAAGCCCTGGGCCGAATCCGCGATCAGCTTCAGCCCGTGCTTGTCGCAGATCGCCTTGATGGCCGGATAGTCGGCCGGCTGGCCGAACAGGTCGACGGCGATGACCACGCGCGGCGTCAGTCGCCCCTCGGCCTTGATGCCGTCGATGGCGCGCTCCAGGGCGGCCGGATCCATGTTGTAGGTGTTCTCGTCGACGTCCACGAAGATCGGTTCGGCGTCGAACCAGGGCACGATCTCGGCGGTGGCGGCGAAGGTGAAGGACGGCACAAAGACCGCGTCGCCGCGGCCGATGCCCCACGCCATAATCGGCAGGGCCAGGGCGTCGGTGCCATTGGCGCAGCCCAGGGCGTGCTTGGCCTGGCCGAAGGCGGCCAGGTCGGCCTCGAACTGGCGCACCTGAGGCCCCATGACCCAGGCGCCGCCGACCACGGCCTCCTGGACGGCGGCCTCGATCTTGCCGCCGAGGCGAAGGCGCTGGGCCTGAAGGTCGATGAAGGGGAGGGTCATGACGGGATTTCTCCGGCGGCGGCTGGGGCGCGTCTGTCGCGCGGGCGCGGAATGGGGCTAGCTAGCAAGGCGGGCGACAAAGGCCAAATCCCCGCGCGTCACATCGCGTTGCGTCTCGCAACAAGGCGTCCGCTTGGCAAAGTCGGGAAGCCCGCCTAATCGGGAGCGGTGACGACGCTGACCGACGCCCGCGAAAAGGCCCGCGCCTGGTTGTTCGACCAGGCCTTGCCGCTTTGGGCGGACCGGGGTGTCGACGCCAACGGCCGGTTTTACGAGGCGCTGCACTTCGATGCGCGGCCGATCATCGGCGTCGCCCGCCGCACCCGGGTGCAGGCTCGACAGGTCTATGTCTTCTGCGAGGCGGCGTCCCTGGGCTGGGCCGGCGCCGAGGCCGTCGCGCGTCGCGGGCTGGACGGACTGATCGCCACATGCCGGCGCGATGACGGCCTGTGGCGGCTGACCACCGACGACGCGGGCCAGCCGCTGAACGAGCGCGCCGACCTTTACGACCAAGCCTTCGTCCTGTTCGCGTTCGCGGCCGCTCACCGCGTGCTGAAAGACGGCCGGACGCTGGAGCTTACGCGACAGACGCTGGCGGCCATCAACGCCCAGATGCGCGAGCCCTCCGGCGGCTGGAGCGAGGGCCTGCCGCCCATCCTGCCGCGCCGCCAGAATCCGCACATGCATCTGCTGGAGGCGATCCTCGCCTGGATGGAGACGGCGCCCGAGGCCGGCTTCCGCGATTGCGCCGCCACCGTGCTGGACCTGTTCCACGATCGCTTCTTTGACGTCGCGACCGGAACTCTGGGCGAATATTTCGACGCAGGGCTTTCGCCGGCCCAAGGCCTGCCTGGCCGGGTCGTCGAGCCGGGACACCATTTCGAATGGATCTGGCTGCTGGACCGCGCACGCCGCGCTGGCCTGGCCGTGCGTGAGGCCGACCAGCCGCTGCTGGAGACCGCCCTGTCCCGCGGCCTGGACGAGCAGGGCTTCGTAGTGCGCGAGATCGACCGCCGGGCCGGCTTCATAGATGGCGGCCGGCGTCTCTGGGCCCAGACGGAAGGCCTGCGCGCCCTGGCGCTTGTGGGGGCGGAGGCGCGCTTCGGCCAGCTTTTCGACGGAGTTTTCGCCACCCATCTCGCGACTGAAGTGCCCGGCCTGTGGACCGACAGCTACGACGCCGCTGGGCAGAGCCCCGACCGAAGTGTGCCCGCCTCGACCCTTTATCACCTGATGACCGCCTTCTCGGCCCTGATCCGCGAGCCAGCTCGCGCATGAGCCGCCCCGCCGCCTTCCTGGATCGCGACGGCGTGCTGATCGAGGACGTCGGCTATCCGCATCGCCCGGACCAGCTGCGCCTGACTCCGGGTGCGGGCGCAGCGGTCGCCCGGCTGAAGGCGGCAGGCTTCGTCACCGTCATCGTGACCAATCAGTCCGGCGTGGCGCGCGGCTATTTCAGCCTGGAGCAGATGCAGGCCTTCAACGCCCTTCTGCTGGAGCGGCTGGCCCAGGACGGGGGCGTGATCGACGCCGTCTACGCCTGCCCCTATCACGCCGACGCGGCCGATCCGCAGTGGCGGCACCCCGACCATCCCGACCGCAAGCCGGCCCCCGGCATGATCCTGCGCGCCGTAGCGGATCACGACCTCGATCCCGCGCGTTCGCTGATGATCGGCGACCAGCCCAGCGACCTGGAGGCCGCGCGCCGCGCCCATGTCGCGGGCCATCTGTTTCAGGGCGGCGATCTGGACGCCTTTGTCGCCCGCATCCTTGCCCAGCCCTCGGGCAGCACATAGGTCGCCCCCTTCAGACGCGGCCGACGACCGCCGCCCCGACCCGGAGACCTCGCCATGTCCGCCTTCGTCGATCGCCGCTGGACGTCCCACGACGGCCTCAGCCTGCACGCTCGCGACTACGCCCCAGCCGCCGGTCCCGCCCGCCTGCCGGTCGTCGCCATCCACGGCCTGACGCGCAACGCCGCCGACTTCGACGTCATCGCGCCCCTGATCGCCCAGAGCGGTCGTCGCGTCCTGGCGGTGGACGTGCGCGGGCGCGGCGGCTCGGACCGGGCGCCGGATCCCATGACCTACACGCCCGATGTCTACGCCCGCGACATCCAGTCTCTTCTGGCGCAGACCGGCATCGAGCGGGCGGTGTTCCTGGGCACCTCCATGGGCGGACTGATCACCATGGCCCTGGCGGCGCAGCGCTCGAAGGTCATCGCCGCAGCCATTCTGAACGACGTCGGGCCCGAGGTGGCCAAGGAAGGCCTGGCCCGCATCGCCGCCTATGCCGGCAAGCCGGTGGTGGTCCAGTCCTGGGACGACGCCGCCGCCTACGTCAAGACCATCAACGCCGCCGCCCTGCCGCATTACACCGATGCAGACTGGGACACCTTCGCTCGCCGAACCTTCAAGGAAGGCACCGAGGGCGCACCGGTGCCGGACTACGACCCGGACATATCAGTTCCGATCAAGGCAGCGGGGGCCAAGGCGCTGGTCCCGAACCTGTGGCCCATGTTCCGCCGCCTGACGCGTGGCCGGCCCGTCCTGCTGATCCGGGGCCAAAACTCGGACCTGCTGAGCGAAGAGATCGCCGCCAAGATGCGCAAGGCCGCGCGCAAAATGATCTTCGCCGAGATCCCCGGCGTCGGCCACGCCCCCATGCTGGACGAGGCCGCTTCGCGCTCGGCCATCTTCCAGTTTCTGGCCGAGGTTCCCTGACGGGTCTGCGCGGCGCCTTGCCGCCGCCGTTTACGGGTCCTAAGCGGGGTGAATGAGCGCGCCCCTGATCTGCCCGTCCATTCTCGCCAGTGATTTCGCCCGACTGGGCGAGGAGGTCCGCGCCATCGAGGCGGCGGGCGCCGACTGGGTCCATGTCGACGTGATGGACGGGCATTTCGTGCCCAACCTTACCATCGGCCCCGACGTGGTGAAGGCCCTGAGGCCGCACAGCAGCCTGCCGTTTGACGTCCATCTGATGACCGCGCCGGTCGACAATTGGCTGGAGGCCTATCGGGAGGCGGGCGCCGACATCCTGAGCATCCACCCCGAAAGCGGACCGCACACGCACCGCACCCTGGGCCGCATCCGCCAGCTGGGCGCCAAGGCCGGGCTGGTGCTGAACCCCGCCACGCCGGTCGCGATCCTGGAAGAGGTGGTCGAGGCCGTGGACGTGGTGCTGATCATGTCGGTCAATCCCGGCTATGGCGGCCAGAAGTTCATCGACGCCTCGACGCGCAAGATCGAGCGGGTCCGCGCCATCCTGGACCGCGTCGGCTCGCCCGCGCATCTGCAGGTCGACGGCGGCGTGACGGTGGACACCATCGGCGCTTGCGTCTCGGCCGGGGCTGACGCGCTGGTCGCCGGCACGGCCGTGTTCAAGGGCGGTCCGGGCGCCTACGCCCCCAACATCGCCGCCCTGAAAGCCGCCGGGAGCCGCGCCGCGTGAGCCCGCTGGGTCCGTTCGCCGACCGCCCCGAGCCGACATCGTCAGGCGGAGCGTCGGAACCGACCGGCGTCATCCCCGGTCTGCGCGGTGCGCCCATGCGTACGCCCGTCAAGCCCGGGCGCTCCCAGGCCAGCGCAGCCCTTTTGCCCGCCGTGCTGGGGCGACTGATCACCCGGCAGATGTGGATCGAGCTTTACGGCCTGCCCGGCTATGGGCTGACGCTCGGGTTCGGGCGCGCGGTCGGCTTCGCCGCCTCTCCACGCGATTTCCGGCCGGTGGATCCCGCTCCGGGCAAGGCGGTGATGTCGGGCCGCTTCGCCCTGGCCGGCGCCACGATGGACGCGCCGGCGCCGGCCGACCCTTGGAATCGCCCCAGCCCCAGCCGCGCCTTTGCGGTGCAACTGCACGCCTTCGCCTGGCTGCCTGGCCTCATGAGCCAGGGCGACCGCGGCGCGCGCGAGGCGACACGGCTGACGTTGGCTTGGAACGATCATTTCGCGCGCTGGTCGCCCTTCGCCTGGGAGGCGCGCATTCTGGCGCGCCGGGTCATGAACCTAGCCTGCGCGGCGCGCCGGATGGGGCAGGCCGCCAGCGAGCCCGAGCGCCAGCGACTGGCCGATATTCTGGGGCGCCAGGCGCGGCAGTTGCTCCGCCCGCCGGGCGCCTTGGCAGGCCGAGCCGAGCGGTTCACGGCGGCGGCGGTCGCCGGCTGCGTCCTGTCGGGCGGACCGGGCGCGTCGATCCGCATGCGGGCCCTGGCCAAGCTGGACAAGGCATTGGAGCAGACGGTCCAGCCCGACGGGGGTCATTCGGCGCGCAGTCCTGAAGCCGGGCTGGAGTTGCTGTTGGATTTGCTGACGCTGGACGACGCGCTGGCGCAGCTGTCTCTGCCGACGCCGCAGCCGGTCGGCCGCGCGATCGAACGGCTGACCCGCGCGTTGCGGCTTCAGACCCTGCCTGACGGCCGGCTGGCGGGCTTTCACGGCGGCGGGCCTTCGACCGCCGAGCGAGTCGCCGCGGCCCGCGCCCATGACGAGACAGACCGTGAGGACGCCTCCGGCCAAGTCGGCGGCCTGATCCGCATCGCCAGCCCCCTCATAACCGTCGTGGCGGACGCCGGCGCGCCGCCCAGAGGCGGCTGGAGCGAGGCCGCTTGCGCACAGCCCCTCGCGCTCGTCGTCACCTGCGGGCGCGATCGGCTCATGACCGGCTGCGACTGGACGCCGGCCGCGGCGGATCGTCAGGCCCTGCGCCTGTCGCCTGCCCATTCCACCCTGACACTTGGCGAACAGCCGCTGGGCGAGCCGCTAGGCGGATGGATGGGCGAGATTCTGGGGCAGCGGCTGGTCGGCGAACCCTTCAGTGTCAGCCATGACGCTCAGGCGGCCGAAGGCGCGGTCTGGCTCGAGATGGAGCACGACGGCTGGAAGCGGCCGTTCGGCCTGGTTCACCAGCGGAGACTGTATCTGGATCAGCGGCTGGACGAGCTTCGCGCCGAGGAGCGGCTGCATCCGCCGGCCGAGGGTCAGGTCGGCGAACGCCCTATCGCCGCGCCCTATGCGTTGCGGTTCCAGCTTGAGCCAGGCGTCCAGGCGTCCCTGTCACGTGACCGCCGCGCCATCCTTCTGCGCGGACCCTCCGGGCGAGGCTGGTGGTTCCGCACCGACGGGCCGGACGTGGCGATCGAGCCGGCGGTTCATGTCGACGAGGGTCTGACCCGTCGATCGCTTCAGATCGTGGTGCGCGGTTCGGCTCGTACAGACGCCGAGACCAAGGTGCGCTGGAAGCTCAGCCCCGCCGGCGCCGCCGACGATCCGCACTGATCGGACTCAGGCGGCGGCCTCGGCCGGGGCGACCTCCAAGCCATAGGCGGCCCACAGGCTTGCGTCCTTGACCACGTCGCGCACGAAGGCGGCGTGGGCCAGATGCTCCTGGGGCGTGCCCAGCGGCGACAGTGGGCGCGGGCGAGGCCCATAGGCGCGCGGCCCGGTCTGGCCGACATCGGAGCCGGTCGACCGCGCGGCGCTGAGATCCAGCACCCGTTCCTTGCCGCCCTTGAGCTCCAGATAGACCTCGGCCAGCAGGCGGGCGTCGATCAGGGCGCCGTGCAGGGTGCGTTCGACCAGCGAGATCTTGAACCGCTTGCACAGGGCGTCCAGCGAGTTGGCCATGCCCGGAAAGCGCTTCTGCGCCAGCTGCAGCGTGTCGATCCAGCGCGCCTCGCCGGTGATCGGATGATTGCAGCGGCCGCACTCGAAATCGATGAAGTTGCGGTCGAAGGCGGCGTTGTGGGCGATGATCTGGGCGTCGCCGATGAACTCCATCAGGTCGCCCACGATCTGGTGGAATTTCGGCGCGTCGCGCACCTTGTCGTCGGTGATGCCGTGCACGCGGATGGCGTCAGGCGGGATCAGACGCTCGGGATTGACGAAGCGGTGGAAGGTGCGGCCCGTCGGCAGCAGGTCCTCGATCTCGATGCAGCCGACCTCGATCAGCCGGTCGCCCGTGCGCGGGTCGAAGCCGGTGGTTTCCGTATCCAGAACGATCTCGCGAGCCATAGCCTCTTAATGGGGCCGTTCGGCCTCTGACGGAAGAGTTCGGCGTGGCGGTTTCCACTGCGGCGACAGCACCTCTGCCACGATTTCGGCGACGCGGGCCTCGGCGGCCTGAAGTCCCCGGCTGGTGTCGACGACATAGTCGGCGCGGCGGCGCTTTTCGGCGTCGGGCGTCTGTCGCGCCAGGATGGCGTCGAAGCGCTCGCGCGTCATGCCGGGTCGCGCCAGGACGCGCTGGGCCTGGACGTCGGCGGGGGCGGTGACGACCACCACGGCGTGAACGGCCTGGTCGGCGCCGGTCTCGAACAGCAGGGGGATGTCCAAGACCGCCAGCCGCGCCCCTCCATCAGACGCCGCCTTCAACTCATCGGCGCGGCCCTGGGCGACCAGGGGATGGACGATGGCTTCCAGCCTTGCGAAGGCCTCGGCGTTCTGCCCCAGGGCGGCGGCCAGGCGATCGCGATCCACACCGCCATCGACGATTGTACCGGGAAAGGCCTGGGCGATGGGCCCCACGGCCGCGCCTCCGGGCGCGTAGAGACGGTGCACGGCCTCGTCGGCGTTCCACACCAGGGCGCCGTGACGGCGGAACATGGCCGTGGTGGTGGACTTGCCCATGCCGATGGATCCGGTGAGACCGAGCACGATCATGACGCCAGCGCCTCCAGCGCCAGGGCGCGCACATCCACGTCGGGTGGCGAGACGCCGAAGAGGGCCTCGAATGACGGCCGGGCCTGGCCGATCAGCATCGCCAGACCGTCGACGCCCGTCAGGCCCCGCGCGCGCGCCTGAGCCAGAAAGGGCGTCTCCAGCGGGCGATAGGTCATGTCCATGACCACGGCGTCGGCCGGCAGGGCGTCCAGGTCCAGGGCGGGCGGCACGCTCAGCGCATTGACGACCAGCCGGGCCGTCGTGAGCGCTTCGGGGGTGACGACCCTCGCGCCCAGGTCCTGGGCCAGGCGTTCGGCGCGTTCGGCCGTGCGGTTCAGCACACCGACCTCGGCCCCAGCGGCGACCAGGGCCTGGACCGCCGCCCGCGCCGCGCCGCCGGCGCCCAGCACGACCACCGACGCGCCCGACAGCGAGAGGTGAGGCGCCTGCTCCGCCAGTGCGATCAGGAGACCGTGGCCGTCCGTGCTGTCGGCCACGATCCGGCCGCCCTCGAACACCAGCAGATTGGCCGAGCCGCAGGCGCGGGCTGTCGGTGAGACGATGTCGGCCTCTGACAACGCCTGTTCCTTCCACGGGGCCGTGACGTTCAGGCCGCGCAGCCGGCCGGCGCGTCCCCCGTCCAGCAAGCGGTTGAAATCGGCCTCGGTCCCGCAGGGGTGCGCCGCATAGGCGCCGTCCAGGCCCGCCGCCGAGAGCCAGGCCGTGTGGATCAGCGGGCTCAGCGAATGGGCGATCGGCCAGCCGGCGACCCCGGCGCGCACCGTCATGCCGCGATCACCCCGGCGCGCCGCAGCTCGGCCAGCACGGGCCACAGCGGCAGACCCAGGACGGTGAAATAGTCGCCGTCGATCCGATCGAACAGCTGCGACCCCAGGCCCTCAAGCCGATAGCTGCCGACGCAAGACAGCAGGGCCTCACCCTCGGCCGCCAGATAGCCATCCAGAAAGGCGTCGGAGAAGTCGCGGACCTCCATCGTCGCCGTATCGACGCCGGACCAGACGATCTGACCGTTACGCGCCAGGGCGGCGCCGGAATGCAGGGCGTGCGGCCGGCCGCGCATGACCGACAAGCGAACGCGGGCAGCGTCCAGATCCGGCGCCTTGGAAATCAGGCCGCCGTCGAACACCAGGGTCTGGTCCGCGCCCAGCACCCAGGCCTCGGCGTCGTGGCGCGACACCGCCAGGGCCTTGGCCTGGGCCAGTTCAACGGCCAGGGCGGCGGCGTCCACGCCGGGTCGCTTCAAGGCGTCCTCATCGACATCGGCGACCTGGACGGAAAACAGCACGCCCGCATCGCGCAGCATGGCCTGACGGGCGGCGCTCTTGGAGGCGAGGATCAGGCGCTCGCCGTTTCCTACCAATCCGCTCACCAGCTGGCTCCCAGACGACGGGTGCGGCGCTCGCTCAGCAGATTGACGATGGCGGCGGCGGTCTCCTCGACCGAGCGGCGGGTCACGTCGATGGTGGGCCAGCCGCGCCGCTCGAAGGCGCGCCGCGCCTTGACGGTCTCGTCGCGCACCGCGTCATGGTCGACGTAGGCCGAGGCGTGGGCGGCGTTCAGCCCATCCAGACGGTTGCGCCGGATCTGAACCAGCCTATCCGGCGAGACCGTCAGCCCGACCACCAGCGGATTGCGCAGGGCCGTCAGACGCTCGCCATCCTCCTGGCCCGGCACCAAAGGCACGTTGGCGGCGCGAATGCCCCGATGGGCCAGATAGATGCAGGTCGGCGTCTTGGATGTGCGCGACACTCCGCACAGCACAACGTCGGCCCCCTCCAGCTGGTCCAGCGTGCCCTGTCCGTCGTCGTGGGCCATGGCGTAGTCCAAGGCGGCGATACGGTTGAAATAGTCGTGGTCCAGCGCGTGCTGAGCGCCGACCCGCGTCGACAGGGCCGCGCCCAGATAGCGCGACAGGGCGCCCACCAGCGGATCCAGCGCGCCGATCTGAGGCATGTCCAGCCGTCGGCAGCCTTCCTCCAGCTGTTCGCGCAGCTCGCGGTCGACGATGGTGTGCAGCACCACGCCCGGCGCGGACGCAATCTCCTCCAGCACCCGCTCCATCTGCTTCTCGGAGCGGACCAACGCATAGATGTGCTCGATGGGGATGACGCCGTCGAAGCGGGCAGTGACCGCCTTGGCCATGGCGTTCAGCGTTTCGCCGGTCGAGTCCGACACCAGGTGCACGTGGAAATAGGTGGCCAGCCGTCCACCGGGGCCGCTGCGCGACGGACTCATAAGGTTCGCTCTTCTGTGGACATGACGGTTGAGCCTCTGACGCGCCGCAGGGCGCCGTTTCCTCTTAGCCGGACGAAGGCCCGCCCGCGACCCGCCGATCCTGGGGACGGGGTCGGAAAACGCGAGAGCTTGGACCGTGTCCATCCACGGGCGGACAATCCCTCATCGAAAGGTCGGGCAAATCCTAATGAAACCCTAACGGCGCCCAGGGTCCACAGGCGGTCGATGTCGGCTTGGCCCCGACACACCGGGCTGGCCTGCTCGATCACCCTCATGATGCCCACAGGGCGGCGCCCAGGCCGCGGACCTGGGAAAACCCTGGGATAAGCCCGGCATGACCGGCGGATCTCACCCGAGTCATCCCCGCCATCCCCGGCCCCACACCTCTGCTTCCAATCCTTTCAATTCTTGAAAGGGAGAAAGAGGAAGCCTGCGACGGCGACGCCCTTGAGACTGGGCTCACCGGGTCGTAGATGGCGTTCATGACAACGCCCGCGCTGATCCGTGTCCTTCGGGGCGAGACGCTAGACCGGCCGCCGGTGTGGTTCATGCGCCAGGCGGGGCGGTACCTGCCCGAGTACCGGGCGCTGAGGGCCACGACCTCGGGCTTCATCGACTTCTGCATGACGCCGGACAAGGCCGCCGAGGCGACCCTTCAGCCTATGCGGCGCTTCGGTTTCGATGCGGCCATCGTGTTCGCCGACATCCTGCTGATCCCGGGCGCGCTGGGCCAGGAGGTCTGGTTCGAGGCGGGTGAAGGGCCTCGGCTGGGCGCCATGCCCCCGGTCGAGAGCATGCGCGACAAGGCCCAGGGCGCCGGAGCGGCGCTGAAGTCCGTGGGCCAGACCCTGTCGATCGTGCGCGACAAGCTGGAGCCGGAACGAGCCCTGATCGGCTTCGCCGGCGCGCCCTGGACGGTGGCCACCTACATGCTGGACGGCGAGGCCCGCACCATCGGCAAGGGCGAGCGCGCCACGGCCCGCACCTACGCCTACGCCCAGCCCGAGATGGTGGACGCCCTGCTGGCCGTGCTGGTCGAGGCCACGGCCCATTATCTGAAGATGCAGGCGGACAGCGGCGCCCAGGTGCTGAAGGTGTTCGAGAGCTGGGCCGAGGGCCTGCCGGACGACCTGTTCGAACGCCTGGTGCTGCGGCCGCACCAGGCCCTGGTCCGCCGGGTGCGCGAGCTGGGGGTGACCGTTCCGCTGATCGGCTTCCCGCGCGGTTCCGCGGCGTTGGCCGAGCGTTATGCTCGCGAAACAGCTTTCGAGGCCGTGGCGTTGGACACGGCCTGCCCGCTTGAGGTCGGCAAGAGGGTGCAGGCGATCAAACCCATCCAGGGCGCGCTGGATCCCCTGCTGCTGCGAGCAGGCGGCCCGGCGCTGGATCGGCGCATCGATCAGCTGATGGAGGCCTGGGGCCACGGGCCGTGGATCTTCAACCTGGGCCACGGCATCTTGCCGGACGTGCCCATCGCCCACGTCGAGCGGGCCCTGCGTCGGATCGGCGCCCAATGAGCGGGGGCCGTATCGCCGTCGTCCTGTTCAACCTCGGTGGTCCGGATGACCAGGCGTCGGTAAAGCCTTTTCTTTTCAACCTGTTCAATGACCCGGCCATCATTGGCCTACCCGGCATCGCCCGCACGGCGGTGGCCCGGCTGATCTCAAGCCGGCGCGAGAAGAGCGCCCAGGCCAACTACGCCCTGATGGGCGGCGGATCGCCCCTGCTGCCCGAGACGCGCACCCAAGCCGAGGCGCTGAAGGCTGCGCTGGGCCAGCGGATGGCGGGCGCAGAGATCGGCGTCTTCATCGCCATGCGCTATTGGAACCCGCTGACGGAACGAACGGCTGCCGAGGTGGCGGCCTTTGCGCCCGACGAGATCGTCCTGCTGCCGCTCTATCCGCAGTTCTCGACCACCACCACGGCGTCGTCGCTGAAGAAGTGGAACGAAGTCTACGCCGGACCGGGCCGCAGCCGCACCGTCTGCTGCTATCCGGCCGCGGACGGCTGGATCGAGGCGCAGGCGCAGGCGGTCATCGGCAAGATGGACGAGGCGGGCGACGCGCCCATGCGCGTGCTGTTCTCGGCCCACGGCATTCCCGAGAAGCTGGTCAGCGGCAAGGGCGATCCCTATCAGGAACAGGTCGAGACGACCGTGGCCGCCGTGGTCGCGCGCATCGAGGCGCTGCGCGGACCGATCGATCACGCCCTTTGCTATCAGAGCCGGGTCGGCCCGCTGAAGTGGCTGGGCCCATCCACGCCCGAGGCGATCGAACACGCCGCCCGAGACAAGGTGGGCGTCGTGGTCACGCCGGTCGCCTTCGTCTCGGAGCACATCGAGACCCTGGTCGAGTTGGACATCGAATACGCCGAATTGGCGCACGAGCAGGGCGTCAGCCCCTATCTGCGGGCGCCGGCCGTGGGCGCCGGGCCGCTGTTCATCGACACCCTGGCGGACGCCGTCACCGAGGCCCTGGGCCGCGAGGGGACACGACCTTTCGGTCCTGGCTGTCGGGGTCGCTGGAAGGCCTGTCCGTGTCAGGCTGAACGCAAGGATGCGGCATGAGCGTCTATGACCTGGCTCGCGGGCTGCATATTCTGGCGGTGATCGCCTGGATGGCTGGCCTGCTGTTCCTGCCTCGCCTGTATGCCTATGACGCCGAGCAGCGCGACAAGCCCGAGCCGCTGCGCAGCGAGATGCAAGCGCTTCTGCGCGCATGGCAGACACGGCTGCTGCGCATCATCCTGAACCCGGCGATGATCCTGGCCTGGGCGTTCGGCCTGTGGCTGATCCACATCGACACCGTTGCGCGCGGCTGGACCTTCCTGTTGGAGCCCTGGATGCTGGCCAAGCTTCTGGGCGTGCTGCTGCTCAGCGGCTGGCACGGTTTCCTGTCGGCCGAGCGCAAGCGGATCGCGGCGGGGACCTCGGTGCGCACCGGCCGCTTCTGGCGCATGACCAACGAAATTCCCTTCGTGCTGGCCATCATCATGGTGCTGTCGGTCACTCTGGAATGGACCTTCTGACAAGCGGCTGCGCTTGACCTGAAGGGGCGTTTCGTGGTTCCGCTGACGACGCCGTTCCAGCTTGGGGCGGACCCCGCCTTTTCGTGACGCCTGTCCCTTGAGCGGACCGGAGACCGTCGCGCCTCCCTCTCGGCCGCGAGGCCGCACAATCCGACTTCCAGTCCATCGCCGGCGCCGCTGCGCCGCGCGAGCGTGAGCCTGCACATGACCGACGTCCGCGACACCGACAACACCGCCCCCGAAGCCGAGACTCTGGACGAGCAGGTCCAGACCGAAGCGGCGGGCGAAGATCAGGGCAACGCCGTGATCGACCAGGAAGTCGACGACGAGGAAGAGGGCGATCCTGTCGTCCCCTCCGGCCGCATTACCCTGCAGGAGCTGAACGAGAAGACGCCGGCCGATCTGGTCGCCTTCGCCGAACAGTTGGAGGTCGAGAACGCCTCCAACCTGCGCAAGCAGGACCTCATGTTCGCTATCCTCAAGGCCCTGGCCGAGGAAGAGGTCGAGATCATCGCTGACGGCGTGCTGGAGATCCTGCCGGACGGCTTCGGCTTCCTGCGCAGCCCCGACGCCAACTATCTGCCGGGCCCGGACGACATCTATGTCTCGCCGTCGCAGATCCGCCGTTTCGGCCTCCGCTCGGGCGACACGGTGCACGGCGCCGTGCGTGCCCCGCGTGAGGGTGAGCGCTACTTCGCCCTGCTGAAGTGCGACACGATCAACTATGAAGACCCCGAGGCCGTCCGCACCAAGGTCCTGTTCGACAACCTGACGCCGCTTTATCCCGAAGAGCGGCTGAACATGGAAATCCAGGATCCGACGCTGAAAGATCGCTCTGGCCGGGTCATCGACATCGTCGCTCCGCTGGGCAAGGGCCAGCGCTGCTTGATTGTGGCGCCGCCGCGCGTCGGCAAGACGGTGATGCTGCAGAACATCGCCAAGTCGATCGAGGCCAACCACCCCGAGGTGTCGCTGATCGTCCTGCTGATCGACGAACGGCCCGAGGAAGTCACCGACATGCAGCGGACGGTGAAGGGCGAAGTCGTCGCCTCGACCTTCGACGAGCCCGCCACCCGCCACGTCGCCGTCGCCGAAATGGTGATCGAAAAGGCCAAGCGTCTGGTCGAGCACAAGAAGGACGTAGTGATCCTCCTAGACTCCATCACCCGTTTGGGCCGCGCCTACAACGCCACTGTGCCGTCGTCGGGCAAGGTGCTGACCGGCGGCGTCGACGCCAACGCCCTGCAGCGGCCCAAGCGCTTCTTCGGCGCGGCGCGCAATGTCGAGCAGGGCGGCTCGCTGACCATCATCGCCACGGCCCTGATCGACACGGGCAGCCGCATGGACGAGGTGATCTTCGAAGAGTTCAAGGGCACCGGCAACTCCGAGATTGTCCTGGACCGCAAGGTCGCCGACAAGCGCATCTTCCCGGCCATCGACGTGCTTAAGTCCGGCACGCGCAAGGAAGACCTGATCACGCCGAAGGATCAGCTGGCCAAGACCTATGTCCTGCGTCGCATCCTGAACCCAATGGGTCCGCAGGACGCGATCGAGTTCCTGCTCGACAAGCTGCGTCAGTCGAAGAACAACTCGGACTTCTTCCAGTCGATGAACACATAAGCCTCCCTCAAGCAGCCACGCGCCGCGCGCGAGGCGATAGGGACCAAAAGATGTTTCACGTGAAACAGGAGCGCGCCGCATGAAGATGAATGTCGAAGTGGACTGCACGCCGGCCGAGGCGCGCGCCTTTCTCGGACTGCCCGATGTCACGCCGCTGAACGAGGCGATGGTGGCCGAGATGCAAAAACGCATGCAGGCCAATGTCGCGGCCATGCAGCCCGAAGAGCTGATGAAGACCTGGACCAGCTTCGGGCTGCAGGCCCAGGATCAGTTCCGCCGTCTGATGGAAGCGGCGGTCAAATAGTGAGCCGTCGCCTTCCCACGATGTGGGGAGGAGATAATCGATGACCGACACCATCTTTGCGCTCGCTACGCCGCCCGGTCGCGGCGCCATCGCGGTCATCCGCGTGTCGGGGCCGGGCGTAGAAAACGCGCTCTCGGCCTTGGGCGCCGCCGGACTGAAGCCGCGTCAAGCGTCCGTGCGCGACCTGGGGCGCGACGGCCGCCCGATTGATCAGGCGCTGGTGCTCAAGTTTTTGGCGCCTCGCAGCTTCACCGGCGAGGACGTGGCCGAGCTCCATCTGCATGGCGGACGCGCGGTCGTCGAAGCGGCCACCCAGGCCCTCATCGCTCTGGGCGTACGGCCTGCGGAGCCCGGTGAGTTCACCCGTCGCGCGTTCCAGAACGGCCGAATGGACCTCGCTCAGGCCGAGGCTGTCGCGGACCTGATCGATGCCGAAACGGCGGCCCAGCGCGAGCAGGCCCTGGGTCAGTTGGACGGCGCCCTGTCCGCCGCCTACGCCGGATTTCGTCGTGACCTGCTCAAGGCCCTGTCTCTGGTCGAGGCCGAGATCGACTTTCCCGACGAAGAGGTGCCTGACCATCTGGCCTCGACCGCCGGGCCGGTTCTGGACGCCTTGGCCAACGACCTTCGCCGTGCCTTGGGCGATGCGGATCGCGGGCGGCGCGTGCGCGAGGGCTACCGGGTCGTGCTGATCGGCGAAACGAACGCCGGCAAGTCCTCGCTGTTTAACGCCCTAGTCGAGCGCGAAGCCGCCATCGTCACGCCCATCGCTGGGACCACGCGCGATGTGCTCGACGCCGAACTGGTGATCGGCGGCTATGCGGTGACGCTGTCCGACACCGCAGGTCTGCGCGACAGCGACGACCTGGTGGAGGCGGAAGGGGTGCGGCGCGCCCGTGCGCGGGCCGAGGCCGCCGACCTGCGGCTATGGGTCCGGGCACCCGGCGACCCGGCCGGCGCGGCCGCCGCTTTCGCCCGGCCGGATGATCTGGTGGTGCGCACCAAGGCCGACTTGGCGTCTCGCTCGGCCGATGGACCGGACGAGGTGTCCGTCTCGACCACTACGGGGCAGGGACTGGTCGAGCTTCACGATTGGATCGCACGCCGGCTGGCGCGGGACCTGTCCGGCGCCGACTTCCCGGCAGTGACGCGAGAGCGCCATCGGCGTCGTATGGTCGAGGCGCTTGAGGCGGTCGATGCCGGCCGTCGCGCTCTCGACAATGCGCCCGAGATGGCCGGCGATGATCTCCGCCGAGCCGCGCTCGCCCTCTCTCGAGTGACGGGCGAGATCGGGGTTGAGGACATCCTGGGCGAGGTCTTCTCAACCTTCTGCATCGGCAAGTAGGCTGTTTCACGTGAAACGACCCCATGGCCTCGGTGGCGGCATCGGTCCATTTCGATTATGTGAGCGGCCATGAATGCTTTCGACGTCATCGTCATCGGCGGCGGCCACGCCGGCTGTGAGGCTGCGGCCGCTTCGGCGCGTCTTGGTGCCCGCACCTTGCTGCTGACCCAGAAGCTCGAGACCATCGGCGAGATGAGCTGCAACCCGGCTATCGGTGGCCTGGGCAAGGGCCATCTGGTGCGCGAGATCGATGCGCTGGATGGACTGATGGGTCGGCTGGCGGACGTGTCCGGCATCCAGTTTCGCATGCTCAACCGATCCAAGGGCGCAGCGGTGCGCGGGCCGCGCAGCCAGATCGACCGTCGACTGTATCGCGAAGCCATGCAGGCCGAACTGGCTGTCATGCCCAATCTGACGCTGAAGGGCGCGACGGCCGAGAGGCTGATGCTGGACGGCGACCGCGTCGTCGGGGTGGTGACCGGCGAGGGTAAGGAAGTGCGTGCTGGCGCCGTCGTTCTGACGACCGGGACCTTCCTGAACGGCGTCATCCATCGGGGGGAGGAGCGGATCGCCGCGGGCCGTTTCGGTGAGGCGCCCTCGACTGGCCTGGCCGCCGATCTGTACGGGGCGGGCCTGAGCATGGGGCGGCTCAAAACCGGCACGCCCGCGCGCCTGGACGGCCGAACCATCGCCTGGGACCGTCTGGAGATGCAGCAGGCCGACGCCGAGCCTGTGCCTTTCAGCTTCCTGACCGACCGTATCAACGTGCCTCAGATCGCGTGTGGCGTGACGCACACGACGGAGGAAACGCACCGGATCATCGCCGAAAACCTGGGTGAGAGCGCCGTGTACGGCGGCCGCCTGTCAGGCCGCGGCCCGCGCTATTGTCCCTCCATCGAGGACAAGGTCGTCCGGTTCGCCGACAAGACCTCCCACCAGATCTTTCTGGAGCCCGAGGGCTTGGACGATCCGACCGTCTATCCCAACGGCATCTCGACCTCAGTGTCCGATGAGACCCAGCTGAAGTTCCTGCGCACCATTCCGGGACTGGAGGCGGTGGAGGTGTTCCGCTTCGGCTATGCGATCGAATACGACTATGTCGATCCGCGCGAACTGACACCGGCGCTTGAGGTCAAGGCGCGGCCGGGCCTTTATCTGGCGGGCCAGATCAACGGCACGACCGGCTATGAAGAGGCGGGCGCGCAGGGCCTGATGGCGGGGCTGAACGCCGCGCGCGCCGCCGGCGGCCAAGCGCCGGTCATTCTCGGCCGCGAACAGGCCTATATCGGTGTCATGATTGACGATCTGGTGACCCGCGGGGTCACCGAGCCTTATCGGATGTTCACCAGCCGGGCCGAGTACCGGCTCAGCCTCAGGGCCGACAACGCCGATCTGCGTCTGACAGGACTGGGCGTCGAGATCGGGGTCGTTGGGCCCAAGCGCGCCGGCGCCTTCGAGGTCAAGCGCGCGGCCGTGACCGAGGCCCAGGCCTTTGCGCGCGATATCCGCCTGACGCCGAACGAGGCCCAAGCGCTGGGCGTGGCGGTCAACGCCGATGGGCAGCGTCGGTCTCTACGCGACCTGCTGGCCTATCCCGGCGTCGACCTGACGCGGTTTGAGGGGCGCTGGCCCGAGATCGCCGAATGGTCCGCGACGGTGCGAGAGCAGGTCGAGATCGACGCGGGCTACGCCGGCTATCTGGATCGCCAGGCGGCCGACGCAGAGGCCCTGCGCCGTGATGAAGGGCTGACGCTGCCGGCCGGTCTGGACTATGCGGCGATCGGCGGTCTGTCCAACGAGGTTCGCGAAAAGCTCGAGCGGGTCAGGCC
>NZ_JBKBML010000006.1:0-140061 GCF_046295775.1 Brevundimonas sp. | reverse complement strand
CGTCAACGGCGGCGTGATCTCGCTGGACGGCCGTGGTGAAACCCAACTGGCCCGTCCGACCGCCGATGGCGTGCGCGAACCCCTCAACCGTCGCGCCACCATCAACATCAACTTCTAAGTTGGTGGACCGGCCGGGCCTTCAGCCCGGCCGGTTGCTTGGTCTAGACACAGGGAATCCGTCGTCCGCTTTCGGGGCGGCGGATTTTCTCTTTGATATTTCCGATTGATCCTGACCGCCCGGGGGGCGACAAGGAGCGGATGACGATGCTTCGCCAAATCATAATCGGCTGCGCACCCTCGGTTGCGGCCGACGGCCGGGGATAGTCGCGTGGCCAGCGTGTTGGATGAATCCTCAAGTCGGCAGGCTGAGCGTCTCGCCGAGGCTCCTGCCAGGGTGCAGTCGCGTCTGCCCCAACGGCCGCACGGTGATGCGGTCAACAGCCTCGCGGATCGCCGCTTCCTGATTGTAACCGCCCCGTTTGGCCGCTTCGGGCGAATCCTGGCGGACGTTCTGAGTGAGCGCGGCGCGGTCGTTTCCCGAATGATGTTCAACGCCGGGGACATGATTTATTGGCGTCGTCCCAACGGCATCAAATTCACCGACAGCGTCGAGCATTGGCCCAAACGGTTTCAGGCTCTGGCCGGCGACTTCACCGATATCATCGTCTTTGGCGAAGGCGGGCCTTACAATCAGGCCGTGCTGACCCAGGCCGAGGCCCTGTCCGCCCAGGTGTGGGTTCTGGAAAACGGCTACTTCCGTCCCGATTGGGTGACGGTCGAGCGCAACGGCGTCAACGCCTCAAGTCAGCTGCCGCGCCACAGGTCGGGCTATGCGGCGCCGGCGCCAGAGACGCTGGTCATTCGTCCAGTGGGACGCATTCTGCCTCACCACGTCATCAACATCAGCCTGTATCACGCGTGTCAGCTGCCGGGCCGGTTGTTGTTTCCCAAATACAGCTACCCCTACACGCAATCGCCGTGGCTGCAGTTTTTCGGCCATGTGCGGCGCTATGTGAGCCTTGCGTTTCAGTCGAAGTCCGCTTGCGAGGTGGACGCGATCACGGCCAAGGGGCCGTTCTTCCTGGCCTGCCTGCAGCGTGAGGGCGACGCCCAGCTGCTGCGGTATTCGCACTTTGCGGACAACACCGCTTTCCTGGCCGAGGTGATGTCCAGCTTCGCCCGCCACGCGCCGCCGGAGGCGCGGCTGGTGGTCAAGAATCACCCGCTGGACCCTGGCCTGGTGGATCTGCGTCACATGACGCGCTGCCTCGCGGTCGAACGCGGCCTCGCGGGGCGGGTCGATTTCATCGACGGAGGCAATCTGGCCCAGCTGTGCCGTGCGTCGCGCGGGATGGTGGTGAACAATTCGTCCGCGGCCCTGTCTGCGCTGGGTTTCCATTCGCCGGTCAAGGTTCTGGGCGAGGCTTTCTTCGACTTCGACGGTCTGACCGATCAGCAGCCGCTGGACGATTTCTGGTCGGCGCCGCAGGGGCCGGACGTGGAGTTGTTCACGCGGTTCCGCGCCCATGTGATCAACCGCTGCCAGATCAACGGAAACTATCACGAACCGCGCACGGTGCGGCCGACGGCCCGCCGCCTTGCGGACTTCTTCGAGATCAACCCAGGCGTCGCTTCGGGTTGAGCGCCTCGTCGCCTGGTGTGTCCCATCGGCCACCCCCCGGCTCTGTCATATCAGTGTCACATGACTGTCGCGGACGCGTCGGACATCGGGCCTAGATCGGGCGCGATTTCGGCTGGTCGACTCATTCGTCCGGTCGCCGCCACACATCTCGGGGATAGAGAATGAGCAACCGCAACCGCCTGATCTGGGCCACCACCGCCCTCGTGGGCAGCATGATGGCCGCCGGCGCCGCCTCGGCCCAATCGACTGGCACGGAAGCGACCGAAGTCGAACAGGTCACCGTCACGGGCGTGCGCGGCCAGCGCACCATCGACGGCCTGGCCACCGCCGAGACGGTCGCCAAGACCCGCAACACTGTCGGCCAGGAGTTCATCGCGACCCAGACCGCCGGTCAGACCATTCTGCAGACCCTGAACCTGACGCCGGGCCTCAGCTTCACCAACGCCGACCCCTACGGTTCGTCGGGCGGCAACATCCGCCTGCGCGGCTTCGACGGCAACCGCGTGTCGCTGACCTTCGACGGCATTCCGCTGAACGACACCGGCAACTACGCCACCTACACCAACCAACAGCTGGACCCGGAACTGATCGAGCGCGCCTCGGTCAACACCGGCTCGACCGACGTCGACAGCCCGACCGCCTCGGCCACCGGCGGCACCATCAACTATGTGACCCGTCGCCCGGCTCAGGAGTTCGGCGGCTGGATCCAGGGTTCGCTGGGCGACTTCAACTATCGTCGCGTGATGGCCCTGCTGGACACCGGCGCCGTCGGTCCCTGGGGCACCTCGGCCTGGTTCGCCGCCTCGTACACCAACTACGACAAGTTCAAGGGGCTCGGCGAGCTCGAGAAGACCCAGTACAACGCCCGCATCTATCAGCCGCTGGGCGACAACGGCGACTTCGTGGCCCTGTCGGGTCACTACAACGAGAACCGCAACAACAACTACAACGGCCCGAACCTGGGCACGGCCACGGGCTTCTGCGACGTGGCCCAGACTCAGGTCTGCGTCAGCGACGTTGAGACCAGCCCGTTCGGTTGGGGCGTGGACTTCGACCGCACCTACACCGCCCCTACCGTGCGCCCCGGCGTTCGCGACGACGACTTGAACGGCACTAACTATTTCGGCCTGCGCATCAACCCGTCCAACACCGGCAACATCCGCGGCAACTCGCGCTTCACCTTGGCCGAGGGCCTGATCCTGACGGTCGATCCGTCGTTCCAATACACCCTGGCCAACGGCGGCACTCAACAACTTCTCCTGAACGAGAACGATCTGCTGCTGCGCACTTCTCGTCCGGCCACTCAGGGCGTGGATCTGAACGGTGACGGCGACGTGCTGGACCGTGTTCGCGTCATGACGCCGTCCAACACCAACACGCACCGCTATGGCCTGAACAGCTCGCTGATCTGGGATTTGAACGCCAGCCACCGTCTGCGCGCCGCCTATGCGTTCGATTGGGGGCGTCACCGCCAGAACGGCCACTATGGCTTTGTGGACTTCTCGGACCCGACCGCGCCGCGCTTCGTGGACGTCTTCGGCGGCCGCAATGACGAGAGCAACCGCGTCGTCAACCTGGACGGCTACGCGCTCCAGTCGCGCGACCGCAAGTCGATCGCCCAGCTGAACCAGTTCTCGGTTGAGTACATCGGCCGCTTCCTGAACGATGCGCTGACCCTGAACATCGGCGCCCGCGCGCCCTTCTTCGAGCGTGAACTGAACCAATACTGCTACACGCAGAACGCCTCTTCCAACGTGCTGTGCACCTCGGAAGTGCCGAACGCGACCCTGGCCAACGGCAACGTCACCTTCGCCGGCCGCACGCCGCAGTACATCGCGCCATACCAGCGCGAAGTGAAGTTCGACGACATCCTGCCGAACGTCGGCGCGACCTACCGCTTCGGCGGTGGTCAGTCGGTCTACGCCAGCTACTCGGAATCGCTGTCCGCTCCGCGTACGGACAGCCTCTACGCGGTCACTCGCTTCGCTGACGGTTCGATCGGCAATCCGACCGTCCAGCCGGAAACCTCGACCAACATCGACTTCGGCTATCGCTACACCTCGGGCACGCTGATCGCGCAGGTGTCGGGCTTCTTCAACACCTTCGACAACCGCATCGTCAGCACCTTCGACGAAGACCTGGCTCAGTTCGTCGACCGCAACGTGGGTTCGGTGGAATCCAAGGGCATCGAACTGTCGGCCGGCTGGTCGCCGATCGAGGCGCTGAGCCTGTACGGCACGGCTTCGTTCCTGGATAGCGAACTGCAGGACGACTACGTGTTCAACGCGGCCGGCGCCCGCCTGCCGACCAAGGGCAAGAAGCAGGTCGAAACGCCTGAGCAGATGTACTCGCTGCGCGCGTCTTACCAGTTCAACGACGTGTTCACCGCCGGCATCCAGGGCAAGTACACCGGCGAGCGCTGGGTCACTGACGTCAACGACCTGAAGGTCGACGCCTACACCGTCGTGGACATTGACGCCCGCTTCGACTTCGCGCCGTTCGGCTTCGAAGGCACCTATCTGCAGGTCAACGTCACCAACCTGTTCGACGAGCAGTACTACTCGAACCTCGGCACCCGTTCGTCGGCCACCCCCGGCCAACTGGGCTACAGCCGTCTGTTCGCGGGCGTCGGCGCTCCGCGCACCGCCATGGCGACCCTGCGCTACGCCTTCTGATCCACGGATCAGCTTTGAGACAGGAAAGGGCGGTCCGGCGACGGGCCGCCCTTTCTCTTTGCGCGTTTGGTTGAATGGCGGGGCCGGGGCCTCTATCTGGCGTCGTTCCGCCGTCCGCCGCCAGGAGTGCGCGCCATGACCCGTCCCGTCCCCGCCGAATGGGCTCCGCACCGCGCCATGTGGGTCGGCTGGCCCAGCCATGCGGAGCTGTGGGAGGACAATCTCGAACCGGCCCAGGCCGAGGTCGAGGCGCTGGTGCGCGCGCTCGCCGGTCCCGGCCGCGAACAGGTGCGGCTGATGGTAGGCAACGACGACGCCCTGGCCGACGCCCAGGCGCGGTTCGCCGGCGTGGACGGCGTCGAGGTCGTTCCGGGTCGGTTCGGCGACATCTGGCTGCGCGACACCGGGCCGATCTTCGGCGAGGGCTCGCGCGAGGCCCAGGCTTTCCGCTTCAACGGCTGGGGTGGCAAGTACGAGCTTGAGCATGACGACACTGTCGCGGCGCAGATCGGCGACCACGCCGGCGTTTCGCCGACGCGCCACGACTTCATCCTGGAGGGCGGGGCGCTGGACCATGACGGCGCTGGGACCATCCTGACCACGCGCCAGTGCCTGCTGAACCCCAACCGCAACGCGGGCTGGACCGAGGAAAAAGCCGAAGCGGCGCTGGCCGATGCCCTGGGTGCGGCCAAGGTGCTGTGGCTGGGCGACGGTCTGCTGAACGATCACACAGACGGCCACGTCGACAATCTGGCGCGCTTCGTGGCGCCCGGCGTCGTCGCCTGCCCGGTGGCGTGGGGCCGCAATGATCCGAACGACGAAGTCTATGACGCCGTCGCCCGCGACCTGGCCGCCATGACCGACGCCAACGGCGCACCGATCAAGGTGCTGCGCGTCCCGTCGCCGGGCTTTGTCGGCGACGAGGACGAGCGCCCTGTGCCCGCCAGCCACATGAACTTCCTGATCGCCAACGGCGCGGTGATCGTGCCGACCTACGGCGACGAGACCGCCGCCCGCTTCGCCTGCGAGGCCCTCGCGACCGTGTTCCCCGATCGCGAGATCATCGCCCTGCCGTCGCTGGCGATCCTTTCCGGCGGCGGCTCGTTCCACTGCATCTCTCAGCAGGAGCCCGCCTGATGGCCCGCACGATCTCCGTCGCCGCGCTGCAGACCTCGTATGGCGAGAACCTCCAGGCCAATATCGACAAGGCCATCGACCTGATCCGCCAAGCGGCGGCCAAGGGCGCGCAGGTGATCCTGCCGTCCGAACTGTTTCAGGGGCCGTATTTCTGCGTCAGCCAGGAAGAGAAGTGGTTCGCCCACGCCTATGAATGGCGCGAGCATCCGTGCGTGACGCAGTTGGCGCCCGTCGCCAAGGAACTGGGCGTGGCCATTCCGGTGTCGATCTTCGAGCGGGCCGGGCCGCAGTATTACAACTCGCTGGTCATGCTGGACGCGGACGGCGAGGCGCTGGGCGTCTATCGCAAGAGCCACATTCCCGACGGCCCCGGCTATCAGGAGAAATACTATTTCCGGCCGGGCGACACGGGCTTCCGGGTCTGGAACACGCGCTTCGGCAAGGTCGGCGTCGGCATCTGCTGGGACCAGTGGTACCCCGAAACCGCGCGCGCCATGATGCTGATGGGCGCCGAGGTGCTGATGTATCCGACCGCCATCGGCACCGAACCGCACGACGACAGCCTGGACACGGCTGCGCCCTGGCGGCGCGCCATGCAGGGCCATGCGGTGTCCAATGTCGTGCCCGTCGTCGGCGCCAACCGCATCGGTCATGAACAGGTCACCGAGGCGGGCCAGACGTTCTACGGACACTCCTTCATCGCCGATCACCGCGGCGACTTGGTCGAGACCCTGGATCGGGAGGAAGGGGTGCTGACCCACACCTTCGACCTGGACTTCCTAGACCGCCACCGTGCGGCCTGGGGCTTCTTCCGCGACCGCCGGACCGACCTTTACGGCGCGTTGAGGCCCGATCCGATCACCGTCGGCTGACGGTGTTGCCGGCGACGACGTTGCCCGCAGCGTTGTCGCCGTCGTCGGCGCTGGAGCCGAGGGGCCAGCCGGCGTCGTCGCCGCAATAGCGCCGGCCGCCCTCGCGCGATCCGACCACCACGGCGCGCGGAACCAGCCAGGCGGCGCGGCTGAAGGTGTTGCCGGTGATGCGGTTGTCCGACGGGGTCTGATGCCGGATCACGCCGTCCTCGCCGCAGTTGCGATACAGGAAGACCCCGCCCATCCGGTTCAGGGCGATGCGGTTCTCCATGATCCGGTTGCGGGCCGAGCCGTCGACCGCGATGACCTCACGGCCGGTGCGCAGGTCGAAGCTGCTGTCGCGGATGGTGTTGTCGGCGCTCTCAGCGTCCAGATAGACGGCGGTGGAGACCGACCGGCCGGTGAAGCGGCTGTCGCTGACCGTCACGCGCGTGACGCCCGGCCCGACATACAGCGGAATGGAGCCGGTTCCGGCGAAGGTGACGCGGCTCAGGGTGATGTCGGTTGGCGCGGCGGCCTGGGCGCGCGCGGTGTGGTCGGGCCGTCGCGAGGTGGCGTGCAGGCTGACCATGCTCTCGCCCGCCCCCATGCCCCAGATGCGCACCGCGCCGTGGACGGTGCAGTCGGTCAGGGCGACGCCACGCGGACGAGTGAAGCGTTCGCCGCCCAGATCACGCGACCAGATGGCGACGGTGGGCGAACGCGTGGTCACCGCCTGGCCCGGCCGGCCGATCGATCCACCGCCGCAGTCGATCGCCGCGCCCGACGCCTCGGCGCCCTGGATCAGGACCGGGCGCAGGACAGCGCGACCCGACAGGCGGGCCTGGCAGCGCAGGACATAGGGCGTGGCCGCCTCTGCTGTCAGGGCGACCATTTCGGCCTCGGTGCAGGGTCGCGATGCGGGCAGGCTCTGCGTCGCCAGCAGCCCGGCCAGAAGGACGCCGATCACGGCAGCGGCAGGGCCAGGGTCCGCGCCTCGGCCGCGCAGCCGGCGTTGGTCAGACCCGTGGCGCGCACCATCCCCAACTCGTTGCGCGCAGCTTCAAGATCGGCGGCGAAGGCCGGGGTGGTCGAGGCAGCCTGGAAGACAGCGCGGCCTAAAGCCTCGCCCGCCGCGACGTCAGAGGGATAGTGCATGGCGCAGATCAGGCGGCTGACCCCTATTTCGTGTCCGATGTCGCGCACAGCGATGGCGCGATCTGGCGCCAGGGCGGCGAAGCCTTCCGCATAGGCCGTCGCCACGGCGGACGTGCCGGAGGGGTAGGAGGGGCTGGCCCGGCCGGCATCGGTCACGCGCTGGCAGGCTTGGCGGTCGGGCTCGTCCGCCACGGGGCGCGGGCGCATGGCGCGCGCCTTGACCGCCTCGGCCACATGATCGGCGTCATGGAACAGCCGGGCCATCATGCGGTCCAGCGCGGGCGTCGCCTGCGCGGCCAGCCGCGCGCTCAAAGCGCAGTCGAAATGCTGCAAGGCGACTGGCGGTCGGATCTCGGCGTGGGCGGTGGCCAGCAGCCAGCGGTCGCCCCCCTGTAGAGGCGCGAACGCCTGGGATGCGGCGCGATCCGCCAGATCGACCGTCGATCCCACGGCTGGCGGAGGCGGGATGGTCGGGGCCAGGCGGCTGAGGTCATCCGGGGTCAGATAGCCCTCGTCGCGCACGGTTCCGGGCGTGGATGTCACGGCGGCGGGCGTTCCAGCGCAGGCGCCGAGCAGCAGGAAGCAGCCCAGGCCAAGGCTGACGCTCGGCTTCACCGACCCGCGCTCCAAGTCAGCTGAACGGACGTTCGGCCTTCTCCGTCGGGAGCGGCGACGACCTGCACGGCCGCGCCGTCATCGCCGGCCGCACTGTAGGCGCGCGTCTCACCCTGGCTGAGCGCCGTCAGGGACGAAAGGCCGCCTTGTTCCGCCTGGTCGCGATAGAAGGCGACGACTGCTTCGGGGTCGGCGTCGGTGGCGAAGGTCACCATGCCGCCTGGCCCATCCGCGCCCGCGGCGCTTACGGCAGGCTGCTCGACCTCGGCGCCGGGATAGATCGACGCGTAGGCCGGCGCGGCGGTCGCAGCCGCAGCGTCCTGGCCTGAAGCGGCCGCCGCGGCAGCCGACGAGATTTGCGCGTCCACATCAGGCGGCGCAGCCTCGGTTTGGCCAGCCGCGCCGCCGTCGCAGGCGGCCAAGGTCATGAGGCCGATGGCGGCGATCGCCGTCCCGAGACGTGTCATTCGACGTTTCCTGCTGTTATTTCCCACACTTTCGCGCACGCTTTTGACCGCGACAAGGCGAAACCCGTCAATCATCCGCCACTTGGTCCTCAGGCATGATCCGCCAGGGGTCGGGTCTGGCGCTGCGGTGCAGCCATTCCGTCGTCTCGCGTGGACCGAGGTCGCGATAACCGTCGAAGACGCGCGACTGAGCCGCCACCCATTGCGGATTTCGCGACATGTCCACGAACTGCGCCTTGCGCCAGCGGGCGTGGAAGTCGGTCAGTTCGGAATCGTCCCAGCGCACCCTTTCGCCGCGCTGGTTCAGGCCGCGCGTTCGAGACTCATGGTGCGTCAGGGCGATCTCGGGATCGTAGAGGATGCGCAGGCCCGCCGCGCGCGCCTTGAAGCAAAGATCGGTGTCGTTGTAGCCGATGGCCAGCGCCTCGTCGAAGCCGCCGAGTTGCTCGAAAACCTCCCGCCGCATGGCCATGAAGGCTCCGGTGACGGAGGAAACCGAGCGCCGTCGCAGCCATCGCCCCAGCGGGCCGCCTTCGCCCGGGGCGCTGTGCAGGCCTTCGTGAACAGGCCGGCCTTCAACGCCGCCGAGGGCCACGCCGGCGTGTTGGAGCGTCCCGTCGGGATACAGCAGGCGAACGCCGACGACGCCGACTTCCTGTCGGGCCAGATCGACCCTCAGCCTGTCGTCCCAGCCGGTAGTCATTGCCTCGATGTCATTGTTGGCGAAGACGAGGATCGGCGCGTCGTCGCCCACCACGCCTAGGTTGTTGAAGCGCGACCAGTTGAACGGCTCGTCCATGGAGCACGAACGCGCCAGTCCTGCCTCCTGGAGCGCGGCCAGAACCGCAGCGGTTTCCGGGTCGCGGCTGCGGTTGTCCAGGATCAGGATGTCGATCAGATCGGGCGCAGCGGCGTATCGCTTCAGGCTTTCGACGCAGCTTCTCAGCAGCCCCGGTTCGTCACGGGTCGGCACGACGACGAGGATACGCCCGCCAATCGACGCCGGAGCGCTTTTTTGCCACGGCGCGGTGCTCTCGCCGGGAAGGTCGGAGGCCGGCTCGTCGATCCAATCGCTGGCTATGACACGCGGCAGGTGGGCCGCCCCGCCATTCGACAACGCCGCCAAAAGAGCCCCACGACGGCCCTCGTTGTCGATGCGTTCGGGAGCAGCGATGTTGGCAGCCAGGGCCACGACGGCGGGCGGAACAGGGACCGTTTCAAGGTCGTCCCGGTCAGGCGCGGACTGGAGGACAGGGTCGAGGCGCATGACGCCAGTGCGCCAATGACGAGTGTGGTGGTCGTGGTCGGCGTAAACGGCCGCGCGTCCGGTTTCTGCGAGAGCATATCCCAGCCATGCCAGGGCCTGTGTTTCCAGCACCGTCCCCGCGCTGATCAGAACTGTCGCGCGCTCAGCGGCCTGATCTTCAAGCGCAGGCGAGAAGCTGACGCGACCGTCACGTATAGCCAAGCTGGCGACGGGATGAGCCGCGACGGTGGCGTCAGCCAGCACGACCGCTGTCCAGTCGACGACCGATTGGTCCAGCAGCGCATTCAGCGTCGCGCGCACGGCCGACGGCGGGGCCGAACGGCCCTCGATCAACACCTGAAAGGTGGGAGGCGGGCTGGCCGCCGGCGGCGGCCCGACGAGCGGATGCGACTGGCGAAAGGCGTCCCAGGCCTGGACGGGAAAGACGCTGACCCTAGCCAATTCTTGCTCCGTCTCGCGGACCTGTTTCAGCAAGACCGACAACTCGCCCAGCCGTTCGGTGACGGCGTCACGGCCGAAAGCATGGTGAGGCAAACGACCTCGTGCGCCCATGGCCACGAGCTCGTCCCGTGCGGCGCGGAAATCAGGGTTCCATTTCAGCGCGTCGGCGTAAGCGTCCTTGGCGTCTTCATCCCGCCCCTGCAGCTTGAGAACGTGACCCAGATGCAGATAGGTCTCTGGGAAATCGCGTCGCAGCGCGACAGCCTGAAGATAGACGGCCTCAGCCTCGCTGAGGCGGCCGCACTCCTTGAGCGCATGGGCGTACTGGACGCGGTTCGACACGTCCGATTCGTCGTCCTTGAGCGTAAGCGCGTAGAAGTGCGCGGCCTGCGCCCAGTCGCCGGCGTCGCGGGCGTTCTCGGCCCTGACGCGGGTTTCACGCAGCGCTTCCCGACGTGGATCGGGCGGCGTTCGACGCACGCGTCGATCAAACAAGGCTCGCTTCAGGCCGGCTATGGGCTTGGGCAGCTTCATTCGTGACCTCGTGGGCGCGTCCCTGATGGAAGGCGACGCAAGCACAATCGATTAGGCTGTCCGCCGCATTTGGCCAACGCCTTACTGAAGCCTTTTCCTTCCCCAAAAAGGATTGATGCGATACCTGCGCGAGCCGGTTCGACGGGACGATTCCGCCATTGACGAGAGAAAAGGCCCTTCGCGGCTTCAAATCGCTATTGCGAGGCCGGTCTCCGTCACGCGCGAAGGCACGTTCGCCATCCTTGCTGAGGCAGGCGGATCGCGCGCGCGACGCAGGCGATTGGACTGCGGCGGCGGCTCTTTATGAGAAGGCGGCGTCCGGCCCCCAGGCCTCGCCCGAGATCGTCGTCCAGTATGGTCACGCCCTGAAGGAGGCCGGCCGCGGCGATGAAGCCGTGGAAGCCTATGGCCGTGCTGCCCTGGTCCTGGCCGATCCGTCCGACGCCGTGCTGCACCGCGCCCATCTGCTCAAGCAGCTTGGCCGGATCGAAGAGGCCGGCGCAGCCTTCAAGGGCCTTGTGGACCACCCCGATCTTCGGGAAGAGGCGGAGCGCGAGCTCGCCGGCCTGGCGCCCACGCCGGTGTCCTCGGCGGTCGAAGACTGCGAGATCCACATCGAGAAGGCCTCCAACCGAGAGGTCCGCGGGCGAGCGGCGAGCCGCAGCCAACCCGGCGCAGATTTGACGCTCGAGGTTCTGATTGACGGGACCCTCTACGCTCGCGCCCGCGCCGACGCGGCGCACGGTGGGCGGTTTGCGCTGACGTTCGACCGGCGGCTGTTGCGCAATGAGAGGCATGAACTGACGGTCAAAACGGCGGGGGCCGAGGGCACGACGGTTCGGTTCGAGCGATCAGGGCCGCGCCCGGCGCGTGAGCCTGCGCCGGAGCCCGATCCACGCCGGCTGACGATCATCGTGCCGGTGTTCAACGCGGCGCAGGACCTGGCCGCCTGTATTGAGCATCTGACGCAGCACACCACGGGCGCCGCACGGCTGCTGTTCATCGACGACGCCAGCACCGATCCGGCGGTGGGCGACATTCTGGCCGAAGTCGCTAGGCGGCGGAACGTGTTCGTCGAGCGGAACGTGTCGAACCAAGGCTTCACCCGAACCATCAATCGGGGACTTGCATGGGCGGGCCACGATGACGTGGTCATCCTGAACTCGGATGCCCGCGTCACGCCGGGCTGGCTGGATGGCCTGCGGCTGGCCGCCGCCAGCGATCCGCGCATCGGCACGGTGACACCGATGTCGGACCGCGCCGGCGCCTTCTCCGCACCCGAGATCGGCAAGGACAATCCGCTGCCTGACGGGGTCTCCGAAGCCGACTTCGCCTTGGCGTTCAGGCGGCGCGCCGAAGGGGCCTATCCCAGCGTGCCCACCGGCAACGGCTTCTGCATGTTCATCCGGCGCGCGATGCTGGACGAGATTGGCGGCCTGGACGAACAGGCGTTCCCGCGCGGCTACGGCGAGGAAAACGACCTGTGCATGCGTGCGCTCAAGGCTGGCTGGCGTCATGTCGTCGATGACAGGACCTATGTATTCCATGCCCGCTCGCGCAGCTTCGGCGCCGAGCGCGAGACGCTTGCGCAGGCCGGCGCCGCCGTCCTGGCTCGACGTCATCCCGAATATTCGACGTTGATACGAACCTTCGAGGATGGCGAGGCTCTGCGGATGGCTCGGTACAGGGCGCGGCTGGCCCTGATGGACGTCCAGCGCGCACGCCCGCGTCCGCGCGCCCTCTTCGTGATTTCGACCCAGACCGGCGGTACGCCCAAGACCAACCGCGACCTGATGGACGCCGTGCGCAACGACTGGGAGCCATGGCTTCTGGAATGCGACAGCCGCACCGTGTCGCTATCACGCCTTGCGGGCGGAAAGATGATCCTCGTCGAGCGACGACTGCTGAACGAGCGCGTCGATCCGGTCACGGGCGTTTCGCATGACTATGATCGTTTCGTCGGTTCATGGCTGAGATTCCATAGCTTCGACGCCGTGCATATCCGCCATTTGGGTTGGCATTCGCGGACCTTGCCGGTCTTGGCCCGGCAGGCGGGCGCCGCGACGGTCATGTCGTTCCACGACTTCCACGCCCTGTGTCCCTCGTTGCATCTGGTGGACGCCGACGGCGCTTTTTGCGGTGGGACATGCACGCAGGGTGCTGCCGACTGCGCGCCCGAGCTTTGGCCGGCCGATAGCTTCCCCAGGCTTCGCAACGGCTGGGTGAGCACTTGGCGAGCAGACTACGAACGGGCGCTGGCCGACTGCGACGCCTTTGTGGTCACCACCCAGGGCGTGCAGGATCGCATTCTGCGTCACCTGCCGGGGCTCAGCGCCGACCGCTTCAACGTGGCCCCTCACGGCCGTGATTTCGGACGCTTCAGTTCGCTCGCCGCGCCGAGGCGGGAGGGGGAGCCGCTGCGCATCCTGATTCCGGGCAATATCAGCGAGGCGAAGGGCGCGGGGATTATTCGGGCCCTGCAGGCGCTCGATGTGGAACGCGGTCTGGAGTTCCATGTTCTGGGCAATGCTCCATCCCTGAGCCCTGGCGCGGGCGTAATCCTGCACGGCCCCTACAAGCGCGAGCAGTTCCCCGAGCGCGCTCGAGCGATACGACCGCATATCGGGGCCGTGTTGTCGATCTGCGACGAGACCTGGTGCCATACGCTGACCGAGTTGTGGGCGGTCGGGCTGCCGGTCGTGGTGCTGAACTTTCCCACCGTCGCGGGCCGGGTAGAGCAGAGCGGCGGCGGCTGGGTCCTGGATCACGCCGACATGCCATCCATGCTTCATCGCATTATCGCGCTCGGGGAGAACCCGATGGACATGCAGAGCAAGCAAGACGCCGTCTTGCGCTGGCAGAAAACCACGGGTCGTATCGGCGGCACGGCGGCCATGGCCGCTCGATATCTGGCCATCTATGACGCCGCCGTGGATCGAAGACGCATGCTGCAGGCGGCCTTCCCGATGGGCGCTCCAGCCTAGACGACGGCCCGCTTAAGCGTGATCAGCGCCTGATCGACCAGGCGTGCGTCGCCGACAGCCAGGACACGGCCGTCGTCGCCGGGCGGACGGCCCAGCCAGTCGGTGACCTTGCCCCCCGCCGCCTCGATGACCGGGACCAGGGCGGACCAGTCCCAGGGCTTCAGGCTGGTCTCGGCCACCAGATCCATGCGGCCCGCCGCCACCATGGCGTAGGCATAGGCGTCGCAGCCCAGACGGGCGAGGCGGGCGGCGGCGCGCACCTGACGCCAGGCGCCCAGTTCGGCGCCGTTGAAGATGTCGGGATCGGTGGTGGAGATGACGGCGTCGGTCAGGCGCGCGCACGGGCGGGTCTTCAGCGGCGTCTCGCCGTCCGGCCGTATCAGGCGAGCGCCGGACGGGCCGCCCAGGAAGACTTCCCGCAGATAGGGCTGGGCGATAATCCCGATCTCGGGGCGGCCCGCATGGTTGAGCGCGATCAACGTCGTCCACAGCGGCAGGCCGGCGATGAAGGCGCGGGTGCCGTCGATGGGGTCCAGGACCCAGACGTGCTCGGCGTCGGGCCGATCCTCGCCATACTCTTCGCCGACGACGCCGTGCTCGGGATAGCGGGCGGAGATCAGGCGGCGGATGGCCGCCTCGGCGGCGCGGTCTGCTTCCGTGACAGGGTCGAAGCCGCCATCGACGTCCTTGTTCTCTGAGGCGAACTCGCCGCGGAAGAAGGGCAGGGCGACGCGACCCGCCTCATGGGCGAGTTCGACGGCGAAGGCTTCAAGTTCGGTCATGCGTGGGGCTTACCCCGGCGACGGCGCGACGTCACCCGCGTGTTGTCCTCAGGCCGCTTCGCCGGGCCCGTTCAGCGACTTGGCCAGGTCTAGCAGACGGCGGCGGGGGCTTTCCTCAAGCTGATAATAGGCCTGGATCAGATCGAGCGTCTCCTTGCGGGAAAACATCTCTCCGCCGTTCGAGCCGGCGGCCTCCTTGCGCTCAATGGCCTCGGCCAGCCCTTCGTAGAAATAGTTGACGGGCGTCTCCAGCGCCTCGGCCAGTTGCCACAGGCGAGCGGCCGAGATGCGGTTGGCGCCGCATTCGTACTTCTGAATCTGCTGGAACCGGATGCCGACCTGCACGCCCAACTGCTGCTGGGTCAGGCCCAGCAGGCGACGGCGACGACGCAGCCGGCGGCCGAGATGAAGGTCGATATCGGTGCTCATCGGGCGCGGATCCTTCGCCCGTCCCGGAATGGAACGGTCCGGCGAAATCGCCGCAAGGCTTGCGCCACACGCTGATTTCGCGGGCGCCGCAACCGTATCCTGCGTGGCGCATTTCACCGCCGAGCTTGGATTTCATGGAAGGGACTTCGACATGGGCATTATCGCCTGGATCATCATCGGCATCGTGGCGGGCTGGCTCGCCGAACAGATCATGGGCCGCAACCACGGCCTGCTCACCAACCTGGTCGTGGGCGTCGTCGGCGCTCTCATCGGCGGTTTCATCGCCAACGCGCTGGGCTTCACCTGGGGCGGTTGGATCGGTTCGACCATCGTCGCCACCATCGGCGCCGTGATCCTGCTGTTCCTGCTGGGCCTGATCAAGCGTCGCGCCTGATCGACGTTTTCAGCCGGACGACAAAAAGGGCGGTCCCTCGCGGGACCGCCCTTTCTCTTTGGCTGTCGATGTCAGTTCGCGGGAGCCTGGTCGAACTGAGCTTGAGACCAGCCCGTGACGACCGCATCGCCCTCGATCCGGGCGCCCGTGGCCGGCACGCTGCGCACGACGCCGTCGGGGGTGCGGACGACGAAGCCCTGAACGCGCCCCGCCGTGTCCCGAGTGGTCGACTGCACCGTGCCCAGCATGGCGCCATCGGAAGCGTGGACCATGGCGCCGATGGAGACATCCAGTTCGGCTTGAGCGCCGTCAGACTCCGCTTGCGCCCCGCCGTGGATCGATGTGCGGACGTCCGCTTGCGGGCGGATTTCGCCAGCGGCAGAGGCGGCGCCTCGAACGGTATCGCGGGTCATTCCCCCCGCGTCGCGGATGGTCTGGCCGACCTGTCCGGTCAAAGGTGTCGCATCAGGCCGGCTCAGCCCGATCTGGCCGCCGACATTGCCGGTGAGGCCGCCAGCCACCTGAGCGGTGGCAGGCAGGGCGAGGGTCGCGGCCGATACGGCGGCGACGGCGAATAGAAATAAATGGCGCATGGCGATCTCCATATTGAGCTGTGCGGGGGGGCTGTTGTGCAGCGGTCGGGTCACCGCGCATTGGAGCAAGGAAAAAGGGGAGCAACGCGGTCGCTCCCCTTCATCAGTAATGGGTTGATCAGGCCGTCGGATCGTCCATCGGCTCCGAAGGCTCCGGCGCCGTGGTGTCCGGCGGGGTCATCGGATCGACCGGCTCGGGCACGGCCGGCGGCTGGGTGGACGGAGCGGGCGCGGCGTCGGCTTCGATCGCCGGCGAGGCGTTGAAGTCGGCCGAGGTCTGGGCGACCACCACATCGGCGCCGTCCTGGCGCAGACCGGCGAGCGCGACAGCGCGCACCTGGCCGTCAGAGCCGCGAACCGTCAGCTCCTGACTTCCGTCCGGCGCGTTGCGGGCGCCTTCCAGCGTGCCGAGGACCGAGCCGTCCTCGGACTTAACCGACGCGCCCGGCGTCAGCGTCAGGCTTTGCGGTTGAGCCGCCTCCGCTGCGGGCGGAGCAACCGGGGCGTCCTGCGGGGCTTCCTGGGCGATGGCAGGGGCGGCGAACATCAGGGCGCCGGCGACGCCGGCCATCAAGGCGGTCTTGCGGATCATGAACTCTCTCCAAAAGGGCGAGCCCGACGCTCGCAGAAAGGTGAACACGCGTGATTGCCGATTGTTTCGGGCGCCCAGAAATGACCCCCGGTGCGCCCCAATCGGCCGATTCACGGTCTATGATGGGGCAATGGTTGGAATCACGAACCTATGAAGCGCGACGCGCAACCCCGGCGGCTGGCCACCCGGTTCGCCGCCCTCGTCTATGAACTGACGCCGCAGATCTTCGCCGTGGCGGCCTTCACGGCCGGGGCGGTGATGCTTGTTTCGGCCGTGACGCCGGCGTTCGGAGAGCGGCTGCGGGTGCTCGACCGCGTCGCCCATCCGTTGATGATCGACCTGTCGCACTTCGCCGCCAGCATCGCGGGCTTCCTGCTTCTGTTCGTGTCGGCGGGCCTGTGGCGTCGTCGGCGCGGCGCCTATTGGGCGGCCCTGCTCGTTCTAGGGGGCGGCGCGGTCTTTTCGCTGCTGAAGGGCCTGGACTGGGAGGAGGCGGCGCAGCTGACGGCCATCGCCGTGCTGCTGATCCCGTTCAAGGGCGCATTTAACCGCCGCTCGCGGCTGGGCGAACCGCTCAGGCCCGGCTGGCTCCTGCTGCTGATGGCGGCGGTGGGGGCGATGATCTGGCTGGGTTTCTTCGCCTATCGCGACACGGCGTACACCGACGAGCTGTGGTGGACCTTCCTGACTGACCGACAGGCTTCGGGCTTCCTGAGGGCCGGGGCAGTGCTGGCCATCCTGACCCTGGTGGTGGCGGCGCGGTCGCTGCTGACGGCGCCCGGCGCGGGCCAGCATGGACCGGCCTCGCCCGCCGAGGTCGAACGGGCGCGCGAGGCTCTAGCCCAGGCCGACGAGGCCGCGCCCGAGGGCTGGCTGGCCATGCTGGGCGACAAGGCCCTGCTGTTCAGCCCGTCAGGCCGCAGCTTCATCGCCTATCGCGTGCGCGGCCGGCGCTGGATCGCCATGGGCGAGCCGGCCGGCCTGGCGTCCGAGCGGCGCGATCTTCTGTGGGCCTTCGCCGAAATGGCCGACAGCTACGGCGGCGCGGCGGTCTTCTATTCGGTGGGCGAGGGTTTGCTGGGCGATCTGGCGACCATGGGCCTGGCGGTGCGCAAGGTCGGGGAAACCGCCGTGGTCGAGATCGCGGCCTTCACCCTCGAGGGCAAGCCGCGTCAGAACCTGCGCACGGCGATCAACCGGGCCGAGCGCGAGGGCGCGTCTTTCGAGATGCTGCCGCCGGGCTCGGCCCGCGCCCTGGCCGAGCCGCTGCGCTTGGTGTCCGACGCCTGGCTGGACGAGCACGCGGGCGAGGAGAAAGCCTTCTCACTGGGCCGCTTCGACCTGGACTATCTGGACCGCACGCCGCTGGCGGTGGTGTGGGGGGCGATCGACGAGGCCGGGCGCCGACCGCTGATCGCCTTCGCCAATCTGCTGCCCGGATCGGCTGCCCAGGGCGCGCCGGGCGAGGTCGCCATCGACCTGATGCGCCATCGGCCCGACGCCACGCCGGGCGTGATGGACTATCTGTTCATCCGCTCGATCCAGTGGGCGGGCGCGCAGGGCTTCGCCCGGTTCGATCTGGGCATGGCGCCGCTTTCGGGCCTTGAGGACCGACGGCTGGCCCCGGTGTTCGCCCGCGTCGGCGCCCTGGTGTTCGAGGAGGGCGGGGCGCTTTACGGCTTCCAGGGCTTGCGGGCCTACAAGTCGAAATTCTTCCCGGTCTGGCGCTCTCGCTTCATCGCGGCGCCGGCGGCGACGCCGCTGCCGCTGGCGCTTCTGGACGTGGCGCTTCTGAGTAGCGGCGGCTGGGCCGGACTGCTGGGTCTGCGCCGCCGCCGCCGGGGCGGCTGAAAGGCCCGGTTTCCCTCGCTTTTCGTCGCCGGATTTCCTATATCGGGCAGGTGTCGAGAGGGCCGCGTTCCTCATCGATTCGAGCGCCCGCCGCGGCGCTGATTCTCCCGTCCGTCACCCGGACCCAGAGCCGACGCTTTCATGACCGATCCGATTGCAGACCAGCCCGAATACGGCGCCGATTCCATCAAGGTTCTCAAAGGCCTGGACGCCGTGCGCAAACGGCCCGGCATGTATATCGGCGACACCGACGACGGCTCGGGCCTGCACCACATGGTCTATGAGGTGGTGGACAACGCCATCGACGAGGCCCTGGCCGGCCACGCCGACCTGGTCCAGGTCATCCTGAACGCCGACGGTTCGGTGACCGTGACCGACAACGGCCGCGGCATCCCGACCGACATTCACGAGGGCGAAGGCGTCTCGGCCGCCGAGGTCATCATGACCCAGCTGCACGCGGGCGGTAAGTTCGACCAGAACTCCTACAAGGTCTCGGGCGGTCTGCACGGCGTGGGCGTGTCCGTCGTCAACGCCCTGTCCGACTGGCTTGAGTTGAAGATCTACCGCAACGGCAAGGCGCACCAGATGCGCTTCGAACGTGGCGATACCGTCAAGTCGCTGGAAGTCACCGGCGACGCGCCCATGCGCAGCGAAGGTCCCAAGGCCGGGCAGCCGCTGACGGGCACCGAGGTCACCTTCTATCCGTCGGTCACAACCTTCAGCCACATCGACTTCGACCTGAAGACTCTGGAGCACCGCCTGCGCGAGTTGGCCTTCCTGAACTCGGGCGTGGTCATCAAGCTGGCGGACCACCGCGGGGCCGAGCCGTTCGAAGAGATTCTGCACTATGAGGGCGGGGTTGAGGCCTTCGTGCGCCACCTGGACAAGTCCAAGTCGCCGATCCTGAAGGACGTCATCGTCATTCGCGGCAAGAAGGAAGGGATCGAGGTCGATCTCGCTCTGTGGTGGAACGACAGCTACCACGAGACCATGCTGTGCTTCACCAACAACATCCCCCAGCGGGATGGAGGCACCCACCTGTCGGCCTTCCGCGCCAGTCTGACGCGCGTCATGAGCGGTTATATCGAGAAGGCCGGCGCCGCCAAGAAGGACAAGGTCTCCGTCACCGGCGAGGACGCCCGCGAGGGCCTGACCTGCGTGCTGTCGGTCAAGGTGCCGGACCCCAAGTTCAGCTCCCAGACCAAGGACAAGCTGGTCTCGTCCGAAGTGCGCCCCGCCGTCGAAGGGCTGTGCACCGAGGGCCTGTCTCAGTGGTTCGAGGAACACCCCGTTGAGGCTAAGCAGATCGTCTCCAAGATCGTCGAGGCCGCGGCCGCCCGCGAGGCCGCGCGCAAGGCCCGCGAACTGACCCGGCGCAAGTCGGCGCTGGAAATCTCCAGCCTGCCCGGCAAGCTGGCCGATTGCCAGGAACGCGATCCCGCCAAGTCCGAACTGTTCATCGTCGAGGGCGATTCCGCCGGCGGCTCGGCCAAACAGGCGCGCAACCGCGAAAACCAGGCCGTCCTGCCCCTGCGCGGCAAGATACTGAACGTCGAGCGGGCGCGCTTTGACCGGATGCTGTCGTCGGACCTGATCGGCACCCTGATCCTGGCACTGGGCACCGGCATCGGCCGCGACGACTTCAACGCCGACAAGCTGCGCTATCACAAGATCATCCTGATGGCCGATGCCGACGTCGACGGCGCCCACATCCGGACCCTGCTGCTGACCTTCTTCTATCGTCAGATGCCCGAGCTGATCGAGCGCGGCCACGTCTACATCGCCCAGCCGCCGCTCTACAAAGTGTCCAAGGGCAAGCAGGGCCGCTACCTCAAGGATCAGTCCGAGATGGACGCCTATCTGATCGAGGAAGGCTCGTCCGAGGCGGAGCTGGACCTGGCCAGCGGCGAACGCCGCACGGGCATGGACCTGCAGGCGCTGGTCCGCGAGGCCAAGGCGTTCAAGGCCTCGGTCGACCGCCTCAGCCAGCGCGCGCCGGCCTTCGCCATCGAACAGGCCGCCCTGGCGGGTCTGTTCAACGAGGACCACACCGATCCGGCCCTGTCGGCCGAGCGCCTGAACCTGTACGCCGAAGAGGGCGACGGTCCGTGGTCCGGCGAGCCGGGCGCGCAGGGTGCGGTGGTCTTCAACCGCGTGCGCCGCGCGGTGTCGGAATCGATCGTCCTGGAAGAGGCGCTGCTTCGTTCGCTGGACGCCCGGCGCCTGGCCGAGCGCGCCGCCGCCTTCCACGGCCTGTTCGACAAGCCGGCCGTCTATCGCCGCAAGGACAAGTCCACGACCATCCGCGGTCCGCTGGACCTGCTGAACGCCGTGCTCGAGGCTGGCAAGAAGGGCGTCGCCATCCAGCGCTACAAGGGTCTGGGCGAGATGAACCCCGAACAGCTGTGGGAGACGACGCTGGACGCCGACGCCCGCACCCTGCTGCAGGTAAAGGTCAACCACGCCGATGACGCCGACGACCTGTTCGCCAAGCTGATGGGCGACGTGGTGGAGCCCCGCCGCGAGTTCATCCAGGAAAACGCCCTGGACGCCGAGGTGGACGTCTAGACGCAACCCTCAGCGTCCGTGCGGGGTTGAGCCCCCATGCTCAGACGCCGGTTCCTTGTCTCCTCGCTCGCGCTCGCGGCCGCACCCGGCTGCAGTGAGGCGAGCCAGATCGTTCAACCCGAGCCGACGCGGGGCCTGGACGCAGATCTGCTAGGTCAGGCCGAAGCGACGGCTTCCACCCTGCCGCGTCTGCACAGCCTGATCGCGGCCCGCGACGGCGAGGTTCTGTTCGAGCGCGTCTGGCGCGGCCCGGGGCTGGACCAGCCCGCGAATATAAAGTCGGCCTCCAAGTCGGTGCTGGCGGCCCTGGCCGGCATCGCCATCGGTCGCGGGATCGTCGAAGGCGTGGACCAGCCCATCGCCGACTATCTGTCTGACCGCTTCCCCGCGAATCCGGATCCGCGCTTGAACGCCATCACCGTAGGGCATCTGTTGTCCATGCAGGCCGGTTTGGGATCGACGTCGGGCTCCAACTACGGCGCCTGGGTGTCTAGCCGGGACTGGGTGCGGGCGGCGCTCGCGCGGCCGTTCGAGGCCGAGCCGGGCGGGCGGCTGATCTATTCCACCGGCACGTCGCACCTCACGTCGGCTCTCCTGACGCGAGCGTCAGGGCGATCGACCCTGGCTTTGATGCGTGACTGGCTGGGCGAGCCGCTGGGGATCACCGTGCCGTCATGGCCCGCCGATCCGCAAGGAATCTACTTCGGCGGCAACGAGATGCGGATGAGCCCGCGCGGTCTGCTCAAGATTGGGGAGCTCTACCGAAACGATGGTGTCCATGACGGCGTCCGCATCCTGCCTGAGGGCTGGGTAGAGGCATCCTGGAACGGGCGAGGCCGATCGCGTTTCACGGGTGCGCCGCACGGCTATGGCTGGTGGCTCAAGACGTCGGAGGGGCGTCAGACCGCATACGCCTGGGGCTATGGCGGTCAGATGGTGTTCGTCACGCCAGACCTGCGGCTGACCACGGTCATCACGTCGGACCCCAGCCCGGTCGCGGAACGGGACGACCATGTCGCACGGCTGCACGACCTGCATGATCGGCTGCTGGCGCCGGCCGCCGTGCGCGGGGCCGGCTGAGGCTATTTGCGCCCGCCGGCGATCCAGGCCTGGAGAGTGGGGTAGTAGGGCGGATTGGCCCGCTCGCCGTCGCAGGCCACGGCCTTGAGGAACCCCGAGAGACCGTTCGCTGCAACCGCCTCGAAGGCTTCGTCGAGCGTCTCGGGCGGCGCCCCAGGTGATCCGTCGGGGCCGAACTCGGTGATGCGCGTCGTGCGGTATTCGCTGGCCGAGCAGCGGAATTCATAGGTCTCCAGCGTCCAGGCGGGCTCGTCCGAAGCGGGGGCCAGGGGCGCGCGGGCCATCTGGACCTCGGTGACGCCGTTGCGCATCTGGATGGTGGAAGGATCGAACAGATAGGCCATGCGCTGGCTGCGCGACAGCACCTGCCATTCGGGCTGACCGGAAGCCTGAGGCGCAGCCCCGGCGGGAGCGTCGAAGACCTCCTCCTGAGCCTGGGCCGCGCCGGCGACGAGGGCGAAAGCGGCGACTACAGCAAGCGTTCTGAACATGCGGACCTCCCCAAGATCTCCTTACAATCACCGCGCCGCGCGTCGAATTTCAAGATGCTGGTCAACCAAAGGCCGAAATGGCGGTTCATTGATCTCCCATGCTTCAGCGCCTGATCCTCATCCTTGTCCTGGCTGTCATCACGGCGGCCCCCGCCGTCGCTCATGCCGTACAGACTTCGCCCCCCGCGTCGCTTCAGGCGTTTCAGTCGGATCGGATCGTCGTCGAGAGCCGCGGCAGCGGGCCGGACGTCATAATGATCCCGGGCCTGGCCTCCACAGCAGACGTATGGCGCCGCACCGCCGAGGCGCTGCCCGGTCGGCGGGTGCATCTGGTGACGGTGCGCGGTTTCGGCGACGCCCCGCCGGCCGCCAACGCCCAAGGTGTGGTGATCGCGCCGGTGGCGGCCGAGATCCGGCGCTTCATCGCCGAGCAGCGTTTGAGCCGTCCGGCTCTCATTGGTCATTCCATGGGCGGTCAGGTCGCGCTGAGGGTCGCCGCCGACGCGCGTGACGGCGTGGGCCGGGTGATGGTGGTGGATGCCTCGCCCTTCTTTCCGTCGTTGATCAGCCCAGGCGCCACGGTCGGCGACGTCGATCCCATCGCGCGCATCGCCTATCAGGCCGTCATGTTCCTGGGCGACGACGCCCTGAGACTGCAGGGGCAGAGGATGGGCGCCGACCTGGGCGGCGCGGCCGAGGCGGTGTTCGGGACGCTGGGCTGGCAGGGCGGCGACAGGCGCGTTCTCGCCCAGACGTTGTATGAGGTCATGACCACGGACCTGCGCTCTCGCCTGCCCGACATCACGGTGCCCGTCACCGTCGTTTACGGCTGGAGCGCCGACGATCGGAACCCGCGCGCACGGATCGATGACCTGTTCCGTTCCGGCTACCGATCATTGCGAGCCCCCGCGCGGTTCGAGCGGATCGAGGGCGCCGAGCACATGGTCATGATCGACCAGCCGCGCCGCTTCATGGCTGCGGTGGAGCGTTTCCTTACGGACGGCTGAAGCCTCTGGACGGCGCCGCAGATTCAGCGTCACTTCGTCGCACCGGGACAGGAGCCCCACGACGATGACCAACGCCGCCGCCGACACGCCTGCACCTCGGGTTCGACGTCTTGAACTGACCTTGCGCGCCCTGGTGCTGGGGTGCGTGCTCGCCGTCGTCTTCACCGCCGCCAACACCTATCTGGGCCTGCTGGTCGGGCTGACCTTCGCCTCGGCCATTCCGGCGGCGGTCATCTCCATGGCTTTGCTGCGGGCGTTCCGCACCTCGACCATCTGGGAGAACATGACCGTCCAGACCGTGGCCTCGGTCGGCGGCTCCATGAGCGCCATTATCTTCGTCCTGCCCGGCCTGGTCATGATCGGCTGGTGGATGGAGTTTCCTTTCTGGCAGTCGGTCCTGATCTGCATCCTGGGCGGGGTGCTGGGCGTCACCTTCTCGATCCCGCTGCGCCGCGCCCTAGTCGTCAACAGTCCGCTGCCCTATCCGGAAGGTCGGGCCGCCGCCGAGGTGTTGAAGGTCGGGTCGCGCGGCGCCGAACAGACCACCCAGGCGGTCAATGAGAACAAGGCGGGCCTGTGGGTCGTGGTGGCCGGCGCCGTCGCCTCGGCCGGCTATGCGCTGCTGACCGCCGGGCGGGTGTTCGCAGGCGAGGCGGCGCGGTTCGTCTCCCTGCCGGCCGCGCTAGGCGGCGGCGCGACCGGGCTGGGCTTCGGCCTGCAGTTCGCCCTACTGGGCGCCGGCCACCTGATCGGCCTGGCGGTCGGCCTGGCCCAGTTGTTCGGGCTCCTGGCCGCCTGGTTCGTCATCGTGCCGATCCTGACCTCGCCCGACGTGGTCGCCTGGCTGACGGCCCAGGGCCTGCCGTCCATCGCGGCGACCCTTCCGGCCGGCACGGGGGCCGAGGAGCTGGCCACCACCGTCTGGCGCAACGAGGTCCGCTTCATGGGCGCGGGCGTCATCGGCGTGGCGGCGATCTGGACCCTGATCAAGCTAGCCGCGCCCCTGGTCGGAGGCCTGACCTCGGCCCTGGCGGCCCAGTCCAAGCGCAGCCACGGCGAGGTGCTGGACCGCACCGAGCAGGACATTCCCATCAACATCGTGGGCGGCGTGTCGCTGGTCTGCCTGATCGGCATCGGCGGCCTGCTGTCCTGGTTCGCCCAGAGCGCGCCGGCCCTGGCGGGATCGACCGTGCTGCTGACCGCCGGCGGCCTCGTTTACGTGGTTCTGGTCGGCTTCGCGGTGGCGGCGATCTGCGGCTACATGGCCGGGTTGATCGGCTCGTCCAACAGCCCGGTTTCGGGCGTCGGCATCCTGGCGGTCATCATCGCCTCGCTGCTGATGGTGGGGTTGATGGCGGTGGCGGGCGTTCCGGCCGATCCCTCGATCATCGCCTTCGCCCTGATCGTGACCTCGGTGGTGTTCGCCGTGGCCATCATCGCCAACGACAACCTGCAAGACCTCAAGACCGGCCAACTGGTCGAGGCCACGCCTTGGCGTCAGCAGACGGCGCTGATCGTCGGCGTGGCCGCGGGCGCTCTGGTCATTCCCTTCATCCTGAACCTGCTGAACCAGGCCTTCGGCTTCGAGGGCGGCCCGCCCGCCATCGTAGAAGGCACCCAGACCCTGGCGGCGCCTCAGGCGACGCTGATCTCGGCCCTGGCGCGCGGCGTCATCGGCGGCGACCTGCGCTGGGATCTGATCGGCCTGGGCGCGGCGATCGGCGTGGTCATCATCATCCTGGACATCGTCATGTCGGCGGCCACCAAGGGCCGGATGAAGCTGCCGCCGCTGGCCGTGGGCATCGGCTTCTATCTGCCGGCGGCGGTGACGACCATGCTGGTGATCGGCGCGGTCGCGGGCTGGCTGTACGAGCGCACGATCAAGGGTACGAGCTTCGCCGACGTGGGCCGCCGCATGGGCGTGCTGCTGGCGTCTGGCCTGATCGTGGGCGAGAGCCTGTTCGGCGTGCTGACCGCCGGCGTCATCGTCGCCACGCGCGACGACGCACCGTTCGCCATGCTGCCCGAGGGGTCGGCCTGGCCGGCGGGCGTGGCCGGTGTCGTCGCCTTCTTCGGCCTGGCTTTCGCCCTCTACGCCTGGGTCCGCAGCCGGTCGGCCAAGGTCTAGTCGAGACGCTAGCGCGACCGCGCCGCGACCCAATCGACAATCGTTTTCAGTGCCACGGGGGCGATCGTCTCGTCGATCTGCGGATATTCAGCGGGCAGGCCGGTGTCGGCGGTCTGCATCAGGTGGTTGAGGTCGGGTAGGACCACGATGTCCGCGTCGGGCGCAAGGCCGCGCAGGGCCTCGGCGCTCTGCTCAGCCGGCACCTGCACATCCTTGCCGCCATAGAGGGCCAGCATGGGCGCCTGGAAGGCGCTGAGGCTCTCGGCAGGATCGTGAGCCACGAACCAGCGGGTCCAGGGCAGGGCGGCCTGGGCCGACGCCTGGTCGGCCGCTGCGGCCGGGACGGTGGTTTCAGCCATGATCTCGCGGGCTGCTCGGGCTGCGGCCTCGCCGTCGTCAGCGTGCTGCGCGACCGCCTGCATGATCCGAGCCTGCACGGCGGTGTTGGCCTCAACGATTTCGGGCGGCAGTCCGCTCGCCTGCTGTGTCCTGCGCAACTGCTCGGTCAGCACATCGCCCCCGGATACCGCCGGCCCGGCCATCATGACGATCCAGGCCACGCGCGGATCGGCCTGGGCGACCATCGGCGCGATAGTCCCGCCCTCGCTGTGACCGATCAGGCCGATGCGGTCGGCGTCTATGTCCCCGCGCGCCGCCAGCCAGGCAAAGGAAGCCTCGGCGTCCGTGGCGAAATCGGCGGTCGTGACGCCGTCCAGCGATCCGGTCGACTGGCCCGCGCCCCGGTCGTCGACGCGCAGGACGGCGATCCCGCGCCGGGTCAGGGCGTCGGCCAGCACCCAGAAGGGCTTGTGCCCGAAAACGGTTTCGTCGCGATCCTGCTGGCCCGAGCCGGTGATCAGAAGGGCGGCGGGGAAGGGGCCCTCGCCCTGCGGCAGGGTCAAGGTTCCGGCCAGACGCACGCCGGGCCCGGCGTCATAGGCGACCTGTTCCTCGCGATAGGGATAGGGCGGCTGAGGGTTCTGCGGCCGGTTCGGCGCGGCCGCCGTGTCCGCGACGGGTGCGGGCGCTGCGGCCGCCTCGCCCTTCGTCAGCACCAGCGGCAGGGTCATGCCGCCCTGGCTCAGCGCCCCGGTCAGCGTGCGGCCGTCATTGGACAGCCGGCCCTCGAAGGCGCCGCCGAAGGCCGGGACGGCGAAGCGCACCACGCCGTCGGTCAGGCTGGCCTGGGCCGGAATGCCGTTGGCGCCCTGGTCAGGGCTGTCGGCGAACGCCTTTCCGTCGGCCTCGACGCGGAAGACGATGCGGATCGATTGCCCGCCGACCGTCAGCGGCCCCTCCCAGCGTCCGACCAGTTCCGGCGCCGGCGCGGCCTGTATCGCGGCGACGACAGCTGTGGCGAGGATGAGGTTGGTGATCATGACGGCGGCCCCTTTTGCCCGCCCCACTATCGGCGCCCGAGCGACAATCGCAACCGTCGCGGGTCTTGATCGCCGCGCGCGCGGACCGATCTAGGGGCCATGACCGCATTCTCCGTTCTCGACCTGTCGCCCATCGTGGAGGGCGGCGACGCCCGACGCGCCCTGCTGGAAACCACCGCCTACGCCCAGGCCGCCGAGCGGCTGGGCTTTGGCCGCTTCTGGCTGGCGGAGCATCACAACATGCCGGGCATCGCCTCGGCGGCCACGGCGGTGGTCCTGGCTCATGTGGCCAGCCAGACGTCCAGCATTCGCGTCGGCTCGGGCGGGGTCATGCTGCCCAATCACGCGCCGCTGGTGATCGCCGAGCAGTTCGGCACGCTGGAGGCGCTGCACCCTGGCCGCATCGATCTGGGTCTGGGCCGCGCGCCCGGCACCGACGGCGAGACGGCGCGCGCGCTGCGCCGCTATTTCGAGGCGGCGGACCAGTTCCCCCGCGACGTGCTGGAGCTTCAGAACTTCTTGGCCGATCCACAGCCGGGTCAGCGGGTAACGGCCTGGCCGGGCGCGGGATCGAAGGTGCCGATATGGCTGCTCGGCTCCAGCCTGTTCAGCGCCGAGCTGGCCGCGCGCCTGGGGCTTCCCTTCGCCTTCGCCAGCCATTTCGCGCCCGAACTGCTGCTGCAGGCGCTGCGGGTCTATCGCGCCGAGTTCCGGCCGGGCGCGCAGGACGCGCCCTACGCCATGGCCGCCTTCAACGTCTTCGCGGCGGACACGGACGCGGCGGCACAGCGGATGTCTACCTCGATGCAGCAGGCCTTCGCCGCCGTCGTCACCGGCAAGCCCGGCCGGCTGAAGCCGGCGGTGGACGACATCACGGCCGTTCTGGATGCGCGCCAGATCGCGGCGGTCGAAAGCCGCCTGACCTACGCCGCCATCGGCGGCCGCGACACCGTGCGAAACCGACTGGCGGAGTTCATTGCCCTGACCGGCGTGGATGAAGTCATGGTCACCGGCATGATCCATGACCTGAACGACCGGGTCCGCAGCCTGGAGGTCACGGCCGAGGCGATGGCGGGGCTCTAGTCCCGGCCGACGCCCGGCTGGCCGAGAAAGGCCAGCAGCAGGGCGTTCACCTCGTCCGCGCGCTCCTGCTGGATCCAGTGGCCGGCGCCGGGCAGCACGGGCTGGCCGCGCAGGTCCGTCAGCCAGTCCTGCAGCGACGCCTCGGCCGCGCCGGCGTAATGGCGCACGGGGTCGTTCTCGCCGACGATGAACAGGCTGGGCTGGCGGATGCGCGCGTCCTGCAGAAAGGCCGTCGCGGCCCAGTTGGCGTCCAGATTGCGATACCAGTCGACTGGTCCCCGGAAGCCGCCGGTGGTGAAGGCGTCGACATATTCTTGGAAGTGCGCTGCGCCCATCCACGGCGGCGGGGCGGCGCGGTCGGCGATGGAGTCCATCAGGCTGAGGCCCGGCGGCAGGAAGCCGGTCGAGCGGTCCGCCGCGTCGGTCGAACCGTCATAGGCCCAGAACATCTTGCGCAGCGTGGTCGCCGGATCGGTCTGCATCTGCGCGTGGGCGTCGGGGGCCTGGAAGCGGCTGATGTAGAGGTCGCCCAGTCCGGCGCGCTTGGAGATCGCGGCCATGGCGGGTGTCGGCGGGCCGCTGGCGCGGCGCGGCTGGAACGGCACCGACAGGCCCGCGACGGCCCTGAACAGGTCCGGCCGCATCAGGGCACAGTGCCAGGCGACCGGCGCGCCCCAGTCGTGGCCGATCACCACCGCCCGCTCCTCGCCCAGCGCCCGGACCAGGTCGACCATGTCGCCGACCAGGTTCAGCATGCCGTAGTCGGCCATGCGCTCGGGCTTGTCCGTGCCGCCATAGCCGCGCATGTCGGGCGCCACGACCCGATAGCCGGCCGCCGATAGGGCTTGAACCTGCGCCCGCCAGCTGATCGCCAGTTCGGGAAAGCCGTGGATCAGAAGGACCAGCGGGCCTTCGCCGGCCTCCAGGATCGCCTGGGTCAGGCCGTCGGTCTTGAGGGTGCGCATCTGGCTCATGGCTGCACCCTACAGCAAACGGTCAAAGCTCAAGGCATGGACGCGGTCGCGGCCCAGGGCGGCGGCCATGGGCGGATGTTCGAACAGGCCGGTGAAGGCGACGTCTCGCGCGTTCAGCCCGCCGGTGAAGGCGCCGAAGGCCGGCAGGATAGCGCGACGGCCGTCTGTCAGGAAGCAGGGCCTGCGCACGCTGCGGGCGTAGGCGGCTACGACGGCGCAGGGGTGCAGGTGCCCCGCGACCTCGCCCGGACGCAGGCCGGGGCGCGGCTCGTGCGTCAGTTCCAGCGCGCCGAGGGCCATGTCGCCTACAATCCGGCCGGGCAGGGCGTCCAGATCGGCGCCGAGAGCCTCGCGGTCGTGATTGCCTTCCAGCCAGATCCAGTCGCGGCCCTCGGCCAGGACGGCCAGCAGGGCGCGTTCGTCCTCGCCCAGGCGCTGGATGGAAGTGCGGTCGTGGAAGCTGTCGCCCAGCAGCACGACGCGCTCGGGCTTCAGGGTCGCCACCTCCTCGGCCAGCCGGGCCAGGGTGGCGCGGCTGTCGTAGGGCGGCAGCATCTGGCCGCGCCGGGCGAAGGCCGAGCCCTTTTCCAGGTGTAGGTCGGCGGCGATCAGGGTGCGGCGCTCGATCAGCCACAGGGCGCCGGAACAGCGCAGCAGCGCGCGCTCGCCGTTCAGCCGCACGCTCAGCGAGCCGCAGTCGCGCCGCGCGGGCGCCAGGGTTTCGCGCAGGGCCGCGTTCACGCCGGGGCCTCTTCGTCCAGAACCTCGGCGATCAGGGCCTCGGCGCTTTCGTCTAGGATCATTTCGGCGGCGTCGCCCGACACGCGCTCGCGCCCGATCTGGACCAGCACCGGCACCGAGAAGGGCGAGGCGCGGGTCAGCGGTTCGTGTCGGATATGGCCCTGGATGCGGCTCAGAAGCTGGCCCAGCCGCCCCACGTCCAGCAGGCCTGCCGCCGCGTCGGCTCGCGCGGTGCGCAGCAGCAGATGGTCGGGTTGGTGGCGGCGCAGCACGTCGTAGATCAGGTCCGTCGAAAAGGTCACCTGCCGCCCGGTCTTCTCGGCGCCGGGCTGGCGTCGCTCGATCAAGCCGGAGATGAGGGCGCAATTGCGGAAGGTGCGCTTCATCATGAAGCTTTCCTCCAGCCAGGCCTCCAGATCGTCTCCCAGGATGTCGGGCTCGAACAGCGCGTTTAAGTCGATCCGGTCCATCGGCCGGATCGACCAGATGGCCAGGGAATAGTCGGTCACGACAAAGCCCAGCGGCCCGGCGCCCATCCGGTCCAGCCGTCGGGTCAGCAGCATGCACAGGGTGGTGTGGGCCAGATTGCCCTCGAACGGATAGGCCACCAGGAAATGGCGGCTGCCGCGCGGAAAAGTCTCGACCAACATGGAGTCCGCCGTCGGAATGACCGAACGCGACTCTTGCAGCTCCAACCATTCCTGCACGTCGCCGGGCAGCACGCGCCAGTGGTCGCGGTCGTGAATGATGTCCCGCACCCGGCTGGCCAGCGAGGTCGACAGCGGGAACTTGGACCCGCCCCAGGACGGGATCTTGGGATCATTGCCCTTGGCGTGGGTGACCAAGGCGTCTGTGCCGGTGATGACCTGAAACGCCCAGACCTGGCCGGCGAAGATGAAGGTGTCGCCGGGCGTCAGCTGTTCGAAGTACCATTCCTCGGCCTCGCCCACCTTACGGCCGCCGATCAGCTGTTTGGCGGCGCCGCCGCGTCGGCTGGCGACGCGCACGTTCAGGGTGCCGGCCGCGACGATGGCGCCGACGTTCATGCGGTGGCGCTGGGCGACCTGGGCGTTGCGCGCCTTCCAGCGGCCGTTGCGGTCGCGCACGATGCGGGCGAACCGGTCATAGCTGCGCAGCGCGTATCCGCCCGTCGCCACCAGATCGACCACCTCCTCGAACGCCTCATAGGACAGGGCGCGATAGGGGCCGGCGGTCGTCACCTCGGCGTGCAGGTCCTCCAGGCTGAAGGGCTCGGAGCAGGCGCAGCCCATGACGTGCTGGGCCAGCGTGTCCAGAGTGCCGACGTGGATGGGCTCCCAGTCGAAGGCGTTCTCGGCCACCGCCTCGCGCGCGGCCTGGCATTCCAGCATCTCGAACCGGCTGGCGGGCACCATCAGGGCGCGACTGGGCTCGTCCAGGCGGTGGTTGGCCCGGCCGATGCGCTGGACCAGGCGGCTGGAGCCCTTGGGCGCCGCCATCTGGATGACCAGGTCTACGTCGCCCCAGTCGATGCCCAAATCCAGCGTCGAGGTGCAGACCACCGCGCGCAGATCGCCGCGCGCCATGGCGGCCTCGACCTTGCGCCTCTGCTCGGCCGCCAGTGAACCGTGGTGCAGGGCGATGGGCAGATCATCGTCGTTTATCTCCCACAGCTGCTGGAACACGAACTCCGACTGCCAGCGGGTGTTGACGAAGATCAGGGCCAGCCGCGCGCTCTTGATGGCGTCATAGACCTCTGGGATGGCGTGGCGTCCGGTGTGGCCGGCCCAGGGCACCTGGCCTTGGCTGACCAGCACGTCGATCACCGGCGGCGCGCCGGGATCGCCCTTGACGATCCGCACCGCCTCGTCGCCCAACCTTGAAGGGCTCAGCCAGTCCGCGATCAGCTGCGGGTCGTCCACGGTCGCCGACAGGGCGACCCGCCGCATCCCCGGCGCGAACTGCTGCAGTCGCGCCAGCCCCAGGCTCAGCAGATCGCCGCGCTTGCCGCTCCAGATGGCGTGCACCTCGTCCAGCACGACGCATTTCAGATCGGCGAAATAGGCCCGCGCGCCGTCCCAGGCGCAAAATAGCGCCAGCTGTTCGGGCGTGGTCAGAAGGATGTCGGGCGGGCTTTCTCGCTGGCGCTGCTTCTTGGACTGTTTGGTGTCGCCGGTGCGGCTCTCGACGTGGATGTTCAGCCCGATCTCGCGGATGGGCGTCATCAGGTTGCGCTCGACGTCGGTGGTCAGGGCTTTGAGCGGCGACAGGTAAAGGGTGTGCACTCCCGACCCCTGCCCATGCTCGGGCCGCGGCCCGCGTTCGGCCAGTTCGATCAGGCTGGGCAGGAAGCCGGCCAGCGTCTTGCCGCCGCCCGTCGGCGCGACCAGCAGGGCGTGGTCGCCGCCCTCGGCCGCCTGGATCATCTCAAGCTGATGGCGTCGCGGCGCCCAGCCGCGCGAGGCGAACCAGTCGTCGAAAAGCGGCGGCAGGACCGCGCTGGGCAAGGTTGCGGGGGAGTGGGCGACCGTCACATCCGGCTCATAGCATGTTCCCGTTCCGTTTCATCCGGTTCGACGCTATCTAGGGGCGGTGACCGACGACTCCCTCATTGAAACCCCCAAGGTCGCCGCGCGCTCCAGCGCCGCCGTCGATCTGCCGCCTGCCCTGGCCACGCCGCCGGGAGCCGGGGCGGTGTGCGACGATCAGGGCGCGCGCAAGATCGGGCGCGGCGCCGCCGAGGGGCTGTTCACCGGCGGGCGGGTCATGGTGGCGCATGCCAGCCTGACGGCGCGTCGGCTGGGCCTGTCGCCGCCCGCGCGCTCCGATCAGATGATGGACGTGCTGGAGCTGTTCGCTTTCGTGCGGCCGGCGCGGTTCTGCGCGCCGTCGGCAGCGGGCCTGGCCTTGGCGTTGGGACGGTCGGAGCCCAAGGGCGCGGAGGCGCAGGCCCTGGCGCTGCGCGAGGCGGCGGGCGCGCTTCTGGCCGAGCTGTCCGAGCCCGCCTATGCAGGGCGCGAAGAGGCGCTGACCCTGGCTCTTACGCTGGATCGCGCGGGCTGGGCCTGGGGCGCGCGCGTCGTGGCGGCGCTGGAGACCGGCGCACGCGAGCGGCGGCATCGCGGCTCGGGCCTGGACGTCTGGTCGCGCCTGACCGAGTGGGAGGACGAGGCGCCGCGCGGCGAGGCGGGCTCGGCCCCTGTCGACAGCGAAAGCGCGCGCATCCGGCTGGAGAAGCTTTTGCAGGCCGGCGGGCTGGACGAGGCGCGGCCGACCCAGTCCGACTACGCGGCCGAGGCCGCCTACGCCTTCTCCCCGCGCGACGAGGAAGGCCGACCGCGCATGCTGCTGGCCGAGGCAGGCACCGGCACGGGCAAGACCCTGGGCTATCTGGCGCCCGCCAGCCTGTGGGCCGAGCGCAACCAAGGCGCGGCCTGGGTGTCGACCTACACCCGCGCCCTGCAACGCCAGATCGACCGCGAAAGCGCCAGCCTGTGGCCCGATCCGGCCGAGCGGAAGAAGAAGGCGGTCGTCCGCAAGGGCCGCGAAAACTACCTCTGCCTGCTGAATCTTCAGGAGATGGTTCAGGCGGCTCAGCTGGGCAACGGCGATCTGATCGGCCTGGCCCTGGCCAGCCGCTGGGCGCTGCATTCGCGGGACGGCGACATGACCGGGGGCGACTATCCCGGCTGGCTGCCCGGCCTGTTCGCCGCTTCGCCGGCGCATCAGGCTTCGGCCGCCAATCTGGTGGACCGGCGCGGCGAGTGCGTGCATGCGGGCTGTCCCCACTATCGGATGTGCTTCGTCGAAAAGACGATCCGCGCCAGCCGCCGCGCCGATCTGGTGGTGGCCAACCACGCGTTGGTCATGACCCAGGCCGCCTTCGACGGCGCCCGCTCGGCGCGCGGCCAGAAGCAGGACGGCGAGACGGCGGCGCTGAAGCGCATCGTGTTCGACGAGGGCCACCATCTGTTCGACGCCGCCGACAGCGCCTTTTCCGCCTGCCTGTCGGGCCAGGAGGCGGCCGAGCTGCGCCGCTGGATCCGCGGGCCCGAGGGGCGCGGCCGACGCGGGCGCGGGCTGGAACAGCGGCTGGGCGACCTGTGCGCTGACAACGAAGCCGCCCGCACGGCCCTGACCGACGCCATCCGCGCCGCCGCCGCCTTTCCCGGCGAAGGCGTGTCGGGCCGCATCGCCCCGGCCTCGGGAGAGATCAATCCGGTCGGCCCGATCGAGCAGTTCCTGGCGGCCGCCTTGGACCAGCTGCGCGCGCGAACCTCAGAAGCCTCGGGGCCGGGCGGGGTCGAGTTCGGCATGGAGTGCGCGCTTCGTCCGGTCACCGAGCCGGTGGTCGAGGCCGCGCGCGCCGCCGCCCGCGCCATCGCCGCCGTCGAGGCGCCGCTGCTGGCCCTGTCGCGACATCTGGAGGACATCCTGGACGAGGAGGCGTCCGAGCTGGACGGCTCGGCCCGCGCCCGCATCGAGGGCGCGCTGCGCGGCCTGGACCGGCGCGCGCGCATGACCCTGCCGGGCTGGCGCTCCATGCTGGCGGCGCTGGAGGAGGCGTCGGACCAGCCCGACCCCGACTTCGTGGACTGGCTGTCGGCCGAGACGGCGTTCGGCCGCATCCACGACGTGGCCCTGCGCCGTCACTGGATCGATCCGACCGTGCCGCTGGAGGCGGCGGTCATCCTGCCGGCCCACGGCGTGCTGGTGACCTCGGCCACCCTGTCGGATCCGGCGGCTGATGAGCCCTTTGACCTGGCGCGGATGCGCACCGGCGCGGCGCGGCTGATCCAGCCGGCGCGCACGCTGAAGGTCGAGAGTCCGTTCGACTACGAGGCCAACAGCCGCGTCATCGTCGTCAACGATCTGGTCAAGGACGACCCGCGCCAGACGGCGGCGGCGCTGCGCGAACTGTTCCTGGCGGCGGGCGGGGGTGGGGTGGGCCTGTTCACCGCCATCCGTCGCCTGAAGGCGGTCTATGAGCGGCTGGGGCCGGATCTGGCCCGGCACGGCCTGCCGCTCTACGCCCAGCACGTCGATCCGCTGGAGGTCGGCGCCCTGGTCGACATGTTCCGCGCCGAACAGGACAGCTGTCTGCTGGGCACCGATGCGGTGCGCGACGGCGTGGACGTGCCGGGCCGGTCGCTGCGAATCCTGGCGTTCGACCGCGTGCCGTGGCCGCGCCCGGACCTGCTGCACAAAGCCCGTCGCGAGCGTCTGGGCGGCAAGAGCTATGACGACGCCCTGGCCCGCGCCCGCATCGCCCAAGCCTTTGGCCGGCTGATCCGCCGCGCCGACGACCGGGGCGTCTTCGTCATGCTGGACGCGGCCGCCCCCACACGCCTGTTCGCCAGCCTGCCCCCGGGCGTCGAGGTCCAGCGCATGGGCCTGGCCGAGGCGGTGGAGAGCGTGGGTGAGTTTCTCAATTGATCCCAAGGGGCTAGCGCCGCGTTCATGCGCCGCCCTGCTTCGATGCCGTCCAAAATGCGTTATGGGAGCGCCATGTCCGACACTTCGCCCGCCCAGGCCCCCCGTCACAGCCGCAAGGGCCTGTACATTTCGCTGGGGATTTTCCTCGCCGTGCTGACAGCGTGGACCGCCTGGTGGTTCGTGCTGGCCCAGCAGGTGGAGGCGCGCGTCATGGCGCAGGCCGAGACGCTGGCCGACAGCGGCTGGGCCGTGGAGCACGCTGAGGTGCGGGTGACGGGCTGGCCGTTCCGCGCCCGGCTCGCCATCCCGCACGCGCGGCTGATCGCGCCTTCCGGGCATGGCGTCGCGGCGCCCCAGCTGATCGCCGAGGCCAACGCCTACAATCCCACGCGCTGGGTCATCATCGCGCCCGAGGGCCTGGTGCTGAGCCGTGGCGACAAGGGCGAGGTGGCCGTTCGCGGCGACGCCATCCGCATGAGCGTGTCGGGCCTGACGCAGCGCTGGCCCAATGTGGCGGTCGAACTGGCCAAGCCGGTTTTCACCGCCCACGCCAGCGCCGAGGTGTTCCCCATCGGCGGGGCCGAACGGATCGAATTCTACATGCGGCCGCACGTGGTCGAGGGGCGCAACGCCCCAGGCGACGACGTGGATGTGCTGTTTCGTCTGATCGAGGCCGAGGGGCGGCCAGAAGGTCCAGTTCAGGGCTTGGCGCAGGACGGGCGTCTGACGGCTCAGCTGGAAGCCGTCATCACCCAGGCCTCGGCGCTGCGCGGCATGGACCAGGCCGGCGTCTTCAGCGCCTGGACCCAGGCCGGCGGCCACTTCACCGGCATTCGGGGCGAGGTCGAGGCGGGCGACAGCCGCGCCACCGTGGCCAGCGACGATCTGCGGGCCGACGAAGAGGGCCGCCTGATCGGGCAGGTGACGCTGAGGGCCGAGCAGCCCTCAGCGGCCATCGCCGGTCTGGCAGGCGCTCAGAGCGGCGCGGTCGATCGCACGGGGGCCGCGAACGCCGCCGAGCAGGCGGGTGCGGGGCAGCTGGTGCTGACCTTCCGCAACGGTCGGACCTTCCTGGGGCCCTTCACCCTGGCTCCTGCGCCGAAGCTGTTCTGATGCTGGTCGAACCGGAACGCGATGCAGAGCGCGCGCGGCTGGACCGCGCTCTGGTCGAGGCGGTTCGGGCGCGGCTGGCGGCGGGTCGGGGCGGCGCGCCGGACGCCGAGGCCCTGGCGCTGCGCGAAGCTCTGACGGGGGCGACGCCAGCCGAGGCAGGGGCGGTGAAGGCTCTGCTGGGGCGGATGGACCGGCGCACGGTGCTGACGGCGGGCGGCCTGTCGACGGCGCTGGCGGCGGACCGGTTCGGCTTCGCCGCCGTGCGGCCCACGGGCGATCCCGAAGCGGCCCTGTCCGCCCTGGCGCCGGGCGGATGCGCCCTGATCGACCTGGCGGCGGCCAAACCCTGGTGGGGGCGCCTTCTGGCGCGCAATGACCTGTTCGTCATCGGCGCCCTGCCGGACGACCGGGCCGGCCGGCCGCGCGCCTTGATGGTGGCGACCGATGCGCCGGGGCCGACCGGCGACGACCGCACCTTCTGGATCACCGACAGCGCCTGGCCGGACGCCCAGATCGTGGAGGCCCTGTCGACCGCCGGGTTGGCGGCCGAACCCCTGGCGGCGTCGGGCGGCTTGAAGCTGTTCATGCTGACGGGCTATGTGCAGGCCGAGGACGGGCGGCTGACGAACGCGCCCGGCGCACTGAGCGGCGTGATCGGCGCCGCGCCCCTGTTCTGAACAGCTTTCGGAAAACCTGAATGACCGACCTTCCCACGCCCAAGCCCGGCATCCTGGACATCGCGCCCTATGTCGGCGGCAAGTCGGCCATCGCCGGCGTGGCCGAGCCGATGAAGCTGTCGTCCAACGAGAACGCCCTGGGCGCCGGCGAGAAGGCGCGTGCGGCCTATGAGGCGGCGCTCAAGAACATCCATATCTATCCCGACGGCCGGGCCTCCAAGCTGCGCGACGCCGTGGCCGAAACCCACGGGCTGGAGCCCGAGCGGCTGATCTTCGGCAACGGGTCGGACGAGGTCTTCGCCCTGCTGAACCAGACCTATCTGCGCGCGGGCGACAACATCGTCACCGGCCAGTACGGCTTTCTGGCCTATCGCATTTCGGCCAAGGCCTGCGAGGCCGAGGTGCGACTGGCCGACGAGCCCGAGTTCAAGGCGACGCCGGAAGCCCTGCTGTCGCTGGTCGATGAGCGCACGCGCATCGTCTATGTCTCCAGCCCGTCGAACCCGACCGGCAGCTACAATACGCCCGACGAAATTCGCCGCCTGCACGAGGGCCTGCGCCCCGACATCCTGCTGGTGGTGGACGAGGCCTACGCCGAGTTCGTGACCGAGGCCGACTGGGAGACTAGCCTGCCGATGGCGCGCGACGCCGCCAACATCGTGGTGACGCGCACCTTCTCCAAGATTCATGGGCTGGGCGGCCTGCGCATCGGCTTTGGCTACGCGCCGCTGGCGGTGGCCGAGGCGGTGGACCGCATCCGCCTGCCGTTCAACGTCTCGGTGCCGGGTCTTGAGGCGGCGACGGCCGCCCTGGCCGACGAGGCGCACCAACAGGCGTCGCGCGAACTGGTCCAGACCTGGCGGCCGCGCCTGACCCAGGCCCTGCGCGGCTTCGGCTTCGAGGTGCTGCCGTCGGCCGGAAACTTCGTCATGGTGCGGTTTGGCACGCCCGAGCGCGCCTCGGCGGCCAACGACTATCTGAACGCAAAGGGCATCATCGTGCGGCCGGTGGGCGGCTACGGCCTGCCGGAATCGCTGCGCATCACCATCGGCACCGAAGACCAGAACCGGGCCGTGATCGACGCCCTGAGCGAGTTCGCCGCGACTTGAGCCGGCCTAAGCCTCCGCCGCCCAGGCCTCCAGCAGGGTGCGGGCGATGGCCATGGGCGGGGGCGGCTTGACGGGATGGCGGCCGGCCAGGCAGTCGCGCGCCTCCTCGCGGGTCAGCCAGGCGACGGCCTCCAGCTCGGTCTGATCCGGCTGAGCCTGGTCGGACGAGACGTCCGCCATCAGGCCGATCATCAGCTGCGACGGAAACGGCCACGGCTGGCTGGAGTGGTAGCGCACGGCGGTGACCTCCAGCCCGGCCTCCTCCTTGATCTCGCGGGCGCAGGCCTCTTCGATAGATTCTCCGGGCTCCAGGAAGCCGGCCAGGGCCGACATGCGACCGGCGGGCCAGGCGGCTTGGCGGCCCAGCAGGCAGCGCGGGCCGTTGGGCCCGTGGTGGATGGCCAGCATGATGACCACCGGGTCGACGCGTGGGAAATGCTCGGCCGCGCAGCCGGGGCAGACGCGCTTCCAGCCACCACAGGCGTTGCGCGTGGTGGTGCCGCAGGCGGCGCAGAAGCCGTGGCGGCGGCGCCAGTCGAAGAGGCTCTTGGCCGCCCCGGCCATGGCGGCGTCGCGGCCCGGCAGCAGGGCGGCGGCGTCTCGCATTTCGTGAAAAGCGCCCAGGCCGCGCGCGGGGCCGGACGTGGGATCCACCGAGCCCTCAAACTCGACGGCGAAGACCGGCTCCTCGTCCCAGCGGCCCAGGAAGACCTCGCGGTCGGGAACCAGGTCGCGCGCCTGATCAAACGGCAGCCAGGCCAGCCCGGGCCCGTCGGGCGTGTCTTCCAGCAGCGGGCGGCCTTCCCACAGCACGAGCGCCTGGGCGCCGGCGCGCTCGGCCTGTTCGGCCAGCCAGTCGGGATCGTTGCGCAGGTCCCCGGCGCGATCCAGCGGATTGCCGGCGAAGGTGTTCAGAGGATCGAGCGACATGATCCTTCAATAGTCCCCGTGGCGCGCCCCGCGAAGGCGCCGCTTGAAATCCGACGCGTCAGCGGCGATATGGGGGGCGGAGATCGGCGCGGGCGAAGGCTTCGCCAATCTGGTCAGGGCCGGAAGGCAGCAGCCACAACGAAATCCCCTTCGGGTCGTGTTCGGTCTCCACCCTTCGCTCGAGCGTGATGCGAACGAAAAGGGGCGGTCTTTCGACCGCCCCTTTCGCACGTTCGGGGCCGAAATCAGCGCCCGACGCCCAGTTCCTCCAGCAGGCGCGGCTGGTCATAGACGTTGCGCAGCGCCTCGGTGATGGCGGCGGTCGAGACCGACACCGTGCGGTTCAGCTCGCCGTCGTAGCCGAAGCTGCCGCCCAGCGAGTGGATGTTGCCGTCGAACGCCGCGCCGATGACTTCGCCGGCCGCGTTGATCACCGGCGAGCCCGAGTTGCCGCCGATGATGTCGTTGGTCGAGACGAAGTCATAGACCACGTTCTTGTCGATGCGGTTCTCGGCCTCCAGGAACTTCTCGGCCGCATTGAAGGGCTCCGAGCCGGTGGCGCGTTCGTACAGGCCGCCCATGACGGTGGTCGGCGGCACGGTGACGCCGCGGTAGGTCCAGCCCTTCACCTGGCCGTAGGACAGACGCAGGCTGAAGGTGGCGTCCGGATACAGGTTGTCGCCATAGACAGCGAACCGGGCCTGGGCGACGCGCTCGGCGGCGCGGGCGGTGGGCACAGCGACCTTGGCACCCCATTCCGCCTGCAGCGCCGCCATCTGATCGGCGTTGCGCATGGCCAGATCGATCATCGGGTCGTTCAGGGCAGCCAGTTGCTCAACGGTCATGTCCAGCGCCGCAACGCGATAGGCCGGCTCGTCCAGACGCGTCCCGTCGACAACGCGCTCGGCCAGGGCCTCGGGGCTTTCGCGACCCAGCAGGGTCTGAACGCCGGCGTTGTCGACCGTCAGATACTCCCGCGTCTTGGACAGCCAGAAGCCGAGGCGAATCTCCTCGAGGTCGGCCGAGATCGGCGTCTCTTCCTGAAGCCGGGCGCGCACGCGCGCCACGGCGGCGTCGTTGAAGCCGGGGCCCCGCTGATCCGTCGGCTTAGCCCGCTCACGCGCCATGCCGACGATGGCGTTGGCCATGCCGTACAGGGTGGAGCCGCCGCCGGCCGCGGTGACCAGCTGGCGATAGGGGACCGCCAGGTCGCGGGCCGCGGCTTCGACGGTCTCAAGCTCGGTCCAGGGATCGCCGATGCGTTGCTGCAGGGCCGGGTCGGCCGCCACGCGCTGGCGCAGTTCGGCCTCTTCCTGCTGCTTGCGGCCGAAGAAGGTGGGATCCAGCAGGGCTTGCTGCTGGCCGTACCAGACCTTGAAGCTGTTCTCGAGGCCGAAGATCGGGTCGACCGAGACGCGCTTGGCCTCGTCGCCCGTGGCCGAATAGGCCAGCAGACGGCCGCGCAGTTCCGAGCCCTGGATCAGCTGCAGCGGCAGCTGCTGGTCACGCAGACGCTCCAGCTGGGCGACGGTCAGCAGGCGCTGGGTCGTGCCTGGGTTGCCGGCCACGAAGGTCACGTCGCCCTCGCGCGGCGCGGTGGCGTTCCACTTCAGGTGATTGGGGGTGGCGGCCGGGCGGCCGTCCTCGTAGGCGCGCAGGAAGGCGCCGTCGAGCGCATAGCGCGGGAAGTTGAAGTTGTCGGGGTCGCCCCCGAAGAAGGCGGCCTGGAACTCGGGCGCGAAGACCAGGCGCACGTCGTCGTACTTGCGGAACTTGTACAGGGCGTAGCGGCCGCCGCGGTAGAAGCTGATGACCTGGCAGGTCAGCTCGGCGTCGTCGCCGCAGTTCTCCTGCTGGATCCTCTGGGTCTCGGCGCCCCGCGCCTGGATGAAGGCGCCGCCTTCCAGGCCCTGACCGGCGGCCAGCACGCGATCGGTTACGTCGACGATGTCGGTCAGAACCTCGGCCGTCTGGCCGGGGCACTGCTTCTCTTCCTCGCGGGTGGCCGGCATCCAGCCGTTCTTGACGTAGTCGTTCTCGGCCGAGGACAGCTCCTGGACGCAGGACACGACGCAGTGGTGGTTGGTCAGAATCAGGCCTTCGGGCGAGACGAAGCTGGCCGAGCAGCCCTGAATGCGCACCGCGCCGCCGCGCACGCGGTCCAGCCAGGCCTGGTCGATCCGCGTGCCGTACTTGTCGTTGACGGTCTGGATTGGAAAGTTGTCGAAGGTCCACATGCCTTCGTCCGCCTTCGCGGCCGAGGCGGGCAGGGACAGAAGGGTAGTGGCGGCCATGAGCGCGCCCAGCGAGGCGCCCAGCCGGAATGCGGCGATGGACATGCGGCGGTTCTCCCATTCGCCGGCGGCGTCAGGCCGTCTCGGCTGTTATCGTGTAACCTGCGTCAGCCTGACGCGGCAGATTGCCCATAGGCCTGTCGCCCGTCGCCTGCAAAGGGGGTTGAGCGCCTTACCCCGATTTAACTTGGCCCCGGCCGCCCATCCCGTCAGATAACGAAGTCAGTTCAGGGGGCTTTCCGTTTTCATGTCGCTCGCGCTTTCCACGCTGCTGTTCGAGTGGCGCCGCTACATGGCGGCGGTGATGGCGCTCGCCCTGTCGGGACTGCTGGTCCTGGCCATGACCGGCGTCTTCATCGGCATCGGCAAGGGGTTCACCGCCCAGATCGAACGGTCGCGCGCCGACATCATCGTCATGCAGCCGGGCGCCAAGAGCCTGATGGGTGGGCCGTCGGGCGTGCCGCGTCGCTTCATTCCGCTGGTCTACAACCATCCTGACGTGCGCGAAGTGCGCCCGCTGGCCGGTTCGGGCGGCTCGTTCCAGAGCGTCAAGAACGTTGATCCGACCATGAGTCAGGCGGACCGCGCCAAGCAGGGCGCGCCGCGCCAGCGCTTCGTCCAGGCCAGCGTGATCGACACTGCGCCTGACGCCGTGACCATACCGACCGACTATTCCCAGGAGCTGGTGGACGCCCTGCGCCAGCCCTACACCATCGCCATCGACGAGACGGCGGTTCAGGTGCTGGGCGTCAGGCTGGGCGAAAAGGCGCTGTACAACGGCCAGACCGTGACCGTCGCCGGCATCACCCGCGGCTATCCGAACATGATGCAGCCGAGCATCGTCATGAGCCGCGACACCATGCGGATGCTGGGCCAGACTAGTGAATCCAGTCCTCGCGTGGGTCCGTTGATGGTGGCCCTGGACAATCCCGCCCGCGCCGCGACCGTTGCGGCCCAGCTCAATGAAATTGGCAATGGCCAGTACAAGGCCTGGACCCGTCAGGAACTGGCCGACGCCAACTCGGCCGCCATGTTCGAGGAAGGCATCCTGGTCATCATCATCGGCGGCTGCGTGGTGCTGGGCATCATCATCGGCGTGGCCATCACCTGGCAGACGCTGCGGGGGGCCATCATGGCCAACATCAAGGAGTTCGCCTCGCTGCGGGCGCTGGGCGTGTCCATGGGCTCGCTGCGCAGGATCGTGGTCGAGCTGAGCTTCTGGGTCGGCGTCGCTGGCGTGGCGGCGGCCATCCTACTGACCTGGCTTGTGAAATGGCTGGCGTCGGCCAACGCCGTCATCATTTCGCTGCCGCCCATGCTGCTGATCATCGTCGGCGGCGGGCTGATCCTGATCGCCATGGGATCGGGCCTGCTGTCGCTCGGCATCCTGAAGAAGAGCCAACCGGCGGACCTGCTGCGATGAACGCTCACACCACACTGCACGGCCGGCACGGCTCGCCCGCCATCGAGGCTTCGGGCCTGGTCAAGCGCTTTAAGAGCGGCCGCGCCTTCGTCGAGGTGCTGAAGGGCGTCAGCTTCGATGCGCGCCACGGCGACCTGACCATGGTCATGGGGCCGTCTGGCTCGGGCAAGTCGACTCTGATCGCCGCCCTGTCGGGCCTGCTCAAGCCCGAAGAGGGCCGGGTGGACGCGCTGGATGTCGACGATCTGTGGAAGCTGTCGTCCAGCCGGATCGACAAGTTCCGCCTGGCCAACTGCGGCTTCATCTTCCAGGGCTTCAACCTGTTCCCGTCGCTGACGGCGCTGCAGCAGGTCGAGACGGTGTTGAAGTATCAGGGCCTATCCAAGTCGCAGGCGCGCAAGCAGGCGACCCTTTCGCTGGAAGAGGTCGGGCTGGGTCATCGCCTGAACCAGCGGCCGTCGGCCCTTTCGGGCGGCGAAAAACAGCGCGTCGCCATCGCCCGCGCCCTGGCCAAGAACCCCAAGATCCTGTTTGCCGACGAACCGACCTCGGCCCTGGACGGCGAGAACGGCCAGGTGGTCATCCGCCTTTTGCGCCGCGCCGCCACCGAACACGGCGCCGCCGTCATCTGCGTGACGCATGACCCGCGCCTGGAGGCCTGGGCCGACCGCGTGATCCACATCGAGGACGGCGTCATCATCGACGATCAGCGCCGCATCCCCAATCCCGACGCCGTGCTGGCGTCGCACTGACCCTGCCTTAGGACCTTCGACATGCCCGCCTTCCTGAAGAACAAGTGGCTCTGGATCGGACTGCTGCTGGTCATCGTGCTGGTGGTCGGCTTTCTGTTCATGCAGAGCGCCAACGCCGCCAAGACGACCGAAGCCGAACGCGCGGCGGCGACAAAGGTGGAAAGTCCCTATGCCGCCATCGCCAACGGCCGCGTGGACGTCGAGGGCGGTCTGATCCAGATCGCGGCGCGTCGGGGCGGGGTGGTCCGCTCTGTCCTGGTTCAGGAAGGCGACCGCGTCACCGCCGGCCAGATACTGGCTCGCCAGGAAGACGACGAACCGCGTCTGGCCGTGCAGCGCGCCCAGGCCGAGGTGGCCCAGGCCGAAAGCCAACTGGCGGCAATCCGCGTCGACATCAACACCGCTCAGCGTGAGCACGACCGCCTGGCGCGCCTGGTCGACACTAACTTCGTCGCCGCCGCCCGGATGGATCAGGCCCGCGACGCCATCTCGACCGCCCAGGCGCGGCTGGCCTCGCAGCAGGCCTCGGTCCAGACCGCCCGCGCGCGCCTGAACGAGGCGGCCTATAATCTGGAGCTGACGGTCATCCGCGCGCCCATGGCCGGCCGGATCGTGCGTCGCTACGCCAACCCGGGCGCTGGCGCTTCGACGCTGAACGTCTCGACCATGTTCGACCTGGAGCCCGACGCGCCACGCATCGTCCGTGCCGAGATCGTCGAGAGCGACATCCCCAACATCGCCGCCGAGCAGGCCGTCGAGATCACGCCCGAAGGCGACCCGTCCAAGGTCTATGTCGGCGCCGTGATCCGCCGCGCGGCCGTCTTCGGCGCCCGCAAGCTGGCCTCCGACGATCCCTCGCAGCGCACCGACGAGCGCGTAGTCGAGGTCGTGGTTTCGGCCAATGACGCGCCGCTGCTGATCGGCCAGCGCGTGCTGGTCAAGTTCATGAAGCCCGGAGAGACTGCGGGCGCAGCACGCGAAGCCGCCGTCGGCGTGCCCGCTAACCGCGCCATGCGCACGCCAGCCAAGGCCTGACGATCAGCGCCCGGTGAAGGTCGCCGGGCGCTTTTCCAGAACGGCGGCCACGCCCTCGGCATGGTCCTCGGTGAGGTGGGCCAGGGCCTGCATGGCCGCGGTCATTTCCAGCATCTGATCGAAGTTCACGTCGCGACCCTGGCGCAGCAGGGCCTTGGCCATGCGCAGGGCGTGAGGCGGCTGGGCGGCGACCTCGCCGGCCAGGGCAAGCGCTTCGTCCATCAGGCTTTCAGGGGTGGTCAGCCGATTGATGAGACCCCACTCCAGCGCCGTCTCGGCGTCGATGGAGCGGCCGGTGAACAGCATCTCGGCGGCGCGGACGTAGCCGACATTTCGCGGCAAGAGCCAGGCTCCGCCGTCGCCGGGCACGATGCCCAGCTTCAGGAAGGGCACGCCGAACCGGGCCTGGGTCGAGGCCAGGCGCAGGTCGGCCAGGCCGGCGATGTCGCAACCCAGCCCCATGGCCGGCCCGTTGACCGCCGCGATCAGCGGAACCTCGAGCCCATACAGAGCGCGCACGATGCGGTGGACCACCCGGCGATACGCCTGACGCAGGTCGGCGCCGCCGCCCTGGAAAAGGTCACGCTTGTCGCGCATGGCGGTCAGGTCGCCGCCGGCGGAAAAGGCGCGGCCCGCGCCGGTCAGGATCACGCAGCGGACCTCGGAGTCGGCGTTCGCCGCCTCGCAGGCGCGGGCGAAGGCCTCGCCGTCGTCTAGGTCGGGCAGGGCGTTCAGGCGCTCGGCGCGGTCCAGGGTCCAGATCTCGATCGGGCCCCGGCGTTCGACGGCGATCAGGCTCATGCGCTTGTCTCCTAAAGTCTTCCGGCCATGCCCGGCCCGCCGCCGCGCCGCAATTGAAAAACCCCGGCCGTTCTGACCGGGGTCTTGAAAGACTCAAAGGTGCGCGCGTTTCAGCGGCGCAGGCGCTTTGGATCGATGGGCACGAAATTGGACGGGTGGCTGACCACGCGGTCGGCGGCCCCGTTCGTCTGCTTCGTGTTCACCAGCATCCCCCCGAAAAGGGCAAAGGACAGCATGGCGTGTTGGAGGTTGCGGTTTCTATCGTTCATTATTGGCGTCTCCTTTCGCTAAAACGATGAAAAGAGACGCGTCGTGCTTGTCGGGGGATTTCACCCTTCTCAGTCGTTTCGCGTCAGAGCCTATGTCGCATTTCTGTCATGAAAAGTCAAGGTTGGTGTCATGAAGGGTCCGCCGCGCGCGATCCCCACGCCTTGCGTGCAGGTCTGTGTGGTGGATGGCCCGTCCAGCCTGTGCCTGGGCTGCTATCGCACGCTGGAGGAAATCGGCTGCTGGTCGCGGCTGGAGCCTAGCGAGCGCGAGCGCATCATGGCCGAACTGCCGTCCCGCGCCGGCCGCATCGCACCCGGACGCCTGACGCCTGGTTAGATTTGGGCAACCACATCGCTTCACCTCGTCCAAAGGCGGCCGTGGCAGGTTTGGGCCATGTTCCGCTTCGACCCCCGCTCCATAGCCGTCGGCGCCCTGGCCCTGTCAGCGGCGATGACGACCGCCTTCTGGCTGGATCGGATGGCCGGCCCGGCCCAGGCGGCCGAACCGGCTGCGCGCGTCGCGCGCGCCGACGACGGCCATTACTGGGCGCGCGCCTCGATCGAGGGGCAGGCCGTCGATCTGATGGTGGACACCGGGGCCAGTCTGGTCGTCCTGACCCGCGCCGACGCCGAGCGGTTGGGCTATCGGCTAGACGAGGCGGACTTCAGCCTGCGCCTGAACACGGCGTCGGGGGCGGTGGCCGCTGCGCCGATCCGCCTGGCGTCCATTGATGTCGGCTCAGCGCGTGTGGAGCGTGTGGCCGCCCTGGTCGCCGCTGACGGCCTGCCGCATTCGCTGCTGGGCATGAGCTATCTGGGGCGGCTTTCAGGTTTTGAGGCGACGCCCCGTGCCCTGACGTTGCGCGGCTGACACGGTCCCCGATCAACCACCCGCATTACGCGAACGTAATGTAACCGGACACGTCGCCGCCACGTTTGGGCCGGAGCGGAAAAGTCCGGCGTCGCGCGACGGATGCGACGACCCAACTCGTTTGTGTGTGATGACCATGCGCCTTACCTCCCTGCTCGCCGCCACGGCGCTCAGCTCCACGCTCGCGGCGACAGCCGTCCAGGCTCAGACGACGCCTCAAACCCCGCCGCCAGCCCAGGACGATCAGGTCTATGATCTGGGCGAGGTCGCGGTGACGGCGGCTCGGCAACGCGGCTCGGTGGACAGCGATATTCCGCCGGACATCGTGCTCGACGAAGCGGCGATCCGCACCTATGGCGCCGGCAATATCCAGGAACTGATCGCGGCGCTCGAGCCCCTGACCCAGTCGAGCCGCGGGCGTGGCGGCGGTCAGCCGATCTTCCTGCTGAACGGCCGTCGGGTGTCGAGCCCGCGCGAGATCTTCAGCATCCCGACCGAAGCGCTGGAGCGGACCGAAATTCTGCCCGAGGACGTCGCCCTGGCCTATGGCTACCGCGCCGACCAGCGGGTCGTGAACTTCGTGCTGAAGCCGACCTTTCGCTCGGTGACCTTGCAGGCCGACACCCGCGTGGCCACGGCGGGCGGGCGCACCCAGCTGGGCGCCGACGCCGATTTCTTCCGGGTGGACGGCCTCAATCGCTCGACCTTCGACATCGAATACCGCAAGGCGTCCGCCCTGTTCGAGGATGAGCGCGACATCGTGCGACTGCCCGACGGGGACCAGATCAGCCCTGACGATCTGAGGGCCTATCGCACCTTGCTGCCGCGCACCGAGTCCGGCGAGATTTCCGGCTCGATCACTCGCGACCTGTCCTCGACGCTGGCTGGCACGATCAGCGGCGAAATTCAGGATCAGTCCAGCAAGAGCTTCCTGGGCCTGCCCGGCGCGGTTCTGAGCCTGCCGGCCGACAGCCCCTTCTCGCCGTTCGCGGAAGACGCTCTGGTCTATCGCCTGCTGAATGCGCCTGAGACGCTGACGCGTGACGTCGACACGCGCACCCTCGAGGGCAGCGGTCAGCTGGACGGCTATCTGGGCGACTGGCGCTGGACGCTGACGGGCAACTACGCCCGGGTCGAAACCGACACGCGCACCGGCCGGGGTCTGGACACCACCGCGCTTGAGGCGGGCGTCGCCGCTGGAACGCTGGATCCCTTCGGCCAGTTGGATGCGACCCAGTATCCCGTACGGCCCGCCGATACGGCCAATTCCGTGTCGAGCACCGCAGGGGCCGAGATGGTCGTGCGCGGTCAGCTGTTCGAACTTCCCGCCGGCGGCGTCAATGCAACCCTGACCGCTGGGGCCGACACCCGTTCGCTGGATTCGACCAGCGTCAGGTCCGGTGTGACCACCGACCGCTCGCAGTCGCGCGACCGCGGCAACGTGGGGGCCAACCTGAACCTGCCCATCGCCAGCCGCGACCGCGAGGTCCTGGGCTGGATCGGCGACCTGTCGGCCAACTTCAACGCCGGTTATCAGGAGCTGTCGGACTTCGGCGGCCTGACCAGTCTGGACGTCGGCCTGAACTGGTCGCCGACCGAGAAGATGTCCTTCAACATCGGTTTCGCCGGCGAAGAGGGCGCGCCCAGTGTTCAGCAGCTGAACGATCCGTTGGTCCTGACCCCGAACGTCCCGGTGTTCGACTTCGCCACCGGCCAGACGGTCAACATCACCCGCATCGACGGCGGCAATCCGGACCTGTCGGCCGACGATCGCTCGACCCTGCGCCTGGGCATGAACTTCCGCCCGTTCGAGAGCCAGGATCTGCGGCTGCAGGCCAACTACACCCGCAGCGAGATCAAGAACTCGATCGCTACCTTCCCGACCATTACGCCGGACTTGGAAGCGGCCCTGCCCGAACGTTTCGAGCGCGACGCCGACGGCAACCTGGTTTCCATCGACGCCCGGCCGCTGAACTTCGCCAGCACCAATCGCCAGGATGTCCGCTGGGGCCTGAATTACTCGCGCGCTTTCGGCACGCCGACGGCGCCGCAGCGCGGCCAAGGTGGTCCGGGCGGTCAACGCGGACCTGGCGGCGGTCCTGGCGGCGGAACCGTCGTCATGAGCTCGGGCGGTCCGCCGCCAGGCGGCGGCATGCAGTTCCGAGGGGGTCCGGGCGGGGGCGGCGGTCCCGGCGGGCGCGGACGCGGCACGCAGATGCAGCCGGGCCAAGGGCGGTTCAACGTCTCGCTGTTCCACACCTACCGCATCCAGGACGAGATCCGAATCCGCGACGAACTGCCGGTCATCGACCTGCTGGACGGCGCAGCGGTGGGCTCGCGCGGCGGTCAGCCCCGCAACGAAGTGCAGTTCCAGGCCGGCGTGTTCAGAAACGGCTTCGGCGGCTTCCTGAACGCCAACTGGCGCGACAGCACGCGCGTGGACGGCGGACCGACGGGCGAGACCCTGTTCTTCGACGATCAGACGACGGTCAATCTGAACCTGTTCGCGGATCTGTCGTCACGCACGGCTTTGATCGAACGCTACCCCATCCTGAGGGGCGCACGCGTCACCCTCGGCGTCGAGAACCTGTTCGACAGCCGCCTGCAGGTGCGCAACGCCCTGGGGGAGACGCCGCAAGGTTATCAGCCCGACTATCTGGACCCGCAGGGCCGGGTGGTGCGTCTGACGCTGCGCAAGCTGATCTTCTGACCGGAGCCTCGCGTTCTTCGAGGCGTTCAAGGCAGGTCAGCACCAGGAGCCGACCATGATTCAGCGCGCCTTCGTCATCGCCGCGATGACCACGGCCCTCGTGGCCTGCGGTCAGGCCGAACCGTCGCCGTCCGCCACGCCTGCGGTCGAGCCCGCCCCTGTCGAGGCCGGTCCCGTCGCGTGCCGCAGCGCCGACCTGCAGCTGGCCACGGCCGGCGAGGACGCCGGGATGGGCAATCGGGTGTCGGTTCTGTCAGTTCTCAATCGCGGGGATGGGGCCTGTCAGCTTGTCGGCTATCCGACCGTGACCTTGGTCGACAAGGTCGATCGCCCGCTGGGATCCATCGAGGCGCGACAGCATCCGGGCAATTATTTCAGCCAGGGGGACGCGCTTCGGCCTGTGGTGGTCCAACCTGGCGCGCGGGCCTATTTCGACCTGGCCTGGAACGTGATCCCCCACGAAGGCGACGGCGAGGTCGTCTGTCCCATCGCCACGACTGTCAGGGTCGCCGCGCCCGGCGACGGCGCCTTCGCCATGCTGACGATGGAGCTGACGCCCTGCGGCGGCTATGTCCGGGTCAGTCCTTTCCGCCCGATGGCCGAGGATGAAGCGCCAGCCTCGCCGCCGGCCTGATGCGGGGTTCAAACCGTCGCGAAAAGCGCGTAGCGGAGACGCCATGACCGCTTCCGACACACAGTCCTTCCACGACCGTATCGCCGCCGAACTGGCCGACATCGACAGCCAGGGCCTGACCAAGCCCGAGCGCGTCATCGCCAGCCGGCAGGGGCCGGTGATCACCGTCAACGGCCGCGAGGTGTTGAACTTCTGCGCCAACAACTATCTGGGCCTGGCCGGCGACGACCGGGTGGTAAAGGCCGGGATCGAAGCGCAGGAGCGCTGGGGCGCCGGCACGGCCTCGGTGCGCTTCATCTGCGGCACGCTGGAGATCCACAAGGAGCTGGAACGCGCCATCGCCGACTATCTCGGCTTTGAGGACGCCATCCTGTTCGCCGCCGCCTTCGACGCCAACGGCGGCCTGTTCGAGCCTCTGTTCGGGGCCGAGGACGCCATCGTCTCCGACAGCCTGAACCACGCCTCGATCATCGACGGCGTGCGGCTGTGCAAGGCCAAGCGCTATCGCTTCGCCAACTCCGACATGGCCGAGCTGGAGGCCCAGCTGAAGCAGGCGCGGGCCGACGGCGCGCGCGACATCATCATCGCCACCGACGGCGCCTTCTCGATGGACGGCTATGTCGCCGATCTGAAGGGCGTGCGCGAACTGGCCGACCGCTACGGCGCGCTGATCATGGTCGACGACTGCCATGTCACCGGCTTCATGGGCGAGCGCGGGCGCGGCTCGTTCTCGCATTGCGGGGTCAAGGTGGACTTCGTCACCGGCACCTTCGGCAAGGCGTTGGGCGGGGCCATGGGCGGCTTCATCTGCGCCACGGCCGAGGTGGTGCAGCTGCTGAAGCAGCGGGCGCGGCCCTATCTGTTCTCCAACGCGCTGAGCCCCGCCGTGTGCGGCTCGTCGATCGAGGCCATCCGCATCGCGGGCGGAGATGAGGGCGACGCCCTGCGTCAGCAGCTGTTCGCCAACGCCAGACGCTTCCGCGCGGCGATGACCGAAGCCGGCTTCGACCTGCTGCCGGGCGAGCATCCGATCATCCCGGTCATGCTGGGCGACGCCAAGCTGGCGCAGGACATGGCCGCGCGCATGCTGGAGCTGGGCGTCTATGTCATCGGCTTCTCGTTCCCGGTGGTGCCGCGCGGCCAGGCCCGCATCCGCACCCAGATGTCGGCGGCGCACACCTTCGAACAGATCGATCAAGCGGTCGCGGCGTTCACGATGGCCGGCAAGGAATTGGGAGTAATCAAATGATGACCGACACCATGAAGGCCCTGGCCAAGACCAAGGCCGCCGAAGGGCTTGAGCTGATCGACGCGCCCATTCCCGTCGCGGGCGACGAAGACGTGCTGATCAAGGTGCACAAGACCGCCGTCTGCGGCACCGACATCCACATCTGGAACTGGGACGAGTGGTCTCAGAAGAACGTGCCGGTGCCGATGATCACCGGTCACGAATTCTCCGGCGAGATCGTCGCTATCGGCAAGGACGTCGACCGACGCCTGAAGGTCGGCCAGCGCGTCTCGGCCGAGGGCCATGTCATCGACTTGAACTCCGAGGCGGCCCGCGCCGGCCACTTCCACCTGGACCCCGACACGCGCGGCATCGGCGTTAACCGTCAGGGCGCCTTCGCCGAATACGTCGTGGCCCCGGCCTTCAACGTCATCGAGCTGCCCGACGACGTGCCCTATGAGATCGGCTCGATCCTGGACCCGTTCGGCAACGCCGTGCATACGGCGCAGCAGTTCGACCTGCTGGGCGAGGACGTACTGGTCACCGGCGCCGGGCCCATCGGCATGATGGCCGCCGCCGTCGCGCGCCACGCCGGCGCCCGCACCGTCGTGCTGACCGACATCAACGACTTCCGCCTGGAGCTGGCGCAGAAGGTCGCGCCGGGCGTGCGCACCGTGAACACCACCAAGGAAGACCTTAACGACGTCATGCACGAGCTGGGCCTGAAGGTCGGCTTCGACGTGGCGCTCGAGATGTCGGGCTCGCCGATCGCCTTCAAACAGTGCGTCGACACCCTGATCATGGGCGGCGGAATGGCGCTGCTGGGCATTCCGTCCAAGCCCATGGAGACGGACTGGGGCGCGATCATCCTCAAGGCGCTGACCATCAAGGGCGTCTATGGCCGAGAGATGTTCACCACCTGGCGCAAGATGCTGGGCCTGCTGAAGGCCGGGCTGGACCTTCAGCCGCTGATCACCCACCAGCTGCCGTACCAGGACTTCGAAAAGGGCTTCGAGGTCATGAAGGCCGGCAAGTCGGGCAAGGTCGTCCTGGACTGGGCGGCCTGATCTAGGCCTTCAGCACCTTCATCAGCGCGGCCTCGAAGCTCTTGGCGTCGGGGCCGGGCAGCTGGTCGGCCAGTTCGCCGGCCTCGAACAGGCTGAACACCGTCGGGTGCACATAGCTGGAGCGGCAGACGGTCGGCGTGTTGCCCAACAGGCCCGCCACCGCCTTGACGCAGACGGTGATCTTTCGCTTGGCGTCCGTGGGCGAGGTCGGAGCCTCGACGTCGCGCAGGGCGCGGGCGGCCGAGACGGTGCCGGCCCAGGTGCGGAAGTCCTTGGCCGAAAAGTCCTCGCCCATCGCCTGGCGGATATAGGCGTTCACGTCGTCCGAGGTGATGGGGCACAAGTCGCCGTCGGCGTCGCGATATTTGAACAGATGCTGGCCCGGCAGCTCGCGCATCGCCTTGACCACCGTGGCCAGGCGCCGGTCACGCACGCTGACGCGGTGCTCGACCCCGCTCTTGCCTTTGAAGGCGAAGGTCAGGCCCGTGCCGTCCACCTCCAGGTGCCGCTTGTTCAGCGTGGTCAGGCCGTAGGACCGGTTCTGCTTGGCGTATTGCGCATTTCCGACCCGGATCAGGGTGATCTCCAGCAGACGCACGGCGGTGGCCAGCACCTTCTCGCGCACCGGACCCTTCTTGCGCAGATCGGCGTCCACCTGCGCCCGCAGTTTCGGCAGGGCGCGGGCGAAGGCGGGCAGGCGGTCGAACTTGTTGGTCGAGGCGTGCGAGGTCCAGTCGGCGTGATAGCGGTACTGTTTGCGGCCCTTCACGTCGCGGCCGGTCGCCTGGATGTGGCCCGTGGCGCGCGCGCAGATCCAGACGTCTTCCCAGGCCGGGGGGATGGCCAGGGCGCGGATGCGGTCCAGAACCTTGGCGTCCTTGATCGTCTTGTCGTTGCGGTCGCGATAGCTGAAGCCCTTGCCGGCGCGACGGCGGCGGATGCCCGGCTGGTCGTCCGAGCACCAGGTCAGGCCCTCGGGAACCTCGATGTCGGGCGCGAAGCCCGCTGAACCATCCGCCATCATCATGTCTCGCTCGCAGGTGACGGCAACGGCGGCGTAGGCTCGCCGGTTCCTCTTGACCGCGACGGACGCGCGGGGGACGAGCGGGAATGAACTATCGCCACAGCTTCCACGCCGGAAACTTCGCCGATCTGGTAAAGCACGCCCTGGTGCTGCGGCTGCTGGCGGATCGGCAGGCGGCCGGTCCGGTCACGGTGATCGACACCCACGCCGGCGCCGGCCTGTACGACCTGTCAGGCGACGCCGTGCGCTCGCGCGAGGCCGAGGCCGGGGTGCTGCGCCTGATGCAGGCCGCCCAGCGCCCGCCGGCCATTCAGACCCTGGCCGAAGAGGTGGCGGCGCTGAACGCGGGCGAGGCGGTGCGCTTCTATCCCGGTTCGCCGCTGCTGGTGGCCCGCGCCCTGCGTCCCGGCGACCGCTACGTCGGTTTCGAGCTGAACCCGCCGGTGCATGATCTGCTGGTCGAGGCGCTGAAGGCGCACGACCGGGCGGGCGCGGTCGAGGGCGACGGCTATGCGTTGGCCGAGGCGGAGGCGCGAAAGGTCAAGGCGCCTCTGGTGCTGATCGACCCGCCGTTCGAGCGCCCCGACGACTATCTGCGCGCGGCCGAAACGGGGGCGGCGATCACGCGGCGCGACCCGGCGGCCGTGGTCGCCGTTTGGACCCCGCTGAAGGACATGGAGACCTTCGACGGCTTCGTGCGCCGGCTGGCGAGCGCGGGCGTCAAATCCGCCCTGATGGCCGAGGCCCGGCTGCGACCGCTGAACAACCCCATGAAGATGAACGGCTGCGCCATGACGGTGCTGAACCCGCCGCCCGGCGCCGAGGGCGCGGCGCGCGAAATCTGCGGCTGGGTCACCGCCGAGCTGGGCGACGCCGGCGCGCGCGCCGAAATCTGGAGCCTGTAGATGACCAAGCCCATCGCCATCCTGGAGACCGGCCGCCCGCCCGAGGGCCTGGTCGACGCCTTCGGGAACTATCCATCCCAGTTCCGCGCCCTGCTGGGCCCCGAGGTCGAGACGCGCAGCTTCGATGTCCAGGCCGGTGAACTGCCGGATCCAGACGCCTTTGCGGGGGCCATCGTCACCGGGTCGGCGGCCGGCGTCTATGAGGATCACGCCTGGATCGCGCCCTTGATGGACTGGCTGCGCGACGCGCGCGGCCGCACGCGCCTGGTGGGCGTCTGCTTCGGCCACCAGGCCATGGCTCAGGCCTTTGGCGGCCGGATCGAGAAGTCGGACCGAGGCTGGGGCGTGGGGCTGCACCGCTACGACGTCGTGTCCGAAGAGGCCTGGATGACGCCCCCGGCGCCAACCCTGGCCATTCCCGTCTCGCACCAGGATCAGGTGATCGATCCCGGCCCGGGCGCGCGGCTGATCGCGCGCAGCGACTTCACGCCCTTCGCCGGCCTGGCCTGGGGCGATGACGCCATCAGCGTCCAGTGCCACCCCGAGTTCGACCCCGCCTATGCGACCGCCCTGGTCGAGGGCCGCCGAGGCCGCATCGACCCCGCCCTGGTCGACGACGCGGTCCAGAGCCTGAGCCAGCCCGACGACCGCCCCCTGCTGGGCGCGTGGATCAGACAGTTCCTGAGAGGTTAGGCCTCACGGCCACTTCACCACGGGCGGCATGGAGCTGAGGATCGACTCGACGTTGCCGCCGGTCTTCAGGCCAAACATCGTGCCGCGGTCGTAGAGCAGGTTGAACTCGACGTATCGGCCGCGGCGGACCAACTGCTCCTCGCGCTCCTCGAGCGTCCAGGGCTCGACCATGCGGCGGGCGACGATGCGGGAATAGACGTCCAGGAAGGCCTCGCCGACGTCGCGGGTGAAGGCGAAGTCGCGGTCATAGTCGCCGCTGTCGTGGTGGTCGTAGAAGATGCCGCCGGTGCCGCGCGGCTCGTTCCTGTGCGGCAGGAAGAAATATTCGTCGCACCACTGTTTGAAGCGGGCGTGCCAAGTCGGGTCGTGGGCGTCGCAGGCGGCCTTCATGGCAGCGTGGAAGTCGACGGTGTCGGGCGCGTCGTCGCGGCGATCGACGTTCAGCACCGGCGTCAGGTCGCCGCCGCCGCCGAACCAGCTCTCGGTCGTGGCGATGAAGCGGGTGTTCATGTGCACCGCCGGCACGCGCGGGCTGACCGGATGGCAGATCAGGCTGATGCCCGTGGCGAAGAAGCGCGGGTCGTCCGCCGCGCCGGGCACGGTCCTGGCGTAGTCGGCGGGGAATGTCCCGTGAACGGTAGAGACGTGCACGCCCACCTTTTCGAATAGGCGGCCGTGCATCATGCCCATGACGCCGCCGCCGCCCTCGGGCCGCTGCCAGGGGGTGCGCACGAAGCGGCCGGGTTCGCCGGGGAACAGCTCGGCCGGCGCCTGATCCTCCAGCGCCTCGAAGCCCGCGTGGATGCGGTCGCGCAAGGCTTCGAACCAGGCCCGCGTCTCCACCTTCTTGAGGGCCAGGGGATCGGTGACGATGTCGCTCATGGCGGGGCTTGAAGCACGCCGGGCCGCCGCGCGCCAGCCTGAAGACCACAAATCTATTAGGGCTATTTCGGCGTGAAAAAGGCCGCGACGGGTGAACCGTCGCGGCCTTGTCTATACACCGCAGGACGATCAGGCCTGGGCGACGCCCTTGCCGCCGTTCGACGGACGGCGGCGACGCGGACGGCGCTTCAGTTCGCCATCCGGCTTGGCCGCGACCGGCGTGGTGCGCTCGCCGGCCAGGGGGTTGTAGGTCGCAGCCGGACGGTCGGCGTGATGCGTGCGATCGCGCTGGCCGCTGGGCTTGCGCTGGCGGTGCGGCTGGCCGCCGCCCTCGGGACGGACGCCGTCGCGACGCGGGTTGCGGCGGCCGCGCGGCTGCTGCTCGGACTTGCCCGCGCTGTCGATGCTGGCCTTCTTGCCCACGCCCGACGCCATGATCGAGGCGTCCAGCAGGCCGAGGGCCTTGTCGTTGCGGCGGTCCACGGCCGGGATCTTCTGGCGCGTGACCTTCTCGATGTCCTTCAGCAGCTTCATCTCGTCGCCGGCCACGAAGCTGATGGCGGTCCCGTCCTTGCCCGCGCGGGCCGTGCGGCCGATGCGGTGGACATAGGCTTCGGGCACGAAGGGCAGCTCGAAGTTCACCACATGGGTGACCTTGTCCACGTCGATGCCGCGCGCGGCGATGTCGGTGGCCACCAGCACGCGCAGCTTGCCGGTCTTGAAGGCTTCCAGCGCGCGTTCACGCTGAGGCTGGCTCTTGTTGCCGTGGATGGCACCGGCTTCGACGCCGCCGGCTTCCAGATAGGCCGCGACCTTGTCGGCGCCGTGCTTGGTCTTGGTGAAGACTAGGCAGCGCGTATAGGCGGGGTCAGAGAAGAGCTCAGTCAGCAGGGCGCGCTTGCGGCCCTGTTCGACCCAGATCACCGACTGCTGGATGCGCTCGACCGTGGTGGCCTGGGGCGTGACCTGGACCTTGACCGGGTCCTTCAGCAGTTCACCCGCCAGCTTGCCGATCTCGGTCGGCATGGTGGCCGAGAAGAACAGGTTCTGACGCTTGGCCGGAATGCGGCTGACGATCTGACGGATGGGCTTGATGAAGCCCAGGTCCAGCATCTGGTCGGCCTCGTCCAGCACAAAGATTTCGGTCGAGGACAGGTCCAGGGTCTTCTGCTGCAGATGGTCCAGCAGGCGGCCGGGGGCGGCCACCAGGACGTCGAGGCCCTGCTGGATGGCGCGTTCCTGCGGGCCGTATTTCACGCCGCCGAAGACGACCGCGACGCGGAAGCCCAGGTGCTGGCCATAGGCCTTGAAGCTGTCGGCGATCTGGGTGGCCAGTTCGCGCGTCGGCGACAGGATCAGGCAGCGCGTGGTGCGCGGCTTGGGCGCGATGCGGTTCTCGGCCAGGCGATGCAGGATCGGCAGGGCGAAGGCGGCGGTCTTGCCGGTGCCCGTCTGGGCGATGCCCAGCAAATCCTTGCCGGCCATCACATCGGGGATGGCCTTCTGCTGGATCGGGGTGGGGGTCACATAGCCCTCGCTGGCCAGCGCGGTCAGCAGAGCCTTGTTCAGGCCCATGGATTCAAAGGTGTTGTTGCTCACGTCTCGTCTTTCGGTTCGCGACGGCGAACTCCGGCGCGCGTCGGGTCGAGAAGGCTTGGCCTTCTGACCGCGTGCCCACGAAGGATACGACGCCGTCATCCGCCAGGATGGCGGGGGAGTGGCGCCGCCCCGCGTGTCCGGACGACGAATGAATCTTGAGGAGCCGGCCGCTGCTACAGTCAGGTCCGACTTGCGAAGGACCCACACGCGCTGGAGCGCACCGGAAGCCGCAATTGTGCGACGCAGCGCAAATGGGCGCTTATGGCCGCAAAGTCAAGGCGGACAACCGAACCTCAGCCGGCCGCGACCTTCTCCACGATGAAATGGCGGCCCTGGCGATCCTCGATCTCGACCACCCAAAGGTCCGGGTCGTAGCCCCGCTGGCGGGTGATGTAGGCGTCCAGCTCGCTCTCGCTGTCGCTGGAAACCGGCTGCATCCACAGGCGCTCGCCGTCGGTCCCGAACGCCTCGGTGTAGAGCCGGGCGGTGCGGTTGGCTGTGTCGTAGGCCTTGACGATGACCGAACCGGCGCGCGCGTCGCCGCGCTTGACCACGGTGGCGAAGGCGCCCTCGATCTCGGCCCGGCGGATCAGGGCCGCCACCCACACGTCGGTGGAAATCAGCAAATCGCTAACCCTGCTTGGAAACGGGACCTAAGCCCTGGCGCCGCTAAGGCTGCGGCATGGAGATGCGTCATCTTGCCAGAAGGGCGGGACCGGTGACAGCGCTGGCGCTGGCGTCGATCATGGGTTCGGTCGCACCGGCGTTGGCCGGCGGCGACGCCATGGGCAAATACTATGAGCGCAGTTTCGTCCTGGCCGCGCATCAGCGCTGCGGCCTGTTCCAGCCCGAGGTCGCCGCCGCCCTGACCGCCGCCGCTTGGCAGGCGCGCGGCGCCGCGCTGCGCGCCGGGGTGACCGAGGCCGAGGTGGCCGCCCGCGCTGGCCGCGCCCGCGCCCAGGCCTCGGGCGTCGATTGCGGCTCGGCCGATCTGGTCGTCGTTCAGGGCCGAGTGAATCAGGGTTTCGAAGGGTGGCGGCGCACCGCGCGCATGACCTTCCCCGGCGACCGCGCCGCCTGGGCGGCGAACCGGGGCGCCTATTCCACCCCGACCTGGCGGCTGGCCCAGACCTCCAGCGTCGGCGCCTCGCCCGTGACGTTCGGGGCCGTCGGCGGGCTGGATCAGGCCGACCGGCTGGCGGCGGTGGTGTCCTTCGCCGGCAAGCCCCGGCCCTATGCCGCGCGGCTGGTGATGCGCGATCCCGATCTGGCGCCGCGCCCCTGGCTGTCGGGCGAGGGCCTGGCGCCCGAGCGCCAGAGCCGGGTCTTCCTGTCTTCGGGCTCGGCTACGGCCGACCGCCCACTGCTGGGCGACCAGCGCCAGGGCCAGCTGTGGACCTTCCCGGCGACGGCGGCCCAGGCCCTGTCCCGCCTGGACCCGCGCGAGGGTTTCACCGTCGAGTTCCTGTTCCGCGACGACAGCGTCGCCCGCGTCCGCTTTGAAGCCGGCGACTTCGCCGCCGCCCGCGCCTTCCTGGCCATGGGCGCGCTCTGACCGCCGCCTTTCAGGGCTGACCCGTCAGCCCAGGACGCGCACGCTGATCCGCTCGTCCCTGTCGCGCGGCATGACGACGACATGGCCGTCAAGGCGCTGGAAGTTCAGGTCCATCACGCCCCCGCCAACCTCGAGATTGGTGACGTTGAGCCGATCGATTCCCGGCGGAAGCATGGGACGATCAACCTCGACCACGCCGGTGCAGGCGTCGATCGACAGGCCCAGGGACGCCTGCAGCATCAGGAAGACCGAGCCGGCTGCCCAGGCTTGGGGCAGGCAGGCGACGGGGTAGGCGATCGGGGGTTCCCCGGTCTGGCGCTCGAAGCCGCAAAACAGTTCGGGCAGGCGCAGGTTGAAGTGGGCGGCGGCGGCGTTGATCTCGCCCAGCAGCATGGCGACCGCGCGCCGCTCGCCGTAGCGCGCCATGCCCGCCGCCGCCATCGCCGTGTCGTGGGGCCAGACCGAGCCGTTGTGGTAGCTCATCGGATTGAAGCGCGACTGGCCCTTGGCCAGGGTGCGCACGCCCCAGCCCGAGCGGAACTCCGACGACAGCATCCGGCGCGTGACCCGTCTGGCGCGCTCGGCCGACGGCAGGCCGGTGAACAGCAGGTGCCCGGCGTTGGAGCCGATGGATCGGCACTGCTCGCCGTCGCCGTCCAGGGCGATGGCGTAGAAGCCCTCGTCCTCCATCCAGAAGCGGTCCTCGACCAGCTGGCGCGTGCGCTCGGCCTTGACGCGATAGCTGTCGGCGCCCGCCTGACCGATCAGTTCGGCGAGGTCGGCCATGGCCTGCCAGGCCGCGTAGGCATAGCCCTGCACCTCCAGCAGTGCGATCGGGCCCTTGGGGAAGCGGCCGTCGAGGTGGAAGATGGAGTCTTCGGAGTCCTTCCAGCCCTGGTTCGACAGGCCGGTGTCTGCCCCCCGCTGATAGCTGATCAGCCCATCGCCGTTGAAGTCGCCGTAATCCGTCATCCAGCCGGCCGCCGCGACCAGATTGGGCCACAGGGCGCGGATCAGATCCTGGTCGCCGGTTCGGCGGCAGTAGGCGCCGGCCAGGGCGATGAACAGGCAGGTGGTGTCGACCCCGCCGTAGTAGAGGCCGAACGGCACCTCGCCGAGCGCGCTCATCTCGCCTCCGCGCGTCTCGTGCATGATCTTGCCCGGCGCGGAGTCCATGAAGGCCGAGACTTCGGTCGCCTCACGGCTGGCCAAATAGGTCAGCACGCCGCGCGCCAGGCTGGGGTCCAGCCACAGCATCTGCCAGGCGGTGATGATCCCATCGCGCCCGAACGGCGTCGAGAACCACGGCACGCCCGCATAGGGGTAGGGGCCGGTCGGCAGGTCGGTGGTCAGGAGCGCCACGTCGGCGCGGGACTGTTCAAGGAAATCGTTGAAGCGCGGACTGCGCGGGCCGCGCACAGAGGCGCCGCGCCGGCGCTTGGCGCGCATCGCCAGCCGGGCCTGCAGCGCGGCGACGCGCCAGCGCGCTTCGTCAGGCGCTTCGCAGCTGTCGATGCCGCATTCGACGTACAGGTGCATGCGGCCGTTCGGCCCCAGGCTGAACATGAACTCGGCCCGGCTGCCGGTCAGGCGAGCGGGAGGCTCGGAGAAGGCGAGGCAGCTCATACGCTCGACATCGTCGAGGCCGGTGTAACGGAAGGTCACGCGCCGACCGTCATGTCGAGGCGGCTCGGCCTTGCCGCGCTTGGCGCGGGCGGTGCCACGCACTTCGAAGATGTCGGCGAAGTCGGCGGCGAAGTCGAACGCCAGCGGCATCCACACCTCTTCGACGCCATGGTTGGCGATGGTGATCTTCTCGAACAGCCGGCGGTCCCAGACGAAGCGCCGCCGCTCGATGTGCAGAACCCCGCCGGGCGTCGACCGCTTGCCCATGGGGGGCAGGGGCCTGTTGGTCGAATGGCAGGTGAAGAAGACGTTGTCCTGGCTGACGCCCGAGCTCAGCCGCGACGGGCGCTGGCCGCCTACGGTCATAATCAGGCGCGACAGCATGCGCGTGTCGTTGTCGAACAGGCCGTCGGCCCCGCCGCGCATATCGCCCCAGCCGTCGGCCACAACAAAGGCGTCGCCCGACTTGAGCGCCATCAGGCGCTCGAGACCATCCTGCTCAACGGTCTCAACGGCGGGCGTCTGCACCGGATAGGCGTCGTCCATGAAGTCTCCGGCCAAGGCGAGGGCTGAGGGTCACAGCGGAATGCGGAGGCCGCGTGGCCGTTCCGGGGCCTTTGTCGGAAACTGGTCTTCAGCCGCGGGCCAGAAAGACCCGCTCTTCATTCGCCACCCGCAACGGCGCAATGCGGTCGTCCAGTGGCGTTTCGGCGAAGGGGCGACGAGCCAGCAGGTCGCCGTAGACATCCAGATAGCGCCGGGCCATGGCCGTCGAGGAAAAGCGCAGGTCGAACCGGGCGCGTATCGCCTCGCGGTCCAGCAAGTGCGCTCGTCCGGCGGCGGCCACAGCCTGCTCCAGGGTGTCGACCAGGAAGCCGGTGGCGCCATCCTCGATCACCTCGGGCGTCGAGCCGCAGCGGAAAGCCACGACGGGCGTGCCGCAAGCCATGGCCTCGATCATCACCAGGCCGAAGGGTTCGGGCCAGTCGATGGGGAACAGCAGGGCCTCGGCCCCGCCCAGGAAGTCGGACTTCTGATGGTCGCCGATCTCGCCGATGAACTCGATCAGCGGATTGCCGTCGATCATAGGCTTGATGACCGTCTCCCAATAGACCTTGTCGGCCGCATCGACCTTGGCCGCCATCTTCAGGCGCTTGCCAAGTTTGGTGGCGATCTCGATGGCGCGGTCCGGCCGCTTCTCGGGCGAGATGCGACCGAGGAAGGCCAGGTAGCCCTCAGACTGGGGCGAGAAACGATACAGGTCGCCGGGCATCCCGTGATGCACGGTCGCCTTCCAGTTGGCGGAGGCCAGCGGCCGGCGCTGATCGTCGGAGATCGAGACCAGGCCGAACTTCGGCCAACGTTCGTAGACGCCGCCGATGTCCTTCATGTCCAGGCGGCCATGCAGCGTGGTCAGCGTCTTGTCGGCATAGCGCTCGAACAAGGGGAACTGCACCATGTCGGTATGGAAGTGGATGACGTCGAACTCGTCAGCGCGCTTCAGCACTTCGGACAGCATGACCAGGTGGGCCGCCAGGTCAGACTTCAGCGGGGCCGGGTCCAGGCGGATCGCCTGATCGCGCACCGGGATCAGGCGCGCGCGCGTCTCGGCGTCGGCCGAGGCAAACAGGGTGACCTCGTGCCCCAGGTCAACCAGGGCGTCGGTCAGGTGGGCGACGACCCGTTCGGTGCCGCCATAGAGCTTGGGCGGCACGGCTTCGTAGAGCGGAGTGACCTGGGCGATTTTCATGCGGAAGCTCCCGCGCCCGCGACAGCCGGGCGCCAGAGTCGAGAAACCCGCGACAGCCTGTCGCGGTTCCGCAACGCACCATAGTTATTTCGTCAGCAAATATCGCAGCTTACAGTCGTTACATATGTCCGGTAGCGGTCATTGCATCCCGGCGCGGATTTCGGCCCGCAGGGCGTCGATTGACTTCAGGCCCTGGTCTGATTTGAAGCGCCAATAGGTCCAGCCGTTGCAGGCCGGCGCATTCTCCAACAACGCGCCCAGCTTGTGGATCGAGCCGGTCAGCGCGCCCGAGATCAGCGAGCCGTCGGCCCGCACCCGCGCCATGCGCTCGCCCTTGGGGCAGTACAGGGTTTCGCCGGGCGCCAGCAGGCCGGCTTCCACCAGGGCGCCGAACGGCACCTTGGGCTCGGACTTCTTGGAGCCCATGACCTTCAGGTCCTCGGGCGCGGCGGGAATGACCGCCTTGATGCGCGCCTCGGCCAGGTCGGCATAGGCTTCGTCGCGCTCGATGCCGATGAAGTGGCGGCCCAGGCGCTTGGCGGCCGCGCCGGTCGTGCCGGTGCCAAAGAAGGGATCCAGCACCACGTCGCCGGGTCGGGTGGCCGACAGCAACACGCGGTGCAGCAGGGCCTCGGGTTTCTGGGTCGGATGGGCCTTCTTGCCGTCAGCGTCCTTCAACCGCTCCTCGCCGGTGCACAGGGCGAAGGTCCAGTCGGAGCGCATCTGGGTGTCTTCGTTGAAGGCCTTCAGGGCGTCGTAGTTGAAGGTGTAGCGCTTCTGCTCGCGCGAGCGCGCCGCCCAGATCAGGGTCTCGTGGGCGTTGGTGAACCGCGTGCCCTTGAAGTTCGGCATCGGGTTGGACTTGCGCCAGATGATGTCGTTCAGCACCCAGAAGCCCAGGTCCTGGATCGCCGAGCCCAGGCGGAAGACGTTGTGGTAGCTGCCGATCACCCAGATCGAGCCCTCGGGCTTGAGCACGCGGCGGCATTCGGTCAGCCAGGCGCGGGTGAAGGCGTCGTAGGTCGCGAAGCTGTCGAACTTGTCCCAGTCGTCGTCGACGGCGTCGACCACGCTGTTGTCGGGCCGCAGCAGGTCGCCGCCCAGCTGCAGATTATAGGGCGGGTCGGCGAAGACCATGTCCACCGAGGCGTCGGGCAGGGCCTTCAGCCGCTCGATGCAGTCGCCGCGCAGCACGACGTTAATGGGAAGATCGGACATGGTACGCGGCCCCGCTCAGCTTGAGAGCGGATTGGTGAATCATCGCGGTTAAGGGCGAGTAACCACGATGATTTTACCGCGTTCAGCCGCCGAAACGGCGCGCCACGAAGACGCCGGCGCGCACCGTGTCGTCGTTCTGCGACAGCGGGCTGTCGGCGATGTCGCCCAGACGGCGCTCGTAACCGACCAGCCCCCCGACGGCCCAACGCGGGGCGATGGGCGCCAGCAGGATCAGGTTGACGCCCGCGCCTTCAAGGCCGCCGTCCGGCGAATAGGCGGAAATGCCGTTGGCGGCCGCCTCGACCGCGTTGACGCCATAATAGGCGTTGGCCAGCTTGTCGTCGCCGCCGCGCACATAGACCGTCCCGGACAGCAGGCCGACAGGCGTCACGCGCTGGTGGCCGATCGAGGCCTGATATTCGGTCCCGTCGGTCTCGCCGGAAATATCGCGGCTGATGCGGCCACCGATCACGATGTTGCCGGGCAAACGCTTGTAGGCATAGGCCGCCAGATCGCCGCCGAAGCCGGGACGCTCGATGTTCAGTCCCTCCATGTCGTCTGCGCCGAAGCGCGGGCGCAGTTGCACGCCGGCGCGCAAATCATCCTGATTGACCACGTTCCAGCCCAGACCCTCGATGGGGTTCAGATAGACCAGGTCGCGGTAGTTGATCATCGCGCCCGGCAGGACCGTGGTCTTGGAGCCCGTGTCGCCGCTGGAATCCTTGCGGTACAGGGCGCCCACGCCGACATCGACGGTCCAGCCCTGGGGCGCGGGCGTCACGCGTTCGAAAGGCTGGGTCTGGGCCAGGGCGGGCGAGGCCGCGGCGGTCATGAGGGCGGCGACGGCAAGAGCGCGAAGGCGCATGGGGAAGCTCCGACACGTCCGCGACGCGCGGACAGTCATCCCAAATGCGCCGACCCGGCCTTTTGCTCCAGCAGGGCGTTCGAGGCGGTCTCGATGCGGCTTTCCAGCAACGCCATGAACTCGGCGCGCTTCATCTCGGCGGGGATCGGCGGCAGGAATTCATAGACCACCGTGCCCGGATAGCGGCGGAAGCCGTGGGCGGGCCAGTGGACCCCGGCGTTGGTCGCCATCGGCCAGCAGGGCACGCCCAGGTCACGATACAGGGCCATGACGCCGGGCTTGTAGTCCGGCGGCGCGCCGGGGGCGGCGCGCGTGCCTTCCGGGAAGATGAATATCTGGCGGCCCTCGGCGGCGCAGGCTCGGGCTTGGCGAACCATGTCCTTGAGCGCCTTGGAATGGGCCGAGCGGTCGATGGAGATCATCTTCGTTTTCCAGGCGAACCAGCCGAAGAAGGGCAGAACCATCAGCTCCTTCTTCATGATGATGGCCGGGTCGCGCAGGACGGCGAAGGGGATGATGATGTCCAGCATGCCCTGGTGCTTGCAGGCGATCAGGGCGGGGCCTTCGGGGCGGTGCTCCAGGCCGCGGAACTCGACTCGGACCCCTGCGATCCAACGCAGGCCGAACAGCACGAACCGGGCCCAGGCCTTGATGACGGCCATGGCCTGTCCGTGACCCAGGATCAGCACGGGCGACAGGATGATGGCGAACAGGGCGATCGACAGATACAGCCAGGCCACGAAGATCAGAGAGCGCACGGTGGTCATGCGGCGGCCTCCGGTTCGGCGGGCGGCCGGGCGGGCGCGGCGCGCTCGGGGTGTTCGCCCTTGAGCCGGTGCCCGGCCTCACGGCCCAGGACGGCCAGATACTTCATGTACTCCAGCGTCATGCGCCGGGCGGTGACGGCGGCGCGCCACCATTCGCTGTCGTCCAGCGAGGGCGTCGAGACGGCGAAAGGCGTCAGGCGCACGCCAGGCAGGGCGCTGCGGATCTCAAGCAGGCTGCGCGGCATATGGTAGTCCGAGGTCACCACGATCAGGCTGTCATAGCCGCGCCGCCGCGCCCAGGCGGCGATCTCCTGGGCGTTGCCGACCGTGTCCTCGGCCTCGAAGCCCAGGTCGACGCAGCAGTTGAACAGCTGGCTTGAACCCGGCGTGAGGGCGCGTAGCTCTTGGCGGCGGACCTCGCGGTTGACGCCCGAGATCAGCAGGCGGTCGCCCTTGCCCTGTTCCAGCAGGCGGATGGAAGCGTTGACCCGCTCGGCCGAGGGGCCGGTCAGGGCGACGATGGCGTCGGCGCGCGCGGGCTCGTCGGCGGGCGACAGGCCGCGCACCCGGTCGGCAAACACGAACAGGCCGACCAGCCAGGTCAGGGCAATGATGGCGACCAAGGCCAGAAACTTCATCGTTTGGCTCTAGCCGCGTCCAAGCCGCCCGCCAAGCGTCCAGCGGGACGGCAGGCGCAGGCCCCCGCGCAGCTGGGCCAGGGCGGTGGCGCGTGCGGCGAGCACGGCGACGGCGGCGGCCAGCAGGGGGCAGGGCAGCAGGATCAGCAGGTCGCCCCAGGCCAGCGGCAGGGCCGGGCTGAGCCCTTCCGATCCGCCGACGAACCGGGCCATGACGATCATCAGGCCCGCGCCCGCCGCGCCTAACGCGCCGGCGCCGGCGGCCAATAGGCCGTATCGCTTCTGGAACAGGCCGGCGATGAAGCCGTCGGTCGCGCCGTGCAGCGACAGGGTCTCGATCGTCTGGCGCTGGGCGGCCAAGCCCGCGCGGGTGGCCCAGGCGACGGCGCAGGCGGCGGCGAAGGCGGTCAGCAGGGCGGCCAGGCCCGACAGGGCGGCGATGGCGCCGGCCGATCGCTCGACCTCGCCGCGCCATAAGGAGTGGTCGTCCACGCTGGCGTCCAGACCCGCTTCGGCCAGGGCGCGGCTGAGTGTCGCGGCGCTGGCCGGGTCGCTGGGGTCGAGCCGCACGACCACCAGGCTGGGGATCGGCAGGTCGGGCAGGACGGCGTCGCCCAGCCAGGGCCGCAGCAGAGCCTCGGCCGTCTTGCGGTCCAGCGCCTCGGCCTCCGACACGCCGGTGACCCCTGACAGGGTCTCGGCCGCGCGGGCGGCGGCGACCGCGCCGGTCTCGTTGACGCGGGGGCGGACCTGGACGGTCGCCTCGGCGCGCAGACGGCCGCTCCAGCCGAAGGCCGCGCGGTCGGCCGCCGAGGCCCCGACGGCCGCCAGGCAGGCGAGGGCGCACAGCACGGCGATGACCACGGCCAGCCAGGGCTCGCCGGCGGCGTCGCGCGGCAATAGGCCGGGACGAGGGGCGCTCAGCATCCGGTTCATTCCGCGCCCTCCAGCCGGCCGTTGCTGAGGCGCAGCACCTTGGCGCCCGAGCGGGCGGCCAGGGCCTCGTCATGGCTGGCGATCAGGACGGTGGCGCCCAGGCGATTCAGGCTCTGGAACAGATGCAGCAGCTTGTCGGCCATGGCGGCGTCGACGCTGCCGGTCGGCTCGTCCGCGAGGATCAGGCCAGGCCGGGTGATGACGGCGCGGGCGATGGCCAGCCGTTGCTTCTCGCCGCCGGACAGGGCGGGGGGAAGGGCGTGCATGCGCCGGCCCAGGCCGACCCAGCGCAGCATCTCCTCGACATCGGCGGCGTGGTCGCGCGCGCGGCCGCCTGCCAGTCGCAGCGGCAGGGCGGCGTTGTCGAAGACGGACAGGTGATCGAGCAGGCGGAAGTCTTGGAAGATCACGCCCGTCTGGCGGCGCAGCTGCGGGATGCGGGCGCGCGGCGCGGCGGTCACGTCCTCGCCGAACAGGCGGATGCGGCCCTCGGTCGGGCGCTCGGCCAGGGTCAGCAGACGCAGCAGGGTCGACTTTCCGGCGCCCGACGGTCCGGTAAGGAAGTGGAAAGAGCCACGCTCCAGAATGAGGTTAACGCCCCGAAGCACGCCGGGCGCGTCCGCATAGCCGAAGCCCGCGTCCGACAGTCGGACGGTCTCGGGCGCGGGGACGGGATCGGCGGCGCGGCGGGTCGGAGCGTTCATTCGGGTTCGGGAACGAGGCGTTTCGCCTCGACAGGGGAGCGGCGCCGCTGGGCGCCTGAGCAGTCGGCACATGATACTGACCTGCCCCGCCTGCGCCACCAGCTATTTCGTTCCCGACGACAGTGTCGGCGCGAACGGCCGCAAGGTCCGCTGTCAGTCGTGCGGCGAGGTGTGGAAGGCGGTCTCCGACGAGCCTCTGGAACTGACCGCCACGACCGCCGCAGCGAACGATTCGCCCGAATCAGCCGGTTTCGGCCGTCGCGACGAAGCGCCCGAACCGGAAACCCTGGCCGAGGCGCCCGCGCCGGAACTGCCCAAGGCTTTTCGCGCCCGCGCCGAGCAGCAGCGTCGCCTGCGCCGCGCCGCCGCGCATGGGGCGGTGTGGGCGGGCTTGGCCGCGGTCTTTCTGGGCCTGCTCGCCAGCGCCTGGCTGTTCCGCGTCGAGGTGGTGACGATGTTCCCGCGCGCGGCCGAGGCCTATGCGATGGTGGGCGCCAAGGTGAATACGGTCGGCTTGGATTTCGAAGCCGTCGGCGGCCGCCCCGCTCCCTATGATCCGGGACGGGTGCTGGTGTCGGGCGCCGTGCGCAATGTGCGCGACAACGAGATCGTCAGTCCTCCGGTGCGGGTCGCGCTGCTGGACGAGCGCGGCGCCGAGATCGGCCACAAGATCGTGCGTCTGGACGGGCCGCCGGTGCTGCCGGGCGGGGTCCAGGGCTTCGCCGTGATGATCCCCGATCCGGGCGGCCGAGCCGCCGGCGTCGGCGTCGATTTCGCTCCCAAGGCTGAACCCGCGCCGATCGAACAGGCCGCGCGCCCCGCCCCCGCCGTGCGCCGCGCCGCGACCGCCGAAGAGGCCGGCCTGCGTCCGGCCCTGGTGCTTGAGGTCAACGCGCCAAGCGGCCTGAGCCCCATTGAAGCCTCGCCCGCCCTCGACAGCGCAGCGGTCCAGACGGTATCGCCGTCGGGTCATGGCTGATCCCACCCCCACCGTTCTTCTCCCCGAAGCCGAGATCGCGCGGATCGTCGACGCTCTGGCGCGGCGCATCGCCCCCGTGACCGACGACGAGACGGTCGCCGCCGTCCTGCTGACCGGCGGGCTGTGGTTCGCCGCTGACCTGACGCGCGCCCTGTCGCGCCATGGCCGAAACGTCCGCTTCGACGCCCTGTGGCTGGCCTCCTACGGCGACGACAAGACCAGCCGGGGCAAGATCGAGGTGCGGTCCGGCTTCCAGCGCCCGATCGAGGGCCGTACCGTGCTGATCCTGGACGACGTGTTCGACACCGGCCTGTCGCTGGCGGAATCGGTGCGCATTGCGCGCGAGGCCGGCGCGGCGCGGGTCCTGACCTGCGTCTTCGCCCGCAAGCCCTGGCCCGAAGCCCGCGCGCCCGAACCCGACTTCGTCGGCTGGGAGGCGCCAAACCGCTTCCTGGTCGGCTACGGCCTGGACCACGCCGGCGGCCTGCGGGGCCTGCCGGACATCTGCGCCCTGGACTGAGCTTCAGTCCGACGTTTCGGCGAACGCCACCTGCGCCGCACCCAAAAGCGCAGAGTGCTTGTGCAGGATCACCTGCGTCGGGATGGCCTTCATATAGTCCTGATACCGGCCCTTGCGCTCGAACCGTTCGCGGAACGGGCTGGCCTTCAGGAAGTCCAGGATGCGCGGCGCGATGCCGCCGCCGACATAGACGCCGCCGCGCGCGCCCGTGGTCAGGGCGATGTCGCCGGCCACCGCGCCCAAGATGGCGCAGAAGCGCGCGAGGGTGTGACCGCAGGCGCTGCGCGGATCAGCGAGGGCGTCGGCCGTGATCTGAGCCGGATCGTCGATGTGGGTCTCGCGGCCTTCGATCTCGGCCAGCGCCCGGTGCATGTTCAGAAGGCCTGGCCCGCAGATCAGCCGCTCGATCGACACCCGGTCGTATCGGCGGCGCAGGATGCGCAGGATCTCGTCCTCCACATCGTCGCCCGGCGCGAAACAGGCGTGGCCGCCCTCGCTGGGCATGGCCATCTCGCGGCCCGAGGCGTCGCGCACCAGGGCCGAGACGCCAAAGCCGGTGCCGGGCCCCAGGACGGCGATGGTCGCGTGCGGATCACCCTGCTCGGGCCCGCCCAGCGAAGCCAGATATTCCTTCGGCACTACAGGCGCGCCCCAGGCCACCGCCTCGAAGTCGTTGATCAGCTTGGCCGGCGTCAGGCCCAGCGTGCCCAGTTCGGTTTCCGTCACCGCCCAGGGCGAGTTGGTCAGGTCGATGGCCCCGTCCGTCACCGGCCCGGCCACCGCGATCACGCCCGACGTCGGCCGCGTGTCGCAGCCCTTCAGATAGGCCTCCACCCCCTCCAGGAAGGTCGGATGGCCCTCGGCCGGAAAGCTGTCGTGATGCTCCAGCACCGGGCGGCCGTCCTCAAGCCGCGCCAGGGCGAAGCGGGCGTTGGTCCCGCCCACGTCGCCGACCAGCACGATGTCGTCCTTGGAGGGTTTCATCCTGAATCCTTTTGGCCCTATCGCTCGGCTCGCGGAGCCTCACTGCTGAGGGCGCCCGATCTTTGCGATCAGGCGTCTACGGCTCGGTCGTTGACGTTGTTGTCGGGCGGGGTATCGATCTGGGCGCTGCCGCCCGGCGTTTCGGTGAAACAGACCGAGGCCCCTTCCTCGGCGGTGCTCACGACATGGCGGAAGGCCCCGAACAGCTCGCGGCCATAGCCCCAGGCCGAGCCCGTGGCGTGGGCGTCGGACCGCCGGGCCGGCGCGCGGGCGTTCAGGTCCACGCCCACCGTCGTCAGCACCCCAGCCTCGGGGTCCAGCCGGATGATGTCGCCGTCCTGGACTCGCGCCAGCAGCCCGCCGGCCAGGGCCTCGGGGCTGACGTGGATCGCCGCCGGGGTCTTGCCCGAGGCGCCGGACATCCGCCCGTCGGTGACGAAGGCGACCTTGAAGCCCTTGTCCTGCAGCACGCTGAGCGCCGGCGACAGGCTGTGCAGTTCGGGCATGCCGTTCGCCTTGGGGCCCTGGAAGCGCAGCACGACCACCACGTCGCGGTCCAGCTTGCCGTCCCGGAATGCCTGCAGCGCGTCTTCCTGGGTTTCGAACACGGCGGCGGGCGCCTCGACGATTCGGTTCTCGGGCTTGACCGCGCTGATCTTGATCACGGCCCGGCCCAGGTCGCCCTGGACCAGCCGCAGGCCGCCCTCGCGGTCAAACGGGTCCGAGGCGGGGCGCAGGATCGACAGGTCCAGGCTCTCCTCGACGCCGTCCTTCCAGACCAGTTCGCCGTCGATCATCGCCGGCTCCTGGAAATAGGCCTCGATGCCGTCGCCCATCACGGTCTGGACGTCGCTGTGGATGTGGCCCGCCTTGGCCAGTTCGCGCGCCACGAAGGCCACGCCGCCGGCGGCCTGGAAGGCGTTCACATCGGCCGAGCCGTTGGGATAGACGCGCGCCAGCAGCGGCGTCACCGACGACAGCTCGTCCATGTCGGTCCAGTCGATCAGCACCCCCGCCGAGCGCGCCATGGCGACCAGGTGGATGGCGTGGTTGGTCGATCCACCCGTGGCCAGCAGCGCCACGATCATGTTGACGATGGACTTCTCGGAGATGACGTCGGCCATCCGCCCACGCCCCTCGCGCGCCAGCTCGACCGCCCGCTTGGCCGCCGCCGCCGTCAGGGCGTCGCGCAGGCCGGTCTCGGGGTGGACGAAGGCGGTGGAGGGCAGGTGCAGGCCGCCCAGCTCCATCATCATCTGGTTGGAGTTGGCCGTGCCGTAGAAGGTGCAGGTGCCGGGCGAGTGATAGCTGCCGATCTCGCTTTCCAGCAGGGTTGCGCGGTCCACCTTGTCCTGGGCGTACAGGGCGCGGATGCGCGCCTTCTCCGCATTGGGAATGCCCGAGGGCATGGGGCCGGCCGGGGCGAAGACGACCGGCAGATGGCCGAACGCCAGGGCGCCCATGAACAGGCCGGGCACGATCTTGTCGCAGACGCCCAGCATCAGGCCGGCGTCGAAGGCGTCGTGGGTCAGGGCGACGCCGGTCGACATGGCGATCACGTCGCGGCTGAACAGGCTCAGCTCCATGCCGGGGCGACCCTGAGTGACGCCGTCGCACATGGCCGGGGTGCCGCCCGCGACTTGGGCCGTGGCGTTCACCTCGCGCACCGCCTGGCGGACGATCTCGGGAAAGCGCTCGAACGGCTGATGGGCCGACAGCATGTCATTGTAGGCAGTGACGATGCCGACGTTGGGCTGAGCGCCCGACATGGCGTTCAGCTTGTCCTTGACCGGGGCGCCGGCGAAGGCGTGGGCCCAGTTGGCGCAGCTCAGCTTGGCGCGGCCGGGCCGCGACGATCCGGCGGCGTCCATGCGGCGCAAATAGTCCGCGCGCGTCACGGCGCTGCGTTCGACGATGCGGGCGGTGACGCGTTCGACGACGGGGTTCAGGGCCATCAGGCGGCCTCCGTCCAATAGACTTCAAGGGGCGTATTCGCCGCGATCAAAGCGGCGATGGGCGTGACGGCGGGATCGCCCTGCGCCTCGCGCTCGAACACCGCGCGCTTCTCGGCGCCGGTGATGGCCAGAACGACGCGTCCGGCCTGGGACAGATAGGGCAGGTTGATCGACAGCCGCTCCATCGACGGCGCCAGGCCGTCGCGGCCCTGAGGCACGCCATACACGGCGGGCGGCAAGCCAGGGATCAGCAGGGTCTTCAGCGTGGGGCTTTGGGGGAACATGGAGCAGATATGGCCATCGCCCCCCATGCCGAGAAGGACCGCGTCGAAACGCGCCCCCTCGGCCGCCAGGGCCTGGGTCGCCAGGGCCGCGGCGCGGTCCACCGTCACCTCGGGGTGGAACATCGGCACGAAGCGTGCGGCCGAGGCGGACCCGGTCAGCACGGTCTGCTTCAACAGGGCGGCGTTCGACTCCGGCGAGGTCTCTGGGACATAGCGCTCGTCGATCAGCGTGGCCGTGACGCGCGACCAGTCGATGTCAGCTTGGCGCATCCGCTCATAGATCGGCGCCGGCGTCGATCCGCCCGACCCGGCGAAGACCGCGCGGCCGTCGGCGGCGATGGCCTGGGCCATTGTCTCGATCAGCCGGTCGGCGCAGGCCTGGGCCCAGTCGGCGGCGGTCGGCAGGGTCTGGATCTCAGTCATTGCGCGTATTCCACTGGCGGCCCGTGCGCGACAGCAGCAGGTCGGCGCTTTCCGGCCCCCAACTGCCGGGCTGGTAGTCCTCGGTCTTGATGTCTGCGCTGGCCCAGGCCTCGGCCACCTCGTCGACCCAGCGCCAGGCTTGCTCGGCCTCGTCGCGACGCACGAACAGGGTGGAATCGCCGTTCATGGCGTCCAGCAGCAAGCGCTCATAGGCGATGCGGCGGCGCGGCGGGGCGGCGTCCTTGCCGTCCACGCCCCACGACAGGCTCATCTTGATGGGCTGCAGCCTCATGCGCTGCTCAAGGCCCGGCTTCTTGTTCATGACCGAAAGCGAGATGTCCTCGTCGGGCTGAAGCTCGATGATCAGCCGGTTGTCCTGAACCTGGCCGCGCTCGCCGTGGCCGAAGATCGAATGCGGCACGGCCTTGAACTGGATCACGATCTCGGTGCGCTTCTCGGCCATGCGCTTGCCGGTACGCATGAAGAAGGGCACGCCCGCCCAGCGCCAGTTGTCGATGTCGGCGCGGATGGCGACGAAGGTCTCGGTGTCCGAGGGCTCGCCGCGCTCCTCGTCATAGCCCTTGACCGATTTTCCATCGACCTCGCCGGCGACGTACTGGCCGCGCACGGTGACGCGCTCGGCCTCCTCGGGCGTGATGCGGCGCAGGGACCGCAGCACCTTCACCTTCTCGTTGCGCACCGAGTCGGGATCCAGGTCGCTGGGCGGCTCCATGGCGACCAGGCACAGCAGCTGCAGCATATGGTTCTGCAGCATGTCCTTCAGGGCGCCGTACTCGTCGTAATAGGGCCAGCGGTCGCCGACGCCGACGGTCTCGCCCACCGTGATCTGGACGTGGTCGACAATCAGGTTGTTCCACAGCGGCTCGAACACGACGTTGCCAAACCGCAGGGCTATCAGGTTCTGGACGGTCTCCTTGCCCAGATAGTGGTCGATGCGGAACACCTGGTCCTCGCGGAACGCCTCGGCCACGGCGTCGTCGATCTCGAGGAAGGAGGCCAGGTCGCGACCCACCGGCTTCTCCAGCACGATGCGGCAGTTGCGCTCGGCCAGACCAGCGCCCTTCATCGCCTTGACGATGCGGGCGTACAGCGAGGGCGACACGGCCAGGAAGGAGGTGACCTCGCCGTCACCGACCCTGGCCTTCAGCGGCTTCAGGCTCTCGGCGTCGGTGGCGTCGACGGCCAGATAGTCCAGCCGCGCCTCCAGTAGGGACCAGGCCTCGGCGTCCCAGGCGTCGGCCGCCTCGGCGCGAGGCTGGACCGCCTCGCGCACCTTGGCGACATACTCCTCAGCCGTTTCCTCGGAGCGCGCGGCGCCGATGATCTTGAGCCCCTCGGCCAGCAGGCCGTCGCGCTCTAGGAAGTAGAGCGACGGCAGAAGCATGCGCATCGCCAGGTCGCCGCCGCCGCCGAAGAGCACCAATGCCGCCATGCGCGATCGTTTCCTTTCAGGAGCGCGGCCCGATGACCGCCTTCAGGATGCGTGTTTGGCCGTTGCGGCCCGCGAGGCCAACACGTCCAGGACATCCTGAAACACCATGTTACGGGCGCGCAGCAGGACGAGCAGGTGATAGACCAAATCCGCGGCCTCGCTGGCGAGTTCCGAATCCGGTCCGGCGACGCCGGCCAGAGCCGTTTCGACACCCTCTTCGCCGACCTTCTGGGCCACGCGCTTGGACCCTTCGGCGATCAGGCGGGCGGTCCAGCTTTCGGCCGGATCGGCGCCGGCCCGTTCGGCGATGGTCTGCTCCAGGCGCGCCACGCGGCCCAGGCCTGGCGCGTCCTCGTCGCCGAAACAGCTGATGCGGTTCAGGTGGCAGGCGTTGCCGACGGGGCGGACCTTCACGACCAGGGCGTCGCCGTCGCAGTCGGGCGTGATCGAAACCACGTGCAGCCGGTCGCCCGAGGTCTCGCCCTTTCGCCACCGCCCGCCGCGCGAGCGCGAGAAGAAGGTGGCCTCGCCAGACTGGATCGTCTCATCCAGCGCGGCGCGGTCCATATAGGCCAGGGTCAGCACCTGCAGGGTCGCGGCGTCCTGCACCACGGCCGGGATCAGGCCGTCGCCCTTGGCGAAATCAAGCGCTTGGGGATCGATCAAAGCCTCACCTCCACGCCTTCGTCGGCGAGATATCGCTTCAGGTCGGGGATGGCGATGGCGCCGGTGTGAAAGACGCTGGCGGCCAGGGCGCCCGATACGTCGGCCGTGTCGAACACGTCCCGGAAATCCTGTGGCGAGCCGGCCCCGCCCGAGGCGACCAGCGGAATGGTCAGGCGCGTGCGGGCCGCGGCCAGCTGTTCGACATCGTAGCCCTTTCGCACCCCGTCGCGGTCGATGCAGTTCAGCACGATCTCGCCGGCGCCGAGTTCTTGAGCCTGCACGATCCACTCCATCGTCAGCCGTCCCGCCCCGCGGCGGCGGTCGGGATCGCCCGTGTACTGGTGCACGCGCCAGTCGCCGTCCTCGAACACGCTGTCGACGCCGACGACGACGCACTGTCGACCCAGGCGCTCGGCCAGTTCGCCGATCAGCTCGGGACGCTCCAGAGCGGGCGAATTGATCGACACCTTGTCCGCGCCGTGATCCAGGCATCGCGCGGCCTGATCGACCGATCGGACGCCGCCCGCCACGCAGAACGGGATGTCCAGCAGACGCGCTACGTCCTCGACCCAGCCGTAGTCCAGCGTGCGGCCCTCGGGGCTGGCGGTGATGTCGTAGAAGACCAACTCGTCGGCGCCCTCGTCGCGATAGCGCGCGGCCAGTTCGGCGGCGTCCCCCATGTCACGGTGCCCCTCGAAGCGCACGCCCTTGACCACGCGGCCGTCCTTGACGTCCAGGCAGGGGATGATGCGGCGCGCGACCATCAGTCCCGCTCGCGGCGCGCGGCCGTGATGGCGTCCGGCAGGGTGAAGCGGCCTTCGTATATCGCCCGGCCGACGATCACCCCGTGACAGCCCAGCGCCTTGATGGCGGTGATGTCGTCCAGCGTCGCCACCCCGCCCGAGGCTTGAAGCACCAGATCGGGCCGGCGCAGGCGGATGTCGGACAGCAGCTCCAGATTCGGCCCCGTCAGCGCACCGTCGCGCGACACGTCGGTGACCAGGACGTGCTTGATGCGGCCGACTGGATAGCGGTCCAGCACGCTGAACAGATCCAGGCCCGACGACTGGGTCCAGCCCTTCAGCGCCGGCGTGGGCACGCCGTTCTCGATGCGCACGTCGAAGGCCAGGGTCAGGCGCTCGGGCCCGAAGCGGTCCAGCCAGTCCAGCACCGTCTCGGGCTGGCTCGCCGCCAGCGACCCCACGACCACGCGATCCACGCCCGCATCGAGCAGGGCCTCCACATCCGACACGGCGCGCACGCCGCCGCCCGACTGGACCTTGAGGTCGATGGCCTGGGCCAGTTCGCCGATCAGGGCGTGCTGGCGGGCCTCTCCGGCCTCGGCGCCGTCCAGGTCGACGATGTGCACCCATTCGGCGCCGCCGGCCGCGAAGACGGCCAGGCGCGCGGGCGGCTGGTCGTCATAGGTCGTCGCCTCGTCGAACCGGCCCTGCATCAGGCGCACGCAGACGCCGCCGCGCAGGTCGATGGCGGGATAGACTATCATGCGGGCAGCTCCAGAAAGTTCTTCAGAATGCGCGCCCCGGCCTGGCTGGAGCGTTCGGGGTGGAACTGACAGCCCCACCGATTGTCACGCCGCACCACCGCCGGCACCGGCCCGCCGTAGTCGGCGCGCGCCAGGGTGGCCGGACCATCGGGACAGACGAAGCCGTGCACGAAATAGGCGTAGGCGCCGTCCGCGATGCCTTCCAGCAGCGGATCCTCGCGCTCGATCGCCAGCGGCGACCACCCCATGTGCGGTACCGGCCGGTCGGCGGCCGGGACCATGGCCTCGACCCGGCCGGGGATCAGGCCCAGCAGATCGGCCTCGCCCTCGGCGCTGGTCTCGAACAGCAGCTGCTGCCCCAGACACACGCCCAGGAACGGACGCTCGAACGCCCGGATCGGCGCGATCAGCTCCAGTTCGCGCAGCCGCCTCATGGCGTAGGCGGCCGCGCCCACGCCGGGCAGGATCAGCCGCTCCGCCTCGGCGATCTCATTGGCCTTTGTAACCAGCCGCACGCGTGCGCCCAGCCTTTCCAGCGCGAACCGCACCGAGGCGGTGTTGCCCGCGCCATAGGCGATCAGGGCGACCTCGCTCACAGCACACCCTTCGTGCTTGGCACCGCGTCGCCTTCGATGCGGATGGCCTGACGCAGGGCGCGGCCCAGGGCTTTGAAGACGGCCTCGGTCTTGTGGTGGTCGTCGTCGCCGGTGACCGTGACGTGGATCGCCGCGCCCAGGTGCTCGGCCAGTGACCGGATGACGTGGGCGGTCAGGTCGGTGCGGTAGTCGCCGATGAAGGGCGTGTCGAACGCGCCCTGGAACACCGGATAGGGCCGACCTGACAGATCGATCGACACACTCGCATTGGCCTCGTCCATAGGCAGGACGAAGCCGTAGCGGGCGATGCCCCTGCGCTCGCCCAGCGCCTGTTTCAGCGCCTGACCCAGGGCGATGGCCGAGTCCTCGATGGTGTGGTGCGGATCGGTGTGCAGGTCGCCTTCGCACGACAGGCGCAGCGAGAAGCCGCCGTGGGCCGCGACCTGCTCCAGCATATGGTCGAAGAAGCCGACGCCGGTCTCGATGCGGACCGGACCGGTCGAGTCCAGATCGACGGCGCAGACGATGCGCGTTTCCTTGGTGTCGCGCACGGCTTCGCCCAGACGGTGCGGGCGGCGGCGATCCGAGGCCAGGCCGAAGGCGGCCAGTACGCGGTCGTTGACCTCGGCCTTCAGCGAGACGGGCAGACGCAGGCGCTCGCCCGACAGGTCGGCCTGGACGCCATAGATCGTGAGCGCCGCGAGCGCTGCGGCAGGGTCCGACGGTTGAGCGACGATGATTGGACCGACGCCGGGCTCGACCCGCATCTGGCGCGACAGGGCGTCGACCAGCCGCTCGCGTTCGCGCCGCACGCCGGCGATGCGCGCCTGCGTCTCCATCATCCGCGACGGGTCCAGCGCCTGCAGCGCCAGCCGGATCAGCGGTTCGGGCAGGGCGTAGGGCTCCAGCACCGAAGCCAGCCGCGCCAGGGTCGCCGGCTGGGCGATCGCTGCGCCGACACGCGCGCCGGCCAAGCCATAGGCCAGCGACAGACTGCGCAGCACGACCAGGTTCGGGTGGTCGGCCACGACCGTGGCGGCCGAGGCGCTGTCGGAGAATTCGATCAGGCCTTCGTCGACGACCAGCAGGGCGGGGGCGGTGCGCGCCGCCATTTCTGCGACCGCCTCGGGCGATCCCAGCGCGCGCACGACGACGGCCGCCGCCGGGCCGCGCGACGGATAGATGGCGGCCAGGGCCGCATAGGGCTCGCCCTTCGGCGCCTCGACCGAGCCGCTTTCGAGAGCGGCCAAACGCCAGACCAGCTCCAACCCGTGGGTCACACCGCGCACCGGCAGGACCTGTTCGACCGAAGCGGCGTAAATCGCGGCCATGCGCGCGGCCAGCGTCCTAGCCTCGGACGGATAGCGGTCCAGCCCGTCGCCGCCGGACACCAGCGGAGGAAAAGGCGCGGGCAGGCTCATCCCTCGCTCCTCAGATCGGCCGAGCGGGCGTGGGCCTCCAGGCCTTCCAGACGCGCCAGACGCGCCGCGATGGGCCCCAAGGCGCGGGCGCCGGCGGCGTTCACCTGCTGGATCGACATGCTGGTCATGAAGCTGGCGGTGGTCACGCCGCCCAGGGTGCGCGCGGCGCCGTCGGTCGGCAGGACGTGGCTGGGTCCGGCGGCGTAGTCGCCCAGGGTCTCGGCGGCGTGACGGCCGACGAAGACCGCGCCGGCGGCCTGGATGGCGGGGACCATCTCCTCGGCCTCCTCGACCTGAAGCGCCAGGTGCTCGGGGCCGTACAGATTGATCGCCTCGATGGCGGCGTCCAGATCGCGCACCAGGATGGCGCGGCCTTCCTCCAGCGACGCGCGCGCGATCGCTTCGCGCGGCAGACCGGCGACCTGGCGTTCGACCTCGGTCAGGACGTAGTCGAGATTGGCGCGACTGGTGGAGACCAGGATCACCTGGGCGTCCGCATCGTGCTCGGCCTGGCTCAGCAGGTCGGCGGCGGCGATCTCGGGCGCCGAGTCGCGGTCGATCACGACCATCAGCTCGGACGGACCCGCCGGCATGTCCACGGCCGGGCCGCCCGGCAGTGCCGAAGCCTGTTTCTTGGCCTCCGCGACATAGACGTTGCCGGGACCGAACAGCTTGTCGCACGGCGGGATGAAGCCGTCGTCCAGCTGGACGCCGAAGGTCAGGGCGGCGATGGCCTGGGCTCCGCCGATCAGCCAGATCGCATCCAGCCCGGCCTCGCCGGCGGCCACGATCATGGCGGGGTGCACGCCGCCGTCTCGGTTGGGCGGAGTGACCGCCACGCGCGTCTCGACCCCGGCCACGCCGGCGGGAATGGCCAGCATCATCAGCGACGAGAACAGGGGTGTCGCCCCGCCGGGCGCGTAGAGACCGGCCCGCCCGATTGGCCGCCAGGCCAGTTTGGAACGCACGCCGGGCGTCGTCTCGATCCAGGCCGTGTCGTCGGGCCGCGTCGCCTGATGGAAGACGCGGATGTTGTCGGCGGCCAGGCGCAGGGCGCGCGCATCGGCGGGCGCCAGGGCGGACCGCGCCTCGGCCACGGCCTGATCGGTGACGGCGATGCGGCGCGGCGGAGCCTTGTCCAGCTTGACGGCCCAGTCGACCACGGCCGCGCCGCCGCGTTCGCGCACGTCGTCCATGATGGCGCGCACCGTCTCGGTCACGTCGCCGGCGGTGCGGCGCGCGGGGCGGGCGAGGGCGGCGGCCTTTCCGGCCGCGTCGAGAGGGGTCCAGTCGATCCGCTTCATCACATCATCTTCTCGATGGGCAGGACCAGGATGGCCGAGGCGCCCTCGGCCTTGAGCGCCTCCAGCGTCTCCCAGAACACCGCCTCCTGGCACACGGCGTGGACGGCCACGGCGTCGTCGCGGCCCGACAGGGGCATCACGGTCGGCGAGCCCGCACCCGGCAGGATGGCGGTGATCCGATCCAGCGCGGATCGCGGCGCGTTCAGCATCACGTATTTGGCGCCTTGCGAGGACACCACGCCGGCCATCCGCTCGATGACGCTCTCCAACAGGTCGCTCAGCTCGGGTTCCGGCGCGATGGGCGAGCGGATCAGAACCGCCTGACTTTCCAGCACCGTGTCCTGGGCCTTGAGGCCGTTGGCCTCCAGCGTCGCGCCGGTCGACACCAGGTCGCAGATGGCGGCGGCCAGCTTCAGCCGGGGCGCGACCTCGACCGCGCCGCGCATGGTCACGATGTCGGCCGACACGCCGCGCTCGTCCAGGAAGCGGCGCAGGATCTTCGGATACGATGTGGCGATGCGCAGTCCGTCCAGCGAGGTCGCGCCCTCATAGGCCAGGGCCGGCGGCGTCGCGATCTTCAGCGTGCAGCGGCCGAAGCCCAGAGGCATGATGATCTCGGCGTTGGCGCCGCCGTTCTTGCCTTCCTCCAGCACGTTCTCGCCGACGATGCCCAGGTCGCAGACGCCGTCCGCGACGAAGGTCGGAATGTCGTCGTCGCGCACCCGCAGCAGGTCGATCGGATAGTTCTCCACCCGATACAGCAGGTCGTTGTGGCCCTTGACCCACTTCAGACCTGCGTCGCGGATCAGGTCCAGGCTGCGGTCGGCCAGACGGCCGGATTTCTGGACGGCGATGCGAAGCCGTCCCTGCACAGTGCTCATGTCGGTTGCTCAGTCTTTCAGGCGGTCCAGCACCAGGCGATAGCCCTGGTGCGGCATGTCTTTCAGGGACCGGGCGACGCGCACCACGGTGGTTGGGCTGGCCGAGGCTTCGGCGGCGATCTCGCGATAGGACAGCGCGCCCGCATCCAGCAGCCGCGCCACGCGCCAGCGCTCGGCGAAGGCGCGCAGTTCCGACGGCGTGCACAGATCGGTCAGAAAGGCGTCGACCTCCTGCGGCGTCCTGAGGCTCAGGAGCGCGTCATAAAGGGCGGCGCGGTCGGGCGGGATGGTCATAGCGCGTTCCATTATGCTGTAACAATGAAACGGTCAAGCGGGTGGCGAGTGATACGTGGCGAGTGACGAGGATTCGGGATGCCTGTCTCGCGCTTTCGCCACTCGCCACTCGCCACTCGCCACTCTATTTCTGCCTTCATGACCAAGGTTCTCATCATCGGCGCGGGGCATGCGGGCGGGACGGCGGCGGCGTTGCTGCGTCAGCACGGGCACGCAGGCCCGATTGTGCTGGCGGGCGAAGAGGCGGCGGCACCCTATCAGCGGCCGCCCCTGTCCAAGGCCTGGCTGAAGGGCGAGGCGGGGCTGGACGATCTGCTGTTGCGGCCCGAGAGCTTCTATGTCGAGCAGGCCATCGACCTGCGCCTGGGCGTCACGGCGACGGCCATCGACGCGGCCGCGCGCACCGTCGCCTTTTCCGACGGGACGACCGAAACCTATGATGTGCTGGTGCTGGCGACAGGATCGACGGCGCGGCGCCTGCCGGTGCCGGGCGGCGACGATCCCAGTTTGCTGGAACTGCGCACGCTGAAGGACGCCGAGCGGCTGAAGGCGCTGCTGGGTCCGGGCAAGCGGCTGGCGGTGGTCGGCGGCGGCTATGTCGGGCTGGAGGCGGCGGCCTCGGCCCGCGCGCTGGGCGCGGACGCCGTGGTCATCGAACGCATGGACCGGGTGCTGGCGCGCGTGGCGTCGCAGACCCTGTCGGACTTCTTCACGGCGCTTCATCGCGCGCATGGCGTGGAGATCCTGACCTCGGCCGAGGCGCAGTCTTTGGAGGCCCGGTCTCTGGAGGACGGCGTCGTTCGGCTGGCCGACGGCCGGACGATCCAGGCCGACGCCATTCTGGTCGGCATCGGGGCGCAGTCGTGCGACGGGCTGGCGGCGACCGCCGGGCTGGCGTGCGACAATGGCGTGGTGGTGGACGAGCAGGCGCGGACCTCGGACCCCGCCATCTTCGCCATCGGAGATGTGACCAACCGGCCCGTGCCCGTCCACGACGGCGCGCGCCATCGGCTGGAGAGCGTGCCCAACGCGCTGGAGCAGGCCAAGCAGGCCGCCGCCGCCATCGTCGGCCGTCCGGCCCCGACGCCCGAAGTGCCCTGGTTCTGGTCGGATCAGTACGATGTGAAGCTGCAGATCGCGGGCCTGCCCTTCGGCGCCGACCGCCAGGTGGTGCGCGGCGATCCGACCGCGCCCGGCTTCGCCGTCTTCCATCTGCAGGGCCAGCGGCTGCTGTGCGTCGAGGCGGTCAACGCCCCGGCCGAGTTCATGGGCGGGCGCCTGTTGATCGGCAAGGCGACGCCGGTCGACGCCGAAAGGCTGGCGGATGCGGCGGTGTCGATGAAGGCCGTGGCCCTCTAGTAGACGTCGCGCCGATACCGACCGGCCTCCGTCAGAGCCTGCAGCCCCGCCTCGCCCAGCACGGCCTGAAGCGCCGCATGGACGCCGCGCGACATCCCCTCCAGACTGCCGCAGACATAGATGAAGGCGCCGCGCTCGACCCAGTCGGCGAGGGGACCGGCGTGCTCGGCGACCAGGGCCTGGACGTAGGTCCGCTCGGCCCCGTCGCGCGAGAAGCACCGGTCCAGCCGCGTCAGCACGCCCGAGCCCAGCCAGGCCTGCAGCTCCGCGTCATAAAAGGTGTCGTGGTCGCGCGTGCGCTCTCCGAACAGCAGCCAGGTCTCGCTCGACTGGTTCAGGGCAGCGCGGGCCTTCAGATGGGCGCGCAGGCCGGCGATGCCCGTGCCGTTGCCGATCAGGATCATAGGCGCGCCGGGGGGCGGGGCGTGGAAGCCGCGGTTGGCGCGGATGCGCAGGTCGATCTCGTCGCCCGGCTGGATCGTCCGGGTCAGCCAGCCCGAAGCCAGACCCGGCGTCCCGTCGGGCCGATGCATCAGGCGGATCAGGAACTCGGCGCGGCCGTCGGCGGGCAGGGAAGCGACGGAGTATTCGCGCGAGGCGGTGGCCTGGCCGTCGCGAGGCGGCACTCCGATCTCGGCGATGTCGCCGGCCGCCCAATTTGGCGCGGCGCCGACCGGCTCGAACGCGAGATGATGCGCCTCGCCGCCCGGACTGCCGGGGTTCAGCAGGCGGCGCTCGACCAGCCGCCAGCGGTCATAGGCCGGCGGGGTCCAGTCCGGCGCCGTCGTCGCCCCGGTGATCTGGTTCAACTGATGCTGCCAGTGGCGGATGTCGCCGGCGTCGCCGTTGTCGACCTCGACGGGATCGAACAGGGGCGGGGCTTCGGCGCGGGCCAGCCAGGCGGCCAGCGCCCGGCCGAAGCCGCAAAAGGCGTCATAGCTGCGGTCGCCCAGCGCCAGCAGGCCCCACGACAGATCGGGCAGGGCGGCGTCCTGGCTCATGACCCTGCGCACGAAGCCCGAGGCCGCATCCGGCGGATCGCCCTCGCCGGTGGTCGAGACTATAAACAGGGCGCGGCGCGCGTTTCGCAGCGTCTCCAGATCCAGGTCGGCGAAGGACAGGACCCGCGCGCCGACCCCGCCGTCCGACAGGGCGCGGGCGGTCATCCAGGCCAGTTCCTCGCCAAAGCCGGTCTGACTGGCGTAGGCGACCAGCACGGCGTCCTGGCCCGCATCGCCGGTCAGGGCCTGGGCTCGCTCGGCCTCGCGGCGACGGTTCCGGCGCACGCGCCAGACGACGCCGGCCGTCAGCAGGAGCCAAAGGGCGACGGCGGCGACGGCCCATAGCAGGCGTTCCGGCTCAGCCGTCACTCGCCCTCGTCCAGCATGGCGGCGAACGCCGGGCTCAGGCGCTCCACCAGCCCACGCGGCGTGCGCTCGACGAATTGCGCGGCCAGGCCCATGGCCTCGGCGTACTCCGGCCCCTCGAACGGCCCCATGACCGTCAGGGCGGTGGCCAGGGCGTCGGCGCGCATGGCGGAGGCGTCGAACACCGTCACCGAGGCCAGGCCGTTGTCGACCGGGCGTCCGGTGCGGCCGTCGATGGTGTGAGGATACAGCTTGCCGTCCACCTGAAAGGCGCGGCGCCAGTCGCCGGACGTCGCCATCGCCAGATCGACCAGGGCGACCACGGTGCGCGGCGCGGGCGTGCCGGCCGGCATCTCCAGCTCGACCCACCAGGGCTGGCCGTCGGGCTTGACGCCGCGACCCTGAACCTCGCCGCCGATCTCGACCAGATGCGAGGTCGCGCCCAGCGCCGTGAGACGATCCGACACGCAGTCCACGGCATGGCCCTTGGCGATGCCCGAGAAATCGAGCCGCGTCCCACCGGGCTGCATCGCCGCGCGCGCGTCACGGTTCAGGCGCAAACGGCCCCAGCCGCTCACGGCCAAAGCCGCATCGACCTCGTCGTCGCCGGGCAGGGGCGCCGCGTCGTCGCGCGGTCCCGGTGGGCCGAAGCCCCATAGATCGACCAGGGCGCCCAGCGTCGGATCGACCGCGCCATTCGTCTCGTCGCCCAGGTCCAGCGAGGCGTTCAGCAGGTCCCAGAACTCGGGCGACAGCTCCCAGGTGCCCGCCGGCGCCGCGTTGAACCGGCTGATCTCCGAGCGGCGGTCCCAAGGACTGAACAGGGCCACGATGCGGGTCAGTTCCGCGTCGATGGCGGCGCGGAAGGTCTCCTCGCGCTCGCCCGGCGGCGGGACCAGGCGGACCGACCAGGTCGTGCCCATGCTTTCGCCCTTCAGGGTCCAAACGCGGTCGCTGGGCGGCCGCTGCGGCGGCGCCTTCAGGGCCGGGATCAGGACGCGGTTCTCTGACCGATCGCCGCCGATCTCCAGCGGGGGCGGGGCGATGTCGCCGGCGCGGGTCAGGGCAGAATCTCCAGCACGCCGTTGTAGCTGGCGTTCAGGGCCGGCTGCCCAGCGGCGCCGGGCGTGCGCACCGAGGCGTTCAGCCAGTACATCCCGGCGTCGCTCCAGGTCACGGTGAAGGCGCCCTGGGCGTCGGTGCGCACCGTCTGCTCCTCGGGATTGTCGCGATAGCGCGTGCCGCCGCGCGCGATGGTGACCTCCAGGTCGGCGGCGGGTTGACCGTCGCGCACGAATTTGAACGTCGCCGGCTCGCCGACCACCAGGTCGTTGGGGTGGGTGACGGGAACCAGTTCCAGACCTTGCCCGGTCGGCGCCAGGGCGGTGTCGTTCGGCTCGCCCAGGGTGACGAAGGTCTCGGTGCGGCTGTTCATGCGCGTGGTCTGCACCTCGGTGGCGCCCGCGGGCAGGGCGGCGGCGAAGTCGGCCTCGCGCCCGCGCCAGCGCTTCTGCTCGCCATTCTCCATATAGGTCGCCATGAAACCCGAGCCGACGTTGGCCACGCGATAGGTGCCCGGCTGGGTCAGGTGCAGGTCGAAGGTCGAGCGATAGCGCGCCTGATGGCTGTTCTGGGCCTGGGCGGCCGAGCCGTCGGGCGCGGTGATGGTCAAGCCGTCCAGGCGCATGGCGGCGTGGTCGGGGATGAAGACGCCGTTCGACATGCCCGCGTCGAACCCGACCCAGGCCTCGCCGCCCGACAGGACGGTGGCGGTGGGGGCCAGCCAGGCGCGGTGGGCCTGGGCCGACAGCGGCAGGGCGAGCGCGGCGCCGAGGGCGATCAGGGCGAGGGTCTTCTTCATGGCTCTAATCCTTAGCGGGTGACGGCGACGGAGACCGCGCCCAGTTCGGTGGATCCGGCGGCCTGTCCGGTGTTGGCCGCGCCCCAGCGGAAGGGCACGCGCACCGCCTCGCGTCCGCCCAGTTCGCGGGCGGCCTCGACGACCAGGGTGTATTGGCCGGCCGGCAGGCTGGCCAGGCGGGCGCCGGGAATGCGGACGGTCTGGCGGCCCGGCGCACGGGTCGGGCCGGACACGCCGTCGGCGGGCAGGCTCAGCGCGCGCCCGCCCTTGCGCCACCAGGTGCGCATGTCCTTCAGCCAGTCCTGGCCCTCGGCGTTGGGCAGGGCGGTGTCATACCAGACCGCCAGGGTGCGGACGTGGGCCGCCTCGCCGTTCTCGATCCACACGGCGACGTAGGGGCGGTGGTAACTGGCGCTGGCGATGCGCGGAATCTCGACCGTGACGGTCAGATCGGCGGCGGCGGCTGGGGAGGCGACTGCACCCAGTCCAGCGGCGGCGAGGGCGGCGGAGAGAAGGCGCATCTCGATACTCGTCAGTGAATGAAGATCAAGGCGATAACGACGGGGATCAGCAGGCCCAGGGCGACGATCGGCCAGGTCGAGGGTCGGCCCCGCGCGTGCAGCCACAGCAGGGCCAGGCCGGTGACGGCGAAGATCACGCAGGCCACCGCGAAGACGTCGATGAACCAGTACCAGACGACCCCGGCGTTACGGCCTTTGTGCAGGTCGTTGAGGTAGGCGATCCAGCCGCGCGTCGTCTTTTCGTGCAGCGCCTCGCCGGTGGCGCGATCCACCGTGATCCAGCCGTCGCCGCCGGGCGTAGGCAGGGCGATGTAGATTTCCTGAGGCGTGGTCTCGGTGGCGCGGCCGGCGACGGCGACGCCGAACTCCGACTGGATCCACCGCGCCAGGGCCTCGGGCGCCGGGTCGGTGGTCTCGGGGGCGAAATCGGCCAGACGGGCCAGCAGCGGCGCGGGCAGGTCGGCGGTGGTCTCGACCGTCACCGGCTCGGCCGGGATCTGCGAGGCGTGGTTCAGGGTGATCCCCGTCACCGCGAACAGGATCAGGCCGACCAGGCTGACGGCGGCCGAAATCCAGTGCCAGCTGTGCAGCTGCTTCAGCCAGAACGAGCGGCGCGCGTTCATGGCCGCCTTCGGAGGCGGCGCGGAATCGGTTCGCGGGGCGGCGGCGTCGGTCACAAGCGACGCTGTGCCATTGTTGCGAACGATTTTCAATACTGAAAGGGCGGGGCTACCAGGCGCGGCGGATGCCCGCGCTCAGCACCCTCGGCGCCGCATAGCCGGCGACGCCCGTGCCGGTCATCGACACCTCCACATCGGCGTCGAAGGCGTTGTCGAGCGCCAGCCAGACCGCGTCGCGATCCGTCAGCCGCCAGTCGGCCCGCAGGTCGGCGACCACGGCGGCCTTCAGCACGCGGCTGTTCAGGTCGTCGTCGAACCGCTTGCTCTCGTAGCGGGCGCGGGCCGACAGGGTCAGCCGGTCCGTCGCGGTCCAGTCGATCCCGGCCGTGGCGCTCCAGATCGGCGCTTGGGCGGGACGCAGGCCCGTCAGCTGCGGCGCGGAGGTTCCGCCATCCACGCGGGCGTCGGTGATCGACACGGCGCCGACCAGGGTCAGCCGGTCGCTGGCGCGCGCCTCGCCGCTCAGCTCCAGACCCACGGCCTCGATCATCCCGGCGTTCTGGCGTTGGCGCAGCACGCCGCCGGCCGGCACGAAGCCGGCGCGCGGGAAGGTTCCCGGACCCTCGCCGATGGTGACATTGACGATGGCGCGGTCGATCTCGTTCCAAAACACAGCGGCGGTCCAACTGGCGCGCTCGCCGGTCCAGGCCAGACCGGCCTCGACGCCCTTCAGTCGTTCCGGCTCCAGCGCGGCGTTGGCCTCGGTCAGGTCGTTGCCGACGCGGAACGGCCGGTGCAGCTCGTTCAGCGTCGCCGGCCGAAAGCCGGTGTAGGCCGCCGCCCGCGCCGCCCAGCCGCCGCCCAGATCGCGCCGCGCCGCCAGCCGCGCCGAGACGACTTCGCCAGACCGGTCCGCGTCGGTTTCGTCCAGGGTCGGGGCGCTGGTCTGCAGGTCGAACTCGAAGCGGCGTCCGTCCGTATTTTCCCAGCGATCGACGCGCAGACCGCCGGCGACCAGCCAGAGAGCGTTCGTCCAGGATCCCTCGGCGTAGAGGCCGGCCACAGAGGTTTCGCCGCCTGCGACCCGGCCGCGCGTGAACTGCCCCTCCATGAAGCGGAACCGCTCGCGCGTCTCGCCCTCATTGAAGCGCGCGTCCAGGCCCAACTCGCCTTCCAGTCGGCCGCCCAGCGCCTCGCGCGCCTGGCGCACGGCGGCGTTGACGCCCCAGCCGGTCGCCGGCGTCTCAAACTGGTCGTTGGCCGGGGTGGTCGCGCTGCGGTCGGCGGCGACGGCGGCCGAGGTGTTGGCGAATTCGCTCTCGCGGCGCCAGGCCTGCAAGCGCCATCCGGCGGCGTCGCCCGACGGCGCCCGCGCGGCGGTGGCGCTGAGCACATGGCCCGACGCCGTCGCGCGTGCGCCGGCAAGGCCCGCGCCGCGATCCTCGTCCCAGATGCCGGCCCGCAGCGACAGGGCGGCGTCGCCCAGAGGCAGGTCGGCGCGAAGGGCGGCCGAGCTGGCCTCCAGATCCAGCGGCGTGTCCGCCGCGCCGGCCGCTTCACCGCGCACCGGGACGTAGCCGTCGGACCGATCGTGCAGGGCCGACAGGGTCAGGCGCGCCGCGCCGATCTGTTCCGAGGCCGAACCGGCCAGGCGCAGTCCGCCCCGCTCGGCGACCGAGGCGTCCAGCACGCCGCCCGACGCCCGCTCGCGCAGGCCGATGACGCCGGTCAGGGCCCCCGCGCCATAGGGACCGGCCCCGGCGCCGCGCGTGATGTCCAGACCCTCCAGCGATTCCGGCGCGACCTGGGACCAGATCACCCATCCGCCGAAGGGATCGTTCAACGGCACGCCGTCCAGGGTCACCAGCGTCCGGCCGGCCCCCGACGGCGCGATGGCGCGAAGCGAAATCCCCTGGGTGGTCGGATTGGCCGCCAGGCTCGAGGTCCGGCGAAACAGCGACACCGCCGGCACGCCGCCCAAGGCCTCGTCCAGCCGCGCCGACCGCTGCAACGTCTCCTCGCCGATCCTCACCACGGAAAACGCGGCCTCGCCGGCCGCCGGCGGCAGACGCGCGGCGGTGACGATCACATCGGACACGGTCGTCGGGGCGGCCTGAACGACGGGAACGGGCGGAGGCGGGGGCGGAAGCGACTGCATCATTGCGCGGCGTAACACCTGTGGGGCCTCAGCGTTGCCGTAAAACGGCTGCGACCCGGCGTCTCGGGTCGATCAAGGCTTGAAATGCCGCGGCGTCTGCGCGACCCCTCGCCCAAGTCGTCCTGAAGGAGCTCCCGATGAAAACCCGCGCCGCCGTCGCCTTCGAGGCCAAGAAGCCGCTGGAGATCGTCGAGGTCGACCTTGAAGGCCCGCGCGCCGGTGAGGTGCTGGTCGAGATCAAGGCCACCGGCATCTGCCACACCGACGCCTACACGCTGGACGGCCTGGACTCCGAGGGCATCTTCCCCTCGATCCTGGGCCACGAGGGCGCGGGCGTCGTCGTCGAGGTCGGGCCGGGCGTGACCTCGGTCGAGGTCGGCGACCATGTGATCCCGCTGTACACGCCGGAATGCCGCCAGTGTAAGTCGTGCCTCAGCCGCAAGACCAACCTGTGCACCGCCATCCGGGGCACGCAAGGGAAAGGCCTGATGCCGGACGGCACCTCGCGCTTTTCCTACAAAGGCCAGACCATCGCCCATTACATGGGCTGTTCGACCTTCTCGAACTACACCGTCCTGCCCGAGATCGCGCTCGCCAAGATCCGCAAGGACGCGCCGTTCGACAAGGCCTGCTACGTCGGCTGCGGCGTGACGACGGGCGTCGGCGCCGTGGTCAACACGGCCAAGGTCGAGCCGGGCGCCAACTGCGTCGTCTTCGGCCTGGGCGGCATCGGCCTGAACGTCATCCAGGGGTTGAAGATGGTCGGCGCCGACATGATCGTCGGCGTGGACATCAACTACGACAAGGAAGAGTGGGGCCGCCGCTTCGGCATGACCCATTTCGTCAATCCGAAGCAGGTCTCGGACGTGGTCGCCCATCTGGTCGAGCTGACCGGCGGCGGCGCCGACTACACCTTCGACTGCACCGGCAACACCACCGTCATGCGTCAGGCGCTGGAGGCCTGCCATCGCGGCTGGGGCGAAAGCATCGTCATTGGCGTGGCCGAAGCCGGCAAGGAGATCGCCACCCGCCCGTTCCAGCTGGTCACCGGCCGCGTCTGGCGCGGCTCGGCCTTCGGCGGCGCGCGCGGCCGCACCGATACGCCGCGCATCGTGGACTGGTACATGGACGGCAAGATCGAGATCGACCCCATGATCACCCACACCCTGCCGCTGGAGCGCATCAACGAGGCCTTCGACCTGATGCACGAAGGAAAGAGCATCCGCAGCGTGGTGGTGTTCTAGAGACTTGCGTCGCTCTGTGCGTTGTTTAAAGCAACGGACCTGATCGGAGGAGATCGCCATGTTTACGCACATGACCGTCGGGGCCAACGACATCGAGGCGTCGCGCAAATTCTACGACGCGGCTCTGGGCGCTCTGGGCGTGCCGCCGGGAACGGAAGACGGCAGCGGCCGGGTCTGGTGGCGCACGCCGCGCGGCGCCTTCGCCATCACCCGGCCTCTGGACGGCGAGCCCGCCTGCCACGCCAACGGCGGCACCATCGGTTTCGGCGCGCGGGATGCGGAGGCGGTGAAGGCGTTTCACGACGCCGGCGTCGCGGCCGGCGGCACGTCCATCGAAGACCCACCCGGCCCGCGTCAGGGGCCGTTCGGCGCCCTGCATCTGGCCTATCTGCGCGACCCGTCGGGCAACAAGATCTGCGCCCTGCACCGCCCAGGGTGACTGGACCCGCCCTGCGCCCGACCGCTAGGGAAGGGCGCATGGAAACTGTCAAACAGCACGCCGTCCACGGCGGAACCCTGCGCTATCTGAAGCACGACAGTGCGGTGACCGGCACGCCCATGACCCTGTCGGTGTTCACGCCGACGGGGGAGGGGCCGTTCCCGGTGGTGATCTGGCTGTCGGGACTGACCTGCACCGAGGACAATTTCACCACCAAGGCCGGGGCCTATGGCGCGGCGGCGGCGCTGGGCCTGATCGTCGTGGCGCCCGACACCTCGCCGCGCGGCGAGGGCGTGGCCGATGATCCGGCCTATGACCTGGGGCAGGGGGCTGGCTTCTATGTCGATGCGACCCAGGCGCCCTGGTCGCCGCACTTCCACATGGAGAGCTATGTCGCCGGCGAGCTGATCGATCTGATCGACGCTGAGTTTCCGACGACGAAGACCCGCTCCATCTTCGGCCACTCGATGGGCGGCCACGGAGCCCTGACCCTGGCGCTGAACCATCCCGAGCTGTTCCAGTCGGTCTCGGCCTTCGCCCCCATCGCCTCGCCGACCCGGTGCCCTTGGGGCGAGAAGGCGCTGGGCGCCTATCTGGGCGACGACCGCGCGGTCTGGGCGCGCCATGATGCGGCGCTGCTGATCGAGGCGGGCGCAGCGCGCGGCGTCTATGACGACATCCTGGTGGATCAGGGCGACGCCGATCCCTTCCTGACCGAACAGCTTAAGCCCGAGCTGCTGGTCGAGGCGGCCAAGGCGTCGGGTCAGACGCTGACGCTGCGGATGCAGCCGGGCTATGATCACTCCTACTTCTTCATGGCCAGTTTCGTGGCCGATCACCTGGCCTTCCACGCCGAACGCCTGAAAGGCCCCCCCGCATGAGCACCGTCGCCGATCCGGACGCTCTGTTCGCCTCCCTGTGCAGCGAGGTGGGCTTCTGTCTGCATGAGAAGGGTCAGAAGCGCGTGCTGGAAGCCCTGCCCAAGGGTCTGGACGCCGCCATGCGCGCCGTGCTGGCGGCCGAGGGCGTAGACGAGCCCAATGCGCCGGGCGATTTGAAGAAGGCCGTCAGGGACTGCATCAAGGCGCACCTTCAGCCGGGCGCATGACGTCGGGCTTCGGGGAACAATCGCGGCCCCAAAGGCTTGGATCGACCGACGGCCTTCCCTAGATGAAGGCCAAGCTTGAGCAGACGTCCAAGGAGACAGACATGGCCTTCACCCTGCCCCCCCTTCCCTACGCCTATGACGCGCTGGAACCGGCCATCGACAAGGAGACGATGACCTTCCACCACGACAAGCACCACCAGACCTATGTCGACAACCTGAACAAGGCCGTCGACGCCGACGAGAGCCTGCAGGGCAAGTCGCTGGAAGAGTTGTTTGCCGGCATGTCGAAACTGCCCAAGGCCGTGCGCAACAACGGCGGCGGGCACTGGAACCACGCCCTGTTCTGGGAGCTGCTGGCGCCCTCCGCCGAAGCCGGCGAGCCCTCGGCTGAGCTGGCGGCCCAGATCGACAAGGACCTGGGCGGGATGGACAAGTTCAAGGAAGACTTCAACGCCGCTGGCGCCGGCCAGTTCGGCTCGGGCTGGGCCTGGCTAATCTGGCAGGACGGCAAGCTGAAGGTCACCTCGACCCCCAACCAGGACAACCCCCTGATGGACGTGGCCGACGAAAAGGGCGCGGTCGTCATGGGCGCCGACGTGTGGGAGCACGCCTATTATCTGAAGTACCAGAACCGCCGCGCCGACTATCTGAAGGCCTTCTGGTCGGTCGTGAACTGGAACAAGGTCAACGCGCTGTTCGACAAGGCCCGCCAGGGCTGATCGCACGGTCAACCGAACAAACAGGGGGTCGGGCCCAGCGCCCGGCCCCTTTTTTGTTGCGCGTTAAGGCCGGTTAAGCCTGTCCGTTGACCACCCGGACATAGGCGGACGGTTAAGGCCGTCGTCCAGTTCGCCGGATGTGTATCCTTACATGCGTATTCTCGATTGCCTGACCCAGCAGCATGACCTGTTCCTGACGCTGCTGGCGGCGCTGGTCGGCACGGCGGGCAGCGTGGTCACGGCGCGGCTTTATCGAAAAGTGCTGATCAGCCGGCGTGACGCGCATCTGGCCTGGCTGTTCATGGCGGCGGTGTCGGGCGGGGCGACCATCTGGTGCACCCATTTCGTGGCCATGATGGCCTATCGCCCCGGCGTGGCCGCCACCTATGAGCCGATGATGACCGGCCTGTCGCTGCTGGTGGCGGTGGTCGGCAGCGCGCTGGCGATGTGGACGGCCTCGCGGCGTCATCGCCTGGCGCCGGCTGTGGGCGGCGTGATGTTCGGCCTGACCGTTGCGGGCATGCACTATGTCGGCATGTCAGCCTTCACCGCCGAGGCGCTGCTGATCTGGCATCCGGTCTATGTGGCCGCGTCGCTGGTCGCGGCGGTGCTGGGCGGGGCGGCCGCCTTCCATCTGGGCGCGGGCGAGGATGATAGGCGCGCGCCGCTGCTGGCGGCCATCGGTTTGGTGATCACCATTGTGGCCCTGCACTTCACGGGCATGGGCGCCCTGACGGTTCTGCCGCTGGCGGCGGCCGACGGCGCGCTGAACGCCGACGCCGCCCAGGCGCTGCTGGCCATGGGCGTGGCGGCTGTGGGCTTCCTGATCCTGGGCACCGCCGTCGCCAGCCATGCGCTGGAAGAGCAGACCCAGCAGCTGTCGCGGGTGCGCCTGCATCAGCTGATCGAGGGCAGCGTCGACGGCATGCTGGTCGAGGGCGACGGCAAGGTGCTGGTCGCCAACGCCGCCATGGGCGTGCTGTGCGGCATGGACCCCAACGAAATGAGCGGCCAGCCCGTCGCAAGCTTCATCGCCGAGGCCGAGGCCTTGGACGGCGGCGTGCTGGTCGAGAGCCAGGTTCGCCCGATCCAGGGCCCGTCGGTGCCGGTCGAGATCCTGGTGCGCCGCGCCCGGCGCGAGGACGGCGACGGCCACTACCGCATCTTCGCCGTGCGCGACCTGCGCGCGCGTCAGGAGCAGGAGCGCCGCATCACGCGCCTGGCGACCACCGACAGCCTGACCGGACTGCCCAACCGCGCCGCCTTCCTGGAGGCGCTGGACGCCCAGATCGAACAGGCGGACGAGGCGCAGGGCTTTGCTCTGTTTTCCATCGACCTGACCCGGTTCAAGGAGGTCAACGACGTGCATGGCCACGCCGTAGGCGACGACCTGCTGGTCCATGTCGCGCGCCGGATGTTCGACACGCGCGACGCGGGCGACTTCGTAGCGCGGCTGGGCGGCGACGAGTTCATCGGCCTGACCCCCGTATCGGGCCGCCTAGAGGCCATGGAGGCGGCTGAGCGCCTGCGCGCCGCCATCATGACGCCGCTGGACCTGGGCCACGCCGAAATCGCCTGCGGCGCCGCCATCGGCATCGCCATGTGGCCCGAGGACGCCCGCGCGGCCTCGGCCCTGATCAACAACGCCGACCTGGCCATGTACCGCGCCAAGGCCTCGCTGGCCCAGGACGTCTGCTTCTATGAAGAGGCGATGGACGATGCAGTGCGCCGCCGCCGCCGCATGGCCCAGGAGCTGCGCGAGGCGCTGGATGAGGATCAGTTCGAGCTGCACTATCAGATGCAGGCTTCGCTGCGCACGGGCCGGCTTACCGGCTTCGAAGTGCTGCTGCGCTGGCGGCGCGAGGACGGGGTTCAGGTTTCGCCCGCCGAGTTCATTCCTCTGGCCGAAGACACCGGCCTGATCCTGCCGATCGGCGAATGGGTGCTGCGCCACGCCTGCGCCGAGGCCGCCACCTGGACCGAGCCGCACAAGATCGCGGTGAACCTGTCGCCGGTGCAGCTGTCGCACGTCGACCTGCCGCGCCTGGTGCATCAGATCCTGGTCGAGACCGGGCTGTCGCCCAGCCGTCTGGAGCTTGAGATCACCGAGACGGCCATGATCGCCGACATGGTGCGCACCACCCATGTGCTGCGCCAGCTCAAGGCGCTGGGCGTGACGATCGCCATGGACGACTTCGGCACCGGCTATTCCTCGCTGTCCACCCTGCGCGCCTTCCCGTTCGACAAGATCAAGCTGGACCGGTCCTTCATGCCCGAGCTGGAAGGCGACGAGCAGGCGCGGGCCATCATCCGCGCCGTCCTGGCCCTGGGCGAAAGCCTGGAGATCCCGGTCCTGGCCGAGGGGGTCGAGACCGAAAGCCAGCTCGACTTCCTGCGCGGCCAGGGCTGCGACGAGGCCCAGGGCTATCTGCTGGGCCGGCCGACGGCCGACGCGCACCGGGGGCGGACCCTGATCGAAGAGGTCCTGCCGGGGCGCGCCGCCGCCTGAGCCGTCAGCGACGCACGCGCCGGATCGTCCAGTCCAGAGCCAGCGCCGCAATCAGGCTGAGGCCCGTCAGGGGGAACAGCACCGCCAGCGGCAGCACGATGCCCAGCACCGCCGCCCGCGCCCTAGGTCCGGGCGGAGCCGTCGGCGCGCCGAGGCCGCCGCGCGAGGGGCGACGCTTCCACCACATGATCAGGCCGCTGATGCCCAGCAGCCAGACGGCGATGCAGCCCGACAGCATGACAATCCGGTTGGCCCAGCCGTACTGCGTGCCCTGGTGCACGGCGATGCCCCATTCAAAGGCCTTGGCGCCGACGCCGAACTGGCTCCACCGGATGTCGGCCTTCACCGCGCCGGTGACGCCGTCGACATACAGGCTGCGCGCGTCCTCGGCCCGCACGGCGGCGTGGGCCACGGTGTAGGCCAGGGTCGGGTCCGACGGGATCGAGACTGTGTAGGGCAGGGGCATGTCCTCGGCCCGCGCCGTGCGGATCACGCGCGACAGGCTGGGCATGACGTGGCCGGAGTGGTCGCCATTGGCGTGCATCACCGCGTTCTCCATGGTCCAGCCGACGCCGGCCGGGGCGTCGTGGCCCTCCCCGTGTGCCCAGGGGCTGGCGGCCGGCGGCGCGGCGGGGCGGCCCAGGCCGCTCTCGCGCACGACGTTCAGGAACTTGTCGCCCCAGACCGCCGACCAGGGCATTCCCGTCAGCGCCAGGAAGACGATGACGCCCCCCGCGTACAGGCCCGTCACGGCGTGCAGGTCGCGCCAGAAGGGTCGGCGGGCCGGATCGCCCGCGCGGGGCACGGCCACCGCCGCATCGCGCCATCGCGGCCACCACAGGAATATTCCCGTCGCGACCAGGATGATCGCCCAGCCGGCCACGATCTCGACCAGGATGTTGAAGGGTTTGCCCAGCAGCGTCAGGCTGTGCAGGCCCTTGACCACGCCCATCACGCCGTCGCCCTGGACCGTGCCGTTCAGCGCGGCGCTGTAGGGATCGACGAAGGCGATGCGGCTTTCGCCGTCCTGACGCACCGTCACCCGCACCGCCCGGTCGGGTCGGTCCGAGACCAGCACGGACGAGGCTGTGCCGCCGTTCCGCTCGGCCGAGGCCACCCAGCGGTCGGGCGACACGGTGCGCGCGCCCGGCTGGACCACCGCCATGTCGCGATAGACCGCGTCCTCGATCTCGGGCTTGAACAGATACATAGCCCCGGTCAGGGCCATCAGCATCAGCACCGGCATGACGAACAGGCCGGCGTAGAAATGCCACCGCCACACGGCGCGATAGGCGTCCGACAGACCGTTTCGGGCGGGCTTGGAAGGAGTCTGGCTCATGTGACGACGCCGGGACGGCCAAGGCCGCCCCGGCTCCTTTCCATCAGTATTTCAGACGCAGGCCGACGTAGGCCGCGCGGCCTTCGCCGGGGGTGAAGACATTGGTCGAGTCCCTGCGGGCGTCGCCCACCGCATTGGCGTTGGAGACATAGCGCTCGTCCGTCAGGTTGCGCAGGTCCGCGAACAGCGACAGCCCGTCATTCAGGTCGATCCCCGCATTCAGCGACACGGCCGTATAGCCGGGATACTTCAGCGTATTGGCGTAATCGACGAAGATGTCCTGGGGCGCCCACTCGATCGACGGAGCGATGAACCAGCCGGCTGGGTGCTCGAACTTCAGCTCCGCGCGATAGGCGTGCTCGGGGATGATGGGCAGGCGGTTGTCGCCATAGACCGCATCGCCGTCGAAGAAGAAGTCCGACCATGTCCAGGTCTGACGCAGCGTCAGGCGGCCGGCGACGCCCTCCATCAGCCGCCAGTCCAGACCGGCCTCGATCCCCTGATGCACGGTGTCATGGGCGTTGAAGCTGAGCGGGGGCACGTCCGGGATGACGACGTAGTTCAGCAACTCCCCTTTGATGTGGGCGCGATAGGCCGCGATGTCGTAGCGGAACGGACCCCGCTGGCCCCGCGCGCCGATCTCGGCGGTCCAGGCCTTTTGCGCGTCCAGATCGACGAACTGAGGCACGGGGCTCTGAACCAGCTCCAGGAAAGTGGGTGGCTCCACCGAACGGGTCACATTGGCGTAGATTTGCGAGCCATCCGCCTCTTCCCACAGCAGGCCGACGCGGGGCGCGAACCAGTCGTAGTCGCGGTTTGCGCTATTGGCGGGCGCAAGCCGGTTCTCCACATCACGCTCGGCCCGGCCCCATGAGCCGCCGCCGATGACGGCCAGATTGTCGGTGACGAACAGGCGGCCCTCGGCGAACACGTCGACGCCCGTTGCAGTCTGCAGGGTGTCGCCGATGTGGAAGCCGGGATTGCCCCCTCCGATGTTCAGGAACACCGAGCTGTCATTGTCGCCCGTGCGGAAATAGGCGCCCGCGAAGGCGTCGGCGCGCAGGCCGGCGACCTGCCCGTTCCAGTCCAGCCGCCCGAAGCCGCCCCAGAAGCGGTAGTCGTTCTGAAGCACCACGGGCACCGGGTGATAGAGCCGCTTGTCCGCGATATAGGCGCCGCCTTCGAACACCACGCCGTCGCTCAGCCGCCAGCGGGTCTGGGCGGTCACACGAACCGAATCGACGTCACGGCCGTAGTCGAGCCGGCGCACCTCAGGGTCCGGATCACGGGGCCGGTTCAACGCCTTGTCGAGCGACTGCGTGCCGGAAATGTCGAGGTCCAGGTCGTTGGCCTGGACGATCAGGCGGACTTCCCGATCCTGGCCGAACTGACGGCCGAGGCTGAGCGTCAGGCGCTTGCTGTCGGCGTCCTGGTGATCGAGAAAGCCGTCGCTGCCGGCCCAGGTGGCGGCGGCGTAGACGTCCCAGTCCCCCTGTTCGCGCGCTATGGCGAGATGAGCCCGTCGCGTGGCGAAGGAGCCGGCCTCAAGCCGCAGCAGGTTGTCGAACGGGGCGTTGCGGCCCGTGGGCGTCAGGATGTTGATGGCGCCGCCCAGCGCCGCGCCGCCGAAGCGCAGGGCGTTGCCGCCCTTGTAGACCTCGGTGTAGCGCGCGATCAGCGGGTCCAGCTCCTGGAAGTCGCCGAACCCGTCAGGCCCGTTGATCGGCACGCCGTCCTGGGCCAGCAGCACGCCGCGCAGATGCAGCGACTGGCCGATGCCCGAGCCGCGGATCGACAGGCGGACCTCTTCGCCCCACCGCCGCTGGGCGAAGACGCCGGGCACGGCGCGCAGGGTGTCGGACAGGGCCGAAGCGTAGCGGTCCTCATAGCTCTCCGCCGAGACGACGGCGACGGCGCCGGGCGTGCGCGACAGGCGGGCGCGGGCCTCGGCCACCACGGCCGGTTCATCGGGGTTGCGGGTTCCGGTGACGATGATGCTGTCGACCGTGGTGACGGTCTGATCGGCGCTCTGGGCGAAGGCGGGGGCGGCCGCGCAGGCGGCGGCCAGCAGCGCCATCGGCGCTGTGCAGGTTCTGAAAGACATGGGTGTCCTGAAGTCTGAAACGGAATGAAGCGCAGCCGGATAGGCCGCGCGGGCACGCGTCAGACGGTCAGGGGCGGGGCGGTGGAGGGCGGGCGCGGCGGGGCGGTCGACGGCGGCAGGCGGCGCTCGGCCCACAGGGGCGCGGGCTGGGCCGACGGGGTGCGGATGCGCGGGGCAGGGGCCGGCCCAGGGCCGGCCGGCAGGGCGGCCTGGGCGTGCAGAATGCACTGGGCGCACTGGACGGGCTGGTCGTGGTCGGACTTCTTCTCGGCGTGACCGCCGACGTAGACGACCTGGAGCTGATCGCCCGAACACAGGATGACCGCCTCGCCCGGGCCGCGCGCCGCAGCGGCGGCCGTGGGCAGCAGGACGGCGAGCGTCATGGCGAAGACGGCGGCCAGGAAGGCCAGCGACTTTGCGGTCGACCATGTCTCGCAACGGCTGCGGGTCATCACGGCGGCGCTTAGGCCATTGAATGGCTATCGGGCAAGGGGGCTGCGACATTGACTCAGTCGCCGGCCGCCGTCATAAGCGCGCCCTTCACGCCTCCAGCCTCGGCCGGAAGCGCAGATTTACACGGACGATGCGTGGACCGCCGTTGAGATCGTCTCTCCATTCGGGGAGGGACCGGGCCGCATCAGTGAAAAGAGAATAGAATGTCCAAGCGCCACAGCGCCAAATACAAGATCGACCGCGCCATGGGTGAAAACCTGTGGGGTCGCTCCAAGTCCCCGGTCAACAAGCGCTCCTACGGCCCCGGCCAGCACGGCCAGCGCCGCAAGCAGAAGGTCTCGGACTTCGGCCTGCAGCTGAAGGCCAAGCAGAAGCTGAAGGGCTACTACGGCAACATCACCGAGAAGCAGTTCTCGGCCACCTACGCCGAAGCCGCCCGCCGCAAGGGCAACAGCTCCGAGAACCTGATCGGCCTGCTGGAATCGCGCCTGGACGCGATCGTCTATCGCGCCAAGTTCGTCCCGACCGTCTGGGCCGCTCGCCAGTTCGTCAGCCACGGCCACGTGACCGTAGACGGCAAGAAGGTCGACATCGGTTCGTACCGCGTGAAGCCGGGCCAGGTCATCGAGGTCAAGGAAAAGAGCCGCAACATGGCCCTGGTCCTGGAAGCCCAGCAGTCGTCGGAACGCGACGTGCCGGATTACCTCGAGCTGGGTGACCGCGGCTTCTCGGTTCGCTACGTACGCGTCCCGGAACTGGCCGACGTGCCGTTCCCGGTCAAGATGGAGCCGAACCTGGTCGTGGAATACTACTCGTCCTAAGCCGACGGCTTGAAATCAGACAACGAGGCTCCGGGGAAACCCGGAGCCTTTTTGTTATGCCGTAACGCCAGTTGAGGCGCTCAAGGGGTGCGGCGGCGCCCGAAATGAGGCATAGTGAACGCCTCGCCGGAAGGAACCGGGCCATGGGTCGCATTCATACGCTGGGCGTCGTCGCCGTTTTTGCGGCCCTGGGCGCCTGCAGCCATCTGTCGCTTAAATCGGAGCCCGTCGAGGCGTCGGCGCCCGCCGTCATGCCCGGACAGGTCGAGCCCATCCACGCCGCCGCCATCACGCGCGACCAGGCCGTCTTCTGGGTCAGCTCGAACGGCTGCACCTCCAAGCAGGATGTTACGCCGATGGTCCAGCGTCGAGGCGGCGAGGTCGTCATCACGCTCCGCCGGCTTGAGGAAGACCGCTGCACGCGCCCTCTGCGCGACGGCGTCCAGCTGCAATGGTCGTTCGACGAGCTGGGCCTGCGCCCAGGCTCGTCGGTGACGGTGCAGAACCCCTACCAGCTGCCGCCGCAAGGCTGACGCGCCGGCGTCAGCCCTTGCGCGCCAAGACGTAGCCCGGCCAGATCTTCTGCGACGCCATCTGGTACTGACGCGGCAGGTCTTCGTCCGCCCCCAGGACGACGGCCGCGTGGTGACCCCAGTTCGGATCATCCAGCAGGGCGCGGGCGACGGCGACCATGTCGGCCTGACCCGCCTGCAGCACCGCCTCGGCCTGATGCGGATCAGCGATCATGCCGACGGCCACCACGGTCGCCTCGGGCACGGCCTGCTTCACCCCCTCGGCGAAGGGCAGCTGATAGCCCGGCTCGCGGCCCGGAATCTGGGCCGTGGCGACATTGCCGCCGCTGGACAGGTGCAGATAGTCATAGCCCATGGCGTGCAGGGCGCGGGCGAAGGTATGGACCTCATCGGCCGACACGCCCTCCTCGACCCAGTCCGAGCCGTTGAACCGCGCGCCCAGCGCCCGGTCGCGCGGCCAGGCGTCGCGCAGCGCCTGGGCCACCCGCAGCGGGAAGCGCATGCGGTTCTCGGCCGAGCCGCCGTATTCGTCTTCCCGCTGGTTCGAGACCGGCGACAGGAATTCGCTGAGCAGATAGCCGTGGGCCGCGTGCAGCTCCACCACGTCGAAGCCGGCCCGCTCCGCGCGCTTGGCGGCTTGCACGAAGGCCTGGACGACGCGCTCCATGCCGGCCTCGTCCAGGGCTGTGGGCGTGTGCCAGTCGTCCTTGAAGGCCACGGCCGACGGGGCGAAGGTCTCCCAGGCTCCCTCTTCGGCGGTCAGCGCCCGGCCGCGATCGATCCACGGCGGCGTGGTCGAGGCCTTGCGGCCGGCGTGGGCCAGTTGCACGCCGATCGGCGTGTCGCTGTAGGTCCGCAGATCGCGGATCAGCCGGGCGTAGACCGCTTCCTGCTCGTCGTTCCACAGGCCGGTGTCGGCGGGGCTGATGCGCCCGGCGGCCTCGACGCCCGTCGCCTCGATAACCACCAGGCCCACGCCTGACAGGGCCAGCCGGCCCCAGTGCTGGGCGTGCCAGGGCTGGGGCACGCCGTCGACGGCGGAGTACTGGCACATGGGCGCCGCCATGATCCGGTTCTTCAGGGTCAGGGGGCCCATCGTGTGGGGCGAGAACAGCAGGCTCATCGGCGATCACCAATCGATGCATTCGGATCGAGCGTAGCTATGTCTGTTGCAGATCGGCGCAAGGGCGATCCTTGCCGATTTGTCATCCGCCTTTCCGATTATTCACGTGAACCCTGCCGGTCGGGAAGGCAGCTTATGGCCAAGCCACAAAGGGGACACATCCAATGGTTCGTTTCGTCATCGCCCTCGCCATCGCCGCGCCGCTGCTCAGCGGCTGCATCATCATCTCCAGCGAAAAGCCCACCACGCGGGTGATCCATTCGTCGTCGACGGAAGCGCCCCGGTGAAGGCGGCGCTCAAGGGGCTGGTCCTGGCGGGCGCGCTCGCGCCCCTGCTGGCCGGCTGCGTGATCTATTCCAACGAGGCAGGCGAGAAGATCACGGTCCGCTCGGGCGGGGACGCCGCCACGGTCGCGGCCGAGCCGCTGGAAGCCATCCGTTCGGTCGCCTTTGACGGCCGTGGGCTGTCGGTGCGGGTCGATTCCAACGGCTGCACTGAAACCTCGACCTTCGAAGTGGCGATCCAGGACGGCGATCCCGCCGAACTGACGCTGAAGCGCCGCTCGCCGGACCTGTGCAAGGCCCTGGTCGCGGACGGCGCGGTGATCAGCTGGACCTATCAAGAACTGGGTCTGGACGCCGGCCAGGCGGTGCGCATCCGCAATCCGATCCGGCTGCCCGCCGCGTCCTGAACGCCGTCTATCGGCTGAACGCCACGACCATGTCGGGCGGGATGCGCGCGGGGCGAAGGGTGGCGGCGTCGACCAGGCACCACTCCGAAACGCCCTGCGCGCACAGACGGCCTTCGCCGTCCTCGATGCGCACATAGCGATTGAAACGCGGGCCCTGGGGCGTGCCGACCCAGGTGCGGGCGACAACGCCGGTTGCGTCGGGCGCAATGCCGCGCAGGTAATCGATCTCGTGGCGCAGGGCGACCCAGGACCACTTCGTGCGCGTCGCTTCGTCGAAGCGCGCGTTCCAGTGCTGCGTGCCGACCTGCTGCAGCCAGCCGACATAGACCACATTGTTGACATGGCCGTTGTCGTCGATGTGCTCGGGCCGCACGTCCAGCGGGACGACGAAGACCTCGCGGTCGTCCGGCGGGGTCAGCTGAGTGCGTGCCATGGCGCGGCTCAGACCTCGCCCTGCTTAGGCTTCACCAAGGGCCACGCCCTTCTCGGCCATCAGGGCCTGAAGCTCGCCGGCCTGGAACATCTCGCGCACGATGTCGGAGCCCCCGACGAACTCACCCTTCACATAAAGCTGGGGAATGGTCGGCCAGTCGGTGAAGCTCTTCACGCCTTCGCGCAGCGCCTCGTCCTGCAGCACGTCCACGCCGACGAAGGGCGCGCCGACGTGATCCAGGATCTGGACAGCCAGGGAGGAGAAGCCGCAACGCGGCGAATCGGGCGTGCCCTTCATGAACAGGACGACGTCGTGCTCGGCGACCGTCTGGCCGATGAAGGCGTGGACGGGATCGGCGGCGGCTTGATCGGTCATGGGGCGGGCCTCTTTGCAGAAGGCCGTCAGCTAGGAAGCTCCTATGGCCGGGTCAAGGCGCAAGCGACCTTAAGCCGCCTTCTCGGCCTTTCCGACGCGGGCCATTTCGACCTGGGCGGCCAGGCCGGGGGGCATGTCGCGCTCGGGCACGGCGGCCAGGGCGTTCAGCCGCTCGGCGTTGTCGGCGGCGATGATGATGCTGGCGATGGAGGGCTCGGTCATGGCGTAGGCCAGGCAGATCTCTTCGGCCGTCCAGCCCGGCGTCCGGTGCAGGAAGGCGAAGGTGCCGGCGCCGGCCAGCGGATCGTTCTTGGTTCCGCCGCCAAAGCCGAACAGGCCGCGCTTCTTCTTGCCGCCGGCGGCCTCCAGCGCCTTCTTCTCGCTGGACAGGCTTTCGGGGAAATAATCGTAGGCGAAGATGGCCATGTCGCGCTCGCGCGCCGCGCGGATGCGCGAGCGAATCCGCCAGTCCGAGTTGGCGTGGTAGGGCGTCGCCAGGATGTCGAAGGCGCCGGTCGAGACATAGGCGTCCATGACTTCGCCCTCGCCTGACACGCCCAGCAACTGGACGCGTCCGGTCGCACGCAGGGCCTTGAGCGCGTTCAGGGATGACTGCGGCAACTCATCCTCGCCCGGCTCCTCCAGCAGGGCCATGTCGATCCAGCCCAGGCCGGAAACATGCAGGGCCCGGTCGATGGCGGCGGTCATGCCCTCGGCGGAAAAGTCGCGCTGGGGCCCGCGCCGCCCGTCGCCACGCCCCAGGGTCAGGCTGACTCCGACCAGTTTGCGGTCCAGGTTCGACAGCGCCTGGCCGACCACCTCCGCCAGCACCGGGTCTGCGCTTTCGAGGCGGTAGCTGTTGATGCCAGCCTCCAGCGCGCAATAGATCAACTCTCGGGCCGCGCCGGGACCGCGCGCCAGGGTGTGGGCGCCTAGGCTGAGGGTCAGGTTGGAGACGGCGTTGCCAGAGGCGCCTAGTGGGCGATAGCGCATGTCAGTTTCCTCCCGCAGGGGCCAGGGTCTCCAGCGCCAAGGCGTGCAACTCTCCGCCCATCTGACCCTTCAGCGCGGCATAGACCTTCTGATGCTGGCGCACGCGGGGCAGGCCGGCGAAGGCCTCGGACACGATGCGGGCGCGATAGTGGTCGCCGTCCCCGGCCAGGTCGGTGATCTCGATCTCGGCGTCGGGAAAGGCCTCGACCAGGTGGGCGCGAAGCGTCTCGGCGGACATGGGCATGGGGCGGCTCGTCGAGGTGCGGCGAAGTTTCGCCCCAGCATGGGCCGTAAACCTTAACGCCCGGCTACACCGTCACATCAGGCCCAGCTGCTTGAAGCTGGCCACCCCGTCGCGCCCGACGACCAGATGGTCATGGATGGTGACGTTCAGGGGCCGCGCGGCCTCCACCACCTGTTTGGTCATGTCCACGTCGGCGCGGCTGGGCGTGGGATCGCCCGACGGGTGATTGTGCACCAGGATCAGCGAGCTGGCCGACAGCTCCAGCGCCCGGCGCACCACTTCGCGCGGATAGACCGGCGCATGATCGACCGTGCCGCGGTTCTGCACCTCGTCCAGGATCAGCTGGTTCTTGCGGTCCAAGTCGATCACCCCGAACACGGTTAACAAGCACTGTGCTAAGCTACCAACCGGGAAGGTGGACGGCTCCTACGATTGGGCCGACAACCTTTAGATAGTCAGTTGCTACCCGCCCGATGTGATCCCTAAAGCGATCATCTCGGAGCGGCGCGCGACTTCCGATCAACCACCCTTCGGTCCTTATTCTATCTACCTTCACCTGAAGCATCGCCGAATGAAAACGAGCTTGTTGAAGGATAGCCTCTGATCGAGGCAAGCCGCGCAGAAACGGGTTTGCGCCTATGTCATCTGACCGCCGAAGCTTGAGTCGTCGGATGAACGGGAAAAGCGAGGTTCGCATTCGGATCGCGATCAACCCGTCATGGTCGAGAAGGGGGACAAGGATACCGAGGCTTTCGGCGGGGAGCCGCCGGGCGGCATCGCTATCAAGAATGATGACATCGAAACCCCCAGCGCAATCCAGCAGCCTCCCGGTCTCCAGACTAAGACCTCGGACCGCCGTGGGTCGCTTCCGATCCGCCAGAGCAACCCGAACGATTCGGCGATCCTCCCGCAGCAGCGCGGCAAGACCTGAAACGACTATCTGAAACCGCTTCGCAGATGCTGGACTGATAGCGTCCATCAGTGTGCGCCAACACCGTCAGGTAGATGTCCCTTGTCGTGCTTGCCAACCTTGTCGATCAAAGTCTGGCTCGCCTCGTTCATCCCAATGAGATTCACGACGGCACCCTGACGCCGGTATCGGAACACAACTTTGTCCACGGCCGCCACACCGGTCAAATCCCAAAGGTGCGCTCCGGTCATGTCGATCTCGACTTCCACAGGATGGCCGTGGTGTTCGAATGCTGCGGTGAACACATCAGCGGATGCGAAGAACAGTTGACCGAGAACGCGGTAGCGAAGCACGCCCTCGGCGTCGGTTGGGATGTTCTCAACCACTATGGTCTTTCCCACCTTCCGCATGAAGAAGATCGCAGACAGTAGGACGCCCAACACCACGCCCTTGGAGAGGTCGTGCGTCGCCACGACGGTCGCCGTTGTCGCGATCATGACGACCGACGATTGGATCGGCGTTGAGCAGAGACTTTTGATTGAACCCCAGTCGAAGGTGCCGATAGCGACCATGATCATGACGGCGACGAGCGCGGCCATTGGGATTTGGGCGACCCAATCCTGAAGGACGAGAATCAGGAACAGAAGGAACAGGCCAGCCCACAGCGAAGATAATCTGCCGCGCGCGCCGGAAGTGACGTTGATGATGGATTGGCCAATCATGGCGCAGCCAGCCATGCCGCCGAACAGCGAAGAAGCGATGTTTGCGATGCCTTGGCCCCGCGTCTCACGATCCTTGTCGGAAGGCGTGTCAGTGATGTCGTCAATCAGATTTGCCGTCAGGAGGCTTTCCAATAGACCGACGAATGCCAACGTCGCCGAGATCGGCGCGATGATCATGAACGTATCCCACGTCAGCGGCACGGCTGGGATGTGGAAGGTTGGCAGAGCAGAGGGCATCTGACCCATGTCGCCGACAGTGCGAACATCGAGGCCGCTCCAAATGACGAACCCGCTCAAGAGCACAATGGCGACGAGAGGCGATGGCACGGCTTTCGTGATCCTCGGAAGGCCGTAGATGATGGCGAGCGCGGCCGCTACCAGCGCGAACGTCTGCCAGTTCGCGCCGATGAGTTCGGGAAGCTGGGCGAGGAAGATCAGGATTGCCAGTGAGTTCACGAACCCGGTCATGACCGAACGTGAGACGAACTTGATGTAGCGTCCGAGTTTGAGAAGCCCGACGATGATCTGAAAGACGCCAGTTAGAAGCGACGCGGCGAAGAGGTATTCTACGCCATGGTCACGAACCAGCGTGACCATAAGAAGGGCCATCGCGCCGGTAGCTGCCGAGATCATGGCAGGGCGTCCACCCACGAACGAGATTGTCACTGCGATGATGAAGCTGGCGTAGAGACCGACCGCCGGATCAACGCCAGCGATGATGGAGAAGGCGATGGCTTCTGGGATCAGAGCCAGCGCGACGACGGTCCCGGCGAGCAGTTCGCGACGAGGATTAGCGAGCCATTGCTGGCGCGCGGAAGCAATAATGGACATTGAGTTTTCATCTGGATGAGCCGCATCGCGGCTCGATTTCCTGACGGATTGGCGGTCAGGATAGCCACCGCCCTACTGCGAACAGGAAGCGTGTCCGAGGTGATGTCGGGCTACTTGCCCGCATCACAACGATTACGCAAGTGCGAGATGGAGGATCACTCGTTCAGAGAGCAAAAACAAGTTCCGTAAATCGCACACTAACGGTCCATATAGTGCCGCCGGATTTTGTGGGTGCTATAGGTGGTAGCCGGGAGCCATCACTGCCGCTCCCGTGGGCGACAGCTATAGCAAGCTGCCCTCGCGGAAATTGTGCCACTTTGTATCCGGCAACCCGACCTTCTCCTAAAGGGGTGGGATGTGTGAAGTCGCTTCGACATCGTTTGAAGCCGATCAGACCCAATGCTGATGGTCGCGTTCCTCCTTGTAGGGGCTTTTTTCGCTGCTGCCATTTCCGGTGCCGCAGGGTTCGGCGGCGCGCTTCTGCTGCTGCCGCTTCTGACCCGCACAGTCGGGATCGAACAGGCCGTGCCGATGCTGACCGTCGCCCAGATCATCGGCAACCTGTCGCGCGTTGGGCTGGGCTGGCGGGTCATCGAATGGCGGCCAGCGGCTCTGTTCCTCGGCGCGGCGATCCCGGCGGCCGGGTTGGGTGCGTTAGTCTTCGCCGAACTGCCTACGGCTTTGATCGTGCGCTTTGTGGGCATTGCGATCCTACTGTTCGTCGGCCTTCGTCTGACGGGTGTGCTGAAGTTCCGCGCCAGTCCTCCGGTGCTGATCATAGGCGGCGCCGGGGTCGGCTTCTTGTCGGGTGTCGTCGGGAGCGCAGGGCCTTTGGGCGCGGCGATCTTCCTGTCCCTCGGTCTTCCTCCCGTCGCCTACATCGCGACCGAGGCCGTCACGGCGGTCGGCATTCACCTGACCAAGATCGCGATCTACCAGCAGCAGTTGAGCTTGGGGCGCGCGTTCTGGCCCTTGGCCTTGGGCATGGGCGCGGCGATGTTCGCGGGCACTTGGGCGGCCAAGCGCGTCGTCGAGAAGATGCCCAAAGTGTTGTTCGAACGGGTCGTGAGCTTCCTGCTGATCGCTGTCGCCGTTCAGATGATTATCTGGCCCTGATCCCGATCAACGACGATGACCGGTGGCGCGGCTGCGCCCCTCTTCAGTGCGCCACCAAGCCTCTGGGGCCGAACAGGATCACCCCGGCCCCCACAAGACAGAGGGCGGCTCCAAGCACGTCCCAGCGGTCAGGACGGGCGCCCTCAATCATCCAGAGCCATGCCAGCGACGCGACGATGTAGACCCCGCCGTAGGCGGCATAGGCTCGACCCGCCATGTCGGCCTCAACTCGGGTGAGCAGGTAGGCGAACAGAACGAGGAGAGCCACCCCCGGCGCGAGCAACCAAATGGACTTGTCGAGACGGAGCCATGCCCAAAAGGCAAAGCATCCCGCGATCTCTGCGAACGCGGCCAGAATGTAGAGAAGGATGGTCATAGGCACCTTCTCTAAAATGGCGGCGGGCGATCAGCGAGACGTTTTCATCCCCATCTCTGGTCGTCTCGCTACCCAAAATGGGTCGCGGCTCCAGACTTTTTGAAGCGGGCCGTATAGCCTGCGGGTATGGCACCTCCCGTTTCTCTGCAATCCTACCTCGATCATACCTGCCAACGCTCTGACGTAGGCGACGCGATCCGCGATATCGCCGCTGCCTGTGCGGAGATCAGCGCGCTCATCCGGCTGGGGATGCTGAACGGCCATCGTGGTCTGGCTGGTGGCGTGAATATTCAAGACGAAGCCCAGCAGAAGCTTGATGTGATTTCGGACAAGGTTATCGCAAAGGCTCTCACTTCATCTCCCTCGGTTGCTGGCTTTGCTTCTGAGGAGAGGGAGTCTATCCAAACCACTGGCCGAACGGGCGGGGTGCTGGTGTTCTTCGACCCCCTCGATGGCTCAAGCAATATCGACGTGAACGTGTCGGTCGGCACCATCTTCTCGATAATGGATGCGCCAATCTTGGAGGTTCCTAACCTTGCCCACTTCCTCCGGTCGGGCCGACACCAACTGGCAGCAGGCTACGCCATCTATGGCCCTCAAACCGAACTCGTCCTGACGATAACCGACGCGGTTGTAGCTTTCACGCTCGATGCCCACGGCGTCTGGACTCAGACTCAGAGCGATATTTCGGTTCCTTTTGAGACAAGGGAATTTGCAATAAACATGTCGAATCAACGACATTGGTCAACGACCACGCAGGATTACATTGGCGAGTGCTTGATGGGGCGTGAGGGGCCTCGGGGCAAAGATTTCAATATGCGTTGGGTGGGTTCGATGGTGGCCGACGTTCATCGCATCCTGATGCGGGGGGGAGTCTTCCTCTATCCTTGGGACCGCCGAGAACCGCTTAGGCCCGGCAAGTTGCGGCTGCTTTATGAAGGTGCCCCGATGGCTCTTCTGATTGAACGCGCGGGTGGCCTATCCACGACGGGGGATCGCTCTGTTTTGGATGTCGTGCCGAGCAGTCTTCATGAGCGTGTCGCCGTGATCCTTGGTTCGGCCGATGAAGTGCAGCGGCTGACTGGGGAGGGCAAAGAGGCCGTCCAGTCGCATCCAGAGCCTTCAATCGTTCTGTAGAACACACTCTACCGGTCCAGATACAGCAACCGGAACTGCTCGCGCGGTTCGTGCTGCAGGGCGACGCGCACATAGGCCACCAGCGCGCTCCACGAGGAGATCACCGGCCGCTTGGCCGCCGGCTCGCGCGCGATGCGCCGCGTGACGTCGAAGATCAGCTGCAGATCCAGCGCAACGGCGCGCGTCGCCTTGCCGGGCTGATAGCCCATCGAGCGCGCGACCTGATCCTCGACCGCTTCGTGGCTGGCCGCGCCTATCCCCTCCAACCCGCCGAAGCGCGCCAGCAGATCCTTGGCCAGCGGCTTGGTGTCCTTGTACGGCACGCTACGGAACAGCAGCAGCTCCAGCAGCTCATAGTCGGGCAGGGCGTCCAGCCCGCCCTTGGCCGCCCGCTCACGCAGCCGGTCCCGGTGGCCGGAATGGCGGGGCGGCGTCCTGGGCGCAATGTCCGTCAAATCCCTCTCCCGCGCGGTCCTCGCGCAGGCGAGCATCCGATCCGATGCAACATTGCGTTGCGGACCGAACAGAGATCAAGGGGCGCGGATCAGTTCGGGCGGAATAGTCCCGCCGGCGAGGCGGTGAAGATTTCGATGCCGTCTTCGGTGACGCCGATGGTGTGCTCGCACTGGGCCGACAGGGATTTGTCGCGAGTGACCGCCGTCCAACCGTCGGACAGCACCTTCACCGCCGGCTTGCCGAGGTTCACCATCGGCTCGACGGTGAAGAACATGCCCGGCTTCAGCACCGCGCCCTCACCGCGACGGCCGTAGTGCAGGACGTTGGGGCTGTCGTGGAACAGCCGGCCGATCCCGTGACCGCAGAAGTCGCGCACCACGCTCATGCGCTGGGCTTCGACGTATTTCTGGATGGCGTAGCCGATGTCGCCGAAGGTGTTTCCGGGCTTCACCTGCTCAAGACCCAGGCGCAGGGATTCATAGGTCACGTCGACCAGCTTCCTGGCCCGCGCATTGATGTTTCCGACCGCATACATCCGGCTGGAATCGCCATGCCAGCCGTCCACGATGACAGTGTGGTCGATGTTGACGATGTCGCCGTCCTTCAGGACGCGGTCGCCGGGAATGCCGTGGCAGACGACGTGGTTGATCGAGGTGCAGACGGTCTTCTCATAGCCCTTGTAGCCCAGGCAGGCGGGCAGGCCGCCGTTGTCCAGGGTGAACTCGCGCACCAGGTCGTCGATCTGGCCCGTGGTCACGCCCGGCTGAACGTGGGCGGCGATCATGTCCAGCGCCTCGGCCACCAGGCGGCCGGCGCGGCGCATGCCCTCGAAGCCCTCGGCGTCATGGACGCGGATGGCGTGCGAACGGGTGAAGGTCTCGGTGTCCAGATCCTGGCTCTCGTACATATCGGCTCTCGGGGCGGCTTTTGGCGGGCGGCGAAGCCCCGTCAGATGGTCAGTCTAGCACGGAAGCTCAACCCCGGCGACGCGGCCGCAGGACTAGGCTATCGGTTCGGCATGTCTGCACCGCCCACCGCCGCCGTCTTGATCATCGGCGATGAAATCCTGTCCGGCCGCACCCAGGACACCAATCTGAGCACCCTAGCCCGCTTCCTCGGCGCCCTGGGGATCGACGTGCTTGAGGCCCGCGTCGTCGGCGACCGCGAAGGTCAGATCGTCGAGGCGCTGAACACCCTACGGGCCGCCCACGACTATGTCTTCACCACCGGCGGCATCGGGCCGACGCATGACGACATCACCGCCGACTGCGTTGCCAAGGCTTTTGGCGTCGCCCTGCCGGAACATCCCGAGGCAGTGGCCATCCTGGAGCGGCGCTATGGCGACGACTTCAACGTCGCGCGGCGTCGCATGACGCGCATTCCGCAGGGCGGGACGCTGATCGCCAATCCGGTGACCGACGCGCCGGGCTTCCAGATCGGCAATGTCTTCGTCATGGCGGGCGTGCCCAAGATCATGCAGGCCATGCTCGAGGACGTAGCTCCGCGTCTGCGCACCGGCGCGGTAGTGCACGCCGTGACGCTGCGTGTGGCGGGCGTGGGCGAGGGGGCGGTGGCGGACGTCCTGGGCCAGGCGGCGCGCGCGCGGCGCGACCTCAGCTTCGGCAGCTACCCGTTCGGCCACGGCTCGGTCGGCGAGATCGGGACCCAGCTGGTGGTGCGCGGACGCGACGCGCCGGCGGTGGAAGAGGCTGTGGGCGAACTGACCGCAGCCCTGACGGTTCAGGGGATCAGCGTCAGCCGGCTATGAGCCTGGCAGGCGGCTGGTCTGACGCAGGGCTTCGAACAGGGCGATGCCGGCGCTGACCGACAGGTTCAGCGACCGCGCCTCGGGCCTCAGGGGAATCACCACCCGCGCATCGGCGGCCTCGTGGACATGGTCGGGCGCGCCCGCATCCTCGCGGCCGAACAGCAGCACGTCGTCGGGTTGAAACACGAAGTCGGGCAGCGACACGGCGCCGCGCGTCGTGAACAGCACCAGCCGCCCCGCGCCGCGATCGCGCTGGAAGGCGTCCCAGTCCGCATGGCGGCGCATATGGCTCAAGGGGCCGTAATCCAGCGCCGCACGCTTCATCGCCCGGTCGTCGAAGGCGAAGCCGGTGGGTTCGATGATGTTCAATTCGACCCCGAAACAGGCGCTCAGACGGATGCAGGCGCCGACGTTCTGGGGAATGGCCGGTTGAAAAAGGGCGAGACGCATTCTAAGGCCCTCATACGCGCGGCCCGGGGGCTTGTCGCGGCCTAAATTGCGACCGTTTCGCAAGTGGCGTCAGCCGCTTGCATTGATGGGCGCGGCGCGGGCCGGGACGGTGCTCCAGCAAGGTCCGCAGATGTTTCGTGCCGTTCCGGCAGGCGTCCCTTTCGACGCCTCCACGGCGTTGATGAGGTGAGACGTGGCCGAATCGGTCGTTCATCCTGAAGGCGAAGGGCCCGAAGCCACGCGCCGGGACTTCATTCATATCGCCGCGGGAGCCGCCGCCGTCGGCGCCGGCGCCATGGCCGTCTGGCCGCTGATCAATCAGATGAACCCGGCGGCCGACACCCTGGCCCTGGCGTCGATCGAATTCGACCTGACCAAGGTCCAGGAAGGCCAGCAGGTCGTTCTGAAGTGGCAGGGCAAGCCGGTGTTCGTGCGCTATCGCACCCCGGCCGAGGTTCAGCGTGTCGCCGCCGAAGGCGCCGTGGGCAGCCCGCCGGAAACCGATGAAGCCCGCACCAAGCCCGGCCACGAGCCTTATCTGGTCGTGATCGGCTCCTGCACCCACCTAGGCTGCGTGCCCACCTTCAACGCCGGCGAGTTCGGCGGCTGGTTCTGCCCCTGCCACGGCTCGCACTACGACGCCTCGGGCCGGATCCGTAAAGGCCCCGCGCCGCTGAACCTGGTGGTTCCGACTTACGACTACGTCTCCGACACCCGCGTGCGGATCGGCTGAGGACGGACGCGAGACACATGAGCGATCACGAGAGCACCTACGTTCCCAAGACCGGCGTCGAGAAGTGGCTGGACAGCCGTCTTCCGATCGTCCGCTTCGGCGCCGACTACATGTCGCTGCCGACTCCCAAGAACCTGAACTACTGGTGGACCTTCGGCGGCATACTGGCCTTGTGCCTGGTGACGCAGATCGTCACCGGCATCGTTCTGGCCATGCACTATGTGCCGCACGTCGACATGGCCTTCGCCTCGGTCGAGCGCATCATGCGTGACGTCAACGGCGGCTGGCTGATCCGCTACGTCCACGCCAACGGGGCCTCGATGTTCTTCATCGCGGTCTATCTGCACATGCTGCGGGGGCTGTACTACGGCTCCTACAAGGCGCCGCGCGAGATGATCTGGATCGTCGGCTGCCTGATCTTCTTCCTGATGATCGCCACCGCCTTCCTTGGCTACGTTCTGCCCTGGGGTCAGATGTCCTTCTGGGGCGCCGAGGTGATCACCAACCTGATCGGGGCGGTGCCCTTCGTCGGCGAGCCGATCCTGATCTGGCTGCGCGGCGGCCCGGCCATCGACAACGCCACGCTGAACCGCTTCTTCTCGCTGCACTATCTGCTGCCGTTCGTCATCGCCGGCTGCGTGGTGCTGCACCTGTGGGCCCTGCACCACGCCGGTCAGAACAACCCCGTCGGCATCCTGATCCCCAAGGATCGCGCCAAGAAGGACATGGTCCCGTTCCACCCGTACTTCACGGTCAAGGACGGCTTCGCGATCATCCTGTTCCTGATCCTGTTCGCGATCTTCGTCTTCTTCATGCCGAACGCCCTGGGCCACGCCGACAACTACATCCCGGCCAACCCGCTGCAGACGCCGGCGCACATCGTGCCCGAGTGGTACATGCTGCCCTTCTATGCGGTGCTGCGCGCGGTGCCGGACAAGTTCGGCGGGGTGGTCGCCATGTTCGCGGCGATCGGCGTGCTGTTCATCCTGCCCTGGCTGGATACGTCCAAGGTGCGTTCGATGCGCTACCGGCCGACGATGAAGACCTTCTTCATCATCTTCCTGTTCGTCTGCTTCGGCCTCGGCTGGTGCGGAGCCCAGCTGCCGGACGCCCCGGTGATCGGCAACTTCACGACCTTCACCCTGATCGACGGCGACCTGAACACCTATCTGTGGGCCACGCGCTTCCTGACGATCTACTACTTCGCCTTCTTCCTGATCATCATGCCGGTGGTCGGACTGAGGGAGAAACCGTTGCCGATACCCGCGACCATATCCGAGCCGGTCCTGCCGGGCTCCGACCCTGTCGCCGCCGAGAAGGTCTGAGCGCGATGACTGTCACCAAAACCGCTTCGACCATGCGCAAGATCATCGTCTCCCTCGTGGCCGCCGCCGGCGTGCTGGCGGTCTCGGCCCCGGCCATGGCCGCCGGCGCCGCCAAGCACCCGCGTCACGCCGGCTTCAGCTTCGAAGGTCCCTTCGGCACCTTCGATCAGGGCCAGCTGCAGCGCGGCTACAAGGTCTATCGCGAGGTCTGCGCGTCCTGCCACGGCATGGACATGCTGTATTTCCGCAACCTGGGCGACAAGCACGGGCCGTTCTGGAACTCCAGCTACCCGAACCCGAACGACAACCCGGTCGTGAAGGCCCTGGCGGCCGAGGCCCAGATCGCTGACATCGACAGCGAGACCGGCGAAGCCATGATGCGCGACGGCACGACCGCTGACCGCTTCCCCAACCCCTATCCGAACGCCACGGCCGCGGCCGCCGCGAACGGCGGGGCGCATCCGCCGGACCTCTCGGTCATGGCCAAGGCGCGCCATGACGGCGCCAACTACATCTACTCGCTGCTGTCGGGCTATGTTGACCCGCCCGCGGGCCTGCAGATGGCCCCTGGCCAGCACTACAATCCCTATATGGCTGGCGACATGACGCCCTTCTGGGAAGGCGAGGGCCCCGTCCCCTACGGCGGTTTCATCGCCATGCCCAATCCGCTTGCGGCCGGTCAGGTCACCTACGACGACGGGACCGAAGCCACCGTGGATCAGATGTCCAAGGACGTCGCCGCCTTCATCGCCTGGTCGTCGGAGCCCCGCATGGTCGAGCGCAAGCAGGCCGGGATTGGCGTGCTGATCTTCCTGTTCCTGTTCGCGGGCCTGACCTACGCCAGCTACCGCCGCATCTGGAAGGGCGTGGCGCACTAGCCAACCCCGACCGCTGAACGATCAACCCGCCGGAGCCCGCTCCGGCGGGTTTTTCGTGCCCGTAGCGCATCGACAGGGGAGGAAAACGGGCTAGGGTCGCAGCCTCGTCTTCGCCGTCCGTGAGGGTCCTCATGCGTTTCACCGTCGCCGCCTTGGCGTCCAGTCTGCTGCTGGCGGCCTGCGCCACCGGCCCCGGATCGGGCCAGTCGCCCGCCTTCGACGCCGCACGCCTGTCCGAGCACGCCCGCATCCTGTCCGACGACAGCTTCGAGGGCCGCGGCATCGCCACGCCGGCCGAGGACAAGGTGGTCGCCTATCTGAGCGAACAGTACGCGGCGGCCGGCTTCCAGCCTGGTGGCGAGAATGGCGGCTGGACCCAGGACGTGACGCTGAACCGCTTCACCTCCTCGAACGCGCGTGGTCGTCTGACGGTCGGCGGCTGGTCACAGGACCTGACCCAGGGCCGCGAGGCCGTGTTCTCGACCCGCCTGCCGGGCGCCTCGGTGAATCTGACGAACGCGCCGCTGGTCTTCGTCGGCTATGGCGTGAAGGCGCCCGAGCGCCAGTGGGACGACTTCAAGGGCCAAGACATGCGGGGCAAGATCCTTGTCGTCCTGGTCAACGACCCCGATTTCGAACAGCCCGAGCTGAACACCTTCAACGGCCGGGCCATGACCTACTACGGCCGCTGGACCTACAAGTACGAGGAAGCCGCGCGCCAGGGGGCCGCGGGCGTCCTGATCGTCCATGAAACGGCCCCGGCCTCCTACGGGTGGCAGACGGTCAACAATTCCTGGTCGGGCCCGCAGTTCGACATCCTGCGCCAGAACGCCTCGGCCGAACGGATTCCGCTGGAAGGTTGGATCCAGCGCGATCTGGCGGTCGAACTGTTCCGCCGCGCCGGCCAGGACTTCGAGCAGCTGAAGGTCCAGGCGCGCAGCCGCGACTTCCAGCCGGTCGCCCTGGCGAACGCCACGCTGGACGCCAGCATGGACGTGGCCACCTCGCAGATCACGACGCGCAACGTCATCGCCCGCCTGCCGGGCCGTACTCATCCGGACGAGACCATTCTTTACACCGCCCACTGGGACCACATCGGCGTGGGCGATCCCGACGAGACCGGCGACCGCATCTTCAACGGCGCGGTGGACAACGCCACGGGCACGGCCGGCCTGCTGGAGCTGGCCCGTGTCTTCGCCGCCGGGCCGCGTCCCGAGCGATCGATTGTGATGATCAGCTTCACCGCCGAGGAAAGCGGCCTGCTGGGCTCGGAATATTACGCCGCCAACCCGATCTATCCGCTGGAGACGACCGCGGGCGGCTTCAACGTCGACTCCATGAATGTCTACGGCCGCACCGTGTCGGTCAGCTCCGTGGGCCAGGGCCAGAGCGAACTGGACGAGCGCGTCGCGGCGGCCGCGGCGGCGCAGGGTCGAACCGTCGCGCCCGACAGCGGCGCGGGCGGCGGCTACTTCCGCTCGGACCACTTCCCCTTGGCCAAGCGAGGCGTGCCTATGGCCTACACCGGATCGGCGGGCGACTTCCGTGACGAGCCGATCGCCCAGCGCCAGGCGGCGCGGCAGGAATACGGGGCCAACCGCTATCATCAGGCCGCCGACGAATGGTCCGCCGACTGGGATCTGAGCGGGCAGGTCGAGGATCTGCAACTGATCCACGACCTGGGCTTGGCCCTGGCCAACAGCCGTGACTGGCCGGGCTGGAAGCCGGGTTCGGAGTTCGGCCCGGCGCGTGAGGTCAGCGCCGCCGCACGCCGCTGATCCAAGAGCGAACATGACGAAAAAGTAAGGGGCGGGGTCAGGCGGCCTCGCCCTAGAAGGTTTGCGGCCGCTTATCGCCCCGGAGACCGACGTCATGCCCCGCACCACCTTCGCCCGCCGTCTCAGCGCCGGCGCCGCCGCCGTCGCCCTGCTGTTCGCCGCCGGCGCGGTCTCGGCCCAGGACTTCTCGGCCCAGCGCATTGGCGACGAAATCCGCACCATCAGCGCCGACGACTTTCAGGGCCGCTATCCGGGCACCGAGGGCGAGCGCAAGACGCTGGCGTTCCTGCAAGCCCAGTACGAGGCCATGGGGCTCGAGCCCGGCGGCCCGAACGGTCAGTGGCTGCAGCCCATCGACCTGAAACGCTTCACCCCCGTCGAGGGCTCGACGTCGGCCAGCTGGAGCGGACCGGACGGCGCCGCCAAGGCCCTGACGCCGGGCGCCGACATCAATCTGCGGGCCGTATCGAACGATGGCCGCGCCGCGATCGAGAACGCCGGCCTGATCTTCGCCGGCTATGGGATCAGCGCGCCCGAGCGCAACTGGGACGACTATGGCGGCGTCGATGTCACTGGCAAGATCGTCCTGGTCCTGGCGGGCGAGCCTGACGGCGAGCTGTTCAACGGCGCCTACGCCACCAACTATCAGTCCGCCGCTTACAAGGCCGATGAGGCCAAGCGCCGGGGCGCCGTCGGCGTCATCACCGTGGTCGACGCGGGCGCGGGCGACGCCGCCTGGACGCGCCAGGCCCAGTTCAACGCTCGCCAGCGCACCATGACGCCGGGCGCGGCCGATCTGGAGTTCACGGGCGCGATCAACCGCGACACGGCGCAGGCGCTGGGCGCGGCCGCGGGGCTGGACCTGGCGGCTCTGCGCGCCCAGGCGGCGTCGGGCCAGTTCAAGGCGACGGCGCTCGAGGGGGTCACCCTGTCGGTCGCGACGGCCGAGACCATCGACAGCCTGCGTACCCACAACCTGCTGGCCCGCATCCCCGGCACGGCGCGGCCGAACGAGAGCATCGTCTATTCTGCCCACTGGGATCACGTCGGCGTCAACGAGGATGCGCCCGGCGACGACAAGATCTTCAACGGCGCCTGGGACAACGCCTCGGGCACCATCGGCGTGCTGGAGATGGCGCGCCAGCTGAAGGCCGCCGGGCCGGCCGAGCGCAGCTTCGTCTTCGCCCACATGGCGGCCGAGGAGATGGGCCTGCTGGGCGCCTACGCCTATGCCGCCGATCCGGTCTGGCCGCTGGAGACGACGGTGGCGAACATCAACATCGACATGCTGCCCCTGTCGCCCTCGACCCGCGACGTGGCCATCTTCGGCAAGGGCCAGAACGAGCTGGAGGACCGGCTGGCCGTGCTGGCGGAGGCGCAAGGCCGCTACGTCACCGACGACCGCCAGCCGGAGCAGAACTTCTACTATCGCTCGGACCACTTCCCCTTCGCTCGCGCCGGCGTGCCGGCCCTGATGCCGTGGCACGGCGTGGACTGGGTCGAGGGCGGACGCGAGGCGGGCCTGGCGGCCTGGCAGGCCAAGTTCGCCGCCGACTATCACCGTCCCAGTGACGAGTGGTCGGCCGACTGGGACCTGACCTCGGCAGTCGAGAACCTGACGCTGTTCTATCGCTTGGGCCTGGAACTGGCCAACAGCAGCGACTGGCCGGGCTGGAAGCCGACGTCCGAGTTCGGTCAGGTGCGGGCACGCTCGGACGAGGCGCGCCGGTAGGGCGAACCGGCGTCGATCCCAGGCGTTCGGCAAGGATGAGATCGCTTATCCCCGCCCTGTCCATTCTGCTGCTTGCCGGCGCCTGCGGCGAGCGCACCGACGTCAATCCGCCGACCGAGCCTGCTCGTCCGCTTGAACGGGGATCGACCGCGCCATCGGCCGGTCCCTCCTCGGTGCCGGCGAACCTGCCGGGCGCCGGGCCGGCCAACTTCGTCGGGCGCTGGTCGGCGGATGTCGCTTGGTGCGCTGCGCCGCAGGGGGATCAGCATCCCATCGAGATCAGCACGACGCGGTTCGAGGGCTATGAGAACAGCTGCGACATCACGCGCATCGATCAGCGCGACGGCGGCTATGAGGCCGCTCTGAGCTGCGTGGCCGAGGGCCAAACATCAAATGAGCGCGTGCGCATGGTGGTCGAGGATCAGACCATGACCCTCACCTACCTGGACCGGGGCCGCCGCCAGGTCGCCCTGACCCGCTGTACGACCCTGGCTGACACTCCCCGGATCACGGCCGCGCCCAAGCGATAGCGGCGGCGGCCGCAGGCTTCAGGTGTTGAAGAGGAAGTGTAGGACGTCGCCATCCTTGACGACATAGGGCTTGCCCTCGGCGCGCATCTTGCCGGCGGCCTTGGCGCCGCTTTCGCCTTTCAGCGCGACATAGTCGTCATAGGCGATGGTCTCGGCGCGGATGAAGCCCTTCTCGAAATCCGTGTGGATCACGCCGGCCGCCTGGGGGGCCGTGGCGCCCACGGGAATGGTCCAGGCGCGGGCTTCCTTGGGGCCTACGGTGAAGTAGGTTTGCAGGCCCAGCAGGCTGTAGGCGCCGCGGATCAGGCGGTTCAAGCCCGGCTCCTCCAGGCCCAGGGTCTCCAGAAACTCCGCCTGTTCAGCGTCGTCCAGAACGGCGATCTCCGACTCGATCTGGGCGGAGATCACGACCGTCTCGGCGTTGTCCGCCTTGGCGCGTTCGGCGACCTGGGCTGACAGTTCATTGCCCTTGTCGGCCGAGGCCTCCTCGACGTTGGCGACGTAGAGGGCGGGCAGGGCGGTCAGCAGTTGCAGCATGTCCCAGGCCTTGCGGTCCTCCTTGGACACCTCGGCCAGACGCGCGGGCTTGCCGGCGTTCAGCTGGGCCAGGGCCAGGTCGATCAGCTTCAGATTCAGCTGGCTTTCCTTGTCGCCGCCCTTGGCGCGCTTCTCGGTCTGGACGCGGCGACGTTCCAGGCTCTCCAGGTCGGCCAGCATCAGCTCAGTCTCGATGATCTCGAGGTCGGCGATCGGATCGATGCGGTTCTCGACGTGGGTGATGTCGTCGTCCACGAAGCAGCGGGCGACAAAGGCCACGGCGTCGCAGTCACGGATGTTGGCCAGGAACTGGTTGCCCAGGCCCTCGCCCTTCGACGCGCCGCGCACCAGGCCGGCGACGTCCACGAAGGTGATGCGGGCGGGGATGATCTCCTTGGAGCCCGCGATCTCGGCCAGCACGTTCAGTCGCGCCTCGGGCACGGCCACGTCGCCGGTGTTCGGCTCGATCGTGCAGAACGGATAGTTGGCCGCCTGGGCCGCCGCCGTCTTGGTCAGGGCGTTGAACAGGGTGGACTTGCCGACGTTGGGCAGGCCGACGATCGCGACTTTCAGAGCCATGGTGTTCCTTGAAGCCGCTGCGGCGGCCGGTGTGATCTATGGTCGGGCGTCAGGCCGCGGGAGCAGGAACCGCCGCCGGCGCGGGCGCGACCGGCTCTCGGACCTGGGCCTGGACGGTGACGTCCGGAGCGTTCTGGAACACCAGCGTCAGTTCGGCGGTCTCGCCGGCCGCCAGGGGCTGGCTGAGATCCATCAGCATCAGGTGCTCAGCGCCGGGGCGGAGGGTCACGGTGCGGCCGGCGGGCAGCTCAAGCCCGTCGGGCAGGACGCCCATCCGCATCATGTCGCCCTCGGTGCGCATCTCGTGGATCTGGATGTCATCGCTGACGGGCGAGCGGACGTCTACGAGACGGTCCTTCCTCTGCGCGGTCAGACTGACATAGCAGGCGCCGACGGCGACGCCGTTCGGCGTGGGGCGGCACCAGGCCTCGGTGACGGCTACGGCGGCGCCGGTTTTTTCGACGTCCTGCTCGGTCGTCGGCGTCGCGGCGTCGCGACCGCAGGCCGACAGGGCCAGACCGGCCAGGGCGACAGGCAGGATACGGGACAGGGACATCGATCGGCTCCTCGTCGTCACTCGCCGCGCGCGGCCTGGCGCGGACTGAATTTGGGGGCCGGGGCCAGACGCATGACCTCGGCCTGATAGCGTTCGTCGTCGCCGGCGACCGCGAAGGGCAGGGCGTCGGCGCAGGCGTTCAGCATCGCCTCCAGCCAACCAAGCTCGGCCTTATGGAAGTCGCCCAGCACGTGCGGCATGACAAGGTGTTTCTCGCCCGGATGGCCGATTCCCATGCGCGCGCGGCGAAAATCAGGCCCCAGCTGGCTTATCAGCGACCGGACGCCGTTCTGACCGGCAGCCCCGCCGCCCAGCTTCATGCGGAAACGCCCGGGCGCCAGGTCGATCTCGTCGTGAAAGACGATCACCTGCGAGGGATCGACCTTGTAGAAGCGCGCGGCCTCGCCGACGGCGCGACCGCTCTCGTTCATATAGGTCTGGGGCTTCATCAGCAGGACGCGCTGCGCGCCAGCGGGCGTCTGGACCTCGCCCTCGGCCACGACGGACTGGAACTTCGCGCGCGCGGCGCCGAAGCGCCAGCGGTCGGCGATGGCGTCAGCCGCCATGAAGCCGATGTTGTGGCGGTTGTTCTGATATTTCGGGCCGGGGTTACCCAGGCCGGCGATGATGATCATGGCCCCTCCGAAAAAGAAACGGCCCCGTCCGTCGCCGGAGGGGCCGTCTCGAAACAGTCAGCCTTCGGGCGATCAGCCTTCGGACTTTTCGCCCTCGGCGGCGGCCTCTTCGCCGTCGGCCTGCTCGGTGGCGGGCACTTCATCGGCGGCGGCGGCTTCAGCCTCGGCGGCCTCGGCGTCGGCGGCTTCGTCGGCGGCTTCGGACAGGGCGGCCGACGAGACCTTGATCGAGGCGATCATGAAGTCGCGGTCGGTGATGGTCGGCTCGACGCCCTTGGGCAGCTTGATGTCCGAGATGCGGATCGAATCGCCCAGCTTGTGGCCGGCCAGATCGACGACCAGGTCTTCCGGAATGTGGTCGGCGCGGACCGAGATCTCGACGGTGTGGCGAACGATTTCCAGCGAACCGCCCTGACGGAAAGCCTTGCACTCATCCTGATTGATGAAGTGAACCGGCACTTCGATCTTGATGGTCTGCTTCTCGTCGACGCGCATCAGGTCGAAGTGCATCGGACGGTCCGAGACCGGATCGAACTGCACATCGCGGGCGATGACCGGCTGGGTCTCGTCGCCGTACTTCAGCGTGACCAGGTGGCCCAGCAGCTTGCCGGTGTACAGGTTCTTGCGGAAGTCCTTCTCGTTAACCGAGATGGCCACCGGGGCCTTGTCGCCGCCGTACAGGATGCCGGGCACCATGCCGGCGCGACGCGCGGCGCGGGCGCCGCCGGTGCCTACGCCGTCACGGACGTCGACGTTCAGAATGATCTCGGCCATCTGGCTCGCCTCAACAACAGAAAACGCCGCGCCAACGAAAGGGCCCGCGCGGCGGGGTGTTCACCCTCGAATTCAAGAGCGCGGGCTATTACACGCATCAGCGGCGGGGCGCAACCGCCCCGCCCAGATACGCGCTCAGTTCGCCGCCGGCGCAGGCGTGGCCGGGGCGGCGGACGCCACGGCGGCGGTCGGAAGCGTCACGCTGATCGGCTGCAGACGGGTCGGCGCCGGACCGGCGGCCTGGGCCACGCAGGTTCCAAGATCGCGAGCGACGTGACGGCCGGCGCAGAAGATGTCCTCATAACTGGGACGCGAGGCCGCCAGGCACTGGAACAGCATCAGCTTGGACATGGTCAGGCAGGATTCGCTGTTCAGCTCGACCTGCAGGGCGTCGGTGTTGACCCGCGCGTTGTCGCCGGCCGCGCCAAGCGCCGCCAGAGCCGCCAAGGCCAGCGAACGAACCGTGGCCGGCGTATAGGGCGGGGCTCCGGTGGCCGATGTCACGCCAAGACCCGTTCCGCTGTGAGCCGCGGCGAACAGGCGCGCCGATTCCTCGGCCGAGGGCAGCAGGTCGTCTTCCGACAGGACCTTGACGCGCGCCAGGCGATCCTCGCGGTTGGCCACGTGCGCTATCGCCCAGCGCCGGCGAGGGTCGTTGCGCTCCTGGATCGTATAGGCGTCGTTCTCGATCGCCTCGGCGATGGCGGTCATGGCGATGGCGTCGCCGCCCAGAACGTCCGAGATCAGGCCTGCGGCCGAGGCTGCGCCGGGGAAGGTGGCGGCGTAGGCGGGGTCGGCGATGATCCGGTTGACGATCTCCTGACGCTGGGTCGGATCGGCCGCATAGGTGCGCACGCCGGCCACGAACTCCGGCGACTGCAGGGCTAGAATGGCGCCATAGGCGATCATGCCGCGCGACAGCTGCGGCGCGTCATAGGCTGCGCCCTTGCGCAGCGCGGACTGGATGGATTCCGCATCGGCGAACGGCGCCGACAGGGTGCGCGCCTCGCGCATGAAGGTGACGTATATTGAGGCGGCCTGCGCCACGCTGTCGTTCAGCGACACGGCGGGCGGCGGCGGCGGCGGCGGCGGTGCGGGGGGCGCTTCAGGCTCCGGCGTGGAGCAGGCGGCGAGCACGGCGGCGGCGGCGAAGGCGGCTGCGGTAAGACCGCGGCGCAGCGTTTCGTGGCGCATGGAGGCGTCCCTCATAGGTAATCTCGGCGCGGCCGCGCCGGGCACTTGATAGAGGCGCTTATATCGCGGCCGGAATGGTTATTCGATGGTTAATCGAACAGCTTCGAGACCGATTCTTCGTTCGCGATCCGACGGATAGCTTCTCCAATCAGCGGAGCCACTGAAACGCGACGGATTTTTGAGCAGTTCAAAACTTCGTCAGGCTGCTCGATGGAGTCGGTGATCACCAGTTCCTTCAGCGGACCGCCGGCCACGCGGCTGACCGCCGGGCCCGAGAGGACGCCGTGGCTGATGTAGGCCGAAACCTCGACCGCGCCGCGATCGATCAGGGCGCGCGCCGCGTTCACCAGGGTGCCGCCGGAATCCACGATGTCGTCGAACAGGATGCAGCGGCGGCCTTCGACGTCGCCGATGATATTCATGACCTCGCTCTCCCCCGCACGGGGGCGGCGCTTGTCGACGATGGCCAGATCCGCGTCCAGGCGCTTGGCCAGAGACCGTGCGCGCACCACGCCGCCGACGTCGGGCGACACCACCATCAGCTCGGCGCCCTTGGCGTAGTGCTGCTTGATGTCGCGCGCCAGAACCGGCGTGGCGACCAGATTATCCGTGGGGATGTCGAAGAACCCCTGAATCTGACCGGCGTGCAAATCCATGGTCAGAACCCGATCTGCGCCCGCGCGTGTTACTAGATTGGCCACCAGCTTGGCCGAGATCGGCGTGCGCCCGTCCGTCTTTCGATCCTGACGCGCATAGCCGTAGTAGGGCATCACCGCCGTGATCCGCTTGGCCGACGCCCGCACAAGGGCGTCGATCATGATCAGCAGCTCCATCAGATTGTCGTTGGCCGGATAGGAGGTCGATTGGATCACGAAGACGTCCTCGCCGCGGACGTTCTCCTCGATCATGGCGAAGACCTCGTTGTCGGCGAAGCGTTTCACCTGAGCGCGCGTCAACGGCATGTCCAGATGATCGGCGATGGCCTGGGCCAGGGTCCGGTTGGAATTGCCTGCGAGCAGTTTCATGGCCGGTCATCCTTTCGCCGTCATCGCTGCCAATGACGGTGAGCTCTTCCTGCGGCGCTCTTTATGCAGCGGCCGGGGCGACGTCCACCCGCGCGGCGCGGTTTTCCGCCCGCCTTGGCGTGATCGTCCCGGCGGTGCTAGAGATCGCCGCTCATCGTCGGAGGCGTCCCGGCGACAGGTCACGAGGTTCTCGCTTGCGCTCTTCCAAGTCCGTCGTTTCGGTCGCGGTTCTGACCATGGTCGTCGTCATGGGCGTCTCGGCCTGTTCGGGCACGCGCAACAGGACCAAGCTGGCCTACGAAGAGCGTCCGGTCGAGCTGCTCTACAATACCGGCTATCAGCGGCTGGAGAGCCGGCGCTGGTCCGACGCGGTCGATTACTTCCAGGAAGTCGAACGACAGCACCCCTATTCGGAATGGGCGCGTCGGGCGATCCTGATGCAGATCTACGCCCACTATCAGAATGGGGCCTACACCGACGCCATCGCCGCGTCCGACCGCTTCATCCAGCTGTTCCCGGGCAATCCCTCGGCGGCCTACGCCTTCTACATGCGCGCGGTCTGCAACTTCGAGCAGATCGTCGATGTGGGTCGCGACCAGGCCTATTCCGAGGCGGCCCTGTTGGGGCTGCGCGACGTGATCCGCCGCTATCCCGGCACCCCTTACGCCACCGACGCCCGCGTCAAGATCGACATGGTCAACGACCAGCTGGCCGGCAAGGAAATGAACATCGGCCGCTATTATCAGCGCGCCAACCAGCCCCTGGCGGCCGTGAACCGCTACAAGGCGGTGATCGACAATCAGGACTTCCAGCGCACGTCGCATACGGCAGAGGCCCTGTATCGCCTGGTCGAGGTCAATCTGATGATGGGCCTGACCGAAGAGGCGACGCGCAATGGCGCGGTGCTGGGCCACAACTATCCGGGCAGCCCCTGGTACGCCGAGGCCTATGCGCTTCTGGCCCAGCGCGGGCAGACGCCCGAGGTGGCGCCGACCGGACAGCGCGAAAGCTGGCTGCGTCGGATCATTCCGGGCTGAACATAGCTAGGATGGGCCGGTACTCGAATCACCGCGCCCCATGCTGACCGCCCTATTCATCCGTGACATCGTGCTGGTGGACGCTCTGGACCTGGAGGTTCAGGGCGGTCTGACCGTGCTGACCGGCGAGACCGGGGCGGGCAAGTCGATCATCCTCGACGCGCTGGGCCTGGCGCTGGGCGGGCGGGGCGACGCGGGCCTGGTGCGGGCCGGGGCGCGTCAGGGAACCGCCACGGCCGTGTTCGAGGCGCCGGACGATCCCGACCTGATCGAGCTGCTGAGCGAGCGCGGCGTCGAGGTGCGGCCGGGCGAGGACCTGATCCTGCGCCGGGTGGTGTCCGCCGACGGCCGCAGCCGCGCCTTCGTCAACGATCAGCCGACCGGCGTCGGAGTGCTGCGCGAGATCGGGGCGCAGCTGGTCGAAGTGCACGGCCAGCACGAGACCGTGGGCCTGCTGGACTGGAAAACCCATCGCGGCCTGCTGGACGCCTATGGCGGGCTCGAGCCGCAGCTGAAGGGCGTGGCCCAGGCGGCCGAGCGGCTGAAGGCGGCGGAGGCGAAGCTGGCCGAGCTGAAGGCCCAGGCGGCCGACGCCCGCGCTCGCGCCCAGGAGATCGCGCTGAATCTGGCCGATCTGGACGACTTGGACCCGCGCGAGGACGAAGAGACCGAGCTGGCCGGCGAGCGGGCCATTCTGGGCGCCGCCGAAAAGGGCATCGCCGACCTCGCCGATGCGCGCCAGTCGCTGGGCGGCGACAAGCTGAGCCAGAAACTGGCCGCCGCGCTGAGAGCCGTCGAACACGCCCGCCAGCGCGCGGTTCAGGCAGGAGCCGAAGCCGACCACCCGGTGATCGTGCGCCTGGGCGCCGCTGCCGAGGCCGTGGATCGCGCCCTGGTCGAGGCGACCGAGGCGGTCGCCGCCGTGGACGCGGCCGCAGACGCCTTCGACTTCGAGCCTGGTCGGCTGGACAAGGCCGAGGAGCGGCTGTTCGCTCTGCGCGCCGCCGCCCGCAAGCTGAACACGACCGTGGCCGCCCTGCCGGCCCTGCGCCTGCGCTACCGCGAGCAGTTGCGCCTGATCGAGGACGGCGAGGACGCCTTGTCGGAGGCGGCCCGCGCCACAGCCGCAGCGACCGAGGCCTATGACGTGGCGGCCGCGATGCTGAGCTCGGGCCGCGAGGCGGCCGCCGAACGGCTGACCGAGGCCGTGATGGCCGAACTGGCGCCTCTGAAGCTGGAGCGCGCGCGGTTCCGCGTGGCGCTGGAGCCCGTGGCCGACGGCCGGCGCGGGCCGCAGGGGGTCGAAACCGCCCGCTTCCAGATCGCCACCAACGCGGGCCAGGACTTCGGCCCGCTGGACGCCGTGGCCTCGGGCGGGGAGCTGGCGCGCTTTGCTCTGGCGATGAAGGCAGCGTTGGCGGGACGCGAGGACCAGCGTCAACCGGTGATGATCTTCGACGAGGTCGATCAGGGCGTCGGCGGCGCGGTGGCCGAGGCGGTGGGCGGCCGGCTGGGGCGGTTGTCGCGCGGAGCCCAGGTCCTGGTCGTGACCCACAGCCCTCAGGTGGCGGCGCGGGGCCATGCCCACTGGAAGGTCCGCAAGGCCGATCGCGACGGCCAGACTCACACCACCGTCGATGCCTTGGACGAGGGCGCGCGGCGCGAAGAGATCGCCCGCATGCTGTCCGGCGCCGAGATCACCGACGAGGCCCGTGCGGCGGCGCGGGTGCTGATCGGCTGACCCATTGAGCGGGGGCCTGCGAAGGCCTATCTTGTCAGGTGGCGGGTCCTGCTGCGGCTCTCGTCGGAGGCGACTTATCCTCGCGACCTTAATTCACTCGAAGGGAGCTGTCCCTGACTGGGCTCGAGGGCCTGGGCACACGGCGCCCACCTGGCTACCCAGGTCGAGAGGATTGAACAGTCCTCCACGGTTCTTGCGGCGCCGCCAACCCCTTTTTTCTGGTCCCTATGCTCGCGACGCGGTCGCTCGCGGCTTGAGGGACGGCCGTTGGTGCGTCACCACAATCTCATGACCTCCAAATCCGAACTGCGTGCGGAGATGCGCGGCCTGCGAAAGCGGCTGGCGGCGGCGGATCCGTTGGCGGGCGAGCGCTTGGCGGATCATGCCGGCGACCTGCCCCAAGGCGCCTGGGTGGCCCTGTATCGCGCCATGGGGTCGGAGATGGACCCGCAGCCCTTGGCTCGGGCGCTCCTGGCCACGGGGCGGACGCTGTGTCTGCCGGTGGTGATTGAGCGCGACGCGGCGATGGTCTTTCGCGCCTGGTCGCCCGGCGAGCCGCTGGAGATGGACGAGGCGGGCTGTCCAGCGCCCTTGCCGCTGGCGGCCACGGTCATCCCCGATCTGATCGTCACGCCGCTGCTGGCCTTCGACGGCTCGGGCGGGCGGCTGGGGCAGGGCGGGGGCTATTACGATCGGACTTTCGCCGCCCTGCCGGAGATCGCCCGCATAGGTCTGGCTTACGCGGGTCAGCGGGTCGAGCGGCTGGAGATCGAGGCGCATGACATCCGCCTGCATGGCGTTCTGACCGAGACCGGCTATACCGCCTTCCCATGAGATTGGCGTTTTTCGGTGATGTGGTCGGCAAGTCGGGGCGGGATGGTCTGAGCGACCACCTGCCGGGGCTTAAGCGGGACCTGAAGCTCGACTTCGTGGTGGTCAACGCCGAGAACGCCGCGGGCGGGTTCGGCATCACCGAGAATACGGCGCGCGAGCTGTTCATGGCCGGCGCCGACTGCCTGACGCTGGGCAACCACAGCTGGGACCAGCGCGAGGCCCTGACCTATATCGTGCGCGAGCCGCGCCTGATCCGCCCGGCCAACTATCCCCGCCTGATGGACGCGCCGGGCGCCGGCGCCAATCTGTTCGAGACGGACACGGGCCGCACCGTCCTGGTCATGAACGTGCTGGGCCGGGTGCATATGGACCCGATGGACGATCCGTTCGGCGCCGTGGAGCGCGAACTGGCCGCCGCGCCCCTGGGCGCCGTGGCCGACGCCGTCATCGTGGACATGCACTGCGAGGCCACCAGCGAGAAGATGGCGATGGGCCATTTCTGCGACGGCCGGGCGTCGCTGGTGGTGGGCACCCACACCCATGTGCCGACTGCTGACTGCCAGATCCTGCCGGGCGGCACGGCCTATCAGACCGACGCCGGCGGGTGCTGCGACTATGACAGCGTCATCGGCAACGAGAAGGAAGAGCCGCTGCGGCGCTTCACCACGCGGATTTCCGGCGGACGCTATACGCCTGCTTCAGGACCAGCCACGATCTGCGGCGTCTATGTCGAGACCGACGACAGGACGGGCCTGGCGACGCGGGTCGAGCCGATCCGCATGGGCGGCCGCCTGAGCCAGGCGGTGCCGGTCGTCTAAGCCTCAAGACGCGCCGATCAGGCGGCTGCGCAGTGCGCGCAGTTCGGCCAAACGGCGCTGGGGCGTGTGATCGCTCAGGACATGGGCCTGGGCGGCCTTGGCCAGGGCCAGGCGGCGTGCGGGATCCTGAATCAGGGCTTCCATCGCCTCGGCCAGAGCTGTTGGTGTCAGATCATCGACATAGAGGGCGTGCGGGCCGCTGGCTTCGCGAAGGCCGCCGCGCCCGGACGAAATCAGGGCCGCGCCCGCCGCATGGGCCTCCAGCGCCGTCAGGCCTAAGGGCTCATCCCAGACAGACGGGGTCAGGGCGATGGCGGCGCGCTTCATCCACTGCTGCACCTCGGCCAGAGGCGCGGAACGCAGGACTTCGACCCGGCCGCCGAACCGCTCCAGCGGCGTCAGGTGGGGCGCGGCCCAGGCGGCGTGGGCCTGCCAGTCATTCAGTATCAGGACGGCGCGCCAGTCAGGGTGGCGGTCCAGCACCAAGGGCAGGGCGGCGCATAGCAGATCCACGCCCTTTTCCGGCATGGCGCGCCCGGCGAAGGCGATCAGCGGGTCGCGGTCCTCCGGCGCGGCGGTCCACAGGGCGGCGTCTATGGGGTTGGTAATCGCATAAGCCTTGGCGGCCTGACGCGGAAAGTCGATCAGGAACTGTCGCCGGCTGGCCTCGCTGACGAAGATCAGGCCTGCGAGTTGGTCATAGCGGCGGTTGTGCCGCCAGCGATCGATCGGACTGCGCGGGGCCTTGGCGGCGTTGTGACGGTAAAGGGTCACCGGCGTCGTCGGGAAGCGCCGGGACAGCTCAACCGCCTGGGGTGACTGCTGATGACATTCGATGATGTCAGGAGCGAAGGCCCGCAGCGCCTTGGCGAGCACGCCCATCCGGCCCTGGGCCGGCAGGGGGTGGACCGGCAGGTCGCCGTGATCTTCCGCCCCCTCGTCGCAGAAGATACGCAAATCCGTAGGATCGGCCGCCGCCAGGGTGCGGACGACGGTCTCCATGGAGTTCGGTTGCGTCACGGAGAAGCGAGCGCCGATCGGCAGGACGACGGCGACCTTCACTTGGGTTGGCTCAGCCGGCCGGCCGCCAGGCGCGCATTTCGGCGATCTCGCGAGTCTGGGCGTCGATGACGGCCTGAGCCATGCGGCGGATTTCGGGGTCGCGGCTGTCGCGCAGCGCGACCTCGGCCATGGCGACGGCGCCCTGATGGTGGGCGATCATCTTGGCGATGTAGGACTGGTCCACCGTCTCGCCCGAGGCCTCGGCCATCAGGCGGTGCATTTCGGCCTCCGAAGCGGCGAAGGCCTGGTCGCCGGGCGTGGGGCCGCCGGCCGCGCCATGCCCCATCGCGGCGTGGTCGACCGGAGCCGGGCCGGAGATCTCGCCATCGGTGACCGTCGCGGCCTGGCGCTCGGCCGAGGCGTCGCGCAGGGCCTGCTGAACGGGATCACCGCCGCCATCGCAGGCGACGAGCATCAGGGGCAGGGCGGCGGTCAGAAGCAGACGGCGCATGGTCATCCTTCGATCCAGTTCGGCATCCAGCTTTCGTGCATCTCGCGCAGATGATCCAGCGGGATGCGGAACAGCTCGCCGGACGAAAAGTCGCGGCCGACGGCGCGGCCGACGACCGAGGCGTGCAGGCCGGCGGCCTGGGCGCGGGCGATCAGGTCGGTCGGGTCCGAGACGCCGACCAGATAGCGGGCCTGGTCCTCGCCAAAGAGGAAGATGTGGGCGTGGGTTGCGCTGGTGGCGTCCAGCTCGACGCCGACGTCCGACGCCAGGGCGATGTCGGCGGCCGCGCCGATCAGGCCGCCGTCCGACAGGTCGTGCACGCAGGTCAGGTCGCCGCTCTCGATCAGGTCGCGCACGAAGTCGCCGGTCTTGCGTTCCAGGGCCAGGTCGACAGGGGGCGGGGCGCCGTCCTCGCGGCCCAGCACCTCGCGCAGATACAGGCTGGCGCCCAGTTCGCCGTGGGTCTCGCCGATCAGGACCAGGACCTCGCCCTCGGCCAGGCCGCCGAAGCCGGCCGCCACGTCATAGTTGGGCAGCAGGCCCACGGCGCCGACCGTCGGGGTCGGCGGAATGGCGACGCCGTTGGTCTCGTTATAGAGGCTGACGTTGCCGCTCACGACGGGGAAGTCCAGCGCCCGGCAGGCCTCGGCCATGCCGTCGGTGGCGCGGACGATCTGGCCCATGATCTCGGGGCGCTGCGGATTGCCGAAGTTCAGGTTGTCGGTGATGGCGACGGGACGGCTGCCCACGGCGGTCAGGTTGCGCCAGGCCTCGGCCACGGCCTGCTTGCCGCCCTCGTAGGGATCGTTCTGGACATAGCGGGGGGTGCAGTCCGAGGTGACGGCCAGGCCCTTGTCGGTGCCGTGGACGCGCACGATGCCGGCGTCGGCCCCGGTGGCCGAGTCGTGCAGGGTGTCGGCCATGACGTGGCGGTCGTACTGCTCCCAAATCCAGCGCTTGGAGGCCATGTCGGGGCAGCAGACGACGTTCAGCACGGCGTCGGCCCAGCTCTCTGGCGCGGGCACGTCTGCGGGGGCGAGGCGTGGATGCAGTTCGGGCTGCGTCCAGGGCCGGTCGTACAGCGGCGCGTCGTCGAACAGCGGGGCCAGGGGCACGTCGCAGACGGTTTCGCCGTGGTGCTTGAGGACCAGATGGCCGGTGTCGGTGGTCTTGCCGATGACGGCGAAGTCCAGGCCCCACTTCTGGAAGATGCGGTGGCCGTCGGCCTCGCGGCCGGGCTTCAGGACCGCCAGCATCCGCTCCTGGCTTTCCGACAGCATCATCTCATAGGCGGTCATGCCGGTTTCGCGCTGAGGCACCTTGTCCAGGTCCAGCTCCACGCCGACGCCGCCCTTGCCCGCCATTTCGACGGAAGACGAGGTCAGGCCCGCCGCGCCCATGTCCTGAATGGCGGCCACGGCGCCCGACGCCATCAGCTCCAGCGTGGCCTCGATCAGCAGCTTCTCGGCGAACGGATCACCGACCTGGACGGTGGGGCGCTTCGACTCGGATTCGTCGTCGAACTCGGTCGAGGACATGGTCGCGCCGTGGATGCCGTCGCGGCCGGTCTTGGAGCCGAAGTACACCACGTCATGACCGGCTTCCGGCGCGGCCGAGTAATAGATCTCGTCGGCGCGAGCCAGGCCGACGCACATGGCGTTGACCAGGATGTTGCCGTTGTAGCCCTTGTGGAAGTTCGTCTCGCCCGCGACGGTCGGCACGCCGACGCAGTTGCCGTAACCGCCGATGCCGGCGACCACGCCCTTGACCAGACGCTTGGATTTTTCGTGGCTGGGATCGCCGAAGCGCAGCGCGTTCAGCAGGGCCACCGGGCGCGCGCCCATGGTGAAGACATCGCGCATGATGCCGCCCACGCCCGTCGCCGCGCCCTGATAGGGTTCGATGTAGGAGGGGTGGTTGTGGCTCTCCATCTTGAAGATGCAGGCGTCGCCGTCATCGATGTCGATGACGCCGGCGTTCTCGCCCGGGCCGCAGATGACGCGCGGTCCCGTGACGGGGAACTTCATCAGCTGTGTCTTGGAGGATTTGTAGGAGCAGTGCTCGGACCACATGACCGAGAAGACGCCCAGTTCGACCTGGTTGGGCTCGCGGCCCAGTCTGTCCAGCAGGACCTGATACTCATTGGGAGCCAGGCCGTATTCGGCGGCGAGTTCGGCGATGGATTTTTCGGGCGCGCTCATGGGCCGCGCTTCTAGCCGTCGCGGGGCCGTCTGTCAGCCTCGGCGTGGAACATCGGGCGCGGTGCGCGCTTGTCGAGGGCGACAACAGGAGACGCGCCATGACCGATCAGCCCTTCGACCCCGCCGCCACGCCCGAAGACGACGACGCGCCCGAGATCGCCGCGGACGACGCCGGGGCCGCGGCTCTGGCCGAACGCCTGCAGAAGGCGAGCGAAGACAGTGGAGAGGGAGAGGACGGCGAGGGGGTCTGACCCCCTCGCTCAGCGGGCGCGGTCGACGCCGCGCTGAAGGCGGAACACCAACATGACCGCGCCGATGATCAGCAGCACGGCGGCGGCCAGGGCGGTGAAGCCGACCGTGGGATTGCGCTCCTGCTCGGCCACGAAGGCGCCGATCAAGCCCCAGGCAATGGGCAGGGGATAGGCCATCAGCCGCAGCGCCCAGGTCACGGCCAGGGCGACCAACACGACCGCGACGATGGCCAGAATGGCCCAGGCGGTCGGTGACAGCATCGCCGGCAGGGCGTCCAGGGCCGTGGCGGTGGTCAGCAGGTTCAGCGGCGCGGCGATGGTCAGCCAGCCGGCCAGCGCGGCCAGGGGCCAGGCCAGGAACAGCCGATCTCCATCTCGCAGGGGCAGCGACCGAATAGCCCGCGACGCCAGCAGCAGCGGGATCAGCAAAGCCAGCAGCGAGGCGAAGATCACGCCGACGCTGGCGACCTTGAGGTTCAGCGCCGCAACGATGATCCACATGCCGATGCCGAAGAAGGCCACGATGGACGGAAAAGCCATGTGGCCGATCAGCGGGCTTTCGCCGGTCTGCGGCAGCATCAGGCGAAGGGCGTAGGCGATGACGCCCAGATAGATCAGGCCCCAGATCGAAAAGGCGTAACCGGCCACGCGCAGGGTCGAATCGCCGTCGGCGGCGAACTCGGCCTGGGTCAGGCCCCACCCGGCCAGGTTTTGGGCGACGGGAACCATGATGGCGAAGACGGCCGCGACCAGCACCAGCAGGCGGCGGGTCCGCTGGCGCGGATTGGGTCGAACGATAGACGACATTGGGGTCTCCGGCGAAGCTTCGCCCTCACTACGCATGGGCGGGCGCGAGGTTCAACGGCGGCGACGGAACCGGGGCGGCGGCGCGCGGTTCAGAAGGTCTCGATTTCGAAAGGACGACATCATGGCCGACACCGAACGCCCGCAGGACGGAACCGCCCTGGAAACCGACGCCGTCGACGCCAATCTGGCGATCGAACAGGGCCTGGGAGTCGGCGCCCGCGAACTGGCCGCCCAGCGCGAGCCGGGCGGCGTGGTGACCGAGGACGTAGAGCCGGGCGAGGAAGAGGACGACGCCCTGGACCGCAACACCGCCGTTCAAGGCGAAGACGAAGAGGGCTGAGCCTTAGCGCGCGGCCGAAAAACAGTCGCTTCAGGCAGCCGCGTAGATGCTGCGAAAAAGCGTCGCGCCGTCGACGGAGCCCAGTTCGGCCTCGAAGGCGCGGTCGGGGTGGGGCATCATGCCCAGCACATTGCCGCGCGCGTTCTGGATGCCCGCGATGTCGGCCACCGAGCCGTTGGGATTGTCGACATAGCGGAAGACGACCTGTCCCTCGCCCTCCAGCCGGGCCAGGGTCTCAGCGTCGGCGAAGTAGTTTCCGTCGCCATTGCCCTGGGTCATGATCACTTCGCGCTGGCCCTGATAGCCCGAGGTGAAGCGGGTCTGGCCGTTGGCGACCGTCAGGCTGATGGGCTTGCAGACGTATTTGAGGCCCGAGTTGCGCAACAGGGCGCCGGGCAGCAGGCCGGCTTCGCACAGGATCTGGAAGCCGTTGCAGATCCCGACCACGGCCACGCCGTCGTCGGCGGCCTTCTTGACCGCCTGCATGATAGGAGCCTGGGCCGCCATGGCGCCGCAACGCAGATAGTCGCCGTAGGAGAAGCCGCCGGGCAGGACGATCAGGTCCAGGTCGTCGGGCAGTTCGGTCTCGGCGTGCCAGACCATGTGGACCCGCTCGCCGGTCGAGCGTTCGACGGCGACCTTGCAGTCGCGATCGCAGTTGGAACCGGGGAAGACGATGACGGCTGCGCTCATGGGCGGGCGTCTAGCACCTCTCGCGGGCGATGTCAGGCCGTGCGCGACGGCCGCCCGGTGCGCCAAGCCACAACCCAGATCAGGAAGCCCGCCAGCGACAGGCCCACGCCGACCCAGCCGGTCGAAACCCAGCCCCAGCCTGCCGCCACCGCCATGCCGGCCATAAGCGGCCCCAGCGCATTGGCGAAGTTGAAGGCCGAGTGGTTCAGCGCCGCCGCCAGGGTCTGGGCGTCGCCGGCCACGTCCATCAGCCGGGTCTGCAAGACCGAGCCCAGGCCGCCGCCGCCGCCAATCAGGAAGACGACGACGAACATGGCCCACAGATGTGGCGCGGCGAAGGGGTACAGCGCCAGCGCAAAGGCGCTCCACAACAGCAGGCCCCCGGCCGCCGGCATGCCGAACCGATCCGCCGCCCAGCCCGCCACCAGGTTGCCGGCCACCATGCCTAGACCAAAGACACCGAAGACCCAGGGCAGCACTTCCGGCGCGGCGCCGGTCACCGCTGTCAGCGTCGAGGCCAGATAGGCGTAGACGGCGAACAGGCCGCCAAAGCCGATCGCGCCGACGCCCAGCGTCAGCCAGACCTGCCCGCTCTTCAGGGCCCCGAGTTCGCGCAGGGGCGTGGCGTCTCGGTGGGCGGGATCGCGCGGGGCGAACATGGCGACCAGGCTCATGGTCAGGACGGCCAGACCCGCGACGATGGCGAAGGTCCAGCGCCATCCATGCGCCTGGCTGATGGCGTTGACGGCGGGCACGCCGATCACTGTGCCGATGGTCAGACCAAGCAGGGTGGTCGAGACCGCGCGGCTGCGCAATCTCAACGGCACCAGGGATGCGGCGACCAAGGCGGCGACGCCGAAATAGGCGCCGTGCGGTACGCCCGACAGGAAGCGGAACACCAGCATCCACTCATAGGTGGGAGCCAGGGCGCTGAGCCCGTTGCCGACGGCGAACAGGGCCATAAAGCCGATCAGCAGCAGCCAGCGCGGCGCGCGGGCGCCCAGCACCGCCAGGATCGGCGCGCCGACCACCACGCCGGCGGCGTAGGCGCTGATGACATGGCCGGCGGTCGGCTCATCGACGCCCAGGCCTGCGGCGAAGGCGGGCAGCACGCTCATGGCCGCGAACTCGGTCACGCCGATGGCGAACCCGCCCATGCCCAGCACCGCCAGCACCAGGGCAATGCGGGCGGGCGAGCGAGATGCGGGCGGAGCGCCGCACTCGACGGGGTCGAGGCAGGAGGAGGCGTCGGCCATGGGCGGCGCTTTCAGACGAGAAATGCGGGAATTGCTGCGCTGCAAAATAGTGCCGCGCGCAAACGCTTCAACCGCCCATGGGCCTGTCGGCGATCAACCTTTGTTTTCGTAGGTCGCCGTGATCGAGGCCTTGGCCAGCGTGTGGAAGTGCAGGTTGAAGCCGAACACGGCGCCGGAGTTGTCGGGCGTGACGTCCAGCTTCTCGGTGTCGACCGCGAAAACGGTGAAGATGTAGCGGTGCGGGCCGTGGCCGGGGGGCGGGGCGGCGCCGCCGAAGCCGGGCTCGCCATAGTCGGTTCGGCCCTCGACCGCGCTGGCCGGGACCGGGCCGCCGGCCGGGATCTCGGTCACGTCGACTGGAATGTTGGCCACCGTCCAGTGCCAGAAGCCCGAACCGGTAGGCGCGTCCGGGTCATAGCAGGTGATGGCGAAAGACTTGGTCCCTTCGGGCGCGCCCGACCACGCCAGATGCGGCGAGCTGTTGCCCTTGGCTTGAACCTGGGCGTCGGGAAGCGTGCCGCCGTCGTTGAAATCGGTCGAGGTCAGGGTGAAGGCCATCTGCGTCTCCTTGGGCTGCGGCCTCACTGTAACGCCCAGATCGGAGGCGAGTCGCCCAACGGCGCGAAAAACTGATCGTGGGCTTGAATTTAATTAAAACATAAAATAATTGTTCTTCGACTTAATCAGGAGGGTTTTAGATGGCGTCGCGAATTGGGAGTCGGCTTGTGCGAGGGGGCGTGCTCGTGGTCGGGGGACTGATGATCGCCAGGGTGGCGACGGACACGCACGGGTCGTGGGAGGCGCTAGCGGTGCGGCTTGTGGCGCCGGCCCTGTTTCTGTTCGCCCTGTGGGCGACCACATCCGTGTTCGCCGCCGTGGATCGCGGTCGCGACTTCGATCCGGCCATGACGCGCGCGATGAGCTGGACTGGCGGCGGCCTGCTGCTGGGCGCTTGGGCCTCGTGGCTGTTCGAGCCCATGATGCTGCATCTGATCGGCAACGGCTTTCTGGAAGCGCGCGGGGTGACGCTGAACTACACGGTTCAGAATCTGACCCTCGCCGCCGTGGGCGCCGTGCTGATACTTCTGGCGCGGCGCGGCCGGGCCCTGCGCGGCGAACTCGAGGCCTTCGTCTGATGCCGGTGCGCGTGACGCTGGATGTCATGCTGGCGCGGCGCAAGATGCGCGCGCGCGACGTCTGTGAGCGGATAGGGCTCTCGGAGACCCAGCTGAGTCTTCTCAGGACGGGCAAGGTCAGGGGCGTGCGGTTCGACACCCTAGCCAAGCTGTGCCTCGTGCTGGAATGCGCGCCGGGGGATCTTCTGGGCTACGACGCCGACGAGACCGACCTCGGCGACTAGTGGCCCTGCGCCTGTTCGGTGAAGGCGCTGTCATCCATCAGACCGCCTGCCATGGCGGTGGCGAAAACCGCCACGCCGATGATGACGAACAGGGCGACGAACAGCTTCATCAGCCGTTTCATGGCCCTACTCGACCTCGATCCGGTAGGATTCGATGACGGTGTTGGCCAGCAGGGTTTCGGCCATGCGCTTGGCCTCGGCGGCCGGGTCTTCGGCGCCGGTCAGGTCGAACTCGATCAGCTTGCCGACGCGGGCGTTGGCGACACCGGCCCAGCCCAGGCCCTGGAGGGCGCCTTCGACGGCCTTGCCCTGCACGTCCAGAACGCCGGGCTTGAGAAAGACGTGAACCTTGACCTTTTTGGCAGGAATGGGGGCCATCAGTGCAGTCCTCCCTGGATGACGGTCGGCATGCCCTTCATGATGCCCAGGCGGCGCGCGACCTCTGTATAGCTCTCGATTACATTGCCCATGTCGCGGCGGAAGCGGTCCTTGTCCAGCTTCTCGCCGGTCGTGGCGTCCCACAGACGGCAGCTGTCGGGGCTGATCTCGTCGGCCAGCAGGACGCGGGCGAAGTCGTTCTCCCACACCCGGCCGAACTCGATCTTGAAATCCACGAGGGTGATGCCGACGGCGCCGAACATGCCCGACAGATAGTCGTTCACGCGAACCGTCATGGCCAGCATGTCGTCCAGCTCCTGGGTCGAGGCCCAATTGAAGGCGGTGATGTGCTCCTCGGTGACCATCGGGTCGCCGAGCTCGTCCTTCTTGAGATAGAATTCAATGATCGAGCGGGGCAGGGGCGTGCCTTCCTCGATGCCCAGGCGCTGGCTCATTGAGCCGGCGACGATGTTGCGGCACACGACTTCCAGCGGAATGATCTCGACCTCGCGGATCAGCTGCTCGCGCAGGTTCAGCCGCTTGATGAAATGGTTCGTCACGCCGATGCCGTTTAGGCGCGACATGATGAATTCGCTGATCTGATTGTTGATGACGCCCTTGCCTTCCAGCGTCGCCTTCTTCTGGGCGTTGAAGGCGGTGGCGTCGTCCTTGAAGTACTGGATCAGGGTGCCGGGCTCGGGTCCTTCGTAAAGGATCTTGGCCTTGCCTTCGTAGATCTTCTTGCGCTTGACGTTCATCGTAGCCCCGGGGGAGCGGTGGGCGCGCCTGCCAGAAACAAAAAACGCGCGGCCGGAGGAAGGTCCGGGCGGCGCGATCTCGGAATCGGTCGACGCTGAAATGGATTGCCGCCTTCTTAGCCGAAGGGCGCACGCGACACAAACGACACGCAAGCCCAAAGGCTTACCGGCGGATAACGGAACGTGTTGCGTTCGGACGGCAGCGGTCTATAGACGGCGGCGGCGCCGAGACCGGGCGCCGATGCGGAGCCTATGACGCCTATGACCACCTTCGACGATCGGGAAAAGGCCTTCGAAGCCAAGTTCGCCCTCGATCAAGAGCAGGAGTTCAAGGCTATCGCGCGCCGGAACAAAATGCTGGGTCTCTGGGCCGCCGAGAAGATGGGCCTGTCGGCCGACAGCGCCGAGCAGTACGCCAACGCCGTGGTCCGCGCCGATTTCGAGCAGCCGGGCGACGACGACGTGTTCCGCAAGATCGCCGGCGACATAAAGGGCTCGGGCCTGAGCGTGTCCGAGGGCGAAATCCTGTCCAAGATGGACGAGTTCGCCTCCATGGCCCGGGATTCGATCCGCGCAGGCGAATAGGCGCTTTCCAACACACGATTTCGGACAAATTAAAAGGGCCGCACTCGGGGAAGTGCGGCCCTTCTTCCGTTCGCCCTTGGGGGGAAAAGGGGTCCCGGGATTTGCGTCTCGCGCCCCCTGAAAACCCATCAGGGGGCGTTTGGTTGCAACCGAGTTTTACTCGGGCATCAGCACGGTATCGATGACGTGCACCATTCCGTTCGACTGGGCGACATCGGCCTGGGTGATCGTAGACGTTCCGCCGGCGCCGTCAGTGATCGTCCAGCGGCCGCCGCCGGCGTCGCGGACGGTCAGGGTCTCGCCCTGGACGGTGGTCAGGGTCGCCACGCCGTTATTGGCCTGGGCCTGGGCGGCGATGTCGGCGGCGGTCAGACGACCCGGGACGACGTGGTAGGTCAAGATGCCGCGCAGGGCGTCACGCTGCGCCGGCTGCATCAGGCCTTCACGGGTAGCAGCCGGGATCTTTTCGAAGGCGGCGTTGTCGGGGGCGAAGACGGTGAAGGGGCCAGGACCCTGCAGGGTCTCGACCAGGCCGGCCGTCTGTACGGCGCTGACCAGGGTGGTCAGGTTCGAGGCCTTGGAGGCGTTGGCGACGATGTTGTCGCTGGGGCTCATGGCGGCGCCGCCGACCATGGGATCGGTCGTGGCCGGAGCCATGGCCATGTCATTTGCCGGCGCGGCGTCCGTGGCGGGCGTCTCGTTGTTGTCGCCGCAGGCGGCCAGGGCCAGCAGGGCGGCGGTGGATACGGCGGCGGCGCCGAAGCGGGTGATCTTCATGGCGTGTTTCTCTCCTGTAACGCCGGCTTGATCGCGACGTCGCAGCAGTTACCCCTCAGCGCCGAAAAAGATGCATGACCGCGACAATTGTGATCACGTCGCCGTGACACGCCGCCATCTTGCCGGCCCTATTCGGCCCTGAAGACGCGCCGGAATACGGTGTCGACGTGCTTGGTGTGATAACCGAGGTCGAACAAGGCCTCGAGGTCGTCGTCCCCAAGGGTCACGCGATCGTCGCTCTTGAGGAAGTCGATGAACCGACCCTCGCCGCGCCAGACCCTCATGGCGTTCTCCTGCACTGCGGCATAGGCGTCCTCGCGGCTCACCCCGGCCTGGGTCAGGGCCAGCATGACCCGCTGCGAGAAGACCAGGCCGCCCAGGCGGTCCAGATTCTTCTGCATGTTCTCGGGATAGATGTTCAGCCGCTCGACCACGCCGGCCAGACGGTGAAGGGCGAAGTCCAGATGGATGGTCGCGTCCGGCCCGATGCCGCGCTCGACCGACGAGTGGCTGATGTCGCGCTCATGCCACAGGGCCACGTTCTCCATCGCCGGCGTGACGGCCGAACGCACCAGGCGCGCCAGGCCGGTCAGGTTCTCGGTCAGGATCGGATTGCGCTTGTGCGGCATGGCCGACGAACCCTTCTGACCCTTGTCGAAGAACTCCTCGGCCTCCAGCACCTCGGTGCGCTGCAGGTGGCGGATTTCGGTGGCCAGGCGCTCGATGGACGAAGCCACGACGCCGAGGGCGGCGAAATAGGCGGCGTGGCGATCGCGCGGAATGACCTGAGTCGAGACCGGCTCCACGGCCAGGCCCATCTTGTCGGCGACATACTCTTCCACCGCCGGATCGACGTTGGCGAAAGTGCCGACAGCGCCGGAGATGGCGCAGGTGGCGATCTCTTCGCGCGCCGTGACCAAGCGTCGACGGGCGCGCTGGAACTCGGCGTGGTAGCCGGCCAGCTTGAGGCCAAAAGTCACCGGTTCGGCGTGGATGCCGTGCGAGCGGCCGACGGTAACAGTGTATTTGTGCTCCT
>NZ_JBKBML010000005.1:0-174118 GCF_046295775.1 Brevundimonas sp. | reverse complement strand
CGGCGCGGCCTGCGCGGCCCGCACGCGCGCAGCCGCGGCCTCAGCGGCGGCCTGGCGGCGTGCGGCCACGTCGGCGATGGCGGCGGCCTGAGCCGCATCAGGCGCGGGGGCTGTATCAAGGCTCACAAGGGGCGGTGCGTTCAACGCGGCCGTGTCGGCCAGTTGCGAAAAGTCCTGAAACAGCAGCACCCGCACATAGTCGATCGGTCCGCGATCGCTGAACAGCTTCACCCGCCAGCGACCGTCGGCGCCCCGCGCCGCAACGCCGACCGGCAGGCCGCGCGGCAGGGCCCCGCCGTCGCCGGACGTCAGAATGCGGTCGCCAGCCTGCATGGCCTCGCCGCCGCGCAAATAGTCCAGGCGCGGCCCACCCGAGCCGTCGCCGATCATCAGAGCTCGCGCCCCGGTCCGCTCGATCATCACCGGCGTCCGCGACGAGATGTCGGTCAGCATCAGCATCCGGCTGGCGTTCGGCGAAACACCGACGATGCGGCCGACCAAGCCGTGCTCGTCCACCACCGGATTGCCGATGCGCACCTCGCGCCGCGACCCGACGTCCAAAAGGCGGGCATTGCTGAATGGTCCGCGCGCCTCGGTCACGGCCCGCGCCGTCACCATCGGGACCGGAGGTTCGGTTCGTACGCCCAGCAGCGCCTCATACCGGGCGTTGACGCTCTTCATGGCGATGGCTTCGTCGCGCCAGGCCTCGAGTTGGCGTATCTCGGCCTTCAGACGACGGTTTTCCGAAACGGCGAAAAAGTAGCCGCCCACGCCAGCCCCGGCGGAACGGACCCAGCGGACCGGCGCGGACAATACTCGCCCGACCGGAGACGTCGCTTCCTGAGCCGTCGCACGCGCGGCGGCGTAACTCGCGCCATTGGCGCTGGGGCGGTCGCCGACCAGCAGGAAGATGGCCGCCACCAAGGCGGCCAGAACCACAGCCGCAGCCGTCCAGGCCAGCGGCAGCTTCAAATTCTCGAACGGTCCGTCGCGAAACGCCACGGCCAGCCTTCCTGAGAGGGGTGGAAACGACAGGACGCCCCCTGCCGACCCAATGGCTATCGCAAAAAGCAGCGGCCTTGGGAACCGCCGCCGGCGCTTTCCTCACCGCGAATTGCGGTAAAGCTTCAGGCTTTTTCGGGGAAGCGGCCCAGGCCTCTCGCCTCGGCTCGCTTGAGCGCGCGTCCCTTGACCCACCGATAGGCGACATAGCCGCAGACGAAGAGCGCCACGGCGGCGATCCCCGCCAAGGTCGGCCCATGCGCCTCGCTCATGGCCTCAAGCCGCGCCAGCCCCTTCTGCGCCAGATAGCCCGGAGCCAGCATGGCCGTGACCCAAACCACGGCCGACAGCACATTGGCGGTCTGGAAGGTCTTCTGCCGCATGCCCAGGATGCCGACAGTGACGGGCACAAAGGCCCGCAACGGTCCGAAGAAGCGCCCGATATAGACTGAAGCCACGCCATAGCGATAGGCGAACAGGCGGGTCCAGGCGACGCGGCGACGATGCGGCTTGAACACCTTGTGACGCAGCACAGACGGGCCCAGACGACGGCCCAGCCAGTAGCTCAAGGCGTCGCCGAGAACCGCGCCGATGATGCAGCCCAGCATGACGTTCCAGGGGTCCAGGACCCCGGCGGCCACCATGGCGCCCGCCGCGACCAACAGGCCTGTGGCGGGCACAAATGCTCCGATCACAGCCAGCGATTCCAGGAAGGTGATCAGCCCAAGAATCACTCCCGCCCAGACGTGGTTTCTCGAAATGAAATCAGCGACTGAGCGCAGTAGGTCTTCCATGGGCATCCTCTCGCGCTGCAACATGGGGATTGATCCCCGTTTGGCCACCGCGCGCATTGCCCTGCGTCGATCCGACGCCCTGAAGTCAGGGGCGAATGGTCAGGTCTTGAGGCTGTGACAGCCGCGGCTCGGCGCGAGAATCGCGACGCACTTCCGCAGCGCGGTCTTCATAAGCTCCGTAAGCGTCGAAACCGTGACCGGGCCCGTTTCGGCCAGGCAAAACCCAGCCATGTCCGAAGGGGCGGTCGTAATAGCGCCAGGGCGCGTTGCGGGTCTGGCTGAAGCCAATGGTGAGTTCGGCGCTGTCGCCCAAAGGCATGCTGGTCCACGCCGACACGTCGCGATAGCCGCCGGTGCCGATGCTGGCGCTGACTTCGCCGCGCATGCGTCGCTCCAGCGGCTCGTCCCACAGTGGGGCCTCGACATCCCGGCGGTCCGGAGCGCGCGCCGAAAGCCAGCGCGCGATCTGCTGGTCCGTCGTCAGTCCGTGCGGCGCTATGTCCTCAATCACGGGCGGGGCAACCGCGTCAGCCGATGGAGCCGCGAGCGCCGTTTGGACGGCGTCGCCGCGTGGTGCGGTCGAAACCACCTGCGGTTCTTCTGCGCCCATAAGGACGAGGGCGGCGATCAGACTGGCGACCATCGGCTGCACTCCACGCTTGTGACTACCCTAGCCGCGATTGCGGCCAAGGTCAGGCGGACCCGTCGCCGCGCCCCAGGGGATCAGGCAAAGGCTGCCCTTCGGCGACGAAGCTGAGGGCCACCGAGTTGATGCAGTATCTCAGGCCGCTGGGCGGCGGGCCGTCTGGAAAGACGTGGCCCTGATGGCTGTCGCAGCGGGCGCAGCGGGTCTCGACACGTTCCATGCCGTAGGAGTTGTCGCGCACCGCGCGGACGTGGGTCTCATCAACCGGCTGGGTGAAGCTGGGCCAACCGGTGCCGCTCTCGAACTTCGTGCCGCTGCGAAACAGCGGAAGACCGCATTCGCGACAGCAGAAGACGCCTGCGCGCTTTTCGCCCAGCAAAGTGCCGCAGAACGGCGCCTCTGTGCCGTGGGCCAGGAGAACACGCTTCTCTTCGGCCGAGAGGTCGGCCTCCAGCGCCACGCGCTGGCTTTCGCTGGGCGGCGTCAGGTCAAAGCCGGAAGGCGAATGGGTGGTGGTTTCGATGTCGGTCGAGCTCATGACCGACAAATGGGGATTTGGGGCGGCCGGTTCCAGACCGCCCCTCCTCCGACTTTCTCGGATGGTTTTGGATCAGCCGCCGAACAGCGAACCGACCCAGGTTCGCACCGCCTGCTCGTCGGTAGGGTTGCCCGTGTAGGTCAGGCCCGCCTCGGGCGTGTAGGGCTGGTTGTTGGCGCGTTCGCGCGACACCCAGGCCTTGTGGCCGTACGACAGGTCCGAATAGTTCGACGGCAGGCGCAGCACGGTGGGCTCCACGAAGATGGAATCCACGCCGGTGGTCGAGCCAGCCAGGCGCACGTTTGGCAGGTTGGTCAGAAGGTCCAGGGTGTCCAGGCAACCACCCGAGCACCCCGAATCGACCAACACCACGACTTGGCCCTGCACAGGATTCGGCGCGCCCGTGTCGGCGACCGCCGGACGGCCCGGCAGTGTGAAGCTTTGCTGGCCGGCGGCGATGGCCTGATCGAAGGCTTGGACGATGGCCGTGGTCTCTTCGATGACAGGCGCCGATTCCTGCACGAAGCGCGGATCGGCCTGCATGCGGGCGAGGGTCTGGGCGTACCACTCGCGGTTGGCCGGGGTGGCGCGGTAGGTGATCTCGCCGGCGGCAGGCTGGCGGCTGACGGTGAACTCCGGCGTCCAGATGCGGTTGGCCAGACCATAGCCGCGCGCCGTGGCGTTCAGCGAAAGGCCCTGGGCGCCCCGCAGGTCGATGACGGCACCGGCCGGGCCGCGAATGGCGGCGAGTTGCGCTTCTACCTGACCGTAAAAGGCGTCCCAGCCAGCGCTGTCCGCCAGGGAATGGACGTGAATCCACGGCCGGCCGTCCACCTGTTCGATCGCCAGGGGCGTGTCGGCCGGCGGCGTATAGACGCTGGCGCGGTAGGCGGCCTCGATCTCGCCGGGCTGCGGCACGGCGTTGGTCAGGTTGATGTCACGGGTGCGGCGACCCTGCTGGAACTTGCAGGTGGTGGGCGTGCCGCCGGTGATCGGATTGTTCAGGTTCCACAGCAGATAAGGCGCGGACTGGATGCGGCCAGCTTCGGTGTTCAGGTCACCCTGCCAGCGGTCCAGGCGGTCGCGCGCGAACTCTTCGATGGGACGCCCCGAGCACTCGGTGACGACCGAACCGACCGCGGGCGCGCCGCGCGTGCCGGGCTTTACATAGCTGACGACGTATTGGCCGTTGCGCCAGGCGGTGGCGACGCCCGGCCAGCCAATGGCGAAGTAGCGGCCCAAACCCTCGAAGGTCGGGGTGATGCGGATGTTCGAGTCGCGGAAGCCGCCGGCGTACCAGCGCATCAGCGCCGCATGGCTGTCGCCGCTGTTCACCTGGGCCGACATCTGTGTGGCCTCCTGCAGGCCCGCATCCAGCCAGGCGCGGAAGGCGTTCCCGGCCTCGCCCTGAACCACCGCGGCGGGGTGGTTATCCCGCAGCGCCGCATGGGCCGCCTGCAGGTCCTGTTGCGCCAGAGCGCGGAAGTCCTGTGCGGACACGGCGCCCGCGCCCACCACGAGGGTGAGGGCGGCGGCGGATACGGCGGTAAGCAGTCGGGTCATGTCTTGCGGCTCCAAGTCGGATGCTGCTGAGGAAGAGAGAGCGGCGGGTGTTTTAACCTGACAGGCCCCGCCCTTGCCAAGTGCGCAACGCTGTCGCGGGTTGCGGTTCGATTAAATGGGCGGATCAGCCGGGGCGACCGGACCGAAGATTTTGCTGAACGCCCCCTTCAGCGCGGCGTCGGCCTCGTCCAGCGTCGCGGGCCGGCCCAGATCGACCAGACTGGTCACGCCATGCTCGCTGATGCCGCACGGCACGATGCCGCCGAAATGGTCCAGGTTCGGTTCGACGTTCAGGCTGATGCCGTGGAAACTCACCCATCGGCGGACCTTCACGCCGATGGCGGCGATCTTGTCCTCGCGGGACCACCCCGGCCCCTTGCGCTCGACCCACACGCCGACGCGTCCCTCGCGCGGTCCCGCCTCGACGCCGAAGCGATTCAGCGCGTCTATGATCCAGGTCTCCAGCCCGCGTACGAAGCCCCGCACGTCGCGGCCGCGCCGGTTCAGGTCCAGCATGACATAGGCCACGCGTTGGCCCGGCCCATGATAGGTGAACTGCCCGCCCCGCCCCGTGCGGTGCACCGGAAACCGCCCCGCATCCAGCAGGTCGCCGTCCCTGGCCGACACCCCGGCGGTGTAGAGCGGAGGATGCTCGAGCAGCCAGACCACTTCGTCAGCTTCGCCGGCAACGATCGCGGCGACGCGGGCCTCCATCGCCTGAACCGCCGCTTCGTATTCGACGTAACCCTCTGAGACGGCCCAACCGACCGGGACGCCGTCGTCGCGCTTCAGGCTCAAACTTAACGGGTCGGCAAGCATGATCCCTCAATGTGCATGGGCGCTCCTTCGCGCAAGTCTTCGAGTATCCGCCGTGAGCCAGATCGACGCCGTCGATGTCGAGATTTCCGTCGTGCTGGGCCGTTCGGTTCTGCCGATGGCGCAACTGCTGCGCATGGGCCGGGGCGCGGTGATTCCGCTGGACGCCTCGGAAAGCGACGAGGTCTGGATCCTGGCCAACAACCACCCCGTGGCGCGTGGCGAGATCGAGATCCGCGACGACCGCATCGCCATCACCGTGACGCGCCCGGCCGACGTTTACGACTTCATGGCCGGCGCCGCCTGAGACGACCCAAAAGGCCCCTTCCCTTTCCAGCGCGGCTCCGCTATTGCCCCCGCTCCGATGCGAGCGGTCGTGGCGGAATTGGTAGACGCGCAGCGTTGAGGTCGCTGTGGGGCAACCCGTGGAAGTTCGAGTCTTCTCGACCGCACCATCTGATTTCAAAGGGCGAAACGTCGGCTAGTTTAAGCTGAGTTATCTTCTCGGGAGGCAAAGCGTGACCCACACGGATTCCGCCCTCCCGAGAGCCCCCGATTCCGAATTCGAGGACCACGAGGCTCTGGGCGAGGACTACGCCCTGACGCCGGCCTTCGTCGAAAAAGTGGTGGACGCCGCCGACGACGGCGACGGCCTGCGCCTGCGCGGCCTGCTTGAAGACCTGCACCCCGCCGACGTCGCCGACCTGATGGGCTTCCTGACGGCCGAACATCGGATGGTGGTGGTCCAGTGGCTGCCGCCGGACCTGCTGGCCGACACCCTGCCCGAACTGGACGACGGCATCCGCGAGGAGGTGCTGGAGCGGGTGCCTCACCTGACCCTGGCCGAGGCGCTGCAGGAGCTCGACTCCGACGACGCCGCCGCCGTGGTCGAGGAGATGGAGGACGATCAGCGCGAGCGCGTTCTGGCCGCCATGCCCGAGGTCGACCGCGCCGCGATCGAAAGCTCGCTGGGCTACGAGGAAGAGTCCGCCGGCCGCCTGATGCAGCGCGAGTTCATGGCCGCGCCGCAGTTCTGGAACGTCGGCGACACCATCGATCACGTCCGCGCCCAGGGCGAAGAGCTGCCCGAGTTGTTCTTCGACATCTATGTGGTCGATCCGCTGAACCGGCCGATCGGCGGCGTGCCCATCAGCCGCCTGCTGCGCAGCGCGCGGGCTGTGCCCCTGTCGGAGCTGATGGAGCCGGTCAACGAGATCACCGTCGACCAGGATCAGGAAGAAGTCGCCTACATCTTCGAAAAGTATCACCTGATCTCGGCCCCGGTCGTGGACGCCGCCGGTCGCCTGGTCGGTCAGGTGACCGTCGACGACATCGTCAACATCATCCAGGAAGAGAACCGCGAGGACATCCTGCGTCTGGCCGGCGTCGCCGACGAGGATCGCGGCTCGAGCGTGGTCGAAATCGTGCGCGGCCGCGTGCCTTGGCTGGCGATCAACCTGGGCACGGCGGTGCTGGGCGCGGCGGTCATCTCCTTCTTCGAGGCGACGATCGAGCAGATCGTGGCCTTGGCCGTGCTCATGCCCATCGTCTCGGCGATCGGCGGCAACGCCGGCACCCAGGCCCTGACCGTGACCGTCCGCGCGCTGGCGACGCGCGAGCTGAACAGCTCCAACGCCGTGCGCACCTTCTGGCGCGAACTGATCGTCGGCCTGGCGAACGGCCTGATCCTGGCGCCCCTGATCGGGGTGGCGGCGGGCCTGTGGGCTCAGGATGTCGCCATCGGCCTGGTTATCGGCACGGCCATGGTGCTGAACCTGCTGATCGCGGCGACTGTAGGCGTGCTGACACCCATCACCCTGTCCAAGCTGAAGTTCGACCCGGCTGTGTCGTCCGCCGTGTTCGTGACGGCGACGACGGATTTCTTCGGTTTTCTGATCTTCCTTGGTCTGGCCACGATAGTCCTCCTTTGATCGGTACGCGCCTTGCTGGTTCGCTTGTCAGGCGAGCCCGCCCGTGTCGTTTTGGGTCAATGACGTGTCCGAAGCCGATCAGAACCGTATGAAGGTGTCCCGCGAGGGCCTGTTGCTCATCAAGAGCTTCGAAGGCTTCCGGCCGCGCGCCGTCGCGCGCGCCGCAGGCGGCTTCACCGTCGGTTACGGCCATGTCCGCTCCGCCCGAGCCGATTCGGCCGTGACTGAGCAGGAAGCCGAACTGCTGCTGCAATACGATCTGATCCCCGTCGTGACAGCGATCCGCGAGGCGGTGACCGCGCCGCTGAACCAGCATCAGTTCGACGCCTTGGCCAGCTTTGGCTTTTCGGTCGGCCCCGAGGCCTTCAAGACGTCCGAGGTGATCCGCGAGCTGAACGCCGGCCATGCGACGCAGGCCGCCGAGGCCCTGGCCGCCGCGCCCGAGCCCTCCGCTCCCGACGCCCTGTCGCGCCGCCGCGCCGCCGAGCGTGCCCTGTTCATCGCCGAGCCGGCCCGCGCGCCTGCCCTATCAAACCTGATGACCGCCCCGATCCAGGCCCGCGCCTCGGTCGCCGAGCTGCGCGCCGCGGTCCAGCCGGCCGTCACCGCGCCCGAAGTCAAACCCGCCAAGGCGCCGGCGCCCACGGGCGCTTCGTCCTGGCCCTATCTGGTGATCGGAGCGGTGGGGATGGTCGCTTTCGGCGCCGCCGTCGCCGCCTTTCGCCGGGCGGCGATCCAGGGCGACGCTGGACAGATCGGACTGATCGGCTGGGGCCTGGCGGTGGTCGCCGCCGCCTGCCTGGGCGTAGCCGCCCTGCGGCTGTTCCGCACCGCGCCCGAGGGCGACAAGACCGTCTGACGACTGCCTTTTGCACGGGTCGTGCGGGGATGCTACGCCCGGCGACATGAGCATTCCCAACGCCCCCCAATCCATGGAATTCGGCCTCGGCGAGAGCGCGGACATGATCCGCGAAACCACCGCCCGCTGGGCCGCCGACCGGCTGGCGCCGCGCGCCGCCGAGATCGACGAAAGGAACGAATTCGCCCGCGACCTGTGGCCCGAAATGGGCGAGCTGGGTCTGCACGGAATCACCGTCGAGGAAGAGTTCGGCGGCCTGGGCCTGGGCTACCTCGAACACGTCGTGGCGATGGAAGAGGTGTCGCGCGCCTCCGCTTCGATCGGCCTGTCCTACGGCGCCCACTCCAACCTGTGCGTCAACCAGATCCGCCGCTGGGGCACCGAAGAGCAGAAGCGCAAGTATCTGCCCGGCCTGATCTCGGGCGAGCATGTCGGCTCCCTGGCCATGTCCGAAGCCGGCTCGGGCTCCGACGTCATGTCGATGCGCACCCGCGCCGAGAAGAAGGGCGACCGCTACGTCCTGAACGGCACGAAGTTCTGGATCACCAACGCTCCCTCGGCCGAGACCCTGGTGGTCTATGCCCGCACTGGCGACGGCAACGGCGGCGTCACCGCCTTCCTGGTCGAGCGCGGCATGAAGGGCTTCAGCGTCTCCAAGAAGCTGGACAAGATGGGCATGCGCGGCTCCGACACCGCCGAACTGGTGTTCGAGGACTGCGAGATTCCGGAAGAGAACGTCATGGGCGGCGAAGGCCGCGGCGCGGCCGTGCTGATGAGCGGCCTGGACTATGAGCGGGCCGTCCTGGCCGCCGGTCCGCTGGGCATCATGCAGGCGGCGCTTGACGTGGTCCTGCCCTATGTCCGCGAGCGCAAGCAGTTCGGCAAGGCCATCGGCAGCTTCCAGCTGATGCAGGCCAAGGTCGCGGACATGTACGTCGCCCTGAACAGCGCCCGCACCTATGTCTACGCCGTCGCCAAGGCCTGCGATCAGGGCAAGACCACGCGCTACGACGCCGCCGGCGCCATCCTGCTGGCGTCCGAGAATGCGGTGAAGGTCACGTTGGAAGCCGTCCAGGCTCTGGGCGGCGCCGGTTACACCAAGGAATGGCCCGTCGAGCGGCTGGTCCGCGACGCCAAGCTCTACGACATCGGCGCCGGCACCAATGAAATCCGCCGCTTCCTGATCGGACGCGAGCTGCTGGGCTGACGGAACCGGCCGGCGGGCGCGCCGGTTTTCCGCTCAGTCAGGAGACCGCCATGCCCGCCAAATCCGCCGCTCAGCAAAAAGCCGCTGGCGCTGCGCTCAGCGCCAAACGCGGCGAGACGCCCAAGAGCAGGCTCAAGGGCGCCTCGAAGCAGATGGTCGAGTCGATGAGCGAAAAGCAACTCGAGGACTTTGCCGCGACCAAGCGCAAGGGCAAGCCCGAGCACGTGGACGACTGACGGCGCAATCGCCCCTCTTCTCGCCATGCGCATGCTGGTTCTAGAGTGCCCGCATGAACGCGATGAAGATCCTGCAGTCGGTGGAGGAACTGCTCTACGAGGTCATGTCGTGGCTGCTGTTCTATCCGCGCACCCTGCTGATGACCCTGCGCCATCCGCTCAGGACGATGCGCTATTCGGATCGTGAACAGCAGGACAAGCCCGAGAAGCAGTATCTGGAGACCCTCAGCCCGCCGCTGTTCCTGGTGCTCAGCATCCTGGCGGCGCATGGGCTGGAGCTGCTGTTCGGGATCCCGCTGACCGACGAACCCAACCCCGTCAGCCGCTTCGTCACCGCCAACGATCAGAACCTGCTGGCGTTTCGCGCCCTGATGTTCAGCCTGCACCCCCTGGTGTTCGCCTGGGCGTTTCTGAGGCTGTCGGGCCGCAAGATCGACCGTGAGAGCCTGCGCACGCCCTTCTTCGCCCAGTGCTACCTGGCGGGCGCGACCTCGATCCTGATCAGCCTGGGCTCGCTGGGCGCTCAGGACCCCGCCACCTGGACGACCCTGGCCGGCGTGGCCATCGTGCTCGTCACCACCGTCTGGTACGTGGCCGTCCAGCGGCTTTGGCTGATGGCCGCGCCCGGCATGACAACCCTGCGGGCCTGGGGTTGGGCCATCGTCCTCTATCTGGTGACGACCGGCCTGGTCGTAGCCGCCAACGCCTTGGTGGAATGAGTTCGAGCCTCAGGCCTCCAGCAGCGCCTGCACCTTTTGACCCGCTGTCTGATAAGGCGCTTCGGCCAGGATGCCGTCGAGCGACCAATCGGCCAGACCTTGAGCTTCGGATAGACTCATCGGAGCGGCGAAACGGCTCAGGTTTCGGGCGACTTCATCCCGATGCGAGGCGTGAACATAGTCGAGCCCTCGCGTGTAGAGCCGGTCCAGGTAGTCTAGCCCGTAGGCATCGGCCAGCGGCCGGGTCAGGTCAAACAGGGCGCGATAAAGCGGATGGTCGACCGGGGGCATTCGATGGATCGAGTAGGCCAGCACCGCCTCGTGGTGGATGGGCCGCTCGCCCAACCGGCGCACCACTTCCGGATTGAGGTTGTCGAAATGCGAGGGTGCGACCTTGCGGCCGGTCACCGCGGCGTCCAGCAGCGTCTTGCGAAAGCACTTGAAACAGCGACCGCAGGGGGTGTCGCCCGTTCCGCGAACACAGGACTGGGCCAGCATCTCAGGATAGGCGGCGGCGATGCGGGAAGTCACGACCTCGCTTACGCCGGCGGTCGGCAGCGAGATCGACACGCCCACGGCGTCGAAAACCGGCGCCCAGGACCGGTAGATCGCCCGGGACGCCAGATCCGAATAGTGATGATGGCCCAAATGGAAGGCTGACTCGGCGATCATGCCGAACGATACCGAACGCAGCCCCAGCTCATCCGCCAGAGCCACGGCCGGGGCCGCGTTCGACCAGTCGATGGGGAAGCCGACAGGCGTCCTGACATGCTCAAGATCGGTGTCCGCGACTATCATCTCGCGGCCGGTCGCACGCACGGCTTCGCACGAACGCAGCGCCGCATCGGCGCGATACATGCTCTTGGTCTCGACGTCCGAAACGCGATGTAGAAAGACGGCCACCGTCTCCTTCGGCATCACGGCGAGCGCCGCGACGCTGTCCACCCCGCCCGAAAAGGCGAGGGCGTCACGGCCGCCTGGCTGGCGCGGCGTCACGGCGTCGTCGATTGGTTCGATCTTGCGCTTGAGGTTCGCCGCCACGGCCTCGGCAAACGCGGGCGACACGCCGCGATCCAGTTCAAACGACTTGGCGGTGAAGGGCGCCGCGATCAAAAGGCCTAGCAAGGCCTGAATGTCGGGATGCAGCGTGCCGCATTTGAGAGTGACGCTCCGTCCGCTGAGCTTGCCCTTGCGGTTTTCGCAATAAGCGACGTCCTCATCGTTCGGAGCAAGATCGAACCGGACTCCGTCGGCCGTGCGGGCAGCATTGATTTTCATGACCCGCTTCTCGCACAGGCCGCCGAAGCGACGCCACCCCCGGACGCGACCTTCTTGGGCGACGAGTTCAAAGCAGCGCCTCGACCTCTTCGCGCGTGCCCAGCGAGGGCTGGGCGCCGGGGCGGGTGGCGGCCAGCGCGCCGGCGGCGCAGGCGAAGCGCAGGGCCTGGTCGGGCGCCATTCCATCCAGCAGGGCCACGGTGATGGCGGCCACGAAGGCGTCGCCGGCGCCGGTGGCGTCCACGGCCTCGACCTGGGGCGGCGTGGCCCACGCCATTTCGACGCCGCGCTGATACATGGCCGCGCCCTTGGCCCCGCGCGTGACCACGACCCGTCCGCCGCCGCGATGCAGGGCGTCGCCGTAGAACTCGGCCTCGGTCTCGTTGACCACGATCAGGTCGGCCCTGCGCAGCAGGTGTTCGGAAACCGGGGCGGCCGGCGCCAGGTTGGCGCAGACGAAGTCGGTCGCGCGGCCCACGGCGGCCTCGACGGTGTCGAGCGGCAGCTCCAGCTGGACGATCAGCGGGCCTTCAATGCGCTGGGGCAGTTGCTCGGGCGTGACCAAGTGGTTGGCGCCGGCCGCGACCGTGATCTGGTTCTCGCCGGTCGGATCCACCGTGATCAGGGCCACGCCGGTGGGGGCCGCCACATCGGTCTCGACCCCCGCCAGATCGACGCCGAATTCCTCCATCAACGCCAAGGCCTCGGCGGCCATGCCGTCGGCGCCGACGCGGCCGATCAGGCAGACCTCGGCCCCCAGCTTCTCGGCCGCCAGGGCCTGATTGGCGCCCTTGCCGCCCGGATGGCGGGCCAGGGTCGCGCCGGTCACGGTCTCGCCCGCCCTCGGCAGGCTGGGCGCGTTGGCGACCAGGTCCAGATTGATCGAGCCGACGACGGTGATGCGCATCAGGCCACCCGCTCGGCCAAGAGGTCGAACAGACCATCGGCGTCGGCCGTCACGGCCCAATGGTGGCGCGCCGTCGCGGGATCGACGCCCCTGAACTCGACCGCCGTATGGCCGCGCGTCAGGTCGGACGCGGTCTCGACCTCGATGCGGCAAGTGCGGACCTCGAAAAGGTCGGGCTTCAGGAACCAGGCCACGGTGACCGGGTCATGGACTGGCGGGGCGTCCCAGCCGACGATCTCGCGCTCGACCCGCTGGGAGAAGCGCATCATGGAGGCCGCGGCCTGGGCCTGGGGCGTGTCGATGGCCTCGATGCGGGCGATGCGGGCGTCGGTGGCTCGCACCTGGTGGGTGGCGTCGAGGCCGAAGACCGTCAGGCTCAGGTCCGAGGCGAAGACCTCGGCCGCCGCGTCGGGGTCGGCCCAGATGTTGAACTCGGCCGAGGCGGTGATGTTGCCACCCTCGCTGCGCGCGCCGCCCATGACCGAAACGGGACCAAGGCGGGCCGCCAGCCGGGGCTCGCGGCGCAGAGCCAGCGCAAGGTTCGTCAGCGGCCCCATCATGGCCAGGGCCACCGAGCCTTCCGGGCGCCCCATGACGATGTCGACAATGGCCTCGGCCGCGTGTCCGGGCGTGGCCGGGAACGGCGGCTCGAAGGGGGGCAGGTCGCCCAGGCCCTCGGCGCCGTGGAACTCCCCTGCCCCGGCGGGCTCGCGCACCAGGGGCCGGTCGGCGCCCAGGAAGACCGGCACATCCTCGCGCCCGGCGATCTGGCGCAGGATGCGGGCGTTTCGGCCCGTGCGTGAGACGGGGACGTTGCCCCCCACGGCGGTGACGGCCAACAGATCCAGCTCAGGAGAGCCGAAGGCCAGGAACAGACCCACGGCGTCGTCCACGCCGGGGTCGCAATCGATGATCAGGCTTTGCTTCTTCACCCCGCCGGTTTGGCGGGCGTCGGGCTTCAGGGCAAGTGCGCGCCATTGCCCCGGCGTCGCAAGCGGGTCAAAACGGCGGCCCGCCGCCTGCGGATCGTCCGTTTTCCAGGAGTGCCCATGCGCCCGCTTCTTCTCGCCGGCTCAATCGCCGCCATCGCTTTCGCAGCCTCCTCCGCCTCGGCCGAAGAGGGCATGTGGACCTTCGACAACTTCCCCATCGCGCGCGCCAATCAGACGCTGGGGACCAACATCGACCAAGCCTTCCTGGATCGCGTGCGCCTGTCGTCGGCCAAGTTCGGCGGCTGTTCGGCTGGGATTGTCTCGGGCGAAGGCCTGGTTCTGACCAACAACCACTGCGTCGCCACCTGCGTGGCCAACCTGTCGACCCAGGCGGTGAACTACGCCGAGACCGGCTTCACCCCGCGCAGCCGCGAGGAAGAGCTGAAATGCCCCGGCGGCTCGGCCGAGATCCTGACCGAAATCGTCGATGTCACCGAGCGGATGCACAAGGCCGGTGAGGGCCTGTCGGGCCAGGCCTTCACCCGCGCCCGTGACGCCGAGGCCGCCCGGATCGAGGCCGAGTGCGGCGACGCCGCCGACGCGCGTTGCCAGGTCGTCAGCCTGTACCGCGGCGGACAGTTCAAGCTCTATCGCTACAAGCGCTACACCGACGTGCGCCTGGCCTGGGCGCCCGAGGATCGCGCCGCGACCTTCGGCGGCGACCTGGACAACTTCTCCTTCCCCCGCTTCGCCATCGATGCAGCGTTCATCCGTTTGTACGAGAACGGCGCCCCGGCTGCGACGCCCACCCATTTCCGCTGGAACGCTGACCAGCCGACCGAGGGCGCGCCGGTGTTTCTGTCGGGCAGCCCCGGCGCCACGCAGCGCCTGCTGACGATGCAGCAGCTGGCTTCCATCCGCGACGTCGTCCTGCCGCTGGACCAGCTGATTGCTTCGGAGCTGCGCGGCCGACTGATCCGCTACTCCCAAGAGGGCGAGCGCCAGGCTTTCGAGGCTATGGACCCGATCGTCGGGCTAGAGAACACCTACAAGCGCGGGCGCGGCCGGATGGCGGCCCTGATCGACGCCAACTTCATGACCATGAAGGCCGCCGCCGAGGTCGACTTCATGCAGCGCTATGCTCAGGCGAATCCAGGCCAGGCGGCGGACCCTTGGGGCCAGCTGGAGGCGGTGCAGCCGACGCTGCGTGAGCTCTACCCCGCCATGGCGCTGCTGGAAGGCGGCACGGGTCTGGGCACCACGCCGGTCGCCGGCGGGTCGCAGCTGTTCTCCTATGCCCGCACCCTGGTTCGGGGCGCGCAGGAGCGGGCCAAGCCTTCGGCCGAGCGCTTGCCCGAGTTCGCCGACAGCCGCCTGGCCGGCGTGCAGTCCGGCCTGTTGGCAGAGCGCCCCATCTATCCGGCGCTGGAGCAGGTGCGGCTGGAATGGTGGCTGTCCAAGACCCGCGAGTGGCTGACGGTCGACGACCCGCGCGTCCGCGCCCTGTTGGGCCGCGAAAGCCCCGAGGGACTGTCGGCCAGCCTGGTCGAGGGCACGCGCCTCGCCGATCCGGCGGTGCGCCGCGCCCTGTGGGAAGGCGGGCTTGAGGCGATCCAGGCGTCCGACGACCCGATGATCCGCTATCTGCTGTCGATCCAAGAGCCGACACGCGCCATCCGCGCGGAGTGGGAGGAGAAGGTTCAGGCCCCGACCGACCGCGCGTCCGAAGCCCTGGCGACCGCGCGCTTCGCCGCCTATGGCGACACCGTCTATCCGGACGCGACCGGCACCCTGCGACTGACCTACGGCCAGATCGAAGGCACGGACGTGCCGGGCCAGCGCTTCGGCGCCTTCACCACCTTCGCCGGCCTGTGGGACCGCGCGACCGGCGCCGCGCCGTTCGACGTTGCGCCCAAGCTGCTGGCGGCGCGCGAGCAGATCGACGGCGACACGGTGCTGAACATGGCGGTGTCGACCGACACCATCGGCGGATCGTCCGGCTCGCCGGTTGTCACCCCGGCGGGCGACATCGTGGGGGCCAACTTCGATTCCACCGTCCTGACCCAGCGCAACGCCTATGGCTATGACCGCAACGTCAATCGCAGCGTGATCGTCACCACCGGCGCGGTGACCACCGCCCTGCGCGACGTCTACGGCATGACCGGCCTGCTGGCCGAGTTGGGCGTGCGCTGAGACGCCCAAACGGAACCTGAGCCGTGCGAGGGGGTTCTGGCGACGGAACCCCCTTTCGTCTGTCAGGAGCCTGCCATGAAAGTCCGTGACCTCATGACCCGCGACGTCCACGTCGCCCGTCCCGAAGACACCCTTCAGGAGGTCGCGCGACGCATGGCCGACGGCGATTTCGGCTTCGTGCCGGTGGCCGACGGCGAGCAGCTGGTCGGCACCCTGACCGATCGCGATATCGCGGTCCGCGCCGTGGCCTCCGGCGCCATGCCCACGGCCACGGTTGGCGAGTTCGTCAGCCGCAACGCCCTGACCGTGCGCGACGACGAGGACCTGAAGGCCGCCCTGGACCTGATGGCCTCGCGCCAGATCCGCCGCGTGCCGGTGATCGACAAGAACGGCCGTCTGGTCGGCGTCGTCTCGCTGGGCGACCTGTCGACCCGCGTGAAGGAGAAGTATGCGGGCGAGGCGCTGGAGGACATTTCGCGCTCGCGTTAAGGCGCGGCTAACCCTCTCGCCACACCGGGCCGTAACGCCCTTCGTTCATCCTGATCGTCTCGAGAAGGATGAACCATGGCGCGCGCGCAGTTTCAGAAGGGCCAGAAGGTCTGGGTCGAGTGCGTGGGCGCCTGGGCCCACATAGAGAAGGTCTGTCCGGTTTGGGCGGCCGGCTTCGAAGAACCCGTGCGCGTGACCTACGACGTCGGCCTGGGCCGCGACTTCCTGGCTCACGAGCTCCTATTGCCTACCGATGATCCAGCCGTGTCGGACATGGGTGACTGGCGCCTGCTGCGCGCCCGCAACAAGTGGCAGCCGCTTGAAGACTGCGCTCACCACCCGCAGCCCGGCTCCTATCCCGTGGTGGTGACCGACACCGCCGACTGGGGCGGCTGGCGCGTGCCTGGCGCCGAATACGACCGTGATCCCGCCCGGATCGAAATGCAGGCCCGTGTCATCGCCATCGCGCCGCGCCTGATGACGCTGGCGGCCCAGATGATCGACTTCGTCTCGGATCATCCTGACGATGCGCCGGCTGAATTGCTTGAGCTGGCGAAACGAGCGCGCGCGACCCTGCGTGAGGCGACCGACGTTCTGGCGCCCGCGCCGGAAAGTCTGCCGAGGCCCGCCGACGCGGCTTGATCCGGTTTCGCCCTCGACACGAATCCGCGACGCAGCCTAGATTCAACCTCGACGTCGAATCGTCGGGAGGAGCGTGTTTTGCGGGCTGAACGCCGCACGAGCGGAGGCCGACGCGGCTCCGATCGCGGGATAAAGGGACCGCCCGCCTGGGCGCGCATCCTGATCCTGGCGATCGCGCTGGCTGTCGCCGCTTACGTGCTGCTGTTCGCGCGAGAGCTGGCCCGTCCGGCCAAGGAGGCGGAGACGCTGGGCGCCGCCGTCCTGCATCAGGACGCGCGCCTGGCCGCCGCCCTCACTACAGCCCGTCTTCAGGCCGCGCGCCCCGCCCTTGAGGCTGCGGCCGAAGCCCTTGCCGCCAGTCCGGGCCAGCCTGTCCAGGCCGTCGAACGCGCGCGCGCCCTGGACGGCGCCGCCGCCTTCGCCGTGGTCTCGTCGCAAGGACAGGTCCAGGCCGTCGTCGGCGCTAGGTCGGACGCCTTTGCCGCCTTGGGCGAAGCGCCCGCTGATTTGAGCCCTTCGGCCGATCGAAACGCTGTGCTCGTGCGGCGCGGGCTCGAGGGCGGCGGGGCCGTCTTGGCCCGACTGCCGGCCCTGCCCGCGCCCAGCCGAACCGATGCGACCATCAGCCTGGTGCGCGACGGCCGCGTTCTGGCCGCAACCGAGACCGCCTGGGTCGGCCAAACCACCGACGCTGTCATGGGCCTGGACGCCGAGAGCGCCTCCCGGCTGGGTTCGCCCCAGCTGCGTGACGGGGACAGCCCGGCCACCGTGGCCGGCGCTCGGAGCGCCGAAGGGGTGAGCGCTGTCTCCACGGCGCCGTTGCGGGCGGGGCCAGCGGCCCTGCTCAACGATGTCTGGGTTCTGGCCGCGCCCCTACTGCTCGGTCTGGCCGTGCTCAGTCTCGTGCTGATCCAGAAGCATCGCCAAGCCCAGGCCAGCCAGATGTGGGCAGACGGCGAGCGACGTTTCCGTGTCGCCGTCGAAGGTGCGAAATGCGGCGTGTGGGAATGGGACCTTGAGAGCGGCGAAGTCACCGTCTCGGACTATATGGCCGGTCTATTGGGCTTGCCGCGCGGTGGGGCCTATCCGGCCGAGACCGTCACCGACCTGATCCATCCGAAATATCGCGAGACCGTCGTCCATGCGCTGGACCAGGCCTCGGCCTATGGCGCCTTCGAGGTCAGTTTTCCCGTCAGGGGCGAGGACGGACAGGCCCGCTGGATTGACGCGCGCGGTCAGTCGCGCGGGCCGCGCGGCGAAGAGGGGTTCGACGCCATCCTGGGCATCGCCCTGGACATCACTGAAGCCCGTCGCGCCAAGGCCCAGGCTCAGGCGGCCGAACTGCGGCTGCGCGACGGCATCGAAAGCGTGTCCGACGCCTTCGTCCTGTTCGACCGCAACGGTCGGCTGGTGCTGTGGAACGACGCCTTCATCGACGCCTTCGGTTTCGGCCCCGACGTGGTGCGCAAAGGCGCCCAGAAAGACGAACTGAACCGCATCGCCGCCTTGGCCATCAAGTCGGACGGCAAGGGGGCCGGGGGGCGCGCCGGCGCGCGCGAGGTCGAACTGAACGATGGGCGCTGGCTGCAGATGGTGGAGCGCTTCACCTCCGACGGCGGCTCGGTCGTCACCGCGGCCGACATCACCGCGGTCAAGCGTCAGGAAGCCGAGCGTCGTCAGGCGGCGGACCATCTGCGGCTGATGGTCGATCGCCTGGAGGCCAGCCAGGAGAAGCTGAGCCAGCTGGCGCGGAAATACGAGGTCGCCATGACGCGCGCCGAGGCGGCCAATCAGGCCAAGTCGGAGTTCCTGGCCAACATGAGCCATGAGTTGCGCACGCCGCTGAACGCCATCAACGGCTTCTCCGAGATCATGCAGGCCGAGATGTTCGGGCCGCTGGGCGACGCCCGCTACAAGGGCTACGCCGCAGACATCCACAAGTCGGGCCAGCATCTGCTCAGCCTGATCAACGACATTCTGGACATGGCCAAGATCGAGGCCGGCAAGCATCGGCTGCACTATGAGCCGGTGTCGCTCAAAGCCGTATGCGAGGACGCTATCCGCCTGATGCGCGGCAAGGTTCAGGAGGCCGGCCTGAAGCTGACCCTGGACCCCGCGCACGGCCACGGCGACCTGCCCGAGATCGAGGCTGATCAGCGCGGATGCAAGCAGGTGATGCTGAACCTGATTTCAAACGCGGTGAAGTTCACGCCCGAGGGCGGCGCCATCGTCGTGCGCCTGTCGCGGCGCGACGGCGACTTCGTGCGCATTCAGGTGATCGACACCGGCATCGGCATCGCGCCTGGCGATCTGGCTAGACTAGCCCGTCCGTTCGAACAGGTCGAGGGCCAGCATTCGAAGACCACCCAGGGCACCGGACTGGGTCTGGCCCTGACGCGATCGCTAATCGAGATGCACGGGGGAGCCTTCGCCATGGCCAGCGAACCGGGCCAAGGCACTGTCGTGACCGTCGACCTGCCGATACGGCGCCCGGTTCAGCAATCAGAACCCGCGGCAGAATCGCCGATCGAGCCTGCCGCCACCGCCCGCGCCGCCTGACGCACCTTGGGCGGTCAGCCCTTGACCCGCACCATGGGCGCGCGGCCTTCGTGGGTGCGTATCTCAAGCGCCCGCGGCACGGCCCGGATCAGGTCTGACAGCTTGGCGCAGCCGTAGGTGCGTGTGTCGAAGTCTGGATAGGCGTTCCTGAGGCGGCTGCCGACGCCGCCCAAAGTGACCCATCCGTCGCCGTCCTCGTCCATGTCGGCGATCGCCGCCGAGATCAACTTGACCGCCTCGGAGGGCTTTCGTCTCTGGTTCTGCGTCGAGGGTTCCGCCCCGGTCTCGGCCGTGGGGGTCATCAGGTTGTCGATGTAGATGAAGCGCGTGCAGGCCTGACGAAAGCTCTCGGGCGTCTTGCGCTCGCCGAAGCCGTAAACCGGCAGACCCTGCTCGCGGATTCGCGCCGCCAGGCGGGTGAAGTCGCTGTCGGAAGACACCAGGCAGAAGCCGTCGAACCGGCCGGAATGCATCAGGTCCATGGCGTCGATCGCCAAGGCTATGTCACCCGAGTTCTTGCCCTTGGTGTTCTGGAAGTTCTGCTGCCACTGGATCGCCCAGCGCGGCAGAACCTCGACCCAGCCCTTCAGCGCCGGGCTGGCCGAGTCGCCGTAGATACGCCTGGCCGAGGCCTCGCCCATAGTGGCGATTTCGGTGAACAGAACCTCGGCGATCCGAGCGGATGCGTTCTCGCCATCGATCAGCACGGCTAGACGCGGCACCCGTGTCGTGGCGGAGGGCAGGTCGGCGGGCATGGGCGTCTCCGAGGCTGATGGGGCAGACTCGCCACCTGGACCAGGCGGGTCAATGGCCGATTGCGGCGAAGGGGTGGCCAGCGCGGCCGCCGTCCTGCTACGCCATGCCGCATGGAAACTGGAACGATCATCTCGCTCGCCCTGTATTTCGCGCTGATGCTCGGCATCGGCGTCTATGCCTGGCGCCAGTCCACCAGCGACGTCTCGGGCTATATGCTCGGCGGCCGCAAGCTGGGGCCGTGGGTCACGTCCCTGTCGGCCGGCGCCTCGGACATGAGCGGCTGGATGCTGCTGGGTCTGCCGGGCGCCATGTTCCTGACCGGCCTGTCGTCGGCCTGGATTGCGGTCGGCCTGGTGATCGGCGCCTTCGCCAACTACCTGATCGTCGCGCCCCGACTGCGCGTCTATACGGCTCGAGCCGACGACGCGATCACCCTGCCAGACTACTTCGACAAGCGGTTCAACGACCGGTCACGGCTGCTGCGGATCATTTCGGCGCTGGTGATCGTGGTCTTCTTCACCCTCTACACCTCGTCCGGCCTGGTGGCGGGCGGCAAGCTGTTCCAGACCTCGTTCGGCCTCGACTACAACCTGGGCCTCTGGATCACCGCCGGCGTCGTCCTGGCCTACACCATGATCGGCGGCTTCATGGCCGTCAGCCTGACCGACTTCGTCCAGGGCTGCATCATGTTTGTGGCTCTGCTGATTGTGCCGATTGTGGCGCTGACCCACGTCGGCGGGGTCGAGGGCATGACCGAGACCGTGCGCTCGGTCGATCCGCAGTTGCTGAACGTGTTCCGCGACTTCACTCTGATCGGCCTGATTTCGGCCCTGGCCTGGGGCCTGGGCTATTTCGGCCAGCCGCACATCATCGTGCGCTTCATGGCCATTCGGTCGGTCAAGGACGTTCCGGCCGCGCGAAACGTCGGCATGAGCTGGATGCTGCTGTGCCTCCTCGGCGCGCTGGGCACCGGCCTGGCCGGTCTGGCCTACGCCACGCGCACGGGCCTGCCGGTTTCGGACCCGGAGACCATCTTCATCATCCTGTCGGACGTGCTGTTCAATCCGCTGGTGACCGGCTTCCTGCTGGCGGCCATCCTGGCGGCGATCATGAGCACCATCTCGTCGCAGCTCCTGGTGTCGTCCAGCTCGCTGGTGGAGGACTTCTACGCCATCTTCCTGCGCCGCGGCGCCAGTCAGACCGAGCTGGTCAATGTCGGGCGCGGCGCGGTGCTGGCCGTGGCGCTGGTGGCGATCCTGATGGCCAACAACCCCGACAGCAATGTGCTGTCGCTGGTGTCCCAAGCCTGGGCCGGGTTCGGCGCGGCGTTCGGTCCGCTGGTCATCCTGTCGCTGACCTGGCGTCGCATGACGCGCAACGGCGCCCTGGCCGGCATGATCGTAGGCGCTGTGACGGTGCTGTTCTGGATCTATGCGCCTGTGCTGCCCGGCGGCGAAACCCTGTCCAGCGTCATCTATGAGATGGTGCCCGGCTTCGTCCTCAGCTTCCTGGCGATCCTGCTGGTCAGCCGCCTGGACGCCGCGCCGGGCGAGGCCGTCGTGCGCACCTTCGACGCGGTCGAGGACGAGCTGAAGGAAGCGCGCGCGAAGTAGGCCCAACCACGAAAAAGGGGCGGTCCTGACAGACCGCCCCTCTTCAACGCTTTACTGACAGTCGATCAGCTCAGGACGACGATCGCCACGCGGCGGTTCTGAGCGCGGCCGTCGCGGGTGTTGTTCGGCGCAACCGGAGCCTCGGCGCCGTACGAGATGGTGGCCATGCGGTTCAGGGCGATGCCCTGCTGGCTCATGAAGCGACGCACCGCTTCGGCGCGTTGCTCGCCGAGCTGACGGTTCACCTGATCCGGGCCGGTCGCATCGGTGTGGCCCTGGATTTCCAGATAGACGTTGCGGTTTTCGCTCTTCAGACGCTGAGCGAATTCCGTCAGGCGCTGCTCGGCTTCCGGCGACAGCGAGTCGCCCGAGACCGGGAACTTGACCGAGTCGTCCGACAGCACGACCTCATAGAGGAACTTGCCCTCGGCCAGCTTGTGGGCGGCGTTGGCGCGTTGCAGCGCCTCGCCGGCCGTGCCTTCGACGCGCGCCACATTGGCGTCCGTCTGGTCGACGCGCGCGTCCACCACGGCGATGTTGTCACGCACGAACCGATGGCTGGCGCAGCCGGACGCGGTCACGCCGAAAGCCAGCACAACACCCGTCAGGGCAGCAGCCCGGATTGTCGATCGCTTCAAGGTAGTCACTCCTTCGTTATCGGGGCGCAAATCCATGTCATCGCGCTTGCATTACAGGTGCCGAGGGACTCGGGGCCGCGTCATGACCGGCTTGTGACCTGATCAGGGCAGCTTGACCGTTAGCTTGACCGCACGGCGTTCTTGCACGCTTCGCCATTTTGCTGACGCGGAGGGCTGGTCCTGCTGTGGGCTGCATGGATGATCTGTCGGACCATTCAAGGACTTCTGTTCGCCGGAGCCGTCGCTCGCGCGCGCTCGCGATCGCGTTCAGCGCGGGTCTGCACCTGGGCGTGGCCGGACTGATCCTGCTGTATCCGCGCCCCGAAGAAATTTCGCCGATCGCGCCCGAACCCATTCTGATTCAGCTGGAGAAGCCGTTTCAGCCGCCCGCGCCGGACCTGGGGGACGGCGGCGGCTCGGAAGCCGGGGCGGTGGAGGCCGAGACGCCCGCACCGGAGCCTCAGCCCGAGCCGGAACCGCCGCCCCAGACGCCGACCCGGCCCGTCCCGGTCACCGCCAGCCTGAACGCCGAGCCATCGCCCCGCCCCTCGCCGCCTGCCTCGGTCAGCGCGGCCGAGCTGGCTGGCGCGGCCGTCGCCGGTTCAGGGTCCGGCATGGGTTCCGGCGGCTCGGGCACGGGATCGGGCGCCGGCGTCGGCTCGGGTTCCGGCGGCGGATCGGGCGGAGGCGGGGAATGCGACATGATCGCCCGTCTGCAGGACAAGATGCGCCAGTCCGCGCGCGTCCGCGCCGAGGTCGCCCGCGTCCAGGCCCAGGTCTCGCCCGGCCGCGCGCCCCTGCTGTGGAATGGCGCCTGGCTGCGCAGCGACGGTCAGGACGGCGAGGGCCTGGCGGCCGTGCGTCAGGCCATAGCGGTCGAGGTCGCCTTCGCTCCGGCCGCCTGCCGCGCCCCGCCCATGCGCGGCCTAGTGGTCCTGACCATGGCCGATCAGCCGGGCAGTCCCCGCATTGCCCTGGGCTCGGCCAACTGGCGCTGGTCCGACCTTCTGGAGGCGCGGCGGCGCAACTAGTCCGCGTCGGTCAGGCGCGTCGCGCCCAGATGCAGACGCGCCGCCTCGGCCTCGTCCATCAAGGCCTGACGCCGCGCCTCGCCGAAGCCATCAAGGGTGCGATACGGCATGGCCAGCCGCGGCAGGCCCGACAGCCGCGCGCGATTGCGCTCCAGGAAGCCCCAGTACAGCCGGTTGAACGGACAGGCCCCGTCACCAGCCTTGGCCTTCACGTCGTAGCGACAGCCGGCGCAATAATCGCTCATCCGGTTGATGTAGGCGCCGGAGGCGGCATAGGGCTTCGACCCGACGACGCCCCCGTCGGCGAAGGTCGCCATGCCGCGCGTATTGGGCATCTCAACCCATTCGTAAGCGTCGGCGTAGACGACCATGTACCACTCGTCGACGGCGTCGGGATGCACGCCCAGCAGCATGGCCAGATTGCCCGTCACCATCAGCCGCTGGATGTGGTGGGCATAGGCGTGGGCGCGGGTCTGTCCCACCGCATCGGCCACGCAGGCCATGTCGGTCTCGCCCGACCAGTAGAACCACGGCAGCGCCCGATCCGCGTCCAGCGCGTTGCGTCGGCCGTACTCCGGCGACTTCAGCCAATAGACGCCGCGCACATACTCTCGCCAGCCCAGGATCTGGCGGATGAACCCTTCGACGGCGTTCAGCGGCGCGCGGCCGTCGCGATAGGCCGCCTCGGCGCGCCGGCAGCCCTCCAGCGGGTCCAGCAGACCCAGGTTGATCGAGGTCGAGATCAGGCCATGCCACATCCAGGGCTCGCCCTGGGCCATCGCGTCCTGCCAGTCCCCGAAGCCGGGCAGGATGTCGGCGATGAAGGCCTCCAGCACGGCCTGCGCCTCGGCCTTGGTGGTCGGCCAGCCGAAGTCGTGCAGATCCCCGAAGTGATCCGGGAACAGGCGCGCCACGTCCTCTATCGCCTGGCGCGTGATGTCGGACGGCGGGGTGCGCAGGCGGTTCGGCGGACGAACGCCGCGCGGCAGTTTCTTGCGGTTCTCGGCGTCGAAGTTCCAGCGCCCGCCCTCGGGCTGGTCACCGTCCATCAGCAGGCCGGTCTCGCGCCGCATCTCGCGATAGAAAAACTCCATCCGCAGTTCGCGCTTGCCCGACGCCCAACGTCGAAAGCGGTCGTGCGAACAGATGAAGCGGTCGTCCTCGCGGATCTCCACCGGCGCCTGCGCGACCCCGGCAAAGGCGCTCAGGGCCTGCGCCAGCCGCCATTCGCCGCATTCGGTGAGAACCACGCGCCCGAAGCCGCCCTCGTCCAGCGCGCGGTGCAACTCGCCGACGATCGAATGGGTGTTGGCTGGATCCTCATAGCCGACGTAGCGCACCGTCACGCCGCGCTGGCGCAGGTTCTCGGCGAAGGCGCGCATGGCGGCGAAGATCAGCGCGATCTTCTGCTTGTGGTGCCGGACATAGGTGGTCTCGTCGCGCACCTCGGCCATCAGCACCACGTCGCCGTCCGCTAGATCGCTCAGCCCCGCCAGATTGGCGGACAACTGGTCGCCCAGGACGAGGCGGAGGGCGGGAGCTGTCACTGCGCCAGGGCGGTCGGCGCTTCCAGCACCAGACGCGCGCCGCGACCTTCGGGCCGGTTGACCAGCGTGCCGCCGATCTGGCGCACCAGGCTGTCGATCACGCGCATGCCCAGGCTGCGGTCGCTGCGCGCGGCTTCCAGATCGAAGCCCCGGCCCTCGTCGGCGACCACCACCGTCAGCCGCCCGGCCTCGACGCGGCCGGAGACGTGAACCAGGCCCCCGTCCGAACCATAGGCGTATTTGATCGCGTTCGTGACCAGCTCGTTGACGATCAGGCCCAGCGGAATGGCGACGTCGGCCGCCACGCCCGCGTGGTCGGCCTCGCAGGTCACCGCGTGCAGGGTGCTGCCGGTGTCGACGGCCTCGCACAGCTGGCACAGGAAGTCCGACAGGATCACGCTCTGCACATCCGTGCCGCGCCACAGCTGGTCGTGCACTTGGCCGATGGCCTGGATGCGGGCGCCGGCGTCGTTCAGGGCCGCCTTGACCTCGTCGCTGGCGGCGCCGCGCGACTGCATGGTCAGAAGGCTCGAGACCAAAGCCAGGCTGTTCTTGACCCGGTGGCTAACCTCGCGCGTCAGCAGCGCCTGATGCTCGATAGCGGCGACCAGGCGAACCTCGGTCTCCTGGCGTGCGATGGCGGCGCCCACGACGGCGGCGAAGGCGTCCAGGAACAGGGCGTCGCGCGTGTCGAACTGCCCCTCTTCGGGGCTGTCGACCTCCAGCACGCCCCAGGGCTCGCCGTCGATCTCGGGGCGGATCAGCACATTGATGGCGCGGCGCACGCCGTGGTCGGCCAGCAGCCGAGGGGTCGAGAACCGCTCTTCATTGTCCAGATGGTTGGACACTAGGGGCTTGCCGGTCTGGAAGGCGTAGCCGGCCGGGGAATCCAGCTCGACGCTCAGCGAAGTCACGCCCTCGACGGCCGTGCGCCAGCCCACGCCGGCCGCCAGCACCAGTCGGTCGCTGACCGCGTCGTGGGTCAGTACCTTGGAATAGGGGGTGGCCAGACCTTCCGAGCAAAAGCGGCAGGCCGCGTCCAACAGGGCCTCGCGGTCGCGCTCTCGCAGCGCCACTTCGCCGAAGCGCGCTAGGAGGGACTGCTGGTTCAGCCGATAGGTCAGCTCTTCGGCCAGGCCGCGATGCGGCGCCGGTTCGGGCGGCGCCTCGACCACGGGCCGGGTTGCCTCATCCATCTGGATTTCGGTGTCGCCGGCCGCATCCTCGCGGACTTCGGCGATCAGTTCGGCGATCTCGGGCGTCAGGCAGACGGTCGAGGGCGAAGGGCGATTGGCCAAGGGCGTCACTGACTGCAAGTTGAGATCGAGGCCGAGCATATAGGACCGACCGGGCCGCGCGACAGTGGCGCGAACGCATCAGCCCCGGATCAGGTTCACAGCGCGCGGCGCCCGCCCCGGATCAGTCGTCGTCCATCTTTAGCGCCGCGATGAACGCCTCCTGCGGGATCTCGACCTTGCCGAACTGGCGCATGCGCTTCTTGCCGGCCTTCTGCTTCTCCAGCAGCTTCTTCTTGCGGGTCGCGTCGCCGCCGTAGCATTTCGACGTCACGTCCTTGCGCAGGGCGCGTACGGTCTCGCGGGCAATGATCTTGCCGCCGATGGCCGCCTGGATCGGGATGACGAACATATGGGGCGGGATCAGCTCCTTCATCTTCTCGACCATGCCGCGCCCGCGCGTCTCGGCGCGGCCGCGGTGGACCAGCATCGACAGGGCGTCCACAGGCTCGGAGTTGACCAGGATGTTCATCTTGACCAGGTCGCCGACCTTGTAGTCCGTCAGCTCGTAGTCGAACGAGGCATAGCCCTTCGAGATCGACTTCAGCCGGTCGTAGAAGTCGAACACCACCTCGTTCAGCGGCAGCTCATACACCACCAGGGCGCGCGCCCCGACGTAGCTCAGCTCGATCTGCGAGCCGCGGCGGTCCTGACACAGCTTGATGACCCCGCCCAGATATTCGTCGGGCGTCAGGATGGTGGCCTTGATCCAGGGTTCGCTGATGGTCTCGATCTGCATCACGTCGGGCAGGTCGGCCGGATTGTGCAGGTCGATCTCGGTCCCGTCGCGCTGCTGGATCTTGTAGACGACCGAGGGGGCCGTCGCGATCAGGTCCAGATTGAACTCGCGGCTCAGGCGCTCCTGGATGATCTCCAGGTGCAGCAGGCCCAGGAAGCCGCAGCGGAAGCCGAAGCCCAGGGCGGCCGAGCTTTCCATCTCGTAGGTGAAGGAGGCGTCGTTTAGGCGCAGCTTGCCAATGGCGGCGCGCAGGTCCTCGAAATCGGCGGCGTCGACCGGGAACAGGCCGCAGAACACCACCGACTGGACTTCCTTGAAGCCCTTCAGCGGCTCGGCGGTCGGCTTCTTCTCGTCGGTGATGGTGTCGCCGACGGCGGCGTGGGCGACTTCCTTGATCTGGGCGGTGATGAAGCCGACCTCGCCCGGCCCCAGCTGATCCACAGGCGTGTTCTTGGGCAGGAAGACGCCCACGCGGTCGACCAGATGGGTCGTGCCGTGCTGCATCATCTTGACCCGCATGCCGGTCTTCAGCACGCCGTCGAACACCCGAACCAGCAGCACCACGCCCAGGTAGGGGTCGTACCAGGCGTCCACCAGCATGGCCTTGAGCGGCGCGGCCGCATCGCCCTGAGGCGCCGGCAGGCGGGTGACGATGGCCTCCAGCACGTCCTCGATGCCGATGCCCGACTTGGCCGAGCACATCACGGCGTCCGAGGCGTCCAGACCGATGACGTCCTCGATCTGGGCCCGCACCCGGTCGGGCTCGGCCGCCGGCAGGTCGATCTTGTTCAGGACCGGGACGATCTCGTGGTTGTTGTCGATGGCTTGATAGACGTTGGCCAGAGTCTGGGCTTCGACGCCCTGCGACGCATCCACGACCAGAAGCGAACCCTCGCAGGCGGCCAGCGAGCGCGAGACCTCATAGGCGAAGTCCACGTGGCCGGGCGTGTCCATCAGGTTCAGGACGTAGTCCTCGCCGTCCTTGGCCTTGTAGTGCAGGCGCACGGTCTGCGCCTTGATGGTGATGCCGCGCTCCTTCTCGATATCCATGTTGTCGAGAACCTGCGCCGACATCTCGCGCGCGGTCAGGCCGCCGGTAACCTGGATCAGGCGATCCGACAGGGTCGACTTGCCGTGGTCGATGTGCGCGACCACGCTGAAATTCCGAATGCGCGAAATGGGGGGAGTAGACATGGGCGGCGGGTAGCATGACGCCCGCTGAACGCCAATGGCGGCGGGAATCCGCGCGGCGCATTACTTCCCGGTAATGGAGCGATCACGCGTTTGAGAGCGTTGCGCGAAAGGCGTAATGAGGCGTCTCCAGCTTGTTCACGACAGGGGATACGGCGTGACGGTGCGAAACGGACTTCTGATCCTGGCGCTCGGCGCTGCGCTCGCGGCCTGCAGCGCGGGCGGCAACGACGCCGAGGCGGAAAAGGCCCAGGCCGGCGCCCCGGCCTCGGTGACGGCGGTGACCGTGGTCGAAATGGCCCTGCCGCGCGTCATCTCCGCCTCGGGCAGCGTGTCCGCCTGGGAGGAAGTGCCGGTTGGCGCCGAGACCGGCGGGCTGACGGCCGTGTCCGTGCTGGCCGACGAAGGCAGCTATGTCCGTCAGGACCAACCGCTGGTGCAGATGAACGACGCCCTGCTGCGCGCCCAGCTGGCCCAGCAGCAAGCCCAGGTGCAGACCGCCGAAGCCAACGCCTCGCGCGATGATGCGGCCCTGGCGCGGGCTCAGGAGCTCAAGGAGCGCGGCTTCCTGTCCCAGGCGGCTCTGGACACGGCCCTGGCCAACCAACGCTCGTCCCAGGCGGGACTGGCGGCGGCCCGTGCGTCCCTGTCCGAAACCCGCACCCGCCTGTCGCAGGCCACCATCCGCGCGCCCGTCGCCGGCCTGGTCATTCGCCGCAGCGTGACGCGCGGCCAGATTATCCAGCCGGGCGCCGAACTGTTCCGCATCGTGCGCGACGGGCGTCTGGAGCTGGACGCTCAAATCCCGGAATCCGACCTCTATCTGGTCCGCGCCGGCATGGGCGCGACCGTGGCCTCGGATCAGGCCGGGCAGACCCCCGGCCGCGTGCGCATCGTCACCTCCGAGGTCGACCCCCAAACCCGGCTGGGCATTGCGCGCATCGCCCTGACCTCGCCCGGCGCGCTGCGCCCCGGGATGTTCGCGCGCGCCAGCATCGACGCTGGCGCCCAACCCGCCCTGGTCGCGCCGGTCGAGGCCGTGGTCTTCCGCGAAGGCAAGCCCGGCGTCTATGTCATCGCCGCCGACAACACGGCCCGCTTCACGCCCGTGACCACGGGTTCACGCCAGGAGGGGCTGGTGGCCCTGACCGGCGGCGTCCAGGCCGGACAGCGGATCGTGGTGCGCGGCGCGGGCTTCCTGGGCGACGGTGATCCGGTGCGGGTCCAAGCCCCGGCCGCCGCCGCGGCTCAAGCGCCAGCCGCCCCTGCTCCCGCCGCCGGGACCGCCGCGCGATGAACTTCAACAACATCTCGTCCTGGTCGATCCGGAATCCCATTCCGATCGTCCTGATGTTCATCGTGCTGACGATCGCGGGCATCGGCAGCTACTTCAACCTGCGGACCAATCAGTTCCCCGACGTGGACCTGCCGGTGGTGGCCGTCTCGGTGGTTCAGTCCGGCGCGTCGCCCACCGAGATGGAGACCCAGGTCACCCGCCTGATCGAGGACTCCGTCGCGGGCCTGGGCCAGGTCCGCAACATCACCTCGACCGTCAACGAGAGCGTCTCGACCACTTCCATCGAGTTCCGCCTGGGCGTCGACCTGGAGAAGGCGACCAACGACGTGCGTAACGCCGTCGCTGGCATCCGCCAGACCCTGCCCGCCGACGTGCAGGAACCGATCGTCCAGCGCATCGAGTTCACCGCCATCCCCTTCGCCAACTATGTGGTGCGGGCGCCGGGCATGACGCCCGAGGAGCTGAGCTGGTTCGTCGACAACACCTTAGCCAAGCGACTGCTGTCGGTTCAGGGCGTCAGCCAGGTCAGCCGCGACGGCGGCGTCAGCCGCGAGATCCGCATCAAGCTGGACCCGTCGCGGCTCGAGGCTTTCGGCGTCACCGCAGCCCAGGTGTCGAACCAGCTGCGCGCCTCCAACATCAACCTGCCAGGCGGCCGCGGCGAGATCGGCGCTCAGGAGCAGGCCATCCGCACCGTCGGCTCGGCGCAGTCCATCGAGCAGCTGCGCGAAACCCTGATCCCCGTCGCCGGCCGCACCGTGCGCCTGGGCGATCTGGGCGAGATCACCGACGAATGGTCCGAACCGCGCGGCCGCGCCCGTCTGAACGGCCAGGAGGTCGTCGGCTTCGGCATCTCGCGCGCCATCGGCTCGTCCGAGGTCGACGTCTATGACGCCACCAAGGCCTCGCTGGAGGCCCTGGACGCCGAACTTCCCGACGTGACCATCGAAGAGGTCGCCAACACCACAGTCGACGTCGTGAACAACTTCCACGCCTCGGTCGAGGCGCTGGTGCTGGGCGCGCTATTGGCCGTTGCCGTTGTTTTCATCTTCCTGAGGGACTGGCGCGCCACCTTCATCGCGGCGGTCGCCATGCCGCTGAGCCTGATCCCGACCTTCTGGGTGATGGACATCACCGGCCAGTCACTGAACGTGGTCTCGCTGCTGGCCCTGTCGCTGACCATCGGCATCCTGGTCGATGACGCCATCGTCGAGATCGAGAACATCGTCCGGCACATACGCGACGGCAAGGCGCCCTACCCCGCCGCCATCGAGGCCGCCGACGAAATCGGCTTGGCGGTCATGGCCACCACGGCGACCCTGGTGGCGGTGTTCGCCCCGACCGGCTTCATGCCCGGCATCGTCGGCCAGTTCTTCCGCACCTTCGCCATCGCCACCTGCACCAGCGTGGTCTTCTCGCTGCTGGTCGCGCGCACGCTGACGCCGCTGATGGGCGCCTACCTGCTCAAGCGCGATCAGGGCAAGGAGCACGGCGAGCCCTTCTGGATGCCCGCCTATCTGCGCGCCGTGCACTGGGTTCTGAGCGATTCCGCGCCGGCCGAGGTGCGACGCGCCCGCGCCGAGCGCAAGGGCGGCTGGGTCAAGCGCAAGGTGGTCTTCCACCTGTTCGACCACCGCGTCTGGGTGCTGATGATGGGCACCCTGTTCTTCGTCTTCTCGATCTTCCTGGCGACCCGCCTGCCCGGCGACTTCATCCCGGTGGAAGACCAGGCGCGCTCGTCCATGACGGTGCAGCTGCCGCCCGGCGCGACCCTGGCCGAGACCGACGCCGTGGTTCAGGAGATCACCACCCGTCTGCTGGCGCGCGAGGAAGTGCGCTCGGTCTACACCTCGGTCGGCTCCGCCACGGTCAGCTTCGGCCCCGGCGGCGGCGGATCGGGCGAAGTGCGCAAGGCCAATCTGACCGTCAATCTCACGCAGAAGGGCAATCTGCTGCACCCCGGCGGCCGCGCCCTGAGCCAACAGGAGTTCGAGCGCGAGATGGGACAGGCCCTGGCCGACATCCCCGGCGCGCGGATTCAGTTCGGCGTCCAGGGCGGCGGCTCGGGCCTGCTGACCATCGCCCTGGTCAGCGACGATCCCGAGGCGCTGGAGCCGGCGGCGGCACGCGTTGAACGCGAGATGCGCGGCATGCCGGGCCTGGCCAATGTCATCTCAAGCTCGTCGCTGGTCAGGCCCGAGATCCTGATCACGCCAAAGGCCGACGTGGCCGCGCTCCAGGGCGTCTCGGCCCAGGATATCAGCCAGGTCGCACGCGTCGCCACCCTGGGCGACGCCGATCAGCTGCTGCCCAAGTTCAACCTGGGCGACCGGCAGGTGCCGATCCGTGTCATGCTGCGCGAGGACGCCCGGTCGGACCTGGCGATCATCCAGAACCTGAAGGTGCCGACCGCATCGGGCGCCGTCGTGCCCCTCAACGCCGTGGCCGACATCGACTTCGGCGCCGGCCCCAACCAGATCGAGCGTCGCAACCGGCTGCGGGTGTCCAACATCACCGCCGAGCTGGTGGGCACGACCATCGGTCAGGCCACCCAGGATATCAATCAGCTGCCGTCCATGCGGGATCTGCCGGCCGGCGTATCGCAACAGCCCTCGGGCGACGCCGAGAGCTTCCAGGAGCTGGGCCAGGGCTTCGCCTTCGCCATCATCACCGGCATTCTGCTGATGTATGTGGTGCTGGTCCTGCTGTTCAAAAGCTTCTTCCACCCCATCACCATCCTGGCGGCGCTTCCGGTGTCGTTCGGCGGCGCCTTCCTGGCCCTGCTGATCACGGGCAAGTCCATGTCCATGCCGGCGCTGATCGGCATCATCATGCTGACCGGGATTGCGGCGAAGAACTCGATCCTGCTGGTGGACTACGCCATCATGGCCATGGAGAAGGGCATGAACCGGCACGAGGCGATGGTCGACGCCGCCCACAAGCGCGCCCGACCCATCATCATGACCACCATGGCCATGGGCCTGGGCATGTTCCCCATCGCCCTAGCCTTCTTCCCCGGCACCGAGTTCCGCAGCCCCATGGCCATCGCCGTGATCGGCGGCCTGATCACTTCGACCGCCCTGTCGCTGCTGTTCGTGCCGGTGGTGTTCAGCCTGATCGACGGGGTCAAGACTCGCCTCGAGCGCCGCCTGGCCCGCATCTTCCACGCCCAGCGCGGCCACGAAGACGAGGCGACGCCCGAGCGGCCGGTGGAGTAGTTGCTGCGCCGGACGCCCTGGCGCGTTCGGAGAGCGACGGGCATCCGGCCCGTTTCAAAGTGCGCAAACGCCTAGCCGGTCTTCGCCTCGGCAGAGGCACGACGGCCGAGGCGAAGACCGGCTGGCCGCAGCGGCTGTGTGACCCGTCGCCCGCGCTCGTCAGTCTGTCGCCGTTGAGATGGGCGTAGTCAGCGCCAAAACAAAACCGGCCGGGGTCGCCCCCGGCCGGTTCTTCGTTTCAGGCTCTGCCCGCGATCAGTAGCGCAGGCGCAGCGTCACGCCGTAGGTCCGGGGCTGACCCAGGTAGGCGTCGTAGGTCTGGGTATCCAGCGCCGGGTTGTAGAAGGTGCCGTTCGGCTGAACGGTCGTCTGGAACGCATTGCCTTGCAGCGGCGCGTTGTAGGCGACCTGGACGTACTTCTCGTCCGTGATGTTCTGACCCCACAGATCGATGGTCCAGCGCTCATCCTCGGCGCCGAACGAGATGCGTCCGTTCACCAAGGTCATGGCGTCTTGCATCTTCCAGGGGAGCAGGTCCGAGCCGGTGTTGTATTCGGTCGAATATTTGGCCGACAGGCTGGCCCCGGCGCGCAGGCCGTTGCCGACCGAACGCTCGAAGTTGATCTGCCCAGTAGCCGACCACTTGGGAGCGAACGCGGCGCGAGCGCCCGGCAGCAGCGACAGCTGCGGGAAGTTGCCGGGGTTGGTCAGGTCGTTGGCGGTGAAGTCGCCGTATTTGGTGTCGGTGTAGGTGACGCCGCCGCCAAGGCTCAGGCCCTCGATCGGGGTGAACCACAGGAAGTCGGCATCCACGCCGCGCGTTTTCAGCTCTGGGATGGATTCCACCACGAAGGCGGTGCCCAAAAAGGTGTTGAGCTGGAAGTCGTTGAACGTCTGATCGAAGACCGTGGCGTTCAGCAGGACCGTGCGGTTCGCCAGGGTGGTCTTCACGCCCAGTTCGAAGCTGTCCACCATTTCGGAGGGGAACAGCAGCGAGGGGACCGGGGTGATGCCGTTCTGCACGCGATCGAGGTTGTAGCCGAAGCTCTTGTAGCCGCGCGCATACGAGGCGTAGGTCATCACGCTGTCGTTGAAGCGGTAGGCGCCCTTGATCGTGCCCGACAGTTCGCCGTTCGATTCTTCCTCGCTGATCGACCGGTTGGCGTACAGCGGATTGGCCCAGGGCAGACAGAAGTTGCCGATGATGGTCGGGGCGTTGGCTGCACCCAGCGCGCCGCCGATGGCCGCTTGGTTGGCGATCGCCGCGGCGCAGGTGCCGCCGTTGCCGTTCAGATTGGTCTGAAGCGCGTCCAGCGACTTGCTGTCGTAGGTGTAGCGCAGGCCCAGGGTGACATCGAACTGGTCCGTCACGCGCCAGGTGTTGTTGGTGAACAGGGCGATCGAGTCCGAACGCTGCTCATAGTTGTCCGCCACGCCTTGGCCGACGATGAAGCCCGGACCAGTGGCCCCGACGCCTGCGACCAAGCATGCGCCCAGGCCTGCAGCGGTCTGACCAGGCGCGGTGAAGCAAGGAATGCGGCCCGGATTGATCGGAATGGCGGGGTTGGCAGCGTTCAGGCGTGCGGTAAGCAGGAAGGACAGGAACGGCGTGTAGTCGGCGCCGAAGAAGTAGCTGTCGCCGCGATCGATGTCCTCGCGCGTGGCGAACAGGCCCACAAGCCAGTCCAGACGATCGGTCTGGCCAGCCAGGCGGAATTCCTGCGTGTAGTTCTTGACGTTGAAACCGTACTGACCGTCCTGATTGCGATACAGGATGTCGGCGCCGGTGTAGTCGATGTCCATGCCGATGTCGGCGGACCAGTCGCGGACCGAGGTCAGCGAGGTGAGCGTCATGTTACGCTCGGGCATGTCGAAGTTGACTTCCAGCGACAGGCCCTTGTCCTCGACCTCCTGGCCGGTGCCGCGGTTGGCGAAGGCCTGGCGCGAGAACGGCAGGGCGCCGAAGCCGGTGACCGGCGGACGCTGGCCCGTGCCGTTCGACAGTCCATCCACGAACGGGTAGGTCGGGCCGGTGCGGATCTGGACGCCGGTGCAGCAGTATTCGTCACGCTTGGTGTAATCGCCGATCAGACGCACCGAGGTGTTGTCGTTCGGCAGCCACAGCAGTTGGCCACGCGTGGTGAACATGTCCTGGTTCTGATCGTCGGTGTTGGTGCGCGGACCATCGCCGGTATCGACCGTGTAGAAGCCGTCACGCACCCGACGCGCGGCGAACAGGCGCATGGCCAGGGTCTCGGTGATCGGGCCAGTGACCGAGCCGGCCGCGCCCAGGGCGTCATAGTTTCCGGCCGTGAGCTCCAGCGAATAACCCGGCGTGAACGACGGGGCCTCGGTGATGATGTTGATGACGCCGGCCGAGGTGTTCTTGCCGAACAGGGTGCCTTGCGGCCCTTTCAGCACTTCGATGCGCTGCAGCTCGCCGAGGTCGCCGAAGCCCACGCCGTTGCGCGAGCGATAGACGCCGTCGATGACCACGCCGACCGAGCTCTCCAGACCAGGGTTGTCGCCAACGGTGCCGACGCCGCGAATACGGGCGGTGGTCGAGGTTTCCGACTGGGTCGAGGTGACCGTCATGCCCGGCGTCAGGATCTGAAGATCCTTGATGTCGCGCACGCCGGCGTTGTCCAGCGTCTGCTGGTTCAGGGACGTCACCACGATCGGCACGTCCTGCAGGTTCTGTTCGCGCTTCTGGGCGGTGACGATGATGTCGTCGACTGTGGTCGGCGCGTCCTGCGACTGCGCCGAGGCGACCCCTGCAAAGCCGAAGGCGACGGCGCCGACGACGGCGGCCGAGGCGGTGTGGCGAAGAATTGTGGTGCGACGCATAGGCGGTCCCCGACTCCTGAAGCCGGCGCAGCGAGGATCGCGGCGGCGCGGCGTTTCCTGATCCCAGCTCCCCGCTCTTGAGGGCGGGGATACTCAAGCCTTGGCGTAATCCAGACGCGAGTCAGCGACAAGAAGTCGCCCGATCACGGCTGCGTTTCCGCCGTTCGATCCGCCAAACTGTGACCCTAAAGCGACAAAAAACCGTTACGCTGCGTCAATATTTTCCGGAAATCGGCTCGATATTGGGGTCTTTCGCCGCGTCGTCGATCGGATCGCGCCTGCGACTCGCCATGGACAGCACGATCACCGCCGTGACAATCGACAGCAGCGATCCGCCCAGCACGCCCAGCTTGACCTCGACCTGCTCAGGTGAGTCGATCGCGCCGGGGAAGGCGAGCACGCCGATGAACAGGCTCATGGTGAAGCCGATGCCGCACAGCAGGCTGACGCCATAGACCTGCAGCCAGGTCGACCCCGAAGGCCGTGCGCCGATCTTGAGCGTCGAGGCCAGCCAGGCGGCGCCGAAGACGCCGATCTGCTTGCCCACGAACAGACCCAGGGCGATGGCGATGACCAGGGGTGCAAGCGCCGCCTCCAGAGATAGACCAGCAAACGACACCCCCGCCTTGGCGAACGCGAACAGCGGCAGGACCAGGAAGGCGACATAGGGGTGCAGGTCGTGCATCGCCTCCTTGAGCGGACTCTGGCCGTCCTCGCGACGCGGCTTGACCGGCACGATGGCGGCGAACGCCACAGCGGTCAGCGAGGTCGACAGGCCGGCCTGCACCGTGAAGTACCAGACCGCCGCAAAGCCCAGCACCCAGAAGGGCGCCGGCACCTTGCCGATCCGGCCCAAGACGGCGCCGCCGATCAGCAGGCCGCCCGCGATCAGCAGCGGCGTCACCGCCACGCCTTCGCTGAACAGGATGGCGATCAGGGCGATCGCGCCCAGGTCGTCGACAATGGCGAGCGTCAGGAGGAAAATGCGCAGCGACGGCGGCAGACCGCGACCGGCCAGGGCGAACACCGCCAGGGCGAAAGCGATGTCTGTGGCCAGCGGGATCGGCCATCCCCCGGCCGGTCCGCCCAGCAGCCCCGAGATCGCCAGATAGACTGCGGCCGGCCCGATCATGCCGCCTGCCGCCGCGATCACGGGCATGGCCAGCTTTCGCGGATCGCTCAGCTCGCCGCGAAGAATTTCGTATTTGATCTCAAGACCCACGACCAGGAAGAAGACCGCCATCAGGCCTTCCTTGATCCAGTCGGAGATATTCTGCTCGATCACGATCGGACCCAGCTGGGCCACGTGATAGCTCTTGAGCCAGGCGAAATAGTCACCGGCCAGCGGCGAGTTCGCCACCACCAGAGCGGCCACGGCCGCCAGGGCCAGCACCATGCCGGAGGCGGCCTCGGTCTTGAGGAAGTCGAGTGTCAGTTTGCGCGCCACGGCGGCCTCCGAAAGTCAGGATGCAGGACGTGACGCCCGGTTATCGACGGACGTCGGACCGGATTCGCCCGTTTCCGGGCGCCGGCCTGACCCGCACTGACGCTCGGGCCTGATCTCTGCGGTGCAAAATACTCAAGACCGATCACGGTTCAACCGCTTGCGCACAAAGCTTCGCACCCGCATGTGGCCGGGATGCCCGTTTCCCCCGCCTACCGCCCCGATCCGCGCTTCTTCGACCTGGGGCCGGACTACGCCGATGCGGTGAAGGCGGCGGAGTTTCCCAAACACATCCTGCGTCATCGCAACGACCGCGCCGCCGCCGAGGTCGGGCTCGAGACCCTGAGCGACGCCGAATGGATCGCCCACCTCGGCCGGTTCGAGCCCCTGCCCGGCCAGCCCGGCCCGATCGCCATGCGCTATCACGGCCACCAGTTCCGCACCTACAACCCCGACCTGGGCGACGGCCGCGGCTTCCTCGCAGCCCAGATGCGACAGGTCGATGCCAGCGTTGATCGGCCTCAAGCAACGAGCGCCCGCGGCGCCAGTGATAGGCTCAGACTAATGGATCTCGGCACCAAGGGCTCGGGCACGACGCCGTGGTCACGCATGGGCGACGGCCGGCTGACGCTGAAGGGCGGGGTGCGCGAGGTGCTGGCCGCCGCCATGCTGGAGGCGCAGGGCGTGCCCACCAGCCGCGCGCTCAGCCTGGTCGAGACGGGCGAGGCGCTGGAGCGTGGCGATGAACCCTCCCCCACCCGTTCGGCCGTTCTGGTGCGCCTGTCGCACAGCCATGTACGGTTCGGGACGTTTCAGCGGGCCGCCTATCATCAACGCGCCGACCAGATCGAAACCCTGGTCGAGCACGTCCGCGCCCTCTACCACCCGCAGGTCCAGCCCGGCGACGCGCCCGGCCTTCTGGCCGCCATCGTCGAGGCTTCGGCCCGTCTGACCGCCCGCTGGATCGCCGCCGGCTTCGTGCATGGCGTGCTGAACACCGACAATCTCAATGTGACGGGCGAGAGCTTCGACTACGGCCCGTGGCGCTTCCTGCCCCACTATGAGCCGGGCTTCACCGCCGCCTATTTCGACCAGTTCGGCCTCTACGCCTTCGCGCGCCAGCCCGAGGCCGTGTTCTGGAATCTGACGCAGCTGGCCGGTTGCCTGAAACTGGTCGCCGACGCCGGGCCTTTGACCGATGCGCTGAACGGCTTTGGCCCCGCCTACATCCGCCACCTGCGCACCGCCTTCCTGGACCGGTTGGGCGTCAAGTCGCTGGGCGAGGCGGCGGATCAGCGCCTGGTCGACACGACACTCGCCCTGCTGCGCGACAAGGGCGAGGCGGTACGGTGGGAGCCGCTGTTCTTCGACTGGTTCGGCGGCTTCTCGTCTTCGGCTCGTGCGCTTTCCGGGCCGCGCGGCAAGGTCTGGCAGGGTGAGGCCTTTGACGCCTTCCGCTTCGCCCTGTTCGAGCACGAACCCGAGTGCCCTGAGCGGCTGGAAAACCCCGTTTTCGCCCGTCCCGACCCAGAGGAGATGCTGATCGATGAGGTCGAGGCCATCTGGGCGGCGATCGACGCGGATGACGACTGGTCGATCTTCAAATCCAAGCTTGCGCGTATAGAGGCGGCGCGGACGGGTTACGGGCTGGGCTGACCCCTCGCCGCCGCATTCCGATCACAATCGGTTACAGTCAAGCTGGGAGCCTTGCGGCGCCGTATTTGGACGCTAAGTCAACAGCCGCTGACTTCCTTCCGCCGATCGATCGACATGACCCCTTCATCCTCCGCCGCCCGCCCGCTCACGCCCGCTCAACTGCGCCTGTGCGCCAACTACAAGAACCTGGCGCTCTGGACCTTCCAGGGGTGGCTGGCGATGTTCTTCCTGGCGGCCGGCTACGCCAAGATGACGGAGTCGATGACCAATCTGGTCACGCTGATGCACTGGCCCGCCGAAGTCGGAGAGACCGTCGTGCGGATGCTGGGCGGGGTCGAGGTCGGCCTGGCGATCGGCCTGCTGGCGCCGCTGATCTCGTGGCGTCTGGGCCGCCCGGTGCTGCTGATCGCGGCGGCGGGCCTGCTGGGGCTGACGGTCTTCATGCTGGGCCTGCACGCCCTGCGGATGGATTGGGGACTGGCGGCGGTCAATCTGATCCTGGCCGGCCTGACGGCGGCGGTGCTGTGGGGCCGTCGCGCCTGAGGGCGGCCCGGCACCGGTCCGAACACACCTTCACCGCCTCCCAGTCGCGCGCCCACTTGCGCCGCCAGACGAACGGCCGGCCGCACGCCTGACAGAGCTTGGACGGCAGATCGCCCTTGGCGGTCCCCTGTCCGTTGACGTGCTTGCGAGCCATGGCGCGTGAAAGCTTCCCTTTACGTGCGCGTCAAGTTATGACGGACGCATGGCGACCGCCGACGATCATCGCACCTACTCCATCCGCCAGCTGTGCCGCGAGTTCGGGGCCACGGCGCGGGCGCTGCGCTTCTATGAGGACAAGGGGCTTCTGACCCCCGCCCGCAAGGGCCAGACGCGGGTCTATGACGCGCGAGACCGGGCGCGGCTGAAGCTGATCCTGCGCGGCCGGCGCATCGGCTTCTCCCTGCAGGAGATCCAGGAGATGCTGGATCTCTACGACCACGACAATCACAACACCCATCAGATGGCGGTCGCCCTGCGTCGTCATCGCGCCCAGATCGCCGCCCTCAAGCAGCAGCGCGAAGACCTGGACGCCGCCATCGAAACCGCCGAGGAGGCTTGCGCCGTGATGGAGCGCAAGCTGGGCGAGCACCGCCCCGACCTGCTGCCCGGCGCCGACGAATACGCCATTCTGCTGCACGAGCGGCTGAACAGCGACACCCCCTTCCAGCCCTTCAAAGCGAGAGCCTGAGCCATGGCCTACAAGTCGCCCGTCCGGGACCTGACCTTCATCCTGAACGACGTGCTGGAGGTCGAGCGCTACGCCAACCACCTGGAGGGCGCCGATCTGTCGCGCGACCTGATCGACCAGGTGCTGGAGGAAGGCGGCAAGTTCGCCGACGAGGTCATCGCTCCGATCAACCGCACCGGCGACCAGGAAGGCTGCAAGATCGACGGCGACGTCGTCACCACGCCCAAGGGCTGGAAAGAGGCTTATCATCAGATGGTCGAGGCGGGCTGGACCAGCCTGGCCTTCGATCCGAAATACGGCGGCCAGGGCCTGCCGGCCATCGTCTCCATGGCGGTCGGCCAGTTCACCGCGGGCGCCTCGGCGGCGTTTTCGATGTACCCCGGCCTGACGGCCGGCGCCTTCCACGGCATTGAGGCCTCGGCGTCCGACGAGATCAAGGACAAGTACCTGCCCAAGATGGCGACCGGCGAATGGACCGGCACCATGAACCTGACCGAACCCCAGTGCGGCACCGACCTGGGCATGGTGCGCACCAAGGCTGTGCCGAACGGCGACGGCAGCTATTCGATCACCGGCCAGAAGATCTGGATTTCGGCCGGCGAGCACGACTTCGCCGACAACATCATTCACACCGTGCTGGCCCGCGTCGAAGGCGCCGTTCCGGGCATCAAGGGCCTGTCGCTGTTCGTGGTGCCGAAGTTCCTGGTCAACGAGGACGGTTCGATCGGCGAGCGCAACGGCGTCCAGTGCGCCGGGCTCGAGCACAAGATGGGCATCCACGGCAACGCCACCTGCGTCATGGCCTACGAGGGCGCCAAGGGCTGGCTGATCGGCGAGGAAGGTCGGGGCATGAACAACATGTTCGTGGTCATGAACGAGGCCCGCCTGGGCACCGGCCTGCAGGGCCTGGCCATCGGCGACGCCGCCTATCAGGCCGCAGTCGAGTTCGCCAATGACCGCCTGCAGGGCCGCGCCCTGACCGGTCCGAAGAACCCGGAAGGTCCGGCCGACCCGATCATGGTCCACCCTGACGTGCGCCGCATGCTGCTGGAGGCCAAGGCCTTCGTCGAAGGCGGCCGCGCCTTCATACTGTGGACCGCGCTGCAGGCCGATCTGCAGAAGTCCTCTGACGAGGCCACCGCTGCGAAGGCCCAGGACTACATGGGTCTGATCACCCCGGTGCTGAAGGCCTATCTGACCGACAAGGGCTTCCACGCCGCGTCGCTGGCGATGCAGGTGCACGGCGGCTCGGGCTACACCGAACACTTCCCGGCCTCGCAGTATCTGCGCGATGCGCGCATCACCATGATCTACGAAGGCACCAACGGCATCCAGGCGCTGGACCTGGTGGGGCGCAAGCTGCCGGCCAAGGGCGGCCGGGCCATCATGAGCTGGTTTGCCGACATCGGCGCCTTTGTGTCCGAGAACGGCGGAAACGAAACCACCCAGCCCTTCGTCGACGGCCTGGCCGACGCCAAGAAGAAGCTGCAGGAGGCCACCATGTGGCTGATGCAGAACGGAATGCAGAACCCCGACAACGCCGGCGCCGCCTCCACCGACTACCTCAACATCTTCGGCCTGACCGGCCTGGCCTATCTGTGGGCCCAGATGGCCGTGACGGCGCAAAAGGCCGTCGACGGCGGCTCGACCGATCCCTTCTACAGCGCCAAGCTGCAGACCGGCCGCTACTTCGTCGAGCGCATCCTGCCCGACGCCGAGGCCCACCTGAAGAAGCTGAAGACCGGGGCCGACGTGCTGATGCAGATGCCGGCGGAAGCGTTCTGAAACCTCCCTCTCCCGGTGGGAGAGGGCTTGAGCCTCCGATCGCCGCAGGCGATCGGCTCAGGCGAAAGGGTGAGGGTCGGCGCTTCATAGCCCGCCCGCCGCCCCCCATCCGACCCGCTTCGCGGGCCACCTTCTCCCAACGGGAGAAGGACAGGAGATCAGTATGAACGTCCTCAACACCCCCGACCCCGACTTCATGCAGGAAGAAGAGATCACCCTCTTCTCCGACTCCGTCGCCAAATGGATCGACGAGCACGCGCCGCTGGAGAAGGTCCAACAGTGGATCGCCGACTCCTCCGTCCCCCGCCAGCTTTGGAACGACGCGGGCGAGGCGGGCCTTTTGGGCCTGTCCCAGCCGGAGGAAGACGGCGGCTTCGGCGGCGACTATCGCCACGAGGTCGTACTGATGCGTCAGCTGGGCTGGAAAGGCGCGGACCACTTCGGCATCTCGCTGCACAATGCGATCGTGATGCCCTACATCTGGCACTATGGCACCGAGGAGCAGAAGCAGCGCTGGCTGCCGCGCCTGCAGTCGGGCGAACTGGTCGGCGCAATCGCCATGACCGAGCCGGGCGCGGGCTCGGACCTGCAAGGGGTCAAGACCACCGCCATCAAGACCGGCAACCAGTATGTGGTGAATGGGTCGAAGACCTTCATCACCAACGGCCAGCTGGCCAACTTCATCATCGTGGTGGCCAAGACCGACCCGGCCGAAGGCGCTAAGGGCACTTCGCTGATCGTGGTCGAGACCGATGGGGCCGAAGGGTTTGAGCGCGGCCGCAACCTGCACAAGATCGGCATGGAGGCCAACGACACCTCCGAGCTGTTCTTTAATGACGTGAAGGTCCCCGGCGAGAACATCATCGGGGGGACCGAGGGTCAGGGCTTCATCCAGCTGATGCAGCAACTGCCCCAGGAGCGCCTGAACATCGCCGTTCAGGGCGTCGCCGCCGCCGAGCGCGGCCTTGAGCAGACCCTGGCCTATGTCAAGGAGCGCAAGGCCTTCGGCAAGCGCGTCCTCGACTTCCAGAACACCCAGTTCAAGCTGGCCGAGGTCAAGACCAAGCTGACCGTGGCCAAGGTCTTCGTCGACCATTGCATCGGCCTGCACCTCAAGGGTCAGCTCGACGCCGTCACCGCCTCGATGGCCAAATACTGGGTCACCGACATCCAGGGCGAGACCATCGACGAGATGCTGCAGCTGCACGGCGGCTACGGCTACATGAACGAGTATCCGATCGCCCAGCTCTACAAGGACGCCCGCGTCCAGCGCATCTACGGCGGCACCAACGAGATCATGAAGCTGCTGATCGCGCGCTCGCTTTAGGTCCGCTACCATTACGACCGATGATCCGCCTTCACGTCCCTCAGCCCCTGTCGCCGGGCGCCGCGCTGGCGCCGACGCTCGATCAGTCGCGCTATCTGACCCAGGTCATGCGCCTGAAGGCTGGCGACGACCTGCTGGTCTTCAACGGCAAGGACGGCGAATGGCGCGCCTCGGTGGCCGAGGTCCTCAAGAAGGGCGTCATCCTGCGCGCCGAGGAACAGGCGCGACCGCAGACGTTCGGTCCTGACCTCGACCTGATCGTCGCCGTCGTGAAAAAGGCCCGCGTCGAGACCATCGTCGAAAAGGCGGCCGAGCTGGGCGCGCGCCGCGTGCGCCTTGTCGTCACCCAGCGCACCAACGCCGACCGTCTGCGGCTGGACCGGCTGGACGCCATCGCCGAGGAGGCCGCCGAACAGACCGGGCGTCTGGACGTGCCCGAAATCCACGAACCGGTGAAGCTGGACGCGCTGCTGTCCGCCTGGGAACCCGGCCGCCGGTTGATGTTCTGCGACGAGACCGGCGGCGCGCCGGCTATCCGCGCCCTGCCGGACGCGCCCCGTGAACCCTGGTCCATCCTCATCGGTCCCGAAGGCGGCTTCTCGCCTGAAGAAGGCGAGCGCCTGCGCGCCCTGCCCTACGCCACCGCCATCTCGCTGGGTCCGCGCATCCTGCGGGCCGACACCGCCGCCATCGCCGCCATGACTTTGTGGCAGGCCTCCGCCGGCGACTGGGCGCGCTGATCCGCCAACTGCGACGCTGACGCACGCCGATCAATGAAACCGAACCGGGCCTTGGGGATTGGTCCAGGGTCGCCGGGCTGGCGAGGTTTCAGGGGAGGCGTGCGCAATGCCGACGCGAGGATATTACAGATCAGCGGGGCTGACGCCCTTGCACGGGCTTTTGCTGGCCTTTCCCGTGGCGCTGTTCACCGGCACGGTCGCCACCGACATCACCTATCTGAACACCGGTGAGATGCAGTGGACGAACTTCTCGGCCTGGCTGAACGCCGCCGGTCTGGTGTTCGGCGGACTGGTCATTCTGTGGGCCATCGTCGACGCATTTCTGGCGCGCCGTCGCGGGGGCCTGACCGGAGCTCTGGTCTATCTCGGCGTGGTCGTCGCCATGTTGATCGTCGGTCTGATCAACGCCTTCCAGCACAGCGGCGACGCCTGGAGCTCGGTGGGCACGCTAGGCCTGGTCCTGTCGATCATCACCGCCCTGCTCGCTCTTGTCGCCGGCTGGATGCTCTATGCCCGCCCGGCCGTTCGTTCGGAGGTGCTGTGATGAAGCGTCTGATCACCGTCGCCTCGCTGGCCGCCCTGCTTTCCGCCTGCGGAGTCCAGAGCGACCCCAATCTGACCGAAACCGGCGCCCAGCCCCAGTTGCCGAGCGTCAGCCAAGGCCTGCTGCCGGCCATGAAGATTTCGCTGCCCGCCGCCTGGGACGGTGAGATGCCGACGGCGCCGGCAGGCTTCACGGTCACCGCCATCGCCAGCGACCTTTTGATCCCGCGCCAGATGCTGATGCTGCCCAACGGAGATCTTCTAGTCGCCGAAGGCCGCGGCGGCGGCGCGCCGGCGCTTCGGCCCAAGGACGTCATCGCCGGCTTCATCAAGAAGCAGGGCAACACTCAGGTGGACAGCGGTGACCGCATCACCCTGTTGCGCGACGCCGACGGCGACGGCCAGTTCGAGAGCCGATCGGTCCTGATCGACGATCTGAACGCGCCCTACGGCCTGGCCTTCGTGGACGGCAATCTCTACGTCGCCGCCCAGGACGCCGTGCTGCGCTTCCCCTATCAGGAAGGCCAGACCCAGATCACGGCGCCGGGCGAAGAGCTGACCAAGCTGCCGTCGCAGCTGAACCACCATTGGACCAAGGCGATGACGGCCAGCGCCGACGGCCGGTTCCTGTATGTCGGCATCGGGTCCAACTCCAACGTCGGCGAACGCGGCATGGCCGTGGAGGAAGAACGCGCCGTCGTGTGGGAGATCGACCGCCAGACCGGCGCTCGGCGCACCATCGCCACCGGCATCCGCAACCCGACCGCGCTCGCCATCGAGCCGACGACCAGCCAGCTGTGGTCGGTCGTCAACGAACGCGACGAACTGGGCCCGCAGTTGGTGCCGGACTATCTGACGGCGGTTCAGGACGGCGGCTTCTACGGTTGGCCCTACAGCTATTGGGGCAAGAACCCTGATCCGCATATCGCACCGCAGAAGCAGAAGCCCGAACTCGTCGAGCGCGCGCTGACGCCGGACTACGCCCTGGGCAATCACGTCGCGGCGCTGGGGCTGCACTTTGCGGTGGACGGTGGTTTCGGCGGCCAGTTCAGCCAGGGCGCCTTCATCGGCGAGCACGGCAGCTGGAATCGGCAGGATCCGTCGGGCTTCAAGGTCGCCTTCGTGGCTTTCCAGAACGGCCGTCCGGTCGGGCAACCGATCGATTTCCTGACCGGCTTCTGGAAGGACGGCAACGCGCGCGGCCGGCCGGTCGGCGTCCTGTTCGATCCGCGCAGCCGTGCGCTGTTCGTGGCCGACGACCTTTCCAACACCATCTGGCGGGTTGCGCCTAACGCAGCCGCGCCCGCTCCAGCCCAGCCACAGCCTTGATCGGTTCGCCGGCCGCTCCCGATTGCGGCGCGGCCGGCGGCGGCGCAGTGTCTCGCCATGGGTCTAGAGCTTCTGATCGCCACCGTCATGGTGCTCGCCACCGTCAGCGTGCACGGGGCCGGTCTGCTGGTGCTCGCCCGGCTGCTGGCGCATCGCGAACGGAGACGGAGCGAGCAGCGCATAAATCCCCTCAGCTTCGAAGGCGCCCTGACCGCCAGCGCCCTGGCTCTGGGCCTCATGGCTCTGCACGCTGTCGAAATCTGGCTGTACGCCGCGGTCTTCATGATGGTGGGCGCCATCGCGGAGCTGCGCGACGCGGTCTATTTCTCGACCATCAGCTACGCCACCATCGGCTACACCGATACGGCGGTCGATCCGGACTGGCGGCTGTTCGGCGCGATCGAGGGGGTCAACGGCACGCTTTTGATGGGGTGGTCGGTCGCCTTCTTCGTCACGGTCATGACCCGCTTCCTGCCCACACCGCACCCGCGCCGGCACGATCCCACTTGAGCGGCGCCGCATTCCCGCCCATCTAGCCGCCACGGGATCCCGCCGGGATCGACAGGACCGCCCCATGACCGCGCCGCTTACCCGCTCCGACCTGATCGGCGCTCTGTCCAAGGGGATCAAGCCCAAGGACCAGTGGCGCATCGGCGCCGAGCACGAGAAGTTCGGCTTCGACCGCTCGACCCTGCGCCGCCCGGCCTATGAGGGCGAGAACGGCATCCGCGCCATGCTGGACGGCCTGACCCGTTTCGGCTGGACGCCCGTCGAGGAGGCCGGCCACGTCATCGCCCTGGAGCGGCCCAACGCCGAGGGCTATTCGGCCTCGATCAGCCTGGAGCCTGGCGGTCAGTTCGAACTGTCCGGCGCGCCGCTGAGGGACATTCACGACATCTGCAACGAGACCGGCCAGCATCTGATGGAGGTCAAGCAGGTGGCCGATCAGCTGGGCCTGGGCTTCCTGGGCGCCGGCTTCGACCCGATGTGGCGGCGCGAGGACATCCCCGTCATGCCCAAGGGCCGCTATGACATCATGCGCGCCTACATGCCCAAGGTCGGGTCGCTGGGCCTGGACATGATGCTGCGCACCTGCACCATCCAGGCCAACCTCGACTTCGACAGCGAGGCCGACATGGTGGCCAAGTTCCGCACCTCGCTGGCGCTGCAGCCGATCGCCACCGCCCTGTTCGCCTGCTCGCCCTTCACCGAGGGCCGGCCCAACGGCTTCCTGTCGGCGCGCGCCAACGTCTGGACCGACACCGACCCCGACCGCACCGGCATGATCGACTTCGTCTTCCAGGACGGCTTCGGCTTCGAGCGCTACGTCGACTATGCGCTGGACACGCCCATGTATTTCGCCAAGCGAGAGGGCCGCTACGTCGACGCCTCGGGCCAGTCGTTCCGCGACTTCATGGACGGCCGCCTGCCGGCCCTGCCTGGCGACCGCCCAACCAAGAAGGACTGGGAGGACCACCTCACCACCCTGTTCCCCGAGGTGCGGCTGAAATCCTATCTGGAGATGCGCGGCGCCGACGGTGGTCCGTGGAGCCGAATCTGCGCGCTTCCCGCCCTGTGGGCCGGCGTGCTGTACGACGCGCCCTCGCTCGCCGCGGCCTGGGACCTCTGCAAAAACTGGGACATCGCCGATCACGAACGCCTGCGCCGCGACGTGACCCGCCTGGGCCTGAAGGCCGAGGTCGCCGGCCGTTCGGTGCGAGACATCGCCGTCGACATGGTCGCCATCGCCCGCCAGGGCCTGAAGAATCGCGCGCGCTTCTCGGGCGGCATGGTCGACGAGCGCGGCTATCTGTCGGAATTGGAAGACATCGCCGATTCCGGCGTCACGCCCGCCGAGCGTCTGCTGGACCTTTATCACGGTGACTGGGGCGGCGACGTGGAGCGGATGTACCGCGACTTCGCCTACTGAAGATTGAACGGGATCGCCGGTCCGGCGTTCGAAAGCGATCAACCGTCACGGTTCCGCGAGGTCCAGATGCTCAAGGCTCGTCCGTTCGCCCTTTTGTCCGTCGCCTCATTGGCGCTCGCCGCCTGCGGCCAGGATCCCGCCCCCGCCGAAACCACCGCAGCACCGACCAACGCGCCCGGCGTCGCGACCCCCGCGACGCCCGCGGCCAACACCGCAAACCTCTGGAACGGCGGCCAATCCTCGTCGCTGGACATTCAGGTGGCTCACCCGAACGGCGTCGTGCTGCAACTGACCTCGCTGCAGTCCCGGCCGACGGAGACGGTCGTCGGCGTACGCGTGATCAACGGGCGCGACCGCGAAGTCCAGCTGAACCGCTTCAACAACAATCGCGACGGCTACATCGTCGTCGACAGCGGCGAGCGCATCTATCTGTCGCCGCCCGCCAATAATGCACGCCTCGCCATCCAGGCCGGCCAGACGCTGGAGGGCGAACTGGTGTTCCTGGGGCGGCTGCCCGCGGGCCAGAGCGCGATTCTCGTGCTGAACGAGAACGCCCAGACCGACAATCAGCACACCAACCAGCCCGGCTTCCGCATCGACCTGCCGCTACAGGCGACAGGCCAATGATCCGCCTCGCCCCTCTGACAGCCGCAGGCGCCCTGGCCCTTGCGGCCTGCGGCAGTGGCGGCGGCGCTAGCGATGGCGCCCCGCAGGACATCCAGATCGCTCATCCCGGCGGGGTGGTGCTCCAAATTCAGTCGGTGGCTGCCGGCGGAGAGGCGACCTTGGTGAGGGCTCGCGTGATGAACGGCCGCACACGCGACATTCAGCTAAACGGCGGACGAGAGAACACCTATCTGCTGACCGACGCTGGCGAAAAGCTGTTTCTGGCCGCGCCGCCCGCCAACAACGCCCTGGAGGTTCCGGCCGGCCGCACCATAGACGCCGCCCTGCTGTTTTCGGGCGCCCTGCCGCGCGGAGAACGCGCCACTCTGGTCGTGAACCAGCATTCCGGCGCGGACAACGTCTACACCAGCGCCCCCCGCTTCGAGACGGTGCTGTCGCTGGACGGCGCGCGGGGTGCGCGCGGCCTGCCCGACACCAGCGGCCTGTCGGGAATGCGGCCCAATACAGCCTCTCGGCTTGCGCCCGCGACAGGCGGCGGCTCACAGCTGGGAGCCGGCGGTCAGGCGTCCAGCAACCTTCAGGTCGTGGAGGCGCTCAAGACCGAACTCGGCGCAGTTCAGACGGACCGCGGCTCGGTCGTCTCCCTGCCGTCGGACGTGACCTTCGATTTCGACCAGTCGACCATTCGGGCCGAGGGCCGCGGCGCGCTCGACACTTTGGCGCGCCTGATTCAGGCGGATGGGGGCACGGGGACGATCACTATCGAGGGCCACACGGACTCGCGCGGTGATGACGCCTACAATCTGCGTTTGTCGCGCGCTCGCGCCGACGCGGTGAAGGCTTATCTGGTCGAACAAGGCGCGCCCGAGGGCCGCTTGCGCACCATCGGTCTGGGCGAACAGCGCCCGGTGGCCCCGAACGCCGCCGCCGATGGCTCGGACGACGAAGCCGGCCGCCAGCGCAACCGCCGCGTCGAAGTCGTGCTGCCTACCGCCGCGCCGGCGACGCAAGACGCGCCCGGCGCGACATCCAGCCTGACGCCTGCGAACTAACGTCGCAGATCGGCGGTGAAAATCGGACCTTAACGGTCGCGCGGTATCGGCTTGGGTTCCTCCGAGGATCCCCATGAACGCCTGCGTCGCCCCAGCGCCCGTCGATGACATCGATCGCTTTTTCGAGGTCTCGCTGGACCTGCTGATCATCCGCGACATGGAGGGCCGCATCGTCAAGGCCAGCGAGTCCTGGCGCAATCTTGGCTGGAGTCCGGAGGAGCTGGTCGGCCAGCGCATCCTGTCATTCGTCCATCCCGAAGACATGCCCCACACCCTGCTTTCGGTGGTCGAGGTCGAGGAGCGCGGGCTTGGCCTGCCGGTGCCCGGCTGCATCAACCGCTACCGACGCCGCGACGGCGGCTATGTCACGGTGGAGTGGCGAGCCCAGCGGACCGGCGACCGCATCTACGCCGTGGCGCGCGACGTGACCCAGCGGCTGGCCGACGAACAGGCCCTGATCGAGGCCAAGCGCGAGGCCGAGGCCGCCAACCGCGCCAAGTCCGACTTCCTGGCCAATATGAGCCACGAGATCCGCACGCCTCTGAACGGCGTCATCGGCATCGTCGACGCCCTGTCACGCACGACCCTGTCGCCCGACCAGGCCGAGATGGTCGATCTGGTGCGCAGCTCGGGCGAGATGCTGGAACGTCTGGTCTCGGACATTCTGGACGTCTCAAAGATCGAGGCGGGTCGGCTGGACATCGAAGCCCGCGCCTTCGACCTGGACGAGGCGCTGCTGGCGCCGCTGGACCTCGCGCGCCTTCGCGCCGAGGACAAGGCGGTGGCCTTCCACATCCGACGTGACGCCTCGGCGCACGGCCGCTTCGTCGGCGACAGCACCCGCATGCGCCAGGTGTTCGGAAATCTGCTGTCCAATGCGGTGAAGTTCACGGCCCAGGGCTCGGTCAGCGTCGAGATCGCGGTGGCCGAGGCCGCCGACGGTCAGGCGCTGCTGACATTCGAGGTGGCCGACACCGGCGTCGGCTTTGACGCAGAACACGCCGCGCGCCTGTTCCAGCGCTTCAGTCAGGCCGACGCCAGCATCACGCGCCGGTTCGGCGGCACGGGCCTGGGCTTGTCGATCTGCCACGCCCTGACCAGCTTGATGGGCGGGGTGATCTCGGCGGAGTCCACGCCCGGCCAGGGCAGCCGCTTCCGGGTCGAACTGCCCCTGGCGCGCGCCGAGGCCGCCCCCGAGCGGCCCGCGCGCGTGCGCGAACCGTCGCTGGCCCCGCTGCGCGTGCTGCTGGCCGAGGACCACCCCACCAACCAGCGCGTGGTCCAGCTGATCCTGGCCACCCAGCAGGCCGAGGTGGTCACCGTCGCGGACGGCGCCCAGGCGCTGGAGGCGTTCGCAGCCGCTCGCTTCGACGTAGTGCTGATGGACATGCAGATGCCCGTCATGGACGGCCTGAGCGCCACCCGCGCCCTGCGCGCGCTTGAAGCCCGCAACGGCGCTCAGCCGACGCCGATCATCATGCTCAGCGCCAACGCCATGACGGCCCACCGCATCCAGGCTCACGAAGCCGGCGCCGACCTCCACCTGCCCAAGCCCATCACCGCCGCCACCCTCCTGGCCGGCATCGAGGCCGCTCTGAGCGGGTGAGCGTTCTCAGTCGGCCTCGAACCTGCAGACCAGGTCTCCTGATCTGGCGCCGCCCGCGCGCTGGAATGATTGAAAGCGATCCCGATTGTTGATGAACGTCGCCTCCAACCCATCCTGGTAAGGATCGATCTGAATATGCGGCAGGCAACTGCGCATCAGCGCTTCTTCGACCAGCACATAGTCGGGGTTCCGATTGCGCAGTCTGCCGGCGACATGTCTGCCTAGGCCTCGGTCGCGCGGCTCTCGGTAGAACAGCCACCCCCTCGGAATGCGATTGCGCTCGGTGAACGCGTTCATTCGCTCCATGAGGGCGACGTTCTTGGCCGTCTCCGCGTCGTAGTTTCTCTCGAGAACGGCCCTGTCCAAGTGGGGATTGTCGCGCAGGCCCTGCGCTATGATGCGATCTCTTGGCGCGACAGCTTCTCTCTGAATCTGCTGCGGATCGAGCGTGCCATGGAGGGCGACATAGGAACCGGGCTCGACCACCACGCGCTTGGCAAGCGGCAGAAACAGATTCGCGCATCCGCTGCTGCACCGGCCTCGAACCCTCAAGGTGAACTGCTCACCTGCTAGCCGCTCAGCGATCAGCAGGGCTTCGTCGGCATTGCCTCCGGGACTGTCGACGATGATCTCCGAAACGCCCTGGCCGAAGTTGGCCTGAACACAGGTGTTCAACTCTGCATCGATACGCCCGGAAAGGTGGAAGGTGTCAGCCACCTTTTCACAGCGCACCGAACTTTCCTGCGGCCCGGAAACGACCAGAAGAATCATGGACGCAAGCATCGCCAGCATTGTGGCCAATCGCATAATGGCGCCGTGCGAGAGTTCTCCCGCTTCGGCTCTGGAGGATGGACGCTAGCCCACCTCGGTCCGATGGCCAACCGATCCACGCCTGGACAATCCCCTTCTGCATAGGGTCCGTTGTCAGACCTTCCCGTTTCCTGCGATTGACGAACGGAGGAGTTCAACATGACCCACCCCATTCACATCGGCGTCGGTGGCTGGACGTTCGAACCCTGGCGCAGGGTCTTCTATCCCGAGGGCCTGGTGCAGAAGCGCGAACTGGAGTTCGCCAGCCGGGCCCTGACCTCCATCGAAATCAACGGCACCTACTATTCCACCTTCAAGCCCGACAGCTGGATGAAGTGGCGTGACGAGACGCCCGACGGCTTCGTCTTTTCGGTCAAGGCCAGCCGCTACTGCACCAACCGCAAGGTGCTGAGCGAGGGCAAGGATAGCTTTGACCGCTTCCTGGACCAGGGGCTGACGGCGCTGGGCGACAAGCTGGGGCCGATCAACTGGCAGTTCATGGCGACGAAGACGTTCGACGCCGAGGATTTTGAGGGCTTCCTGAAGCTGTTGCCGACAGAGAAGGACGGTCTGCGGCTGCGCCATGCCCTGGAGGTGCGCAACGCCTCTTTCGACACCCAGCAGTTCTATGATCTGGCGGCGAAATACGGCTGCGCCATCGTCTATGCCGAGGACGACGAGGCCCCGGAATGGCCGCGCATCGATCAGAAGACGTCTGACTTTAGATATGCCCGCCTGATGTCCAGCCGGGAGGACGAGCCCGCCGGCCTGACGGACCCCGAACTGAACGCCGTCGCCACGCGCGCCCGCGACTGGGCCAGGCGCGGCGAGGTGTTCGCCTACTTCATCTCGGGCGCCAAAGTGCGCAATCCCGCCGCCGCCCAGGCGTTGATCGAGCGGCTGTCGAAGTAGCCTTCTCCCAATGGGAGAAGGTGGCCCCGAAGGGGTCGGATGAGGGGCGGCGATCACCGTCGGCCGACGGCCGCCCCCTCACCCTTTCGCGCCAGGACGACGGCTGCGCCGCCGTGCGCTCAAGCCCTCTCCCATCGGGAGAGGGATGAAACCTTTGCCCGGCGCTTGCGCTTGGCCCGTTACATGCCAACCTGACCAAAGGACCGCTCGCGACATCGGGCGGGATCAGGATCAGCGTCCGGCGCATCCGATTTCACACTATTCAGACTTGTCAGACCCTGATTTTTCCGGCTGACAGTCTGAAACGACACCTTCGAAAGGCTCGTTCATGCCCATCGCCACCCGCGCCTTCGCCGCCACCGCCGCCGACAAGCCGCTGACGCCGTACAGCTTCGACCGGCGTGATCCGGGCGCGGACGACGTGGCGATCGAGATTCAGTTCGCCGGCATCTGCCATTCAGACCTTCACATCGTGAAGAACGACCTGGGCGGCACCCGCTATCCCATCGTGCCGGGTCACGAGATCGCGGGTGTGGTCACCGCGGTCGGAGAGAACGTCAGCCGCTTCAAGGTCGGCGACCGCGTCGGCGTCGGCTGCATGGTCGACAGCTGCCGCCAGTGCCGCCCCTGCCAGGAAGGCGAAGAGCAATACTGCGTTCCGGGCATGACGCAGACCTATGGGTCGGCCGACCCCAAGGGCGCGGCCGTCGGCCAGACCATCACCCAGGGCGGCTATTCCAGCGCCATCGTGGTGGATCAAAACTATGTGCTGCGCATCCCCGACAGCCTGCCGCTGGACGCCGCCGCGCCCCTGCTGTGCGCGGGCATCACCACCTATTCGCCACTGCGTCACTGGAAGGTGCGGCCGGGCTCCAAGGTCGCCGTGGTCGGCCTGGGCGGGCTGGGCCACATGGCGGTCAAACAGGCCGCGGCCATGGGCGCCGAGGTCACCGTGCTGTCGACCTCGGACCGCAAGAAGGCCGACGCCGAGCGCATGGGCGCCAAGCATTTCCTGATCAACTCCGACAAGGCGGCCATGCAGGCGGCGGCCGAGAAGTTCGACCTGATCATCAACACCGTCTCGGCCACCCACGAGATCGCCGGCCATCTGAACCTGCTGGCCAAGGACGGGACCATGGTCATGCTGGGACTGACCACCGAGGGCCTGCCGGTGTTCGCCATGCCCCTGTTGTGGCGTCGCCGCAGCGTCGCCGGCAGCCTGATCGGCGGCATCCGCGAAACCCAGGAGATGCTGGACTTCTGCGCCGCCAACGACATCGCCTGCGACATCGAGGTCATCGCGCCCGATCAGATCAACGAAGCCTATGCGCGGCTGGAGAAGTCCGACGTCCGCTATCGCTTCGTCATTGACATGTCGCGCCTGGACGGTTGAGGCCGAACCCTTCCCCGGTCTAAGTCTTAAGACGAAGGCCGCGCGTCAGACGCGGCTCTAGCGGGAAAAGGAAGCACCATGGCACGAGTGGCCCTCGTCACCGGCGGAACGCGCGGCATCGGCAAGGCGATCGTTCAGCGCCTCAAGGAGGACGGCATGGCGGTCGCCGCCGGCTATTCCGGCAACGCCGAGGCGGCCGAGGCCACGGCCCGGGAACTGGGCGTCATGGTGGTCAAAGGCAACGTCGGCTCGTTCGAGGACTGCGAGCGCGCCGTGCGCGAGGTCGAGGCTCAGCTCGGCCCCATCGACGTGCTGATCAACAACGCCGGCATCACCCGCGACGGCTTCTTTCACAAGATGACCCACGACCAGTGGTCCGACGTCATCCGCGTGAACATGGACTCGGTCTTCAACATGACCCGCCAGGTCATCGGCGGCATGCGTGACCGCGGCTTCGGCCGCATCGTCAACATCTCCTCGATCAACGGCCAGAAGGGTCAGATCGGCCAGACCAACTATTCCGCCGCCAAGGCCGGCATGATCGGCTTCACCAAGGCGCTGGCGTTGGAGAACGCGCGCAAGGGCGTGACCGTAAACTGCATCGCGCCCGGCTACATCGACACCGAAATGGTGGGGGCCATGGATGAGAAGGTCCTGGCCGGCATCATCGCTCAGATCCCTGTCGGAAGGCTCGGGAAAGGCGAGGAAATCGCCGACATGGTGTCCTGGCTGTCGGGCGAGCGTGCCGGATATGTCACAGGCTGCACCCTGTCATTGAACGGTGGTCAATACCTGGTCGGTTAAGCTCGCTCCCGCCCAAAATCCGCCGCGCGGGAGTTTCACCAAGTCGATCATGATTATCCGGGGCTTGCACAGGTCGGCGTCGACGTCGTTCTGGGCCGCGATGGCGTTCGTCGTCATCGTCGGCGGGCTGGCGCTCGCCCCGGCTCCGGCCCATGCGCAACAGGAATCGAACGCCCAGGCCCAGCAGAGCCGCTCGCTGCGGGACCGGTTCTTCAGCCGCAACCTGCCTCCGGTCGGACGGTACACGGCCGAGAACGGCCAGACTTTCATCCTCGATCGCTCGGGCTCGACGTCGCTGCTGCGGTTCGACCGCAGCCTCGAGACGTGGGCGCTGCGTTCCTCGGCCGCGCCGCGCGGCGACGTGCTGTATCGCAACGACGCCGGACAGCTGGTTCTGCGGGTAACGCCCGACGGCGGCATGACCCTGTACGGGCCACGCGCGCCCCAAGGCTCGCCGGTGTCCATGGTCGGTCCAGGCGAGAGCCTTGAACCGCCAGCGCTCGGCCCGTTCCAGCTGCACAGCCTGATGCTGCGTCGGTCCGCCATGCTCAACGAGGCGCTGGGACATCTGGTGCAGGTGAACCTGTCGGGCGATCGCTCGGAGGCCCTGGCCGTCGATGCGCTGATGGTGACCACGGACGCCGTGCTGCGCATGGCGCGCTCGGTCACGGCGCGGAGCCGGCTGTCGCGGCTGCGGGTCATCACCATCGTCGAGGGCAATCGCGCGAACGTGACCTACAGCAACGGCGAACTGCGCGTGACGACCGACCCCTCGCGCGGCGCGGCGGGCAAGCCGTCGTCGGCGCGGATCATCGAAGCCTTCGCCGACTGATCAGCGCCTGAACGCATCCTTGGCGGCGCGCCGGGCGGCGAACTCTTGCACATCGCGAGCCCTGAGGAAGGGGTTGAGGCGCTTCTCCACCGCGATCGTCGTCGGCACCGTCGGCTGGCCCCGCTCCCGCGCCGCGAAGATGGCCTCGGCGTGTGCTTGCATCGCCGCGCTGTCGTCCAAGCTCAGGGCGAACCGGGCGTTCGACGCGGTGTATTCGTGTGCACACCACACCACCGTCTCGTCCGGCCAGGCCGCGAGGATCTGCAGGCTGGTCCACATCTGCTCGGGCGTGCCTTCGAACAGTCGGCCGCATCCCAGGGCGAACAGCACGTCGCCCACGAAGGCGGCCCGATCCGCCTGAGAGCGATAGACCACATGGCCCAGGGTGTGGCCGGGCGCGTCGGTCACCTCAAAGCGCGTCGCGCCCAATTCGACAACGTCCCCGCCCGCCACGACGCGATCCAGCGGCGCGGCGCGACGGACCTCCTCGGGACCGACGATCTCGCAGCCGGTTTCGGCCTTCAGCCGTTCGTTGCCGGCTGTGTGGTCGGGGTGCCAGTGGGTGTTCAGAATCATGTCCAGCCGGCCCCAGCCGCTAGCCTCCAGATCGGCCAGGATCGCGTCTGGGTCCGGCGCGTCGACCGCCGCCACCCGACCTGTGTCGGCGTCGCGGATCAGAAAGCCGTAGTTGTCCGACAGGCAGGGAAACAGGCGCACATCCAGAGTCATGCGCGCATCCTAGCAGGCCGGGTCGCATCGGGCCTATACTGACGGCCATGCGGCGCTCCATCGACGAGTTGCGGGCCTTCTACGGCGAGCCGGCCGGCGCGCTGGCGCGACGCATGCTGGCGCGACGCCTGGCCGAGGCCTGGGGCGAGGCGCCGAGCTGTGACGTGCTGGGCATAGGCTACGCCACCCCATGGCTAGACGCTTTCGTCGGCGCGCGCCGCATCGTCGCCGCCATGCCCTCGGGCCAGGGGGTCGAGGCCTGGCCGGGCGTCGGGCGAAACCGCACCCTGCTGGTCGACGACCGCCGCCTGCCCTTCCCGGCCGGGTCCTTCGACCGCATCCTCCTGATCCACGCTCTGGAAGAGGCCGACGACGCCACGGCTCTGCTGAACGAGGCCGTCCGCGCCCTGGCCCCTGCGGGGCGGATCATACTGGCGGCGGCGGCGCGCGGCGGCTTCTGGGCGCGGTCGGAGAACACGCCCTTCGGCCACGGCCGGCCCTTCACACGCGGGCAGCTGGAAAAGCTGGTGCGCGCCGCCGGGCTGGAGCCGACCGCCTGGTCCCAAACCCTGTACGCCCCGCCCTGGTCGCCGCTGTTGCGGTTCGCCGAGACCTTCGAGCAGGTGGGACGCCGCGTCGCGCCCGGCGCGTCGGGCGTGATCCTGCTGGAGGCGACGCGTCAGGCCTACGCCCGCATTCGGCCTTCCGCCCAGGCCAGGCCTGCCCTGTCGGCGCCGGTCCTGTCGCCCGCGACCAGAGGGGCGCTGGATAGCGCGCGCGAACGGCATTCGACCATTATCGCTTCGGATTGAATCGATCCGAAGCCAGATCAATGGTCCGGAATCATGAGTGGAGCGAATATCTGGCTTCAGATGCGATCGCATCTGAAGCGATTTCGCTCTAAGCGGGGCCCATGCACCGACTGATCCTGATGCGTCACGCCCACGCCGAAGCCTCCGGCGGAGACGGCGGCGACCGCGCCCGCCCCCTGTCGCCTCAAGGCCTGGCCGACGCCGCCCTGATGGGCCGCGCCCTGGCCGAACGCGGTCTGAAGCCGGACCTGGCCATCGTCTCCTCGGCCGTGCGCACGCGCCAGAGTTGGGACGCCGCGCACGAGGCGCTGGGCGATGTCGAGGTGCGGATCGAGCCGGCCCTGTACAACGCCGAGAGCGAGACCCTGCGCCGCCACGTCGAGGCCGCGGAGGAAGAGGCCGGCTGCCTGCTGATCCTGGCGCACAATCCGGGGGTGCATCTGCTGGCGCACGAGTATCTGATCGAGGGCGCGGCCTCGCCGGCCATGATCGAGCGGCTGGCCGGATTCCCGACCGGCGCGGCGGCCATCTTCTCGGTCGACGCGGCGGGACGGCCGACCTGCGAGGGCTTCCTGACCCCGCGCGACCTGGGCGGAGGCGCGGCGTGAGCGAGACCGAGGCCTTCAAGATCATGGGCCGTGAAGACTGGGCGGCTTTTAAGGCCGCCGGCGCCTATGGCGGGTCCGAGGTCGATCGGGCCGACGGCTACATCCATATGTCGACCGCCGACCAACTGGCCGAGACCGCACGACGCCATTACGCCGGCCGACGCGACCTGGTGATCCTGACCGTGGATCTGACGCTGCTGGGCGAGGCGCTGAAGTGGGAGGCGTCGCGCGGCGGCGCCCTGTTCCCGCATCTGTTCGCCGACCTGCCGCTGACGGCAGTGACGCAGGCGCGGGCGGCCGAGGTCGTGGACGGCGAGATCATCTGGGGCGAACCGGCGTGAGCCTGCTGGACCTGGGAACCGACCTGCTGCGTCGGGTCGACCCCGAGACGGCGCACCGCGCCGCCGTGCGGGGTCTGGCGCTGCTGCCGGGGGCGTCAAGCGCCAAGCCGGACCCGATCTTGGCGACCGGCCTGGCGGGGCTGCAGCTGCCCTCGCCCGTCGGGCTGGCTGCTGGCCTGGACAAGGACGGTGAGGCCATCGGCGGCCTGGGCCGGCTGGGGTTCGGCTTCGTGGAGTGCGGCTCGGTCACGCCCCGGCCGCAGGAGGGCAATCCCAAGCCCCGGCTGTTCCGGCTGAGCGAGGACGGCGCGGTCATCAACCGCATGGGCTTCAACAACCGCGGCCTGGAGGCCTTCGCCGCACGGCTGAGCCGCCGGCCGCTGGGCGTGATCGTCGGCGCCAATCTGGGGGCCAACAAAGACACCGAGGACAAGGCGGCCGACTACGTCGCCGGCCTAAAGCGTCTGGCGGGCCTGGCCGACTATTTCACGGTCAACGTCTCTTCGCCCAACACGCCCGGCCTGCGCGCCCTGCAAGGGCGCGAGGCGCTGGACGATCTGCTGGGCCGGGTGGCGGAGGCGCGGGGACCGCAGCCGGTTTTCCTTAAGATCGCGCCGGACCTGACCGCCGACGAGATCGGCCTAATCGTCGAGGCGGCCCTGGCCTGGGGCATCGACGGCCTGATCGTGTCGAACACGACGCTGGAGCGGCCGGCTGAGCTGACCTCGCCCCAGCGCGCGGAGAGCGGGGGCCTGTCGGGCGCGCCGCTGAAACCGATCGCACGTCGCGCCCTGGCCGCCGCCGTCGAGGCCGCGCAGGGCCGACTGCCGCTGATCTCGGCCGGCGGGATCGACAGCGGGCAGGAGGCGCTGACGCGCCTGGGCATGGGGGCCTCGGCCGTGCAGTTATATTCCGCCCTTGTCTACGCCGGCCCGGGACTGGTGCGGCGGATCAACGCGGACCTCGCCAAACGCCTGCGCGCCGAGGGTTTCGCCAGCGTGGCCGAGGCCGTCGGCACGGCGTGTTGACGGAGCATTAGGGCAGGTTGGGCATGCTGGCCGCGGGCGAACAACGCCTGCCGGAACGACGAATGCCGCAGACCTACGCCCCGGACCAGAAAGGGTGGGCCCCCGCCATACGCCAGCGCCGCAAGGCCCTGGTTCAGCGCGTGTGCATGGGCGCCGCCAGCGCCCTGGTGTTCAGCCCGTTGATCGGCTGGCCCTACGCGGCGGTCTGGGCCGCCCTGTACTTCCTGATCCAGGCGCTGGACCTATGGGTGTTCGCCCCGATCACGAGCGGAAGAACTGATCACATGGGGCCTTTGCGGTCCATGATCGGTGGGGGCATGCTGTCGCTCAACTCGATATTCTTCGGCAGCCTGGCGATACCGCTATGGCTGGCGGGCGGCGCGATGGGCGGCATCTGCGCGGCGATCCTGCTGTGCGCGGGCTCGATCTATTCGATGATCAACGCCCCTGCATCGACCAAGGTTCTGGTGCTGACCACCGCACCGCACTTCCTCTATCTCGGCAGCCTGCCGGTGATGATGGGACTGTATGCCGCTCCGCCCGGGTTCATCACCGCCGTCGCAGTGGCGGTCGGCGTCTATGCGATGTTCTGCATCTCCACATGGCGCAAGCTCAACAAGGCGCACGAGGCCGAGGCCAGCGCCCGCCTGGACGCCGAGCGCCGCAGGCTGGAGGCCGAACGCATCCTGGCCGGCCGCAACGCCTTTCTGGCCGCTGTCGGTCACGACCTTCGCACCCCTATCGGAGCCATCCTGACGGGCGCCAGCGAGCTGAACCACGGTGACGCCCAGGCCCGCGCCAACGCCGCCCTGATCACTGACGCCGGTCTGATGATGAAGGCCTTGCTGGACGATCTGCTGGACCACGCCAAGCTGGATGCGGGCCGCATGCAGGTCGAGGCGGCGGATTTCGACCTGCGCCAGCTTCTGGCGCAGACGATCAGGCTGTGGACAGGCCTGGCTCGCGACAAGGGTCTGCGTCTGCGCATCGAGGGCGCGCGGGACGTTCCACGACTGGTCCGTGGCGACGCCATGCGGCTGCGCCAGGTGCTGAACAATCTGATCTCCAACGCGATGAAGTTCACCACCGAGGGCTCGATCACACTTCGTCTTCGCGCCTGGGCCGAAGAGCCGTCGGGAACTGCCCTGGTGATAGAGGTCCGCGACACGGGACCAGGCATGAACACCGCCCAGCTGGGCCGCCTGTTCCAGCCGTTCGACCAGACTGCCGACGGCGTCAGCGCCCAGTTCGGCGGCACCGGCCTCGGCCTGGCCATCAGCCGGGACCTGGTGGAGCTGATGGGCGGCCGGCTGACCGCGCGAAGCCGTCCCGGTCGAGGCGCCAGCTTCACCGTCGCCGTGACCTTGGCCCGCGCCGAAAGCGACGTCATTGCACCCCCGGCCGAGGATGACAGCCGGGCAACCGTCTCCAGGGCGCTGTCTGTCCGCACGCCTCCCTCCCCTCTCCAGCCGCCGCCTGCGGAAGACGTTACAGAGCCGCTCGAAAGCTTGGCCGAGATGATCGACGAGAGTGAGGACGACAGCGAACGTCCATTGCGGGTGCTGGTCGTGGACGATCACGACATCAACCGGCGCGCCGTCCAGCTGATCCTGCAGCCGCTGGGCTGCGACATTGCGACAGCTGTAGACGGGCTGAAGGCCCTGGAGATTTCGGCGACGGAGCCGTTCGACGTCATCTTCATGGACGTGCGGATGCCCGAGTTGGATGGCCGGGAGACTACGCGGCGACTGCGCGCCGGCGGCGGGATCAATGCCGCCACGCCGGTGATCGCCGTCACCGCGGACACCGCGCCCGAGGACGTGGCGGCCTGCACGGCCGCCGGGATGAATTATTTCGTCTCCAAGCCCCTGACGCCCGCCGCCTTGATCGGGGCGCTGAATGAAGTGCTGTCCGACGGGGCTGAAGCCGAAGCGGCCTGATCCACGCTCGCCGAGGCCAGCAGCCTCTGCGCCGTCTCCGGGGCCTTGAGTTCGCACTCCCAGATCACCTCGACCCGCCATCCGCCCTCGACCAGGGCGGTGACGGAGGCGGCGTCGCGCGCACGATTCCGATCGATCTTGGCGGACCAGTAGTCCGCATTGGCCTTGGGTTTTCTGGAACCACGGGGGCAGTCATGGCCGTGCCAGAAGCAACCGTGCACAAATACCGCCAGTCTGCGCCCCTTCATCACCAGATCCGGCCGGCCGGGCAGGCCGCATCCGCCCAATCGATAGCCTACGCCCGCCGCCCGCAGGAGGCGACGGACGTGAAGCTCGGGTGACGTATCCCGCCCCTTGACGCGCCGCATGACGGCGCTGCGCTTCTCGGGGCTGAACACGTCAGTCATTTCAAGCGCTCAAGCCGCGGGCGACCGCATCGCCAGCGTAGCGCGAGAAAAGGCCGCTCAAGCCGCGAGGCTCCGCGAGCCGAGCGTAGCGCCAGTTTAAAGCTGCCCCAGCAGGTGTTCGGCCGACGAGACCTTGAACTCGCCGCCCTGCTCGACATTGAGCTGCTCGACCACGCCGTCCTTGACCAGCATCGAATAGCGCTGCGAGCGCTCGCCCATGCCGAAGCCCTTGGCGTCCAGCGTCAGGCCCAGGGCGCGGGTGAAGTCGGCGTTGCCGTCGGCCAGCATGACGATGTCCTTCTCGCCATCCAGCTCGTTCTCCCGGGCCCAGGCGCCCATGACGAAGGCGTCATTGACCGAGACGCAGGCCACCGTGTCCACGCCCTTGCCGGCGAAGTCGTCTCGGTGATCCTTGAAGCCCGGCAGGTGGCGCGCCGAGCAGGTCGGGGTGAAGGCGCCCGGCACGGCGAACACCGCCACGGTCTTGCCCTTGAACAGCTCGTCGGTGGTGATCGGCTTCGGGCCTTCGCCGGTCATGGTCGTCAGGGTGGCCGAGGGGATGCGGTCGCCGGTCTTGATCGTCATGGGATGTCTCCGTTGCAGGTCGACAGCGGAGATAGGCGTGTCCGGTTCCGTCGCCAAGCACCCGCGAGACGTCGCGTCGCCTTGCGGAACGGCGGGCGTGACCCGATGATAGGAACATGGTTGAATTCCAATCTCTGACGGGCCGGGTCCTGGTGGCCATGCCCGGTATCGGCGATCCCCGTTTCGAACATGCGGTCATACTGATCTGCGCCCATGGGCCGGACCACGCCATGGGCCTGCGCCTGGATCGGCCAGCGCCCGGCGTGACCTTGAAGACCGTTCTCGACAAGCTGGAGACGCCGGCGCTTGGCGACGCAGCCGCGCGGCCGGTTCTGATCGGCGGGCCGGTCGAGAAGGAGCGCGGCTTCGTGCTGCACACCGACGACTGGATGAACGACGAGGCCAGCCTGCCCTTCGGCGAGGGGCTGGCCATGACGGGCTCGCGCGACGCCCTGATCGCCATGACCGACGCCGTGGCCGGCCCGCGCCGTTCGGTGCTGCTGCTGGGCTACGCCGGGTGGGGCGAAGGTCAGTTGGAGGAAGAGCTGGGCGAGAATGTCTGGCTGACCGCCGACGCCGACGTCGGCCTGATCTTCGACGACGACCACGACGCCAAATGGAGCCGCGCCCTGGCCGGACTGGGCGTCGACGCGGCCATGCTGTCGGGCCAGGCCGGGCGGGCCTGAGCGCTCCTTTTCCGCTCATCCCGGCGAAAGCCGGGACCCAGCGAGAAAGCCGCACTCGCCCTTGGATAGCTTCGCGGGCTTGGCCAAAGGTCTGGGTCCCGGCTTCCGCCGGGATGAGCGGTTGTGTGGAAGCCGCACCGTCCCCTAAACGGGACGAACGAAGCCGGACACGCCCAAACTTTGACCTATCGAGACCTCCTCCAAACCGACCGGCCCATTCCGGCCTGGGTGTGCGCGCCTGGGGTGCTGAAGGTCCCGTTCCTGGCGCGGTTCCTGCCGGAATACGAGCTGCGCGCCACGCCGGGACCGGACGTGCGGGCCGTCGTCGGCTGGGGGCTGAAGCCGACGGCGGCGGCGGGGCGGCGCTGGGCGGCGTCTCGCGGCCTGCCCTATGTGGCGCTGGAAGACGGCCTGATCCGTTCCATTGGATTGGGCGAGGCTGGCGCGGCGACCCTCAGCGTCCTGCCCGACGACCTGGGCGTCTATTACGACGCGACGCGCCCTTCGCGCATGGAGGAGGCCATCGCCTCAGGCCCCGACTGGTGCGATGCGGACATGCACGCGCGGTCGCGCATCCTGATCGACCGGCTGGTGGCGTCGGATCTGTCCAAGACCAATATGGGCGGCCCGCTGGATCGGTCTATCCTGAAGCCCGGACGGCGCGTTCTGATCGTCGATCAGACCCTGGGCGACGCCTCGATCGCCAACGGCCTAGCGGGGTCCGACAGCTTTGTCGCCATGGTCGAGACCGCACGGCGCGAGGAGCCGGACGCTCAGCTGATCGTCAAACGCCATCCGGCGGTGGCGGCGGGCAAAAAGCGCGGGTGCATTCCCGACCGCCTGCTGGACGGCCTGACCGTCATCGACGCCGACGTGCGCCCCGCCGATCTTTTGGCGGAGGTGGACGCGGTCTGGTGCGTGACCAGCGGCCTGGGGTTCGAGGCCCTGCTGCGCGGCCTGCCGGTGCGCTGCTTCGGCGCGCCCTTCTATGCCGGATGGGGCCTGACCACGGACGCCAAGCCCATCGCCCGACGCGGGACGGCGCGCGATATCGAGACTGTGGCCGCCGCCGCCCTGATCCGCCTGCCGCGCTATGTCGATCCGGTGACCGGAGAGCGTTGCGAGCCCGAGCAGGCGCTGGATCGGCTGATCGCCTTGGACGGGCGGGCGCGTCGGCTGGAGGGCTTCTGGGCCGGTGTGGGTTTCGCCCCGGCCAAGCGTCCGGCGATCCGTCGCCTGCTGAACGGACCGCGCACCGACCTGCGCTATTACTGGCGCGCCTCGGCGGCGGTGAAGGCCGCTCAGGACCACGCCGGCCGTCTGGTCTGGTGGGCCGGCAAGGAGAGCGAGAGGACGCGCCAGGCCGCCGCCGCCTTCGATGGCCCGACCGTGCGGATCGAGGATGGTTTCATCCGCTCGCGAGGCCTGGGGTCCGACTTCTTCGGCGCCCTGTCCGTCGCCCTGGACGATCAGGGGGTATATTACGATCCGTCGCGGCCCAGCCGGCTGGAAAGCCTGATCGCGGCCGGGGAGCCGGCGCCCGAGCGTCTGGCCCGCGCCGCGCGCCTACGCGCCCGCGTGGTCGACGCCGGCCTGTCCAAATACAATCTGAAGGGCGACGGCGCGCCCGCCGACTGGCCGACCGATCGCGAACGCCTGCTGGTCGTCGGCCAGGTCGAAAACGACCGCTCGATCCTGCTGGGCTGCGAGCCGGACATCCGCACCAACTCCGCCCTCGTCCAGGCCGCGCGGCGCGATCATCCCGACGCCTTCCTGATCTGGCGCAACCACCCCGACGTGCTGGCGGGCAACCGCCCGGGCCTGCTGGACGCCTCGGCCATGTCCGAGGTGGACGCCGTGGCCGACGGGCTGGACATCGTCGACTGCCTGAACGCCTGCGACAGGCTGGCGACCTTGACCTCACTGTCCGGCTTCGAGGCCCTGCTGCGGGGCAAGCGGGTCAGCGTCTATGGCCGGCCTTTCTACGCGGGCTGGGGCCTGACTGAGGATCAGCTGGACTTCCCGCGCCGGGGCCGCGCCGCCAGCCTGGACGCCCTCGTGAACGCCGCCCTGATCGACTACCCGATCTATGTCACGCCGGATGGTTGGCCGTGCGAGGCCGAGGACTTGGTCGAGGCCCTGATCGCGGCGCGCGACCGCCCCCTGCCGCCGCCGCCGCGCGGCCGCGTGCGCCGTTGGTGGCGCGGGTTGATGGCGAGCCTCGACCGGACCCCGCCGCCGTCCTATTGAGAGGGTTCGCCATCGAAATGGACAGAGCGCCCGCGTGACCCAAACTCAGCCTCAGGCTCAAACTCGAGCCGTGATCGCCGCCACCGGCCTGTTCACGCCGGAACAATCCATATCCAACGCCGAACTGGTGGCCGCCTACAACGCTTGGGCCGAGCGCTGGAACGCGGCCAACGCCGACGCCATCGCGGCGGGCGAGGCCGAGGCCAAGACGCCGTCCTCGGTCGAGTTCATCGAAAAGGCCTCGGGCATCAAGCGCCGCTTCGTCATGGACAAGGCGGGCGTCATCGACCCCGAGCGCATGGCCCCGAACCTGCCGGAACGCTCCAACGACGAGTTGTCAGTCCTGGCCGAGATGGCGGTGAAGGCCGCGCGTCAGGCGATCGAGGCCTGGGGCAAGCCGGTCAGCGAGATCGGCGCGGTCCTGTGCGCGGCGTCCAACATGCAGCGCCCCTACCCCGCCATGGCGATCGAGGTGCAGCAGGCCCTGGGCATCGACGGTTTCGCCTTCGACATGAACGTGGCCTGCTCGTCGGCCACCTTCGGCATCAAGACGGCCGCGGACTTCATCGCCTCTGGCTCGGTCAAGGCGGTGCTGATGGTCAATCCCGAGATCTGCTCGGCCCACCTGAACTTCACCGACCGCGACAGCCACTTCATCTTCGGCGACGTGGCGACCGCCGTCATCGTCGAGGCCGAGGATCAGGCCGGACCGGGCGGCTGGACGGTGCTGGGCACGCGGCTGAAGACGGTGTTCTCCAACAACATCCGCAACAATTTCGGCTTTTTGAACAACGCCGCGCCCGAGGGCATCGGGGCGCCGGACAAGATGTTCGTTCAGCAGGGCCGCAAGGTCTTCAAGGACGTGGTGCCCATGGTCGCCGAGATGATCGTCGATCACGCCCGCGACCTGGACATCGAAGCCCCGTCGCTGAAGCGGCTGTGGCTGCACCAGGCCAACATCAACATGAACGAGCTGATCGGCAAGAAGGTGCTGGGCCGCGAGCCGACGCCGCAAGAGAACGTCATCATCCTGGACGACTACGCCAACACCTCGTCGGCCGGGTCGATCATCGCCTTCCACCTGCACCAGGACGGCTTCGAGCCGGGCGACAAGGGCCTGATCTGCAGCTTCGGCGCCGGCTATTCGGCCGGAACGGTGTTCGTCGAAAAGCGAGCCTGATCAGAACTTTCCCTCGAATCAGTCTGCGGGCTTGCACTTTTCTACTTATTTTGCGACGCCTTTCGCGTCTGTCGAGAACGAGGGGTTTCCCGAATGACTCTGACGCACGATCAAGGCCAGAAGGGCCCCTGGAGCAGCAGCCCCGCGCTCGACCCTCTGGCTCGAGACGTCGCGACGGTGCTGAAAAGCATGGGAGGTTCGGCGCATCAGACCGTCGTGGTGGACTGCGTGGCCGCCATGAAGCGCCAGCGCGGTGAATCGATCACCCAGGATCTGGCGGCCCGGATCGTCGAAGTCTTCGAACGCTATCGCGACCTGTTCTTCCGCCCCTTTGGCGAAGGCTCCCAACGCTGGGCACTCGCGCCAGGCGTCGCCTGACGGCCCAAAGATTGCGACGCCTCCTGCGAAGGAGCCGTCGTCATGGCCTGGAGCGCGATTTCGTCCCGGAATGAACCACCGCCGATCATGCGCGGCGGCTGGCTGGACGCGCTGCGCTTCATCGTGGCCTCGCTGATCATCCTGCACCACTTCCAGGCAGCCGGGCCGCACGCCCTGGCCGAGACCATCCACCCGGTGTTCGAGCGCGGCGGCTTTCTGCTGACCAACTTCTTCCTGATCGATTCCGGCTATGTGCTGATGCGCGTCTATGGCGCGGCGGTCGGTCAGGGCCGACTGTCGCCCACTGACTTCTTCCTGAAGCGCGCGCTGCGAGTCTGGCCGGCCCACTTGATCATGGGGCTTAGCCTCGTGGCGCTGGTGATGCTCGGCACGGCCGTGGGCGCCCCGCCGCGCAATCCGGAGTGGTTCGCCTGGGATCAGCTGCCGGCGCAGCTGGCCCTGGTCCAGTCCTTCGGCGTGCATGGCGGCCTGGGCTGGAACGCGCCCAGTTGGTCCATCTCGGCGCTGATCGGCTGCTACCTGGCCTTCCCCTGGATCCTGCGCGGCTTGATGCGCCTGGGCCCCTGGGCGGTGCTGGGCCTCGGCGTCGGGGTCTATCTGCTGGCCAATCAGATCACTTGGGCGCTGTTCGACCTGCCTGTCTATCAGATGCCGCTCAGGCTGGGGTTCTGGCGCGCTCTGCCTCTGTTCTTCCTGGGCATGTGCCTGGCCGGGTTCGCCCAGAGGGTCTGGATCGCGCCGCGGCTGGCCGGCTGGGCCGGGATCGCCGCCGCCACGGGTCTCGCAATCGCGCAGTATTTCGACAAGAACGCCCTGATTTCGCTTGTCTGGATCAGCCTCATCATCCTGGCTGCGGGCGCCGTTCCGGTCAAAAAGCCGTCGCGCCTGATCGAGCTCTCGGCCGTGGTCTCGTTCTCGATGTTCATCACCAATGAGGTGGTCCGGATCGCCTGGTTCGGCGCCACCAACGTGGCCGTCGCGCGGCTCTCGCTGTCGGAGCCCGTGCAATGGGCGCTTTGGGGCGCGGGCGTGGCTTCAGCCTTCGTGTTCGCCTTCGCCTTCCACTACGTGATCGACCAGCCGCTTCAGAACCGGATCAAGGGCTGGCTGAAGCGCGAGGGCCGCGCCGTGCGTGTGCGTCAGCCGCTGGTCTCGCTCGAAGGCTAGTCGCCGCTGTTAAGGTGCAGGATGTTGCCGTCCGGATCCTTGAACCAGGCCATCCGGAACTCGCCGGAACGATGCAGTCCGTCGGCAAAGTCCACGCCGTCCAGGTCGTAGTGTTCGAAACTGACGCCCTTGCCGCGCAGGTCGGCGACGATCGCCTCGATCTCCTCGCCGACCCCCCAGACCACCGCATTGGCCCGATTGGTCCCGGCTTCGTCCGATCGATAGACCACCAGATGCGTGCCTCCGGTGGCGAAGGAAAGCACCTCGCCCATGTCGTCGGCCACGGTCAGACCAAGGGTCTGTTCATAGAAGCGGCGGGCGCGATCAAGGTCGGCGACGGCGATGATGGCCGAAGAGTTGCGGTCCTTCAGCATGACAGGCCTCGGTTGCAGTCAGCTGGCAAACCGGCTGGCCTGAACGCAGTTCCCGCCTCAGATCGGCATGCGCATGATTTCCTGGTAGGCCTGGATCACCTGGTCGCGCACGGCCATGACCGTCTCCAGCGACGCCTCGGCCGAGGAGATGGCGGTGACGACGTCGATCAGACTGCCCTGCCCCTGGATCGACTGAGCCATCTGGGTCTCCGCGCCGCGCGTGGCCTGGGTCACGTCGCCCATGACGCTGGACAGCATCTGCGAGAAATCCGGCCCCGAAGCCGGCGGCGCGGCGTTCGTCGCGGACGGCAGGGCGCCGCCCTGAACCGCCGCATAGGCCTTGGCCGCCATCATCGGATTCATGGCCTAGCTCCTCAGCGCTTCAGTATGTCGAGGGTGCGGGTCTCCATCGACCGCGCCGTCTCGATGACGTTCAGATTGGCCTCATAGGCGCGCTGCGCCTCGCGCATGTCCATCGCCTCGACCAGGGTGTCGACGTTGGGCCGCTGGACATAACCCTCGGCGTTGGCGGCCGGGTGCGACGGGTCGTACTCAACCCGGAACGGGCGCATGTCGGGCCGCACCTGGGCCAGGGTGACGCCGGTCACGCCGTCGATCTCGCGGGCCTGGAACACAGGCACCTGGCGACGATAGGGCTGGCCGTCGGCGGTCGGGGCGGTCGATTGGGCGTTGGCGATGTTTTCGGCGATCACGCGCATGCGGGATTGCTGGGCCTTGAGCGCCGAAGCGGCCACGGCCATGGCGTTGTTTCTCGGCGGAACCGGATCAGGCATGGCTCAGTCCTTCTCAGCGACCGGGGGGCTTGGCGGCCATGCGGATCATCTGCATGGACTTCTGGTAGAAGCCGATGGCGGCGTCATAGGCCATGCGGCTCTCGGCCATCTTGAGCATCTGCTCTTCGACCACGACCGAATTGCCGTCCAGCGTCGTCTCGGAATCCGGCGCATCCGACGCGGTGAAGCGCGTCACCGGCCCGGGCGGCGAGATGTGGGCGGCCGAGGTCCGCGTCATGCGAAGCCCCCCGCCCTCGGCCATCGCCCGCGCGAAATCGGTCGGCGCCTTGAGATCGCGCGCCACATAGCCCGGGGTGTCGGAGTTGGCGACGTTCTGGGCCACCACGCGCTGGCGCTCGTCCAGCCAGCCCAGGCGGCCCTTGATCTGTTGCAGCAGCGGCAGGTCGGCGACGCCCATGGTTCGCTCCGGCGAATCTCAACCTTCGATTCTCACTGGGTCGAAAATGCCGGGTGCATGGTAAACGCGCCGTTAAGGATGTTGAGACAGTCTGGCCTGGTCGGCGGCCTCACAGTGAGGCCCTGCGGCACGGGGCCTTCATGAACTTCCTCGATCTCGCCCGCGCGGTGTTCGGCCTGGCCATCACCCTGGGCATCATTGGCCTGGCCGCCTGGGCGGCCCGCCGCTATGCGCCCCAACTGATGGCCAGGCTGCAGGCCGACCGCGGCGCCCGGCGCATGCAGGTCGTCGAAACCCTGGTGCTGGACCCCGCGCGCCGCCTCGTTCTGGTGCGCGTCGATGACGAGGAACGCCTGATTCTCTTGGGCGAGGGCAAGGAGCTGATCGAGCCCCGCAGCCCTGGAGCGCCGCGATGAAGCCGGCCCGCGACGGCCTGCTCAAAATGCCTTCGCGCGCCGAACTGAAGCGCGCGGCCGTCCTGTCGCTGATCACCACCCTTCTCTGCCTCGTGTGGCCGCTCGGCGCCCTGGCGCAGGACGTGGCGTCGTCTGGATCCGCCATCAACATCGACCTGGGCACCGGCGCGGGACTGACCGAACGGGTTATCCAGCTGGTCGGGCTGATGACGGTGCTCAGCCTGGCGCCGTCGATCGTCATCATGACGACCAGCTTCGTGCGGATCGTCGTGGTGCTGTCGCTGCTGCGCACCGCCCTGGGCATGCAGCAGTCGCCGCCGAACGCCGTGCTGGTGTCGCTGGCGCTGTTCCTGTCGGCCATCGTGATGGCCCCGACCTGGCAGGACGCCTATGATTCGGGCATCCGCCCCCTGCTGGATCAGCAGATGGAGCTGCCTCAGGCCTTCGATGCGGCCTCCGAGCCCGTAAAGACCTTCATGCTGTCCCAGGTGGACCGCTCCGACCTCGCCCTGTTCACCCGCCTGAGCCAGATCGAGGCGCCCCAGAACGCCCAGGACCTGCCCCTTCGCGTGGTCACCCCGGCCTTCATGATCAGCGAGTTGAAGCGGGCCTTCACGATAGGATTTCTCCTTTTCGTTCCGTTCCTTGTGATCGATCTGGTGGTCGCCAGCGTGCTCATGTCCATGGGCATGATGATGCTGCCGCCAGTCATTGTTTCACTGCCGTTCAAGTTGATCTTCTTCGTGCTGGTGGACGGCTGGCGACTGGTCGCTGGGAGCCTGGTCGAGAGCTTTCAGCGGGCCTCCGGATCGGGCTGAATCCCCAGCCTCAAAGGCTTTCCTCGGCGCCGCGTCTTGCCAAGACCCCCGAAAAGCGTGTTGATCCCCAGGTCATCGCCCGGGAATCGGGCGACCTATTCGGGAAACGACCCTCATGACCACTCAAGCCGAACTGATCGCCGCCGTCGCCAAGGACACCGGTGTGTCGCAAGCCGACGCCGGCAAGGTTCTGACCTCCATCGTCGAGAACATCCACGCCTCGCTCAAGTCGGGCGGCGACGTGCGCATCTCGAACCTGGGCGTGTTCGACACCGCCGACCGCGCCGCTCGCGAAGGCCGCAACCCGGCCACGGGCGCGACCATCAAGATCGCCGCCTCCAAGGCCGTGCGCTTCCGCGTGTCGAAGCCGCTGAAGGACGCCGTGAACGGCTAAGCCAGTTCACGAAACGATGGATCAGGCGGCGGCCGGCCCAGCGGCCGGCGTCGCCTGGTCAGCCTGTTGACGGGCGGGGGCCGCAGGACGGTCCCCGCCCGTTTTCTGTCTGAGGTCCACCTTCATCGCCGTAACCCAGCCGGTGAAGGTGTCGGCGCTGGACGCCAGAGCGGCGTAGTCCTGAGCCTGGGCCAGCTCTCCGCCATCCAAGGCAATGCGCAGGGCGGTCGCCTGACGCGCGCCGCCAACCAGCCCCTGATAGTTACGCGACAGGCGCGACAGGCCGGCGGAATCGCCCGCCAGCGAATAGGCGACGCCGGCGCGGATCAGCCGGCTCTCTTCCTCGGGCGTCAACGGCGTGGCCGCATCGCGCCAGCGGTCGCCCAGCAGGCCGTCATACAGCCCCGCCGCGCCCGGCCATTGCTGCTGCTTCCAGGCGATGTCGGCCCGCACGGCGCGCGCAGCGGGGCTCTGATCGCGATCCAGCACCTCCAGCGCGTGCTCATAACGCCCAAGATCCGACAGGGCCCGCGCCTCCAGCGCGCGCCGCTGCAGGTTCATCGCCGTAGGCAGCAGGGTGGTGCGCGAGCTCCAGATGGCCTGCAGCGCCTGCTCGGGCTGGCGGTTCATCAAATAGACGGTGGCCAGATCGGTCGCGACCTGCGCCTTGGCGACCCCCTCCAGGCGATTGTCGACCTGATACTTCAAAAGCTCCGCCGCCTGGCCCAGCAGGTCCACGTCCACCAGCCGGCGCGCCAGCCGGCGCACCATGTCGTCGCCATCCGCGCCGACCGGCGTCAGTTCGCGGAAATCATAGAACAGGCCCAGCGCCTGGATCGGCTGCAGGCCGTCGGCGCCGCCGTCCAAGAACAGGGCCCGGAAGGCGTTGGACAGGTCGGCCTGTATCTCCACCGCGCCCGGCAGCTGCGCCATGCGCTTGCCGGCCCCGCGCAGGGCGTCCAGCGCCTCGCGGTAGCGTCCCTGAGACAGATAGATGTCGCCCAGTGAGCGGATCACGGCCAGTTCGGTGGCGTCGCCCCGCCAGCGCCACTTGAGCTGCTCCAGCTCGCCGGCGGCGGCGTCAGGCTTCATCTCGCCGCGCGCCATCTGAAGCTTGATGACGCCCAGCCGCGCGGGCGTGGCCACGCCGTCCAGCGGCGCGCGGGCGACAGCCTTGTAGACCGCCAGGGCGCGATCGCCCTGCCCTTCCAGCTCGAACAGGCGGGCCTGCACCAGACGCGCGGTCAGTTGGTCAGCCGCAGGGGCCGGCTGGCTGAAGCTGAAGGCGAGCAGCGCCCGCGCAGCCGGCAGGTCGCCAGTCTCAAGCGCCGCCAGGGCGTGCGCAGCGCCGAAGCGAGCCTTCCAAACGGCCGGGAAGGCGTCGATGGCTGGCGCGCCGGCGGCGAAGGCCTGACGCGCCTCGGCGAACCGGCCCTGTTCGGCGGCGATATAGCCGCGCCAGACCTGTGTGGCCGCGTCCCCCGACAGGGCGCCGACCGCGAAATCCGCCTGCGCCTCGTCAAGACGCCCGATAGCCACGCGCGCCGCGCCCCGCAGGCCGCGCAGCTCTGGCTCGCCCTGCATCGCCGGATTTTGCTTGGCCAGGGCGTTCAGCACGCCGACAGCCTCGAAGCCCAGCCCCGAACCGACCAGGAAGCGTGCGAAGGCCAGCCGCGCCTCCGCAGGCGCGCGCACATCATCGCCGGCGCGTTCGCTCTCCTGCATCGCCGCCTGTTGGAGACGAGCGTAGCGGCTCATGAAGCCCTCGTCGCCGACGTCGCTCCACTCGCTCAAGATCAAAGCCGGGCGCGGCGCGCGGCGCGGTGCATCGACCTCGACGGCCCGCTCCAGGGCGGCGCTGGGCGCCGACAGGTTGAGCCCGCGCGGACGCCCGATCGTCACCAGATCGCCGTCGGGCTGGATCGTCAGATCGTCAGTCAACGTCTCGACGGCCAGGCCCTGGGCCGTCGGCAGCAGGGTCAGATCGATCAGTTGCCGCCGCGCGGCGAAGCCCTTGCCGGGCGCCAGGGCCGTGACCGCCGCGAACCGGTCGCCGGCCAGCGGATCGGTCAGCCAGATCGTCTTGGTCGCGCCGGCCATGCGAGCCACCAGAGCCACCCGCGCCCCGTCGTCTCGACCGACATCGACGCCCGTCGAAGCCGCGCCACCCACGCCGCTGCGCGGACCGCCCAGGGTCACAGTCCAGCGTCCGCCTTCGCTCGACGCCTCGACCGCCACATCTTCCGGCGCGGCGATTCGCAGAACCGTATAGTCAGGCCCCGCCGCCCATCGCGCATCACTGGCCGGGCCCAGCGCGCGCGCGCCGGCCATGTCAAGCCGCGCGGCGGCGTCGAACACGATCCAGACGGCCTCGCCGCGACGGAAGACCGCTGCGCCCACCGGCGCGGCCCACTGGAAGTTCAAGACCGCCTTGTCGTCCGAAACCTCGGCGCGCACGGGCACGACAGCCGACTGCACGGCAGCCCGAGCGGGCGCAGCGCCTGCGCTTTCGTAAAGGTTCAGCCAGACCGCGCCGTCGGCCGAGCCCCAGCGAGCGCCCGCCCCTTCAGCCAGGCTGATGACCAGTTCGACGCCGCCGGCCGTCGGGCGCGTCTGCACCGACGCGACGCCGGCGGGCGGATCGACGCGCAGGCGCGAAACATCCGGCGCGGCAGTCGTTCCGATTCGGACAATGACCTGATCGCCGTCCTGCCGCACGCGCGCGCGCGAGCCGACGACGCCGCCGAACTCGACCCGCGTGAACTCGGCGTTGGCCCCGATGCGGATGGCGACGGGATCAAGAGAGGCCGCGCCGCTTTCGGGTCCCCGCACGGCCTGGGCCAGCGGCGCCAGCGGCGTGAACACGACGGCGCCCGCGGCCGCGGCGGCCACGGTCGTCTTCAGAACGCGCTTTCTGGCCAATGCCCCGGACATGCCCGCCGACCCTGCCCGACGCCGCCTTTCATCGCGGTTAACGGTTGGTGAGCTCGGCGATCGGCCGCTTGCATTCCCTGGTTCAGAGGCCGACATCCATGCGACCGCGTCAGGACCTCATCCCATGGCTTCCGATCCCGAATATCCTCGCCTCAGCACCTGGTCGACGGGGCTGCGCTGCCGCTGCCCGCGTTGCGGCAAGGGTCCGCTGCTGCATCGCTATCTGAAGATCCGCGACCACTGCCCCGAGTGCGGCCTGGACTATGGCTTCGCCGAACCGGCGGACGGTCCGGCCTTCTTCGGCATGTCGATCGTCGGCGTCGTCGGCATGATGGCCTTCATGGCGTTTGAGTTCACGGTCCAGCCGCCGATCTGGGTGCATATGGTGGTGACCCTGCCCCTGCTGGCGCTGAGCTGCCTGGCGGTGCTGCCGCCGCTCAAGGGCTGGCTGGTGGCCGAACAGTATGTCCACAAGGCCGCTCCGCCCGAGTTCGAGAGCCTGGGGCGCCACGGCGAGGGATACGGTTGGAAGGGGCAGGCCGAACGTGCGGCGCGGCGCGCGCGCAAGGACGAAACGCCCAGCGCCTGAAAGTCGCCATGCTTTCCCGCTCAGCTTGCAGCCAGCCTAGGGAGGGCGGATGGCGGCGGCACGGCGCGCGATCGACCAGGGAAGGGGCGCGGCCGTCATCACGGCCTCGGCGTTGTCCCACGCCCTTCTCATCGCACTTCTGGTGTGGCGTGCGGGCCAGGAGGCGATCCTGCCGCCGCTGGTTCAGCCGCCCGCCATCCTGATCGAGATCGAGCCCAGGCCGCTGATCCGGGAGGAGACACCTCGACCGCGGCTCGCCCCGCCTCAACCCACGCCCGCCACGCGGCCGGCGGTGTCGGGCCTGGCGAACCCCATTGCGCCGCCGCGCCCGCGCGAAGATGAGGACGAGCGCCCCAGCGCGCCCGCGCCGCGTCAGGCCGCCTCGGCGCCCGCCGGGACGCCGGCCCCGGCCGCGGACGACGCTTGGCGACTCCGTCCCGAAACGACCGGCCAGGCCGTCGCTCGATCCCTGAGAACCAGTCCGATCGGCTGCGCCAATCCCAGCCGGCTGAACAGCGTCGAACAGGCTGTGTGCGCCGAGCGGCTGGGCGAGGCCGCCGACCGCGCCGCGCCCATCACCGGCAGCGGCAACGCCGCGCGCGACGCCCGCTTCGCCAGAGACGGCGCCGCCGCCCTGGCCGCATACGAATCGCGCCGCCGTCCGGCGTCGGGCGGGGTGGGCGTCAGCGGCATGGCGCCAGACTGTCCCGGAGGCAATCTGCGGGGCACCTGCGCCGGTGCCCATCTTCCTGGCCACTATCAGTTGGATGAAAGCAATCCGCGCCGGTGAGTTCGCGCGCATCAGGCCTCGCCTGGGCGCAGTCGCCCTGGTCGTTCTGGTGCATCTGGCCGTGCTGGGGCCGATGGCCTGGCGTGTCGCTACGCCCTCCAGGTCTCCGCTTCCGCCCGTCATGCAAATCGAGTTGGAGCCCCGCCCTCGCCGAGCCATCGAAAAACCACGGGTCGCAGTTGCGCCCGCTGGCTCAAGCCATCTGGCTCCGGCTGTGCCTCAAACATCCCGCCCGATTAGCCCGGAGGCGCTAAAGGCCGGGCCCGCCTACCCTCTGCCGTCGGACCAAACGCCCGCCGCGACAGGCCCGGACCACGCCGCTGTGGCTCGCGGTCTGGCCGGCCTGTTCGGCTGCCGCGACCGCAGCCGCCTGACGCCGGAGCAGCGTGACCGCTGCGATGCGCGTCTGGCCGCCCGGGCCGATGGGCCGCCGATACGCGACCCAGACGCCGACGCGCGCTTCATGGCCGACGGGCGGCGCGCCCTGTCCGCCCATGCGGCGCAGCGAGAGCCGCTGGCTGGGGGCGTCGGCGTCATGGGGCCCGCCGACTGTGTCGGCTCAAACCTCGGGACCGGATGCGCCGGCGCCCACCTGCCCTCGGCGCCGGGCGTCGACATGCGCCAAGGCGCGACGACCAATATCCGCCAGCGCAGCAACAAGCTGGACTGAGGCGCAGCAAAAAGGGCGGCGCCTTTCGACGCCGCCCCTTCAGTCAGGTCGTCCGAAACCGATCAGCCTTCCGACTTCTCCAGCTCCAGAGCCAGGTCCGCCGGCAGTTCCTCGACCGCGTCTTCACGGGCCTGGGTCAGTTCGGCGTCACGCTCGTTGGCGATCTTCTGCATCGAGCGCAGGTAGGCGCCGGTGCCGGCCGGAATCAGACGACCGACGATGACGTTCTCCTTCAGGCCTTCCAGCGTGTCCTTCTTGCCGTTGACCGAAGCGTCGGTGAGGACGCGGGTGGTCTCTTGGAAGGACGCCGCCGAGATGAAGCTGCGGGTCTGCAGCGAGGCCTTGGTGATGCCGAGCAGGACGGGCTGGGTGATGGCCGGACGGCCGCCACGCTTCTCGACCTTCTCGTTCTCGGCCACGGCCTCGGCCACCTCGACCGTGTCGCCACGGATCAGGGTGGTTTCGCCCGAGTCGATGATCTCGACCTTCTGCAGCATCTGACGGACGATCACCTCGATGTGCTTGTCGTTGATCGGCACACCCTGCAGTCGGTAGACCTCCTGCACTTCGTTCACCAGGTATTCGGCCAGCGCCTCGACGCCCTGAATGCGCAGCAAATCGTGCGGATCGGGGTTGCCGTCGATGATGTAGTCGCCCTTCTGGATCAGATCGCCGTCGTGGACGGAGATGTGCTTGCCCTTGGGGATCAGGAACTCGACCGGTTCCGCCTGGTTGCCGTCGGCATCCGGCTCCGGCGTGATCTTGATGCGACGCTTGTTCTTGTAGTCGCGACCAAATTCGACGCGGCCATCCATCTCGGCGATGACTGCGCAGTCCTTCGGACGACGCGCTTCGAACAGTTCGGCGACGCGCGGCAGACCGCCGGTGATGTCGCGGGTCTTGGCGCCTTCGGTCGGAACGCGGGCGATGATCTCACCCGGCTTGACCTCGTCACCGTTCGACACGGACAGAACCGCGCCCACCGGCAGCAGGTAACGGGCGTCGGAGCCCGAGGCCAGCTTGGCGTAGGCGTCGCCCAAGGTGACGCCCATGGCCGGACGCAGGTCCGAACCGCGTGGGCTGGCGCGCCAGTCGCTGACGACGCGCTGGGCGATGCCGGTGGCCTCGTCGGTCTCTTCCTTGACGGACAGACCCTCGACCAGATCCTCGAAACGGACCACGCCGCCGACTTCGGTCAGGATCGGCGTGGTGTAGGGGTCCCACTCCGCCAGACGCTGGCCCTTCTTGACCTCGGCGCCCTCGGCGACACGGATGCGCGCACCATAGGGAGCCTTGTGGGTCTCGCGGTCCTTGCCGTCCACGACCACGGTCACGACGACGTTGCGGCTCATGGCCACCAGATCGCCGTGGGCGGCCTTGACGGTCGGGCCGACGATCTTGATCACGCCGGCGTTCGTCGCTTCGAAGAAGGAGGTCTCGGCCACCTGGGCGGTGCCGCCGATGTGGAAGGTCCGCATCGTCAGCTGGGTGCCCGGCTCGCCGATCGACTGAGCCGCGATGACGCCGACGGCTTCGCCGATGTTCACCTGAGTGCCGCGCGCCAGATCACGGCCGTAGCACATGGCGCAGATGCCGGCTTCCGCCTCACAGGTCAGACCCGAGCGGACCTTGACCGACTGAACGCCGGCCGAGTCCAGAACCTCGATCTCTTCTTCCTGCAGATAGGTGTCCGCCGGGAACAGGACGGTGTCGCCGCCCGGCTCCTTGATGTCCTCGGCCGCGTAACGGCCCAGGACGCGTTGGCCCAGCGAGACCAGGACATCACCGCCCTCGACCACCGCGCGCAGAGTGATGCCGCGCGTGGAGCCGCAGTCTTCCTCGGTGACGATCGAATCCTGCGCCACGTCCACCAGACGACGGGTCAGGTAACCCGAGTTGGCGGTCTTCAGCGCGGTGTCGGCCAGGCCCTTGCGGGCGCCGTGGGTGGAGTTGAAGTACTCAAGGACGGTCAGGCCTTCCTTGAAGTTCGACACGATCGGCGTCTCGATGATTTCGCCCGAGGGCTTGGCCATCAGGCCGCGCATGCCGCCCAGTTGCTTCATCTGCGCCTGCGAGCCGCGGGCGCCGGAGTTGGCCATCATGAACACCGAGTTGACGTCGGGAGCCTGTCCCTCGATCAGCACGCGCGGTTGCGCGATCTCGGCCATCATGGCGTCGGCGATCCGGTCCGTCGCCTTGGCCCAGGCGTCGACCACCTTGTTGTACTTCTCGCCCTTGGTGATCAGGCCGTCGGCGTACTGTTGCTCGTACTCTTCGACCTGAGTGCGGGTCTCGGCGACGAAGGTCACCTTCTTGGCCGGAATGACGATGTCGTCCTTGCCGAACGAAATGCCCGCCTTGGCCGCCTCGCGGAAGCCCAGGCCCATCATCTGGTCGGCGAAGATCACCGTCGCCTTCTGACCGCAGTGGCGATAGACCACGTCGATCAGGTTGCCGATTTCCTTCTTGGTCAGGTTCTTCTCGAGCAGGCGATAGCCGACGTTCGGGTTTTTGGGCAGCAGGGCGCCCAGCTTCATCCGGCCCGGGGTCGTATCAATGACCTTGGTGACCAGTTCGCCCGACGAATCCATCTCGGTCCAGCGAGCCTTGATGCGGGTGTGCAGGCTGACCACGCCGGCGTCGAGCGCGGCGTCGATCTCGCCGATGTTGGCGAACAGCTTGCCCTCGCCCGGCTCGCCGTCCTTGACCAGCGACAGGTAGTAAAGACCCAGGACGATGTCCTGCGACGGCACGATGATCGGCTTGCCGTTGGCGGGCGACAGGATGTTGTTGGTCGACATCATCAGCACGCGCGCTTCCAGCTGGGCCTCAAGGCTCAGCGGGACGTGCACGGCCATCTGGTCACCGTCGAAGTCGGCGTTGAACGCGGCGCAGACCAGCGGGTGCAGCTGGATGGCCTTACCCTCGATCAGCTTGGGCTCGAACGCCTGGATGCCGAGGCGGTGAAGCGTCGGCGCCCGGTTCAGCATGACCGGGTGCTCGCGGATCACCTCTTCCAGGATATCCCAGACCTGAGGCTGCTCGCGCTCGACCATGCGCTTGGACTGTTTGACAGTGCCCGACAGGCCCTTGGCGTCGAGGCGCGCATAGATGAACGGCTTGAACAGCTCCAGCGCCATCTTCTTTGGCAGGCCGCACTCGTGCAGCTTCAGCTCGGGGCCGACCACGATGACCGAACGGCCCGAATAGTCGACGCGCTTGCCCAGCAGGTTTTGACGGAAGCGGCCCTGCTTGCCCTTCAGCATGTCGGCCAGCGACTTGAGCGGACGCTTGTTGGCGCCGGTGATGACCCGGCCGCGACGGCCGTTGTCGAACAGGGCGTCGACCGATTCCTGCAGCATCCGCTTTTCGTTGCGGATGATGATGTCGGGCGCGCGCAGCTCCATCAGCCGCTTCAGGCGGTTGTTGCGGTTGATGACGCGGCGATACAGGTCGTTAAGGTCCGAGGTTGCGAAGCGGCCGCCGTCCAGCGGCACCAGCGGGCGCAGTTCCGGCGGGATCACCGGCACGACCGTCAGGATCATCCACTCGGGCTTGTTGCCGCTTTCAAGGAAGGCCTCGATCAGCTTCAGGCGCTTGGAAGCCTTCTTGGCCTTCATTTCCGAGGGGCTGTCGGCCAGTTCGGCGCGGTGCTTCTCGGCCTCGGCGTTCAGGTCGATGCCCATGAGCAGGTTGCGCACGGCCTCGGCGCCGATCTCGGCGGTGAAGCCGTCATCGCCGAACTCTTCCTGATAGCGATAGAACTCGTCCTCGGTCAGCAGCTGGTTCTGCTTCAGCGGGGTCAGGCCCGGCTCGGTGACGATGTAGTTTTCGAAGTAGAGCACGCGCTCCACGTCCTTCAGCGCCATGTCCAGCATCAGCGAGATGCGCGACGGCAGCGACTTCAGGAACCAGATGTGGGCGACCGGGGCGGCCAGTTCGATGTGGCCCATCCGCTCGCGGCGAACGCGGGCCAAGGTGACCTCCACGCCGCACTTCTCGCAGATGATGCCCTTATATTTCATGCGCTTGTACTTGCCGCACAGGCATTCGTAATCCTTGGTCGGGCCAAAGATACGGGCGCAGAAAAGGCCGTCACGCTCGGGCTTGAACGTGCGGTAGTTGATGGTTTCCGGCTTCTTGATCTCGCCGAACGACCACGACCGGATCTTCTCGGGCGCAGCCAGAGCAATGCGGATCTGGTCGAAGGTCGGAGCGACCGGGACCGGGTTGAAGATGTTCAGGACTTCCTGGTTCATCTTGGTTCCTTCTGCGGCAGACGCCGCGCAAATCATTCAGAGAGGCGAACAGGCGGACCGCCCTCCCCGCCTTCGCGGAGAGGGCCTTGATCCAACTCAGCTGTTCTCCAGCTCCACGTTCAGGCCCAGCGAGCGCATTTCCTTGACGAGCACGTTGAAGCTCTCGGGAATGCCCGCCTCGAAGCTGTCGTCGCCGCGGACGATCGCTTCGTAGACCTTGGTGCGGCCCGCCACGTCGTCGGACTTCACCGTCAGCATCTCCTGCAGGGTGTAGGCCGCGCCGTAGGCTTCCAGCGCCCACACCTCCATCTCGCCGAAGCGTTGTCCGCCGAACTGCGCCTTGCCGCCCAGCGGCTGCTGGGTGACCAGCGAATAGGGGCCGATCGAGCGGGCGTGGATCTTGTCGTCCACCAGGTGGTGCAGCTTCAGCATGTAGATGTAGCCGACGGTGACCGGACGCTTGAACTGCTCGCCGGTCTGGCCGTCGAACAGGATCGACTGGCCCGAACGGTCCAGCCCGGCCGAGGCCAGCAGGTCCTCGATGTCCGAAATGTGCGCGCCGTCGAACACCGGGGTGGCGAACGGAACGCCCTTGGACAGGTTGCGGGCCAGCTCGACCAGGTCGTCCTCATCGTCGGGCAACGGGGTGTCCGCGCCGTAGATTTCGGTCAGCCGCTCGACCAGGGCCTGCTTCTGCCCGCCGTGCTGCCAAGCCTCCATCAGGTTCTGGATCTGCTTGCCCAGACCGGCCGAGGCCCAGCCGAGGTGGGTTTCGAAGATCTGGCCGATGTTCATGCGCGAGGGCACGCCCAGCGGGTTCAGAACCACGTCGACCGAAGTGCCGTCCTCCAGGTGCGGCATGTCCTCGATCGGAAGGATCTTGGAGATGACGCCCTTGTTGCCGTGACGGCCGGCCATCTTGTCGCCGGGCTGAAGCTTGCGCTTCACGGCCACGAAGACCTTGACCATCTTCATCACGCCGGGGGGCAGTTCGTCGCCGCGCTGCAGCTTCTCGACCTTGTCCTCGAAGCGGCGGTCGAGCGCCTTGCGGGCGTCCTCGAACTGCTTCTTCATGGCCTCGAGCTCGCCCATGGCCTTTTCGTCGTCGAGCGCGATCTGCCACCACAGGCCGCGCGACAGCTCGCCCAGCTTCTCTTCGGTGACTTCGCCGCGGCCCAGGCCCTTGGGACCCGACACGGCGGTCTTGCCCAGAACCAGCGGCTTCAGGCGGCTGTAGACGTTGCGCTCAAGGATCTTGAGCTCGTCGTCGCGGTCCTTGCCCAGACGCTCGATCTCCGACCGCTCGATGGCGACCGCGCGCTCGTCCTTGTCGACGCCGTGACGGTTGAACACGCGCACGTCGACGATGGTGCCAGCCACGCCGGGCGGCAGGCGCAGCGAGGTGTCGCGCACGTCCGAAGCCTTTTCGCCGAAGATGGCGCGCAGCAGCTTTTCTTCCGGCGTCATCGGGCTTTCGCCCTTGGGCGTGACCTTGCCGCACAGGATGTCGCCCGGCTGGACCTCGGCGCCGATCGCCACGATCCCGGCCTCGTCGAGGTTGCGCAGGGCTTCCTCGCCGACGTTGGGGATGTCGCGGGTGATCTCTTCCGGCCCCAGCTTGGTGTCGCGGGCCATGACTTCGAACTCCTCGATGTGGATCGAGGTGAAGACGTCGTCGCGCACGATGCGCTCGGAAATCAGGATCGAGTCTTCGAAGTTGTAGCCGTTCCAAGGCATGAAGGCGACGAGGGCGTTGCGGCCCAGGGCCAGTTCGCCCAGGTCGGTCGACGGGCCATCGGCGATGACGTCGCCGGCCTTCACCTGATCGCCCACGCGCACGATCGGGCGCTGGTTGATGCAGGTCGACTGGTTGGAGCGCTGGAACTTCGACAGGCGGTAGATGTCGACGCCCGAACGGCCGGCGTCCAGGTCGCCGGTGGCGCGCACGACGATGCGGGTGCCGTCGATCTGCTCGACCACGCCTTCACGACGAGCCACGACCACGGCGCCGGAATCGACGGCCACGACCGCTTCCATGCCGGTGCCGACCAGCGGCGCGTCGGCTTGCACCAGCGGCACGGCCTGACGCTGCATGTTGGCGCCCATCAGCGCGCGGTTGGCGTCATCGTTTTCCAGGAACGGGATCAGGGCCGCGGCGACCGAAACGACCTGCTTCGGCGACACGTCCATCATGTCGACCGCATCCTTGTTCAGGAGCTGCGAGTCGCCGTTGATCCGGCCGGGGACCAAGTCTTCGACGATCTGGCCGGCGTTCAGTTCGATGTTGGCCTGGGCGATCGTGTACTTCGCCTCTTCCATGGCCGAGATGTAGACCACCTCGTCCTGGGCCTGCCCGTCCTTCACGCGACGGTACGGGCTCTCGATGAAGCCGTACTTGTTGACGCGCGCGTGGGTGGCCAGCGAGTTGATCAGGCCGATGTTCGGGCCTTCCGGCGTTTCGATCGGGCAGATGCGGCCGTAGTGCGTCGGGTGCACGTCGCGCACCTCGAAGCCGGCGCGCTCGCGCGTCAGACCGCCCGGGCCAAGCGCCGAGAGGCGACGCTTGTGGGTGATTTCCGACAGCGGGTTCGTCTGGTCCATGAACTGCGACAGCTGCGACGAACCAAAGAACTCGCGCACGGCCGCGGCGGCCGGCTTGGCGTTGATCAGATCGTGCGGCATGACCGTGTCGATATCGACCGAGCTCATGCGCTCCTTGATGGCGCGCTCCATGCGCAGCAGGCCGACGCGGTACTGGTTTTCCAGCAGTTCGCCGACCGAACGCACGCGGCGGTTACCCAGGTTGTCGATGTCGTCGATCTCGCCGCGACCGTCCTTCAGGCCCACCAGGATCTGCAGCACCTTCAGCACGTCGTCCTTGCGCAGGACGCGGATCTCGTCAGAGACCTCGGGGGTTTCCAGACGCATGTTCATCTTGACCCGACCGACGGCCGACAGGTCGTAGCGCTCGCTGTCGAAGAACAGCGAGTTGAACATGGCTTCGGCGGCTTCCGGGGTCGGGGGCTCGCCCGGACGCATGACGCGGTAGATGTCGAACAGCGCGTCCTCGCGGTTCGTCGCCTTGTCGATGCGCAGGGTGTTGCGCATGTAGGCGCCGACCGTGACGTGGTCGATGTCCAGCACGTCGATGGTGGTGAAGCCGTTCTCTTCCAGCAGCTCGATCGTGGCCTGGTCCAGCTCATCGCCCGCCTCGGCGAAGATCTCGCCAGTCTGCATGTTGACCGCGTCTGCGGCCAGATACTTGGTCAGCAGGGCGTCAGCCGCCAGCGACAGCGCCTTCAGGCCGCCGTCAGCCAGCTTCTTGGCCTGACGGGCGCTGATCTTGGTTCCCGCCGGCGCGACCACTTCGCCGGTGTCGGCGTCGACCAGGTCGAACTCGGGTTTAACCCCGCGCCAGCGCTCGGGCTTGTAGGGCGTGACCCAGCCTTCGCCGCGCTTCTCGTAGGGGACGGTCTCGTAGAAGGTCTTGAGGATCTCTTCGCCGTCCATGCCCAGGGCCGACAGGAAGGCGGTGGCCGGCAGCTTGCGACGACGGTCGATGCGGACGTAGACGATGTCCTTGGCGTCGAACTCGAAGTCGAGCCACGAGCCGCGGTACGGGATCACGCGGGCGGCGAACAGCAGCTTGCCCGAGGCGTGGGTCTTGCCCTTGTCGTGGTCGAAGAAGACGCCCGGCGAACGGTGCATCTGCGAGACGATGACGCGCTCGGTGCCGTTGACGATGAAGGTGCCCTTGTCCGTCATGAGCGGGATGTCGCCCATGTAGACGTCCTGCTCCTTGATGTCCTTGACCGAACGGGCGCCCGTTTCTTCCTCGGTTTCGAACACGATCAGGCGCAGCTTGACCTTCAGCGGCGCGGCATAGGTCATGTCGCGCTGGATGCATTCTTCGACGTCGTACTTGGGCTCCTCGAACTCGTAGGAGACGTATTCCAGAACGGCGCGTTCGTTGAAGTCCTTGATCGGGAACACCGACTTGAAGACGGCCTCGATACCCTCGTCCGTGCGCTGGCCCGGACGGCCGTCGCGCTGCAGGAACTGTTCGTAGGACGCGCGCTGAACCTCGATCAGGTTCGGCATCTGCACCGCCTCGGGGATGCGGCCGAACGAATAGCGGATGCGCTTTTTGCCGGTGAACGAGGTGGCGGAGGCGATCTTACCCAGGGCGAGACCGTCGTTGGACTTGGCCATTCTGTTTTCCCATCGGCGGCGCAGGCCGCCTTCAAATGCAGCAGCCACGGGCCTGCCGACCGGCAAGTCCGTGACCATCGGTTTCGGCGTCCACCCTCGATCCGATCCGGATCAGGACGCCTGAAATCATTGAAGCTCCTGGGAAAGGAGCCAGCGCCTTCGCTCGGTCGGAGGGCGACAAACCGAGCCTCGGCGCTTGCGCGCGAATTCCATGGAATCTGCGGGAGGCGCATATATACGCCGATCTCCGGCGAAATAAAGGCCCCGCCGCCGGGATTGTCGCGCCCGAAATCGAGCGTGACAGCGACCGGCGGCATGATAAGCGTGACGGCATGATCCGTCGCCTGGCCCCCCTCGCTCTCGTCCTCCCGCTGGCTGCCTGCGGCCACACGCCCGTGACCTATTCGGAGACGGTGATCGCCGCCGAGCGGGCCGCCGCCGCCGTGGCCACGCCCGGCACTCAGGAGGGCTGGGAGGCCGGCAACCGTGCCTATCTGGACTGGAACGGCGCGCGCCGCGGCTGGACTACCACTGAAAGCGGGCTGCAGTATCGCCGCGTGGGCCGCGACCAGCCCAACGCCCCCCAACCCGCCGAAACCGACACCGTGCGCGTCCACTATCGCGGCAGCTTCATCGACGGGCGCGAGTTCGACAGCTCCTATTCCCGCAACGAACCCACCAGCTTCCCGCTGAACCGCGTGATCAAGGGCTGGACCGAGGGCGTGGCCTTGATGCGCGAAGGCGAGACGTTCGAGTTCGTCATCCCCCCCGACCTCGCCTACGGCCAGCGCTGGGTCGGCGGCGACAAGATCCCGCCCGGCTCGACCCTGCGCTTCACCGTCGAACTGCTGGACGTCAATCTCGAACCTTGACGACGCTGCGGCGGGTTGACGCAGGGCGTCAGGCGCTGTGATCTGCGGCCGCCGCGCCGACGCGGCGCGTTCTGCCGAAAGCCCGTCCATGAAGCGTCTCGCCCTGGCCGCCTGCGCCGCCGCCGTTCTGCTGCCTCTCGGCGCGCCCGCCCTCGCCCAGGTCGCCGCGCCGGCCCTGCCGGTCGCCCTGGTCCCGATCCCCGCGCCGCGCGACGCGCCCTACCCCGGCGTCATCGGCATCGACGTGGACGCGACCGACATCGGCCGCCGCATCGTCTCGGTGCGCCAGACCATTCCCGTCGCCGGACCCGGTCCGCTGGTTCTGTTGTATCCTCAATGGATCCCCGGCAATCACGGCCCCGTCGGCCCGGTCGATGACATCGGCGGCCTGACTTTCACGGCCAACGGCCAGCGGCTGGAGTGGGTGCGCAACACCCTGCAGCCCTGGGCCTTCCAGATCACCGTCCCCGCCGGCGTCGGCCAGGTCGACGTCGCCTTCCAGTGGCTGACGCCCCTCGACGGGGCCCAAGGCCGCGTTGTGGTCACGCCAGACATGCTGAACATCCAGTGGGAGAAGGCGCTGCTTTATCCGGCGGGCTATTACAGCCGCCAGATCACATTCAAGCCGACGCTGCGCCTACCGGAGAGCTGGAACTACGGCACGGCGCTGGACACCGAGGGCTTTCAGAACGGGGTGGCCACCTTCGCACCCATCACCCTCGAGCATTTCGCCGACAGCCCGCTGTTCGCCGGGCGGCACTATCGCCAGGTCGATCTCGATCCGAACGGCCGCTCGCCGGTGCGGCTGAACATCGTCGCCGACGAGGCCGCAATGCTGGCGATCGACGACGCGCATCTGGCCCAGCACCGCGAACTGGTCCGCCAGGCCGACCGCCTGTTCGGCGCGCGCCATTTCAACCACTACGACTTCCTGCTGGCCGTGTCGGATCGTCTGGGCGGGATCGGGCTGGAGCATCAACGCTCGTCCGAGAACAGCGTCGACACCAAATACTTCACCGACCGAGAGGCCACCCTGGTCGACCGCGACTTGCTGGGCCACGAATACGTCCACAGCTGGAACGGCAAGTGGCGCCGTCCGGCGGACCAGCTGACGCCCACGCTGAACGACCCGGCGCAGAACTCCCTGCTGTGGGTCTATGAGGGCCAGACGCAGTACTGGGGCCTGGTCCTGACGGCGCGGGCCGGTCTGATGTCCAAACAGCAGGCGCTGGACGTGCTGGCCATGACGGCGGCGACCTATCTGAACCCGCCGGGTCGCCAATGGCGCGCCCTGCAGGACACGACCAACGATCCGATCATCGCCCAGCGCCGGCCCCAGCCCTGGCCCAGCCAGCAGCGCAGCGAGGACTACTATCGCGAAGGCTCGCTGATCTGGCTGGACGCCGACACCCTGATCCGCGAGCGGTCGGGCGGGCGGCGCTCGCTGGACGATTTCGCCAAGGGCTTCTTCGGGGTCGAGGACGGGAACTGGGATCCCGCGCCCTATACGTTCGAGGACGTGACCGGCGTGCTCAATACAGTCGAGCGCAACGACTGGGCCGCCTTCCTGCGGACCCGCTTGGACGCGGTCGGCCCGCAGTCGCAAGGTCCGCTGGCCGGCATCGAACGCGGCGGCTACCGCCTGGTCTTCGCCGAGACGCCCTCGGACTACATGAAGACGCTGTACGGCGAGCTGGGACGGCACGACTTCATCTATTCGCTGGGCCTGATGACGAACGCCCAGAACCGCATCACCTCGGTCGTCTGGGGCGGGCCGGCCTTCGAGCAGGGCCTGACGCCGGGCTGGGAGATCGTCGCCATCGGCGGCCGCGCCGCCACCCCGGCTGGCCTGGCCGCCGCCATCACGGCCGCCAAGGGCGCGACCCAGCCGATCGAGCTGATCATGAAGAACGGCAGCGAGTTCCGCACCGTGCGCTTCGACTACCATGACGGCCTGCGCTACCCGCGGCTGGAGCGCATCCCCGGCACGCCGGACCGGCTGGGCGACATCCTGGCGCCGCGTCGGCGCTAGACGCGGATCAGGGGAAACGCGGGCTTGGCGTTTCCCCGTCAGCCGCTAGGGTTGGGCAAATCCTGCTTTCAGACCCTCGAGGCCTCATGACGTCTGCCCTGCGCGCCGCTCCGCTTGCCCTGCTCATGCTGACCGCGGCGCCCGCCGCCTTCGCTCAGGACTGGAGCGGCCCCCAGGCGCCGACCGCGCCTACGGCCCAGAACACGCCGCTGGCCCTGCCCCGCGCCCTGCCGCCGATCCCCGAGCCGACGGCCGAGACCTATCCCGGCGTGATCCGCTACGAGGTCGACGCCACCGACGTCGAGCGCAAGATCGTGCGCGTGCGCCAGACCATCCCGGTCGCCGCCGGGCCGCTGGTTCTGCTGTATCCGAAATTCCTGCCCGGCAACCACGCCGCGACCGGTCCGATCCAGCTGCTGTCGGGCGTGACCGCGACGGGCGGCGGCCAGCGCATCGAATGGCTGCGCGACACCATCGACCCCTACGCCTTCCACTTCGACATTCCGCAGGGCGTGTCCGAAATCCAGGTCGAGTTCCAGTGGCTGACCCAGCCCGACAACTCGACCTGGCGCGTGGTCATGACGCCCGAGATGCTGAACCTGCAGTGGGAAAAGGCGCTGCTCTATCCAGCCGGCTATCGTTCGACCGGCATCACCTTCCAGCCCTCGATCCAGCTGCCCGAAGGCTGGAGCTATGGCGTGGCGATGGACACCGTCAGCTTCGAGAACGGGCTGGCGACCTTTGCGTCGACGGACCTCTACACCCTTATCGACAGTCCTCTGTTCGGCGGCGCCCACTACCGCCGTGTGGACATCGACCCGCGCGGCTCGGACATCCATATGCACATCGTGGCCGACGAGGCCCGGCACATCGCGCCTACGGCCGAGCAGCTGGGCTGGTTCGAGAACATGGTCACCCAGGCCGACCGGCTATTCGGCGCGCGTCCCTTCGACCGCTACGAGTTCCTGGTGGGAATGACCTCTCGCATGGGCGGCATCGGGCTCGAGCACCATCGCTCGTCCGAGAACACGGTGCCGACCGACTTCTTCTCCAACTGGGGCCGCAGCCTGGGCAGCGTCGGCCTGCTGCCGCACGAGTTCGTGCACGCCTGGAACGGCAAGCGCAGCCGGCCCGTCGATGAGCTGACCGCCAACCACAACATCCCGACCCAGAACACCCTGATGTGGGTCTATGAGGGCCAGACCGAATACTGGGGCGACGTCCTGACGGCGCGCGCCGGCCTGGCGTCGAAAGACGACATCCTGACCAGCTTCGCCGAGATCGCGGCCTTCTATGACAACCAGCCCGGCCGCGAATGGCGCGCGTTGCAGGACACCAACAACCACAATCTGCTCGGCTATCGCACCAGCAATCCGTACGCCTCGTGGATGCGCGGGACGGGCGACTACTACCGCGAGGCCCTGCTGATCTGGCTGGACGCCGACACCCTGATCCGTGAGCAGACGGGCGGGCGGCGCTCGCTGGACGACTTCGCCAAGGGCTTCTTCGGCGGCGACGACGGCTCCTGGGCGCCGCGCGGTTATACGTTCGAGGATGTGGTGACGGCCCTGAACGCGGTCCATCCGCACGACTGGGCGGCCTTCCTGCGCCAGCGGCTGGACGCCGTCGGCCCCGACGCCCGCGCGCCGCTGGATGGTCTGGAGCGCGGTGGCTACCGGCTGACCTACACCGACGAACTGACCGCGGCCGAGAAGCGCATTCAGTCCGGCTGGGCCAATGACTTCCAGTATTCGCTGGGCTTCACCCTGTCGGGCGCGTCGAACCGGCTGTCGGGCATCCGCTGGGGCGGCCGCGCGTTCGAGGCGGACATCGGGCCGGGCTGGGACCTGGTCGCCGTCAACGACCGCGCTGCCTCCGCCCAGGTGCTGCGCGAGGCGGTCACCGCCGCCAAGGGGACCGACCGGCCGATCAGCCTGCTGATCCGAAACGGCGACCGCTACCGCACCGTGGTCTTCGACTACCACGACGGCCTGCGCTACCCACGCCTGGAGCGGATCCCCGGCGCGCCGGACCGCCTGGGCGATATCCTGACGCCGCGCCGGCGCTAGGTGAGGTCAAGCATGGCCCGCCTGCTCTCGCTTCTCGTCGCCGCCCTGACTCTGGCATGGGCGCCGGCCGCCTTCGCCGCCTGCGGGCCGGGTCAGCCGGGCAGCACCTTCCGCTTTCCGGTCGCGGACACGGGACGGTCGCTGGTCGTGCATCTGCCGCGTGGGCTGGACGCCGCCCGTCCCACCCCGCTGGTGTTTGTCCTGCACGGCAGCGGCGGGACTGGCGAGGCAATCCTTCGGGACTCTCGCCTCGCGGACACGGCGGACCGGCACGGCTTCATCGTCGTCGCGCCAGACGCCGGCATACCGGTCGAGCGGGGCTTTGTGTGGAACATCCCCGGCGTGCCGACCATCACCGGCGAGGTTCCCGGCGCCGCCGACGCCGACGACGTCGCCTATCTGACGTCGGCCATCGACGCCCTGGCGACCCAGGGCTGCGTCGATCCCGCGCGTGTCTATGTCACCGGCCTGTCGGGCGGCGGACGCATGGCGTCCTGGCTGGGCTGCGTCGCCGCTGACCGCTTCGCCGCCATCGCCCCCGTCGTGGGGCTACGCGCCGGAAATCCGGACGCGCACGACCCGGCTCGGCCCGACCCGACGACCTGCACGCCGTCGCGTCCCATGCCGGTCATGGCCTTCGCCGGCGACGCCGACACCGTCAATCCGATCCAGGGCGGCGGCGCGGGCTACTGGAGCTACACCATGCACGCCGCCGAACAGCGCTGGGCCCAGATCAACGGCTGCGCGACCGTCCGCCCGACCCGCTGGGTTGCGCCCAATGTCTACGAGGAAGGCTATGCGGCTTGTCGCGCCGACGCCGATGTCCTCGCCCACGTCACTCGCGACGGCGGGCACAGCTGGGTCGCCGACAATGAGGCGATGTGGGCGTTCTTTTCAACGCGCTCGCGCTGACGCCTCGCCCGCGCTCAGTCCCGCTTCAGCACGGACAGCAGCGCGTCGGCGGCTTCGCGTGACGAGGCCGGGTTCTGGCCGGTGACCAGGGTTCCGTCGGTCACGACAAAGGACAACCAGTCCTCGCCGCGCACATACTCGCCGCCGTTTTCGGCCAGCATGTTCTCGACCAAGAAGGGCACGACGTCGGTCAGGCCGACCGCCTCTTCTTCGCTGTTGGTGAAGCCGGTCACCTTGCGGCCCTTGACCAGCGGCGCGCCATCGGCCGCCTTGACCGACTTCAGCACACCCGGCGCATGGCAGACGAAGCCGGTGGGCTTGCCCGCCTTGGCGAAGGCTTCGATCAGCGCGACGGATTGCGGGTCTTCGGCGAGGTCCCAAAGCGGGCCGTGGCCGCCGGGGTAGAAGACAGCGTCAAACTCGCCGGCGTCGATCTCGGACAGCTTGACCGTATTGGCCAGGGCCGCCTGTGCATTGGCGTCGGCCTTGAAGCGGTGAGTGTCTTCGCTCTGCGCGTCTTCCGCGTCGCTCTTGGGATCCAGCGGCGGCTGCCCGCCCTTGGGCGAGGCCAGCACGATCTCGGCGCCGGCGTCTTTCAGCGCATAGTAGGGCGCGGCGAACTCCTCGAGCCAGAAACCGGTCTTCTTGCCGGTGTCGCCCAGCCGGTCGTGGGACGTCAGGACCATCAGGATCTTCATCGCGCTCGCTCCATGTGTCGAAGGCGGCACATGGGGGCTGTGCGCCCGCGCCGCGAGGGCCAAACGAAGAAAAGGCCCGGCGGTTTCCCGCCGGGCCCTTCCCGATCTTCAGCGTCAGCCGAAGGCCAGATTACTTGATCTGGACCTTGGCGCCGGCGTCTTCGAGCTTCTTCTTCAGCTCGTCGGCGGCCTGCTTGGAGACGTTCTCGACGACGTTCTGCGGAGCGCCTTCGACCAAGTCCTTGGCTTCCTTCAGACCCAAGTCCGAACGGACGCCGCGGACTTCCTTGATGACGTTGATCTTCTTGTCGCCGCCGTCAACCAGGACGACGGTGAACTCGGTTTGCTCTTCAGCGGCTTCAGCCGGAGCGCCCGCGCCACCGGCCGGCATGGCCATGGCGACCGGAGCAGCGGCGCTGACGCCCCACTTTTCTTCCAGCAGTTTCGACAGTTCGGCAGCTTCCAGAACGGTCAGGGCGGACAGGTCTTCGACGATCTTGGCGAGGTCGGCCATTGTCAGTTTTCCTTCGGAGGATGAGGTTTAGAGAGGAATGCGGAGATGAAAGGTGCGGCTTACGCCGCGTCCTTGGTGGCATAGGCGTTGAACACCCGGGCCAGCTGACCGGCGGGTGCTTGCAGCACGCCGGCGATCTTGGTCGCGGGCGCGTTGAGCAGGCCGATGAGTTGGCTGCGGACTTCGTCCAGCGTGGGCAGTTTCGAGAGAACCTCGACGCCCTTCTGGTCGACGACGGTCGCGCCCATGAAGCCGCCAACGATCTTGAAGCGATCATTACCTTTGGCGAATTCGGTGACGACCTTGGCGGCGGTGCCGGGGTTTTCAGCGTAGGCGATGCCCACCGGACCCTTGAACAGGGGGTGGTATTCGCTGCCGTCCTCGGCCTCGAGCGCCTTCAGCGCCAGGCGGTTCTTGACCACCTTGAACGCGCCGCCTTCTTTACGAAGACGACCACGCAGGTCTTCCATTTCCGCAACGGTCAGACCCAGGTTGTGGGTCACGACCACGCTGCCGGCATCGGCGAAGACGCCCTTGAGCGACTCGATCGATTCGGCCTTTTGTGCGCGATCCATTGCGGTCTCCAGTCTTGGCATTCGCCGCCAGGCTTATTCCCGACGACGGATTGGCCAAAGCGCGCCGCATCGCTGCGAAACGTTAGGGCCGGTCGTATTGTCCGAAGGAAGCGACTGACGGGCGTCCATCCCGGAAGGCCGGGCCGACATCGGTCAGTTTGCGTCCCCATCTCCCCACGGCGTCAGAGGGCTCTCTGACAGTTACGATCTGGGCGGCCCCCAGACCCCGAAGTTCTCGGACAGGACCGTCGTCGGCGAACCGGCGACGGGAAGCCGCGCTCTATACACGGCTTTGCGCGGAAATCAACGGCGTGCGGGCTTGTTGGCCGGCGCGGTGGAAGAGCCCTCGTCCTCGCAGTCGAATTCGGCGCAGAACTTGGTCAGCAGTTCAGTGACATAGGCCGTTTGAAACTCCGCCGTCTGCACGCCGGCGGCTGCTCCGGATTCCATCTGCTTGAACGCGATGCGCCGGCCCTGCGGCGTGTCGTAGAAGGCTATCAGCGCCTCGAGTTCGTCTCGCGTGAAGCGTTCAGCATAATCGGCCGCCATCCAGTCGATCAGCGGGCGCATGTGGCGCATCAGGATAGGCTGCGCATTGACGGTGAACCAGCGTCGATGCTCGGCCTCCATGTCCTCGGGCAATTCGCCGATCACGCCGTTGACCGCGTTCTGCAGCACCTTGTCCATGCCGGTCAGACTGATCTCGACAAAGCGGCGCGCCAGCGGCTCGGAGCCCGCGTCCTGGGCTGCGCCAGGCGTAGCCCAGGCCATGGTCAGCGCCGTGACAGCGATAATGATCAAACGTTTCATGATGTGTCCCCCGCCACCTGCTTACCAACCTTGGCGAGCATGCCGCAAGCGGGCGCATCACACAGGGCGTCAAGGCATTTCCCCGGGGGCTTCGGCCTCGTCGTCCTTCAGCACATCCTGACGATACAGCATGGTGACTAGCACATAGAGGGTCAGCGCCAGCGGCGCCGAGAACAGCACGCCCAAGGGGCCGAACAGGCTGCCGAAGGCCACGACCGCGAAGACGGTGATGATCACCGGCAGGTTGGCCACGCTTTTCTGCGCCAGCGGCATGATCAGAACGCTCTCGACCTGCTGGACGACGATGTAGAGCACCAGTGTCAGCGCCGCCTGCTCCCAGCCGACCGTGGCCGCCATTAGCAAGGCCGGGATGGTCGCCGCGATCGGTCCGACGATGGGCACGAAGTCCAGTAGGCCAGTCATGACGCCCAGAGCGACCGGCGACGGCACGCCGATCAGCGCCAGGCCGATGCCGGACAGCAGACCCACCAGCGTCATGGCGATCAGCTGCGCCCGGAGCCACCCCTTCAGCGCGCGCCCCGTGGTGTTCAGCACCTCGCGGATGCGCGGACGACGATCCATTGGGAACAGGCCGATCAGCCCCTCGCGCGCCTTGTCGGGCGACAGGGCCAGATAAATGCCGGCCACGAACACCAGTAACAGGCCGGTTAGCGCGGCGGCGACCCCCATCGCAAAGGTTTGGGCCCAGCCTAGGGCGCGCTCGGCATAGCCGCTCAACTGATCCATGCTGCCCATCAACTGCTGGCCCCAGGGCTGGGACTCAATGGCAGTCTCTACGCGGCTCCAGCCCAAGGGTAGGCGCTGAGCCAGATCGGCGACCTGGGCCGAAATCTGCGAGCCGAACAGATAGAACAGGGCGGCCAGACCGCCGATGATCAGCACGACCGCCAGGATGACCGCCACGACCGCCGGCAGGCGGATCAGCTTGATGATCGGGTCCGCGACAGACCGGATCAGGACGGCCACCACCACCGCGGCGAACATCATGACCCATAGCTGCGACAGGGCGATCGCCAGCTGGAACGCGAAATAGACGCCGACCAGAGCCACGGCGGCGAAGACGATCTTGGCCGGCGACCAGCCTGGCGAGGCGATGTCGCCCCGTCGTCCGAACAAATTCATGAGATGACTCCGGCCCTTCGAGCGGCTGCAACGCGCCAGCCCCGCGGCGGTTCAACCTCGATCTAACGACGAAGCCAGGCGTCAAAGGCCTCGACGAAGAGGGCCTGGCGACGCTGGACGGTGGGGTCGGCGAAGCCGCCCTCCGGCGTGAAGGCGTCCTCGCCTAGCTGAAGGTAGGCTTCAGGCTGAGGCATCATCTCGACGCCCAGGGCGACGACGATCTGGCGCAAGTGCATCTGCGACATGTCGGCCCCGCGCGTTCCGGGCGAGCCGCCGCAAACCGCCGCGCGCTTGCCCAGCCACGAGTTCCGACCGGCGGGCCGGGACGCCCAGTCGATGGCGTTCTTCATCAGGGCCGTCACCGACCGGTTATGCTCGGGGCTGACGAACAGCACGCCGTCGGCCGCCTCGATCCGTGCCTTGAAGTCCCACAGGGGGTCGGGCGGGCTGACCTCCAGGTCGCCGTCGTACAGCGGCAACGCACGCATGGGCAGCAGGTCGAAGTCCAGACGGCCGCGCGCCAGCCGCGCAAGGGCCCCAGCCAGGGATTGATTGATCGACCCCGCGCGCGTGCTGCCAACCGCCACGGCGACCTTGAGAACGTCCGCCATCATCAACTCCCAAAGCAAAACGACCCCGGAGATGGCTCTCCGGGGTCGTCTTTATAGCTGGCCAGTCGCGCTTGCGCGCAACAGGTCTGACATCAAGCGCCCAGCGAGGCCGGGTCGATCTTGAAGCCCGGGCCCATGGTGGACGACAGGCTGATCTTCTTGACGTAGGTGCCCTTGGCGCCCGACGGCTTGGCCTTGTTCAGGGCGTCGACGATCGCCTTGACGTTGGCTTCCAGCGCGTCCTGCGTAAACGAGGCCTTGCCGATGCCGGCGTGCACGATGCCCGCCTTCTCGACGCGGAACTCGACGGCACCGCCCTTGGCGTCCTTGACCGCCTGAGCCACGTTCGGGGTCACGGTGCCGACCTTGGGGTTCGGCATCAGGCCGCGCGGGCCCAGCACCTTACCCAGACGGCCGACCAGGGCCATCATGTCCGGCGACGCGATGACGCGGTCGAAGTCCATGAAGCCGCCGTTGATCTTTTCGTACAGATCCTCGGCGCCGACGTGTTCCGCACCGGCGGCGCGGGCTTCATCGGCCTTGGCGTCCTTGGCGAACACGGCGACGCGAACGTCACGGCCCGTGCCCGACGGCAGGTTGACCACGCCGCGGACCTGCTGGTCGGCGTGACGCGGGTCGACGCCCAGGTTGACGGCGATCTCGATCGACTCGTCGAACTTGGCCTTGGCGTTGTCCTTGACGGCCTTGATGGCGTCGGCGAACGGCAGGGCCGCTTCGCGGTCGCCGGTCCAGGCTTGAATGCGCTTGGCTTGCTTGGCCATGTGCTTAGCCCTCCACCACGTTCAGGCCCATCGCGCGGGCCGAGCCTTCGATGATCTTAGTCGCCGCGTCGAGGTCGTTGGCGTTCAGATCCTTCATCTTCTTCTCGGCGATCTCACGCAGCTGGCTGCGCTTGATCTTACCGGCGGTCTCGCGACCCGTCAGCTTGGCGCCCGACTTCAGGCCAGTGGCCTGCTTCAGGAACCAAGTCGCCGGCGGCGTCTTAGTGACGAAGGTGAAGCTCTTGTCTTGGTAGACGGTGATGACGGTCGGCAGGGGCGTGCCCTTGCCTTCCTTCTCGGTCCGCGCGTTGAACTCCTTGCAGAAGCCCATGATGTTGACGCCGCGCTGACCCAGGGCCGGCCCGATCGGCGGCGACGGGGTCGCGGAGCCGGCGGGGACCTGCAGCTTGATGTAGCCGAGAATCTTCTTGGCCATTGGTCTCTCCTATGAATGACCCGGACGCTGTGCCCGGGCCGGTGAGCCGTGGTGCGGCATGGCTGCCTCCCACGGATTTGCCCCATCGAAACGGGAGGCGCGCCTATAGCGGAGGGCGGCCCCAAACGCAAACGGCGGCCCCTGTCGGAGCCGCCGCGTGAATTCTGATTGTCAGAAGGCCTAGCCCGAGACTTTCTCGACCTGATTGTATTCCAGATCGACCGGCGTGGCGCGGCCGAAGATGGAGACGGCAACGCGCAGGCGGGCGTTGTCCTCGTCCACGCTTTCGACTTGGCCGTCGAAGCTGGCGAACGGGCCGTCGATGACCTTGACCGTCTCACCGATGTCGAAGCGGATCGTGGGCTTGGGACGTTCGACGCCCTCTTCCACGGCGCCGATGATGTTCTGAACTTCGCGTTCCGAGACAGGCAGCGGCTTGGTGCCGCCCGCGGCGCCCAGGAAGCCGGTCACCTTCGGGGTGTCCTTGACCAGGTGGTAGGCGTCGTCGGTCAGCTCCATCTTCACCAGCACATATCCGGGGAAGAATTTGCGCTCGGAGTTCACCTTTCGGCCGCGACGGACCTCGACGACTTCCTCGGTCGGCACCAGGATTTCCGAGAAGTGGTCCTGCAGCCCGCGCTGGCGAGCCTGCTCGCGCAGTTGCTCGGCGACCTTCTTCTCGAAGTTCGAATAGGCCTGGACGATGTACCACTTATGGCGCGGGTTGGCGGCGGGCTTTTCGGGCGCGGCGTCAGTCATTTCGCGCGTCTCCTGTTATCGGCCGAGGCCGAGGATGAATTCGGAAGCGAAGCCCAGACCCATGTCCACGATCCAGAAGAAGGCGGCGGCGATGACAACCATGATGAACACCATCACCGAGGTGATCCAGGTCTCCTTGCGCGACGGCCAGGTGATCTTGCGGCCTTCGGCGCGAACCTGACCCACGAACTGAGCCGGCGTCACGCGCGGCTTGGCGACGGCCGGCTGATCGACGGTGACCGTCGATCCGGCCGCGGGACCGGATTGTTTCCCCGCCGGGCGGCGTCCGCCGGGGGTCTTCGCCTTCGCCATCGAATGCTCTTCTAACGGTTGATGCCTTCGCCCTCAGATAGGATGCCCCACCCGAAGGCGACAGAGGGAATGGCAGGAGTTGAGGGACTCGAACCCACGACCCCCGGTTTTGGAGACCGGTGCTCTACCAGCTGAGCTAAACTCCTAGCATTGATCGCGGCCCCGGAAGGCCGCGCTCGCCAGACCGGGGCGTATGCCCGACCCCGCCGGGCTTTTCAAGCGGCGTGGACCTTTCAGGCTTCGGCTTTTTCTTCTCGCGCCTGCGCCTCGGCCTCGGCGGCGATCAGCGTCTTGAACAGCAGCTTGTCGATGCGGCGATCGTCCATGTCGATGATCTCCACCTCGAAACGCCCCAGCTGAAGCACCTCGCCTTCCACCGGCACGCGCGACAGGTGGTGTAGGACCAAGCCCGCCACGGTGTGAAAGCCTTCGTGCTCGCCGAAGTCCTCGCCCAGCACGTCTTCCAGCTCGTCCAGATCGGTGCGGCCATCGACGATCCAGGTGCCGTCGTCGCGGGCGCGGATCAGGGCCTGGCCCTCGTCGTGGCCCTCATCGAAGTCCCCGGCGATCATCTCAAGCAGGTCGGTGGCGGTCACGACGCCCTCGAAGGCGCCGTACTCGTCAACCACGAAGGCCATGTGAACCTTGGAGCCCTTGAGGATTTCCAGCGCCTTCAACACCGAGGTCGACTGCGGAATGAAGGCCGGCGTCTGGACTAGGGTCTCGACGTTGAACTCACCATTGTCCAGCAGGCTGTCCAGCAGGTCCTTCTTGTGCACCACGCCCAGCGGATTATCGACGTCGCTGTCGCGGGCCACCACGATGCGCGAATAGGGGCACGAGCGGATCTCGCCGCGCAGAATTTCCTCAGAATCGTCCAGCGCAACCCAGAAGACCTCGTGGCGCGGCGTCATGGCGACGCGGATCTGGCGGTCGCCCAGGCGCATGATCTCTTCGATCATCTCCTGTTCCTCGGGCTCGATCAGGCCGGCCGAGGTGCCTTCGGCGAGAATCGTCTCCACCTCTTCCTGGGTGACGTCCGAACCGTCGCGGTCCTTGACGCCCATGAGCTTGAGGATGCCCGAGGTCGAAGCCGTCAACAGCAGAACGAAGGGCTTGAGCAGGACCGCCAGCGCGGAGATGGGCGCAGCCATCTTCGAGGCGATGGTCTCGGGGAAGATCAGCGCCAGGCGCTTGGGCACCAGCTCGCCGACGATCAGCGACACATAGGTGATCAGCACGACCACTACGGCGGTGGCGAAGAATTGCGAATAGGGTTCAAGCGCCGGGAAGGCCGTCTCGATGATGCGGTCCAGCTCGCCAGCGATGGTCGCCTGGCCGTAGGCGCCCGCCAGAATGCCGATCAGGGTGATCCCGACCTGCACGGCCGACAGGAACTGCGTCGGCTCTTCCGAGAGCTTCAGCGCCTTGCGCGCGCCTCTGTCGCCCTTTTCAGCGCGGCTCTGCAGTCTGGATTTTCGGGAGGACACGACCGCAAGCTCGGTCATGGCGAACAGGCCGTTCAGCACCACAAGCAGCAGCACGACGACGATAGCGATGGTCAACATCGAGGTGGGAAAGACCCGAGACGCGGCGCATCATTCGGCGTCCGCCCGGCGATACTAGGCGAGGAATCCCCCCCGCGCCACGAGATTCATAGACCTCAGCGGGTCCGCCCGACTTCGACAGATCCGTAAGCGCCCGATTCCGGGCCGCCTTCGGGCAAGGCGGCGCACGCGCTCATGCCCAAGACGATGCCGATGAAAAGGCCGATGCGAATGGCGCGCAGCATGGTTACCCAAATCTTAATGTCTGGGTTCACCTAAGTCGGAATCGCTGGAAAGGTTCAATGCCGCTCGCCTGTCGGGCGAGCTCGGGCGCAAAGAAAAGGCGGGCCGAAGCCCGCCTCTCCGTTGTTTCGCCCTTACCGCTCAGATCGGCAGGATCGCCGTGCCGAAGGCCCGCTTCAGCTCGTGGGCGGCGAAGGTCTGGGCCGCCATGGCGTCGGGGACGACCGTGGCCATGCCATAGAACTCGTGTGTCGAGCCGTTGAAGGTCTTGTGGCGCACGTCCACGCCCGCCTGCTCCAGCTTCTCGGCCAGTTGCTCGCCTTCGGTTCGCAGCGGGTCGATCTCGGCCAGGATGACCGTGGTCGACGGCAAGCCCGCGAGATTGGCCGCGCCGACAAGATTGACGCGCGGGTCCTGGGCCTCGGACTGATCGTTGAAGATGTGCTTCACGAACCACTCCATCATCGGCTTGTTCAGCGGCTTAGCGTTCGCATTCTCGCGGTAGGACTCATTGTCCATGTCGACGCCGGCGACCGGATAGACCAGCACCTGATGGACCGGGACCGGCAGGCCTTGGTCGCGCGCCGCCATCGAGACGTTGATCGCCAGGTTGCCCCCGGCCGATTCGCCCATGACCGCGATCTTCTGCGGGTCGCCGCCGAAGCTTTGAGCGTTTTCGGTCACCCACTTGTAAGCGGCGACGGCGTCCTCGTGGGCTGCGGGGAACTTGTTCTCCGGCGCCTGGCGATAGTGGCACGACACGAAGATGCAGTCGGCCATCTTGGAGGTGCCGCGCGGGCCGCCGTCATAGACGTCCAGGTCGGCGAAGACGAAGCCGCCGCCGTGGAAATAGACCACCACCGGCGACAGCCGGTCGTTCGGCTTGTCCAGATCAGGTCCATACAGCCGCGCCTGGATGGCGCCCGCGGGACCGGGGATGGTGAAGTCACGGGTGGCGACGCCGAGGTCGTCGTCAGGGTTCTTGCCGTCCTTGCGCAGCAGCGACTTGACCGCATCGGTCGGCGTCGGTTGGCGACGGGCCTCTTCGGGGCTCAGCGTCTCGATCGGCTTGGGGCCCAGCGCGGCCAGCTCGTCGAGCACCTTCTGCATATCGTGATCGGGCTTGGCGGGGGTGTCGCGGGGTTCGTCGTTGCCGAGAATCTTGTCGAGGATGGACATTCGTTTTCCTGAGGGGCTTTGCGGGGGTGTGAGACAGCCTTGCGATCATCAACCGCGACCGCGTTTGCCCGGTTCCGCCGCGCTTGACTTCGCGCCGGATTGCGGCACAGGGTCCGGCGCTCTCGCGGGAGAGATCGGACCAGGAAACTGGCCCCGACGCCGAAGGCGCAACCGCCCCGGAAACGCTCAGGCAAACGGACCGCGACGGCGCACGGACGCTGGAAAGTCGCCCAGGATCTTGCGGTCTGGGGGCGCGCCGACGGAGCAAGGTGGCGACACCGGAATCTCTCAGGCTTCAGGACAGCGGGGGCGCGACCACGGCGGAGCTGTCCGCCCCAACACGCGACCGAGTGATCCGATGGCCGACGCGCAACTGAAAACCACGCCCCTGAACGCGGCGCACCGGGCCGCCGGCGCGCGCATGGTGGGCTTCGGCGGCTACGACATGCCGGTCCAGTATGAAGGCGTGCTGGCCGAGCACCGCTGGACCCGCGAGCACGCCGGCCTGTTCGATGTCTCGCACATGGGCCAGTGCAAGATCACCGGCGCGGACGCCGTCAGCCAGTTCGAGCGCTTCGTCCCCGGCGACTACGCGATCCTGAAGGCGGGCCGGCAGAAATATTCGCTGCTGCTGAACGAACAGGGCGGCGTCATCGACGACCTGATGGCCGGCCGCCCCGATCATGACGGCCTGTTCGTCGTCGTCAACGCCGGCAACAAGGACGAGGACTTCGCCTTCTGGTCCGCCAACTTGCAGGGCGACGCCACGCTGACGGTGCTGGACGACCGCGCGCTCTTGGCCATCCAGGGCCCCGAGGCGGCCGAGGTCATGGCCGCTCACGAGCCGGTGCTGGCGGAAATGGGCTTCATGGACTGCGCCCGGCTGATGCTGTTCGGCGCCGACTGCTACGTCTCGCGCTCGGGCTACACCGGCGAGGACGGCTACGAGATCTCGGTCCCGGCCGACCAGGCCGAGCGCGTCTGGAACACTCTGCTTGAAGACGCCCGCGTCAAGCCGATCGGCCTGGGCGCACGCGATTCGCTGCGGCTTGAGGCCGGCCTGCCGCTGCACGGCCACGACATCGATCCGACCACCAGCCCGGTCGAGGGCGCCCTGACCTTCGCCCTGTCCAAGTCGAGGAAGGAACGGGCGGACTTCAACGGCGCCGACCGCCTGCTCAATGAACTGGCCGACGGCCCCAGCCGCGTCCGCGTCGGCCTGATCGTCAAGGAAGGCGCCCCGGCTCGCGAGGGCGCAGAGATCGCCGACGACGACGGCCAGGTCATCGGCAAGGTCACTTCGGGCGGCCCCTCCCCTACCCTCGGCAAGAACATTGCCATGGGCTACGTCCCGCCGGCCTTCGCCGAGTTGGGAACCGAGCTGAAGGTCATCGTGCGCGGCAAGCCCGCCGCCGCCGAGGTCGTCGCAATGCCCTTCGTGGCCCAACGCTACTATCGCAAACCCAAAGCCTGAGAGATCAGACCATGAAGTTCACCAAGGATCACGAGTGGGTCAGCCTGGACGGCGACATCGCCACCGTCGGCATCTCCAAGCACGCCGCCGACGCCTTGGGCGACGTGGTGTTCGTGGAAGTGCCTGAAGTCGGCAAGACCGTCTCCAAGGGCGACAGCTTCGCCGTGGTCGAAAGCGTCAAGGCCGCGTCCGACGTCTACGCTCCCGTTTCGGGCGAAGTGGTCGAGGCCAACGACGTCCTGTCCGGCGCGCCCGAGACCGTCAACGCCGCGCCCGAAGCCGACGGCTGGTTCGCCAAGATCAAGGTCAGCGACACGGCCCAGCTGGACGGCCTGATGGACCAAGCCGCCTACGACGACTTCCTGAAGACGCTCTGATTATCCGGCCTTCACTCTCGGGCTCGCCCCGAGGGTCCAGCCGCACCGCCGCCTGAGTTGCCGGATGCTCGGCTCACGACCGAGCATGACGGCAGAGAGAGACACCCATGCGCTACCTCCCCCTGACGCCCGACGACCGCACGGCGATGCTCGCCGCCATCGGCGCGAAATCCATCGACGACCTGTTCGTGGACGTGCCCCAGTCGGCGCGGCTTGACGGGCCGGTCGATCTGCCGCGCGTGGCGGGCGAGTTGGAGGTGGAGCGCGCCCTTTCGGCCATGGCGGGCAAGAACGCCACGGCGGGGACGACGCCCTTCTTCTGCGGCGCCGGCGCCTACAAGCACCATGTGCCAGCGACCGTGGACCACATCATCCAGCGGTCGGAGTTCCTGACCAGCTACACGCCGTACCAGCCGGAGATCGCACAGGGCACGCTGCAGTATCTGTACGAATTCCAGACCCAGGTCGCGAACCTGACCGGGATGCCGGTCGCCAACGCCTCGCTGTATGACGGCTCGACCGCCATGGCCGAGGGCGTGCTGATGGCCACGCGCGTGACCCGCCGCAACAAGGCGGTGATCTCGGGCGGCGTGCATCCCCACTATGTCCAGGCGACCGAGACCGTGGTGCACGCGGTCGGCGTCGAGACCCAGGTGCTGCCGGCGGCCGTCGACGCGGAAGCCGACGTCATCGCCCAGATCGGCGCCGACACCGCCTGCGTCGTCGTCCAGACCCCCAACGTCTTCGGCACGGCCACAGATGTCACGAAGATCGCCGAGGCCGCCCACGCCGCCGGCGCCCTGCTGATCGTCGTGGTCACCGAAGCGGTTTCGATGGGCCTGCTGAAGTCGCCCGGCGAAATGGGCGCCGACATCGTCGCGGCCGAGGGCCAGTCGATCGGCAATGCGCTGAACTTCGGCGGCCCCTACGTCGGCCTGTTCGCCACGCGCGAAAAGCTGATCCGCCAGATGCCAGGCCGCCTCTGCGGCGAGACGGTCGATGCGGAAGGCGAGCGCGGCTTCGTCCTGACCCTGTCGACGCGCGAGCAGCACATCCGCCGCGACAAGGCGACGTCGAACATCTGCACCAACTCGGGTCTCTGCACCCTGGCCTTCACCATCCACATGAGCCTGCTGGGTGAGACGGGCCTGCGCAACCTGGCCCTGCTGAACCATGAAAAGGCCGTCGCCACGCGCGACGCCCTGGCCGCCGTTCCGGGCGTCGAAGTGCTGACCCCGCGCTTCTTCAACGAGTTCGCGGTGAAGCTGCCCAAGCCGGCGGCCGAGGTGGTCGAGCGCCTGGCCGAACACCGCATCCTGGCCGGCGTGCCCTACAGCCGCCTGGCTCCCGACGCCGGCATGGACGACGTCCTGCTGGTCGCCGCGACCGAGACGACGCTGGACGCCGACATCAAGATCCTGGCGGGTGCGCTCGCCAAGGTCCTGGCCGCCTGAACGGAAGACAGACCATGAGCACCATGAACACCGTCGGCCGTCCGACCACTCCGAACGCCGTCTCCGAGAAGCCCGCCACCCTGACCGGCGGCCGCGGCCTGCTGCAGAACGAAGCCCTGATCTTCGAGGGCGACGGCTGGGGCAAGACCGGCGTCGATCTGCCGAAGCCTAAGACCGACGGCGCCGACTTGGGCGATCTGGTCCGCAAGGATCCGATCGGCCTGCCCGGCCTGTCCGAGCCTGAGGCCATGCGCCACTATGTGCGCCTGAGCCAGAAGAACCATGCCATCGACCTGGCCATCTATCCGCTGGGTTCGTGCACGATGAAGCACAACCCGCGCCTGAACGAGAAGATGGCGCGCCTTCCCGGCTTCTCGGACATCCACCCGCTGCAGCCGCAGTCGACGGTTCAGGGCGCGTTGGAGCTGATGGACACGCTGTCCCACTGGCTGACGACCCTGACCGGCATGCCCGCCGTCGCCCTGTCGCCCAAGGCCGGAGCGCACGGCGAGCTGTGCGGCCTGATGGCCATCCGCGCCGCGCATGAGGCGTCCGGCGAACACGCCAAGCGCCGCAAGGTGCTGGTGCCGACCTCGGCCCACGGCACCAATCCGGCGACCGCCGCCTTCGTCGGTTATTCGGTGGTCGAGGTCGCTCAGACCGACGACGGCCGCGTGGATGTGGCCGATCTGGCGTCCAAGCTGGGTGACGACGTGGCCGCCATCATGGTGACCAACCCCAACACCTGCGGCCTGTTCGAGCGCGACATTCTGGAGATCAGCCGCCTGACGCATGAGGCGGGCGCCTATTTCTACTGCGACGGCGCCAACTTCAACGCCATCGTCGGCCGGGTGCGCCCTGGCGACCTGGGCGTCGATGCCATGCACATCAACCTGCACAAGACCTTCTCGACGCCCCACGGCGGCGGCGGTCCCGGCGCGGGTCCGGTAGTGCTGTCCGAAGCCCTGGCCCCCTTCGCTCCGGCTCCGTGGGTCGTGTCGGACGGCGACGGCTTCAAGCTGCTGGAGCGCGCCGAAGAGGATGCCGCTCAGGCCTTCGGCCGCCTGTGCGCCTTCCAGGGTCAGATGGGCATGTATGTCCGCGCCCTCAGCTACATGATGAGCCATGGCTCGGACGGCCTGCGTCAGGTCGCCGAGGACGCGGTGCTGAACGCCAACTACATCAAGGCCCGCCTGTCGGACCTGATGAGCGCCGCCTTCCCCGACGGCCCCTGCATGCACGAGGCCCTGTTCGACGACGAATGGCTGAAGGGCACGGACATCACCACGCTCGATTTCGCCAAGGCGATGATCGACGAGGGCTTCCACCCGATGACCATGTACTTCCCGCTGGTCGTTCACGGGGCCATGCTGGTCGAGCCGACCGAGACGGAGTCCAAGGCCGAGTTGGACCGCTTCATCGAGGCCATGCGCGCGCTGGCCGGCGCGGCCAAGGCCGGCGATGTTGACCGCTTCAAGGGCGCGCCCTTCCACGCGCCCCTGCGTCGCCTGGACGAAACCCGCGCCGCCCGCTCGCCCGTGCTGCGCTGGACCGCGCCCGAAGGCTCCAACCAGGCGGCCTGATCGCGCGCTTTTCGGTCGCGTCGCCAGCGTCGGATCGGAGTTCGTCTCTTGGACGTTGACCGTCGGCTCCATCATGCCGACGGGCGCGCCCTTGCGCCTCCCCGTCCCCAGCGACAGGACCGCGCCGATGACCGACTGGACCACGAACGACATTCCCGACCAGAGCAGGCGACTGGCCGTCGTCACCGGAGCCACGGGCGGCCTGGGGCTTGAGACCGCCCTCGTCCTGGCGGGCAAGGGCGCCGAGGTGGTGCTGGCGGCGCGCAACCTCGACAAGGGCGCCGAGGCCGAACGTCTGATCCGCGAGCGTCACCCGTCGGCCGAGGTCCGGTTCGAGATGTTGAACCTGGCCGACCTTGGCTCGGTCGCAGCCTTCGCCGATCGTCAGCTGGCGTCTGGCCGGCCCATCGACCTGCTGATCAACAACGCCGGCGTGATGGCCCTGCCGCGCCGCCAGACGACCGCCGATGGCTTCGAAATGCAGTTCGGCGTCAACTACCTCTCTCACTTCGCCCTGACCGGGCGGCTGCTGCCCCTGCTTGAGGCAGCCAATGCGCGGGTGGTCCAGCTGTCGAGCGTGGCGCATAGGGGCGGCGCCATCCGTCTGGACGACCTGAACTATCAGACCGGCTACCGCCCTTGGCCTGTCTATCAACAGTCCAAGCTGGCCATGCTGATGTTCGCCATCGAACTGCAGCGACGAAGTGACGCCCACGGCTGGGGCCTGACCAGCGTCGCCGCCCATCCTGGCTTCGCCCGCACCGACCTGATCGCCAACGGCCCCGCCAGCCCGGGCGGCGCCCTGTTCGGCTGGGCCGTCGGCCTGTTGGAAAAGGTCATGAGCCACTCAGCCGCCGATGGCGCCCTGCCCATTCTTCTGGCCGCCACAAGCCCCACGGTGACACCCGCCGGCTACTATGGACCCCAAGGCTTTCAAGAGATGAAAGGCCCGCCCGGCGTGGCCGAGATCAAGCCTCAGGCGCAGGACGTCGCGGTCGCCGGCGCCCTCTGGACCGCGTCCGAAAGGCTGACCGGCGTCCGCTTCGGCTAAAGCGAAATCGGTTCGGATGCGATCGCATCCGAACTCAGATCTTCGCTCAAAAGCCCAATCTCAGCGCGTCGCCGCCAGCCGGTCGTTGACCCGCACCGGCGCGCCATAGCCCAGGCCTTCCAGCCGCGCTTCCTGGCTCGCCGCGTCGCCGACCACGACGTAGATCATGCGGTCGGTGTCGATGTAGCGGTCGGCCAGGGCCTGCACCTGCTCGATGGTCAGACGATCGATAACCTGGGCTTCAGCGCTGAGGTAGTCGGCCGGCAGGCCATAGTCGCCGATGGCTTCCAGCACGCCCAGCTTGGCGCCGGAGGTTTCGAAGGCGCGGGCCCGGCTGCGCGACAGGGCGCTCTGCGTCACGGTCAGGTCGTCGGCCGTGAACGTCGAGCCGTAGTCGCGCAGGATGTCGCGCGCCAGGGTCGCGGCCTCGAGCGTCACATTGGAGCGCACCGAGCTGCGCAGCGCATAGTCGCCCAGCGTCCGCCGCGCCTGGAAGCCCGAACCGACGCCATAGGTGTAGCCGGCCCCCTCGCGCAGCTGCTGGGTCAGGCGCGAAGCGAAGCCTCCGCCGCCCAGGCGATAGTTGGCTGCCACGCCCGGATAGTAGTTTGGGTCCTGCCGGGTCAGCGACGGCGCGCCGAACATCAGCACGGACTGGGCCGCGCCGGGCACGTCGTAGAAGAAGACCTGCGACCGCTCGGGCGGCTGCGGGCTGGCGTAGGCCGGGACCTCGACCGCGCGATCGGGCCAGCGCGCCGACAAGCCGGCCAGCGCTCCCGTGGCGCCTGCCTGATCCACGTCGCCGACGACACGGAAGCGGGCGTTGGACGGCGACCACAGGGCCAGCATCGCCTTCAGATCGTCCATGTCCAGCGCGGCCACCGAGGCCGCCGTGCCCAGGCGGTTGCGCGACAGGATGTGGTCGTCGCCATAGGCCACGACCTCATAGACGCGCTGGGCGATCTGGGTCGGCTGTGACTGCTGCGCGGCCAGCTGGGCCGTAATCGACGGCTTCAGCAGCGCCAGCTCCGCCTCGTCCCAACGCGGCTCCAGCAGCATCTCCTCGACGATGGCCAGGGTGGCGTCAAAGTTGCGCGACAGGGTCGTGCCGGTGATCAGGAAGCGCTCTTCGCCCGAGGCGACGTTGACCGAGGCGCCCAGGGCCTTGAGCGCATTCTCCAGCTCGGCGGGCGTGCGGCGGGCCGTGCCGCGGTTCATCAGGGCCGCCAGCATGTTGGCGGCGCCCGGCTGCTGCGGGTCGTCGAACAGCTGGCCGCCATCGACCGACAGCTGGAAGGTGACCAGGGGCACTTCGTTGTTGCGGATGCCCGAGACCTTCACTCCGTTGGCGAGGTCGGCGTTCCAGATCGTCGGCGACGCCACGACGGGTGCCGGACCGGCCGGCGGCTCGACCGTGCGGTCGATGGCCGAGGGGGTGCGCTCGACCACCGCCTGGGCGGCGTCGGGGTCGACCTCGGCCTCGGCGCCCTGGACGATCGGCTCGACCACCACGCGGGCGACCTGTGATCCCTCCAACGCAAGCTCGGCCTGTCCGCGCGGGACGAAGCTGGTGGCCACGAACGGCCGGTCCTTGACGTAGGTGCGATAGACCCGCGCCACGTCCTCGGCCGTCACGGCCTGGATGGCGGCCAGGTCCGCATCGGGCGTCGTGGCGTACAGGTCGTAGCGCGCCAGGGCCGAGCCCTTGCCCAGCACCGAACCCAGCGAAGCGTAGAAGCCGGCCTCCGCCTGGGTCTTGACCCGTTCCAGGGCGGCGGCGTCGACCCCGTCGCGCTCGAACCGCGCCAAGCCTTCGTCCAGCCGCGCCTTGACCGTGTCCAGATCGGTCCCGTCGAAGCCGGTGACCTGAAGCTGGACCATGCCCGCGATCTGCTGGCTCATCGACGCGCCGCCGACGGCGTCCGTGATCTGGGCCTCTTCGACCAGCAGCTTGGTCAGCGGCGAATCGCGGCCATCCGTCAGCAGGGTCATCAGGGTGTCCAGCGCCGCCTCGTCCGCATGGCCGCGCTCCACCCCCGGCCAGGTCAGGGTCAGGCGCGGCAGGCGGGCAAAGTTGTCCTCATGCATCAGCCGCCGGCTCTCGCTCAGCTGGGCCGGCTGCGGACGGACGGCCGGCGGCTCTTCCCCGCGCGGAATCTCGGCGAAATAGCGCTCGACCCAGGCACGGGCCTGGTCGGGATCGAAGTCGCCGGCGATGACCAGGGTCGAGTTGTTGGGCGTGTACCAGCGGCGATAGAACTCCTGCACGTCCTCAAGGGTCGCGGCGTCCAGGTCGGCCAGCGACCCGATCACTGGCCAGCTGTAGGGGTGCCCCTGCGAAAACAGGTTCTCCAGAATCACCGTGAAGGTGTGGCCGTAGGGCTGGTTGTCGTTGGACTGGCGCTTCTCGTTCTTGACGACCTGCTTTTCCTTGGCGAGCACGGGCTCGGTCACGGTGTTGATGAAGAAGCCCAGCTTGTCCGCCTCGGCCCAGATCATCTTCTCCAGAGCGTCATTCGGCACCGTCTGCAGATAGTCGGTCAGGTCGAAGCTGGTCGATCCGTTGGCGCCCGAGCCGCCGATGCGGGCGCTCATGGCGTCCAGACCACCGGGGCCGAGGTTCTCGGAGTTCAGGAAGAACAGATGCTCGAACAGGTGGGCGAAGCCGGTGCGGCCCGGCGTCTCGCGCGCCGAACCGACGCGCGCTGCCAGCACGACGGCGGTGACGGGGTCCGACCTGTCGACGTGGAAGATCACCCGCAGGCCATTGTCCAGTTCGAAGGTCTGGACCGGGATCAGCCGGCCGGTCGTCGCGGTCGAGGCAGCCGCAGCGGCGGATGGGTCGACGCTTTGCGCCAGGACAGGGCCGGACAGGGCCATCAGGGCTGCGGCCGCAACCGAGGCGATCAGGATCTTGCGCATTGTGGTGTTCCCCATTCCCGAGACGCAGATGTTAGCCGCGACTGCATCGAACATGCACGCGCGTGTCGCCGCATGACGGCGAATTCATCAATCCGCCACGCTGACGCCGCGGAAAGAGGTCAATGGCAGGTTGTGGCAGGCTCGCCACGCTCCCGGCATGTTTCGCCGTGCGGGGAGCCTTCGAGCCCCGCCTCGGTTCTGTAATCTCAGCCCGCCCAACTTGGATCGACCGCGTGACCCTGGTCCCCGTCCTGCCTCATCCGTTCGAACCTCGACCCCGCAAGGGCGAGAGCCTGCTGCGGCGCCTGCGTCGCTGGGGCGTGATGGGCGTGGGGGCGGTTCTGGTTCTGCTGGGCATACTGATCGCGCCTCTGCCCGGCCCTCTGGGCGTGCCGGTGTCGCTGTTGGGTCTGGTTCTGATCCTGCGCAACTCCTACTGGGCCAAGCGGCAGTTCATCCGCGCCCAGCACGCGCGGCCGAAATGGGTCTATCCCTTTCGCCGGTTGATGCGGAAGAAGCCGGAGTTCGCGCCGGTCTTCTGGCAACAGGCCCTGCGGGCGGAGAAGCTGGTCGTCAAACGCCCGCGTCGTCGCCTGGCCCGACTGCGCAAGGGTTTGCGTCGCTACGCTCGCAAGCTGTTTCGCTGATCTCTTCGCGAACGCGAAGGTCCCGCGCATCCGTCTCGCACTCGCGAAGCACGGGAATGTGAACGCCGTCGCCTGTCAAAGGCGTATCCTCCCCTTGCGTAATCGGAACGACCAACGGCGTTGGGAGGCGCTATCGTTATGATGTCACGCGTAAAAAAGGGCATGATCGCCGGTTTCGCGGCCACGCTCGCAGTATCAGTACTTGAACTTGTGAACATGATGCTCGGCTCGCCGGTCATGTCGTTCCCGGCCATCGTCGCCAGCATGCTGGGAATGCCTGGAAACCTCGCCGTCGGCTGGATCGCCCACCTGATCTCCGGCACCGTGATCCTGGGCGGACTCTTCGGCTACCTGTGTCCGCGCATTCCGACCACCACGCCCGCGACCAAGGGCATCGCTTTCGCCATCGGCGCCATGGTGGTGATGATGACGGCGGTCTTCCTGTTCGGCGACCCCCGCATGTTCCGCGGATCGGACGGGTTCGGAACCATCGCCTGGGTGCTGTTCACCCATGCTATCTTCGGCGTGGTGCTGGGCAATGTCTATGCGGCCCTGGTGCAGCGCGAACGCCGCGCGGCCTCCATGGCCCACGCCCAACCGGCGCACTGAGGACGCCCCCGAACGACAAAGCCCCCGCCGTCACCGGCGGGGGCTGAAGTCGTGGCTGGACCTGCGGGGGCCTAGTTCAGGCGCTGGCCGATCTGGCCGATGGCCTGATCCAGGATCGGATCGGCGGCCTTGGTTTCGACCCGGGCAGCCAGGATGCGCTCGGCGGCGGCGACGGCCTGATCGACCGCGGCGGCCTTCACGTCGGCGGCGGCCTGAGCCTCGGCCTGGGCGATGCGGCGCTCGGCCATGGCCTGACGACGCTGCAGGTTTTCCTCCAGCTTGATCTTGGCGTCGGCTTCCAGACGGCGGGCGTCCGCCTCGGCGGCGGCCAGCATCTCGGCGGCCTGAGCCTCGGCCTCGATTTTCTCCTGACGGATCTGGGCCAGCAGGGCTTCGGCCTCGGCGCGAAGGCGGGCGGCCTCGTCCAGTTCGGCCTGGATCTTGGCGGCTTGGCCATCGAGCGCGCCGGTCAGCGCCCTGGGCGCCTTGGCCATCACCACGATGGCGAAGAACAGGACCAGGCCGACACCGACCCAGAAGTCGGCGCTGGACAGGCTCCAGAAAGCGGGGTCGAAGAACTTGGGCATCAGACGGCTCCCTTGACCGAGGCCAGTTCGGACGCACTGGCGTCCTTGCCGGTCAGGCGTTCGACGATGGCGCGGGTGGTGTCTTCGGCGATGGACGAGACATTGGCCATGGCCGCGTCACGCGTCTGTGCGATGCCGGCTTCGGCCTCGGAGATGCGGGCGTTCATGGCGGCTTCGTCGGCGGCCTGGCGAGCGTTGGCCTGCTCGTTCACGCGCGCCTTGGCGGCGGCGGCCGTGGCGCGCGAATCGGCGCGCGCCTTGGCGACTTCGGCCGAAGCGGCTTCGGCCTGGGACTGAGCCTCGGCCTGGACCGCGCGAGCGGCGCTGACAGCGCTGGTGATGGCGCCCTCGCGCTCGTCGCGGACGGCGCGCAGGCGCGGCAGGAAGACCTTGGAGAGCAGCAGGTACAGAACCACGAAGATCAGCAGCAGCCAGACGATCTGTCCGGCCCAGTACTGCATCTCGAGTTGCGGCAGGCCGCTGGAGCCGTGCTCGCCGCCATGCTCGACGCTGGCGGTGTAGGCCGCGGCGTCGGTGCCGCTCGGCGTCACCGCGTCCTCGCGGATGGCGACGGCCGTTTCGGGCAGCAGTTCGTTTCGCGCCGAGACGGCGCTCGGATCGGGGGCGGCCATGGGCTCTATCCGCTGTTCTCGAAATGACATGAGCGGCGGCGCGGCCGTCAGGCTGCGCCGCCGCCCGGGTAGACGTATTCGCTTACGCGAACAGGCAGAGCAGGCCGATCACGAAGGCGAAGATGCCCAGAGCTTCGGCCAGGGCGGCGCCCAGGATCAGGTTGGTGAACTGGCCCGGCGCAGCCGACGGGTTGCGCAGCGCGCCTTGCAGGAAGCCCGAGAAGATCAGGCCCACGCCAAGCGCCGAGCCGATCATGCCGAGAGTGGCCAGGCCCGCGCCGATGTATTTAGCAGCTTCAGCTTCCATGATGTCGTTTCCTGAGTTGGAAGTTTGAGAAGAAGGTTAGAGAGGGTGAGCGGTCCGAACCGGCCTAGTGCTGGTCCAGGTGCACGACGTCGTTCAGATACACAGTGGTCAAAACGGCGAAGACGAAGGCCTGAAGGAAGGCCACGAGGAACTCCAGGGCGGTGATCGCGACCACGCCGCCCAGCGCCAAGATGGCGCCCGGAATGCCGACCAAGCCGAACGCGCCCAGCGAAACCACGAAACCTGCAAAGACCTTCAGCGCCACGTGGCCGCCCAGCATGTTGCCGAACAGACGAAGCGCCAGCGACACCGGCCGCAGCAGGAAGGAGATGAACTCGATCGGGGTGACCAGGATCAGCAGGTACCACGGCACGCCCGACGGGGCGAAAAGCTTGAAGAAGCCAATGCCGTTCTTGGCGAAGCCGACGCCGATGACCAGCAGGATCGTCAGGGCCGCGAAGCTGGCCGTGACCGCCACCTGCGAGGTCGCGGTGAAGACGGTGAACATGCCCAGCAGGTTCAGCGCCAGGATGAAGACGAACAGCGTCAGGATGAACGGGAAGAAGGCGCGGCCTTCCTTGCCCATGATCCCGGTCGCGAGATTGTCGATGAAGGAGAAGGCCCCCTCGCCCACCACCTGCATCCGGCCGGGCACCACCTTGGGCCGGGCCGTCACGGAGGCGAAGAACAGCACGATCAGGCCGGCGGCAACCAGCATGGCCATGACCGAATTGGTGATCGACAGGTCGATCGCTCCCAGGCCGGGCACGTGGACGGTCGGAAGGTCGACGACCTTCTTGACCTGGAACTGATACATCGGATCGGCCATGCCGCCCGGTCTCCTAAGTCAAAGCGCCACACCGCCGGACGACGGTCTGGTTAGCGTTCCTATTCGCTCTCGATCTCGTCGGGCAGATCGCGCGGGGGTCCCAGTTCCTGAGCCGCCTTTGCGCTCATTTTCCGGGCCGAGCGAAGCGCCAGCCAGATCGACAGGCCGAAACCGATGAGGGTTCCAGCGATGATTCCCGCAGGCATGGTCCCGACCAGAAGGTCGAAACCCCACCCAAGGCCCAGACCGATGGCGAGGCCGCCGATCATCTCGCCCATCAGGCGATAGCCATACCCCGCCGCCTTCGCCCCATAGTCGGAGACCGGGGGCACGGCCCGCGTCTTGAGCGCATCGGCCTGCTCGTTGAGGCGTTTGATCGCCTCTTCGCGCGATTCCGGTGGCAGGGACATAGGGGCCTCAGCACTTCGACAGGGATGCCGAAGGGGGTCTGAATTCGGCGCGGAACCTATAGGCGAGGCCGGATTTGGTCAAGGCGAGTTCGCCCCTTATCAAGCCGTTGTTCTGCAATGATTTTCCTTGATGCGCCCGACCGCGCGGCGAACGGTCGCTGGCGAGGACGGTCCGCAGAGACTAGGTTCGCCCCATGAATGCGCCCTTTCCGATCTCTGAGACGCCACGCCGCCCCCTGTCGGTGCGCCTCGCCACGCCTCGCGGCTTCTGCGCCGGGGTGGACCGGGCCATTCAGATCGTCGAGCGCGCGATCGAGAAGTACGGCGCGCCCGTCTATGTCCGCCACGAGATCGTTCACAATCGCCATGTGGTCGAGCGGCTGAAGGCTAGGGGCGCCGTGTTCGTCAAGGAGTTGGACGAGTGCCCGGACGACCGGCCCGTGGTCTTCTCGGCCCATGGCGTGCCCAAGGCCGTGCCCCAGGCGGCCCGGTCGCGCGACATGCTGTATCTGGACGCCACCTGCCCCCTGGTCTCCAAGGTCCATGTCGAGGCCGAGCGCCACCACGCCAACGGCCGCCACATCATCCTGATCGGCCACGCCGGCCACCCGGAGGTCGTCGGCACCATGGGCCAACTGCCGCCCGGCGCGATCAGCCTGGTCGAGACGGTGGACGACGCTGAAACCTTCCAGCGTCCAGGAGAACAGCCCCTGGCCTACGCCACCCAGACGACCCTGTCGGTGGACGACACGGCAGGCATTCTGTCGGTGCTGAAGCGTCGCTTCCCCGAGCTGCCCGACCCCCACAAGGAAGACATCTGCTACGCCACCACGAATCGCCAGGAGGCCGTGAAGCGGCTCGGCGAGGGTTGTGACCTGGTGCTGGTGATCGGTTCGGCCAACTCGTCCAACTCCGCCCGGCTGGTCGAGGTGGCGATTCGCGCCGGGGCGCGCGATGCGCGCCTGATCGACGACGCCTCTCATGTGGACTGGTCCTGGCTGGACGGGGTGCAGACGCTGGGCGTCACCGCCGGCGCCTCCGCACCCGAGCGTTTGATCGAAGAGCTGATCGCCGCCGTGGCCGCCCGATTCGACGCCGACGTCACCGAGGACGACGGCGCGCGCGAGACGGTGACCTTCAAGCTTCCGCGCGTGCTCACCGCCTGACGAGGCGGAACCGCTCGCGGCCTCACGTTTTGTAACGCCCGCCCTCGCCTTCGTGTTCTCTGCACGTTAGTCAGGGGGCCGCTCGGAGCGGGGATCGCCCGCCCGGGACGTTGCGATTCCAAGGGCTCAGGGGCTCGGTACCATCATGACCAAGTGGGTGTACGGCTTCGGCGGCGGATCCGCCGATGGCGATGCGTCGATGAAGAACCTTCTCGGCGGCAAGGGCGCGAACCTGGCCGAGATGTCGTCCCTGGGTCTGCCCGTGCCCCCCGGCTTCACCATCACCACAGAGGCCTGCGTCCACTACTATTCCAACGGCCAGTCCTATCCCGACGGTCTGACGGGTCAGGTCGACGAGGGGCTGAGGGCTGTGGAAGGCGTGGTCGGCAAGCGATTCGGCGACGCCGAGAACCCGCTGCTGGTCTCGGTCCGCTCGGGCGCCCGCGCCTCCATGCCGGGCATGATGGACACGGTCCTGAACCTGGGCCTGAACGATCAGACGGTCGAAGGCCTGGCCAAGCTGTCGGGCGACCGCCGCTTCGCCTTCGACAGCTACCGCCGCTTCATCACCATGTATTCCAACGTGGTCCTGGGCCTGGGCCACGATCAGTTCGAAGAAATCCTGGACGATCACAAGGACCGCCTGGGCGTGTCGGTCGACACCGAATTGACTGCGGCCCACTGGGAAAAGGTCGTCGGCGACTACAAGGCCCTGGTCGAGCGCGAGTTGGGCCGTCCCTTCCCGCAGGACCCGGCTGACCAGCTGTGGGGCGCCATCAGCGCCGTCTTCGCCAGCTGGATGAACGACCGCGCGAAATTCTATCGCCGCATGCACGACATCCCCGAAAGCTGGGGCACGGCCGTGAACGTCCAGTCCATGGTGTTCGGCAACATGGGCGAGACCTCGGCCACCGGCGTGGCCTTCACCCGCAATCCCTCGACCGGGGAAGCGCGCCTTTACGGCGAGTTTCTGATCAACGCCCAGGGCGAGGACGTGGTGGCCGGCATCCGCACGCCTCAGTCCCTGACCAAGGCCGGCCGCGAGGAGATGGGCGAGACGGCCCCCTCGATGGAAGAGGCCATGCCCGAGGTGTTCGGCCAATTCGTCGACGTCGTCGGCCGGCTGGAAAGCCACTATCGCGACATGCAGGATATCGAGTTCACGGTCGAACAAGGCCGGCTCTGGATGCTGCAGACCCGCAACGGCAAGCGCACCGCCAAGTCCGCGCTGAAGGTCGCCGTCGACCTGGCCGCCGAGGGCGTCATCAGCCAGGAAGAGGCCATCAGCCGCGTCGAGCCGTCCGCGCTGGACCAGCTTCTTCACCCCACCCTGGACCCCAACGCCGTGCGCAGGGTGGTGGCCGCCGGCCTGCCCGCCTCGCCGGGCGCGGCCACCGGCAAGGTAGTGTTCGACGCCGACGAGGCCGAGCGCCTGTCGCAACTGGGCGACGCCGTCATTCTGGTGCGCGAGGAAACGAGCCCTGAGGACATCCACGGCATGCACGCCGCGCGCGGCATCGTCACGGCGCGCGGCGGCATGACCAGCCACGCCGCCGTGGTGGCGCGCGGCATGGGACGCCCCTGCGTTTCCGGCGCCGGGGAAATCCACATCGACGAGAAGGCCGGAACCTTCACCGCGCGCGGCCGCACCTTCAAGGCCGGCGAGGTCATCACCATCGACGGCGGCAAGGGCGAGGTGCTGGACGGCGCCGTGGCCATGATCGAGCCGGAGCTGACCGGCGACTTCCAGACGCTGATGGGCTGGGCCGACAGCGTGCGCCGCCTCAAGGTCCGCGCCAACGCCGAGACCCCCCTGGACGCCAAGACTGCGCGCGGCTTCGGCGCCGAGGGCATCGGCCTGTGCCGCACCGAGCACATGTTCTTCGACGACGCCCGCATCGCCGCCGTGCGCGAAATGATCCTGGCCGACGACGAGGCCGGCCGCCGAGCAGCGCTGGCCAAGATCGCGCCCTTCCAGAAAGCCGACTTTGTTGAGCTCTTCGACATCATGGCCGGCCTGCCGGTCACCATCCGCCTGCTCGATCCGCCGCTGCACGAGTTCATCCCGCACTCCGACGCCGACATTGACGCCCTGGCCTCAGGGTCCGGCCTGGACGCCGCCAAACTGAAGCGGCGGGCCCGGGAACTGCACGAAACCAACCCCATGCTGGGCCATCGCGGCTGCCGCCTGGGCGTCGCTTATCCCGAGATCTACGAGATGCAGGTCCGCGCCATCCTGGAGGCGGCGTTGGAGGTGAAGGCCAAGTCGGGCCAGGCGCCGATCCCCGAGATCATGCACCCGCTGGTCGCGCTGGGCCTGGAGATGAAATACCTGCGTGAACTGACCGACCGCACGGCCGAGGCGGTGTTCGCCGAGGCTGGCGACCGCGTTGAATACCTCGTCGGCACCATGATCGAACTGCCGCGCGCGGCGCTGCGGGCCGCCGACCTGGCCGAGCACGCCCAGTTCTTCAGCTTCGGCACCAACGACCTGACCCAGACGACGTTCGGCATCAGTCGCGACGATTCCGGCCGCTTCCTTCAGGCCTATATGGACAAGGGCATCTTCGAGACCGACCCCTTCGTCCGCCTGGACCAGGAAGGCGTCGGCGACCTGATCGGCATCGCAACCGAACGCGGCCGCGCGGCTCGGCCCGACGTCAAGCTGGGCATCTGCGGCGAGCACGGCGGCGACCCGTCCTCGATCGACTTCTGCGAGCGGACGGGTCTGGATTACGTCTCCTGCTCGCCCTACCGCGTGCCGATCGCCCGCCTCGCAGCCGCCCAGGCCGCCCTGTCGGCGCGCTCGGGCGAGGCCCGAGAGAAGGACCGCTAGGCCTCAGCCCGCTCGGCGATGGCCCAGCCCCATGGGCCGCCGAAGTCGCCGTCGATGATGCGCCAGTCGTCGGAAGGCCGCCACGCGGTCGTATTCGACGACGGGTTGAACGCGCACAGCAGCCGCCTGTCGCCCTCACCGCGCTCGAAGACGATCAGAGGGTCGGGCGCATCGACCCAGCGGAAGGCCCCGGAGCGCAGGGCTTCGTGGAATCGGCGAAACGCCAGCAGTCGCCGGGTCCGGTTCAGGATCGATCTGGGATCGGCGTCCTGAACGTCGGCGGCCAGGGCGGCATGACGCGGGTCGACCGGCAGCCAGGGTTCCGTGGTCGAGAAGCCCGCGTACGGTTTATTAAACGCCCACGGCATGGGCGTGCGCGCGCCGTCGCGGCCCAGGGTCATGGGCCAGTTGGCGATGGCCTCGGGATCGACCAGCCGGTCGAAGGGCACTTCGGCCTGAGGCAGGCCTAACTCCTCGCCCTGGTACACGAAGATCGTGCCTCTCAAGCAGGTCAGCAGGGCCAGCAGCATCTCGGAGGCGGGCCTGCGCTCATCCTCCGGGGCCCAGCGCGAGACCGCGCGCGGCGCGTCGTGGTTTGAGAAGGCCCAGGCGGGCCAGCCGTCATCCCAGGCCTGGACGCTGTCGCGTATCAGTTCTGGCGTCAGACGGTCGGCGTACAGGAACTGGAACCCATAGGCCGTCGACAGCCGCCCGGGGGCGGTGAAGGCCCGCATCTCGGCCTGCGCGTCCGCCCCGACCACTTCGGCCACGGTGAAGGCGTCGCCGATCTCGGCCTTCAGCTCGGTCAGGAAGTCGGCGATGCCAGGCTGGGATTGATTGTGGAGATGAAGCTGAAAGTCGAAGGGTCGGGTGCGCGGCCCCGGCGGAGCGGGCGGATTGTCCGTCAGGTCCGGGTCGAACAGGGCGAAGTTGATGGCGTCCAGCCTAAAGCCGTCCACCCCCCGATCGCGCCAGAAACGGGCCACATCCAGCATCGCGCGGCGCAGCGGCGGATGATGCAGGTTCAGCTGCGGCTGCTGGGGCAGGAAGTTGTGCAGATAGTACTGGCCGCGCCTCGCATCCCAGGTCCAGGCCGGGCCGCCGAAGACGGACTGCCAGTTGTTGGGCGGCGAACCGTCGGGCTTGGCGTCGGCCCAGACGAACCAGTTGGCATAGTCGCCATGCCGAGCCTCGCGGCTCGCCTGGAACCAGGGATGATGATCCGAGGCGTGGCAATAGACCTGATCGACGATGACCTTCAGCCTCAGGGCGTGAGCCCGCTCGATCAGGGCGTCAAAGTCCGCGAGCGTGCCGAACACCGGGTCAACGTCGCAAAAGTCGGAGATGTCGTAACCGAAGTCCGCCATCGGAGAGCGGTAGAAGGGCGACAGCCAGATCGCATCGACGCCCAGCGAGGCGACGTGGTTCAGCCGCGCCGTGGTCCCCCTCAGGTCGCCCACCCCGTCGCCATCGCTGTCGGCGAAGCTGCGCGGATAGATCTGATAGACCGCCGCCCCAAACCAGGGATCATCCTCGGGCCGCATTCGCTCAGGCCTCCTCGGGATCGCCGTCGCGGAACCGCCACTTCATGATCAGCACGCCCGACGCCATGACCAGGGCGCAGCTGTTGGCGAAGGTCACGGGCCAGGCGCCGGTCATGACGCCGTAGACGACCCATAGGATGAAACAGGCCACCGTCAGCGAATAGGTCTTCAGACTGACCGACGAGGCGTCGCGCTCCTTCCAGATCTTCAAGGCCTGGGGCGCAAAACTGGTGATGGAGCACAGGGCGGCGGCGGTGCCGACGGTGTTGGCGATCAGGTCGCTCATTTGGCGACGCCGGCCTGGGGCGCGGCGGTTGTCGCCAAGTCCTCGATGCGCGCGGCGGGCTTGCCCCTGACGGCGCGAGCGGGCTTGCCGGCGTGCACCGCTAACGCCCGTTGCTCGACCTCTTCCAGGATGACCGCCAGCTCCTTGTCGGTCAGGTGCTCGATGCCGATGAAGCGGGCGTCAGCCTTCTTCACCGCATAGACCAGTTCGTCCAGCTTGGCGTGCATGGCCGCGGCGTCGCGGTTCTGGGTGTTCTGGATCAGGAACACCATCAGGAAGGTGACGACGGTGGTGCCGGTGTTGATGACCAGCTGCCACGTCTCGCTGAAGCCGAACAGCGGTCCCGACGCCGCCCACCCGACCACCAGCGCCAGGCAGGCGATGAAGGTCCAAGGCCGGCCCGTGATCTTGGCGGTGGCGTTGGCGAACCGGTTGAACAGCTTTTCCATTTCGCCCTCAACGACGACGGATCAGCGCGGTTGCATCACCGGCGGCCGCCGCGCCTGGGTCGCCCGCTCGTAGGCGTGACCCAGCGACAGGATGCGGGCGTCGTCCCATTTGCCGCCGATGAAGCTGAGGCCCACCGGCATGCCCTGGTCGAAGCCCATTGGCACAGTCAGGTGCGGATAGCCCGCCACCGCCGCCAGCCGGCTGGACGAGCCCTGCATGTCGTCGTTGTCGTTCGGATCGTTGGTCCAGGCCCGCGAGGTGGTGGGCGCGATCAGGGCGACGACGCGGTTGTCCCGCATCATCTTGTCGATGCCTTCGGGTCCAGCTGCGCGCAGCGAACGGGCGCGGGCCTCGACATAGGCCGGGTCGGTCAGGCCGCCGGTCGCCTCGGCCCGCTCGAACAGGTCCTGGCCGAACAGGACGGTCTCGCGCGGTTCCGCGGCGTTGAAGGCGATGACGTCGGCCAGGGTCCGCGTGCGAACCTGGGCGGGGTCGGTGGAGGCCAGATAGGCGTTCAGGTCGTGCTTCAGCTCGGTCAGCAGCACGACAATCTCCCAGCCGCCGATCTGACGCATTTCGGCGGGGGCCTCGGTGATCTCGACGATCTCGGCGCCCGCGCGGCGCAGGGCCTCCAGGTTCTGTTCAAAGACGGCGCGCGTCTCTTCGGAATAGGTCGGCAGCAGGAAGCGCATGACGCCGATGCGCGCGCCGTCCAGGCTGCCCGCATCCAGCGCTGCGCGATAATCGACCTTGCGCGCGTCCGCCTCGGCCGTGGCCGGGTCCAGTGGGTCCGAACCGGCGATGGCGGTCAGGACGATGGCCGCGTCCTCGACCGTTGTGGTCATCGGCCCGGCGGTGTCCTGGCTATGGCTGATCGGCACGATGTGGGTGCGCGACACCAGGCCCACGGTGGGTTTGAAGCCGACGATGCCGTTGACCGACGCCGGGCAGGTGATCGAGCCGTCGGTCTCTGTCCCGATGGCGGCCGGCGCCAGGCCGATGGCCACCGCCACCGCACTGCCCGAGGACGAGCCGCAGGGGGTGCGCTCCAGATCGTAGGGATTGCGCGTCTGGCCGCCGGCCGCGCTCCAGGCGCTTATGCTCTCGGACGAGCGGATGTTGGCCCACTCCGACAGATTGGTCTTGCCCAGAATGACCGCGCCCGCTTCGCGCAGCCGCGCCACGATCGGCGCGTCGCGACCCGGCGCATTGCCCGCCAGCGCCAGGGAACCGGCGGTGGTCGGCATGTCGCGCGTCTCGATATTGTCCTTGAGCATGATGGGCACCTTCCAAAGCGCCGGAGTCACGACGTCGTCTGTATGGTCCTGATCCGAGGCGTTAAGTAATGCGCCATCACTGACTGTTATCATGCTGCCATAGACGCGCCTCACGCCGGCCCTCTCGGTCAACCTATGAACCAGGGCTGTTCCGCTATTGCCGCTAATATATCGCTGAACCTCGACAATGCTTAGTTTCTCAGGTGCAGGCGGTGCCGTTGTGATAACTCTCTGACGATAATCGGCGAAGTTTTGGGGGTGCGCGATCTCATCTCGCGTCACTGTGATCAGAGGCGATAAGGTCTGGCCTTCGCCCGACATTGTGCATCCGGACGTCAGCGCGAGGAGGGTCAACGCCCCCAACACACCTCTAGCCCAACCCTCACAACTATTCGGTTGGTCCGCACTCCGGCGCTTCATCATCTGCCCATCCCCCGAAAGCTGTCTGCCTGATCCGTCTGGATCCCCGCCTTCGCAGGGATGAGCGGGTTTCGAGTTACTCCGCCGCCGGCGCCCGCGATCCGATCGTGCGGTCCAGGAAATCCAGATACGTCCGCCACTGGTGCAGCTGACGGTCGTTGCCGCGGATGCCGTGGCGCTGGCCCGGATACAGCATGGTCTCGAACGGGATGCTGCGTTCCTGCAGGGCGTTCAGCACGCGAGTCGTGTTCTCGAAGATGACGTTGTCGTCCGCCATGCCGTGCATCAGCAGCAGCCGTCCCGTCAGATTGTCCAGCCGGGTGTTCACGTCCGAGGCCGCATAGCCGTCCACGTTGCGCTCGGGCGTCGACATGTAGCGCTCGGTGTAGCCCGTGTCGTACAGGCTCCACTCGGTCGGCGGCGCGCCGGCGATGGCCGAGGCCAGGCCCATCTTGGGCTCGGTCAGCGCCATCAGGCTCATGAAGCCGCCGTAGGACCAGCCCATCATGGCGATGCGGTTGGCGTCCACATACGGCAGGCTGCGCAGATAGTTGGCGCCGACGACCTGATCCTCGATCTCGGGCTGGCCCATCTTCAGATACAGCGCCTGTTTGAAGGCGGCCGAGCGGTCGCCCTCGCCCCGATTGTCCAGGCGGAAGACGATGTAGCCGGCTTCGGTCAGCAGTTGCGTCGAGGCCGGTTGCCAGGCGCGTCGCACGCCCCCGCCCGACGGGCCGCCATAGACCTGCATCACCACCGGATAGGTCTTCGACGGATCGAAGTCGGGCGGCGTCACCATCTGCCAGACCAGGGTCTCGCCGTGGCTTTGCAGCGTGCCGTATTGCGGTGTCCGCTTGCGGCTGGCGTAAGGCCAGAAGGGGTGGCCGGCTTCCAGCCGGTTCTCCTCGATCCAGCGCACGCGCGTCCCGTCCATCGAATACAGGGCCGACTGCGGCGGGGTGTCGAGGTCGGAGTAGTTACCGACATAGGCCGTGCCCGTGCCGTTGACCGAGGCGCTCCACCAGCCGCCCTGAGGCGTCACGGCCGTGGCGTCGCCAGTGCGGCGCAGGCTGGCGCGGAACAGCTGCTGCTCGATCGGATACTCCCGCCCGTCGCGCATGGAGGCGGTGAAGAAGACCTCGCCGGTGTCCTGATTGACGCCGTTCAGCGACTTGACCGCATAGTCGCCGCGCGTGATCGGGCGCAGGCGACGCCCCTCGCGGTTGTGGAGATAAAGGTGCCGCCAGCCGCTCTCTTCGGACGACCAGATGAAGTTGCCGTCTCGAAGCGCACGGAAGTCGTGGGTGACATTGACCCAGGCGCGCGAGGTCTGGCTTGCGATGACGCGGCTGCGGCCGGTGGCGGGATCGACGGCCAGCAAGTCCAGGCGCTTCTGGTCGCGGCTGAGGCGCTGGACATAGGCAGTCTGGCCGTCGGCGGCCCAGTTGACCCGGCCCAGATAGATGTCGGTGTTGGTGCCCAGGTCGACCTTGACGCGGTCGCCGCTCTGGATGTCGCGGATATAGAGCTCGACCACCGCATTGGGGCGGCCGGCGCGAGGATAGCGCTGCTCGATCACGCTGGCGCCGCCGCCGGTGATGTCCAGACGCGGGATGACGTCGACCGGGCTTTCGTCGGTGCGCTGGATGGCGATGTAGCGCTCGTTCGGGCTCCACCAATAACCGGTGTCGCGGTCCAGTTCTTCCTGGGCGATGAACTCGGCTGTGGCCCAGGTGATCAGGTCCTTGCCGTCGTCGGTGATCGCCGTCTCTTGGCCCGTGGCCAGGTCGATGACGAACAGGTTCTGGTCGCGCACGAAGCTGACGTAGCTGCCCTTGGGGCTGACCTTGGCGTCGATCTCGTCGGCCGCGGTCTCGGTCAGGCGGCGCACGGCCCCGCCCTGGCGATCGGCCAGAAAGATGTCGCCTTCCAGCGGCGCCAGAATGTAGCGACCCTGCTCGTCCCACGAATATTCGACCACGCCGCGCTGGCTGATGCGCATCCGCTCGCGCCGGGCGATCTCGGCTTCCGACAGCTGGCCGGCCTCCGGCACCAGGGCGCGGGCGTCGATCAGCTTGAACGGCTCGCCGCCCGAGACAGGCGCGGCCCACAGGTCCAGCACGTCCACATCGTCTTCGCGCGAGCGCAGGAAGGCGACCAGCTCGCCGTCCGGCGACAGGCTGACGCCCCGCGCCACCGGTCCCGCCAGGGACGGATTCGCAAACACGCGCTCGGGCGTCAGGATCGCGGAGGCCGCGGCGGCGGCCGGTGTCGGTTGGGCCGGCGGGCGCGCCGTCTGGGCTTGAACGGCTGTTGCAGCCAGGAACAGGGTGGAGGCGAGAAGAAGTGTGCGCATGGGGCGGGACGCTATCGCCTCATTTTCGCCCCGTCACGTGCAAAACCGACCCCTGTGGTCGCATGGGGCGCAGCGAACCTTTCGCAATCGGCCGCGACCGCATAGTTAGGCGCCATGACCGACGCCTCCCTCGCCCCGGCGCCCGCCGCGGCCAAGCCAAGTCCGTTCCACTCGCTGAAGGTTCTGTGGGTGCGCCACTGGACTGACCAGTTGTTCAGCTTCGCCGTCGAGCGGCCCGAGGACTTTCGCTTCCGTTCGGGCGAGTTCGTCATGATCGGCCTTCCGGGCGAAGACGGCGGGAAGCCCGTGCTGCGCGCCTATTCCATCGCCAGTCCCGGCTGGGCCGAAGAACTGGAGTTCTTCTCCATCAAGGTGCCCGACGGCCCCCTCACTTCGCGCCTGCAGACGATCCAGCCCGGCGACGACGTGCTGATGGGCAAGAAGCCGACCGGCACCCTGGTGCTGGACGCCCTGACCGGCGGCGAGCGGCTGTGGCTGATCGGCACGGGCACCGGCCTTGCGCCCTGGCTGTCGGTCGCGCGCGATCCCGACACCTATCAGCGGTTCGGCCAGGTGATCGTGTGCCACACGGTGCGCAACGTCGCCGACCTGGCCTATCGCGACTTCTTCAGCCGCGAAATCCACGACGATCCGCTGATCGGCGACGAGGCCAAGGCCCAGTTGACCTACTACCCCACCGTCACGCGCGAGAAGTTTGAAACGCCCGGCCGGATCACAGACCGCATCAAGTCCGGCGACGTCTTCGCCGACCTGGGCCTGCCCATCGGCTTTTCGCCCAACTCGGACCGGGTGATGCTGTGCGGCTCCATGGCCATGATCAAGGAGACGGGCGAGCTGCTCGAAACCTATGGAATGAAAGAAGGCTCGAACGCCGAGCCGGGCGACTATGTGCTGGAGCGCGCCTTTGTCGGATGAGCTGAAGATCGACGCGCGCACCGCGCCCGAGGCCTGCCAGAGCATGACGGATGTCCGCCACGGCGTGGACGCTCTGGACCGCGCCCTGGTGACCCTGCTGGCCGAGCGTCAGCGCTACATGGACGCCGCGGCCCGCATCAAGCCCAGCCGGGACGTGGTGCACGATCAGGCCCGCATCGACGATGTGGTGGCCAAGGTCCTGGCCTCGGCCGGGCCCGCCGGCCTGTCGCCCGACATCGCCGAGCCGGTCTGGCGCACCCTGATCGACCGCTGCATCGCCCACGAACTGGCGACTTGGGACCGCACGCGGGTCTAGCCTGCGGCGAACGGATAGGGGCTGACGGACTTCGTCCAGTCGTCCACCGCAAGGGGCCTATCGACCGGCGGCGCGGCGCGTTCGGCGCAGGGGTGACGGTGGCACAGGCGGCAGGACGGGCCGATGGGCGTCACCTCGGGCGCCGCCAGATCCAGACCTCGCGCGTAGACCAGCCGCGACGCGTGCTGCAGTTCGCAGCCCAGGCCGATGGCCAGGTCGTGGCCTTCGGACCAGGCGTCGTGGCCCTGACGATCCACGGTGCGAGCCAGTGTGAACCAGCGCGCGCCGGGCCGGCCGTCCTGCTCGGGCGTCTCGACGATCTGGGTGACGATGCGGCCCGGCGTGCGGAAGGCCGAGTGCAGCCGCCAGCGCGGGCACGCCCCGCCGTAGCGCGCGAAGGGGAAGGCGGCGGAGGCATAGCGTTTGGACACGTTGCCGGCCTGATCCACCCGCATCAGGAAGAAAGGCACCCCGCGCGCGCCGGGCCGCGACAGGGTGGTCAGCCGATGCGCCGCCTGTTCGAACGAGACGCCGAACCGCGCCTGAAGCCGGGCCAGATCATAGCCCGTCTCCTCGGCCGCCTGATGGAAGGCCGCGTAGGGCATCAGGATCGCCGCCGCCAAGGTGTTGGCCAGCGACACGCGCAGCAGGGCACGCGTCTGCGGATCCGGCGGTCCGGCCGCCTCGACCAGTTCGGTCAGCAGCGGTCCGTGCTCGGACAGGCCGAGTTGATAGGCCAGGGCGAAGGCGCGCGACGAGGGCGACAGGCTGTCGGACAGCAGCAGGCGACGCCGGTGCGGGTCCAGACGTCGCGTCCATTCAACCATGACCTCGGCGGGCAGGGTCTTCACCGCCAGTCCATGCGGCGAGATCAGGCGGGCGCGGGCGCGGGCCTCGAACCCCTCGTCGGGCAGACTGTCCGCCAGCAGGGCGGCGAGGGCTTCACCGGCGGCGTCCAGCTCTGGAAAGGCGTTGCGGCGGGCCTGGACGAAGGCGCGGACCCATTCGGCGGGCGTATCCTCGGCCGCGGCCGCACCCGGCTGTTCGGCGACGGCGTTCAGCCGCTCGCGCTGATCCCGCACGGCGCGATACAGGCGCAGCAGGGCGTCGGCCACGGCGGGCTGATCGTCGGCGAGCTGCAGGATCTCGTGCCGGGGCGCGCCGACGCCCGACAGCAGCGGGTCGGCGAACACCTCCGCCAGTTCGGCCTCCGACGGGCCCGATCCCGCGCCGAACGCCCGCAGATCTACGTCGTAGGTTTCCGCCAAGCGTAGCAGCAGCTGGGCCGAAACCGGCCGCTGATTTCGCTCGATGTGGTTCAGATAACTGGGGGAAACGCCAAGGTCGGCGGCCATGGCGGTCTGGCTGAGCGCACGCTCGCGCCGCAGCCGCTTCAGTCGGCCGCCCAGAAACAGCTTGCGATCCGCCCCCTTGGCCATGCCCCATGGTGTCATAACGTGACAAAAGCGCAAGAGTCATGTTGTGACAAGATGACTGCATAGAAGCCGCTCTAACTGTATCGGCTGTGACCGTCGCGTGTTCTGCTGATCGAGACCCGGCTTCGGCCGCTTCCCGCCCCCAGGACCCGACCATGACCAGCTTCGCCGATCTCGTCCCCTCCCCCGCCGGCCGTTTCGACGGTGTCGAGCGCCCCTATTCGCCTGACGACGTCCTGCGCCTGCGCGGCTCTGTGCCCGTGACCCACACCCTGGCCGAGCGGGGCGCCAATCGCCTGTGGGAGCTGCTGCATTCCGAGCCCTACATCAATGCGCTGGGCGCGGTGACCGGCAACCAGGCCATGCAGATGGTCCGCGCGGGCCTCAAGGCCATCTATCTGTCGGGCTGGCAGGTGGCCGCCGACGCCAACACGGCCGGCGCCATGTACCCCGATCAGTCGCTGTACCCCGCCAACGCCGCACCGGAACTGTGCCGCCGCATCAACCGCACCCTACAGCGCGCCGATCAGATCGAGCACGCCGAGGGCGGCGCCAAGCGCGACTGGTTCGCCCCCATTGTCGCTGACGCCGAGGCCGGCTTCGGCGGGCCGCTGAACAGCTTCGAGATCATGAAGGCCTTCATCGAGGCGGGCGCCGCCGGCGTTCACTTCGAGGACCAGCTGGCCAGCGAGAAAAAGTGCGGCCACCTGGGCGGCAAGGTGCTGATCCCCACCCAGGCGCATGAGCGCAACCTGATCGCGGCGCGTCTCGCGGCCGATGTGTGCGGCACGCCGACCCTGACGGTGGCGCGCACCGACGCGGAATCGGCCCAGCTGATCACCTCGGATGTGGACGAGCGCGACCACCCCTTCATTGACCGCGAGGACCGCACGTCGGAAGGCTTCTTCCGCCTGAAGGCCGGGACCGGACTAGACCACTGCATCGCGCGCGGCCTGGCCTACGCCAAATACGCCGACCTGCTGTGGTGGGAGACCTCTCACCCCGATCTGGACGACGCGCGTCGCTTCGCCGAGGCGATCCAGAAGGAACACCCCGGCAAGCTGATGGCCTACAACTGCTCGCCGTCGTTCAACTGGAAGGCCAAGCTGGACGACGCCACCATCGCCAAGTTCCAGCGCGAGCTGGGGGCCATGGGCTACAAGTTCCAGTTCGTGACCCTGGCCGGCTTCCACAGCCTGAACAACGGCATGTTCGAACTGGCCAGCGGCTACCGCGATCGCGGCATGGCGGCCTATTCCGAGCTGCAGCAGCGCGAGTTCGACAACGAGGCCGCTGGCTACACCGCCACGCGGCACCAGCGCGAGGTCGGCACGGGCTATTTCGACGACGTGGCCACGGTCATTTCGTCGGGCCGCTCCTCGACCACCGCCCTGAAGGACTCAACCGAAACCGCCCAGTTCACCCACGCGGCCTGATCAGACGCTCGAAAGGATCGACCATGGAACCGATAAGCCAGACTGACGCCATCCTGGACTTCTGCCTCGCCCCACTGGCGCTGGACGCCGGAACGGAGGCCGAGCGCGAAGTGCGCCGCCGCCTGACCCACGTGCTCAAGACCTTCCAGGCCAAGACCGTGCAGCCGGTCGCCGTCGACTTCTCGGAAATGGCGCCGCTGGTCATCAATGAGGCGGCCCACGGCTACGAATAGGCTCGGCGCCTACTGCGCCCGGACGCGCACGCGAGACGCCGCCTCGCGGGCGCGCTCCCGCGCCTGCTCGACCGTCTCGCCGCGCGCGGTGGCGACGCCCATGCGGCGGCGCTCATAGGCCTCGGGCTTGCCGAACAGGCGCAGGTCGGCGGTTGGAACGGACAGCGCCTCGGCCACGCCTTCGAAGACGACGCCCTGGGCCTCCAGGCCGCCATAGATGACGGCGCTGGCGGCGGGTTCGCGCTGGGCTGCGTCCACCGGCAGGCCCAGGATGGCGCGGGCGTGCAGGGCGAACTCGCTCTGCGCCTGGCTGGCCAGGGTGACCAGACCGGTGTCGTGCGGGCGCGGCGATACTTCCGAGAACCAGACCTGGTCGCCCTTCACGAACAGTTCGACGCCGAACAGACCCAGGCCGCCCAGCGACTCCGTGACGCGCGCCGCAATGTCCTGGGCGGCGGCCAGGGCGGCGGGGCTCATCGCCTGGGGCTGCCAGCTCTCGACGTAGTCGCCCTTGACCTGGCGGTGGCCGATGGGGGCGCAGAAGTCGGTGACGATCGCGCCGTCGCGCAGTGAGCGCACAGTCAGCAGCGTGATCTCGAAGTCGAAATCGATGCGGCCCTCCACGATGACACGGCCGCCCGAGACGCGCCCGGCGTCTTGGGCGTGCGTCCAGGCGTCGGCGATCTCTTCGGCGGATTCGACAAAGGACTGGCCCTTGCCCGACGAGGACATGACCGGCTTGACGAAGCAGGGATAGCCGACGGCCTCGGCCCCCGCCGCAAGCTCCTCGGCCGAGCCGGCGAAGGCGTAGGGGCTGGTCGCCAGACCCAGCTCTTCGGCGGCCAGGCGACGGATGCCCTCGCGGTTCATGGTCAGCTGCACGGCGCGCGCGGTCGGGACCACGGTCGCCATGCCCGCCGCCTCGATGGCGGCCAGCACGTCGGTGGCGATGGCCTCGATCTCGGGCACGATCAGGTGCGGCGCCTCGGCCATGATGAGGCCGTTCAGCACCTGCGGATCGGTCATGGGGATGACGTGGCTGCGATGCGCCACCTGCATGGCCGGCGCGTTCGGATAGCGATCCACCGCCACGACCTCGACGCCCAGGCGCTGAAGCTCGATGGCGACCTCCTTGCCCAGCTCTCCCGAGCCCAGAAGCATGACCCGCACGGCGGTGTCGGAAAGAGGAGTGCCGATGCGCATGACGAAGCCTTCAAGCTGGGTGTGAGCGAAGACCGTTTCCGAACTCCGCCGCCGTTTGACAACAGCTAAGACGATTTGAGGGGTGCAGCTTGGGTCTGGAGGTCCGAATATGGCACGGAAGGCGAAGTTTGCTTTCGACCCGTTGCGGACATTCGCTCCGTAGGCCAGCGTGGCGCAGATGAACCCATTCACATACCTCCTGCCCGAACAGGCCAACGAGGCCGACCTCTCCTGCTGGTTGCCCATTCTGCCTAATCCTGTCCGCGTCCTACAGACAAACCTGTTCGGAGACGCGTTTGTGCTCGTTGGCGACGGCACAGTGCATATGCTCGAACGAGCATCTCATGCCGCCCAGCGCATAGCGTCCTCTGAAGAGGAGTATCGGCGAGAAATCGAGGATGACCCGCATGGTTGGCAACTCCGTCGCCTCGTGGATCAGTGCCGTGTCGATGGGAAAATCCTGGGTGAAGGCGAGTGCTACGCCTTCACTACCTTGCCCATTCTGGGCGGTGAATACACGGCTTCGAACATCTGGATCACCCATTGGCAAGAGTGGTTTTCTTTCACCGCTGACCTCTTTCAGCAGATCAAAGACCTCCCTGATGGAGCGACGGTTCGCTTGAACGTGACCGAATAACCGATGTCCGCCAATCACCCTTAGCTGTCACTTGCGAAGTCCGCTGCCGCGAAGCCATGCCCGTCCAAGCCCTCCAGGGGCTGACCCTCGCCGCCTTCCCTGCTAACGCAGCGGCCATGACCGAGCACGCCTTCACGTCCGATTTCCTCCGCACCATGCAGGCGCGGGGCTATATCCATCAGATCACCCATCCGGCCGAGCTGGATGCGGCGGCGGCTTCGGGCGTGGTGACGGGCTATATCGGCTTCGACGCCACCGCGCCGTCGCTGCACGTCGGCCATCTGATCCAGATCATGCTGCTGCGTCGGCTGCAGCAGGCGGGGCACAAGCCCATCGTCCTGATGGGCGGCGGCACGACAAAGGTGGGCGACCCCTCGTTCAAGGACACCCAGCGCCCGCTGCTGACGCAAGAGCGGATCAACGAGAACATCGCCGGCATCAAGGGCGTGTTCGAGAAGTTCCTGACCTTCGGCGACGGCCCGACCGACGCGGTCATGCTGGACAACGACGAGTGGCTGTCGAAGCTCGGCTATCTGGAGTTCCTGCGCGATTACGGCACCCACTTCACCGTCAACCGCATGCTGAGCTTCGACTCGGTCAAGCTGCGCCTGGAACGCGAGCAGCCGCTGACCTTCCTCGAGTTCAACTACATGCTGATGCAGGCGACCGACTTCCTGGAGCTGAACCGGCGCTATGGCTGCACGCTGCAGATGGGCGGGTCGGATCAGTGGGGGAACATCGTCAACGGGGTCGAACTGACCCGCCGCGTGGACCACAAGGCCGCTTTCGGCCTGACCACGCCGCTCTTGTCGACCGCCTCGGGCCAGAAGATGGGCAAGACCGTGGGCGGCGCCGTCTGGCTGAACGCCGACGCCCTGTCGCCGTACGAGTACTGGCAGTACTGGCGCAACACCGAGGACGGCGACGTGGGCCGCTTCATGCGCCTGTTCACCGACCTGTCGGACGCCGAGATCGCCGGCTACGAGGCCCTTCAAGGCGCAGCCATCAACGACGCCAAGAAGGCGCTGGCCGACGCCACGACGACCATGCTGCACGGCCCGGAGGAAGCCGCCAAGGCGCGCGCCGCCGCCGAAAGCGCCTTTGAAAAGGGCCAGCTGTCGGCCGACCTCCCGACCGTCGAATTGCCCGGGGCCGAGGTCTACGGCGCCATGATCGCCGCCGTGGTGACCCGCGCCGGCCTGACCGCCTCCAATGGCGAGGCCCGCCGCCTGGCCCAGGGCGGCGGCCTGCGCCTGAACGACACGCCCGTCGCCGACGGCGCTCAACTGCTGACCGAAGCCGACCTGAAGGACGGCGTCATCAAGCTGGCCGCCGGGAAGAAGAAAATCGTGCTGGTCAAAGCCATCTGATCCGAGCGGAGACTGAACATGGATGCCGGAACCCCTGCCCCGCCCCTCGATCTGCCGACCGACGGCGGCGAGCGGTTCACGCTGGCGGATCGCGCCGGCCCGACCGTGGTCTATTTCTACCCAAAAGCCGACACGCCGGGCTGCACCACCGAAGGGCAGGACTTCTCGGCCCTGATCGATCGGTTCGCAGCGCGCGACGCGGTGGTGATCGGCGTGTCGCGCGACGCGGTGAAGAAGCTGGATCGGTTCAAGGCAAAGCATAACCTCAAGGTCGTCCTGGGCTCCGACGAGGACGGCGCGGTCACCGACGCCTGGGGCGTCTGGGTCGAGAAACAGCTCTACGGCCGCAAATACATGGGGATCGAACGGGCGACCTTCCTGATCGACGACCAGGGCCGCATCGCCCGCGCCTGGCGCAATGTGAAGGTCAAGGGCCACGCCGAAGAGGTGCTGGCGGCCGTCGAAGGCCTGTGATCGACGAGCGTCGGTCGCACGCGGCGCCTTGTCACGAGCGCGGACCTGTCGCTTAAGTATCGCCGGGCCAGCGCCCAGGGCGTCAGGACCGCCCGGCGCGGGGGACATCGGAGAGATCGACCATGTTCAACAAGACCAAGACAGACAACGGGTTCGGCATCCCCGACCCCACCCCCTCGCCCGAGCCGCAGCGCGCCGAAACGCCCGCGCCGCGTCCGGCCGCCGCGCCCGCCGCGCCGCGTTCCAGCAACCTGTCGACCCTGTCGGCCGGCGTGAAATACGAGGGCAATATCTCGGGCGGCGGCGATCTTCAGATTGACGGCTCGCTGAAGGGCGACGTGCGCGTGGCCCGCGTCACCATCGGCGAGAACGGCTCGGTCGAGGGCTCGGTCGCCGCCGACGTGCTCGAAATACGCGGCCGCATCTCGGGCTCCATCGTGGCCAAGCAGGTCCGGCTGCACGCCTCGGCCCGCGTGGACGGCGACATCACCCAGGAGCAGCTGTCCATCGAACAGGGCGCCTGGTTCCAGGGCCGCTGCACCCAGGCCAAGCGCGACGCGGCGGTCGAACCGGCCGTGGACCGCTACAAGCCCGAGGCCGCCGCCAAGCCGGCCCCCATGGTCGCCAAGGACCAACCCGCCCCGGCCAAGCCGGCCGCCGCCTGATCCAAATCAAAAGGGGCGGTCCCTGCGGACCGCCCCTTTTTCTCACTCCGTCGTGGAGCCTCGGGTCTCGCCGACCCGGGCCGCCAGCGCGGCGCCCATGAACTGGTCCAGGTCGCCGTCCAGCACCCCTTGCGTGTCCGAGGTCTCGACCTCGGTGCGCAGGTCCTTGACCATCTGATACGGCTGCAGGACGTAGGATCGGATCTGGTGCCCCCAGCCGATGTCGGTCTTGGCGTCCGCCAGGGCCTGCGCCGCCGCCTCGCGCTTCTGCAGCTCTAGCTCGTACAGGCGGGCGCGCAGCATTTTCCAGGCCTGTTCGCGGTTCTGGTGCTGCGAGCGGCCGGCCTGGCAGGCCACGACCGTGTTGGTCGGGACGTGGGTCAGGCGAACGGCCGAGTCGGTCTTGTTGATGTGCTGACCGCCCGCGCCGGACGCGCGATAGGTGTCGGTGCGCACGTCCGACGGGTTGATGTCGATCTCGATGGCGTCGTCCACCACCGGCGACACCCCGATCGAGGCGAAGGAGGTGTGGCGCTTGGCCGCCGCGTCATACGGGCTGATGCGCACCAGACGGTGCACCCCGGACTCCGACTTCAGCCAGCCATAGGCGTTGGGGCCTTTCACCTGGATGGTGGCGGACTTGATGCCGGCCTGTTCGCCGCCCTCCTCCGCCTCCAGCTCGACCTCGTAGCCGTGCGCCTTGGCCCAGCGCGAATACATGCGCAGCAGCATGCCGGCCCAGTCGTTGGACTCGGTGCCGCCGGCGCCGGAGTTTACTTCCAGATAGGCGTCGTTGCCGTCGGCCTCGCCGGACAGCAGGGCTTCCAGTTCGGCGCGGGCGGCGCGTTCCTTGATGGCCTTGAGGTCGGCGCGCGCGCCTTCCAGCGCATCCTCGTCGCCCTCTTCATCGGCCATTTCGGCCAGCATGACGCCGTCCTCGAGGCCCTGCTCCATCGCCTTAACGGCGTTGATCTGGGCTTCAAGGCGCGAGCGGTCCCTGGAGACGGCCTGGGCTTCGTCGGGGTTGTCCCACAGGGTCGGATCCTCGACCCGCGCGTTCAGCTCATCGAGCTTTCTGACAGCGACATCCCAGTCAAAGACGCCTCCTGAGCAGAGCGACGCTCTGCTCGATGTCGGCCTTCATGGCCTCGACATCCGGTCTCATCGCAATCTCCGGCGACATTCATGTGAGCGGCGGGAGATAGAGGGTCGAGCCCTCGGGCTCAACCGTCCTTCTCGCCACGGGGTCAATACAGGCCCGTCAGATCCTCGGCCGGCTCCTTGCGGGGCGGCGGGGGCGTCACAGGAGGCGGTGGCCCGGCGGCGGCGGGCGGCGGGGTCTGGCCCGCGGCCTCGGCCTCGCGACGGATGACGTCGTAGTAGTTCTGCGGTCCGACCGGCTCGGCCGGACGCGGCGGCGGCGCCTGGCGCTCGGTGCCTGGGCGGAAGGCTTCCTCGATGCCGTTAACCGTGCGGAACACGGCGTTGCGAGGCCGCACGAACGGCCGCGCGGGACGTTCCTTCAGCGCCGTCTGCATGAACTCGTTGAAGATCGGCACGGCGGTCGAGGCCCCAGCCTCGCCCCCACCCAAGGACCGGTTGTCGTCATAGCCGACGAACACCCCGACCACGATGTCGGTGGTGAAGCCGACGAACCAGGCCGAGCGATATTCGTTGGTCGTGCCCGTCTTGCCGCCCACCCAACGGCCCAGGCCGCGCGCGCTGGCGGCGGTGCCGCGCTGAACCACGCCTTCCAGCATGGAACTGACCTGATAGGCGGTGATGGGGTCCAGAACCTGCTCGCCGCGATCCGGCAGGCGCGGTGACTCCTGGCCGGAGAAGCCCCGTCCGCAGTCGCGGCACTGACGACGGTCCGCCCGATAGATGGTCTCGCCGTTCCGATCTTGCACCATCTCTATCAAATAGGGATCGACCCGGCGGCCGCCGTTGACGAAGGCGGCGTAGGCGGCGGTCAGCTGGTAGGGCGTGGTCTCCCCCGCGCCCAGCGACACCGAAAGGTTGGGCGTCATGCCAGGCAGGCCCATCTTTTCGGACTGGGCCACGATCTTATCCATGCCCACCGCCTGCGCCAGACGCACGGTCATGACGTTGCGCGACAGCTCCAGCCCGCGACGCAGGGTCTGCGGGCCATAGTATTGCCGGCTGTAGTTCTCGGGCGTCCACCGACGCCCGCCCGGCCCGCCGGGGAAGCTGATCGGCGCGTCCAGCACGATCGAGGCGGGCGTGAAATCGCCTTCCAAGGCGGTGGCGTAGACGAAGGGCTTGTAGGCCGAGCCCGGCTGACGGCGCGCCTGGGTGGCGCGGTTGAAACTGCTGATGGCGTAGGAATAGCCGCCGACCATGGCCAGCACCCGGCCCGTCTGAGGTTCGATCGCCACCAGAGCGCCGTTGACGGCCGGCACCTGTTTAAGCGCGAACTGGCCGCCGGAGGGCTCCACGAAGATCAGGTCGCCGCGCTCCAGCCGTCGCCGGGCGTTGGCCCAGGCGGCGTCGGCGCTGACCAGCGCGCCCTCGCGGTCCGTACGCGCGGTGCGGATGCGCACGGTGTTGCCCGACACGCTTTCGACGGCGGCGGCCTCCCAGGTGCGGCGTTCGGACGGGACGGTGCGGCGAAGCGCGGCCTGCTGCCAGCCGTCCTCGAACTCGGTCTTGCCCCAAGGCCCGCGCCAGCCATGACGGCGATCGTAGTTCTCGAGGCCTCGCATCAGGGCGTCGCGCGCCGCCGACTGAAGGTCGGGGTCCAGCGTGGTGCGCATGTAATAGCCGCCGCCATTGACTTCCGGCCGGCCGAACAGGCCGATGGCGCGGCGGCGCGCCTCTTCCACGAAGAAGTCGGCGTCGGCGTAGGCGGCCCGTCGCGGCGCATCCAGGGTCTGCAACGGCCGAGCCAGCGCGGTTTCGAGGTCAGCGCGCGACAGCCAGCGATTGTCCGCCATCTCGTTCAGCACCCAGTCGCGCCGGCCCTTGGCCGCGCCAGGGTGGCGTTTGGGGTGATAGTTGTTCGGTCCCTTGGGCAGAGCCGCCAGGAACGCCGCCTCGTCCGGCGTCAGCTGGTTCAGCGACTTGCCGAAATAGTTGAAGGCCGCCGAGGCCACGCCGTAGGAGCGATAGCCCAGGAAAATTTCGTTCAGATACAGCTCCAGGATCTGCTCCTTGCTCAGAACCGTCTCCAGACGGCTGGTCAGGATGGCTTCCTTGAGCTTGCGGTTCAGGCTGGTCTCATTGGTCAGCAGCACGTTCTTGGCCACCTGCTGGCTGATCGTCGATCCGCCTTCCAGCCGTCGGCCCGATGCAACGTTGAAGACGTTGTTGATCATGGCCCGGCCGAGGCCCGAAACGTCGATGCCGCCATGGCCGAAGAAGTTGCTGTCCTCAGCCGCCAGGAAGGCGTGGATCACCGTCTCCGGGATCTGGTCATAGGTGACGTAAATTCGGCGCTCGTCCGAGAACTCGCCGATCAGCGTGCCGTCCCCGGCATAGACGCGCGTCGCCGTCGGCGGACGATAGTCCGCCAGCTCAGAGGTGTCGGGCAGGTCATGGAAGACCCAGGCCGCGTAGACGGCCACGATCACGCCGGCCAGGGCGATCGCGCCCAACAAGCCGACGCCCGCCATGACCAACCAGCGTTCCGCTATCTTCACCACCGACTCCGCGCGACGCATCCCCGCCTCGGGTTTAACGCCTGCCGCGCAGAAGCACTAGCCACGCCGCATCACGCTGCGCGGTTCGCATCCATCTCGCGGCCGAAACCGGCGAAGTCGGCCCCGCTGGGCTGCTGGAACTGCCTCAGGCCGAATTCGGGCAGGATCGCCAGCAAGTGGTCGAAGATGTCCGCCTGAATGCCCTCGTACTCGGCCCAGGCCGTGGTTGAGGTGAAGCAGTAGACTTCCAGCGGCAAGCCCTCGGACGACGGAGCAAGCTGGCGCACCATCACGGTCATGCCCTGATGGATGCGGGCATGGCTGCGCAGATAGCTCTCCACATAGGCACGGAAGGCGCCGAGGTTGGTCTGGCGGCGCGCATTGACAACGTCGCGGCCGGCGTCGGTCAGGGTTTGATTCCAGATTTTCAGCTCGTTCGCCTTGGCTTCCAGATAGTCGTCGATCAGGGCGAAGCGGCTCAACCGGGCTTCGTCCTCGGCGTCCATGAAGCGGACGCTGGACTGATCGATCAGCAGCGAGCGCTTGATACGCCGGCCGCCCGAATCCTGCATCCCACGCCAGTTCTTGTAGCTCTCGTTGATCAGCCGCCAGGTCGGGATGGTGGTGATGGTGCGGTCGAAGTTCTGAACCTTGACGGTGTGCAGGGCGATATCGACCACGTCGCCGTCGGCGTTCAGCTGGGGCATCTCGATCCAGTCACCGACGCGAAGCATGTCGTTGGAGTTCAGCTGGACCGACGCCACCAGCGACAGGATGGTGTCCTTGAACACCAGCATCAGCACCGCGGCCAGGGCGCCCAGGCCCGACAGCAGCAACAGAGGCGAGCGCTCGATCAGCGTGGCGATGATCAGGATGGTCGCCACGGCGTAGAGCAGGATCTTGACCACCTCCAGATAGCCCTTGATGGGCCGGGCGGCCGCCTTGGGCCGGCGCGAATAGATGTGGTTGGCCAGGTCCAGCAGGGCGGCCAACGCCATCACCACCGTCAGGATCATGAAGGCGCTGGCGACATTGCGCGTGACCACCGCAGCGGCCGGCGCGATGTGTGGCACGGCCAGGATGCCCTGATGGATGACCATCGCCGGCGCCAGACGGGCCAGGGTCTTGGTCACCGGCTGAAGCGAGTGCGAGCCGCTGTCCAGCTTCAGCCGGTGCAGCACCTGCCGGATGACGCGGAACAGAACCTTGCGGACCAGGAAGTCCACGGCGAAGGCGGCGGCGACAAGCAGAGCCAGTCCGATCAGCGTTTCCGCCGCCGGATACTCCGCCAGGCGATCCCGCATGGCGTTCAGATTTTGCATGGCCCATACCTAGGCCGTTGGAGCCCAACTTTGAACCGCGCGAGCGCTCATTTCCGGGCGGCCCTTGCTAAAGCTCGTGATTGCGCCCACCTTGAACCCGTCGATCTCTCTGCGAAACGCTGCTGCCCCTTGCATCGCGCACCGAGGTCTCAAGCCGATCCTTTCAGACCCGACCGGCCGCAGGACATCCTTCCTGAGGTCAATCTCAACGGAGGTCCTGAAAATGGCTACCGGCACTGTAAAATGGTTCAACTCCACCAAAGGCTACGGCTTCATCGCGCCTGACGACGGCGGCAAGGACGTGTTCGTCCACGCCTCGGCGGTCGAAGCGTCGTCGCTGGGCTCGCTGAACGAGAACCAGAAGGTCTCCTACGAGATCGAGCGCGACTCGCGCAGCGGCAAGGAATCGGCCGGACAACTGAAGTCCGCCGACTGAACCTGTCGAACTGAACACTGACGAAGGGGCCGGCGCCATGCGTCGGCCCCGACGTTTTTGAAAAGCCGTCCTGGAGACACGAAATGACGCCGCTGGCCGACAAGATCACGACCATGACCGCCGCCGACCTGAAAACCCTGCGCGCCAACGCCGCCCGTCTTCTGGAGCACGGCTCGCCCGCCCAGATGTCGAGCGCGGGCGAAATCCTGCCGCTGATCGACACTCAACTGGCCGTTCTGGCTGAGAAGGCCGCCAGCGAGCCGGCCCCTGTCCGCAAGCGCGCCGCGCCCAAGAAGAAGGTCCCGCCGGCGACCGGTCACCAGACCGCCTTGCCCGGCTGAGGCTTACCCCAGCGCCTGATCCAGGTCCGCGATCAGATCCTCGACGTTCTCGACGCCGACGGACAGACGGATCAGGCTGTCGGTGACTCCGCCCTTTTCACGCACATCCTTGGGCACCGAGGCGTGGGTCATGATGGCCGGGTGGTTCACCAGACTTTCGACCCCGCCCAGCGACTCCGCCAGGGTGAAGACCTGCACCCTCTCCAGCACCCGCTTGGTGCGCTCCAGGTCGCCATCCAGCACCACCGTGACCATCCCGCCGAAGCCGCCGGTCATCTGGCGCGCCGCCAATTCGTGCTGCGGATGGGCGACCAGACCCGGATAGACCACCTTGGCGACGCCGGCGCGTGTTTCAAGCCAGCGCGCGATGGTCAGGGCGTTCTCGCAGTGCGCCTTCATCCGCAGCGCCAGCGTCTTTAGCCCCCGGTTAGCCAGGAAGGCGTCGAACGGCCCCATGATCCCGCCGACGGAGTTCTGCAGAAACTTGATCTGGGCCGCCAGGTCCGCGTTCGCCGTCACCAGCACGCCCCCGATGATGTCTGAGTGGCCGTTCAGATATTTGGTCGCCGAGTGCATCACCACATCGGCCCCCAGCGCCAGCGGCTGCTGGCAGAAGGGCGTGGCGAAGGTGTTGTCGACCACCAGGATCAGCCCGTGCGCCTTGGCGATCTTCGACAGGGCCGCGATGTCAGCCAGCTTCATCAGCGGATTGGTCGGCGTCTCGACCCACAGCATTCGGGTCTTGGGCGTGATCGCCGCCTCGACCGCGCTCAGGTCGCTGAGGTCCACATAGGCGAAATCGAGACCCATGGACCGACGCCGCACCCGCTCGAACAACCGCCACGAGCCGCCGTACAGATCGTCGCCGGTGACGATGTGAGAGCCCGCGTCCAGAAGCTCCAGCGCCGTAGAGGTCGCCGCCATGCCCGAGCCGAAGCCGAAGCCGTGCGTGCCCCCCTCCAGATCGGCGATGCAGGCCTCGAAGGCTTCGCGCGTCGGGTTCTTGCCGCGCGCATACTCATAGCCCTTGTTCACGCCCGGGCTTTCCTGGGCATAGGTGGAGGTGGCGTAGATCGGCGTCATCACCGCGCCCGTCGTCGGGTCGGGCTTCTGGCCGGCGTGGATGGCGCGGGTCGAGAAACCCTGGCTGTTCTTGCGGTCCGACATGGGCTTAGCGATTCAGGCTGAGGTGGTTGATCAGGTCGGTGCGGGTGATCAGTCCGACGAACTGCTCGCCGTCCAGCACCAGGGCGACCCGGTCGCGGTCGAAGATGGGGATCAGGGCGTCCAGCGGCTCATTGACCTGCAGCGTGTCCAGATCGCGCGTCATGACGTCGCCGACCGGCTTCTTGAAGCGGGCCTCGCGGGTGATGGCGTCGGTGTTCATGACGTGGACGATGTCGCTCTCATCGATGATCCCGACCAGGCGGCCGTCGTCGATGATCGGCAGCTGCGACACGTCGGCCGAGCGCATCCGCTTGAAGGCGGTGTCCAGGGTGTCACCCGGCCCGGCCGAGACCACGTCGCCCTTGGCGTATTTGCGGCTGATCAGGTCGGACAGGTCGCCATGGATGTCGCGTTCGCCCAGGCCCTGATCGGCCAGCCAGGCGTCGTTATAGACCTTGGACAGGTATTTCGCCCCGGTGTCGCAGACCAGGGTCACGCAGACCTTCGGCTCGGTCTGCTCACGGCACCAGCGCAGGGCGGCGGCGATCAGGGTGCCGGACGACGACCCCGCCAAGATGCCTTCCTTCAGCAGCAGTTCGCGCACCGTGGCGATCGCCTCGGCGTCGGGGATGGAATAGGCCTTGTCGATCAGGCTCATGTCGGCGGTGTCCGGCACAAAATTCTGGCCGATGCCTTCGACGGTGTAGCTGCCTTCCGGCCCCGGCACGCCCTCGTTGACGATGCCGGCCAGGGTCGAACCCACCGGGTCGGCCAGAACGATCTGAGCGTCCGAGCCCACACTCTTCAGATACTGAGCCACGCCCGTGATGGTGCCGCCCGAACCGATGCCGGCGACGAAGGCGTCGACCGAACCGGCCGTCTGCTCCCAGATCTCGGGCCCCGTCGTCTTCACATGGGCCTCGGCGTTGGCGACGTTGGCGAACTGATTGACGTAGAAGCCGTCGGGCAGCTGCTGGGCCAGGCGCTCGGCCATGTCGGTGTAGTATTCGGGATGGCCGTGCGGCACGTCCGAACGCGTCAGGCGAACATCGGCGCCCATGGCCCTGAGATGCTGGATTTTTTCCTTGGACATCTTGTCCGGGATGACCAGCAGCACCTTATATCCGCGAGCGCGGCCCACCAGGGTCAGCGCCAGGCCCGTGTTGCCGGCGGTCGCTTCGACGATCGTTCCGCCGGGCTTCAACCATCCTTCCCGTTCCGCCGCATCCAGCATGGAGATGGCGATCCGGTCCTTGATGGAGCCCCCAGGGTTCTGGCTTTCCAGCTTCAGGAACAGACGGCACGGCCCCGTGTCCAGGCGCGTCGCCTCGACCATCGGCGTGCGGCCGATCAGATCCAGCGGAGAGGCGACCGGCGCAGTCAGCGCAGGCAGGACGGGCAGCGACATCGGGAACTCCATTCCAGTGGGGGCGGAAGCTGAAGCCCCGGCCCTACATGGTCAACCCACGCAAGATTTCACCCAAGGCGCGGTTCCGCGCTACGAAAGACTCAATGACAAAGACACCCAAGAGGCCGCCTGCCGGTCTCCCCGACAAAGACACCCTCGTCGCCTTCCTGCGCGAGGCCGGCGAGGCCGAAAAGGCGGACATCGCCCGCGCCTTCGGCCTGAAGGGCGCCGAGCGCCGGCTCTTGCGCGAAATGCTCAAGGAGCTTGAGGCCGAAGGCCGGCTGGGCAAGCGCGGCCGACGCGGCTTCTCCGAGGCCGGGGCCCTGCCCCCCGTCGGCGTGGCCGACGTCGTCGCGCGTGACGCGGACGGCGAATTTTACGTCGAGCTCGTCAAGGGCGCGGCCGATGCCCCCCGCGCCGTCCTGATGCCCGACCGCGAGGGCCGCGGCCCGGCGCCCGGCATGGGCGACCGACTGCTGGTCAAGTTCCAGCGCGGCATCGACGGCTGGGAGGCCCGGCTGGTCAAGAAGCTGGACGCCGAGACCGGCCGGGTTCTGGGCGTGATCCGCAAGTCGGCGCGCGAAACCCGCGTCGAGCCGGTCGACAAGCGCTCCAAGGACGTTCTGGTCATCCCGCCCGCTCTGGCCGAGGGCCTGCGGGACGGCGACCTGGTCGTGGCCTCGATCGAGAAGAGCGACCACCGCCACGGGTCCAAGCGCGGCAAGATCCTGGAAGTCATCGGCAAGGAAGACGACCCGCGCGCCGCCTCGCTGCTAGCCATTCATGCCCACAGCGTGCCCACCGGTTTCTCGGAGGCCGTCGAAGCCGAAGCCGGCGACCAGGCCCTGCCGACACTGAAGGGCCGCGAGGATCTGCGTGACCTGCCGCTGATCACCATCGATCCGGCCGACGCGCGCGACCACGACGACGCCGTCTACGCCACGCGCGACGATGACCCCAAGAACGAGGGCGGCTGGATCGTCTGGGTCGCCATCGCCGACGTCGCCGCCTATGTCCGCCCCGGCTCGGCCCTGGATCGCGAAGCGCGCGACAAGGGCAACTCGACCTACTTCCCCGATCGCGTCGAGCCGATGCTGCCCGAGGTGCTGTCCAACGGCCTGTGCAGCCTCAAGCAGGGCGAGAACCGCGCCTGCCTGGCCGTACGCATGGTGTTCGACAAGCATGGCAAGAAGCTGGGCCACCGCTTCGTTCGCGGCCTGATGCGCAGCCACGCCAGCCTCAGCTACGAGCAGGCGCAATCCGCCATCGACGGCCAGACCGACGATGCGACCGGCCCGATCATGGAGGCCATTCTCTACCCCCTGTGGAACGCCTATCGCGCCATGCTGAAGGGCCGCGAGCGCCGCAGCCCGCTTCAGATCGAGTCCGCCGAGCGCCGCATCCGCATGACGCCGCAGGGCGAGATCGCCTCCATCGAAGCCCGCGTCTCGCTGGAGGCGCACCGGCTGATCGAAGAGATGATGATCCAGGCCAACGTCTGCGCCGCAGAGACGCTGGAGCAGAAGCGCACACCCCTGCTCTACCGGATCCACGAGACGCCCAGCCAGGAGAAGACCTTTAACCTGGCCGACTTTCTGTCGACCATCGGCAAGCCCTGGAACAAGGGCCAGGCGCCGACCACCGCGCGATTCAACGCCCTGCTGGAAGAGACCCGCGACACGCCGCACGCCGAGGTCGTCAACGAGGTGGTTCTGCGCAGCCAGATGCAGGCCATCTACAGCCCCGAGAACATCGGCCACTTCGGTCTGAACCTGGATCGCTACGCCCACTTCACGTCGCCCATCCGGCGCTATTCCGATCTGATCGTGCACCGGGGCCTGATCCGGGCGCTGAACCTGGGCAAGGACGGGCTGACCGACCGCGAGATCGCCGAGTTGCCGGCCATCGCCGAGCACGTCGTCATGACCGAGCGCCGCTCCATGGCCGCAGAGCGTGACGCCATGGACCGCTACATCGCCGCCTTCCTGGAGGACCGCGTGGGCGCGACCTTCAAGGGACGCATCACCGGGGTGACGCGTTTCGGCTTGTTCGTGCGGTTGGAGGAGACGGGCGCCGACGGCCTCGTTCCCGTCTCGTCGCTGGGCAACGAGTATTTCACCCACGACGACCGCGCCCACGCCCTGGTCGGCGAGCGCAGCGGCAAGCGGTTCGTGCTGGGCCGTCAGGTCGAGGTGCGGCTGGCCGAGGCGACGCCGGTCACCGGCGGCCTGGTCCTGGAGATGCTCAGCGAGCCCGACGCCCGCGATCCGAACGCGCCCGCCCCCCGCTACGGCATGCGCGGAAGAGGCGGCGACGGGCCTCCCTCGCGGGGGAAGAACCGCCCCGGCGGCCCGAAACCGCGCAACGGCGGCAAGCCGTCCGGCGGACTGAAGGGCGTGCGCAAGGGCAAGCGGCGTTGATCCAACCCTTCGACGCGGCTCAGGACCTGAAGGACGCGCCGCGCACCGGCGGCGCGCAGCGGCCCAAGGACGCCGCCACCCTGATCCTGACGCGCGGTGGGGATCGGCCCGAAGTGCTGATGGGCCGGCGCGCGCCCGGCCACGTCTTCATGGCCTCCAAATGGGTGTTCCCCGGCGGCCGGATCGAGCGCGCGGATTTCACCGCCGCCTTCGCCGAGGACTTCGCCGCCGACACGGCGCGCCGGCTGGAGATCGAGACCCCCGCTCGCCGCGCCCGCGCCCTGGCCCTGGCCGCCGTGCGCGAGACCTATGAGGAGACGGGCCTGATCCTGGGGCGCAAGGCCCCGCCCGCCTCCGTCGCGGGGCCGTGGCGGGAGTATCGAGGCGAAGGCGCCCTGCCCGACCTGTCGGTGCTGACCTATGTGGCGCGCGCCGTCACCCCGCCGGGACGCGCGCGGCGCTTCGACGCGCGCTTCTTCATGGCCGAGGCGCGCCATCTGCTGCATCCCGAACACACCGCCGGATCAGGCGAGTTGGACGAGATCGCCTGGCTGCCGCTGTCCGAAGCCCGCACCCTGGACCTGCCGGCTATCACCCGCTTCGTGCTGGGCGAGATCGCCGAGCGCCTCCAGCAGCCTGACCGCCCACTGCCGTTCGTGCGCATGGTTCGAGGCCGCCATGTGGTGGAAAGTCGCGCCTGACAAGCGGAACGGCGGTCGTCGGAAATCGGTTCTTCGGTGAACCACAGCCCCCGATTTCACCGGAGTCGACATGATCCGCACACTTGCTCTCGCCGCCGCCTCGACCCTGGCTCTCAGTATCGCGTCGCCCGCTCTCGCCCAATTCCAAGGCCCCGGCGCCACGCCATCGCCCGCGAGCGTGGCCGAAATCCTGCGCACCCCCGTGGACGACCAGAAGGTGACCCTGAGCGGCGTCATCGTCCGTAAGGTGGGCGATGAGCGCTATATATTCTCGGACGGCTCGGGCGAGATCCAGGTCGAGATCGACGACGACGACTTACCCCGCGAACCCTTCGGACCCCGCGCTCGGGTCGAGATTCGCGGCGAGGTCGATCTGGAGCGCAACCGCACCCTCGAAATCGACGTCGATTCCATCCGCCTGCTATGAGGCGTCATGCCATCCGAGATCACCTTGCGCCTGACCATAACCGACCCGGTCCCAGGCGTGCGCTACAGCCTGCAGAAGGACGACGCGCCGTTCGCGCCGGTCACGGCCTCGGAGGCGCCGCTTAGCTTCGATATTCAGATGCGGCTGTCTGATGACAGCCGCTTCCTGGGGCCTTTCGTGCGGCGCGAAGGCAGGGATCGACGCTTCGTCTACATTCGGATCGGGAAGTCAGCCGGCGATCACGCCAGCGAATGGGCACGCCGCGCCAAGGTCGATATTCACGACATCCCGCCCGACTTGCTGGCCCAGGCGCGCGACGGCGCGGTCCTGCAAATCGTGCTGCCGGGACGCGGCAGAGACGGAACACCCACCTGCGCGACCGTCCGTCCCCTGGAGCCCTGGCGCGTCGTCTAGTCGGTGACCGGCTGGGTCAGGTCGAACTCGACGCGCAGGAAGCGGCCCTCGGGGCGGCGCAGTTCGTAGGCGAAAATGTTGTCCGGGTGGACTTCGACGGCCCAGACGTTGGTGGTCGAGACCTGGGCGTCGCCGGCGATGAACTGCGCGATCGATTCCTGATCGACTGGAAACTCCTGACGCCCGGCCGTGCCCTCGTTCGCAGTGTCGCCGCCGTACATGTGATAGCCGTGGATCACGCCCTGCTCGTCGCGGTGATCATGCTTGAGCCGCAGGCCTTGTTCGGTGCGGGTGATGATCCAGCGGCGTGAACGGTCCTCGCCGACGGCGAAGGGAATGCCCACCTCGTCGGCGGCGCAGTCACGGACCTGCATGACGAGTCGGTTGGAGCGGAAGTCCGCATCGGCCGGATCGTCGGTCACCACGCGGCCCTCAAACGTCTGGCCGCACAGGGCGTTCAGACGCGCCAGAAAGGCGTCCTGAGGGTTGCCGGCCTCTTGCGCCGTGGCGCAGGCGGCGGCGGACAGGCCGAGAACGGCGGCGAGGCTGGCGGTCAGGGCGAGCTTTTTCATGGAGCCACCCTAGAGGTCGGCCGTTTTGATGAAACGTCAATCTCGACCCAGCGACGATTTGAACCATGTGCCTCGGCCTCGGCGAGAACGGGCCTCTGCCAAGGCGGGGATTTTCCTGTATGGGACCGCAGCACGGCCTGTTCGCCTCGCGGGCGGGACTTCACGGAGAAACCGCCCTTGTCGGCAACCGCTCACGACCGCGTCTCGGACAGCGAATCCAGAACTCTTTCGCTGGACAGCTTTTCCTACCCGGATCAGCAGAAAGCCTCCAACCCGCGCCTGCCGGCCGGAGAGATCGAGCTGACAGGCAAGATGCGGACGGTCATGCATGGCCCCTATGCAACCCTTCCGCCTGGGCGCTGGACGTTGACCGCCCAGGTCATCATCGACACTCGCGGAACGCCCCTCTTCCTGACGTTCGACTGGGGCGCCGAACCGGACTTTGCGAGAATGATGAAGCGGATCGACCGATCTGGGGTTTATCAGGTGACGCTGGCACGCGATTGGCTTGAGCCGTCACGTTGCGAGTTTCGCATTCTGGCTTCCGCAGCCCACTTCGACGGCCATCTCAAAGTGGTCGATGTGACGATCATGCGTGAGGATACCACGAGCGATCAACCGCTCGCACACCTGGTGTAGGCAAGCCGCAGACCCTGGTACCGGCCGGACATATTGCCGGCCTTAATCGACACCCCCGGCCTTTCGACCGGGGGCGTGATCTTGCAGGTCTAGCGATCAGCCTTGCGAGCGCTGGGCTCGCAGGGCGGGGCGGGGCACATCGTAGCGGTCGTTTTCCATGACCTGGACCCAGGCCCTGACGAAGTCGCGCACGAACTTCTCGCCGGCGTCTGCAGAGGCGTAGACCTCGGCCAGGGCGCGCAGCTGAGAGTTGGAGCCGAACACCAGATCGGTGCGCGTCGCCGTCCAGCGCTTCTCGTGGGTGTCGCGATCCGAGCCGACGAAGGTTTCGTCGGAGTGGTCGTCCACCTGTTTCCAGGCCGTCTTCATGTCCAGCAGATTGACGAAGAAGTCGTTGGTCAGCTGGCCCGGACGATCCGTCAGCACGCCGTTCTCGGACGCGCCGTGGTTGACGCCCAAGACGCGCAGTCCGCCGACCAGAACCGCCATCTGCGGCGCGGTCAGCCCCAGAAGCTGCGCCCGGTCGACCAGCAGCTCCTCGGTCGGCACGTTGAACCGCACCTGCAGATAGTTGCGGAAGCCGTCTGCGCGGGGTTCCAGCACCTTGAAGCCCTCGACGTCGGTCTGCTCTTGGCTGGCGTCGGTGCGGCCGGGCGTGAAGGGCACGGTGATGTCGTAACCGGCCGCCTTGGCCGCCTGTTCGACCCCGACCGAGCCGCCCAGCACGATCAGGTCGGCGATGGAGACGTTGACGCCGGAGGACGCCTTGATGTCCTCATAGGCCTTGAGCACCTTCGACAACTTGGCCGGCTCGTTGACGTCCCAGTCCTTTTGCGGAGCGAGGCGAATCCGCGCGCCGTTGGCGCCGCCGCGGTGGTCCGACCCGCGATAGGTCGAGGCCGAGGCCCAGGCGGTGCGCACCAGGTCCGCCACCGACAGGCCCGACGAGGCGATCGCCGACTTCAGGGTCGCCACGTCGGCGTCGCTCAGCTTGGGACCGGTATGCGCCGGGATCGGATCCTGCCAGATCAGATCTTCCTGCGGCACCTCAGGCCCGAGGTAGCGGATGCGCGGGCCCATGTCGCGGTGGCACAGCTTGAACCAGGCGCGCGCGAACTGATCGGCGAAATAGGCCGGGTCTGCGCGGAAGCGCTCCATCACCTTGCGGTATTCGGGGTCAACCTTGAAGGCCATGTCGGCGGTGGTCATCATCGTCGGCACGCGCTTGCCGGGCGTGTGGGCCGCCGGGGCCAGGGTCTCGTCGGGATTGCCGACGGGCTGCCACTGTTTGGCGCCCGCAGGCGAGCGGACCAGCTCGTATTCGTGGTCCAGCAGCATGTCGAAGTAGGTCATGTCCCAGGTGATCGGCGTGGGTGTCCAGGCCCCCTCGATGCCCGAGGTGATGGTGTGGTCGCCCATGCCGCTCTCGTGGCCCGAGACCCAGCCCAGGCCCTGCTGGGCGATGTCGGCGCCCTCCGGCGAGATGCCGACCTTGGAGGCGTCGCCATTGCCGTGCGCCTTGCCGAAAGTGTGGCCGCCGGCGGTTAGGGCGGCGGTCTCGACATCGTTCATGCCCATGCGGGCGAAGGTCTCGCGGATGTCGCGCGCGGACTGCAGCGCCTCGGGCACGCCGCCCGGGCCTTCCGGATTGACGTAGATCAGGCCCATCTGGATCGCGGCCAGGGGCTCTTCCAGCGCCATCTCCTTGTCGGGCTGGATGCGGGTCTCATTGCCCTCGTCGCCGACCCATTGCTCCTCGGTGCCCCAGTAGACGTCCTTCTCGGGCTCCCAGACGTCGGCGCGGCCGCCGCCGAAGCCGAAGACCGGGCCGCCCATGGATTCGATCGCGACATTGCCGGCCAGGATGAACAGGTCGGCCCACGACAGATTGGCGCCGTACTTCTGCTTGATCGGCCACAGCAGGCGGCGCGCCTTGTCCAGGTTGCCGTTGTCCGGCCAGGAGTTGAGCGGGGCGAAGCGCTGCTGGCCGGCGCCCGCACCGCCGCGGCCGTCGCCGGTGCGATAGGTGCCGGCCGAGTGCCACGCCATGCGGATGAAGAAGGGGCCATAATGGCCGTAGTCCGCCGGCCACCAAGGCTGGCTGTCCGTCATCAGGGCGTGCAGGTCGCGCTTGACCGCGTCGTAGTCGAGCGCCTTGAACGCCTCGGCATAGTCGAAGTCGTCGCCCATCGGGTCGCCGGTGCGGCCCTGCTGGTGAAGGATGTCGACCGCCAGGTGGTTGGGCCACCAGTCACGATTGGTGCGTCCCAGAAGCGAGCGCATGGCGCCCTTTTCCTTCTTGGGATCCGAAAGCGGGCTCGATCCGCCTGCGTGTCCGTCCATGGCCGTTCCTCCTGTCGATTGTCGTTGGGGGTCAGCCTATGCCCGTCTCTTGAGAAAGCAAAATCGATAAAGATTCTTCCTGGAAGCAGAAAAATCTATCGACGCGGCGCGGAGCCCGGGGCCCCGCGCCGCCAGCGGATCAGTGGTCGTGCGAGCCGTGGCCGTGGGTGTCGGCGTCGGTCTCGCCCGGGGCCACGCCCTCGCCGCCGGTCTCGGCGAACCAGAAGGGCCGGCGTGGTTTCTGGCGCGGGGCGACCTCGTTCATGCCGGAATCGTAAACCCGGCCGTTGGCCACGGTGTAGGCGATGGCCGTGGTGTTGCGGATGTTCTCCAGCGGATTGGCGTTCAGCACCACCATGTCGGCCAGCTTGCCGACCTCCAGCGAGCCCAGATCCCGGTCCATGCCCAGCGCCTTGGCGCCGTTCAGCGAACCGGCGCGCAGGATGTCCAGCGGCGCCATGCCGCCCTGGGCCAGGCTCCACATCTCCCAGTGGGCGGCCAGACCCTCGCGCTGGCCGTGGGCGCCGATCTGGACGTTGACGCCCTGCTGCGACAGGCGCGTGGCCTCGCGCGCGACCGAGATGTGGTTCCACTCGTTGTCCGGGGCCGTGCCGATGCGGCGGGCGCGGGCGTCCAGGGCGCGGCGCGGCACATACTGGGTCAGGATCGGATCGTCCCAGACCGGGCTTTCCTGGTACCAGTAGTTCTCGCCGTAGCTGCCGCCATAGGCGACGACGATGGTTGGGTTGTAGGCGACATGGGTCTGGCGCCAAAGCTGATGCACGTCGTCGTACATGCGCTGGGTCGGGATGGCGTGTTCGATGGTGGTGTGGCCGTCCACGATCATGGTCATGTTGTGCTGGAACAGCGATCCGCCTTCCGGCACCACCATCATGTCCAGCTGACGCGCCGCCTCGATAACCTGCTGGCGCTGTTCGCGTCGGGGCTGGTTGTAGCTCTTCACGCTCCAGGCGCCGGCAGCGCGCATCCGGCGCAGCGTCGACAAGGCGTCGTCCAGGCTGTCGATCTTGGCGGTCGAGGCCGTGGTCGCGCCATACAGGATGGTGCCGGTCGAGAAGATGCGCGGCGCCACCACGCGGCCCGCCCGGCCCAGCTCGCTGTGGGCGAAGATCTCGCTGGTGTCGTTGGACGGATCGTGGATCGTCGTCACGCCAAAGGCCAGTGAGGCGTAGTTGACCCAGCTCTGCTGCGGGATGATCTCGCTGGAGCCCATGGCCCCGTGCCAGTGGGTGTCGACGATGCCGGGCATGATGGTCTTGCCGGCCATGTCCAGCGTGGGGGTTCCGCCCGGAATGGTCGTCGAGCCGGCCGGGCCGATGGCCGCGATGCGGTTGCCGTCGATGATCACCACGCCATCCTCGATGACCTGATCGCCGTTCAGGGTGATCAGCCGCGCGCCGGTCAGGGCGATGTGGCCTTCGGGCCGGTCGGTCGCCACGCTGAAGCCGATGTCCACGCCGGTCTCATCGGGCTTGGGCAGGGTCTCGGGCGCCCCGTCCGCAAAGGCGAAGGCCTGGTTCAGGTCGCGGGTGAACAGCTGGGACCCCAGCGACCAGCGCAGACGACGGGAATCGCCCGACCAACTCAGCCATTCGCCGGCGTCGCGGGTGACCCGCGCCTGGGGCAGGGCCTTGCCGTCGGGGCTCAGCGCCACCGGGCGGCCGGTGGTCACGAAGGGCGCGACATAGGCGTTGAACCGTTCAGTCCAGCCGATCCAGCGTCCGTCGGGCGAAAGAGAGAACTCGGTCGCCCATTCCGAGGTCAGGTGGGTGCGGCGGTCCTCACCGTTTCGGTCGACCGACACCAGGGCGCGCTTGTCGCCGTCGCGGTCGGTCAGGAACAGACGCTCGCCGTTCGCGCCGAACTGGGGCGCCGAGCCGCGGTCGCTGACCAGCACGGCCTCGCCCTGGCCCGAGGCGGAGACGCGATACACGCCAGTGTCGCGGCTCCACAGGGCCGAGGTCAGGCGCCCCCCCGAAATGGCGCGATACACCACCTCGCGCCCGTCCGGCGAGAAGGTCGGCTCGACATAGTGGCCGGGCCGGGTCGAGACGACGCGGCCGGCTCCGCCCGAGGCCGGAACCACGCGCACCGTGCCCAGCTCGCCGTCGTTCCAGGTCGTGTAGACGATCGATCGGCCGTCGCGCGACCAGCTGGGATACAGTTCGAAATGGTCCTCCTGACGCGTCAGGCGGCGCGCCTGTCCGGTCGGCAGATCGCGGATCCACAGATTGCCCAGCGCTTCGAACACGACTCGCGAGCCGTCCGGCGACGGCGTCGCCCAGCGGATCATCTTCACGTCGAAGCGGTCGGGCGCGACCTCGACGGGGCGCCGCACGGCGTCCTGAACGCGGCGGGTGTCGTTGACGCGGAACGGGATGTCGGTCGCCTGGCCCGAGACCACGTCGACGCGTCGGATCTGCCCGCCGGCCCACAGCACGATGGAGCGGTTGTCCGGCGTCCAGCTCATGGCCGGATAGACGCCGTGGACGGCCCAGGTCTCCTGCATGTCGCGGTCCAGCCCGTCATAGACGGCGGTCTCGCGGCCGGACTCGATGTCCATGACATACAGCACCGACTGGTAACGGACGCGCCGGACGAAGGCGATCGACTTGCCGTCCGGCGAAGGCGTCGGCCGGATCGAGCCGCCCGGTCCGGTGATGTAGGGCTCGACCTCTCCGGTCTGCAGGTCGAGCCGCCGGATGACGTAGATCTGCTCGTTGACGTCCTTGCTGTATTCGAACACCCCGCCCGGCGTGGCGTCGTCGCTGAAATACAGATAGCGGCCATCGGGCGAGAAGGCGGGCTCGCCCGTGTCCTTCTGCTGGGTGCGGCGCTCGGTCAGCTGCACGCCGCCGCCGCCCGAGCGGTGATACATCCAGATCTCGCCGGCCCCCAGCGAACGGGCCGAGGTGAAGTGCTTGCGCCCCACCACATATTCGCCGTCGGGCGTCCACTCCGGCTGGTTCAGCAGGCGGAAGCTCTCCTTGGACAACTGCACCGGGTTCGACCCATCGGCGTCCATGACCCACAGATTGTCGCCACCGGCCCGGTCCGAGGTGAAGGCGATGTGGCGGCCGTCCGGCGACCAGCGCGGCTGCATGTCCCAGGCGACGCCCGACGCGATGGCGCGCGCCTCGCCGCCGCCGATGGGCATGACGTAGATGTCGCCCAGCAGATCGAAGACGATGGAGCGGCCGTCGGGGCTGACGTCCACCGACATCCAGGTGCCTTCGGTGACGTTGATCGCAATGTCGCGCGCCGGCCCGGGCGGGTTCTGCACGTCCCACTTCGGCGTCTCGGCGCGGGCGGGCGCGGTCTCGGCGGCTGCGTCCTGCGCCGGCGTCTGCGCCGGCATCTGCGACTCTTGGGCCAGTGCAGGCGAGCCGCTCACGGCGAGAACGGCGACGCTCGCCAGAAGAAGACGCTTCATGTTCGATTCCCCGATGTCGGTCGGGACGTCTTGGCGTTGGCGGCGCGCGTCCCTTCGGACCCGTCAGACCATCTGGAGCGGGTGAAGTCCAGACACAGACGCCTCAGGGCGCTTGCAACACAGAAGACACGGGACTATTGCGACGCATTCTTATTATCGGAGTTCGCAGTTGTTCCGTTTCCTGGCTCTCTCGACCTCGGCGCTGGCCGTAACGGCGGCCATCGCCCTGCCCGCTCAGGCTCAGATCGCCGTCGATCCGGCGACCCAACTCGAAGAGGTCGTGGTCACAGGATCGCAGGTGCGTTTGCCCCCGGCCCAAGCCGGCGGACAGGTTGCAACCGGCGGCCGCGTCGGCCTGTTCGGCGCGCTGAACGTGATGGACACGCCTTTCGCCACCACCAACTTCACCGAACAGCTGGCTCGCGATCAGCAGGCCCGCAGCGTCGCCGACGTGCTGCGAAACGACCCGGCGGTCCGCCTCACCAAGGGCTTCGGCAACTTCCAGGAGCTGTACGTCATCCGCGGCTACCCGGTTTACTCCGACGACATGACCTACAACGGCCTGTACGGCGTCCTGCCGCGACAGTTCGTGGCGGCCGAGTTCCTGGAGCGGGTCGAGGTCTTTCATGGCGCCAGCGCCTTTCTGAACGGCGCGGCGCCCGGCGGCAGCGGCGTGGGCGGCGCGGTCAATCTGATGCCCAAGCGCGCGCCCGATCACGCATTGAACCGCCTGACCGGCGGCTGGTCCTCGGGCGGCGAGATCTACGCCGCCGCCGACCTCGCCCGCCGATTCGGCGATGATCAGGCCTGGGGCGGCCGGCTGAACATCGCCGCGCGCGGCGGCGAAGGCGCTGTCGAGGGCGAGAACCGCGAACTGACGGTGGTCGGCTTGGGCCTGGACAAGCGCGGCGACCGCGCCCGCTTCTCGGCCGACTTGGGGTGGCAGGACAACAGGATCGACGCGCCGAGGCCCCAGGTGACGCCGGCCGGCGCGGCGCCGACGCCTCCGGACGCAGAGCGCAACTTCGCCCAGCCCTGGACCTTCACCGACGAGACCCAGCTGTTCGGCGCCGCGCGCGGCGAACTGGACCTGAGCGACGCCGTCACCGCCTGGGCCGCCGTCGGCGGGCGTCTGGGCGAAGAGCGCAATCGCCTGGCCAACCCGACCGCCCAGCCCGATGGCGCGCTGAGCGCCTATCGGTTCGACAATGCGCGCGAGGACCAGGTCTTCGCCGCCGACGTGGGCCTGCGGGCCGATGTCGCCACGGGACCGGTCGGCCACCGCCTGGTCGCCTCGGCCTCGCGCGTGCAGTCGCGCGAGAAGAACGCCTACGCCTTTTCGGATTTCGCCGGCTTCGCCTCGGACCTGTACGATCCGGTCTTCGTCGCGCCGCCCGCTACCGACTTCTTCGTTGGCGGCGACCTTGACGCCCCCGGCGTGGTCGGGCGCGTGCGCAACACCAGCGTGGCCGTCGCCGACATGCTCACCCTCATGGACGGCAAGGTGCTGGCCACGATCGGCGCCCGGTATCAGGAAATCCAGAACCGCGCCTATGACTACAACACCGGCGCTCAGATCAGCGGCTACGACGGCGACGCCGTGACGCCGGTCTTCGCCCTCATTTATCGTCCGATCGACGCCATCTCGCTCTACGCCAACTACGCCGAGGCCCTGACGCCCGGCCAGACCGCACCGGCCACCGCGGAAAATCGCGGAGAGGTGCTGTCGCCCTTCCGCGCCGAACAGGCCGAGGTGGGCCTGAAGTACGACGTCGGGGTCTTCGGTGGATCGGTCAGCCTGTTCCGCCTGACCCTGCCCAGCGCCTTCGTGAACGCCGACAACATCTTCGCCGCCAACGGCGAACAGGAGAACCGGGGCGTGGAGGTCGCCTTCTTCGGCGAGCCGCGCGAGGGGCTGCGCGTGCTGGGTGGCTGGTCCTGGCTAGACGCTGAACTGAAGCGCACGGCCGGCGGAGCCCTGGATGGCAAGCGCCCCATCGGCGTGCCCGAGTTCCAGACCAATCTGAACGTGGAATGGGACGCGCCCTTCGCGCCGGGTTTGACCGTCGAGGGCCGCGTGATTCACACCGGATCGCAGCCGGTCAGCGCCGACAACGCTGTCGAGCTCGAGAGTTGGACTCGTTTGGACGCCGGCGTTCGCTACGCCTTCCAGGCCGGTGGTCGTCCGCTGACGATCCGCGCGCGTGTGGAAAATCTGGCCGACGAGGACCACTGGGTCGCGGTCGGCGGCTTTCCCGGCGCCAACTATCTGACTCTGGGCCAGCCGCGCGCATTCCGGCTGTCGATCTCGACGGACTTCTAGGCGCGTGAAGACCGGCACCCTGCGCGCCTGGTCCTGGGTCCACACCTGGTCCAGCCTGGTTTCGACCCTGTTCCTGCTGATGCTGTGCATCACGGGGCTGCCGCTGGTGTTCGCCCACGAGATCGACGAGGTGCTGCTTCATCAGGACTGGACGCCCGCCGCCGCAGAGGGCCCGCGCCTCAGCCTCGACCAGGTGCTCGACACGGCCCTGGCCCGCCAGTCGGGGCATGCGCCGATGTTCATGAGCTTCGACGAGGACCGGCCGGTGGTGAACGTCACCAGCCGGGCGCCGGATGCGCCGGCCGGGGCCTACGCCTTTCAGCCCATCGATCAGACTTCGGGCGACGCCGCCCCGCCCGTGGCCGGTCATCCGGTGATGGAGTTTCTGCTCCAGTTGCACACCGACATGTTTTTGGGCCTGCCGGGCATGCTGTTTCTGGGCGTCATGGGGCTGATGCTGACGGCGGCGGTCGTCTCGGGCGTGGTGCTGTACGCCCCCTTCATGCGGCGGCTGCCCTTCGGCACGGTGCGGGCCTCCAAGGCCGCCCGCACGCGCTGGCTGGACTATCACAACCTGCTGGGCGTGGTGACCGCGGCCTGGGTGCTGGTCGTCGGCCTGACCGGCGTGGTCAACACCCTGGCCGTCCCGATCATCGCCTATTGGAAGGACGATGCTCTAGGCGAACTGACCGCGGCCTACGACGCCCCCGTGGCCCTGGGCGAGCGCAGCTCGCTGGACGCCGCCGTGGATCGCGCACGCCGGGCCCTGCCCGGCATGACGCTGCAATTCGTGGCCTTTCCGGGCTCGGACTATTCGACCGACAACCACTACGCCGTCTTCTTTCATGGCGACACGCCTGTCACGAGCCACCTGATCACGCCCGCCCTGATCGATGCGCGCACGGGCCAGCTGGCCGCGGTCGCGCCCATGCCCTGGTATGTGAAGGCGCTGTCCCTGTCCCAGCCGCTGCACTTCGGCGACTACGGCGGCTTGCCGCTTAAGATCCTGTGGGCCGTATTGGACGTGGCGACCATCGTCATCCTGACGTCCGGCCTCTACCTCTGGGTCGCGCGGCGCAGGCGCACGAAATGAGCCGCCTGGACCAGTCGCTGTGGGCCATCTTCCGCGCGCCGCTGCTGGTGGCGGTCCTAAGCCTGGCTGGGCTGCTTCTGGCGCTCTTTATCGACGGCCCAGGCGACGTGGTCGCCTCGGCCCTCCTCGCCAGCGTCATTGTGGCGACCGCGTGGGCCTTGGCTCGCCGACGCTGCTGACGGTCTAGCGGGTCGCCCCCTGCCTGGCGTGGAAGTCGCGGCGGAAGGCATCGAACCGACCCTCGGCGATCGCCGCGCGCATGGCCGCCGTCAGCGCCTGGAAGAAGGCGATGTTGTGCCAGCTGAGCAGGATCTTGCCCAGAATCTCGTCAGCGCGGATCAGGTGGTGCAGATAGGCCTTTGAATAGTCCTGCGACGCCGGGCATGGGACGTCGGGCTCCAGCGGGTCCTGATCCTCGGCAAAGCGCGCGTTCTTCAGGTTCAGCGGCCCGTTCCAGGTCCACGCTTGGCCGTGGCGGCCCGCACGCGTCGGCAGCACGCAGTCGAACATGTCCACGCCGCGCCACACCGCCTCGACCAGATCGATCGGCTTGCCCACGCCCATCAGATAGCGCGGGCGGTCCGCCGGCAGCATCTCGGGCGCATAATCCAGCACCTCGCACATGGCCTGATGCCCCTCGCCGACCGCCAGCCCGCCAATGGCGTAGCCGTCGAAGCCGATCTCCTGCAGCCGGTCCGAACTTTCGCGACGCAGGTTCTGGAAAGTCGAGCCTTGCTGAATGCCGAACAGGGCCTGGGCGTCGCGCGTGCCGAAGGCGTTCTTCGACCGCAGCGCCCAGCGGGCCGACAGTTCCATCCCCTCGCGCGCCCGCGCCTCTTCCGCCGGCCAGGCGACGCACTCGTCCAGTTGCATGACGATGTCCGAGCCCAGACGGTCGGCCTGAATTTCGATGGACCGTTCGGGCGTCAGCACGTGTTTGGAGCCGTCGATGTGGCTGGAGAAGGTCACCGCCTCCTCCGTCAGCTTGGAGATGCCCGACAGGCTCATGACCTGAAACCCGCCCGAGTCCGTCAGGATCGGCCCGTCCCATCGCATGAACTTGTGCAGCCCGCCCAGCCGCTCCATCCGCTCGGGACCGGGGCGCAGCATCAGGTGGTAGGTGTTGCCCAGGATGATGTCCGCGCCGGTCTGCCTGACCTGATCCACCGTCATCGCCTTGACCGTGGCGGCGGTGCCGACCGGCATGAAGGCGGGGGTGCGGATGTCACCGCGCGGCGTCTTGAGCACGCCGGTGCGCGCGCGGCCGTCGGTGGCGGAGATGTCGAAGGCGAAGGCCATCAGCGCAGCAATCTTTCCAGTTGATCCGCGCGGTGCAGATCCTTGGGGCGGCCGAACAGGCGGCAGGTGGCGATCTGCTCCTGGACCGTCGGGATGTAGATGCGGCCGGCGCCCATCGCCACCGCAAGCCGGGTCTCGAAGCGGACGGGCGCCCAGTCGCCGTTCGATCGCACGTCCATCTCGGCCATGACATCGACCGGAACCGGCGTGGTCAGGATCTGACCGAAGACGCGCGAGCGGAACAGGCCCTCACCTGGGTCTTCGACCACCGATCCGCCCAGGGCGGCGATCAGGCGTCGCGCGTCGCGCGGGCTGGCCATGACGTCAACGTCCGGCGCCTGAGTGTCGTCCAGCCCCGCCAGGATCATGGCCGAGCCGCCGAACACCCACCAGGGATCCTGAAGCTCGCCTGCCACGGAGGCCAGGATGTCGAGCGTCGCTTCCAGCGGCTCGGGCAGGTCGCTCATGGCGCGGCCCGGAACAGCAGGCTGCCGTCGCCGTAGGAGTAGAAGCGATAATCGTCGGCGATCGCATGGGCGTAGGCCGCCCGCATCGTCTCCAGACCCGCAAACGCCGACACCAGCATGAACAGGGTCGACTTGGGCAGGTGGAAGTTGGTCATCAGCACGTCGACGGCGCGGAAACGGTAGCCCGGCGTGATGAAGATGGCCGTGTCGCCGTGGAACGGCTGGACCACCCCGTCCTCGCGCGTTGCGCTTTCCAGCAGGCGCAGCGAGGTGGTGCCGACGCAGACGATGCGCCGGCCGGCGGCGCGCACGGCGTTCAGCGCAGCGGCCGTCTCTTCCGACACCTCGCCCCACTCGCTGTGCATCTTGTGGTCGGCCGTGTCGTCGGCCTTGACCGGCAGGAAGGTCCCGGCGCCGACGTGCAGCGTGACCGCATGGGTCGACACGCCCCGCGCCTTCAAGGCTTCCAGCAGAGTCGGGGTGAAGTGCAGGCCGGCCGTCGGCGCGGCGACCGAGCCGTCGTGTTCGGCGAAGACGGTCTGATAGTCGGACCGGTCGCGATCGTCCTCGGGCCGTTTGGCGGCGATGTAGGGCGGCAGAGGCATGACGCCGACGTCGCGGATAGCGTCGTCCAGCGCCGGCCCGGCCAGGTCGAAGCGCAGCGCCACCAAGCCGTCGTCGCCCTTGGCCTCGACCGTGGCGACCAGTCGGCCCAGCGCGCAGGCCCCATCCTCGACCACGCCGAAGCGGATCCGGTCGTCTGCCTTGATCCGCTTGCCCGGCTTCATGAAGGCGGACCAGACGTCGGGCGCGTCGCGGTGATGCAAGGTGGCCTCGACCTCCACCGTCAGCATCTCGCCCTCCGCGCCCAGCCGCTGGCGCACGCCGGACAGGCGCGCCGGGATCACGCGGGTGTCATTGAACACCAGGGCGTCGCCGGGCTTCAGGAAGTCCGGCAGGTCGCGCACGATGCGATCCTCCAGCCCGCCGTCGCGCACGACCAGCAGCCGCGCCGCGTCGCGCGGTTCGACCGGGCGCAGGGCGATGCGGTCCTCGGGCAGGTCGAAATCGAAATCGGAGGTCTTCATGAAGCGGCGCAAAGGCCACGCGCGGCGGGCATGGTCAAGGGCGCTGGCGCCGCGTCGCGGCAACGCCTAGATGACGCATCCACTTCACGCTCCCCACGTTCCACCGGCCGCATGACCCTGATCGAAACCGCGACCGGCAGAGAACGCACCTTCTCCGAAGTGCTCGAAGCCCTGTCCGTCGGGCCCGAGCGCCTCAGCATCGCCGAGGTGGCCGAGGCCTTTGGCGAACGTGGCATCGGGGCCATGATCCTCATCCTGTCGCTGATGGCCATCCTGCCCTGGCCGCCGGGCGGCAAGGCGGTGTTCGGCGCCCCGATCATCCTTCTGGCCTGCGAACTGGCAGTGCGGCGCAAGACCCTTTGGCTGCCCGGCTGGATGCTGCGCGCCTCAATGAACAGGGCGACCTACGCCAAGGCCGTGCGTCGCGCCTTGAAGCCGGTCCGCTTCGTCGAGAACCTGACACGACCGCGCTTGGCCGTGCTGACGGCGTCGCTGGGCGAGGTGGCGATCGGCGTGGCCTGCGTGCTGCTGGCGATCATGATGGCGCTGCCGATCCCCTTCGGCGACATGCTGCCGGCGACTACGCTGATCCTGCTCTCGCTTGGGCTGATGCAGCGGGACGGGGCGATGGTGATCGCGGGCTGGATCGGTCTGGTCGTTTGCGGCGTCTACATGGTGCTGGTGTCGTCGGCCGTCGTGCACCTGGGTCACCTGGCCTGGAACTGGATCGCCAGTCTGTTCTGAGATGCAAAAAGGGCCGGCGTCGCCGCCGGCCCTTCATTGTCGACCGCGTGGCGGCCGGCCGTCAGTCGCGCCTTCTCAGGCGTGATCCCCCTGGAAGCTCCAGAGCGCGGCCATACCTTGCGGTTGATGACAATGAGACACTGGATCACCTCCTTTCGACTGTTGAACAGGGACTTAGATGTAAGGATGATTTGCGCCGGTCCGCAATCGGCGCTCTCGCCTTCGTGATCCCGCCCTCAGACCGCGAAGCTGATGTCCGGCCCGGCCGGCACCACGCCCGTCGGATTGATGCGCCGGTGGCTCTCGTAATAGTGCCGCTTGATGTGCTGCACGTTCACCGTCTCGGCCACGCCGGGCAGGGCGTGAAAGTCCCGCACGAACCGCCACAGGGCGGGATAGTCCACGATCCGCCGACGGTTGCACTTGAAGTGGCCGTGATAGACGAGGTCGAACCGCACCAGGGTGGTGAACAGACGGATGTCCGCTTCGGTCAGTTCGTCCCCGATCAACCAGGGCCTGTCGGACAGGCGCGTCTCCAGCCAGTCCAGCGCACTGAACAGTGGCTCGACGGCCTCCTCATAGGCGGCCTGGGTCTCGGCGAAGCCGGCGCGATACACGCCATTATTGACCTCGGCGTAGACACGGTCATTCACCGCATCGATCTCGCCGCGCAACGCGTCCGGGTAGTAGTCGCCGTCGGTCGCGCCGAGGCCGTCGAAGGCGCTGTTGAACATGCGGATGATGTCGGCGGATTCATTGGACACGATGGTCCCGCGCGCCTTGTCCCACAGCACCGGCACGGTGACCTTGCCGGTGTAGTCCGCGTCCGCCGCGGTATAGACCTGATGCAGAAAATCGGCGCCGTGGATGGGATCGCCCGTCACATCGGGCCCCTCAGCGAACGTCCAGCCGTCGTCGCGCATCAGCCAGTGGACGGTCGAGACGCCGATCATCTGATCCAGCCCCTTGAACCGCCGCATGATCAGGGTCCGGTGCGCCCAGGGGCAGGCCAGGCTGACGTACAGATGATAACGGCCCGGCTCGGCCGCGAAGCCGCCCTCGCCGGTCGGGCCTGGGGCTCCGTCGGCGGTGATCCAGCTGCGGAACTGACTCTCCTTGCGCTTGAAGCTGCCGTCATCATCGGCGCCGACTTCGCCGGTCCGCCAGACGCCGTCCACCAGTTGCCCCATTGGTCGCCTCCATCATCATGTTGGGATCAAACCCCATGGCTGATGCGAGGTTGCCGACCTGCACTGCGGCGAATGGCTTCAGGCTAGAATGGGCGGACAACCCTCGCGGTCAGCCGCTGCAATCGCATCATCTGAGGGCCGGTGGCGGAGAGGGGGGGATTCGAACCCCCGGTACCCGTAAAGGCACGCCGCATTTCGAGTGCGGTACATTCAACCACTCTGCCACCTCTCCGCGGCGCCGAAGCGTTTGGTTGAGCGCGCTTCTCTAATGATGTCGCGGGCGCGCCGCAAGCGGCTATCGGAGGGAAAACGTCAGCGTTGCGCCGGCAGCGGCAAACCCGGCGCGGGCGCGCCCTGCGGGTCGGCCCCGACGAAGCGGAACAGCTCGGCCGGGCGGCCGCCCGTGGCCGCTGACAACCGGCCCGTGGCCTCGACCAGGCCGGTGCGCTCGACGCCGCGACGGAAGTTCTGCTTGTGCAGCGACAGGCCCGAAACCGCTTCTGCCGCGGACTGCAGCTCCGACAGGGTGAAGACTTCGGGCGTCAGGTCGAACAGCACCGGGCGGTATTTCATCTTGCTGCGCAGCCGGCCAAGGCCCGTGGCCAGGATGCGGCGGTGGTCGGACGCCATCGCCAAACCGGGCGCGTCCTGAGGCTCGGGCCGGTCCTCGTCGCGGGAGGCCTCGGCGACTAGGCCGGCCTCGTAGAGCAGTTCGTATCGCTCGAGCACCCGTTCCTCGTTCCAGCGCCGATCCGGCGTCAGGGCGAACAGAGCTTCGACTCGGGCGAGACGGCGGGGGTCGTCACCGGCCCACGCCATCAGGCCATCGGCCAGGCGCACGCGCAGCGGCCCGTCGTCGCGCCGGTCCTCCCAGGGAAACAGGTCCCCGACCGGCGTCCAGCGCGCGTCGGCCGAGGGCGGCGCGCCCGCCTCGGGCGTCAGGGCCAGGTAGCCGACCGAGATCTCGCGCGCCTGTTCAGGGCCCGGCGTGGCGCGAGGCGCCTCGCGACCCGCGTCGCCGAAGGTGTAGAGCTGCTCGACGAAGCCCAGGCGAAAGCCGGTCTGGGCGGTCACGAAGTCTCTCAGCGCGCGCTCGAAGGTGCGGTCGCGCGCGGGGTCGAACGGGCCGAACGGCAGGGCGGGCCGACCGTGGCCGTCGCGCGTGGTCAGGACGACGGCGCGGCGGTCGATCAGGGCGATGACCACGGCGGACAAGCCGATGCGCACCCCCTGCCCCGTCGCCTTCGCCGCGCGATCGCCCATGACCGACCCTATTCCGTGTGCCAGGCGTCGGCGGCGGGGATCAGGCCCGAGGCCTCGGCCAAGACGCGATAGCGTTCCAGATACCGTTCCTGCGCCAGCGACGCCGGCAGCGGCTCGATCTGCAGATCATAGCCCGGCGGCGGCGAACCGAAGAAGCCCAGCGCCTCCTTGCGATTGAAGCCGGCCAGTTGGGTGGCTTCGAAATAGGCGCAGGCCTTGTCGGCCTTCTTGATCAGGGTCTTGATCGTCTGCGGCGTCTTGGGCGGCAGCTGGAAGCGAACGTGGATCGCGCCCTCCAGCCGGGCCTCGAAGTCCTTATAGCCCGCGCCCAGCGCCGACTTGAACGGCGAGATCATGTCGCCGATCACATATTCCGATGCATCGTGCAGCAGGGCCGCCAGCCGCCACTTCGGTTCGAGACCAGGGCGAATGTGGGCCGCGATCTCCTCGACCACGCAGGAGTGCTGAGCCACCGAAAAGGCGTGCTCGCCGATCGTCTGTCCGTTCCAGCGCGCGACGCGCGCCAGGCCGTGGGCGATGTCCTCGATCTCGATGTCGAAGGGCGACGGGTCGAGCAAATCGAGGCGGCGGCCGGACAGCATGCGTTGCCAGGCGCGGGGCGCCTTTGCGATGGCGGTCTTGCGGGGGCTCTCGGCCAAGGGTCTGTCCTGAACGCGGCGGGCGGGTCAGGTGACCCATACTGGCGACAGGATCAAGGGCGGCGTCCGTCTTATCAACGGCCGGTGTTCAGGGTCACCAGCTCGCGGGCCGCCTCGAACACCCCGTCGGCATTGCGCTCCCGCGCGCGAACCGTGGCGACCACGATCGGTCCGCCGGCCGGCCCCCGCGCCTCATAGCCCACCACGCCCCAGCCGCCCGGTGCCGCCCGGCTGTCGGACAGGACATAGGTGGCGCGCGTGGATTCGCCGCCGGCGGTGGTGCGGACCTCGGCGATGTTGTCGCGCGCTTGGACGCTGACGCCCGGGCCGGAGGTCGAGCTGGACGAGGTGACAGTCGTCGTGCCCTTGCCGTCGTTGGAGGTGATGTTCAGTCCCCCGATGCGCACCGAGGCGTTCTCGCCCTGGGTCTCGATCCGCAGGCCGGGCAGACGCACAGAAGCGTTGTCCTTGTCGGCGCGGATGTCCATGCCCGGACCGCGCACCGTGGCCGTGCCGGCGGCGTCGTCAGCATGGATCTCCAGCGCTGCCGCCTGGGCGTCGGCGTGGGCGGCGTCCGCATCGGCCTTCGCGGCGTCGGCGTCGGCCCGCGAAGCGGCAGCCAGGGCGCGGGCGTTGTCGGAATCGATCTTGGCCGCTGCTGAGGGCATGTCGCCGCTCAGCCGGGTTTCGAACTGGGTCAGCACGGATTCGGGGCTGGCCCCGTTCAGCTTGACCAGATGCAGCGTCACCTCGGATCCGCGCGGGCCGGCGTAGGTGCAGCTGGCGCCGTCGGCCGAGGCCGAACCCTTGCGGGTCAGCACGTCCAGCGTCTGGGGGCATTGCAGGGCGTCGACGACCTTCAGCGGACCGCCGTCGTCGGTGCGGGTGGTGGTCGAGGTGATGCGCACCCCGTCGCCATCGCAGGCGGCCAGGCCGAAGCCGGCAAGCAGGACGGCGATGGAAACGGCGACGCGGGTCATGCGGCGATCCCTTGGAGGGCAGGTCATGGCCGCATAATGCCGCCGGCCCGTCGGGGGGCGCCAGTGAAATCGCGGTAAGTCTTGCGTTCGAAAGACCGCCCTCAGCCGCCCGGTCGGACGCTCTCGCGACGACCCAGGAAGGCCAGGCGCTCGAACAGATGCACGTCCTGCTCGTTCTTCAGCAGGGCGCCGTGCAGCGGCGGGATCAGCTTGCCGGGCGTCTTCTCGCGCAGGGTCTCCGGCGACACGTCGTCGACCAGCAGCAGCTTGAGCCAGTCCAGCAGCTCCGACGTGGACGGCTTCTTCTTCAGACCCGGCGTGTCGCGAACCTCGTAGAAGGTCTTCAGCGCCTCGGCGACCAGGCGCGGCTTGATGCCGGGGAAGTGCACCTCGACGATCGACTGCATGGTCTCGGCGTCGGGAAAGCGGATGTAGTGAAAGAAGCAGCGGCGCAGGAAGGCGTCCGGCAGCTCCTTTTCATTGTTGGAGGTGATGACCACCACCGGCCGGCGTTCCGCGCGGATCGTCTCGCCGGTCTCCTGAACATAGAACTCCATCCGATCGAGTTCCTGAAGCAGGTCGTTGGGAAACTCGATGTCGGCCTTGTCTATCTCGTCGATCAGCAAGACGGGCCGTTCGGGGGCGGTGAAGGCCTCCCACAGCTTGCCCTTCTTCAGATAATTGCGCACGTCGTGCACCCGCTCGTCGCCCAGCTGGCTGTCGCGCAGGCGGCTGACGGCGTCGTATTCGTACAGACCGCTGTGGGCCTTGGTCGTGGATTTGACGTGCCAGGTTATCAGAGGCGCATTCAGCGCGCGGGCCAACTCATAGGCCAGAACCGTCTTGCCCGTGCCCGGCTCGCCCTTGATCAGCAAGGGACGTTCAAGAGTGACAGCGGCGTTGACCGCCACCTTCAGCTCTTCGGTCGCGATGTAGTCCTGGGTGCCTTCGAACCGCGCCATAAATAAAACCTGCTCCGTCATTGCTGACGGAGCAGGTAGCGGATCGAAACCCGCCTGAACAGCGATCCGTCGCCGCTCAGGTTATGCGCTTGGCCGAGACCGGATCTGACGCCGGGAAGGTTTCCTCGATCCCTTCATCCACCAGCGCTTCCTGGCGGTTCTCGGCCTTGTTCTTCAGCTGATCCGGCTTGCCCTCTTCTCGCGTGGCGTGCTTGGCGTGCGGCGCGTTGGGGTCCAGATCGTCCTTGTGCTTGTGGTCGGTCATCGCGGAGCCTCCTCTGTGGGGTTGTCGCTGTCTGGGCCGTAGCCCAGGTCTTCGATGTCATCGTCGGAGAGGCGCTTGGCCTCCCAGTGCGCGGCGCTGGCCTGGGCCCCCTTCTGGTTGCGCATCAGGCCGGTGTAGACGAGCTCGACCTCGTCCTTGCCCTGAAGGCCGTCGCTCTCGCCGTCGATCTCGCTGACCTTGGCGCGATCGACGCCCAGCAGGGCGTCCGCCTCCGCCTCGACGCCGTCGAGCGCCAGTTGATCATCCAGATCCTGGTCGTCCTCGTCGAACTCATCCTCGTCGGCGTCGCCATCGGCCTGGGTGACATCAAGGACGTCGTCGATCTCGTCGGGCATTTCGTCGCCGTCGCCCTCGTCGTCTCTGTGGGTTTCGTCGAAGGTTTCGGACTGGTCCTGTTCGTCGCGGTCGTATTCGTCGGGCATGTCGCTCTCCTGTCGCCTGTCTGAACGCCGGGTCTGATCCGCTGTTCCGCCCGATCCGAAGCGTTTCTGGAAGCAACGGTTAACTCTCTCGCTTTAGCTTGGGTTTGCGCTTGACCCGTATAGGTTGCACTCAACAGCGCTGAGGGAGACCCGGCCGAATGCCTTTGAAACTGTCGCTGAAGCCCGGCGAGAAGTTCGTTCTGAACGGCGCCGTCGTTCAGAACGGCGACCGGCGCGGCGTGCTGATCCTTCAGAACAAGGCCAGTGTCTTGCGCGAAAAGGACATCATGCAGCCCGAGGACGTGAACACGCCCGCGCGCCGCATCTATTTCCCCGTCATGATGATGTATCTCGAGCAGGGCGGGCCGCCGGCCGTCTATGACGAGTTCGTGCTGCGCCTGACCGAGTTCATGGGCGCCACGCGCAACCCGGAGGTCCTGGCCGATTGCGTGTCCGTGTCACGCCACGTTCTGGCTCGCGACTATTACAAGGCCCTGATGACGGCCCGCAAACTGGTGGATTACGAGGAAAGGGTGACCCATGTCGCTTCAGGCCTACAAGGCGGCGTCGGCGCGGGCTGAAAGCCCGCGTGAAATGGAATACCGCCTTTTCGGCCAGGTCACCCGCGCCCTGGTCGAGGCGTCCCAGGCCGACCAGAAGGATTTCAAGACCCGCATCGACGCGCTGGACTGGAACCGGCGTCTTTGGACGACCCTGGCCAGCGACTGCTCGGATTCCGCCAACGCCATGCCTCAGGCGATGCGGGCCAACTTCATTTCTCTGAGCCTTTTCGTCAGTCGCCACTCCTCGGCGGTGATGGCCGGAGATGAAGACTTCGAGCCCCTGATCGACATCAACCGCATGATCATGCAGGGCCTGGCGCCGGCCGCTTCTCCGGCCGCCTGAATCGAAAAGGGCGCGCTCCTTTCGAAGCGCGCCCTCAGTCGTTGCAATGATCGACGTGGATCAGAAGCGACGGACGTAGTTCAGCGAATAGATGTCCGCTTCGCCGCCGCCGCTGCGGAAGTCGCGACGGGTCCAGTCGCCGCGGACGCCGTTCTGGCCGTCGAAGAAGTAGTTGGCGCCGGCGCCGTAGTTCCAGCTGTCGCCGTCTTCACGGGCGCTGACACCCGGAATCTTGGCTTCGATTTCGGTGGTGCCGTAGCCGACGCGTCCGAACAGTTCGAACTGCGGCGTCACCGGCAGGGTGGCCACGCCGTAAACGGCGGCGTCGTAGTTGTGCTTCAGCTTGCCGTTCACGCCGGCGACGGTGAAGTCTTCATCCTTCACACCGAAAGAGACTTCGCCTTCGACACCCAGGTTGGGGGTGAACTTGGCGCCCAGTCGCCCCGTTACGGCGCCCAGGTCACCCTGGCTGCCATCAAGTTGAGAGTAGCCCAGCGTGCCGTAATAGGTCGGCGATTGCATGCTTTGAGCCATGGCAGGCGCAGCAATGGCGGAAACGGCGGCGGCGGCGATGAGAATATTACGCATTGTTTCATTAACTCCTAAGAGACGACGACTTCTTTGGTCGTCGGCCCAACCCAGCGAGTGCTTAGGTGGGAGCGCTTCACGGCCAATCCAAGGCCGATCCGTTACGAAACGGTCATAGTGACCTGATGAACACAGACGATGTTCTGCGAAGCTTGGCAGGAAGGTGTCAGGGCCAGCGGGGCTGGAAGTCGGTGTCGAACAGACACGGCTCGCCGTAGGCGGGCGCGGCGGCGTCGCAGCGGGCGGCGATCTGGACCGGCGTCGGCCGTTCGCCGGTGTCGATCCAGCTCAGCAGGGCGTCGAACACGGCGACGTATTGCGGGCGCGACAGGCGGCTGTGCTCGCTTTCGCGGGTGAAGGTCTGGACAAGCAGATCGCCCCGCCCCGCCGCCTCGACCGTTTGGCGATAGGCGGCCGAGTGGGACACGAACACGGTCGGATCGTCGATGCCGTGGATGGTCACCGTCGGCGCGACGATCAGGCCCGACAGGTCCGCGTCATAGGCCAGGCGCGCCAGGCCCTCAGGATCGGCCAAGAACCGCTGTACGCCCGCGTTCAGCGCCGCGTCGTCGTGCGACCCGGCATAAACCGTGTCGCTGTTGTCGAAGGGGTTGAGCCCGTCCAGCCGCTGCTGAACCAGGTCGCGGAACAGGAAGGTAGCCCAGGCCAAGTGCGAGACCAGTTGGTCCTCGCCGATGCCGACCACATTCAGGATGTCCGCCAGGCGGGCCTTCTGCGCGGCCGTGCGACGCGCCTCGGGCAGACCGACGCCGGTGCACTGCTGGACCCGCTCGGCCAGCTGCGCGCGGGTCAGGCGGCTGTCCGCCGGCAAGCCGCTCCACAGCGGATACGGGGCCTCGTCGGGCTTGGGATGGTTGTTGCAGTAGAACTGATACACCGCGCGCAGGTCGGCGCGGAACGTATAGCCGCGGGTGCCGCCGGCCAGCAGGCCGCTGGTCAGGGCGACGCCGTCCCACACCACCTTGCCCTCGGCGCCGCGGGCATACAGTTCAGCCGCCTTTGCCGCGACGTTTCCGCCCCAGGACTGTCCATGCAGGAGGGTCCGTCGGGGCCGTCCCATGAAGTCCCAGACGATCTGGCGCAGCTGTTCGGTGTCCTCGGCCGCCATCCGCACGCCGTAGCCGCCCCGCCGATAGGTCGATCCGGCCCAGGCGTAGCCTTCGCGCACGGTCATGGAGAACCGCTCCAGGTCCTCGACCGGATCCTCGGCCTTGGGCGTGGCGGTGCGCGGGCCGCCGTGGGCATGGACGACCAGAACGCCGTTCCAATCCTCAGGCACCGCCAGCCAGTAATAGGCCCCGCTTGCCGCCTGCCCCGACCAGCAGCGCGCCCGCTGCGGGAGGGAATCGGGACAGGCGGCGGGGACGGGCGCGCACGCTTCGGGCGCATCTCCGGCGACGGCGTGGAAGGGGGCGAAAGCAAGCCACGCCGCCCCCAGGATCGCTGTCGTCGAACCGAGCCTGATCATCGTCCGCTCCCTCGTCAGAACGTCTGCGAGACGTTGACGTACCAATAGCGACCCCACGGGCTGTGGACCGTGCCGCGGAAACCGTTGTCGGCCAGCGGCGGACCTCTGTCCGTCAGATCGCGCGCGCCGATCCGCAGTCGCGTGTCGGACGGGAATTCATAGTCCACATAGGCGTTGTAGGTCTGGCGGCCTTCGACCTGGAAGGGCTGGCCGGAAGCGCCCAGCAGGCTCGCCTGCTCAAAGCCGCTGATGTACTGGCTGGTGGCGCCTGCGCGCCACGGGCCCTTGCGCCACGTCAGGCTGGTGTTCAGGCGCCATTCCGGCCGCCCGTTCTGCCCGATCAGCTGCGAGGGGTCCGGCAGGGTGGTGCCGGCGTTGATCGTGCCATTGGCGCGCGCCTCGAACAGTTCGTTGACGATGTCGCCGGGATCACGCGTGAATTTCTCCAGCTTGCTGGCGTTGAAGTTGACGATGAAGGTGCCGTAGGCGGTCCGCCGCTTCGTCCAGTTGACGCCGAAATCCATGCCGCTGACAGTCTGCGGCTGCAAGTTGATGAAGCGGTCGTTGATCGACACCACCTCGCCGGCCGGCGTCAGCCCCGTGCCCTCGAAAAGAAGGATGTCCTCGGGCGTGACCGCCCGGCGGTTGACCAGCGGGTTCGACCCGCCCTGAACGCGGTTCAGATAGTCCAGCGCCAAGGCCGTCTGGGCGCCCAGAAGACCGACAATCTTCTCCTGCTCGATCCGCCAGCGATCGACGGTTATCGTCAGCGACCCGAGGGATTCCGGCAGGAAGTCAGGCTGGAAAACCAGGCCGTAGGAGGTGTTGGTGCTCTCTTCCGGCTCCAGGTCGGGGTTGCCGGCGACAAGCAGCGACGCGCTGGACGTGTTCTGCGAACACTGGGCGAAGTTGCTGATCCGACCCGCACGCAGATCGGCCTCGCAGCGCACATAGTCCACGCCGCTGGCCAGACGGCCGTACTGGGTGGCGTTGGTCTGCTCAAGGTTCGGGGCGCGGAAGCCTTCGGAGTAGGACCCGCGCACGCGCACGCCGGGGATCAGATCCCACGCCACGGCGATCTTGGGCTTGGCCACCGATCCGAAGTCCGAATAGTGCTCGTAGCGACCGGCCAGCTGGACATCCAGCTGATAGATGCCGGGAATGTTCATCTCGGGCGAGACCAGCGGCACGGCGAACTCGACATAGGCCGAAAAGACGTCGCGGCTGCCCGAGGTGTCGGGGTTGGGGCTGACCGCCGAAGTGTTCGACTGGTTGGTTTCGCCCGTCACCATGTCAACGAAGACGTTGGTGCCGTCCAGGTTGGCGTCGCGATCATCCTTCTGGGTTTCGTGGCGCGCCTCCAGGCCCATGGCCATGCCCACCGGGCCGCCCGGCAGACTGAACAGGTCGCCGCGCGACACGCGGAAGTCGGCCATGGTCAGGGTGGTTCGGGATACGCGCTTCAGGTCGAAGACGATGGCGTCGATGGCCGCCTGGCTGCTGGGCGAACAATCGCCGAAGCTCGTCGTGGCGACGCAGCCGCCGCTGAAGGGGTTGTAGGCGTCAGGCGTGGACAGGGCCAGCTGCCGCTGCAGCGCGGTCATGTTGATGTTGGGCGACACGTCCTCGGCCTCGGCCTCGGAATAGGTCAGGGCCGATTCCCAGTCCCAGCCGTTCCACTCGCCGCGCAGACCGCCCAGCAGGCGGGCTTGGTAGTTGTCGACCTTGACCACCTGGAAGCCGGTGTCGACGAAGCGGTAGTTGGTCATCAGCACCGGCAGGCCGGCGGTCGGCACGCCGGTGAGGCCCGGCAGACGGTTCGGGTTCAGTGTGCCGTCGGCGAAGGTCACCGGTCCGAAGGGGTTGTAGTAGTTGCTGGCCGGGATCCAGATCTGGTTCAGATTGACCACCGGCGGCTGAACCGCACGGCTGCTGGCGCCGTAATAGCCGATCTCGCCGAAGGCCTCGACGCCCGAGCCGAGGTCGTAGCGGCCGGTGGCGAACAGGTTGATCCGCTCGACCGAGGGCCGAACCGTCGTCTGATAGCGCGTGTCGTAGCGCATCTCGCGGTTGGTGGTGTTGAAGTTGTGGTTGCCGCTGGCGATGCAGATGTCATTGCCGACGCTGACGCCGCAGCCGAAGCTGGTGGGCTGATAGCGGAAGGCCCCGGCGGTGTTGGTCACCGCCACCCCGTTCGAGCGGATCACGGGCCGCGAGCCGACCGACAGACGCGCCCACGGCGTGTTCGACGACCGGCCGTCCAGCGCCTGGACGCCCGCGAAATCGGGATAATCGGCGAACAGCGGGCGCAAATCGTCAGACCGGGTGAAGTCCTGGTCCTCGGCCCACAGAGCGGTGCGCTCCGCATAGCTGGCGAACAGAGAGACGTTGCCGCGGTCGAAGTTCTTGCCCGTGAATAGATTGACCTCGGTGTCGCGCATCTGGGTGCCTTCGGCGCCGCCGTAACGGGCGCTCAGGCTCAGGCCGTCGATGTCGGTGCGCAGGACCGTATTGACCACGCCGGCCACGGCGTCCGCGCCATAGATGGCGGCCGCGCCGTCCAGCAGAACCTCCAGGCGCTCCAGCCCCGACACCGGAATGGCGTTGGAGTTGTAGCTCAGCACCGGCACCGTGCCGGTGTCCGACGTGCCCTGGCTGGTCGGGTGCTGAACCAGGCGACGGCCGTTCAGCAGCACCAGTGTGTTGCCCACGCCCAGCGAGCGAAGGTTCACCGAGTTCACATCGCCGCGCGCCGAGTTGGACGTCTGGGGGTTGTTGGCGCTGTCGAAAAGCACGTCGCCCATCTGAGGGATGGTGCGCAGCAGCTCGTCGCCGGTCGTGGCGCCGGTGGCGTCGATCTGCTCGCGGTCGGCCACGACCACCGGCAGGGCGGCGGTGGTGCGCGCGCCGCGGATGTTGGTGCCGACCACGACGATGTCTTCCACCGTCGTCGGCTGGTTCGGATCGACCGGCGCGGTCTCCGGCTGGGTCTGAGCCAGAGCCGGCGCGGCCATCATCAGGACGGCGGCGGAAGCCGTGGCCCCCCATAGGGTCTTGCTGCGAATGTTCATTGTGTCCTCCTCCCGGTCTTTTTTTCTTTGGGGTTCGTCAGTCGGCGGTGATCGCCGTGTCATCGCCCGGCCCGGCGGCCGGATCCGGCTGAGCCGCCAGGGGCTTGGGCCCCTTGGCCAGGGCCGCGCGCATCTGGTCTCGGTCCAGCTCGCCCTCCCAGCGGGCCACCACCAGGGTGGCGACGGCGTTGCCGATGAAGTTGGTCAGGGCCCGGCACTCGCTCATGAAGCGGTCGATGCCCAGGATCAGGGCCATTCCCGCCACCGGCACCGTCGGCACCACCGACAGGGTGGCCGCCAGGGTGATGAAGCCGGCGCCCGTGATGCCCGCCGCACCCTTGGAGCTGAGCATGGCAACCAGCAGCAGCAGGATCTGCTGCTCCAGCGTCAGGGGAATGTTCAGCGCCTGGGCGATGAACAGCGCCGCCATGGTCATGTAGATGTTGGTGCCGTCCAGGTTGAACGAATAGCCGGTGGGCACCACCAGGCCGACGACCGACTTGGACGCGCCGGCCTTCTCCATCTTGGAGATCAGGCTGGGCAGGGCCGCTTCGGAACTGGAGGTGCCGAGCACCAGCAGCAGCTCCTCCTTCAGATAGCGGATCAGGGCGAAGATCGAGAAGCCGTTGAACCAGGCCACTAGGCCCAGAATCCCGAGCACGAAGATCAGCGAGGTCAGATAGAAGGTGGCGATCAACGCCGCCAGATTGGCGATCGAGGCGATGCCATAGGCTCCGATGGTGAAGGCGAACGCCCCGAAGGCGCCGATGGGCGCTGCCCGCATCAGGATGCCGACCAGCTTGAAGAACGCGGCGCTGGCCGACTCCAGGAAGGTCATGACCGGCTTGCCCATGTCGCCGACCATGGCCAGGGCGATGCCGAACAGGATCGAGACGAACAGCACCTGCAGGATGTTGCCGGTCGAGAAGGCGCTGACCACCGTGTCGGGGATGATGCCCATGAGGAAGCCGGTCATCGTGCTCTCGTGAGCGGCGGTGGCGTATTGCGCGACCGCGCCGCTGTCGAGCGTGGCGGGATCGATGTTCAGCCCGCGGCCGGGCTGCACCACATTCGCCACGATCAGGCCGACGATCAGCGCCAGGGTCGAGAAGAACAGGAAGTAGGCGAAGGCCTTGGCCGCAACCCGGCCGACCCGGCCGATGTCGCGCATGCCGGCGATGCCCGTGACGATCGTCAGGAAGATCACCGGCGCGATGATCATCTTCACCAACTTGATGAAGGCGTCGCCAAGCGGCTTCAGGCTTTCGCCGAAGGTCGGATAGAAATGGCCGATCAGTCCGCCCGCGATGATGGCGAAGATCACCTGGAAATAGAGCTGGGTGTAGAAGGGCTTGCGCACAGGCGCGGGGGCGCCGGCGACGACGGGGGGCGAGACGATCAAGCTGTGACTGGCTCCGATTGGCGAGCGGGCTCGCGGTTTCCTCGTCGGCGCGCTCTGCGTCGCGTCCGTCGTCACTGTGCCCTCACACCAAGCCGACAACCATGCAATCGGCCACCACCTATACATCTTTGATATAAGAGACTTTTTTCTTGCCGCCACATAAACCCAACGGTACTCGTGCGGAATTTCGCCACGATCTCTGGCGCTGTCGTGCGATTCTCCGCACAAATGGCGGATGAGCAGTTGGCTTCGAAGTCGAGTCGCCGGATGGGCCATGTACGCCCTCGCCGCCGCGACGCTCGCCGTTGTAGCGGCGGCCGGGGCGGGCGAGGCGGCGCGGCGTCAGGCCCAGGCCGAACTGGCCCGACAAGCGCAGGCGGGGGCGCTGCTTCATGCGGCCGTGCTGCGCAGCGAGCTGGATAAGCAGCGCTCGCTTCCACTGGTCCTGGCCACCGACGCCGATGTCGCGCGCCTGCTGTCAGACGGCGGCGAGGCCGAGGCGATCAATGCGCGGCTTGAGACCCTGGCCGATCAGGCGCGCGCGGCCGCCGTCTATGTCATCGACGCGCAGGGGATCACCCGCGCGGCCAGCAACTGGCGCCGCCCCGACAGCTTCGTCGGCGCCGATTACGGCTTCCGGCCCTATTTCGTCGGCGCGGTGCGTGACGGCTCGGCCGAGTTCTTCGCCCTGGGCACGGTCAGCGGACGGCCCGGCCTGTATCTGTCGCGCCGCGTCGTCGCATCGGGCGGGCGCGTCCTGGGCGTCGTCGTGGTCAAGGTCGAGTTCGACGCGCTGGAGGCCGAATGGCGGGCATCGGGCGAACCGGCCTGGGTGGTGGACCCTGGCGGCGTGGTGCTGATCACCAGCGTGCCGGACTGGCGCTTCCGCACGCTGGGCCCCCTGGACGAGGCGCGGCGCCGCCTGACCCTGATTGACCAGACCCTGTCGTCGGAGGCGCTGCGCCCCCTGCCCTTTCGCACGCCCCCGGGGCCCGATCCGGCCCTGATGCGCGCGACGATCCAGGGCGGCTCAGGTCCCTGGATGCACGCCGAGACCGGCACGGCCACGCCCGGCTGGACCCTGCACCTGCTGGCGCCGTCGCGCGGCGCTATCGAATCGGCGGTGGCCCTGTGGCGCGCGCTGGCGGTGCTGCTAGTCGCGCTGCTGGCCGGGATCGGCGCCCTGATGATCCGTCGCCGCCAGCAGGCCCTCGGCCGCGCACGCCGCGAGGAAGCCCAGCGCCTGGACCTCGAACGCCGGATCGCCGAACGGACAGCCGCGCTGAGCCAGGCCAATGCGGCCCTGAACGCCGAGATCGAAGAGCGCCGCCGCGCCGAGGCCAGCCGCGAACTGCTGCGCGACGAACTGGTGCAGGCCAGCAAGCTGGCGGCGCTGGGACAGATCGTCGCCGGCGTGGCCCACGAGATCAATCAGCCGGTCGCCGCCATCATGACCCAGGCCGAAACGACCGAGGCCTATCTGGACCGCGGCGAGTCCGCGCCCGCCCGTCGCGCCCTCGCCCGCATCGGCGAACTGACGGCGCGGATCGGCGCGATCACCGAGGCTCTTCGCGTCTTCTCGCGCAAGTCCGAACCACGTCTCGCCACGGTCGATCTCAAGGAGGCGGTGGACGGCGCCCTGCTGCTGGTCGGCGGACGCCTGCGCCAGGGCGGGGTGGTGCTGACGCTTCAGGGACTGGAGCCCGGCCTGCGTGTGCAGGCCGACAAATTCAGACTTGAACAGGTCGTGGTCAACCTGGCCAAGAACGCCGCCGAGGCGATGCAGGGCCGGCCTCTGCCCACGCTGATCCTGGCGGCGCGACGCGTGGGCGACTGGATCGAACTGCGGGTGACCGACACCGGGCCGGGGCTGGACGCGGCGATCCGCGAGCAGTTGTTCACCCCCTTCGTCACCAGCAAGTCCAACGGCCTGGGGCTGGGGCTGGTGATCTGCCGCGACATCATCGCCGGCTTCGGCGGCCAGCTGGACCTGGCCGAGTCGGGCGGCGACGGCGCGGTCTTCGTCATCCGCCTGAAGGCGGCGACGTGAGGGCCGCGTGATGCAGTTTCCCGCCCTCAACGCCGTCGCCCTGATCGAGGACGACGGCGACTTCCGCGAAGCTCTGGTCGAGCGGCTGACGTTGGAAGGCCTAGACGTGCGCGCCTTCGCCTCGGCCGAGGCCGGGCTGAAAGGCGTCGAGCCCGACTTTCCCGGCGTCGTCGTCACCGACCTGCGGATGCCGCACATGGACGGCCGCCAGCTGCTGGACCGGCTGCAGGCCGACGATCCCGCCCTGCCCGTCATCCTGATCACCGGCCACGGCGACGTTGCCGATGCGGTCGCCGCCATGCGTGCCGGCGCCTACGATTTCGTGGCCAAGCCCTTCCCGTTCGAGCGTCTGATGGACAGTCTGCGGCGGGCGCTGGAGAAGCGGGCCCTAGTGCTGGACAATCGACGTTTGGCGGTCCTGGCCGCCGACGGCGCGGTCGAGACGCCCTTGATGGGCGACAGCGCGGTCATCCGCCAGCTGCGCGCCACCCTGGCACAGATCGCCGACGCCCGCATGGACGTGCTGATCGAGGGCGAAACCGGGGTGGGCAAGGAGTCCGTGGCCCGCTCGCTGCACAATGCGGGACGCCGCCGCCCCCATCCCTTCGTCGCGGTGAACTGCGGCGCCCTGCCCGAAGGTCTGATCGAAAGCGAGATGTTCGGCCATGAGCTGGGGGCCTTCGCGGGCGCCCTGCGCCGCCGCGTCGGCCACGTCGAGCGCGCCCACAACGGCTCGCTGTTCCTGGATCAGATCGAAAGCATGCCGCTGGACGTGCAGGTCAAGATGCTGCGCGTGGTCGAGGAGCGCG
>NZ_JBKBML010000004.1:0-186483 GCF_046295775.1 Brevundimonas sp. | reverse complement strand
CGTTTTACGCCCGGCTGCGGCGGAGGCGGCTATCTAGGGAAAGCCAATCTCAGTGTCAACCGGGCTTTTCAGCCTTTCCGCAGATCACGAAACCGAAGCTTCACAAGCCGCAAAAAACCGTCGGGAGCGAGGCCGGAGGGCCTTCCCTCAATCAATCCGACGATTCGATTGGAGCGCGGAGACTAGTCGGACCGTTCTGCGAAAGCAAGGACTTTTTCGTCCGCGTTTCCGCCGAAACCGGGAAGTTCAGAGAACCTCCGCAGCCCCGAGGGCCAGCCCGTCGCCGAGCGAGGCGGCCGTATACGTAGGGCCCGATTTGTCTGCAACGCCTTTTTGACGTTTCGGCGAAGTTTCTCGCGGAGCAGTGCTCGACGACCTTTGGCCTTCCGCGCGCGCTGTAGGTTTCAGCCCGCCGCGATGTAGGTCCGCAGACTGTCGGCTTCCAATCGGGCCTCGGCGATCTGGTGCTTCACCAGGTCCCCGATCGACACCACGCCGGCCAGCCGCTGCTCGCGAAGCACCGGCAAGTGGCGGATGCGTCGGTCGGTCATTCGCTCCATCAGGACGGCGACCGTCTCTGACGGCGCGGCGAAGACCACGTCCTTCGACATATAGTGGGAGACCGGCCTCACCAGTCCGTCAGCCCCGTCGCGCCCAACGGCACGGGTCACGTCGCGCTCCGAGATCACGCCTACGACCCTGTCGCCGTCACACACCACCAAGGCGCCGATGCGTCGACGATCCAGCTCCGCGCAGGCTTCCGCCAGGCCGAGGTCGGGGGCGACGGTGAACACCTCGCCGCCCTTGTCCTTTAGTATCTCGGATACGAGCATGGCGGCGCCTTCCCTGTTCTATGGAGAGCGGCCGCGCGGACGGGGCCGCTGTCAGGTCTCAGGATCGCCCAGACGGGCGCGGGAATCAAATCCGCCCCGGCCGATCAGCCGGCAGAGCAGCCCGATCGTCAGATATCCAGCGATGAAGCCGACAGCGTGCGCCTCCCAGGCGATGCGCGCGCCGCCCGCGCCGGGCATGAAGCCGATCAGGCCGACGATCAGATTGACCGCCATCCACGCGGCCGCCGCACCCAGGGCGCGTCGATCCAGAAGGGGCGACAGCCGCCCGGGCGTCGCCAAGAGGCGAACCGCCGCGCCGATCAGGCCAAAGACGGCACCCGAGGCCCCGACGACGGACTCCGGTCCGCCCCAATGCACCAGCCCGTAGCCCAAGGCGGCGACAACACCGCACATCACATAGAAGAATAGAAAGGCGAGACCGCCACGCGCGTCCTGGCCCAGCAGCCGCGCAACCGGCGCGCCGAAGGCCAGAGCCGCCACTGCATTCATCGCGACATGGGCCCACCCCCCATGCAGCAGCATGGAGGTGAACAGCGTCACCCAGTGGCCATCGATCAGATCCACCGGCCGGAACGCCCAGGCCAGCCCCTGATCCGGCAGACGGGTCTGTCCCATATAGAGAGCGGCCATCGACAGGGCGATCAGCAGAGGCAGGACAGGAGCGTTCAGAATCGGCTCGGATCGGCGCGGCGGCTCGGGAGGCGCAGGCGGCGGCGCGGACGGTTCGAATCGGCTCTCTGACCAGGGCATGAGGCACAGATGCGGGCCAAAGCGCCTGATCTCAAGCGGTTCTTAAGGTGTGGTCGTCAGATTGGCACGCGTGTTGCTTTACGCCTGATCAACGAATTCGCGTCGCCGGAGAGTCCATGACCCGCACAGCCATACTGTTCGCGACCGTCGCCGCCGCCTGCGTGACCCTGCCCGCCGCAGCGTCCGCCCAGTCGGCCGGCTCTTCAGGCGCGGCGCAGTTCCAAGCGGGATACGGCGCCGCGCGCTATACAACAGCGCGTCCGGCCACCGGCTCGACCCGCGACGCCAACAACAACCGCCTGATCGTCGACGGCATCATCCAGAGCGGCGCCTCCAGCTATTCGCGCGCCACCGGCGGCGTGGGCTCGTCCTATTCCGGTTCGGGCCAGGGCGGCTCGACCACCATCGGCGGCTCCACCGCCATCGGCAACAATCTGAACGTCATCGTTCAGGGCAACAACAACACCGTCATCGTGAACTCCAATCAGACCAATACCGGTAATGTCACGGCCGGCACGTCGCTGAACGGAAACCTGAGGCTTCCATGATCGCTCGCTCCACCCGCCTGGCGGGCGTCGCCGCCTGCGCGGCCCTGATGGTCTCCGGCTGCGTCAGCACGACGGCGGGTCCGTCGGGCCAGTACGCCTCGCCCATCGGCAATGCGCCGGTGACGGCGAACCCGACGCCGTATTCGACCGCGCTGTACTGCCTGGCCGACTATGCGCGCCGCTACAACCTGCCCTCGCCGCGCATCGCGGTCGGGCGGATCAGCGACTACACCGGCACGGTTTCGGCCGACGGCGGCCGCCAGATCACCGGCGGCGCCTCGCTGATGGCGTCCACCGCCCTGGCCAAGTCGGGCGCGCGCCTCGTCGAGCGTTACGACACCTCGGTGTCGGAGCTTGAGCTGCGCTACGCCAATAACAAGCTGATCGGCGACGAAGGCCCCGGCGGTCCGTCGGACCAGCAGTACCGCCGCATCCTAGCGGGCCAGGTTCCGGGCTCCGACTTCTACGTCGTTGGCGGCATCACCGAGGTGAACTACAACATCCGCTCGGGCGGCTTCGACGCCGGCATGGGCGAGATCGACACCAACCGTCCCGGCTCTGGCCTGATCCAGGCCAAGGTGTTCGTCATGAACGTCGCCATGGACCTGCGTCTGGTGCAGACCACAACGCTCGAGGTGGTGGACGTGATCTCCTATCAGAAGCAGATCGTCGGCCGAGAGATCTCGGCGGGCGTGTTCGACTTCCTGAATGGCAACGTCTTCGACATTTCGGCCGGCGGCAGCGCCATGGAGCCGACGCAGTTGGCCGTGCGCGCCATGGTCGAACGCGCCTCCGTCGAGTTCATGGCCAACCTGTACGGCGCTCCCGGCCCCGAAATCTGCCTGGACACGGCCAATGAGCCGCTGCGCGACACCTATGGCCCCACCGGCGGCTATTATCCCGCCTACCCCAATACGGATGTGAACAATGGCCAGACCCGCGCCGACCCGTCTCGCTGGCACGATCGCCGCGACGGCGCTGTGCGCCGCACTCGCTACTGAGGCGTCCGCGCAAAGTCAGGGCGGCGTCATCGTCCTGAATAACCAGCTGCAGCTCGGCGACGTCGTCTCCGGGGTGACGCTGGACGTGGTCGATGTGTCCGAGCAGGTGACGACTGCCAGCAATGCCCGCGGGGTTTCGCTGTCAGGCGCCGCTGAAGGCCAGAACATCGACCTGACTTCGACGCAGGAGACGCGCGGCGACGTTTCGGCTGACACCACGCTCACCCTGCGCGGCCACACCGAGGGTCGTGTCACCGCTGTGACCCAGGCGCAAGGCGCGGAACTGTCGATGGGCGTTTACAGCGCCCGCGCCGATGTCGCGGCCGAACAGCTGACCTCAGGCGACGTGACCGCCCGCACCCTGGTGACGCGCGAGGACGCGCGTCTGATCGGGGGCGGCGACCTGCAGGCCCACGCCTTTGGAAACAACGCCACTATGGGCGGCTCGGCGGCGCAGGTGCTCGGCTCGGTCGATCAGCGCGCCGAGGGCGACGTCCGTTCGTCGGTGCGCCTGGCGGGACAATACGTGCCCGGCCAAGCCGAGGGCTACGCTCAGGCGGTCGGCAACGCCGTGACCACGACAACCGGCTCGACCTCGCATCAGAACCTGACCATCGGCCAGTATTCCGCCGGCCAGGTGGTCGAAGCCGATTCCAGCATGAACGCCGGCAACGCCTGGGACATCGCCGCGCGCGCCCGCGCCGCCGGCAACCGCGTGCACAACACCAACCAAGGCGGCTCCCAGCTGGCCTATGTCGACCAGACCAACGACTCCTACGTCCGCTCGGCGGCGACGGTGACGGCCTATGACTACGGCTCGGCCACGGCTCACGCTCAGGGCGCGGGCAACGAAGTGACGGTCGGCAACAACGACATCTTCGTCGAGATCGAGAACAGCCAGTTCAACACCGGCGGCGTGGATGTGGTGACCCAGTTCCAGGGCGGCCGCGGCTATGACGCCTATGTCGGCGCCGACGCCGTCGGCAATTCGGTGACCGGCTACGCCTGTTCCGATTGCGGCGGACAGGTCAACGCCACCAACAGTCAGGTCAATCAGGGTGACGTCAGCGCGCGCGCGACGGCTACGGTAGGCGTCTCGGGGCGCAACACCGTGGTCGGGGCCAACGCCACAGGCAATGCGGCGACCTTCTACGTCGCGCGTCCAGGCGGACAGTAGGCGCTGGGCCAATCGCCGCATTACAGATCGGTAACTTGAGACACGCCGTTCGCCCGCCGAGGTTGCAGGTTGGGGGCGCGGCGACAGGGTCGCGTCATTATCGATCCTGATGCGCCCGAATGCCGGGCCGGAGTCTCTGAAAATGAAATCCGCACGTCGTCTTCTTCTGGCCGCCGCTTCGGGCGCGGTCCTGGTTTCGGTTGGCCTGGGCGCGCCCGCTCTTGCTGAAGCCCCAGCCGCCGTCGTGGCTCAAGAACTCCAGCCCTCCTCCCCCTGGGCCCAGGCCGCCAGCGACGTGCCGGCCGACCCGGCCGTGCGTTTCGGCCAGTTGCCCAACGGGATGCGCTACGCCCTGATGCGCAACGCCACCCCGCCCGGCCAGGCGTCGATCCGTCTGCGCATCGACGCCGGCTCGCTGATGGAGAACGAGGAACAGCTGGGTCTGGCCCACTTCGCCGAGCACATGGTGTTCAACGGCACCAAGAACATTCCCGAGACCGAGATGCTGCGCATCCTGGAGCGTCTCGGCCTGGCCTTCGGCGCCGACGCCAACGCCTTCACCAGCTTCGAGCAGACCGCCTATCTGCTCGAACTGCCCAACACCAATGAAGAGACCGTCGACACCAGCCTGACCATCCTGCGCGAAATGATGGGCGACGCCCTCATGGACGGCGCGGCAATCGACGCCGAGCGCGGCGTGATCGTCGGCGAGGAGCGCACGCGCAACACCCCGCAGCTCCGCGTGCTCAAGGCTCAGCTCGGTCTTCTGGCCCCCGGCCAGCGCCTGTCGCAGCGCCTGCCGATCGGCGACCTGGAAGTGATCCGCAACGCGCCACGCGAACGCTTCGTCGAATTCTATGACGCCTACTATCGTCCGTCGCGCGCCACCCTGATCATGGCCGGCGACTTCGACGTCGACGCCATGGAGGCCAAGGTCCGCTCGACCTTCGCCGACTGGACCGCAAAAGCCGCCGACGGCCCTGAGCCCGATCTGGGCGCCGTGCAGCCACGCGAGCCTGAAACCGCCATTCAGGTGGAGCCCGGCGTACAGTCCTCGATCCAGTTGAACTGGATCAAGAACCCCGACCTCAGCCCCGACACGGCTGAGAAGCGCTTGCAGAGCATCCGCCGCAGCCTGGGCCTGGCCGTGCTGAACCGCCGTCTGGGCGAGATCGCACGCGCGGACAATCCGCCGTTCCTCGGCGCCGGCGGCAGCTATCAGCAGCTCTTCAACAGCCTGGACATCGGCGTTCTGGGCGTCAGCTTCAATCCGGGGGAATGGCGGCCGGCTCTGGAGCGCGCCGAACAGGAGCAGCGCCGCCTGGTCCAGTACGGCGTGACCCAGGCCGAGCTGGATCGTGAGATCACCGCCAACCGCGCCGGTCTGGAGACCGCCGTCGCCTCGGCCGCCACGCGCTCGACGCCCGCCCTGGCCAACGCCCTGCTGGGCGCGGTCAATGACGACCGCGTATTCACCACCCCGGCGGAGAACCTGGCCCTGTTCAACCGCGCCGTCGAAGGCCTGACCGCCGATCAAGTCACCGCCGCCGCGCGCGAAGTCTTCGCCGGTCAGGGCCCGCTGGTGCTGTTCACCTCGCCCGTCGCCGTCGAGGGCGGCGAACAGGCCGTCACCGACGCCCTGAACGCCTCGCGTGAAACAACGGTCGCGGCCCCGGCTGCCCAAGCCGCCCTGGAATGGCCCTACGCCGACTTCGGGACGGCCGGCGTCGCCGGCCCGCGCAGCGAGATCGCCGACCTCGGCGTGACCCAGGTCAGCTTCCCCAACGGCGTGCGCCTGATCGTCAAGCCGACTGACTTCCGAGACCAGCAGATCCTCATCAACGTGCAGACCGGGGTCGGCGAGATGGGCCTGCCGACCGATCGCGTCACCGCCGCCTCCCTGGCCGACGCCGTCATGGCGCCCGGCGGCCTGGGCAAGCTGACGGTCGACGAGATGAACCGCGTCCTGGCCGGCCGCATCTTCAGCCGCGGCGTCAGCCAGGGGACCGACGCCTACAGCTTCTCCGGCGCCACGCGCCCCGAGGACCTGGAGCTGCAGATGCAAATTCTGACCGCCAGCCTGACCGATCCGGGCCTGCGCGCCGCGCCGTTCCAGCAGATCAAGTCGCTGTTCCCGCAGATCCTGGCTCAGGCCGGATCCACGCCGGGCGGCGCCTTCGGCCTGCGCGCCGGCGAGCTTCTGGCCAGCGGCGACAAGCGAGACGCCACCCCGACCGTCGAGGAAGTGGCGGCCATGACCATCGAGGATCTGCGCGCCGGCGTGCTGGCCGGAACCTCGACCGGCCCAATCGACATCACCGTCGTCGGTGATGTGACCGTCGACGCCGCCGTCGATGCCGTGGCCAAGACCTTCGGCGCCCTGCCCGCGCGTCCCGAACTGGCAGCGCCCCTGCCCGGCTCCGACCAGCGCCGCTTCCCCGCGCCGACTTCAGAGCCGGTGCGCCTGACCCATACGGGCCAGGCCGATCAGGCCCTGGCCTATGTCGCCTGGCCGACCACTGACTCGGTCGATGACCGCACCGAGGCGCGCCAGCTCTCCATCCTGTCGGACGTCCTACAGCTGCGGCTGAACGAGGAAATCCGCGAGAAGCTGGCGATCGCCTATTCGCCCAGCTCCAGCGCCTCATCGTCGAGCGTGTTCAGAGGTTACGGCTCTATCTCTGCCGTCGCCGAGGTGAAGCCCGACGATATCGCGCGCCTGCATGAAGCCTTGGACACGATCGCGGCCGATCTGCGCGACAATCCGATCAGCGAAGACGAGCTGAACCGCGCCCGCCGCCCGGCGGTCGAGCAGCTTCGTCGTCAGCAGGCCGACAACGGCTATTGGCTGGGGCAGCTGTCGGGCCTGCACCGCAAGCCCGCCTCGGTCGATGACATCCGCAGCCACGTCGCCGACCTGGAAGCGGTGAACGCTGCGGACCTGCAAGCCTTGGCGCAGAAGTACCTGCGTCCGGAAACCGCCTGGCGCGCGACGGTAACCGCCGAAGCCGCAAACTGAGGTCCGCCTCAAAGCCCCCTTCGCCTGAGCGGAGGGGGCTTTACGTCCTTATTCAAAACGCTCTAGCGTCAGCTCATGAGCGATCTGGATGCCTTCCGCACCGAAACCCGCGCCTGGCTTGAAGCCAACTGCCCGCCCGAATGCCGAGGCCCTCTGAAGGGCGAGGCTGACATGGTTTGGGGCGGGCGAAACGCCGTCTTTCCCACGCCTGCGCACAAGGTCTGGCTGGACCGCATGGCTGAGCGCGGCTGGACCGCGCCGGAATGGCCGGCCGAGTACGGCGGCGGCGGGCTGAGCCGCGAAGAGGCCAAGGTTCTGGCGTCCGAGATGCGCCGCATCCAGGCTCAGCCTCCACTCTACAGCTTCGGCGTCTGGATGCTGGGCCCCGCGCTTCTGGCCTTTGGCTCGGAAGAGCAGAAGAAGCGCTTCCTGCCCGAGATCGTGCGGGGCGAAATCCGCTGGTGCCAGGGCTATTCCGAACCCGGCGCTGGCTCGGACCTCGCCGCCATCCAGACCCGCGCCGAAGATCGCGGGGATCACTGGATCGTCAACGGCCAGAAGATCTGGACCTCCTACGCCGACAAGGCCGACTGGATCTTCTGCCTGGTGCGGACGGACGCGGAAGCGCCGAAACACCTGGGCATCTCGTTCGTGCTGTTCGACATGGCCACGCCCGGCGTGACCACCCGCCCGATCACCCTGATCAGCGGCAAGTCGCCCTTCTGCGAAACCTTCTTCGACGACGTGCGGGTCGAGAAGGAGAATCTGGTCGGCACGCTGAACCGCGGCTGGGACGTCGCCAAACACCTGCTGGCGCACGAACGCACGATGATCGGCGCCATGGGCGACGCAGGCGTTGGCCGCCCGCTGGGCCAGGTCGCGGCTGAAAGCGTCGGTCTGGACGAGGCCGGCCGCCTGGACGAGCCCATGCTGCGGGCCCGGATCGCCGAACTGGACATCGACGCCGCCGCCTTCCGTCTGGCCATGGAGCGCGTCGGCGACCAGGTGAAGGCCAAACAGGCGCACCCGGCCATGGCCTCCATGCTGAAATACTACGGCTCGGAGCTGAACAAGCGGCGCCACGAACTGGTCATGGCGGCCGGCGGATCGGAGGCGCTGGAGTGGGAGGGCGAGCGGTCCAAGGACGGCCAGGCCGCCCGCGACTGGCTGCGCACCAAGGCCAACTCCATCGAAGGCGGCACGTCAGAGGTTCAGCTGAACATCATCGCCAAACACCTGCTTCAGCTGCCGGGAGCCTGAGCCCATGCCCCTGATCCTGACGGAAGAACAGACGATGCTTCAGGAAGCCGCCGACGGCTTTCTGAACGACAACGCCCCCATCGCCCACCTGCGCAAACTGCGTGACGAACGCGATCCCGACGGTGTGTCGCGTGACCTGTGGCGGTCGTTCGGCGAGATGGGTTTCGCCGGCCCGCTGATCGACGAGGCCGACGGCGGGCTGGGCCTGGGTGCAGTGGAGGCGGGCGTGATCGCCGAGAGCCTGGGCCGCACCCTGACGCCCTCCCCCTTTTTCGGATCGGCGGTTCTGTCGGCCACGGTGCTCAAGACCGGCGACGAGAGCCAGCGGCAATGGCTGGGCAGGATCGCAGCCGGCGAGGCCATCGTCGCCCTGGCCGTGGATGAAGGCCCCAAGCACGCGCCGGCCCGCATCGCCGCGCGAGCCGAGCGGTCGGGCAACGGCTTCCGCCTGGACGGGACCAAGAGCTTCGTCCTGGACGGCCATGTCGCCGACGCTCTGATCGTCGCAGCTCAGGCGGACGAAGGGCTGACGCTCTTTCTGGTCGATCCGGCGATGGCGGGCGTGTACCGCAAGCGGACGGTCATGGTCGACGCCCACAACGCCGCGCGGGTGACCCTGTCGGGCGTCGAGGTCGACGCCGGCGCCGTGGTCGGCGCAGTCGGCGGCGGCGAGGCGGTTCTGGACAACGCGCTGTCGCTGGGCCGCGCCTGCGCCGCCTCGACCCTGGTCGGCGCCGGCGATCAGGCCTTCAAGGTGACGCTGGAGTATCTGCGCACCCGCAAGCAGTTCGGAAAGCTGATTGGCGAGTTCCAGGCCCTGCAGCACCGCGCCGCCCACCTGTTCACCGAGCTCGAGCTGGCCAAGGCGGCGACCCTGGCCGCGCTTCAGGCCATCGACGCCGGGCGCGAGGACGCCTCTCTGGCCGCCTCGGTCGCCAAGGCCAAGGCCGGCCGCGTCGCCGAACTGGCGGTTCAGGAGGCGGTGCAGATGCACGGCGGTGTCGGCATGACCGACGAGTTCGACGTCGGCCTGTTCATGAAGCGCGTGCGGGTCCTGAACGAACTGCTGGGCGACGCCCACTTCCACGCCGAACGCCTGGCCCGCGCCCAGGGGTTCTAGGCCGCCCGGATCACCAGGGCTTGAAGTGCTTCGACAGCTTCAGACCCTGGCGCTGGTAGTGGCTGCCGCCTTCGCCGTACAGGCGGGTCGGCCGCTCGGTCAGGGGCTCGTAGACCAGCCGCGCCACGATCTGGCCGTGCTCCAGCAGGAAGGGCGTGTCGTGGGTGCGGACCTCCAGCACGCCCTTTGAGCCCGCGCCGTGGGCCTCGTCGGTGCCGAAGCCCGGGTCGAAGAAGCCGGCGTAGTGGACCCGGAACTCGCCGACCGACGGATCGATCGGGGTCATCTCGGCGGCCTGATTCACCGGGATCTCGACATCGTCGGACGACGCCAGAATGTAGAACTCGCCCGGATCCAGCAGCAGCTCGCCGCGACGCAGGCTCAGCGGCTCCCAGAAGTCGCGCGGATCGTGGCCGTCGATGTGGTCCAGATCGACCACCCCGGCGTGGCGGCGGCCGCGGAAGCCGACGATGTCGCCGCCCTGCAGGTCGACGCCGACCGAGCGGGTCTCGAGCTTCGGCGGCTCGCCGGCCTTGAGGCGCAGTTGGTTGAGCCGCGTGCCCGGCCGCACCAGGATGGAGAAGGTCTGAGGCGCGATCTCGAGATACAGCGGCCCCTCATAGCCCGCGGCCACGTCGTCGAAGCTGGCGCCGCGGTCGGTCAGCAGGCGCACGAAGACGTCGACGCGGCCGGTCGAGCTCTTGGGATTGGCGCGGGCGATCAGGCCGGGCGGCAGGCTCAGCCGCTCTTGCAGACGGGCGATATAGACGCAGCCCTTCTCCAGCACATAGCCGCCCGACAGATCGATGGCGTGCATGGCCACGTCGGCGATGCGGTCGGCCACCAGACGCTGACCGGGCAGGAAGGACGCGCGCACGCGCCACGCCTGATCGGACAGGCGCAGGTCCAGGCTGGCCGGCTGCACCTGGTCGAAATCAAACGACGTGTCGGTGGCGATCGCGCCGCCGGCGATCAGGACTTCGATCGACTGGCACGGCAGGATGCCCGTGCGGTCGGAAAGGTCGATAGGGTTCATGCCGTCCTGTCTCGTACGCGTCGCCCCGCCCGGCGGTCGAGAATGGGCGTCGAAGACAAGCGGTCGCGCTTGCGCCTGAAGCCCGGCGGGGTCAGCCTATAGCCCATGCATGATGCTCCTGCCTATAGCGCCGAAACCGACGGAATCGTGGTGCGCGTTCGCCCCAGCTATCTGGCGGGCCAGTCCGACCCGGACGGCGGTCGCTGGGTCTGGGCCTATCAGGTCGAGATCGTGAACCTGACCACAGGCCCGGTGCAGCTGATGGCGCGGCGCTGGACCATCACCGACGCGACCGGCCACGTGGAGGAGGTGCGTGGGCCCGGCGTAGTGGGCGAGCAGCCCGTGATCGCGCCGGGCGAGGCCTATGCCTACGCCTCGGGCTGTCCCTTGGGCACGGCGTCAGGGACCATGGTCGGCGCCTATTACATGACCGACGACCGCGGCCGCGCCTTCGAAGCGCAGATTCCGGCCTTCAGCCTGGACGTGCCGGACCCGAAGCGGCTGCTGAATTGATTGGAAGGTCCGGCAGGTCGGGGCTGCGTCAACCCGGATAACCGCAGCCCCGCCCCCTGGAGTCTCGCCGGCCGCTTGCGCGGACCGGCGAGTAGGAAGGCGGCCCCATAGGGGGCGTTCGTGTCACGCAAATGACGACGCGGCGCTCAAGTCGTGAGCGACCGCGTCGCGAACGTAGCGCGCTTAGATATACCGCCGCAGGCTGCGGGCCAGGTCCGAGGCGCCGTCCTTGGCGCCCTTGCGGACCTGGGGCTGGTAGGCGACGCGGGCGTGCTCGACGCAATAAACGCCTTCCGAGGCGCGACGGCCGCAGAAGCTGAACTCGCGCGAGGACGGGTCGCCGATCGGCCATTTGCACATGTGGGCGCCCAGCGTCAGCACAGTGGCGGTGCCGGGCAGTTCCGGGGCCTGGGCCGGCGTCGGGGCCACGGGTTGGGCGGCGCGGGGCTGCACGGCCTCGATGCGGCGCGGGGCGGACGGCGCCTGGGTCGGAGCGGGGGCGGCCGGACGGGGACGGGCGGTCTTGAAGGTGGCGCGAGCCGGCTGCGACGGCGCGGCGCGGCCCGACAGACCCAGCCGGTGCACCTTGCCGATCACGGCGTTGCGGGTGACGCCGCCGCCCAGCTGTTTGGCGATCTGGCTGGCCGATTGGCCTTCAAGCCACAGCTTCTTCAGCGCGCCGACGCGGTCTTCAGTCCAGCCTGCGGTCATGGGCCTGCCCTCCGGGTGGTGATTCAACATTTGGTGCGAGCCCTTCCTCCGAGAGGCTCGACCCACCACTAATCGTAAAGCAGACCTTAAAGAGCGCAATATGTGCGAATTGCGCTGTCCACAGAAACCAGATGTTGATTCGTTTCGGGACGAACTTGCGCACAGCTTCCGAAGGGCTCATCTGCGGCGCCATGACCGATCTCGCCTCGACCCGCCCTTCCGGCCTGCCTCAGCCCCGCCGTTACGACGGGATCAACTGGGTCGGGGTGCAGACCCTGTATCTGCGCGAGGTGCGGCGCTTCTGGAAGGTCGGCGCCCAGACGGTGGCGGCGCCGGTGGTCACGACCCTGCTCTATATGCTGGTCTTCGTGGTGGCGTTGCAGGGCGCGCGGCCGCCGCTGCACGGCACGCCCTTCGCCGAGTTCGTGGCGCCGGGCCTGATCATGATGGCGATCCTGAACAACGCCTTCGCCAACTCCTCGTCCAGCCTGATCCAGGCCAAGATCATGGGCACGTCGACGGACTTCCTGACCCCGCCGCTCAGCCCGCTGGAGCTGACGCTGGGTTTCACCCTGGGGGCTGCGACGCGCGGCGTGGCGGTCGGCCTGGTGACGGCGATCTGCGTCCTGCCCTTCGCCCGGATGGGTGTCGCAAACCTGGGTCTGATCCTGTTCTACGGCCTGATCGCGTCCCTGCTGATGGGCATGATCGGCGTGATGGCGGGACTTTGGGCCGAAAAGTTCGACCAGCTGGCGGCGGTTCAGAACTTCGTCGTCCTGCCCATGACCTTCCTGTCGGGGGCCTTCTATCTGGTCGACAACCTGCCGGAGCCCTTCTCGACGCTCAGCCGGTTCAATCCCTTCTTCTACCTGATCGACGGCTTCCGCGCCGGTTTCATCGGCCATGCGGAGGGCTCGGTCGTGATCGGCATGGCCATGAGCCTGGGTCTGACGCTGATCATGGGCTGGGCCTGCTGGGCGGTGTTCCGGTCGGGCTGGCGGCTCAAGAGCTGATCGGCTAGCCAAGGCCCCTGACCTTTGGAGGGGCCTTACCCATGATGTTCCGCACGCTCGGCGCTGTCGCCGCCCTGATGCTCGCCGCTCAGTCGGCATCGGCTCAAACGGCTTCGCCTGAAACCCTGCGCGCCGCCGTCGCCGCCTATGTGCTGCCGACGAACGAGGCCCGTACCCAGGTCGTGGTCGAGCAGCTGCGCGCCGCAGGCTTCGAGCCCGTGGTCGAGACCTTCGAGGGCGGGGGCCGCCAGACCGGGCCGATGGAGGGTCGCAACGTCGTCGCCGTCTTCGGCCCCGAGGGCGCAAAGGAAATCCTGATCACCGCCCACTATGACGCGGCGAAGCTGCGCGACGGCTCTCTGGCCCATGGGGTGGTCGACAATGCGGCCTCGGTCGTCGGCGTCATCGAGGCGGCGCGCCTGCTCAAGGACAAGGCCCTGAACCACCGCGTGCGGGTCATCCTGTTCGATCAGGAGGAGCTGGGCCTGGTGGGCGCGCGCATGTGGATCGAGGCGCACGGGATCGCCAATGTCGCGGCGGTGGTGAACTCCGACGTCGCCGCCTATGGCGACACGATGATGTACGGCCAGAACAGCGGGGCGCCCTCGGCCTTCGTCACGCGCGCGGTCCAGGAGCTGTGCGCCGAGCGGGCGATGCAGTGCGTGGGCTTCCCCATCTATCCGCCGTCCGACGACCGGGCCTTCACTGCGGCCGGCGCGCCGGTGGTGTCGCTGGGTTTCCAGGACGAGGTCGGCGCCCACCAGATGTGGCTGGCCTTCAATGGCGGCGAGAACAACGGCCTGGCCGAAGGCTTCACACCTCAGGTCTTCCGGGTGATCCACTCGGCCGAGGACACGATGGAGGCCGTCGAGCCGGCCACGGTGGCGCGGGCAGCCGAAACCTATGCGGCCCTGATCGAAAAGCTGGACCGCGAGATCGCAGCCCGCTGATTTCACGATGCCCCGTCTCCCCGGCGAAAGCCGGGGCCCAGGGCAACATTCTGGACCTTTGCGCTCAACCTCCTAGACCCCGGCTTTCGCCGGGGAGACGGAGATTAGAACGACTTAGAGGGCGGGCTTTTCAGCGAACTGCCCGCCCTTGCGGTAGCGCCACAGATACGACGGCGCGATGGCCTCCAGGCCAGTGGGCTGCAGGCCCAGCTCGGCCAGACCCTCCGCGCCGTCGGCCACGACGTTGTCGCGCTCCAGCATCAGCACCTGATCGCGGGTCAGCGGCGGAGCGATGCCAAACAGGGCCGTCATCTGCATCGCCGAACCCATGGCGCGGGCGACCGGGAAGGGCAGCGGGATCAGGCCGCGCGTGCGGTTGGTCTCGCGCAGGATCAGCTTCAGCACCTCTTCGAACGTCAGGACGGCCGGGCCGCCCATTTCGAAGGTGCGGCCGGCCGCAGCGGGCTCGACCACGGCGCGGGCGATGGCTTCGGCCACGTCGCCGACATAGACCGGCTGGAACCGGGTCTGGCCGCCGCCGATCAGCGGCAGGGCCGGCGCCAGGCTGGCCATCGAAGCAAAGCGGTTCAGGAAGTCGTCGCCGGCGCCGAAGACGATCGACGGACGCAGGATCACGGCGTCGGGATAGACGGCGCGCACGGCGGCCTCGCCTCCGGCCTTGGAGCGGCCGTAGGCGGCGGGGCTGTCCTCATCGGCGCCGATGGCCGACATCTGCACGAACCGGGTAACGCCCGCGGCCTTGGCCGCCTCGGCCGCCGACCGCGCCGCGTCCACGTGCATGGCGTCGAAGGACCGCTTGCCGTTCTCGAACAGCACGCCGACCAGATTGACCACGGCGTCAGCGCCGGCGACAGCGCGCGACACGTCCTGGGGGTTGCCGATGTCGCAGCGCATCAGCTGGATTTGGCCGACGTCGCCCAGCGGCTGAAGCTCGTTGGCGGTGGTCGGCTTGCGCACCGCCACCCGCACGCGCCAGCCCCGACGCGCCAGGGCGCACACGGCCTGCGAGCCGATGAAGCCCGAACCGCCGAAGACGGTGACCAGACGCGGACCAAACTGAGCCATCGGGCGCTCCCCAAACAGGCGGCGGAAATCGAGCGTCGGATTAGACGAAGCGGCGCACGGCCGCAACGCGCGGCCTCAACGTCCGTCGAACACGATTTCGCCGTCCACAACCGTCAGCACCGCCTTGCCCTTCGGGATGTCGGCCTCGAGCACGGTCATCAGGTCGATGTCGAAGGCGGTGAAGTCGGCGCGCTTGCCCGGCTCGATCGTGCCCAGCTCGTCCTCGCGGAACGAGGCCCAGGCCGGCCACAGGGTGAACATCTTGAGCGCCGTCTCGCGCGACACCGCCTCCTGAGGCCGCCAGTCGGGCCCTTGGAAGCCCTGCAGGTCGCGCCGGGCGACGGCGGCGTAGAACTCGATCAGCGGATCGCCCCGCTCGACCGGCGCGTCAGAGCCGCCGACCACCACGACGCCGCGATCCGACAGGCTCTTCCAGGCATAGGCGCCGTCCAGCCGCGCGTCGCCCAGGCGGGCGGGGGCGAAGTGCAGGTCGCCGATGGCGTGGCTGGGCTGCATGGAGGCCACGATCGGCAGGTCGTGGAACCAGTGATAGTCGCCGGGGCGCAGGATCTGGGCGTGCTCGATGCGCCAGCGCGGATCGGCGGCCTTCCACTCGCCGCGCGGCGTCTCGGTCATGGCGCGGGCGTACCAGTCCACCACCTCGCGATTGCCCCGGTCGCCGATGGCGTGGGTGGCGATCTGGATGCCGGAGCGCAGCGCGGCCTCGTACAGAGGCACGGCCTCGGCCTCGGTGGTCTGCATCAGGCCTCGCGTGCCCGGCTGGTCGGCGTAGGGGTCAAACAGGGCCGCGCCGCGCGATCCCAGCGCCCCGTCGGCGTAGAACTTCACCGCCCGGGTTATGACCCGTCCGTCAGCCACGCTGCGCGGGCCAGACGCGAACAGCGCCCGAGCGCCATCGGGTGTGACGCTGTTGTAGAGCCGCAGCGGCGCCTGGCCGGCCTCGGCCATGGCTTCCAGCAGCGGAATGTCCTTCCAGGGCGCGGACATGAAGTGCACGCCTGTCCAGCCGTATCGGGCATAGACCTTGAAGCCCTCGCCATAGGCGGTGCGCGTTGCGGCCTCGTCGGCTTGAGGCATCAGGTCCGCGACAAGCTGCTCCGCCGCGTCGACCAGCATTCCCGTGGGCCGGCCCTGCGCGTCCTTCAGGATTTCGCCGCCTGAAGGGGGCTGGGTGTCGCCGTCGATGTTCGCGGCCGCCAGGGCGGCGCTGGACACTACGACCGCATGGCCGTCTGCCCGGCCCAGCAGCACGATCCGGCCCGGCGCCGCCGCGTCCAGGTCGGCGGCGGTCAGAAAGCGGCCTTCCGGCCAGTGTGTCTCGATCCAGCCGCGCCCGGCAATGACGCCCTCGGGATGCGCCTGGGCCCAGGCTGACAGCCGGGCCATGGCCTCGGCCACTGAGGCCGAGCCTTCAAGGTTCAGCGTCATTTCGCGCCAGCCGATCCCGTCCAGATGGGCGTGGCCGTCGGTAAAGCCGGGAAATAGGGCGGCGCCGTTCAGCTCGACCACCTGGACGCCCGTGGCGTCCGGCACATCCGCGAGGTGGCCGACGAAGGCGATGCGCCCGTCGCGCACCAGGACCGCCTCGGCGGGGGCCTGGCCGTCGACGCCGGTATGGATGGTCCCGCCGCGGATCAGCAGGTCCTGGGCCAGGGCGCCCGACGGCAGGGCGAGGGCGATGAAAGAAGCGAACAGGGTTAGGCGCATGGCGGTCTCCTCGAAACTCTCAATCCGCGCCGGTCAGCAGAGCGCGGGCCTCGGCGCCGGTGCGGGCGGTCGGGTCGCGGACCTCGATCTCGACGGCCACGGCGCCTTCAGGCGCGTGAGCCCACAGGTAGCGGCGCTCGATCTCGACCTCGCGGCCCGAGGGGGCGAAGCCGGTGAAACTGTCGCCCCAAGGCGTGATCTGGCGGATGTCGGGCCACGGCAGGGCGCAGGCGGCGTCCAGCTCTTCGATGGCCATGGCGGACAGTTCGTCGTCCGCGTTCGCAGGGGGCGGGATCACAGCCATCGGCGGACCTTCTGGGCGTATTCGGTCCAGGCGGGACCGAACTTGCGCGCCAGATAGACTTCTTCGCGGACAATCACGAGCTGGTCGATGACGATCAGGCACGGCAGGATGAGGGCCAGGGCGATCGGGCTGTCCATGGCTGTGCTGAACCCCAGATAGATCAGGGTGAAGCCGAGATAGATCGGATTACGGCTCAGGCCGTAAAGGCCGCCGGTCGCCAGGGCCGTGGTCGGTTTCCACGGCTCGGCTGGCGTGCCGAGCCGACGCAGACCCGCCACCGCCGCCCACTCGGTGACGAGGCCGCCGATCACCAAGGCGAAGGCCAAGCCGCGCCTGAATGTCGGCTCCAGTCCCAGGCCGGGCGGGTTGACCAGTTCGCCCAGCCCCCAGCCAGCCAGCAGGAAACCTAGAAAGATCAGGGGCGGCGGCGCGATGACGCCGGGCGTGTCGCGCGTGCTCAAGGCCGGGCGTCCTCGTCGGCGTAGATGGCGACGCGCGCGGGCTCGGACGATGACGCCGCGCCCCGATACATGCCCGAGGTGGTCATGGCGTAGGCGGGCTGGCCGTCGCGGCTCATGACGATGACCCCGCCCGAACCGCCCAGCGCCAGGGCCTCGTCCACCTCTGCCTGGCCGGCGACCTGGCCCGATGCGCCCGAGGCCATGCGGGCGCAGATGTCGCGCGCCACGGTGGCGCGGATGAAATACTCGCCGTCGCCCGTGGCCGAGACCGCGCAGCCGTCCGTGTTGGAGGCGTAGGTGCCCGCGCCGATCACCGGCACATCGCCGACCCGGCCCCAGCGCTTGCCCGACATGCCGCCGGTCGAGGTGCCGGCCGCCAGATTGCCCGACTGGTCCAGCGCCACGGCGCCGACGGTGCCGAACTTGCGCTCGTTCAGCGGCGGCTGCGGCAGGCTCGCCAGGCCCTGACCGGCCGCCGACGCACCTTCCGGCCGCGTAGGGATCGGATCGCCGCGCTCGCGCAGCTGGCGCTCCAGCCCCTGCCAGCGCCGCTCGGTAAAGAAGAAGGCAGGATCGACCTGCTCGAGCCCCACCGAGGCGGAGAAGGCGTCGGCGCCCTCGCCGATCAACATGACGTGGGGCGACTGTTCCATGATGGCGCGGGCCGCCGCGATCGGGTGGCGCGTGCGGGTCAGGCCTGCCGCGGCGCCGGCGGTCAGGTCGGCGCCGTTCATGACGGCAGCGTCCAGCTCGGTCTTGCCCTCGGCGGTGAAGACGGCTCCGCGCCCCGCGTTGAACAGCGGGTCGTCCTCCATGATCTCGATGGCGGCCTGGATCGCATCCAGCGCCTCGCCGCCCGAACGCAGCACGGCCGATCCGGCCTCAAGCGCCCGCGTCAGGGCCGCACGATAGGCGGCATCCTGTTCGGGACTGAGGTTGGCGCGCTCGATGACGCCGGCGCCCCCGTGGATGGCCAGAGACCAGCGCGGCGCCTCTTGGGCCTTAACCGCACCCGCCAGAGCCGCCATGGCCACGGCCAGCATTCCCATGCGCATCATCTCGCCCTCCCGAATGATCTTCGGGCGCTCAGGATCGATGATGCGCCCGCTTCCACAGGTGGTAGGCGATGATGGGCAAAAAGCCCACCACCACCGCAAGGGCGATCAAAGGCAGAAAGCCCTCGATGTAGCGGCCGCCGATCCCTGCGGCCACGCCGGCGAGCGGCGGGCCGAGGAAGGGCAGCCAGGTCGGCGGCTTTGGCATGGATCAGGCGTCGACCTTGATGACGCCGCGACGGATCTGGTCCAGCTCGATGGAGTCGAACAGAGCCTGGAAATTGCCCTCGCCGAACGCCTGATTGCCCTTGCGCTGGATGATCTCGAAGAAGATCGGGCCGAAGGTGTCCTGGGTGAAGATCTGCAGCAGCAGGCCGTCTTCGTCAGAACCGTCGATCAGGATGCGGTTTTCGCGCATGCGGGCGACGTCGTGGCCATGGCCCGGCAGGCGCTTGTCGATCAGGTCGAAATAGGTGTCGATCGTGTCCTGGAAGGGGATGCCGCGACGCTTCATCTCTTCGACGGTCTCGAAGATGTCGTCGGTGGCGAGCGCGATGTGCTGGATGCCCTCGCCGTTGTAGCGACGCAGGAACTCCTCGATCTGAGAGTTCTCGTCCTGGCTTTCGTTCAGCGGAATGCGGATGGCGCGGTCGGGCGCGATCATCGCCTGGGACAGCAGGCCGGTCGCCTTGCCCTTGATGTTGAAGTACTTCTGCTCCTCGAAGGCGAAGACGTCGCCGTAGAAGCCCGACCAGGTGCGCATCTCGCCGCGCCGCACATTGTGGGTCAGGTGATCCAGGGTGTGCAGGCCGACGCTGTTTTCGGCCTCCTTGGCCTGCCAGCCTTCGACCTCGGTCCAGCCGGAATACAGCGAGCCTTTCGAGCCGTAGTCGTCGATCAGATACAGCAGCGATCCGCCGATGCCCTCGAGCGTATAGGCGCCGTCGCCGAGCGCACCGCCTTGCGAGCCTTCGGCCGGCTGGGCCCCACGCGAGACCGCGCCCTCATAGGCCGCCTTGGCGTCGGCGACTCGGAAGGCCATGCCGTTGGCCGAAGGGCCGTGGTCCTTGGAGAACTCCTCGGCCTGACCCTGGGGCGTCATGTGCACCAGGAAGGAGATGTCGCCCTGCTTCAGCCGGATCACCGCGCCGTCGGGGCGGGTGTGGGTGTGAGTGAAGCCCATCAGCTCCAGCCGTTCCTTCATCGATTGCGGATCGGGGCCGGTGAACTCGACGAACTCGAAGCCGTCCACGCCGAGCGGGTTTTCACGGTCCAGGCGGGCGGAGGCTTCCGATTGGGGCGCGTCGTGCATGGGGCGTCTCCTGAATGCATTGGGCGGTCCGGGCCGCCGGTTGGGGCGGAACCTAGTGTCCGACGCCCGCCAAGCCAAGCCAGACGCCGTTCACGGCTGCGTGGCGTCGCAGGGGGCAGGTCATGGATGCGCGGTCGGTTCAGGCCTGCTAGACCGCCGGCGTAACGTCGGGAACGCCGCATGCTTCGCAAGATGTACGACTGGGTCTTCTCCCTGGCCCGTCACCGCCACGCGACCAAGTCGCTGGCCGCCATTTCCTTCGCGGAGAGCAGCTTCTTTCCAATCCCGCCGGACGTCATGCTGGCGCCCATGGTGCTGGCGCGGCCGGACCGGGCCTATTTCTACGCCACCGTCTGCACCATCGCGTCGGTGCTGGGCGGCCTGTTGGGCTACGCCATCGGCCACTTCCTGGAGCCGGTCGGAATGTCGCTGCTGGCGCTGATGGGCAAGGCGGACAGTTTCGAGACCTCCAAGGAACTGTTCCAGCAGCACGGCGCCTGGGTCATTCTGATCAAGGGGCTGACGCCCATTCCCTACAAGCTGATCACCATCGCCGCGGGCATCTTCAGCTTCAGCCTGCCGCTGTTTATCGTGCTGTCGGTCATCACGCGCGGCGCGCGCTTCTTCCTGGTGGCCTTCGTGCTGAAGACGTTCGGCCCCGCCATGCTGGAGGTGATCGAGAAGCGGCTGGCCTTCTGGACCATCCTCTTCGTGGTGGTCCTGGTCGGCGCCATCGTGGCGGTGCGTTTCATCTGATCGACGGGGCGTTCGGGCGCAGCTAGGATGCTGGCATGAGACGGACTTATCGCCTTGTCACGCGCTGGTGGACGGCGTTCGCGCTTGCCGCCTCCCTGGTCATGCTCGGGGCCGCGCACGCGTTCGAACAGTTCGCCGGTCTCGCTCCCTGCAATCTGTGCCTCAAGCAGCGCGAGGTCTTTTGGGCGGCCGCCGCCATCGCCGGCGCCGCGACCTTCTGGGCCGTGTTCAGCCGCGCCAGCCGAGGCACGCCGCGCATCGCCGCCTTCCTTTTGGCCGCCGTCTTCGCCACGGGCGCCATCACTGCGGGCTTCCACGCGGGCGGCGAGTACGGCTGGTGGGACCTGCCCGCCGCCTGCGCCGCCGCGGGCGGGCCGGTGGGCCTGGGCGACCTGCAGGCGCTCGCGCTGGGAACCGGCCCCGCGCCGGCCATTCCGCGCTGCGACGCCGTGGCCTGGAGCTGGCTGGGCGTGAGCATGGCCGGCTGGAACGCGTTGATCTCCTTCGCTCTGGCCGCGTTCAGCCTGATGGCCGCCAAACGGCCCAAGGACGCCCGGAGGCCTTCATGAGCGACGCTCGCCGCATTCCGCTGCCCCGCCCCGGCATCGGCGCCTCCAAGGCGCGCATGGCCGAAATCCTTCGCGTGGATCACGCCGGGGAGTTCGCCGCCGTCCATATCTATCGCGCCCAGCGCGCCGTGTTCGAAGGCCGCAAGGGCCGCGAGGCGGTGTCGACCGATCTGACCGAGATGGAGGGCCACGAGCAGGTTCACCTGGACCGCTTCGAGGCCCTGCTGAACGAACGCCGCGTGCGCCCCACGGCCATGACGCCGGTGTGGAAGCTGGCGGCCACGGCGCTGGGCGCCGGCACCGCCCTGATGGGCGAGAAGGCGGCGCACGCCTGCACCGAAGCCGTCGAGAGCGTGATCGAGCAGCACTACGCCGACCAGGTCGAGGAGCTGAAGGACCGCGACCCTGCGCTGGCGGCCGAACTGGCCAAGTTCCGCGAGGAGGAGCTGGCTCACCACGACCACGCCATCGAGCACGGCAGCCGCGAGGCGCCGGCCTATCGGCTGCTGTCGGCCGTCATCAAGGCCGGCTGCCGCACGGCTATAAAAATCAGCGAGAAGGTCTGACGTCGAAGGCCAGCATCAGGGTCCGCTGCAGCGGATTGAAGTTGTCGTCCGAGAGAACATAGAGCCGCGTCGCCCCGTCGCGCGTCTCGGCCGCTATACCTTCGAAATTGTCGGTAGTTCCGGGCAGCTTCAGCTCGACCAGCACCGGACCCAGCGTCCCGTCGGCGGCCATGCGGCGGATACGCGCCCGCGCGTCGATCGGCGGGGCGTAGGACCGCTGGACCACGAACCAGCCGTCGCCTGCGGGGTCCAGGTCCATGCCGGTGATGCGATAGTCGCTGTCGGCCAGGGGCGGCTCAGGCAAGGGCTGAACCTGTTCGCAGCGGCGGGGCGAACAGTCCCATACGCCGCCGCTTTCGCCCGTCACGCGCCAGCCGCCGCCATCGAAGCGCGGTGCAGCGGCCAGGCCTTCCATCCCGTCGTTCTCGGCGAAGACGACATCGGGCATGCGCGCCGGGAGCGGGCGGGCCCGCAGGGCGTTCAACGGACCGTAGTTCCAGATGCGGTGATCTCGCTCGAAGCTGACCAGCAGGCCGCCGTCGGGCGCAAAGGCCAGGCCCTCGGCGTCGCCGTCCGTCTTTTCCGTGATCGGTCGCCCGTCGGTCAAAGTCAGCCGACGAAACGACCAGTCGCGCAGACCCGTCAGCCGGCCCCGCCGGTCCAGCACGATCCGCCCGCGCACCAGATCGCCCACATCGGAGACCGTGACGAAGCCGCCTTCGCCGGTCAGCTTCAGGTCCGACAGGCTGGCCAGCGACGACCCTGTCGGCGTGGAGACGTGCACCCCGCCCGCGAAGCTCACCTCCCGCGCCAGCACCGCGCCGCCCGGCAGGCCGAGCGAGATCGGGCGGGTCGAAGCCTGGGCTCCGGTCCAGCCGTCGGGCGTGGCCATGGGCACGGGCGTGGCGCAGGAACCGACGGCTGCGGCCAGCGCAACGGCGATAGCGAGACGACGGATCACGCGCCCGCCTTGATCGCAAACGAAAGAGCGGCGTCGGACAGGGGCTTGACCTGAGCGGCCATGGCCTGGGCGTGGCTGCTGGCGGCGGTGCCGTCACGCATCCGCCCGGCGATGCCCTGACAAATGGCCGCCAGGCGGAACAGGTTATAGGCCAAAAGCCAGTCGACATTGGCCGGAACCGGCAGGCCCGAGGCCTCGGCATAGCGGGCGACCGTCTCGTCCAGCGACGGAATGCCCAGCGCCGTCAGGTCCACCCCGGCCAAACCGTTGCGCAGGCTGGCGGGAATGGCCCAGGCGATCAGCAGATACGAAAGATCGGCCATCGGATCGCCCAGGGTCGAAAGCTCCCAGTCCAGAACAGCGCGAACCTGCGCCCGGTCCGGCGCGATGATCATGTTGTCCAGGCGGAAGTCGCCGTGCACCACCCGCGTCGGTCCCTCGGGCGGCAGGGTGTCGGGCAGGAATTCGATCAGCCGGTCCATGGCGGGGATTGGATCGATCTCTGACGCGCGATACTGCTTGGTCCAGCGCCCGACTTGGCGAGCGAAATAGTTGCCGGGGGGGCCGTAGTCCCCCAGCCCGATGGCCTGGGGGTCAAAGGCGTGCAGACGCGCCAGGGTGTCGGTCTGCGCCTCATAGATGGCGCGGCGCTCGGCCGGCGCGAGGCCAGGCAGCTTCAGGTCCCAGAAGACCCGGCCTTCGACCTTGTCCATGACGTAGAACATCGAGCCGACCACGCTCTCGTCCGTGCAGAGGGCGTGGGGGCGCGCGACGGGGAACCCCTGGGCCGACAAGGCGGAGATCACCTTGAACTCGCGGTCCACCGCGTGCGCGCTGGGCAGCAGGGTTCCCGGCGGTTTGCGGCGAAGCACATAGCCGTGGCCAGGGGTGGTCAGCTCATAGGTCGGGTTGGACTGGCCGCCCTTGAACTGGCGGATCGTCAGGGGGCCGGCGTAGCCTTCGACATGGGCCGCCATCCACGCGTCCAGCGCGGCCTCGTCCAGGCGATACCGGGGATCGACCTCGCGCGTGCCGGCGAAGGCGGCCTGGGGGTCGCTGATGGCGTCGGTCATTCAGGATTTCCTCCGGCCGCGATGATGGCGGCCCGCACGGCGCGGCGCCAGCCTTTCAGCAGAGCCTGGCGCTGTTCGTCATCCATTTTCGGCCGCCAGATCGCCGGCGCCTCGGACGGCGGGGTCGCCAGCCGGTCAGTCAGGCCGCAGCCGAAGGCGGCCAGGCGCGCCGCGCCCAGCGCCGTCATCTCCTGGAAAGCCGGGCGCTCGACCGTCACCTCACAGATGTCGGCCACGAACTGCATGGCGAAGGCGTTGGCCGTGACCCCGCCATCCACGCGCAGCGTCTCCAGCCGGGGGGCCCCGTCGCGGGCCAGGGCGTCTAGAAGGTCGCGGGTCTGATAGGCCAGGCTCTCCAGCGCGGCCCGGACCATGTGCGCCGGGCCGGAATCGCGGGTCAGGCCGATCACGGTTCCGCGCGCTTCCGGTTCCCACCAGGGCGCGCCCAGGCCGGTGAACCCCGGCACGAGGTAGACGCCGCCATTGTCCGCCAGCGACTGCGCCATCGCCTCGGACTGACGGCTTTCGGAGATGACCTTCAGCCCGTCGCGCAGCCACTGGATCGCCGAGCCGGCCGAGAAGATCGACCCTTCCAGCGCATAGGCGACCCGCCCCTCGGCCGCATAGGCCAGCGTCCCCAGCAGCCGGCTGGTCGAGGCCACTGGCTCGGCCCCGACATTGGCGACCAGGAAGGCGCCCGTGCCGTATGTGATCTTGGCCTCGCCGGGCTGCAGCGCGCCGTGGCCCACCAGGGCCGCCTGCTGATCCCCCGCCGCGCCGTGGATCGGCAGGGCGCGACCGAACAGGCTGGCGTCCGTCTCGCCCAGCCGGGAGTCGCAGTCGCGAATCTCGGGCAGGGCCTGGACCGGCACGCCGAACAGCTCGCACAGGTCCGGCCGCCACTGACGGCTGCGCAGGTCCATCAGGCTGGTGCGGCTGGCGTTGGTGGCGTCGGTGACGTGGCTGTCGCCGCCCGTCAGCTTGAAGATCAGCCAGCTTTCGATCGTCCCCAGCCGCACCTCGCCCCGTTCGGCCCGCTCGCGCGCGCCGGGCACGACGCCCAGCAGCCAGGCGAACTTGGACGCCGAAAAATAGGGGTCTAGGATCAGGCCCGTCGCCGCCTGGACCTCCGCCTCGTGCCCCTCAGCGGCCAGGCGGGCGGTGACGTCTGCGGTGCGCCGGTCCTGCCACACGACGGCGCGGTGCAGGGGCTCGCCCGTGGCCGCATTCCACACGACCGAGGTCTCGCGCTGATTGGTGATGCCGATGGCGGCGAAGCGGCCGACGCCGCCGGCCTTGCGGATCGCCTCGCGACAGGTCTGCAGCGTCGCGGTCCAGATCTCGGCCGCGTCATGCTCGACCCAGCCCGAGCGCGGAAAGTGCTGCTGCAACTCGATCTGGCTGACGGCGACGGGCGCAAAGGCGCCATCCGGCGAGACCTCGAAGGCGATGGCCCGCGTCGAGGTGGTGCCCTGGTCGATGGCGAGGATGAGGTTGGACATCCGGCCACCTTACGCAAAGCCCAGCCGCGAGGGTAAGAGGGGGCCATGCACACCGCCTCCTTCGACGGCGTCCTGGACGCCGCCCGCCAGATCGCCCCCGCCGCCGTCCGCACGCCGTTGCTCGAACATCCGGCGCTCAATGAGCGGTTGGGCGGGCGCGTGCTGATGAAGGCCGAGACCGTGCAGGTCGCCGGCGCCTTCAAGTTCCGCGGGGCCTACAACCGCATCAGCCGCCTGACCGAGGACGAAAAGGCGCGCGGGGTGGTGGCCTATTCGTCCGGCAACCACGCCCAGGCCGTGGCCGCCGCCGCCCGCATGGTCGGGACCAGCGCCGTCATCGTCATGCCGGCCGATAGTCCGCGCGTGAAGGTCGAGGGCGTCCTGGCCTTCGGCGGCGAGGTGCGCAGCTATGACCGCTACACCGAAAGCCGCGAGGCGATCGGCGAGGAGATCGCGTCCACGCGCGGCTCCGTCCTGGTCCGCCCGTTCGACGATCCATTTGTCATCGAGGGCCAGGGCACGACGGGGCTGGAGATCGTCGAGGACGCGCGCGCCCGAAAGGTCGAGATCGACCAGCTGCTGTGCGGCGCCTCGGGCGGCGGGCTGATCGCCGGGATAAATCTGTCGATGGCGGCCCTGTCGCCCGACACCCGCGTCATCGGGGTGGAGCCGGCGGCCTATAACGACACGCTGCTGTCGCTTCAGGCCGGAGAGCGGCTGACCCATGCGCCGGTGGCTCATCCCACCATCTGCGACGCCCTGATGACCGACCGTCCGGGCGAGCTGACCTTCCCGATCAACCAGCGTCTGTCCGGCGTCGAAACCGTGACCGACGCCGAGGTGGCCGAGGCCGTGCGCTATGCCTACCGCACGCTCAAACTGGTGGTCGAACCCGGTGGCGCGGTGTCGCTGGCGGCGCTGCTGACCGGCAAGGTCGAGGCGCGGGACCGCACCAGCGCCATCGTCCTGTCGGGCGGCAATGTGGACGCCGCGCTGTTTTCCGCCATCATCGAGGATCGCTTCATCCCCGCGACCTGACGGAGACGACCATGACCAAGCCTTCCGAGCTTCAAGACCTGATCGGCCAGGAGGTCGGCCTCAGCCGCTGGATCACCGTCGACCAGGACCGCATCGACGCCTTCGCCAGGATCACCGAGGACGAGCAGTTCATCCATGTCGATCCCGAGGCCGCCAAGGCCACGCCCTTCGGCGGAACCATCGCCCACGGCTTCCTGACCCTCAGCCTGGCCTCGGCCATGAGCTATGATGCGGTCAAGCCGCTGGAGGGCGTGGTGATGGGCGTCAACTACGGCTTCGACAAGCTGCGCTTCCTGGCCCCCGTGCCCGCCGGCTCGCGCATCCGCGGCCGTTTCAAACTGCTGTCGGCCGAGGACAAGGGCGGCGGGCGGTGGCTGCTCAAGCACGAACTGACCGTCGAGATCGAGGGCGCGGACAAGCCGGCCCTGATCGCCGAGTGGCTGGGCATGCAGATGGTCGCGCCTGGGAGCTGACCCCTGCCCCTGGCCGCCAGGCCTCCTTTTCCTGACACGAGTGACGCCTTGATGCCTGTCGAAACCTGCCTGACGCGACCGCCCGGCAGGGGCGAACCCATGGTCCTGGCGTGCTTTTCCTACCGGCACGACGCGCATCTGGTGCCGGATCTGCTGAAAAACCTGGACCCCATTGTCCATGGCTGGGTGTCACTGAATGATCGGGGCAGCATAAGCTGGCGCAGCTCCGAACCCGAGCGCCGCCGCGCCCTGCTACGCGCCGCCCGCAGGCACGGCGCCGAATGGCTTCTGGTGGTGGACCCCGACGAACGGTTCGAGGACGCCTTCGCCGCTCGCCTGCCCGAGCTGACGCGCTCGCCCGAGCGTCCGATCTGGACGGTCGACCTGCTGGAGATGTTTACGCCGACCCAGTATCGGATCGACGGCCCGTGGCGGGACCGCGTGCGCAAGCGTCTGTTCCCGATCGCGCCTGACATCCGCGTCCCCGCAGATGCTCTGCATGGCGACCCCTTCACCTATGACCATCCGCGCCGCGTGCTGCACTCGGGCGTGGCCTGCTGCCATCTGCGCATGATCGCGCCGGCGCGCCGCACCCTGCGACGCGACCACTACGCCTTGGCGGACCCGGCCCGCCGACATCAGAGCCTGGGCTACGACTACCTCGACATCGAAGCGGGCATGAAGCTGGCCGACCTGCCGGACGAGAAACGGTTCAGCCCGCCGCATCAGGACGACGGCGGCCTGTGGGCGGCCCCCCTGCCCGCCGGTGCTCAGGTCGGCGCCGATCCTCTAGACCGCCGACTGAACGCCATTCAACGCTGCCGCAACACCGCCGGACTGGACCTCGCCGCCGAGATTGCGCGCCGGGCGGCGGCCGATTTTCCGGCTCAGCCTGACCTGCCTTTTCTGCACGCCGCCCTGCTTCTGGAAGCCGGCCGCCCGGCGGAAGCGGAGGCGGCGGCGGCCTTGACCGCCGCGCCGCCCCAGATCGAGGGTGACGCGCTTGCGGCTCTGGTCCTGCAGTCTCGCGCTCGTCGCGAATTGGGCGACGACACGGGTGCGCAGACCCTGGCGGCGCAGGCGCTGACCTTGGCGCCCGACAGCCGTCTGGCGCAACAGGCGTTCGGTGCTGCTCGGGTCGGGTCCGAAGCCCAGACCGGCTCAAACGCCCTGTGGCGGCGTTGGGTGGATGGAGAGGCGACAGTCGTGGAGGGCGCCGAGGTCGCGCGGGACGCCGAAATCTGCGTCATCGTGATCGGCTTTCGCGCTCAGCCCGGACTGAAGGCCGCCGTCGCCTCCATCGTGGATCAGTCGCCGACGGCCGAGGTCGTCGTGGTCAACTCAGGCGGCGGAGACGTCCACGGCCTGCTGGCGGATCATCTGCCCCGCGTGCGTCTTGTCGCACTGGAAGAGCCCCATTTCGTCGGGGCGGCCCGCAATGTCGGCATCGACGCCAGCCGAGCGCCTGTCGTAGCCTTCCTGGCCGGCGACTGTCTGGCCACGCCGACGTGGATCGCTGACCGCCTCGCTCTGCACCGCCAAGGCGCGGCGGCGGTTCCCAGCCGGATCATGCCGGCCGATGCGGACAGCCTGGTCTCGTGGGTCGCCAGCGCCTGCAATCGCGGCGCGCGCTGGCCCGGCCAGCCCAAAATGGCGGCGCCCGGCTATGGTCTGTCGTATGCGCGGCGGCTGTTCGACACCATCGGGCGCTTCCCGATCGGCGTAGGCGGCGGTGAGGACGCCTATCTCAACGACAAGGTCTGCCGCCGGTTCGGCGTTCGGCTGGATGCGGACGTTTCGACCCTGCATCGCGATCCGCGATCGACGCGCGATCTGCGAAGCGACGCCCAGGCCCGTGCCCGTCAACGGACGCTGCGCACAGCACGCTGGCGCGACCCCGCAACCGACGTCGATCGCCGCCTCGAACAGGAGCGCGCCGGCCTTCAGCGCCGCGCGCGCTTTGCGCTCACGACATTGTTCGCGGACGCCCCGGAGATGCGCCCGATGATTGAACGCCTGATTCTTGTCAGCGTCGGCGCCGCCCAGCAGGGAACCCGCGACGCGCTCGCCATGCTTCGGCAAATCCAGCGGCTGTCGTCCGAAGCCGGGGGCCTGGCCAAGGTTGATCCCGACCGGGCTTTGGAACGGCTGAACCGGTGCATCGGACTTGATCCGGAGCACGCCTCGCATCGCCTGGACGCCGCGATGATCCTCGCCCGGCTGACGCGCTGGGACGAGGCGATGGAGATGGCGCGGGGCGGCCTGCGCGTCGCACCCTGGGACATCCGCTTCGTCAAGATTCTGTGCGAGGGTCTGACCGCGCTCGGGCGGCTGGATACAGCGGCGGACACCGCCGAGGACGCTGCATTAGCCTGCCCCGACAGCCTGGATCACTGGGCGCTGGCGTTTCAGCAGGCCAGGCGCGCCGGCTCGCCGATCCGGGCGCTGGCTTGCGCGCGCTTCGGCTTCCTGGCTGCGCCGACCGCCCCGCGTTCCGCCAGGATGATGGCCCAGGCCTATGGGGCCGTGCGGCGCCCGCGAGAGGTTGAAGCCTCCCGCGCCTTGCTCGAACTCCTGGAGCCTTCCGCCGCGCCTCAGCCCACGCTGTAGTAGGTCGGCGACCCCGGCCCGACCGGCAGGCCCAGGCCGAACACCCACAGGAAGAACAGCGCCATCCATACGATGGTGAAGAAGATCGAATAGGGCAGCATCATTGCGATCATGGTGCCGATGCCGACCTTCTTGTCGAAACGCACCGCCCAGGCCAGGATCAGGCCGAAGTAGCTCATCATCGGGGTGATGATGTTGGTGGTGGAATCCCCGATGCGGTAGGCGGCCTGGATGACCTCGGGCGAATAGCCGATCAGCATCAGCATCGGCACGAAGATCGGCGCCGTCATCGCCCACTGCGCCGAGGCCGAACCCAGCATCAGGTTGACGATGCAGCACATCAGGATGAAGCCGATGAACAGGGCGGGTCCGGTCAGCCCAAGGTCCTGAAGCACCTGTGCGCCGTTCACCGCCGTGATGGCGCCCAGATTCGACCAGTTGAAGAAGGCGACGAACTGGGCCGCGAAGAAGACGATGACCATGTACAGGCCCAGCGTGGACATCGCCATCGCCATGCCGTCGATGACGTCGCGGTCGTTCTTCACCGTGCCGACAGCTCGCCCGTAGGCGACGCCGATGGCCAGGAAGAAGATCAGGATCCAGACAGCAAAGCCCGAAAAGAAGGGCGAGCGCAGCTGGTCGCCGGTCTCCGGGTCGCGCAGCACGCCCCATTCCGGAACCAGCGTCAGCGCCATCAGCGCCAGCACCGCCAGCACCGCCAGCCCGGCCCAGCCCAGCCCCTTCTTCTCGATGGGCGTCAGAGGCTCGGCGGCCCCGCCCTTGAGCACTTCGGGATCGGCGCGCGAGGAATCATAGGCGCCCAGCTTGGGCTCGACGATGAAGATGCTGACCAGCGAGCCGACGATGGTCACCATGAACACCGACACCGCCATGAAGTAGTAGTTGGCCGTCGCCGTCACCGCATAGGCCGGATCGATCAGCCGCGCCGCCTCTTCGGTGATGCCGGCCAAGAGCGGGTCGATGGTGCCGATCAGCAGATTGGCGGAATAGCCGCCCGACACCCCGGCGAAGGCCGCCGCCATGCCCGCCAGCGGATGCCGGCCCAGCGAATAGTAGACCGCGCCGGCCAGCGGGATCAGGATGACGTAGCCCAGCTCCGACGCCGTGTTGGACATCACGCCGGCGAAGACGATCGCCACCGTCACCACATTCTTGGACGCGCCCAGCACGATGCCGCGCACCGCCGCCGACAGCACGCCCGACTTCTCGGCCACGCCGATGCCCAGCATGGCGGTCAGCACCACGCCCAGGGGCGCGAAGCTGGTGAAGTTGGTCACCAGGCTGGAGAAGATGCGCCGGATGCCGTCCGCGCTCATCAGACTGACCGCGCGGATCATGCCGTCGTCCGCCCGGCCCGCTGCGCCGACCGGGCGCGGGTCCTCGACCGCCACGCCCATCAGGCCGAACAGGCCCGACAGCAGCACCATGCCCAGCGCCAGAATGGCGAACAGCGTCACCGGGTGCGGCAGCAGATTGCCCAGCCATTCCACCGTATCGAGAAAGCGCGTGAAGGCGTTGCGCTTCGGCGCGGGCGGCGGGGCACCGTCCGGCGTTGCGGGCTGAATATCGGACATGAAGGCAAGGGCTCCGGCTCGGCGACCGACGACGATTGAACACGTCGGCCGCTGGATCAATGCGACCGAATGGACCAGCCCCGACGACAGAGATCAAGCCGGCAAAGTCGGCTTCCGGACCGACGTCCCGCAACGCAGGGCGTAGGGCGCGGACATGCAAAGCGTCACCATATCCAATCGCCTGTTGGCCGATCTCCCGGAAACCGAACGACTTCAGATTCTAGCCATCGCCGCCGCCGTGGACTTCGAACCTGGTCACGTCTTCGCCGAAGCGGGCCACACGCCGCCTCATGTCTGGTTCATCGAAGCCGGCCTGGCGACAGCCCATGTCGTCCTGAGCGACGGACGGATGGTCGGCGTAATGGTGTTCGGCCCCGAGGGGGCGATCAATCTGGCGGCGCCGGCGGCCGGGCGGCCGTCCCCCGTCCGCGTGACGGCCCAGACCTCGGGCCGCGCCCTTCGCGTCGAGCAGGCTCGGTTAAAGGCCCTGACGGGCGCCGGCTCCGCCCTGACCGAACTGATGTTGACGTATGGCGCGACCTTGCAGTCGGATCTGCACAAGGCGGTGGCCTGCAACGCCGTGCACGCCGCGTCTCGACGCCTGGCGACCTGGATACTGCGTTGCCACAGACGGATAGAGGGCGACATCCTTCCGCTGAAACAGGAAGACTTCGCCGGCCTGCTGGGGGCCCAGCGATCGACCATCAACGCCGCCGCCCAGAGCCTCCAGGCCGCCGGGGCCGTTTCCTACTCCTGGGGCCGCGTCAGGGTCTTGAACCGCGAGACGCTTGCCCGTCTGGCCTGCGAATGCGCCCCGCGATGAGGCGGCGTCACAACGTCAGCTTCAATCGCCGCATGCGGTCGCGCTCGGACGCGAAGCAGCCGCAGGCGGCGCGCTCCAGCCCTTCGCGGTCGCTGATCGTGACAACCCCGCGGCTGTAAGCCAGGGCGCCGGCCGCCTTCAGCCCCTGGGCGGCCTCCGTGACAGTGGTGCGCTGAGCTCCCAGCAGCGCGCTGAGCTCTTCCTGGGTCAGATCGACACGCTCATCGCCGCTCAGCTCAGCGGCCGTCAGCAGCCATCGAGCCAATCGCTGCGACACCCGGTGCACGCTGTTGCAGGCCGCCGTCTGAGCCGCCTGGCTCTGGTAATGCGATGTCAGGATCAGCAGCCGCTCGCGGAACGGCTCGCTCTGCCCCAGTCGGCGTTGCAGGGCCACGGCCGGCAGGCTGAGGGCCGAACCGGCCCGGCGCGTCACCACTTCCCAGGAGCAGGGCGTGGACGACATGACCGGCGCCAGGCCCGACACGCCCTCGCGCCCGACGATCGCCGTTTCGACGCTGGCCCCTTCGTCCAGCCGCACGACATTGGCCAACAGAGCCTCGATCGGGAAGTGGACGGTGTCGACCGCGCCGTCCTGTTCGATCAGCACCTGGCCCGCCTCCAGCCTCACGGGCTTCAGGAGCGGCGCACGGGCTGAGGCGTCGTCCGCCGCCAGGGAATCGATGAAATGGTTGCCGGTCGCCATGGGTCAGCGCTTGAAGGTGTCGCCCACCGCACGAGCATCGGGCCCGTCTGGCCCTGCGCGACGCGCGGATTCATGTCCTGTCTCCCTGACCTTCGCGTCGGAAGTCCGGGCGTCGGGCTTGCCTCCGGGCCCCGCGCCATTGGCCTTGCGGCCTTCATCTCTCGTCTTGTCGCTCGCTGTCATGGCTGCGCCTCTCTGGTTCAAGGCCTGAACGCGCAAAGGCTGATTGCGTCTCAGCGTGCCAGGTCAGGCGTCACCGTTCCAATCCGAGCCTCACCCTGGAAGACATGAGCGGCGATGGCGCTGGAATGCCGCCTCATCAGGCTTCGAGCCTCTTCCAGGGCGCTCTCGGCGTCGTCAGCGGCAAGCGGCTCCATGTGCGGCACGCTCAGTATTTCGCATTCAACAAAGCAGAAATAGGTCACGGCCCCGATCCCCCAGTACGACGGCGGGAGCGCGTGCCGCCGGCCGCTCTGTCCAGTCGCAGAATGCCTGACATCCGTCCGCGACGGACGTTTCATACAGCCCAGCCCGCCCCGCGTCTGTCTGATGACCGACATAGGCGGAAAGGGCAGTCAGAACGATGACTGAGAAAGGTGGTGCCGCTTAGGTGACTCGAACACCTGACCCCCGCATTACGAAATCGACGGAAGCGACCAGGCGGAATCCAGGCAGGGCTTGAGTTTCTGACCCATCGGGGTGTGCTCGGAAAGCCCGTCCCACACACTTCGCCACGTAAAAGATCGATCAGGAGAGAGCGATGACGCCGCCAAGAGGCACGAAATCCGCTGCTCATCGCGGCGAACAGCGGCGCGAGTCTCCCAATTCGCCACAGAATGGGCAGGTCCGCATCCGGCCGTTCCGAAAAAACCTACTCTCACGCGTGATTCTGGCGCTGGTGGGCGTGAACGTGGGTGCCTGCGACTCTATTACAGGCCGGGATGATACGGTCGTCAGCCTGACCCTCAGCGCCAGCTTCGTCTATCGCGGGACAGCTCGAACCGAACGGCTCCCGTTCGAGTGTCGCAAGCGTTATGACTTTTCGGGGCCCCATCTTCACACCTACCCGCTTTACCAGGCCGCCCGAATGCGGGACGGGTCGGCGGTCGTCTTCGGTCTGAACGGGCTCTGCGAATACCTCACGAGCCGCGACGGGCCAGATGTCGATCTCGACCGGCGTGAAGGGTCACGCAGATCGTCACCATCGGGGTTGATGCTAGCTAGTCTGGCCTAAGCTCTTTGGGCATCAGCATAGGAACCTGCCTTTGGATGCTCTTCATCGCGCCTTTTGTTTTGTAGTCGTTTCTGCAATGGTCGGATGTGGCGATGACACATCCGATCAGGAGCCCAAAAAGGTTCGCCCGCCCCAAATGAGCGCGATCGGGCTCTCTGCGAGCGAAGATCTAGGATTTCAGCCACCTGAGACAGCCCTTGCGCCGATTATGCACCGCGTTGAACTTCCGTCTCAGAGGCGGAACTCGATGTACTTTGCTGGGACCGTGTCCGGCTGGTTTGAAGACTACCCCGCAACCGGGAGCGGTGTTGCCGGGGCCATCGGCAGCACGGCTATCCGCCGACTGACTGAGGCTGGCTTTCCATCGGAGCGCACTGGCAGCCGACCCCACGCAGTTGTGTTAAATTCTCATCTAGCCGGCGGCCCTGACGGCTACACTCTAAGGGTCACCGTCAAGACCGCGCGGCTGGACAAGTCATTCATTCGCGCCCGATCCGCTGACGAAATCCGGGCTGACCCGCGCAGCAATGCCGACGGCGGAACCTTTGCCGCCAGAGCGAGGGAAGATTTGAACCATGTTGTTAGCGCGCTTGGCGCGGATGTCGGAGACTTTCTTGTTCAGGACACGGCAGCCCGCCGTCACCACTAGCGGCAGCGCATCTATCTTGCTGGTTGCTTGGGGTTGCTCCGGTTTTCGCTGTTTAGACCCGCCTTTGCCTTGAAGGCATGCGGTCCGGGGGGCACGCATCTCCAAACAAGGCAGATCCCCCCCCGCTTCCAGGTTCAGCACCCTAGGCATGGAGCAGGCTCCATTTCCGACCTTACAGCGGACACTCCCAGAGGCCGCAACAGGTCAAAGGCAGCGCTCAGGCCTTCGGGTCTGAGAAGCGCCATCAGCAGAAACTCCTAAATCTCCAAACAGGCGACTTTCGGAGCGGGCGAGTGACATAACGCCTTCGTCCAATCATCGCTGCAGCGTTACAGAAGTCACGAGGAAGGGTCACAACTCATCGCTACCGACCCCGTTGATCGCGCCGCTAGCGCGAATCTTTGGGGAACATCGACATGATCATCAAGCCTGTCGGCGCGCGACACGCAGGTCTTTCGCTCAAGGCTTCGGCCGGCGCGCTTATCGTCGCCGCCGCTTTGGGGGCCGCCGCACCTGTCCTCGCGGATGTCGCTGGCGACGCCGCCGCCGTGCAAAACACGCTGACCGGCCGCGTGTCAGACGCGTCAGGGGCGTCGCTGCCCGGCGCACGAGTGGTCATCCGCGAACTGGGTTTCACGACGTCGACGGATCGTCAGGGGCGCTACATCCTGCCGTCGATGCCGGCGGGACGGTATACGGTCGAGGTCGACTACCTCGGCTATCCGACAATGAGCCGCCAAGTGACCGTCGCTGCCGGCGTCGCCACAGTTGCAGATATCACTGTGTCGGACGTGACCGAGGTGGCTGAGATCGTGGTCGTCGGCTCGCTGAGCGACGGCGTCGCGCGCGCTTTGAACCAGCAGCGGACGGCCGACAACACCAGCAACGTCGTGTCTTCGGACTCGATCGGCCGCTTCCCTGACTCTAACATCGCCGAGGCGCTTCAGCGCGTGCCGGGCATCGGCGTCGAGCGGGACCAGGGCGAAGGCAACTTCGTCAGCCTGCGCGGCTCGCCGGCCGCCTTCACCTCGATCACCGTGGACGGCGTGTCCATTCCCGGCACCAGCCCCGACACCCGCGCGGTGGATCTGGGCGCCCTGCCCTCCGAAGTCGTCAGCTCGCTTGAGATCAACAAGACCCTGCTGCCCAGCCAGGACGCGGACTCCATCGCCGGCTCGATCAATCTGGTGACGCGCTCGGCCTTTGACAGCCGCGGCCGGAACATCCGCCTCAACGCCGGCGGCAGCTATAACGAGATGGGCTCGACCAACGATCGCCGCGCCTCGGTCGTGGCGTCGGACACCTTTGGCCCGGATCGTCAGTTCGGCGCTGTGGTGTCCGCCAGCTACGCCAAGACTGACCGGCGCGTGGACAACATCGAGTCCGCTTGGGATTTGATCGAGGACGCGGACGGCGAGGACATTCTCGGCGTGCCGGTTCAGGAGTTCAAGGACTACGACACCCGCCGCGAGCGCCTCAGCCTCACAGGCGCGCTGGAATATCGGCCCGATGCGCTGAACCGCTACTTCGTCCGCGGGACCTGGGCGCTCCGCACCGACGACGAGTTCCGCAACCTGCTGGCCATCCTGTACGAGGAAGGCGCGATCCAGCCCGGCGCGACCGAACAGTCGGCGAGCTTCACCGCCGGCCGCTTCGCCCGTGAGTTCCGTCACCGCGTCGTGCGCGACGAAAACCTGGCGATCAGCGCCGGCGGCGAGCACGACATCAACACGATGACGCTGGACTACACCGTGTCGTTCGCGCGCGGCGAGCAGACCTATCCGAACCGCCAGCAACTGCTGTTCCGGTCCACGGCGCGGCCGAACCTCAGCTATGACTTCTCGGGCGATTTCGACAATCCGAACCTGTCGCTGTTCACCACTCAGGAGCACCTGAACCCGGCCAACTACGCGTTCCGCGAACACGTCAATCGCTGGCAGAGCACCACCCAGGACGAGACGGCGGCGGAGATCAACCTCAACATCCCGACCACCCTGTTCAACCAGCCCGCGGAGTGGAAGTTCGGCGGTCGCCTTCGCCAGCGCGACATCGAGTCCGACGAGGAAAGCTTCCGAAACAGAGACGCCTCGGCTCGGCCGGCGCTGGGGTTCGCCGATCTGCTGTCGGACACGCCGTCACGCAACTTCGACTACAACCTCGGCTTCAAGTATGACGCCGGCCTGGTGCTGGACTACTTCGGCAGCCAGGGCCCGCTGACGGCGGCTTCGGCCTATCGTCGCATCGCGAACTCGACCACCACTGACTACACCGCTCAGGAAGACATCTACGCCGCCTACGGAATGACCAGGATCCAGTTTGATCGGGCCAACCTGATCCTGGGCCTGCGGGTCGAGCGGACGGACTTCGAAGGCGCCGCGCCGGTGTTCAACGAGGACACTGAAGACTTCACCGTCAGCAGCTTCTCGCGCAGCTACACTGAGGTATTTCCGAACGCGACCCTGCGTTACGCCTTCAGCGACAATCTGGTGGGTCGCGTCGCGCTGACGCGCGGCATCGCCCGCCCCCGCTACCGGGACAACGTCCCGCGCATCAGCGAGAGCGGCGATCGCACGGCCGGCGAAGTGATCGATCTGACGGCCGGCAACCCCGACCTGAAGCCGACCCTGTCGAACAACTTCGACGCCGGCCTGGAGTACTACTATGAGCCGCTGGGCGTGATCTCGGCAGGGGTCTTCTACAAGGACCTCGAGGACTATGTTTTCGAGCTGACGTCGCGCGGAACCTACGCTGGCCTGGCGGCGGACATCACCCGGCCCGAGAACGCCCCTGACGGCTTCATCCGCGGCGTCGAGTTCAACTATCAGCAGCAGTTCACCTTCATGCCGGGCTGGCTGTCGGGTTTCGGCGTGGCCGCGAACTACACCTGGACCGACGCCGAAATGACCCTTCCCTTCGCCGGACCGGGGCGCGGGACCAAGGCGGCGCTGCCGAACCAGTCGGACACCACCGTCAATCTGTCGGCCTTCTATGAGACCGCGCGGTTCAACGCCCGCCTGGCCTGGACCGACCGCAGCGACTTCCTGCAGGAGTTCAACTACGGCGATCCGCGCCTGGACATCTATTGGGAAGGCCGCTCGCAGCTGGATTTCACGGCCGACTTCGATGTCACCGAGCAGGTGAACATCTATCTTGAGGCCAAGAACCTGACCGACTCTGAAGGCGTGCGTTACGCTGGCGTCCGCTCGCGGCCGACCGAGCGGGAACGCTTCGGCCGCCTGTTCTTTGTCGGCGCGCGGGTGAACTTCTGATGCGCATCGGATCGGAGACGTCGATGTCCGGACACCCCCGCAAATCATTGGCTCTGATCGCGACTACAGCGGCGTCCTTGGCGCTGTGGGCCGCATCAGCCCAGGCCCAGGTCGTAGCGCCGCCGGATCCCGACCCAGCGCCGCCGCCCGCCCACGCGCCGAATGGACGCTATGCGGCCAAGGGATGGGCCGACCGCATCGTGCTGTCTCCGGCAGCCAACGCCGCCACCGGCGCCGCCGTCGCCTGGCGCACCGACACGCGTCAGACGTCGGCCGAGGCCCAGATCGCCGAAGAGATCGATGGCCCCCTGCTTGGTTACGCGGCGGTGACGGTGACCGGCGTCAGCACGCCGATCGCCAACGAGAACGGCGACGCGATCTATCACCAGGCGCGCTTCGAAAATCTGAAACCCGCCACCCGCTATGTTTACCGGGTGCGCGCCGCCGATGGCTGGAGCGAGTGGCTGCCGTTCCGAACGGCGGCCGCCGAGGCGGAGCCGTTCCGCATCATCTATCTGGGCGACACCCAAAACGACATCCTGTCGGTCGCCTCGCGCGTCATCCGCTCGGCTTTCAAGGAAGCCGGCCCCGCCGCCGTCGTCCTTCACGCCGGTGACCTGGTCGCACAGCGCGAGACCAAGGTCCACGATGACGAATGGGGTGAATGGACCGAGGCCGGCGGCCGCGCCTTTGCCATGACGCCCCAGCTGCCGGCCACCGGCAACCACGAGTACGTCGACCACATCCTGCCGGATGGCGAGGAAACGCGCCGTCTCGGCCCGCACTGGCCGCTGCAGTTCGCTCTGCCCGGCAATGGAGCGCCCGGCGCTGAGACGACCACCTATTTCGTGGATTATCAGGGCGTGCGTTTCATCGTCCTGGACGGCACGGCCGCTCTCGACCTGGGCGCTGTGGACAGTCAGACGCGCTGGCTGGACCGCGTGCTGGCCGAGAGCCCGGCGCGCTGGAACATCGCGGTGTTCCACCAGCCGCTGTTCACCTGCGCACGGCCCAACGATACAGAGGCGCTGAAGGCCGCCTGGAAGCCCATCTTTGATGCCCGCAACATCGACCTGGTGCTCCAGGGCCATGACCACTGCTACGCCCGCGTGTCCGACCCCGCCGGCGCCGGCGCCTCGCACGCCACCAGCGATGCAGGCCGCCCCCAGGGACCTGTCTACGTCGTGTCGGTCGTCGGCTCCAAGATGTACGGCCTGAACGACCGCGCCGACACCCAGCCGGTGCGCGCCGCCGAGAACACCGAGCTTTATCAGCTGATCGACGTCGACGGCGATCGACTGCTGTTCAGAGCCTTCACCGCCACCGGCCGGCTGTACGACGCCTTCACGCTCGTGCGCGGCGAAGACGGCCGCAATCGTCTGATCGATACGCCCCAGGACGAGCTCGCCGCCCTACGGCGTTGCGATGGCGAACAGGGCCCGGACGATCGTCCGTGTACGGCCGAGATCAAGGACTGACGCGGGGGTCTCCTGCATTTCCCCAAGCATGCAGGAGATACCCCATGATCGCAGCGGCGGGTGACGACGCGGGATAATCACGCCCGAGCGGTTCCACTCGGGACGCCTAGAAGCGGACGCGCTCGACGTCTGCAATGAGTCATTAGCTGCCGAAGACGCTTCCCACCGGATACCTACCTGCATCCCAATGGCAAGCACCTTCCGGCCCAGCCCGGCCTGGCTTCAAAGCTAATGATGCTTTGGAAAAGTGGTGCCGCTTAGGTGACTCGAACACCTGACCCCCGCATTACGAATGCGATGCTCTACCAGCTGAGCTAAAGCGGCTCCGGTCGTCGGCGCAGAGCCGAGCGAAGGTGGGCTCTTTATACGCGCGCGCCGGGATTGCCAAGCGCCGAGATGAGGGCGGCCTCATCGGGGTGGGCGGCGACGCGCACGCCGGCGAACGGCAGGGGCGCGAGCGGCGCCGCGGCGGCGCTCGAGATGGCCACGGCCAGTCGCGATCGGGCGGCGTCGGGCGTCAGGCGGCGCGTCAGTTCCAGCGCGGCGCGGGGCGAATGGATCAGCACGGCGTCGAAGGCCTCGGGCGGCCCGGCCGGCGTGGCGACAGCGCGATAGACGCGCAGGACGCGGATCTCGACGCCGCCCCCGACGCGGGCGGCCAGGTCGCCTGCGGGTGTCTCGGCCAGGCAGGCCAGGACGGGGCCAGCGTCCGGCGTTCTGCGGATGAGGGCGGCGAGGTCGTCCAGCGCGCCCGACGCCGAGGTCACGTCCTGAAAGCCCGCTTGGCGCGCGGCGTCTGCGGTGGCGTCGCCGACGGTCAGGGCGGGACGGTCGCGGCGCTCGCTGAGGGCCGCGAAGGCGGCGACCCCGTTCCGGCTGGTGAAAACCAGGGTCCGCACCCCGTCCAGATCGGGCGCGGGTTGAGGGATCGGCTCTATGGCCAGAAGGGGCGCGACCACAGGCTGGAAGCCGAGGGCGGTCAGGCGGTCGGCGGTTCGCTCGGCGCCGGGCGAGGCGCGCGTGATCCAGACGCGGCGGATCGGCGTCAGAGCGCGATCCTCTGGTCGCCAGCCGCGTCGTGCACCTCGGCGCCCAGACGTTCGCCCAGTTCGCGCGCGGCGTCCTCGCCGGCCTCGGCCTGGATCTCGCCGGACCGACGCCAGCGGGCGGAGCCGTCGGGGCTGAGCATTTCCGTGGTCAGGCGCAGGCGGCCGTCCGTCACGGCGGCGTGGGCGCCGACGGCGGTGCGGCACGAGCCCTCCAGCGCGCGCATGGCCCCGCGCTCGGCGGCGATGCACAGGGCGGTCTCGGCGTGGTTCAGGGCGTCGATCCAGGCGGCGTTGAGGTCCTCGGCGCGGGTCTGCAGCGCCAGGGCGCCCTGGCCAGGCGCCGGCAGGAATCGATCCAGCGACAGATGCTCGCCGATCACCTCGGGCCGGCCAAGGCGGTTCAGGCCCGATACGGCCAGCAGGATGGCGTCAAAGTCGCCGTCGGCCAGACGCCGCAGCCGCGTATCGACATTGCCGCGCAGCATCTCGATCTTCAGGTCCGGACGCGCGGCCAGGGCCTGGGCCTGACGGCGCAGGCTGGCGGTGCCTAGGCGCGCATCGGCAGGCAGATCGTCGAAGGTCGCCCAGGCTTCGCTGATGAAGGCGTCGCGCGCGTCCTCGCGCTCGGGCACGGCGGCGATGCACAGACTCTCGGGCTGGTCGGCGGGCACGTCCTTCATGGAATGGACGGCGACGTCGACGCGGCCGTCCAGCAGGGCCTCCTCGATCTCCTTGGTGAACAGCGCCTTGCCCCCGACCTCGAGCAGGCGGCGGTCCTGGATGCGGTCGCCGGTGGTGACGATCTCGACCAGAGGCACGGCGGCGTCCAGATCGGCCGGGGCGACGCCCAGCGCGGCGCCGATGGCGCGCTGCATCATGCCGGACTGGGCCAGCGCCAGGCGCGAGCGGCGGGTGCCGATACGGACAAGAGCGGACATGACGGCGAAGCGGCCTCGACTTGCGGCGGCGGGACGGGGCCGCTACCTGCGGCCGATGACAGACCGCGCGGACTATAGCAGCACGGCGGCGGCGGCAACCGACGCGCGCCCGCCGTCCCTGACCGTGCTGGGCCTGGAGACCAGCTGCGACGAGACCGCCGCCTCGGTGGTGCGGCTGTCGGACGCGGGCGCCGAGGTGCTGTCCAGCGTGGTCCACAGCCAGATCGACGACCATGCGGCCTATGGCGGCGTGGTGCCCGAGATCGCGGCCCGCAGCCATGTGGAGATGATCGACGGCGTCGCCCGTCGCGCTATGAAGGAGGCGGGGCTCAACTGGGGCGCGCTGGACGGCGTGGCCGCCACCGCCGGGCCGGGCCTGGTCGGCGGGGTCATGGTGGGGCTGAGCTACGGCAAGGCGGCGGCCTTGGCGCGCGGCCTGCCGCTGATCGCCGTCAACCACTTGGAAGGCCATGCGGTGTCGGCGCGGCTGGGGGCGCAGACGCGTTATCCCTTTCTGCTGCTGCTCGTATCGGGCGGCCATTGCCAGCTGCTGGAGGTGCGCGGCATCGGCGACATGACGCGGCTGGGCACAACCATCGACGACGCCGCCGGCGAGGCCTTCGACAAGATCGCCAAGGCCATGGGCCTGGGCTATCCGGGCGGCCCGGCGCTTGAGCGGCTGGCCGCGGGCGGGGACGGCTCGCGCTTCGACCTGCCGCGCGCGCTCTTGGGCCGCAAGGACTGTGACTTCTCCTTTTCGGGGCTCAAGACCGCCGCGTCGCGCTTGGCGGAAACCTGCGAGACCGCGCAGGACCGCGCCGATCTGGCCGATGCGGTTCAGAACGCCATCGCGCGCCAGCTGACCGAACGCACCGAGCGGGCGATGCAGGCCTATGCGGAAACGCACGACCACCGCCTTTTCATTGTCGCTGGCGGCGTGGCGGCCAACCGCACGGTGCGGTCGCGGCTGACCGAGGCGGCGGCGCGGCACGGCTTCGACTTCCTGGCGCCGCCGCTGGCCTACTGCACCGACAACGCCGCCATGATCGCCCTGGCTGGGGCCGAGCGGCTAGAGAAGGGGCTGGTGTCCGACATCGACGTGGCGGCGCGGCCGCGATGGCCGCTGGACGAGGCGCGCGCCATATCCGATCCTGTGCATCTGAAGGCGGGCCGCAAGGGCGCCAAGGCGTGACCGGGGGATCCATGGAGTTTCACAAGGCGGGTGTGATCGGCGCGGGTGCCTGGGGCACGGCCCTGGCGCAGGTCGCGGCGCGGGCGGGCCTTTCGGTCACGCTGCAGGCGCGCGAGGCCGAGGTGGTCGAAAGCATCCGCGCGCGCCGCGTCAACGAGGCCTTCCTGCCGGGCGTGACCCTGGACGAGCGCATCGCCGTGACCAGCGACCTGGCCGATCTAGCGGACTGCGACCTGATCCTGGCCGTGCCGCCGGCCCAGCACATGCGCGCCACGCTTCAAGCCTTCAAACCTTATGCGGGCGCCGGCCTGCCGATCATCCTGTGCTCCAAGGGCGTCGAGCGCGGCTCGCTGAAGCTGATGACCGACGTGCTGGCCGAGACCCTTCCCGACGCCGCGCCGGCGGTGCTGTCGGGCCCCAGCTTCGCCGGAGAGGTCGCGCGCGGCCTGCCCGCCGCCGTCACCCTGGCCTGCAAGGACGTTGACTTGGGCGAGGAACTGATGTGGACCCTGTCGGGGCCGGGCTTCCGGCCCTATCTGGCCGGCGACCTGATCGGGGCCGAGGTCGGCGGAGCGATCAAGAACGTGCTGGCCATCGCTTGCGGCCTCAGCGAAGGCCGGGGCCTGGGCCGCAGCGCCCATGCCGCCATCATCACCCGCGGCTTCGCCGAAATGACCCGCGTCGGCGTGGCTTTGGGCGGCGAGGCTGAGACGGTGGCAGGCCTGTGCGGCCTGGGCGACCTGGTGCTGACCTGCTCCAGCCCGCAGTCGCGCAACATGAGCCTGGGCCTGGCGCTCGGCCAGGGTCAGAGCGTCGAAGAGGCCCTGGCCGGCAAGCGGTCGGTGGCCGAGGGCTATGAGAGCGCGCCGGCCGTGCGTGAACTGTCCGCCCGCCTGGGCGTCGACACGCCCATCTGCGAGGGCGTCGCCGCGCTGCTGAACGGCGAGACCACCGTGGACGAGCTGATCGACAACCTGCTGTCACGCCCGCTGAAGGCCGAGCGGATTTGACGGACGCCGCGCCCGCCGCCCGCCCGCGCGTCTGGAAGACCCCGCCGGGCGTCGCCCTGTGCGCCGAGATCGACATCGCCGAGCCCGGCGCGCGCGGCTTCGTGCTGCAGATCGGCGAAGCCTTCTTTCACGGGTTCGTGGTGCGCAAGGCCGGCCAGGTGGCGGGCTGGATCGACCGCTGCCCGCACGCCGGCTTTCCCATCGCGGTCGAGCTGGATCGCTATCTGACGCCCGACGGCTCGACCATCCTGTGCAGCTGGCACGGCGCGGTGTTCGAACCGCTGACCGGCGAATGCCTGGGCGGCCCCTGCGCCGGCGGCCGCCTCACCCCCTGGCCCGTTAAGGCCGAGGACGGGATTATCCGGACGGCCTAGCGCTTCAGCCGCTTCGCATTGGCGGTGGCGGCGTCGTGGAGAGGCTTCATCGCCTCGGCCTGGGCGCGGATCATTTCGCCGTTCAGCGCCGTCAGGCTGCGCGCCGCGCGGTCCCACCAGCCGAAGGCGTAGTTCATCTGGATCGTGGCGAAGGCTTGGGGCGAGGCCGCGCCAGCCAGGGCGGAAACGGCCTGGCCGGCCAGGCTGGCCTCGCGCGTCGTATCGCGCGCCAGCCGCTGGCCCACGCCGCCCATCCGCGCGCCGAACGCCGAGGCCGAGGCTGACAGGGCCTCGACCTTTTCAGAGCTCATCAGGGCCATTTCGGCCAGGTCCGCCTTGGTCGGATCGGCCAGGCCGGCGGCCAGAATCTCCATCCGCGCGGCGATGACTTCTTGCGAGGCCTGCAGCAGTTCGCCGCCAGCGACCAGCGCCTCGGACGCGTGCCTCGCGTCATTGGCGATGCGTCGTCCGCGCCGGGCGGCCTGTTCAAGTTTTGTCATCGCCGAGCCGTGGGCCTTCTTCATGTCCCCGGCAAGACCTCGGCGGCGAAATCGGCCACGTCCTTCAGAAGGGCGGGCACGGCGGCGTCGATGATGCGCTGGCCCTTTTCCGGGCTGGCCTGAGCCGGATCGGAGCCGATACGGCCGTCGGGGAAGCGCGCGCGATAGTCCAGGGCGTCGCGGATCGGGCCGACGGGCGCGATCCTGGGCTCATAGTCGGCGGTCTTGATCCGGTCCGGATAGGCCGCCTGGGTCACAGCTATCTCGGACGGGGTGGCGTGCATGCCGTGGCCGGTCGGGAAGATGGAGTTGCACAGGCCGGTCACTCCGGCCAAGTCCCACCAGTTGCGCAGCTTCAGGGCGAAGTCTGCCCGATCCTCGGCATAGGACCATTCGGCGTAGATTTCGGCGAAGGCGGCCTCGATGGTGGCGACATTGCCGCCGTGGCCGTTCAGGAAATAGATCCGCTCGAACCCGTGCCGCGTCAGGCTGGCTACCCAGTCGCCGATGGCGGCCATGAAGGTCGAGGGGCGCAGGGTGATGGTGCCGGGAAACGCCAGATGGTGCTGGGCCATGCCGATGTTGAAGGTCGGGGCCACGATCAGCGCCTCTTCGCCCTTCTCGGCGGCGTGGGCGATGATCTCGGGGCATAGCCAGTCGGTGCCCAGCAGACCGGTCGGGCCATGCTGTTCGTTGGAGCCGATCGGCACGATGACGGTGCTGGACAGGGCGTGCCCGCTTTTCAGCGCGGCGTCGATTTCGGGCCAAGACGACAGGTGGATCAGCATGGGGAACTCCGAACAGCGTAGGGTCGGCTTAAGGCGATTGGCGCGCGAGGTCTAATCCGGCTTCGCAGTACCGGATGCGCGCGCTAGATACAGGACATGAACAGCGCCGCCGCCACGCCCGACATCTCCGTCGTCGTGCCCGTCCACGATGAGGAGGGCGCGGCCGGGCCGTTGGCGCGCGAGATCGCTCAGGCCTTCGCCGGCCGATCCTACGAGATGATCTTCGTCGACGACGCCAGCCGCGACGGCACCCTGGCCGAGCTGCGCGCGGTCATGACCGAGCTGCCGGCGCTGCGCGTGCTCAGCCATGGGCAGAATGCGGGCCAGAGCCGGGCGGTGCGCACCGGCGTCCTGGCGGCCCGCGCCCCGGTGGTCGTAACCCTGGACGGCGACGGTCAGAACCCGCCCGTCGACGCCCCGCGTCTGGCGGACGCCCTGATCGCTGCGCCGCCCATCGTGGCCCTGGTCGGCGGCCGACGCGCAAAGCGGCAGGACAGCGAGGCCAAGCGCTTTGCCTCGCGCTGGGCCAACCGCATCCGCAAGCGCCTGCTGCATGACGACGCCGACGACACCGGCTGCGGGCTCAAGGCCTTCCGGCGCGACGTCTTCCTGCGTCTGCCGTACTTCGACCACGTCCACCGCTATCTGCCGGCCCTGGTGATCCGCGAGGGCTACGAGAACCGCTATCTCGACGTTGACCACCGGCACCGGGAGACGGGCCGGTCGAAATACACCAACTGGGGGCGGCTGATGGCCTCGTTCACCGACCTGCTGGGCGTGATGTGGCTCAAGACCCGCTCGCGGCGGGCCGGTGCGGTGACCGAGCTGTGAGCGGGCGCGGCGGACCCATCCGGCCAGCGCGCGGCGAGTCCATGCTGGTCGCCCTTCCGCTATTGGCCATCCCGGTCGTGATCTACAATCTGGTGGTGCTGTTCGGCGGGGGCGGCGGGGTGGACGCCTATGGCGTGGTCACCGGCCCGGAAGGCGTCCTGGGCGAGGTGCTGTTCAACCTGGCCATGACTTCCGGCGCGCAATGGAGCGTGACGGTCGGCGACCTGATCCTGTTCCTGTCGCTGGGCCTGCTGTTCTTCGAACTGCTGAAATCGACGTCCAGCCAGCGCACGGCGATCGTCAATCACGCCCTGTCGATGATCTTGTTTGTGGTCTGCCTGGTGGAGTTCCTGCTGCTGCGCGGCTTCGCCACCTCGGTCTTCTTCCTGATCCTGACCATGGTGATGCTTGACGTGCTGGCCGGCTTCATCGTCACCATCATCGCCGCCAGACGCGACTTCGACATGGGCTAGGTCTTCGCCCCTAGCCGAACGCTAGGAAGATCAGCGCCACGGCGGTCACGTCGAACAGGCGGGCGGCGGCGGAAAAGAGGGTCGGCATAGTCGGCTCCGGAACGTTCGGAGCGTCTCAAGCAAGCGCTGGGCCAAATGCCGGCGAGCCACGTCAGACGTCGGTGACGGCGGTCTTGCCCTTGGGCGGGCGGCGGTCGCGAACGGCGTATTCAGCGCCCAGATAGGCCGCGCGGGCGGCGTTCAGCACCGGAGGGCCGCCCTTCAGGCCGCGCTTGACCTGACCCTGCGCCAGCATCTGGGCGGTGAAGGCGGGATCATCGGGGGCGGCAGGCTTTGCCGGGGGGACGGCGTGATCCACCACCTCGCCTGCCGGGACCAGGGCGCGCGAGCTCGACCCCGCCCGGCGCTCGCCGCGCCGACGTGGCGTCTTGCGCCGATCATCGCCGACGCGGTCGTCGCTCATTTTTTGCCGTCCGTCGCCAGGCGGTCGATCTGTGCGCGCATCTCGTCCATCTGCCGGCGCATTTCCGCCAGCGGATCCGGCGCGGCGTCGTCGGATGCCTTGGCCTGCGCTTCCGGCTTTGCGGCAGCGGGCATGCCGGCGGCGAAGCCGGGGAACATCCGCATGGCGCGCTCGAACATGGCCATGTTCTGCTTGACCGCCTCTTCCATCAGCCCGGCGCCCGGCGTCGATCCGAAGGCGCGGGTGAACTGCCCGCGCAACTGCTCCTGCTGGCGGGTGAAGGAGTCCAGCGACATCTCCAGATAGGACGGCAGCACCGACTGCATCTGCCCGCCATAGAAGCCGATCAGCTGGCGCAGGAACTGCACCGGCAGAAGCGCCTCGCCGCGACTTTCTTCCTCGAAGATGATCTGCGTCAGGATCTGGCGCGTCAGCTCCTCATTGGTCTTGGCGTCATAGACGACGAACTCGACCCCCTCGCGCACCATCTGCGCCAGGTCTTCAAGCGTCACATAGGCCGAGGTCGCGGTGTTATAGAGCCTGCGGTTCGCATACTTCTTGATGACGATCGGATCGTCGATTCCACCCTGAGCTTTCTTGTTCGCCACGCTTGTTCCCGCGTTCTGTTGCAAGGCGTCACTATCGACCGGCTTGGCGCATTGCGCCAGCCCGGCCGGTCAACTGGCCAATCCGGGAGCCAGGACGACCCCGACCAGCACCGCCGCCCAATGGGTCCCCGCCCCCGCCACGACGAAGCCGTGCCAGATGGCGCGGCGGAACTTCACCTTCTGATTGATGAAGACGAAGACGCCGGCGGTGTAGATCAGCCCGCCCGCCACCAGCAGGCCCAGCGCCAGCGGATGAACCGTTTCGATCATCGGCTTCAATGCAATCACGGCCAGCCAGCCGAAGAGCACATAGACCCCGCTCCAGAAGGCGTCGGAGATGCGCGGCGCGAACATCTTGGCGCCCACGCCGGCGAAGGCGATGGCCCAGACCAGCAGGGTGAAGCCGATGGACCAGGCGCCCTCGAACCTCTGGGTAGTAAAGGGGGTGTAGCTGCCGGCGATCATCAGAAAGATGGCCGCCTCGTCCAGTCGCCGCAGCACCGGTCGCGCCGCACAGGGGCGGGTTAGGTTGTAGACCGTCGAGGCCGTCAGCATGGCGACTAGGCAAAGGGCGTAGATGGCCGTCGAAAACGCCGCGCCGACGCCCGAATTGATCGCCGCCAGCAGCGCCAGCGCCACCCCGCCGATCCCCGCCAGCACCAGGCCGACGACGTGGACCCACAGGTCGGCCAGCCGCTCGCCGCGCGTCTGATAGTGCTCGATCATGTCCAGCTCGTCCGGCGTGCAGACGTGGGTGGCCAGGGCTTTCAGTCGCGACAGCATGACACCCTCAATCCAACGGTTCGGCTGATCGTTCCCGCCAGACTGCGCCGACACGGCGCCCAAACCGTGAATGCTCGCGTCGACAGGTGACGCGCGCGCTGCGCTGCGGCATGAAAGCCGCACTTTCGTCGTCCTCCCCAGGTCGTCTTGCTGGAGTCTCCGCCATGACCGACGTCGTCATCGTTTCCGCCGCCCGCACCCCCGTGGGGGCCTTTCTGGGCGCCCTATCCGCCCTGCCCGCCTCCAAGCTCGGCGAGGTCGCCATCAAGGCGGCGCTGGAGCGCGCGGGCGTCGAGCCCCAGGCCGTTGACGAGGTCATCCTGGGTCATGTGCTGCAGGCGGCCGCCGGCCAGGGCCCTGCGCGTCAGGCCTCGATGGGGGCCGGAATTCCCAAGGAGACCCCCGCCTGGAGCCTGAACCAGATCTGCGGTTCGGGCCTGCGCGCCGTGGCCATCGCGGCCCAGCAGATCGCCCTGGGCGACGCGAAGATCGTGGTCGCGGGCGGTCAGGAGAGCATGAGCCAGGCCCCGCACGCCCAGGCCCTGCGCACCGGCCAGAAGATGGGCGACGTCACCCTGATCGACACCATGATCAAGGACGGCCTGTGGGACGCCTTCAACGGCTATCACATGGGCCAGACGGCCGAGAACATCGCCGACAAGTGGTCGATCAGCCGCGCCGATCAGGACGCCTTCGCCGTCGCCTCGCAGAACAAGGCCGAGGCCGCTCAGAAGGCCGGCCGCTTCGCCGACGAGATCGCGCCCGTCACCATCGCCGGCAAGAAGGGGGACACCATCGTCGATCAGGACGAATACATCCGCCATGGCGCGACCCTGGAGGCGATGGAGAAGCTGCGCCCCGCCTTCACCAAGGAGGGCTCGGTCACGGCCGCCAACGCGTCCGGTCTGAACGACGGCGCCGCCGCCCTGGTGCTGATGAGCGCCGACGAGGCGAAGGTCCGCGGGCTCGAGCCCCTGGCCCGCATCGCGTCCTGGGCCACCGCCGGCGTCGATCCGGCGGTGATGGGCACGGGCCCGATTCCGGCATCGAAGAAGGCGCTGGAGAAGGCGGGCTGGAGCGTCGCCGACCTGGACCTGATCGAGTCCAACGAAGCCTTCGCGGCCCAGTCGCTGTGCGTGGCCAAGGAGCTGGGCCTGGACCCGGCCAAGGTGAACGTCAACGGCGGGGCCATCGCCATCGGCCACCCCATTGGCGCCTCGGGCGCGCGCATCCTGACCACCCTGCTGCACGAGATGAAGCGCGCGGGCGCCAAAAAGGGTCTGGCCACCCTGTGCATAGGCGGCGGCATGGGCGTGGCCCTTTGCGTCGAGCGGGCCTGATCCGCGCATGAAAAAGCGGGCCGCCCCGAAGGACGGCCCGCTGATCGGCTTGGCCTAAACGCGATTACTCGCCGCGCTGAGCCGCCGCCAGGGCGATGCGCGCACGCAGGTGCTCGTCCTGAGCCTGGGCGCCGGAAATGGCGTTGAAACGCTCGATGTCGAGGCCCGACGCCTCGATGGCCGACGCCATCTGCGCCTGCTGCTCTTCGTTCGGCTGGGCGCCGTTCAGCTGCTGGGCCAGGTCCGAGATCGAGGCCATGGCGGTGGCGAACTGGGCGGCTTCGGCGTCGGTCACCGAGGCGCCGACCGAACCGTCGGCCGACGGCGTGGCGCCGGCCACAGCCGCGCGGGCCTGAAGCGTCGTGTCGGACGAGACCTTGGCCGAAATGGCGTTGAAGCGCTCGACCTCAAGACCGGAGTTCTCGACGATGGAAGCCATCTCGGCCTGCTGCTCGGTCGTGGGCTGGCCACCCGAAATCTGCTGCTGGATGACGCTAAGGCGCTGCATGGCGCCGGCGAACTGGCTGAGCTCCTGATCGGTCGGCGCGCCCTGCGGCGCGGCGGCTTGAGGGGCGGGCTGAGCGGCCGGAGCGGGGGTCGCGGCCGGGGCGGCGGCGTCCTGAGCCAGGGCGGGGGCCGCGGCGGCGGCGGTCAGGGCGGAAAGGGCGGCGAGAGTCACAAGACGCATGTCGTATCCTTCTTTGCCTCCGGTCCGCCCGACGTCACGCCGGCCCGCATCCACGGGCCCCCGCGCGGCCGGAAGTTGATCAACAACGGGAGGGGCGGGGAGACCTAAAAGGTAGGAAGCCTCGCCGGGTTCCGCAAATAAGTCACGATTCCGGCAGGTTAGCGTCCAGCTCGTCCAGCCACACCTGCGCCGAGGCGTCCGACGGCGCGCGCCAGTCCCCGCGCGGCGACAGCGATCCGCCCGTCACCACTTTCGGCCCGTTGGGCAGGGCCGAACGCTTGAACTGCGCCGTCTGGAAGAAGCGCACGAGGAATTTGCGCAGCCAGTGGCGGATGGTCGCCAGGTCGTAGGCCGCCTTCTCGATGTCCGGCGTGTTGGACGGCCAGGCGCCGGTCGCGGCGTCCTTCCAGGCCTGGTGCGCCAGAAAGGCGACCTTGGACGGCCGCATTCCGAACCGGCTGATGTAGAACAGGAAGAAGTCGTTCAGGGCATAGGGTCCGACCGTCCCCTCGGTCGACTGGATGCGCCCCTCGGCGTCGGCGGGGACCAGCTCGGGGCTGATCTCGGTCGCCAGGATGGCGCGCAGCACCTCGGCGGCGCCGCCTTCCGGCTCGCGCTCTGCGACCCAGCGGATCAGGTGCCGGATCAACGTCTTCGCCACCCCGCCGTTGACGTTGTAATGGCTCATGTGGTCGCCCACGCCATAGGTCGCCCACCCCAACGCCAGCTCCGACAGGTCGCCGGTCCCCAGCACAAAGGCCTTGTGCTGGTTGGCCAGGCGGAACAGATAGTCGGTCCGCAGGCCCGCCTGGACGTTCTCGAAGGTGATGTCGTGCACCGGCTCGCCCATCGCATAGGCGTGGCCGATGTCCCTCAGCATCTGGTCGGCCGCCGGGCGGATGTCGATCTCTCCGCCCGTGACGCCCAGGGCGTTCATCAGGGCCCAGGCGTTCGACTTCGTCCCATCCGAGGTCGCATAGCCCGGCAGGGTGAAGCCCAGGATGTTGGAGCGCGGCAAGCCCAGCCGGTCGAACGCCCGGCACGTCACCAGCAGCGCCTGGGTCGAATCCAGCCCGCCCGACACGCCGATGACGATGCGCTCGCCGTTGGTCGCCGTCAGCCGCCGCATCAGGCCCTGAACCTGGATGTTGAACGCCTCATAGCAGTCCTGATCCAGCCGCGCGGCGTCGTGGGGCACGAAGGGAAAGCGGTCCAGCGGCCGGATCAGATCGTCGGTCCTGTCGTCGCCGCCCAGCTCGAACGGGATGACGGTCGCCGCCTCGCCCTCGGCCCGCGCGCAATCCGCAAAGGTGCCGTTCCTCAGCCGCTCCAGCCCGATGCGGCCCACGTCCACGTCGGCGATAGTCAGATGCGGCTCCAGGGCGAAGCGCTCGCCCGCGGCCAGTTTGGCGCCCAGTTCGTGGATCATCGCCTGGCCGTCCCAGGCCAGGTCGGTGGTCGATTCGCCCCAGCCGGAGGCGGCGAACACATAGGCCGACAGGATCCGCGACGACTGGCTGGCGCACAGCAGTTCGCGCTCCTCGGCCTTGCCGATCACGATGTTGGAGGCCGACAGGTTGCACAGGATCCGCGCCCCGGCCAACGCTGCCCGCGTCGAGGGCGGCTGCGGTGCCCAGAAGTCCTCGCAGATCTCGGCCGAGAAGACGAAGCCCGCCCGGTCCACCGCCTCGAACACCAGGCCCGGCGCGAAATCCACCGTCTCGCCGTTCAGCGTGACCGTGTCGTCCGACCGCGCCGCCGCCGGCGCGAACCAGCGCTTCTCATAATATTCGCGATAGTTCGGCAGATAGGTCTTGGGAACCACGCCCAGCACCCCGCCCGGCCCGACCACCACGCCGCAGTTGAACAGGGCGTCGCCCTGGCGCACCGGCGCACCGAACACCGCGACCAGGTCCAGTTCGTCAGCGACCTCCGCCAGTTCGCCGATCCGCCGCTCCACCTCGGCCAAGAGCGCGTCCTGCATCAGCAGGTCGTCCACCGCATAGGCCGACAGGCTCAGCTCGGGAAACACCAACAGCTGCACGCCCGCCTCGGCGCCGCGCCGCATCAGCTCGACATGGGCCCGCGCATTGGCCGCCGGATCCGCCGTCGCCACGACCGGCGTCGCCGCCCCCACCCGCACGAAGCCGTGGGTCGAGGGACTATAGAAGGGGTGATCCTGCGCCATCGCTCAAATCCGCTCGCCCCGGCCAGAGCCGGTGGAGGTCATCATATAGGCGGGAATGGCGAGAGGGGTGAATGGGCGGGACGATAGCGGCGGTTCGCGCTCTGGCCCACAGCCGGCCAAGGGTTGTTTCGTGATTCATTTCTATTATGCTGGAAATATGGAATCTGAAGCCGCCATCTTGGCCCTTGCCGCCTTTGCCCAGCCCACGCGGCTGGAGGCGTTTCGCCTGCTGGTTCGGCACGAGCCGGAGGGTTTGCCAGCCGGCGAGATCGCCGACACCCTGGCTGTTCCCGCCAACACCATGTCGGCGCACCTGGGCGTTCTGGCCCGCGCCGGCCTGATTTCTTCCGAGCGTCGGAGCCGGTCGATCATCTATCGCGCCGACCTGGATCGCCTGCAGGCGCTGGTCGTCTTTTTGCTGAAGGACTGCTGCCAGGGGCGAGCCGAGCTTTGCGAGCCTCTACTGTCCGAACTGGCGCTGTGTCGCATCTGAGGATCTCATGGACGTCGTCATCTATCACAACCCCGCCTGCGGGACGTCGCGCAACACCCTGGCGCTGATCCGACACGTCGGCATCGAGCCGCACGTCATCGAGTATCTGAAGACGCCGCCCAGCCGCGCGATGATCCAAAGCCTGGTCGAGCGCATGGGCGCGCCGCTGCGCAGTCTTCTGCGAGAGAAGGGCACGCCCTTTGCGGAGCTGGGGCTCGACGAGCCCGGCCTGACAGATGAACACCTGCTGGACGCCATCGAAGCCCACCCCGTCCTGTTGAACCGCCCTATCGTGGTCTCACCCCGGGGCGTGAAGCTGTGCCGGCCGTCCGAGACGGTGCTCGACCTCCTGCCAACTGAGGGGCTGAAGCCCTTCGTCAAGGAGGATGGCGAAGTCGTCATCGACGCTGAGGGGCGCAGGGTCCGCTGATGGCCGACGCCGCTCTGTCCGCCCCGCGCCGACGCCGGCTGTCGTTTCTGGACCGCTGGCTGACGCTGTGGATTTTCGCCGCCATGGCTCTGGGCGTCTTGCTGGGAACCGTCGTGCCGGGGCTGCCGGCTTGGGTGGAGGGTCTGTCAGTCGGCACGACGAACATTCCGATCGCCATCGGCCTGATCCTGATGATGTATCCGCCATTGGCGCGGGTGAAGTACGAAGCCCTGCCCCAGGTGTTCGCCGACAAACGGGTCTTGCTACTCTCCCTGTTTCAGAACTGGGTGCTGGGTCCGGTGCTCATGTTCGCTCTGGCCGTGATCTTCCTGCGCGATCAGCCGGAATATATGACCGGGGTCATTCTGATCGGTCTGGCCCGCTGCATCGCCATGGTGCTGGTCTGGAACCAGCTGGCGCGCGGCGACAACCAGTATGTGGCCGGTCTGGTCGCCTTCAACTCCCTCTTCCAGATCGCCTTCTTCAGCCTCTACGCCTGGCTGTTCCTGACCGTGCTGCCGCCGCTGTTCGGCTTGCAGGGCAGCGTCATCGACGTCAGCGTGTGGACTATCGCCGCAGCGGTCCTTGTCTATCTCGGCCTGCCCTTCCTCGGCGGCTTCCTGACCCGGCGGACGCTCGTCGCACGCAAAGGGACCGACTGGTATGAGACGCGCTTTCTGCCGCGCATCGCGCCGATCACCCTGATCGCGCTGCTGTTCACCATCGTCGCCATGTTCAGCTTGAAAGGCGGCGAGGTGGTCGCCCTGCCGCTGGACGCCCTGCGGATCGCCATTCCGCTGACGATCTACTTCTTCGTCATGTTCGTGGTCAGCTTCCTGATGGGCCGGCTGATCGAGGCGGATTATCCGCGCACGACGGCCCTGGCCTTCACCGCTGCGTCCAACAACTTCGAGCTGGCGATCGCCGTCGCCATCGCCGCCTTCGGCCTGGCGTCGCCCGTCGCCTTCGCCGCCGTCATCGGCCCCCTGGTCGAGGTCCCGGTCTTGATCCTGCTGGTGTCCGTCGCCCTTTGGCTGGGCCGACGCTGGTTTCCCGATACGGCGCCGCAAGTTGGCCGGACCGCTGGATGACCATGAAACGCTGAGGCTTCGACCTCAAACAGGCCGCTTTGAAATCCTCAAGCCGCGCGCCTTCGGCGTGGGCTGGGCGTTTCGGCGTCGAACAGTTCGGCCAGCTTCTCGATCATGGCGCCGGCCAGTTGTTCGACATCGACCAGGGTGACGGCGCGGCGGTACCAGCGGGTCACGTCATGGCCGATGCCGATGGCCAGAAGTTCGACCGGCGAGCCGTCCTCGATCCTGGCGATGACCTGGCGCAGGTGCTTGTCCAGATACAGGGCGGCGTTCGCCGACTGGGTGGAATCGTCGACCGGCGAGCCGTCGGAAATGACCATCAGAATGCGCCGCGCCTCGCTGCGGGCCATCAGCCGACCGTGCGCCCACTCCAGCGCCTCGCCGTCGATGTTCTCCTTCAGCAGGCCCTCGCGCATCATCAGGCCCAGGTTCTTCTTGGCCCGGCGCCAGGGTGCGTCGGCGGACTTGTAGATGATGTGGCGGATGTCGTTCAGGCGGCCGGGCGCGGCGGGCTTGCCGGCGCTGATCCACGCCTCGCGCGACTGGCCGCCCTTCCAGGCGCGGGTGGTGAAGCCCAGGATCTCGACCTTGACCCCACACCGCTCCAGCGTGCGCGCCAGGATGTCGGCGCAGACCGCCGCCACCATGATCGGCCGGCCGCGCATCGAGCCCGAATTGTCGAGCAGCAGGGTCACCACCGTGTCGCGGAACGGGCTCTCGCTCTCGGCCTTGAATGACAGGGGGCTGGCGGGGTCGGTGACGACGCGGGTCAGCCGCGCAGTGTCCAGCACGCCCTCCTCCAGGTCGAAGATCCAGCTGCGGTTCTGCTGGGCCATCAAGCGGCGCTGAAGCCGGTTAGCCAGGCGCGACACCACGCTGGAGAGGACCGTCAGCTGCTGATCCAGCAGGGCGCGCAGACGGTCCAGCTCGACGGGGTCGCACAGATCCGCAGCGTCGATCACCTCGTCGAAGGCGGTGGTGAAAGCGTGATAGGTGCTGACGGCGCGGCCGTCGTCGGCGTTCTGGGTTCGATTGGGGCGCTCGCCCTCGCCCAGCTCCGGGTCGTCGGGACCGGGCTCGCCGTTCGGGTCTGCCGGCGCGCCATCGGGGCGAGCCTCGCGCTCCTGATCGGCGCCCTCGTCGTCGGCCGAGCCTTCCAGAGACTGGCCGTCGCCGGCGTCAGGCAGCTGTTCGTCCTCGTCGTCCTGATCCGAGGCTTCGGGCTCCTGGGGCTCGGGCTGATCCTCGCCCAGGTCGTCGGACGCATCGTCGCCGCGCCCGTCGCCGGGATCCATGTCCAGAGCGCGCAGCACGTCGCGGAACTTCTCCGCAAACGCCGATTGATCGTCGGCGGCCTGGGCCAGGGCGTCGAGCGCGGCGCCGGCCTTGCCCTCAAGATCGTCGCGCACGCGGTCCAGCATCGTCCCCGCGCCGTCGGGCGCGCGGTGGCCGGTCAGCCGCTCGCGCACCAGGAGCCCCACGGCCTCGGCCACGGGCACCCGCTCGGCCTCGGCGCGCAGGGCGCCGGTCCGTTCCAGCCGGGTCAGCAGGGCTGCGTCCAAATTGGCCCGAACCCCCGCAAGCGACCGCGCGCCCAGGGATTCCACCCGCGCCTGCTCCGCCGCCTCGAACACCTCGGCCGCCTGACTGTCGGCCGGACGCAGCCGCCCGCCCAGAGCCTCGTCGTGATTGGCCAGGCGCAGGGCCAGACGGTCGGCCTGGCCGCGCAGGGTCGCGCTCTCGGGGCCGGCCGGATCGCGCGGCGGATGCGGCAGGGTCAGGACGCCGTTCGCTAGCTTAGGCCCATCCGAGCCGAAGGCGACCTCCAGCTCGGCCTGTTCGGCCAGGGCGCGGGCGGCATGCGCCAGGGCGCGCTTGAAGGTCTCGGCGGGCGTATCGGCCATGGCAGGGAGTTAGAACCAAATGGCCGCGTCCGAAAGAGCGATGCGGTTTGCACCACGCCGGAAACCGCCTAATCAGAAGGGCATGAAACTCGCCTCGCTCAAGCACGGCCGCGACGGCCGCCTCGTGGTCGTCTCGCAGGACCTGAACTGGTTCACCGACGCCTTCCTGATCGCCCCGACCCTGCAGGCCGCGCTGGACGACTGGGACCGCTGTGAGCCCGAACTGCGCGCCCTGGCCGAAAGCCTGGAGCACGAGGCCGTGCCGCGCGGCCGCTTCCACGAGCGCGAGGCCGCCGCTCCCCTGCCCCGCGCCTATCAGTGGGCCGACGGCTCGGCCTATGTGAACCACGTCCAGCTGGTGCGTCAGGCGCGCGGCGCGGAAATGCCCGAGAGCTTCTGGACCGATCCGCTGATGTATCAGGGTGGTTCGGACTCCATGCTCGGGCCGCGCGACCCGATCCCGCTGGCCGACGAAGCCTGGGGCTGTGACCTAGAGGCCGAGATCGTGGTCGTCACCGGCGATGTGCCTCAGGGCGTGTCGCGCGAGGAGGCGCTGAACCACATCCGCCTGGTCGGCCTGGTCAACGACGTCTCGCTGCGCAACCTGATCCCGGCGGAGCTGGGCAAGGGCTTCGGCTTCGTCCAGTCCAAGCCCGCCAGCGCCCTGTCGCCCGTCTTCGTGACGACCGACGCCTTGGGCGATCGCTGGAAGGACGGCAAGCTGCACGGCGCGCTTGAGGTCCAGCTGAACGGCGCCGACTTCGGCCGGGCCGACGCCGGCGTGGACATGACCTTCGATTTCGGGACCCTGATCGCCCACCTGGCCAAGACCCGCTCGCTCGGCGCCGGATCGATCATCGGTTCGGGCACTGTGTCCAACCGTGACGCCGACGGCGGACCGGGCAAGCCGGTCGCCGAGGGCGGCCTGGGCTACTCGTGCCTGGCGGAGGTCCGCACGGTCGAGACCATCCTGCGCGGCAAGCCCGAAACGCCTTTCCTCAAGGCCGGCGACACGGTGCGGATCGAAATGCTGGACGAGCGCCGCCACTCGATCTTCGGCGCCATTGAACAGACGGTTAAGAGCGTCTGACCCTTCAAGAGTTGCGCGGGGAGCGCCCGATGTCGGATCGATCTGTCGCAGCAGGGTTCTTCACCTTGGGCATCGCAGTCTTTTTGTCCGACGGCGCCGCGGCCCAAGCCGCGACGGACTGGGACATTCACCGAGAGCCTCGCGGCCGGACAGTGATGGCCTATGCGCAATATGACTCCGGGCTCGGCATCGGCTTTCGCTGCGTCGATGGAGCCTTCGGTGCGGTGATCAGCGGCCTGCCGCTGGCCCGAGCCGAGCGACGCAATCTGATGATCCGGTTTGATGCGGATCACGCGCATTCCACCGGCTGGACCGCCACGACGGATCGAACCGTCGTGGTAGCCGACCTTCCGGCCCCGCTGGCGCGGCAGTTTCGCCAGGGCGGGCCGCTGCGGATCACCGTGCCGGGCGAAGCGTCGAACGGCGCCGATGTCGTGTTCGAGGTTGATCTGCCGCCGTCGAACCAATCCATAGATCAGGTGCTGACGGAGTGCGGCCGCCCCGTCGTCGATCCGCGCGACGCCATTTTGGAAGCCGTCAGCGAAGATGGCGGACCCGGCGGGGGCGTGATCTGGGCGCGCGCGCCCCGTCCGAGCTTTCCCCGCACCCAATACGCCGCCGGCTTCGTCGTCACGACCTGCCTGACGACGCCCGACGGTCGCCTGTCCGACTGTCTCAATGAGATGGAGCACCCGCCGGCAAGCCGTTTCGGCGACGCCGTGCTCAGGGCGTCACGCGATGCCCGTGTTGTCAGCCGCCAAGGCGTGGACAGCCCGATCCCTGTCCGACGCATCGCCTTCCGAACCCGCTTCGCCACGCGGTAAAAAAACAGGCTCAAGCTAGTATCGGGCTGGACAGCGAAGCTCTAGCGCAGTTCAACTTGCGGTGCTGTTAAGGGGGAGTTCCAATGCATCGGATCATGGGGGCAGCGGCTTTTGCAGGCCTGGCTTTTGCCGTGTTGACCACCGCCGCCCACGCTCAGACTCAGGGCGACGACGACTGGGACTATTCGACTGATCCCTCTCGACGCCTGACCATGGCTTCGGCCTCCTTCGACAGCGGAACGGCCGTGGCGGTACGCTGCACGGACGGAGCGCTGGACGTGCTGGTGACAGGCCTGCCCCCGGCTGCGGGCATGACGCGCACTCTGCTCGTGGGGCGCGTCGGCGAAGCTCAAGAGCGCGAGAGCTGGACCGTGGGCAGCAGCGCGACGGTCGCCTTCAGCCAGGTTCCGGCTCGCTTCGCACGGGCTCTTAGAGGCGGCGGGCGCCTTGAAGTTGTCGCCCAAGACGAAACCGGGCAGCCAGACCGGCGCCTTGTCTACGACCTCCCGACCGAATGGGCGAATATCGACCGCACGCTTCAGGCCTGCGACCGCCCCCTGCAGGATGAGCGCGACGCCTTGGGCGGCTGGGTGATCCCCGCCAGCGCCACAAACGTCTGGTCGACCCCTCCGCGACCGCAATACAGCAAACAGGCCTTGGATGCGGGCGTGGCGCGTGGATTCGCCGTCCTCAGCTGCGTCGTGAGGCCTCGCGGGGTCGTTCGCGATTGTCGGGTGGAAAGCGAAAGCCCGACGGGATACCGCCTGGGCCGATCCGCCGTCACGGCGGTTCACAACGCCAGACTGAACTATGATCGTGCGGATCCTGAGGCAGGAGCGGGCTCGACCTTCGTCATGCGTTTCGACTTCTGGATCGACGATCGGCTCATGGGCGGCGACCAGGCCAGCCGCCTGGACCGCAACTACGACGGCACGGCGCGGAACCCCGGAAACGACGATAACGAGAACCCGCCGTTGCCGAACCGCCCCCGATGATTGACCCGGTCAGGGACGGCGGCTACGAAGCCGCCCTTCCTGGCGCGCGGGCGTGGTGGAATTGGTAGACGCGCCGGACTCAAAATCCGGTTCCGAAAGGAGTGTCGGTTCGAGCCCGACCGCCCGCACCAAAAACGGTTTCAATGACTTAGCCCGGCTTCGGCCGGGCTTTGGCGTCTCTGGGGGCGCGGAAGTGGTTGCGCTGATTTTCAGGGTTTTTCACCCTTTACGTCATGCTCCGCCAAACTCCGAGCGCCGCGTGAGCGCCGCAAGGTTCCGGACCTGTTCTCGCGCGGCCTAGCGCATCGCCATGAGGAGCTTGTCTCGATCTGCTTGGATCGGCTCAAGCGCTCTCACGGCGTCCGACATTCCGAAAAATCGTGCGTAGGCGCTCAGGCCCCAATCCTGAGCGTTGATGGCATTCATCAAAGAGAATGGGATTCCGTTGTCGTCAGGGCCTGCCCTCAGTCCTAGCGTGCCGTCGTCGTTCGGTTCGATAAGCTTATCCAGAGGCGACATGGATGGGTGTACTGAGACGGCGCAGAGGGTTCTGTAATAGGCGTAGGTATCGCCAAGGCCCGAGCGCGCCGCGAGTTCTTCCATGCGAAGCTTCTTCGGTCCTAGCCGATATTCGGCGTCTGCTTTCTGAGATATCAGCCGAAAGGGTTCGGCCGCCGCAGGTTCGAGCAGATCGGCCAGAAGCTTGGCTCGCGCGGCGCTAGATGAGTGCTCATCGGCCATGAACAGGCGTGCGGCTTCGTCGGGCTCTCGTTCTAGGAAGCCGATCCAGAAAGCGATCTCCAAGCAAGTGCGGGCGCGGCCACGTCTCGGCTAGGTCTGGACAAGGCCCTCGCCGCGCTGACCACGGGCGACGTGCTTGTGGTCTGGCGTCTCGACCGCTTGGGCAGGTCCCTGTCGCATCTGATCACTCTCGTCCACGACCTGGGCGAGCGGGGCATCGGATTTCGCTCGTTGACCGAGGGCATCGACACGACCACCGCCCAAGGCAAGCTCGTCTTTCACATGATGGGGGCGCTCGCGGAGTTCGAGCGGGCGTTGATCAGCGAGCGCACGCGTGCCGGATTGCAGGCGGCGAAAGCGCGAGGCGAGCGGCTCGGCCGAAAGCCTGCGCTGATCTCATCGCAGGTCGAGCATGCCAGGAAGCTCATTCAATCCGGGGAGCGCCCTGCCGACGTGGCGCGCACTCTGCAGGTTGGGCGGGCGACACTTTATCGAGCACTGCGGGCGTAGGCGGTTTCGCTTCTTAAATCTCACGTGGTTTCTAGCTACGCAGGTGAGGTTCGGAAGGGGACCATGTACCTGACCAGCAAGTCGCCCAAACAAGCGTGAGACAGGAGAACGGAGCCGCCCTCGGATCAGCCAACCCATGCCCTCCGCAGCCAGCAAAGCCTTTGTGTTACCTCATAACGCCGGATGGGGCCCGTCGCTGGGCTGCCCCTTGAAAAGCCATACAAGTTGACGCGTTTGGAGAGCTGGAGCGTTTCCCGGATAGCTGTTCCGCTGAGCTTTGGCACCCTCCCGTAAACAGGCTGGGCGGCGGGCTGGCCCTAAAACGTCCCGCCATCTAACTTTCTCCAAATCGACCAGCCAATACATACGGTTCCTTGGGGCACGGTCGGCCCGGCGGGTCCATGAAGGTCCGCGTTTCGCCAGAAGCTGACATTGATCCCTCTGCTCTGAGCGGACCTCCAATGCGCAGTCAAGCGTGGAGCCGGTAGCCCACGCCGGGTTCGGTAAGGATTAGGGTCGGCTGCGCCGGGTCGGTCTCCAGCTTGTGTCGCAGTTGGCCGATGACGACGCGCAGATACTGGGTATCGGCTGCATGGGCGGCGCCCCAGACCGCGGTGAGAAGATCGACGTGTCCAATCAGCTTGCCGGCATGGCGGGCGAGATGGGCGAACAGGTCGTATTCCTTGGGGGTCAGCCGCACGGGCCGGCCCTCGCGGGTCACCAGCCGGTGATCCAGGTCAATCGCCACATCGCCGACGACAATGGGCCCCTTGTGGACCTTGGGGTCGGAGGTCTGGCGAAGGCTCGCGCGAATACGAGCCAACAGTTCGCCGACGCCGAAAGGCTTTTCGACATAGTCGTTGGCGCCGAGGTCGAGGGCCTCGATCTTTTCGGCCTCGCGGTCACGGGCGGACAAGATGATGATCGGGCCGGTGTAGAACTCGCGGGCCCGGATAAGCACATCCTTCCCATCCATGTCGGGAAGGCCGAGGTCGAGCACGACGGCGTCGGGGCTCCACAAGGCGATGCCGCGCAGGCCTTCCTGACCGCTGTCGGCCCGCTTCGGCTCGTAGCCGGCGGCGTCTAGCGCGGGCGACAGGAAGCGGTGGATTTGCGGTTCGTCGTCGATGACGAGGATGCGGGGTCTGGCGGCCGACATGGGGCTCTATAGCAGGTCCGGATGGGTAGGGATGGACTTGGGCACGCTGATCAGGATGCGGGTGCCGTGGTCGTCCAGGATCGGGCTGGCGGCGGCGATCCGGCCGTTCATGGCTTCGACGAAACCCTTGGCGATGGCGAGACCAAGGCCCGCGCCATTGGAACGATCCGGCTGTTCCTCCATGCGGCGGAACTTGTCGAACACCAACTCAAGTTCGGCGGTGGGAATACCCTTGCCCTCGTCCTCGATGCTGATGACCACCGAGCCCCGGTCCTCATAGGCCGCCAGTTCGATGGCGGAACCGTCGGGACTGTAGGCGATGGCGTTCTCAAGGATATTGACCAACGCCTGTTCCAGCAGCCCCTGGTCCAGCCTCACCATGCTGAGTTGGGCGGGAAAGTCACGGGTCAGCCGACGCGCGCCGAGTCGGCGCGACACCCGCTCGGCGGCCGCGTTCAGGACATCGCGGACGTCGGTCCAGTCGGCCTTGATATTGAGCGCCCCGCCTTCGAGCCGGGTCATGTCCAGTAGGTCGCCGACGTAGCGGCTGAGGCGTTCGGCCTCCTCACGGATGCTGAGAAGGAGGTCCCTGCGCACTTCGGGCTTCATGGTCGGGCCAAAGTCGATCAGGGTGGTGGCGGCCCCGAGCACGGTGGAGAGCGGCGTGCGCAGATCGTGGCTGACTGAGTTCATTAAGGCCCCGCGAAAGCGATCGGTGCGGCGCAGGGTCTCGGACTCGACGGCGTCGCCAGCCAGTTGGGCCCGCTCCAAGGCCACTGCGCCCTGGTCGAGCAGAGCCAGCGCCAGCCGCTCCTCATCCGATCCAGGCGCCACGGCGTCGGCTTCGACGCCCGCCACGCCGGCGCGCGAGCGCACACCTTGGAGAGGGCGGAACGTCCAGCCGGTCTGCGGCAAGGTTCCCGTGCCGAACCCCGCCGGCTCGCCGCGCTCCCAGGCCCAGCGCGCGGCGGCCAGGGTGGCGGCGTCCAACTGGTCCAGTGTCGGCGCGCCCGCGACGGGGGTCAGGTCCTCGCCCATCGGCAGGAGGACCATCGCCTTGCCTCCGGCTGCGGCGGCGGTCTGCTCCGCAAGCACCTGGGCGGTTTCCAGGCGATCCTCGGCATCGGCCAGCGCCTGGCTGGCGGCGAGCAGGGCCGAGACGGCGGAGGCGCGCCGCTGAGCCCGTTGGGCCTGGTCGCGGACCCGACCCGCCAATCCGCCAGTGACCGAAGCCACAGCCCAGAACACGATCAGGGTCAGGATGTCCGTCGGTGACCCGATCAGGAAGGTGTAGCGCGGCTCCAGGAACAGGAAGTTGTAGGTCAGGAAGGCGACGGTCGCCGCCGCCAGCGCCGGTCTCAAGCCGTAAAGCACCCCGGCGGCCAAAACGGCGGACAGGTATAGAACGCCGAGATCGACCCGCTCAAACACCTGGTCGAGCCCATAGGCGAGAGCCGTCGCGGCGCCGATAAAGGCTGCGCCGAATGCGTAACCCCGCCAGCGCCTGGGCTGCTGGATTGCGGCGATCCTGGCCGGGCGATCCTTGGAGTCGGCGGCCGGTTCAGTGACGACATGCAGCGCGACACCTCGCGCCGAGCGTAACAGTTCGGCCGCCAGCGATCGTCCCAGAACTTCGCTGATGCGGCTGTCTCGCCCCTTGGCGATCACGATCTGGGTGACGTTGTTGCGATCGGCGTAGTCCATCACCGTGCCGACGACGTCGTCGCCGGTCAGGATGATCGTGCGCCCGCCCAGCTGCTCGGCCAGTGCGAAGGCCTCGCCCACCCTTGCGCGGCCTTCAGGCTTCGCAACCGGCTGATTGGGACGTTCGACATGGGCCACGGTCCAGGGGGCATCCATGGTCATGTCGGAAAGCCGTCGACCGGCGCGAACCAGAGACGAAGCGATCGGATCGCCGCCGACCAGGACCAGAATGCGCTCGCCCGCCGCCCAGGGGCCTTCAACGCCGCGCTCCCGCAGGGTGGCCAGAAGCTGATCGTCGATGGTCTGGGCCGCGCGCCGCAGCGCCATCTCGCGGAGCGCAGTCAGGTTCTCGACCTTGAAGAAATTTTCCGAGGCCAGTCGCGCGGTCTCGGGCACATAGACCTTTCCCTCGGCCAGGCGCTTACGCAGCTCCTCGGGGGTGATGTCCACGACCTCGATGTCGTCGGCCCCGCTCAGAGCGCTGTCGGGCAGGGCCTCGCGCTGGCGCACGCCGGTGATGCGCAGCACCACGTCGGACAGGCTTTCCAGATGCTGGACGTTCAGCGTGGTCCAGACGTCGATGCCGGCAGACAGGATCTCCTCGACGTCCTGCCACCGCTTCGGATGCCGCGACCCTGGGACATTGGAATGGGCGTATTCGTCGACGAGCAGGAGGCCGGGCTTGCGCGCCAGCGCCGCGTCGATGTCGAACTCCATCAGGGCGCGGCCCCTGTAGTCGATCGGGGCCCGCGGCATCACCTCCATCCCGCGCAGCAGGCTTTCGGTCTCGCGGCGGCCATGGGTCTCGACCACTCCGACGACGACATCGCCGCCCTCGGCCTTTCGGCGTCGGGCGGCGCGCAGCATTTCATAGGTCTTGCCGACCCCCGGCGACATGCCGAGGAACACCTTCAGCCGCCCGCGTTTCGGTCGCGTGAGACCGACCGGCGAGGGCTTCGGACCGGGCGGCGCGGCAGGCAAGTCAGGTCGCGGCGGAGAGGCGGGCGTCGAGCGCCCGGTTGGTCAGCAGCACATTGACGCGCCGCTGGCCGATGAAGCCAAGCAGGGCGCCCTCGGTGTTTGCGTCGATCACCTGCTGCACCGTCGTCACATCGACCCCTCTAGCCTGCGCCACGCGCGCCGCCTGAAGCCGAGCGTAGGCCGGAGAGATGTGGGGGTCGAGGCCCGAGGCCGAGGTGGTCACGGCGTCGGCCGGGATGACCGTCGCGCCGGTGTCGGCCCGGATAGCTTCGGCGTCGGTCTTGATGCGCTCGGCCAGGTCCGTGTTGAGCGGGCCCAGGTTCGACCCCGAGGAGGCAGAGGCGTCATAGCCGTCGCCGGCGGCCGAGGGGCGCGGGTGCAGATAGCGTGCCTCGGCGAACGGCTGGCCGATCAGGGCCGAGCCGACCACCTGACCCTCGGCGTCGCGGATAAGGCTGCCGTTGGCCTGCGACGGAAAGGCGACCTGAGCGACGCCGGTGACGGCCAACGGATAGGCCACGCCGAGCAGAAGGGTGAAAAGGGCGATCATGACGATCGCGGGGCGGAGTTGGCGGAGCATTGGCGTCGTCCTTTAGAAGGCCGCCTTCAGCGAGGCCACGGCGCGGCTGCCGTAGATGTCGCCGAAGTCGTGCTCGTCGGTGTCGTGATAGCGGACGTCGAGAGCGAGTTTGTCGGTCAGCTGCCGGGCCACGCCCAGGTTCCAGGTTGTGTAGTCGAAGTCCGAGGACAGGAACTGGCGTCCGATGGCGCCTGAAACCGTCCATCTGTCGGCCGGAGAGAAGCTCGCAGTGGCCTCGACATAGGTCGCCTCATCCTCGGCGGCGCCGAAGAAGTCGGGCGACCAGTAGACAGCAGCGCCTACGGTGGCCGGGCCGATGGCGCGCGAAGCGGCGACCTTGGCCTCGACGTAGTCATAGTCGGCGCCGTCGGGCTGGCCGGTGTAGAAATAGCCCACGGCGCCAAAGTCCCAGACCCAGCCCGCGAACTCGGGGCGGAGACCGGCATAGACGTCCATCTCGGCGTTGGTGTCCGGATCCCTGGGGAAGGCGACGTTGGAGACCCAGGCGCCGGCGTAGAAGCTGCCGCTGGTCAGATCGACGCCGCCCGAGATCGCGGCGTCCTCCTCGGTCTGGCTGACGCCCCGGAAGACGTAGTCGGAACCGACGGCGACGTTCCAGGCGATCGAAGGATTGGCGGGTTCGGCGACGGTCTGGGCGTCGGCCTCGGAGGCGATGCCCCAGACGACAAGGGCGATGAGGCCGGCGCCCGAGAGCCAGATGTAGGGGCGGTTGGACGCCCTGACGCGGGATTTGCGGGTCATGGAAATCACTCTGTGATTGGAAGAGGTCACGCCAGGCCGAGGCTGGAGATGACCACGTCGATGAGTTTGATGCCGACGAACGGGGCGATCAGGCCGCCGAGGCCGTAGATCAGCAGGTTGCGGGACAGCAGCGCCCCGGCCCCGATGGCGCGGTATTTGACGCCGCGCAGGGCCAGCGGGATCAGCGCCACGATCACCAGGGCGTTGAAGATCACCGCCGACAGGATGGCGCTCTCGGGGCTGTGCAGCCCCATGACGTTGAGCGCGCCGAGCGCCGGCAGGGCGACCACGAACATCGCCGGGATGATGGCGAAATACTTGGCCACGTCGTTGGCGATCGAGAAGGTCGTCAGGGCTCCTCGCGTGATCAGCAGTTGTTTGCCGACCTCGACGATCTCGATGACCTTGGTCGGATCGCTGTCGAGGTCGACCATATTGCCGGCCTCGCGCGCAGCCTGGGCCCCGGTCTGCATAGCCACGCCGACGTCGGCCTGGGCCAGCGCGGGGGCATCGTTGGCCCCGTCGCCGCACATGGCGACCAACCGGCCCTTGGCCTGCTCCGCCTTGATGAGGCGCATCTTGTCCTCGGGCGTAGCCTCGGCGAGGTAGTCGTCGACCCCCGCTTCAGACGCGATGGCGGCGGCGGTGACCGGGTTGTCGCCGGTGATCATCACCGTGCGCAGGCCCATGCGGCGAAGGTCGGCGAACCGCGCCTTCATGCCGGGCTTGATCACATCCTTCAGGTGGATGATGCCGACGAGGACGCCGCTCTCGACCACCGCCAGCGGCGTGCCGCCCGAGCGGGCGATGCGGTCCACCGCCTGACGGAACTCGGCCGGAGCGTCCTTTTCGTCCAGGTTCAGAGACTTGAGCACGGCGTCGACCGCGCCCTTTCGCCAGGACTTGCCGTCCGCGTCCACACCCGACTGTCGGGTCGTGGCAGAGAACGGGATAGCCTTAGCGCCTTCGGGCAGATCGACAGACAGACCCGCGTTGCGGCCCAGTTCGATGATCGAGCGGCCCTCGGGCGTCTCGTCGGCGAGGGACGCCATGACGGCGGCGCGCATCGCCGCTTCCGGCCGGACTCCCGGCACATGGATGACTTCGGTGGCCATGCGGTTGCCGAAGGTGATGGTGCCGGTCTTGTCGAGCAGCAGGGTGTCTACGTCGCCGGCGGCCTCGACCGCGCGACCCGAGGTCGCCAGAACATTGACCTTCAGCAGCCGGTCCATGCCGGCGATGCCGACGGCGGACAGCAGGCCGCCAATGGTCGTCGGAATGAGGGTGATGAACAGGGCGCCGAGCACGATCGGGTCCAGCGCAATGCCGGAGTAGGCGCCCAGACCCAGCAGCGTCACCACCGCGATCAGGAACACCAGGGTCAGACCCGCGAGCAGCACGGACAGCGCCAGTTCGTTCGGAGTCTTCCGTCGGTTGGCGCCCTCGACCATGGAGATCATGCGGTCGAGGAAGGTCGAGCCCGGGGCCGAGGTGATGCGCACCTTGATCCAGTCGGACACCACCGTGGTGCCGCCGGTGACGGCCGACCGGTCGCCGCCGCTTTCGCGGATCACGGGCGCGCTCTCGCCGGTGATGGCGGCCTCGTTGACCGAGGCGATCCCTTCGACGATCTCGCCGTCCGAGGGGATGACGTCGCCCGCCTCGACCAGCACGATCGAACCGATCTCCAGCTCGTGCGCGGGCGTCGGGACCGTCAGGCCGGTCTTCGGGTCGACGATCAGCTTGGCCTTGGTGGTGACGCGTGTCGCCCGCAGGGAGTCCGCCGCCGCCTTGCCGCGCCCTTCGGCGACGCTCTCGGCGACGTTGGCGAACAGCACGGTCGCCCACAGCCAGACCGCCAGCTGGATGGCGAAGCCGGCGGTCTCGCCGGCGACGACGGCGGCGATGGCCGACACCGTCGCCAGCAGGGCCACGATCCAGGTGGTGAAGATCACCGGGTTTCGAAGCAGGCGACGCGGGTCCAGCTTGACGAAGGCGTCGCCAAGCGCCCGGCCCAGCATCGGGCCGGACAGGCCGCCGGCCAGGGGAGCGGCCCGGCGGGTTTCGCCCAGGTGCTCGGGGTTTGCGAAGGTCATTTCAGGGATCCCGGATCAGAGCCCGGCCACCACGTCCAGCACCTGGAAGTGCTCGACGAGGGGGCCAAGGGCGAGGGCGGGGAAGAACTGCAACCCGCCGAGGATGAGGATGACGCCGATCACCAGCCCGATGAACAGCGGCCCGTGGGTCGGCAGCGTGCCGGTGCTGGGCGCCAGCTTGGGCTTGACGACCAGGCTGCCGGCGATGGCCAGCACGGCGATGGCGGGCACGAACCGGCCGAACAGCATCCCCAGACCCTGGGTCGTGTTCCACCACGGCGAGTTCGCAGTCAGGCCGGCGAAGGCCGAGCCGTTATTGGCGGCCGCCGAGGTGTAGCCGTAGAGGATCTCCGACAGGCCGTGCGGCCCGTCGTTCAGCAGACCTTCCAGCGCCGTCGGAAGAACCGCCGCCACGGCCGAGAAGCCGAGAATGGCCAGAGGCAGGACCAGGACCGCCACCATGGCATACTGGATTTCGCGGGCCTCAATCTTCTTGCCCAGATACTCCGGTGTCCGCCCGACCATCAGCCCGGCGACAAAGACCGCCAGCAGGGCCATAACCACCATGACGGCGATCCCGGACCCGACCCCGCCGGGCAGGATTTCGCCGAGTTGCATCAGGAAAATCTGCAGCCCGCCGCCCAGCGGCATGTAGCTGGCGTGCATGGAGTTGACCGAGCCGTTCGAGGCCCCGGTGGTCATGGTCGCCCAGGCGACCGAGGCCGGGACGCCGAAGCGGACTTCCTTGCCTTCCATGTTGGCGGAGGCATCGACCCCGGCCGCGACGAGCGCCGGCGCTGGTTGGGTCTCGATCGCATACATCGCCGCACCCGAGAGGCTGAGCAGGACCAGGGCCGCGACGGCGAGCGCCCGCACGTCTTTCCGGGCCAGCACGCTGCGGCCGAAGGCGAAGAAGGCGGCCCAGCCGAGCACATTGATCGAGATGGCGGTGATCAGATTGGTCAGCGGCGTCGGGTTCTCGAACGGATGGGCCGAGTTGACGTTGAAGATGCCGCCGCCGTTGATGCCGAGCTGCTTGATCGCCAGCTGGCTGGCGGTGGGCGCCAGCGACAGCGTCTGCGATCCGCCCTCCAGTCCCGTCGCGGTCGCGGAGGCGTCCAGCGTCTGGGTCACGCCCAGACCGACCAGGACGATCGCGAGGACCACCGACAGGGGCAGAAGCACCCAGAGCGTCGTCCGTGTCATGTCGGCCCAGAAGTTGCCGACCCCCTCGCCGCGATTGGCGACGAAGGCGCGCGCCAGCGCCGCCGCGATGGTCGCGCCGGTCGCGGCCGACAGAAAGTTCTGCACCGTCAGGCCCGCCATCTGGCTGAAGTGCGACATCGTCGTCTCGCCGCCGTAGGACTGCCAGTTGGTGTTGGTGACGAAGCTGACGGCGACGTTGAACGCCTGATCCGGCGTCAGGCCGCCGAAGTCCTGGGGGTTGATGGGCAGCACGCCCTGCAAGCGCAGCAGGGCAAAGAGCAGAACGAAACCGGCAGCGTTGAACGCCAGCAGCGCGCCCGCATAGCCGAGCCAACCCTGGCTGTGCGCCGGGTTCACGCCGGCAGCGCGGTAGAACAGCCCTTCAACCGGCTTCATCACCGGGTCGAGCCAGGTCCGCTCGCCGTTCCAGACGCGCGACATGTAGAGGCCGATCGGCCAGCCGATCAGGGCGGCCAGACCGATCGTCAGGGCGATCTCCGCCCCTCCTTGAATGTTCATGGCGGCGGCTCCCTAGAACCGCTCGGGGCGCAGCAGCGCCGCGACCATGTAGACGGCGACGACGACCGCGCCGACGCCCCAGAGTATGGCGACCAGCATCGTCACACCCGCTTCAGGACAGCGGCGAGAACGGCGAAGGCGACAAACGCCCCGCCGCCGATCGCCAGAAAAATAAGATCGGCCATGCCGACACCTCCAGCTCAGTTCAGAGCCACAGAAGACGCCTCAAGCCCGTAAGCGGGCCATCGGAATTGGGCCGCTTGGCATAAGGTCGGCGTAAGGGAGACGACGGCGCACTGGATAAGCCCCTCAGCTCCAGGAGCGTCCGCCCGTCGCCGTGCTCCAAGCAGACCTTCCGAACGTCTTCGATGTGTCAGCAGCGGACACGCGAGAAAATGCCACGAGCGCCTCGACAGCGCCGCTCGCTAAGTAAGAGCCTGAATTCCTTGACAAGCCTCCGGACTCAAAATCCGGTTCCGAAAGGAGTGTCGGTTCGAGCCCGACCGCCCGCACCACCTTTAATCGACGCCGACCACCGTCAGTTCGGGCCAGCGTGTTCGGGCGCGGTCGATAATGCGATCCCAGTCCTTCGCCAGCGGACGGTTCGGATTGGGTTGGATTGTTAGGGCGAAGACATCCTCCAGCCCGAAGGGCGCTGCGACGCTGACGCCGTCGTCGGCCTCCAGCCGCACCGCCACGGCGAAACACGGCGCCACGAACCGCTCCAGCGCCTCGTCCGTGCCGTGGATCGGCGGATAGGGTTCGCCGAACTTCTGCGGAAACCAAAGGGGGACGCGGGCTTGGTTCCTGACCTCGACACGGTCACGCAGCGGCGGCTCGAAGGCGGCGGCGACGCGACGGATGATGCCGTCCTCGGTGTCCCACGAGGTGTCGGGATCAAAGTAGCCCAGGTCGAAGTCCTTGACGCCATAGCCCGCCGGACGCCCGGTCAGGGCGTTCCAGACTGACTGATAGACGGCGCCCGAGAACAGCCGCCAGTCCGGCAGGTTCAGGTCGCGCACATCCGTCAGCACGGTCATCAGGTCGGGATCCGCGCGGACGATCTCGACAAGTCGGCGCTCGAGGTCGCTCATCGGCGCACGGGCCAGGCGTGGTCCAGGGGGCCGTGGCCGCCGCCCAGGCCGGGCGCGCGGCGGATGGCCTCGGCGACATAGGCCCAGGCCTCGGCCACAGCGATGGGCAGGGGCAGGCCTTTGGCCAGGCCGGCCGCGCACGCACTGGCCAATGTGCAGCCGGTCCCGTGGGTGTGGCGCGTCTCGACCCGCTCGCCCTCGAACAGGGTCTCGCCGTCTGGGGTCATCAGCACGTCGATCAGCCGCTCGCCCGGCACATGTCCGCCCTTCATCAGCACGGCGCGCGCGCCGAGTTCGAGCAGGGCCTCGCCGGCGCGCCGCTGGCCGTCCAGGTCGGCCACGGTCAGGCCGGTCAGGGCCTCGGCCTCCGGCGCATTGGGGGTCAGAAGGGCGGCGCGCGGGATCATCAGCGCCTTCACCGCCGCGACGGCCTGGTCCGGCAGCAGGGCCGCGCCGCCCTTGGCCACCATGACGGGGTCGACCACGGCGGGCGCCTCGGCCTGGTCGATCAGGGCGGCCACGGTCTCAACCACCTCGACCGACCCCAGCATGCCTGTCTTGAGCGCATCGGCGCCGATGTCGTCCAGCACCGCCTCGGCCTGGGCGCGGATCAGTTCGATGGGCAGGGGGTGCACGCCGTGGACGCCCAGGGTGTTCTGGACGGTGACGGCCGTGATCGCCGTCGCCGCGAAGCCGCCCAGCATTGTCACCGCCTTGATGTCGGCCTGGATCCCTGCGCCGCCGCCCGAGTCCGAGCCGGCCAGGATCAGCACGCGTCCCTTGAAATCGCTCATGGATGGGCCGCCGAGAACAGCTTCAGTCCCACGATCCCGGCGACGATCAGGACGATGCAGACGATGCGCAGCGCCGTCGCCGGCTCGTTGTAGATCGCCATGCCGACGGTCGCCGCGCCCACCGCCCCGATGCCGGTCCAGATGGCGTAGGCGGTGCCGATCGGAATGCGCTGGGTCGCCATCCACAGGAACCAGAAGCTCAAGCCCATGGCGGCGATCACGACCAGCGAGGTCACGGGCCGCTGCGGACCCACAAATTTGAAGCCAGAGGCCCAGCCGACTTCCAGCAGGCCGGCGATGACCAGGGCGATCCACGGATTGATGGCGATCATGACCCCTGATGCGGGCTTTGGGCCGAAGGAGCAAGCGGCTGTATGCTGTCGTGAGACTGTGACGGAGAGCATCGGATGGCAGACTGGCTGGAGCAGATGGTCGGAACCTGGACCTTCGAAGGGCGCGCGGTTCCTGACGACCCGGGGCAAGTCCAGACCGGGCGCGAAAGCGTGACGAAGCGGGACGCCTGGATCGTGATCGAGGGCGAGGGCTACCGTTTCCAGCTGGCGCATGACCCTGAGACAGGACGGATCACGGGGGACTTCGTCCATTGGCTCATCCCCAGCTTTGGACCTATGACGGCGCTGTCGAAGCGGACGGCCGACTGCATCTGCGAAGCCGCGGGCCCGACATGGAGGGCAAGGGAGGTCAGGCCGAGTACGACGACGTGTTCGAGATCGTCAGTCACGACGAGCGCCGCTCGGTTGGGCGCGTGCGAGAGGCGGATGGAAGCTGGCGCGACTTCAGCCGCACCGTTTATCGGCGCACGCCCTGAGCGCGGGCGCACATCCTCGATGGGTCAGGAGCGGTCTGGAGCAGCCGGCTGGTTGAGCGCCACCTGAAGGGTCAGGGCCTGCACCGTCTCGCGCACGTCATGGACGCGAACCATGGCCGCGCCGCGTCGCGAGGCCTCCAGCGCCAGGACCAGCGAACCGCCCAGACGGTCCAGCGGGTCGGTCGCGGTCGGATCGACGGCCTGGATCGTGCGCTTGCGGCTGGCGCCGTACAGCACCGGAAAGCCAAGGGCCGCGAGCCGATCCAGATGCGCTGTCAGGGCCAAATTATGGGCCGCCGTCTTGCCGAAGCCCAGGCCCGGATCCAGCCAGATCGCCGACCGCGCCACCCCCGCCGCCATTGCCGCCTCGGCGCGCGCGGCCAGGGCGTCGATGACCTCGGCGAGCACGTCTTCATAGGCGGGCGCGTCCTGCATGGTGCGCGGCTCGCCCTTCATGTGCATCAGGCAGACGGCGCAGCCCAGTTCGGCCGCCGTCGCCAGGCTGTCGGGCGAACTGTTCAGGGCCGAGACGTCGTTCCACATGGATGCGCCGGCGCCGACGGCCGCGCGCGCGACGCCGGGTTTCAGCGTGTCGATGCTGATCGGCCCGTCCCAGCGCGCGACCAGGCCCTGGATCACCGGCATGACCCGCGCCAGCTCTTCGGCTTCGGCCACCGGCGTCGCGCGCGGCCGGGTGCTTTCGCCTCCCACGTCCAGCCAGTCGGCGCCCTGTTCGACCAGCTTCAGCCCATGAGCGATCGCCGCCTCGGCCGTCGTCAGCCGCCCGCCGTCCGAAAAACTGTCCGGCGTGACGTTGACGATGCCCATGACCAGGGGCCGGCCGCCGGAACCCGGCATGAGGTCAGTGGACCGTCGGCACGCTGGTGGTCGGCGCGGCGGGCGCGCCGGCCTGCGAAGGCTCGACTTCGGTCCCATCCGACACCGGCGTGACCGGCACCGAAACCGAGGGGCCGGCGTTGGGGAAGTTGCTCTCGTCGCGGTTGGGAGCGACGCCCTTTTCCAGCAGGTCCTTGATCTCTTCGCCCGACAGGGTCTCGTATTCCAGCAGCGCCTGGGACAGCTTCTCGTGGTCCTCGGCCTTTTCGGTCAAGATCTTGCGGGCCTCGGCCCAGCCCGAGTTGACGATGCGCTTGACCTCTTCGTCGATAATGCGGGCGGTCTCTTCCGAGACGTTCTGGCTGCGCGCCACCGAATGGCCCAGGAAAACCTCTTCCTGGTTCTCACCATAGGCGACAGTGCCCAGCTTCTCGGAGAAGCCCCAGCGGGTGACCATCGCGCGGGCCAGCTTGGTCGCCTGTTCGATGTCGGAACTGGCGCCCGAGGTGATGTTCTCCGGCCCGAAGATGATCTCTTCGGCGACGCGGCCGCCGGCCATGATGGCGATTCGGTCGATCATCTGCTGGTACTTCATCGAATAGCGGTCGCCCTCGGGCAGCTGCATGACCATGCCGAGGGCGCGGCCGCGCGGCACGATGGTCGCCTTGTGCACCGGGTCGGCCATCTTGACGTTCATGGCGACGATGGCGTGGCCAGCCTCGTGATAGGCGGTCAGACGCTTTTCTTCCTCGTTCATCGCCATGGACTTGCGCTCGGAGCCCATCAGGACCTTGTCCTTGGCGTCCTCGAAGTCGCGCTGGGTGACCATCTTGCGGTCCTTACGGGCCGCCGTCAGGGCCGCTTCATTGACCAGGTTGGCAAGATCGGCGCCGGAGAAGCCTGGTGTGCCACGCGCGATGGTGCGCACATTGACGTCCGGCCCCAGCGGCACGTCCTTCATGTGGACGCGCAGAATGTGCTCGCGGCCCGAGACGTCGGGGTTGGGCACCACCACCTGGCGGTCGAACCGGCCAGGGCGCAGCAGGGCCGGGTCCAGCACGTCGGGACGGTTGGTGGCGGCGATCAGGATGATGTTCTCGGACGCCTCGAAGCCGTCCATCTCGACCAGAAGCTGGTTCAGCGTCTGCTCGCGCTCGTCATTGCCGCCGCCCAGGCCGGCGCCGCGGTGACGGCCGACGGCGTCGATTTCGTCGATGAAGATGATGCAGGGCGCGTTCTTCTTGCCCTGCTCGAACATGTCGCGCACGCGGCTGGCGCCGACGCCGACGAACATCTCCACGAAGTCCGAACCCGAGATGGAGAAAAACGGAACGCCCGCCTCGCCCGCGACGGCGCGCGCCAGCAGCGTCTTGCCGGTGCCGGGAGGGCCGACCAGCAGGGCGCCCTTGGGAATCTTGCCGCCCAGGCGCTGGAACTTGCCGGGGTCCTTCAGGAACTCGACCACTTCGGTCAGCTCTTCCTTGGCCTCGTCCACGCCGGCGACGTCGTCGAAGGTCTTGCGGCTCTTGTGCTCGGTCAGCAGCTTGGCCTTGGACTTGCCGAAGCCCATGGCGCCCTTCGCCCCGCCCTGCATCCGGTTCATGATGAAGAGCCAGAAGCCGATGATCAGGACGACCGGCAACAGCAGGCCAAGGATGCCCGACCACCACGGCGCCCGCGAGGTCTTGGCGTCGACCTCGACGCCATTGGCCAGCATTGAGGAGACCAGCTCCTCGTTCGGATAGGGGGTGGTGGCGGTGAACTTGGTCTCATTCTTGTACTCGCCGGTCACCTGGTCGCCCTTGACCACGGCCGACTTGACCTCGCCCGCCTCGGTCTGGCGCACCAGCTGGGAGTAGGTGATCGTTTCGGGACGGCCGGCCGAGCCGGCCTTGCCGGGCATGCCGGCCGGGCCGCCCTGAGACATCATGGCGTAGACGGCCAGAAGGCCCATCAGCATCAGCGCGCCAAAGGCGAGATTGCGCAGGTTCATTCGGATCCTCGGTGGTCCGGCGCCGACCAGCGGCGTCGATCAGGAAAGCGTCGCGTTCAAAATAGGTGGTTCCAAGGCGTCGCGCCATGCACGGCTTGGGCCAGCTCGGCCTCGTGCGGCGTTTCGCCTCCGACTGAGCGTGCCCAGAGGCCGAACCGGGGGCCGACGAGCCCCCTCATCCGCGCCCGGCGGAAGGCCAGAACGGACGCGTCGTCATCGGCCAGAAGCACTGGAAACGCCGAGCGCGCCTGGACTGGGAGGCGGGACAGCCAAGCCCGATCCGCGGCACTCAGCCTCGCCAACCGGCCGAAGGCGGGCGCGACGCGGAGGCCTTGCTCTTCGCTTTCAATCTCGAACCGCCCGTCCCAGACCTGCGGCGCACCCGACGAAAGTGGGACGGGCGCCACGGCCTGCGGGTCGCGGCTGCGCATCTGACGCAGGACGCGCACCTCGCCGCCGTCCAGCTCCAGCCGGGCGCCCGACAGGGTCGCGACGGCGTCAGCCGGTTCAGCCAGGCGGCGCCTGAGCCGTTCCAGCACCCGACCGCGCGGCGTGGTCCGAACCCCCGCCACGCAGGCGACGGCGGCGGCGAAGGCGGCCAGAGGCGCGGTTCGGGGCAGGGTCAGCACCCCCGCGTCGGCCAGCGGTTGGTCGGGCGGTGCCCAGTCCAATGCGGGTGATTGAGGCAGGAGGGGCTCCTCGCCCTTCAGAGCCGCGCGGGCGCGAGGGCGGGCGAAGTGGGCGTCGGCGTTTGCGGGGTCTTCGATCCAGTCCAGGCCCCGGGCGTGCAACAGGCCGCGCAGATCGGCGCGACGCTCTTCCAGCAGGGGCCGAAGCAGCATCAGGCCGCGCCCCTCGGGCCAGGCCGGAGACGGCGCGGCGTCGCGCAGCCGGCCGATGGGCGTGCCCCGCGCGCGCATCCAGTCGGCCTCGGCCGCATCCTCTCGGGTGTGGGCGAACAGGATGACCCTCGCGCCTGCCTCGCGCGCTGCGTCGCCGATCAAGGCGTGTCGCGCCTGTCGCGCGGCGGCCGGCAGGCCGGCGGTCGGCTTGGGGCCGGTCCAGGCCAGGCCGCGCCAGTCGGCGCCGAGCGCCCTCGCCTGATCTCCGGCGCGACGGGTCCAGTCGCGGCTGTCGGAATTCAGCCCGTGATCGACGGTCAGAGCCAGCAGGGCGCGGCCGCGCCGACGCGCCCAGTCGGAGGTCATGGCGAGCAGGGCCAGGGAGTCCCCGCCGCCCGAAAGGGCCAGGCCGACGGGCCGATCAGCCTGAGCATCCAGGCTCCGATCCAGCCGCGCGTGAACGCGGCCGGTCAGGGCGTCGAGGTTGCTCAGCTGCAGTCCGCGCGGCTGCGGATCTGGGTAGCGCGGGTGCGCAGAGTGGCGGCCGCGCCCTCGGCGTAGCGACGACCGAACTCGGCCAGCGCCGCGCAGGCCTGCGGCTTCTGATCGGTCATGACCAGATTGTCGGCCAGCTTCAGCGTCGTCTCGCCCGCCCAGGCGACGCGCGGCCAGCCGCGCAGGGCGGCGGCGTAGGCCTGGACCGCGCCCGGCCGATCGCCCGTCGAGACGCGCAGGTCGCCCAGCCGCGAGTTGGCCTCGCGCGCCTGGGGCGTGTCAGGCCAGGTGACGATGACGGTCTCCAGGGCGCGGGCGCCCCGCACCGGATCGCCGGCGGCCAGGCGGGCGGCCGCGGCCAGATCCTGGGCCGGGTCGTTGGTGGCCGAGTTGGCCGTGATCGGCGCATTCAGCTCGGCGTCGGCTTCCAGCTTCTGGATGCGGGCCTCGGCGTCCTGAAGCCGGGTGCGCAGGGCGGTGTTGTCGCGCGTGGCCTCGTCGGCTTGGAAGGTCAGGCGCTCTGAATCGCTGTTCACCCGCTGGAAGGTCTGCTCCAGGTCGCGCAGCCGCCGATCCATGTTGGCCAGGCGGTCCTGCAGAGCGATGACCTCGGGATCGGGCTCGACCAGCACCGGCTGGCCGGCGGCGTTGCGCTGGGTCAGGGCGCGTTCCAGGCGACGCACATTCCGGTCCAGCTGATCCAGGCGGCGGTTGTCCCACTGGACCGGCTGCATCGGCTGGGTCTGAGCCACGGCGAAGCCGGCGCCCAGCGTCAGGGCGACGCCGCCGGCGGCCAGGATCAGACGCGCGCGGCGCGAGCGGGGAAGAAGGGTCTTGGTCGTCATGGGGCGGACGGTCCCACCAATCTGCGGCGGCCGCAAGGCGCGGGCGCGGGGTCTTCACACATGAAAAGGCCGGCCGGGAAAACCCCGGCCGGCCTGATGTCTCACCGTGTCGAAATCAGCGCTGGGCGCCGGAGACGATGGCGGTGTGGGCGTTGCGGTTGCGGGCCCAGGCGTCGTCGTTCGAACCTTCGGCGATCGGGCGCTCCTTGCCGAAGCTGATGGTGTCGATGCGGGCCGCCGGGATGCCGCGGTCCACCAGATAGTTGCGCACCGACTCGGCGCGGCGGGCGCCCAGAGCCAGGTTGTATTCGCGGGTGCCGCGTTCGTCGGCGTTGCCTTCAATGCGGATGCGCACGTTCGGATAGCGCTGCAGCCACTGAGCCTGGGCGTCCAGGCGCGGATAGGCGTCCGACTTCACGTCATAGCTGTCCAGGTCGAAGTAGACGCGGTCGCCGACGTTGACGATGAAGTCCTGCTCGGAGCCTGGCACGGCGGCGCCGACATTGCCGCCCGAAACCGGACCGGTCGGGGCCGTCGGATAAGCCGGACCCGTGGCTGGCGGGGCGGTGTCGGGCACGACCGTATCGACGGGACGCCGCGGCGTGCAGGCGGTGACGGCCACGGCGATCACGCCCACGGCGGCCAGGTTGACGAGGGTGCGGGTGTTCATCTGGGCGTCTCCTAAATCTGGTCCGGGGCCTCTGCCCCAAGCTTTGCCTTGAAGCTGCTGCTAGCGGCGGGCACGGCGTCGCGCCAGCCGGGGTAACGCACAGTTGAGCGATAAGGCTCCGCTCGTGACCGCGTATTACCCAAACCGCGCTACGACGGGCAGGAATCAGGCCCCTGACCCAGGCCCAGCGTCGCCGGCGGCGTGTCCAGAAGCGGGGACCAGGCCGGGTCTGAACCGCGCCCGTCATAGCCGGCCTGGGCCACCACGCGGCCCGACAGATCGACGGTCCACAGACGGGTGTCGCCGCCGCGCGTCTGGCGCGCGAACATGATGTAGCGGCCGTTCGGGGCCCACGACGGGCCTTCCTCGAAATAGGACGATGACAGGATGCGTTCGCCCGAGCCGTCGGGCCGCATCACGCCGATGTGGAAACGTCCGCCCTGTTGCTTGGTGAAGGCGATCAGGTCGCCGCGCGGGCTCCACGCGGGGGCGGTGTAGATGCCGCCGCCGCGCGAGATTGGACGCTGGCCGCGTCCGTCGGCGCTCATGACGTAAAGACGGGCCGAGCCGCCGCGATCGGAGGTGAAGACGATCTGAGAGCCGTCGGCGCTGAACGACGGCGAGGTGTCGATGCCCGGATCGCTGGTCAACCGCGACAGCTGGCGCGTGCGCAGGTTCATCACATAGACGTCGGTGTTGCCGCCCCGGATGATCGAGAAGGCGATTCTGGAGCCGTCGTTGGAGAAGCGCGGCGCCAGCACCTGGCCGTCGAACTGACCCAGATTTTCGGTCCGCCCGGTAGTCAGATTGCGAAGATAGATGCGGCTGTAGTCGCGCCCCAATCCGACATAGGTCACTTCGTCGGGATTGGAGGCGGAGAAGCGCGGAGACATGATGACCTCGTCACCCGGCGTCAGATAAACGGGATTGAAACCGTCCTGATCCACGATCGACAGGCGCGACAAGCGGTTTAGCTGAGTGCCGCTTTCCGAAACGAAGATCACGCGGCTGTCGAAGAAGCCGTTCTCGCCGGTCATGCGCTGATAGACGACGTCGGAAATCTTGTGCGCGATGCGGCGCCACTGCTCGGGCGTGGCGGTGAATTGATAGCTGACCAGCTGGCACTGCCGGTACGGGTCATACAGCCGGAAGCCCACGTCGTTGCGGCCGTCCGGGCGCGGGGTGACCGAGCCGTACAGAACCGCCTGGGCGCCGATGGACGTCCACTGCGGAAAGTTCGGCGCATTGGCCAGGGTCAGATTGGTCTCGATGAAGCTGCGCGGATCCAGGGGCGCGAAATAGCCCGAGCGCCGCAGATTGCCTGACACCACATTGGAGATGTCCGCGCCGTTCGCGCCGCTGAAGGGCGCGACAGCGATCGGAAAGGGGCGCAGCACGCCTTGGTCCACGACAACGTCCTGAACAGGCGCGCTTTGGACAGGCTGGCCGGTCTGGGCGTTGGCCGTCGACGTCAGGGCCAGGGCGGCGGCGGATGCCAGCAGAAGCGTCAGACGCATGAAGGTCTCCTTGGAAGTCTCGGCCCGATCCGCTCAGCTTGACCGGGATTGAGGCCATATTGGGATGGCTTGAGCCACGAAACGATCCGGGCGGTGATGACGATCCCGTTATCCGCCCGGGCCCCTAGCGACTGCCGCACTGACGGGCGGTCTCGAAGCGGAAGGGTACGTCCTGGGTTTCGAAGCCGCTCGGGACATCGAACGGGGCGGCGGCCCGCAGGGCTCGCAACATGGAGTCCGACGCGGCGCGCCATGCGGCGTCGCTGCGGGCCCCTTCCAGACGCGGGTTGCCGACGATCTGACCTGAGGCGGCCAGGCGGACAGTGACGCGGATCGTCAGGTTGTCTGCTCCGGGCATCTCGCAGTTGACGTTCCAGTGCGGCGTCACCTGCGAGGCGAGCGCGCTGAGCTGCGGCCCCGTGGCGCGCGGCGCTTGGCCCGCGCCCTGCTGGCCGGCGGCGGGACGGCCCGTCGTCCCGGTGGGACGCGGCGGTCCGGCCAGGGCGTCCAGGTCGAGGCTTTCCTCGCGGCGCGGGGGGGCGGGACGCGGCGGCGTCGGCTGGCTCTTGGTGGGAGGAGCCGGCGTGGGCGGCGCCGGACGAGGCGGCGTCGGAGCGGGCGTCGGCGGCTTTTTCTCGGGCGGGCGCGGCGTGGGTGTCGGTGTCGGTGTCGGACGGGGCGCGGGCGGCGTCGGGGCCGGCGGAGTCGGTTCGGGCGGCGGAGGCGTGACCTCGGGCTCGGGCGGCGGCGGAGCCGTGGCGCCGTCGTCGGGCGACAGCTCCTCCTGAGGATTGTCGGGCGCGGCGGCCGCGATCTCGATGTCGGAGACGATCGAGACCGGCACCGACGACGGCAGAGGACGCGGCTCGCTGCGCGGGAAGGAAATCAGGGCGAGCGAAGCCACCCCCAGGTGCAGGGCGATGGATCCCAGGACGGCGGGGCTGGGACGACGCAAGCGGTCAGCCTCCGCTCGCCGCATCCGGCGCGGTGTCGGTGATCAGGTTCAGCTTGGTGAAGCCCGAGGCCGACAGGCGCGCCATGACGCGGGCCACCGCCTGATAGGGCGCGCGCCCGTCGGCGCGGATGTAGACCGGCCGATCCGTGGCCTCGCCCTCCCCGTCACCACCCTGGGCTCGGAGACGCGGCACGAACTGGTCCCAGGCCGCCTCGGCGTCGTCGACATAGATGGCGCCGTTCTGATCGATGGAGACCGACAGCGGCTCCTGCGTCTGTTCGACGGCGGACGCCTCGGTCTGGGGCAGTTCGACCGGCACGCCGACCGTCAGCAGCGGCGCCGAGATCATGAAGATGATCAGCAGCACCAGCATCACGTCCACCAAGGGCGTGACGTTGATCTCGCTCAGCGGCGCGCGCCGCCTGCGGCCACGACCGCGGCCCGAGCCGCCGGCCGCGCCTCCTCCGCCCAGGGCCATGGGTCAGGCGCCCCGGCGCAGGCTGAAGTCCGACGAGGGCGGGGGCGGCGGAGGCGGCGGCGCGGACGGCGAGGCCAGCCGGCGCGCCACGGCCGCCTGCAGGTCGTCGGCGAAGGCTTCCAGCCGGCCGACGTACTTGCCCGCGTCGATCGAGAACTTGTTGTAGGCGATATAGGCCGGGATCGCCGCGCCCAGGCCAATGGCGGTGGCGAACAAGGCCTCGGCGATCGCCGGCGCAACGGTGGTCAGATTTGTGTTGCCGGCCGAGGCGATGGCGTCGAACGCGTTCATGATGCCCCAGACCGTGCCGAACAGGCCGATGAAGGGCGACGAGGTGGCGACCACCGACAGCACGCCCAGGCCGTTCTCGACCCGCTGGCCCTCGCGTGAGATCAGGCTGTTCAGCGAGCGGTCGATGCGCGCGACCAAAAGGCTTCCCTGATCGGCGTCGACCGGACCGCGCTGACGCGTGTCCTTCCACTCGGCCAGGGCCAGCTTCAGCATCCGCGGCAGGGCGTGGGCGGGCTCGGCGCCCGACTGGGCCGCCACGTCTTCCAGTGAACGGCCCGAGTTCAGATCGGCCTCGAAGGCGTCGGCCTGGCGGTTCAGCCGGGTCAGGCGCACGGCCTTGTCGATGATGACCGTCCACGACCAGACCGAGGCGACGGCCAGGCCGATCATGACCGCCTTCACCACCCAGTCGGCATGCATGAACAATTCGATCGGATTCAGCATCGAGGCGTCGACGGGCGCGGTCATTCAGCGGTCCTGCGGCGGATCAGAGGATGGGTCGCCCCGTTCGAGCGGCGGAGCGCGGCCATTTCAAGGCGTGGAATCCGTCTAGACGCCTGAATCGGCCGCGTCACCTGTCGGTTGCGTGATCGGACGCCATTCCGGCCCCTCGATCTCGAGGCCGCGCGCCTCCAGGGCGTCCAGCACGCCGCCCGGCCGCGCCAGCAGTCGGATCGGCGCCACGGCCAGGGTGACGCCGGGCTGGGTCAGCGCCTGGTTCAACGCCTCGTCCCACTGGCCGCGCAACAGGGGCGCGACCTCCGGGTCGCCCCAGGGCCAGCAGACGTCCAGCGCCGCGTCGATCGGCGAGGCCGCGACCTCGGCGACGCGGAACCGCCGCCAGGCCTCGGCGCGGGCCAGGGTCATCTCGGGACCGCCCTCGGCGGCGACGATGGCCGCCTTGACGCACGGCGCATAGGTGGACGGCGGCGCATTGATCAGGCCGTCGATCAGTTCGTCGCCCCGGATTATGCCCACCGGCGTGACCGGAACGCGCGCCCGGCGCGCGGCGCGGCGCACAACGTCGTCGGGTCCGGCGCTGGTCCGGCGCGAAAAGCCCGCCTTGTCGTTCAGCAGGTCGATGCTCAGCGGCACGAAGTTGGTGGTGCGCCAGCGCTGACTGCGCTCACTGGCCATGACCGCCTCCAGCCGCGCCTGCCATTCGGGCTCGAGATAGTCCGCGGTCGTCGTTCCGGCCGGCAAGTTGGAAATGGTGCGGATGCGCCAGATCAGGCGCAGCACGTCCGCCGCAGAGGCGCGCCCCTGCTGAGGAAACAAAATGCGGTCGGCGCGCAGGGTCGCCGCCTCCAGGGCGTCGGGCCGCCACTCAAGTTCGCGCGGCGGCGTGATGGCCCCGACCAGGATCAGGGTGCGGTCGTCCTGGGTGATCTCCCACATCGGCGCGCCCGAGCGCCGCGCGGTGACGATGATGTCCTCGACCTGGGTCGCAGGCGCAGCGTCCTGAGTTCGCCCAGGGTGCGCCGGCAGCATCAGCACGGCCGCAAGGACCAGCACCACCATTCGTCGGATCATCGAAGCCCCCGTGGATCGCGGCCGGAATGCGGCGCGAACATTGCCGATGCGTAATCTTAAACCACTGTAATACATGGCGAATGTTTAATCCACCTTGCCGCCTTGTAACTGGCTTGATCAGGGCCGCACGGCCACCTTCGCGCCACACGAGGAGGGACCGCCATGTCCAAGACCATTCTGCTGGCCGGCACGGCCCTGCTGCTCATTCCTAGCGCCGCCCTGGCCCAGACCAGCAATGACGGTCCCGAACCTCAGGTCGCCCAGGCCCCTGTCCCCACCGGACCGACCTCCACCTCGCCACTGGTGGACGCCGCTGACAAGGGGGTCCTGGTCTTCACCCCTGACTTCTTCGCCGAGCAGCGGCCCAACACCGCGCTGGACATGGTCAACCGCGTGCCCGGCTTCTCCGCCGACAACGGCTCGGGCGCGCGTGGCTTCGAAGGCGCGGTCGGAAACATCCTGATCAACGGCGCGCGGCCGGCCTCCAAGAGCGACACAGGCACCAATGTGCTGGGCCGCACCCTGGCCAATCAGGTGGATCGCATCGAGCTGATCCGCGGCGGCGCGCCGGGCATAGACATGCAGGGCTATTCGGTCGTCGTGAACGTGGTGCTCAAGACCACCGCCAGCCGCCAGCACATCGTCACCTGGAACGCCAATCTGTTCGAGGGCGGACAGGATCTGTTCGGCGGATCCTATCAGTTCACGGCCCGCGAGGGCGAACGGACCTATGGCCTGACCCTGTCGGACGGGGTGTCGATGAGCGACTCCAACGGCGCGGGCCGCGTGATCCGCCGCGCGCCCGACGGGACCGTCACGCGCGACGAAGATTTCTACAACGACGGCTACGGCGGCGGTCAGTCGGTGCGCGGAAACTTCTCCACCCCCTTCGCCGGCGGCAAAATCGATCTGACCGCCCGGTATGGCCGCAACGACTGGCACGGGATCAATCTGCAGACCGCGCCCGGCGTGCGTCGCGAAAACCTGAGCGATCAGGACTCGACAGGCGGGGAGTTCGGCGTGGTCTACACCCGCCCCCTGCGCGACGATCTGAAGCTTGAGACCCGGCTGATGCATCAGTTCGGCGACTTCGACGCCACCTCGGTTTCGCGCACACGCATCGGAACGACCGACAGCCCCGAACAGGTGTTCCGCTCCATCGGTGACTCGTCGGAAAGCATCGCCCGCGCCCTCGTGCGATACGAGCGGTCGCCGACCCTGAACTTCGAGCTGGGAGGCGAGGTCGCCTACAACATGCTCGACACCGAGCAGGCCTATACGGTCGGCGGCGTGGCGATCCCCCTGCCGTCCGCGACGGTTAAGGTCGAGGAAACGCGCGGCGAAATCTTCGCCAAGTCAGGCTGGCGCGTCAGTCCCAAGCTGAATGTCGAGGCCGGCCTGCGGCTGGAATCCTCGACCATAAGCCAGTCCGGCGACGCCGATCAGGAAGAGAGCTTCTTCTACGCCAAGCCGCGCCTGCTGGTGACCTGGACGCCCATGGCCGACAATCAGCTGCGCTTCCGTTTCGAGCGCGTGCTGGGCCAGTTGGACTTCGACGACTTCGCCGCATCAGCCGACTTTCAGGACGAGAACGTCCAGGGCGGCAACATCGACCTGAAACCCGAGCAGCGCTGGGTCAGCGAGGTCATTTACGAGCGCCGCTTCTGGGGCGAGGGCGTCGTCTCGGTCGGCCTGCGCCATGACGAGATCCGCGACGCCATCGATGTCATCCCCCTGCCCGGCGGCCTGTCGGCCATCGGCAACATCGGCGACGGCACTCTGGATCAGCTGGCGCTGAACATCACCGTGCCGCTGGACAAGCTGGGCGTCTCGGGCGGCCAGTTCGGCTTCCGCAACACCTGGAACCGCACCGAGGTGACCGACCCGACGATCGGCGAGGCGCGGCCGATCTCCGGCGTGCGCCCGACCCAGGCGGTCATCACCTTCCAGCAGGACATCGACAGCTGGAAGCTGCAGTACGGCGCCGCCTACATCCCGCTGCTGGGCCAGGCCAGCTTCGACCCGGACTTCAAGTCCAGCTGGCGCGGCCGCGACTATCTGGAGCTCTGGGCCGAGTACAAGCCGACCGCGACCCTGTCGATCCGCGGCCAGGTGAACCTGTGGGACGACTTCTCGCAGGAGCGCGAGGTCTACGCCAACCGCACTACGCGGCCGATCGCCTTCGTCGAGAACCGCTTCGTCGACCCGCGGACCTTCTATCAGATCCGGGTGCGCAAGACGTTCTGAGGACGATGGCCCCTCGAAGAAAAAGGCCCCGGGATCGCTCCCGGGGCCCTTTCCGCTTCCTGATCGAACGATCAGCGAACGCCGGCCATGCCCTTCTTGAGGATGGGCGAAACCAGCAGCAGGACGACGCCGACGCCAACCCCGGTCCAGCCGATCGTGCCGAAGATGGAGCCGTAGGTCTCCAGCGCCAGGGCGCGATTGGTCACCACGCCGGCCACGGTCTCGGTCGCTGTCGCCTGGGCGATCATGCCGGCGACGATGTGCGCCACAGAAGACGACAGGAACCACACGCCCATCATCATGCCCACGACCCTGTCCACCGACAGTTTGGTGATCATCGACAGACCCACCGGCGACAGACACAGCTCGCCCATGGTGTGCAGGAAATAGGTGAAGAACAGGAACATCAGCGGGACGCGGAAGTCGAGGTTGAACGCGTTGGCCGCGGCCCAAGCCAAAAGCAGGAAGCCCGATCCGACCAGAACCAGACCCATGGAGAATTTGACCGGGGTCGAAGGCTCCATGTTGCGCTTGGCCAGCCAGACCCACAGGGCGGCGAACATCGGTCCGAAGATCACGATGATGGCCGGGTTGAACATCTGGGTGTAGCCGACGTTGAACCAGCCGGGCATCTCGGTCGACTGGTCGGCGAACAGGGTCAGCGAAGAGCCGGCCTGTTCGAATAGCGCCCAGAACAGCACCGAGAAGAAGATCAGAACCTGGGCGACCAGCATGCGGCTGCGCTCGGCGCCCTGCAGCTTGATGATGGTGTAGCCGACCACGGCGACGAAGATCAGGCCGGCGGCGTAGGGCAGTACGGCCGAGATCAGCTCGTGGCGCTGCATCAGCAGCCAGGTCGGGAAGACCGCCACCAGGCCGCCGATCCAGAATACGGCCTCCAGAGGAATGCCGAACACGCGGGTGCCGGCCAGCTTCTCGGGGTTGGGCGGCCCGCCGCGGCCTTCAAGCCAGGACTGGCCCAGGATGAAGGTGACAAGGCCGATCAGCATGCCGAAGCCCGCCAGACCAAAGCCGTAAGCCCAGCCGTAGTTGAATCCCAGGTAGGAGCACAGGCCCGTGGCCAGCACGGCGCCCAGGTTGATGCCGACGTAGAAGAGGGTGAAACCGGCATCGCGGCGCGGATCATTCTTCTCGTAGAGCGAGCCGACCACGGTCGAGATGTTGGCCTTCAGGAAGCCGACGCCGACGATGATCAGAGACAGCGCCAGGAACAGCATAGGTTCGCCGAAGCCGGTGTCGCGCGTCGTCTCCAACTGATAGTCGCCTGAGGCGACGAAGGCCGGGAAGCCTGCGGCTGCGGCCTGAGGCGTGATGGGAACGGGGCTGTCCGCGGCGGCGGCGGGCGGGGTTCCCATCTGCTCGCCCACGACGGCTGCGGCCACGTCAGCGGCGGCCGCGGCCGACGGCTCGGCCGCCACTGTCGAGATGCCTTCCGGGGCGACACGGATTTCCACCCGCTCGTCGCCGACGACGGCGAATTGGCGACGGTTGGTGTCGCGGCCCTCAACCTCAACGGCGTAGGACTGATCACCGATGATGATGCGGTCACGGCCGCCCTGGCCCTCGAAAGCCATGGTGAAGTGACCGGCGACCAACAGGATCGCTCCGATCATCACCGCCTTGCGCTGACCCAGATACTTGTCGGCGATCATCCCGCCGATGACGGGCATCAGATAGACCAGCGCGCCATAGGCCGCATAGATGCCGGCCGCCTCGGACGGACCGAACAGGAAGTGCTGAACCAGATAGATGGTCAGCATGGCCCGCATTCCGTAGAACGAGAACCGCTCCCACATCTCCGTGAAGAACAGGATCACCAGCCCCCTCGGGTGTCCCAGGATCGTCTTGCGCGGATCGCCGATAACGGCGTCTCCCCCGTCCGTCGTGCTCAACGGCTTACTCCAATAATGCTGCGCGCCCGCTGTGCCGCAGGGCTGCGCCGGAAGGTCGCATATCGAGCACGGCGGCCCCATCGCGACAAGGGTTAAGCGGACGTCGCGGCACGGACCTTGCCGCAGGAGCCTCCAGCAAGATCAATTCAGCACACGTTTACAACTTTGGGTTACTTCGGACCTCAGAGGGCATCCGATGCTTCGACCTTTTCAATTGACGGACCACGCGGCGGTGAACCGACTGCTCGCGTCGGTGGGGTGGCCCACACGGTCGCAGGCCGGATGGGCCTGGCTGGGGACATCGCCTGCCGGACGCGAAATCCACGCGCCGCAGGGCTGGATCGTGGAAAGCGACTTTGGTGATGTCGTCGGGTTTCTGGGCAATCTGGTGCTGCCATTCGACTTTCGCGGGCGGCGTCTGCGCGGCGCCACGGGCTTCTCCATCGTCGTGCGACCCGAGGCGCGCGGCGCGGGCCGGCGGCTGATAAGCGCCTTTCTGAACCAGGACGGCGTCTTCACGCACTACACGTTGAACGCGAATGCGCTTTCGGCGCCCATCTACGCCCGGCACCGCATGACCCCGTGGCCCGAGGCGACGTCCGGGCTGAAGCTGTCGTGGATCGCCGACCCCGTCGCCTGCATGAGTTCGCGGTTGTTGCGGGCGGCGGCGCGGCTCGAGCCGCAACGCATCGTTTTCCCAGAGCGGCTGCTGACTTCTCGACTGGACACGCCTGCGCCGTTGCGATTGCCGCAGGGCGTTGATGTCGTCAGCACTTTTGAGCCGAATGGAGACTACGCCCTCTATTGGTCCAGACTATCCGAAGAGGGCCGGCTGCGGGTGGATCGCAGTCCCGCCGAAATCAGCTGGCGCTTCGCTGACCCCGACCTGTGGCGTCAGCCGCTGGTTCTGGGGTTCCGGCGCGACCGGGGCCTGACGAGTGTCGCGATCGCTGTCCTAGCCAAAGGCCACCCGCTGGAGCCGGCCGTTCTGGAGGTGATCGACCTGACTGCCCTGTCCGATGAAAAGGACGGCTGCGAGATCCTGCTGCGGGCCCTCATCGACAACGCCCCTCGGTTGGGCGCGGCCAAGACCAGGCTCCCGGTGGTGTCACCCTGGCTTCTGGACCGGCTGGGCGAGACGGCCCGGACCGCGCGGCGCGAGGGCGGTTGGGGCCATTGCCATGCCCGCTTCGGCGCGGCAGGGCCCGACCCTGAACTGTGGTCGCCGACCGCCTGGGATGGAGACTACTCCGTATGCCTGCGTTCGGCCCCGATAAGCGCCCGGTCTTCTCAGGCCGCTTAGCGACCGGGCCTTCTAGGGCCTGGGCCGCGCCTTCAGCTCGTCGCGGATTTCGGTCAGCAGGCTCTCCGTCGCCGTGGGCGCGGTGGGAGCCGGGTCGGGCTGGGCCGCCTGTTCGCGCCGCAGGCGGTTGATCACCCTCACCAGCATGAAGACCACGAAGGCCACGATGAGGAATTGGATCAGGGTGTTGATAAAGGCGCCGTACTGGATGGCGACCTTCTCGATCTCTTCGGTCGCCGGATTCTCGGCCACGAGCACCCATTCCAGCTGAGAAAAGTCGATGCCGCCTGTCACCAGGCCGATGGGCGGCATGATGACCTGATTGACCAGGCTTTGAACAATCCCGTTGAAGGCCGCGCCGATGATGATGCCGACCGCCAGGTCGATGACGTTGCCCTTGACCGCGAACTCGCGGAATTCAGTCAGCAATCCCATGTTCGCTCCGTCAGGCGTCGCCCGAGGCGTTCAGCCTCTCGCGCAGTTCCTTGCCGCTCTTGAAGAACGGCACCGACTTGGCCGGCACATCCACCGTCTCTCCCGTGCGCGGGTTGCGCCCCGACCGCGCCGGGCGCGACCTGACCGAAAAGGCGCCGAAGCCGCGCAGCTCCACCCGCCCCCCGTCGGACAGCGCCTCGGTCATTCGGCCCAGCACGATGTTCACCACACGCTCGACCTCGGAATGGGTCAGGTGGGTGTGCTCAGCCGCCAGCTTGTCGATCAGTTCTGACTTGATCATCGATTAGGCCCCCGCCCTGCCGCGCCCGTCGCCGGGCTGTCTGGGGTCGCGGCCTCAATGACCGCCGGCGCACACTAACCACAGCTTTCCGCAGGAAAAAGGGGCTGGGGGGCAATTGGGGCCGAATATCGTCGTTAAGGGCGCGCGTTCCCGCCGCCGGCGACGCCCTGCCCTGAGCTTTCGCGCATCAGGCGAGCGGACATGGAAAAGGCGGCCGGATCGCTCCGGCCGCCCCGTCCTTCAGCTCCCGCTGCAGAACGCGTGGCGTTCCGCAGCCGAGGCTTACTCCTTGTTGGCGTTCTTGAGCGCGGCGCCTAGGATGTCGCCCAGCGAAGCGCCGGAGTCCGACGAACCGAACTGTTCGATGGCTTCCTGCTCGTCCTTCATCTCCAGAGCTTTGATCGACACCGAGACGCGGCGCGAGGCCTTGTCCACGGCGGTGATCATGGCGTCCACGCGGTCGCCGACGGCGAAGCGTTCCGGACGCTGCTCGTTGCGGTCGCGCGACAGGTCCGACTTGCGCACGAAGGCCGTGACCGGCGCGTCGTCTTCACCGAACTTGACCTCGATGCCGCCGGTCTCGATCGAGGTGACCGTGACCGTGACCTGCTGGCCGCGCTTGAAGGTGTCGCCTTCGCCGATCGGATCGCCGCCCAGCTGCTTGATGCCCAGCGAGACGCGTTCCTTCTCGACGTCGACGTCCAGGACCTTGGCCTTGACCATCTCGCCCTTGCGGTAGCGCTGGATGGCTTCTTCACCCGACACCGACCAGTCGAGGTCGGACAGGTGCACCATGCCGTCGATGTCGTTGTCCAGACCGATGAACAGGCCGAACTCGGTGGCGTTCTTGACCTCGCCCTCGACGGTCGAACCGACGGGGTGGGTTTCCAGGAAGGCGTCCCAAGGGTTGGCCTGAGCCTGCTTCAGGCCCAGCGAGATGCGACGCTTGGAGCTGTCGACGTCCAGCACGATGACGTCCACTTCCTGCGAGGTGGAGACGATCTTGCCGGGGTGGACGTTCTTCTTGGTCCACGACATTTCCGAGACGTGCACCAGGCCCTCGACGCCGGCTTCCAGCTCCACGAAGGCGCCGTAGTCGGTGATGTTGGTGACGCGGCCCGTGTATTTGGCGCCGACCGGGTATTTGGCTTCCACGCCGTCCCAGGGATCCGACTGCAGTTGCTTCATGCCCAGTGAGATGCGCTGGGTGTCCGGGTTGATCTTGACGATCTGCACCTTGACGGTGTCGCCGACGGCGAGAACCTGCGACGGGTGCGAGACGCGCTTCCACGACATGTCGGTGACGTGCAGCAGGCCGTCGATGCCGCCCAGGTCCACGAAGGCGCCGTAGTCGGTGATGTTCTTGACGACGCCGTCGCGGACTTCGCCCTCGGCCAGCTGACCGACCAGTTCGGTGCGCTGCTCGGCGCGGGCTTCTTCCAGGATGGCGCGACGCGAGACGACGATGTTGCCGCGCGGACGGTCCATTTTCAGGATGGCGAAGGGCTGTTCCTTGCCCATCAGCGGACCGACGTCGCGCACCGGGCGGATGTCGACTTGCGAACCCGGCAGGAAGGCCGAGGCGCCGCCCAGATCGACCGTGAAGCCGCCCTTGACGCGGCCGACGATGGCGCCGTTTACCGGGTGACCTTCGGCGAAGACGCCTTCCAGACGGGTCCAGGCTTCTTCGCGGCGAGCCTTGTCGCGGCTGATGACGGCTTCACCCAGGGCGTTCTCGACACGCTCCAGATAGACTTCGACGTTATCGCCCACCTTGGGGATGACGGCGCCTTCGCCCTGGCCGAACTCGCGGGCGGCGATGCGGCCTTCGGTCTTCAGACCGACGTCGACGATGATGATGTCTTTTTCGATGCCGACCACGCGGCCGTGCACGACCTGGCCTTCGCCGAGGTCGCGGCCTTGCAGTTGTTCGTCGAGCAGCGCGGCGAAATCGTCGCGGGTGGGGTTCAGGGTATCGGTCATGAAGCTCTGGGGTTGGAGGAAAGGGCTATGGCGCGCGACCAAACGGCCCCGCGCGAAGTGGTTGTCAGAAGAAAAGGCAGGTCGTCAGGATGCGAGGCCGAAGCTCGACCCGATCGCCCGCGGAAGCCGAGGATGGGAGCGTTGGATTTGCGAATGGGCTTGAAGGCCTAATTCGCGCGCGCCGCCTCGACGATACGGCGGGCCGCATCGAAGGCGGCTTCTATATCCATCTCTGTGGTGTCCAGCAAGACCGCGTCTTCGGCCTGGACCATGGGCGCGGCGCCCCGGCCGGCGTCGCGCTCGTCGCGGCGCACGATGTCGGCCAGCATGTCCTCGAAGGCGATGACCTCGCCGCGCCTGGTCAGCTGTGTCCAGCGCCGGGTGGCGCGCACGTGCGGCGTGGCGGTGACGAAAAGCTTGGCGACCGCGTCCGGGGCTATGACGGTGCCGATGTCGCGCCCATCCAGAACGGCCCCGCCGGGCAGGGCGGCGAAATCCTGTTGCAGCTTCAGCAGGGCTGCGCGCACGCCGGGATGGCCCGCCACGCGGCTGGCGGCCTCGCCGGTTCCCCGCTCGATCAGTCTGGGATTGTCCGACAGGCCCGACACGTCCAGCACCCGCGCCGCCGCCTCGGCGGCCTGCGCGTCGTCCAGCGACACGCCTTGGTCCAGCAGGCTCAGACCCACGGCCCGATACAGCAGGCCCGTATCCAGATGCGGCAGGCCGTAATGCGCCGCCAGCCGCGAGGCGATGGTGCCCTTGCCCGAAGCGGCCGGGCCGTCGACGGCGATAACCAGGCCGCTCATGCGCCCACCTCGGCGCCCAGACCCTGCATCAGTTCGACGAAGCCGGGGAAGCTGGTGGCGATCATCTCGGGGTCCAGCACCGACACGGGCTGTTCGGCCGCGAGACCGAGGACCAAGTGGCTCATGGCGATGCGGTGGTCGTGGGCCGTGGCGACGGTCGCGCCGCCGCGGACTGGGCCGCCCATGACAGTGAACCCTTCCGCCTCCTCCTCGACCGCGACGCCGCAGGCGCGCAGGCCGTCGACCATCAGGCGAATGCGATCGCTTTCCTTGACCCGCATCTCGCCCACGCCGCGCATGACGGTCTGTCCCTCCGCGAAGGCCGCCGTGGCCGCAAGGATCGGATATTCGTCGATCATGGAGGCGGCGCGCGCTTCAGGCACGACAACACCCTTCAGGCGCGAGTGGCGGGCGGTGACGTCGCCGATGTCCTCGCCGCCGCTCTGACGTCGATTGGCGATGGTCAGGTCCGCGCCCATCTCGATCCAGGTGTCGAACAGGCCGGTGCGCAGGGCGTTCAGCATGACGCCCTCGACCGTCACTTCCGATCCCGGAACGATCAGGCCGGCCGCCAGCGGAAAGGCCGCCGACGAGGGGTCGCCCGGCACGGCCACGACCGTCGCCTTCAGCGTCTGGCCGCCCTTGAGACGGATGCGCCAGCCCTCGCCCTCGGGGACCACAGACACCTCCACGCCGAAGTCGCGCAGCATACGCTCGGTGTGGTCACGGCTCTTTTCCGGCTCGACCACGCAGGTTTCGCCCTCGGCCGTCAGGGCGGCCAGCAGGATCGCCGACTTGATCTGGGCCGAGGCCACGGTCTGGACGTGATGGATGGCGCTCAGCCCGCCGCCCTTGAGGGTCGCGGGCAAACGGTCCTCAGCGACCTGCCAGGCAAAGCGGGCGCCCATGATGCTCAAGGGGTCGGTGACGCGCTTCATCGGGCGTTTGCGCAGCGAGGCGTCACCGTCAAAGGTCGCCTGGACCGGCTGACCGGCCGCGGCCCCCATCAGCAGACGCACGCCCGTGCCCGCGTTGCCGCAGTCGATGACATCGGCCGGCGTGCTGAACCCGCCCTGGCCCTCGACGCGCCAGGCGCCCTCGCCGGTGCGCTCGACCTTGGCGCCGAAAGTCTGGACGGCGCGGGCGGTGGCCAGGATGTCCTCGCCCTCCAGAAGCCCTTCGATCCGCGTCGTCCCGGTCGCCAGCGCGCCCAGGATCATCGCCCGATGCGACATCGACTTGTCGCCCGGCGCGCGCACGCGTCCCTTGAGTGAAGCGGATGGTCTGGAGGTCAGGAGAGAGGGGGTCGTCACCCGGCGGTCTCGTTTGCGGATCGCGCGCCGGGCGGCGCCCAAATGGGGTAGATAAGAGAGAGCTTTTGACAGCGGCCCTTGGGGGTGGCAAGGGAGCCGCCCGAAATCACCCCTTTTCGAGAGCATCGTCCGTGGCCAATCCCGAACTGGGCGCCAAGCAGGTCTGCCCGAACTGCCAGGCTAAGTTCTACGACCTGAACCGTCGTCCCGCCCACTGCCCCAAGTGCGACACTGAATTCGACCCCGAAGAGGCGCTGAAGAACCGTCGCTCGGCCGGTCGCGGCCGTCCGGCCGGCTATGCCCCGGACGAAGCCGAGGATCAGGTCAAGGAAAAGGCCGCCGAGAGCGACGACGAGGACGAGGATGCGGAAACCTCGACGCCAGAAATCGATCAGGAAGGCCACGAGCCGATCGTCACGCCGGACGACGATGATGACGACTCCGCCGACGACGACGCCGGCATGGGTTCGTCCGACGGCGACGACGATCTGGACGACGACGATGACGATGACTCGGTCCCCTTCATCGAGGACGAGGACGACGATTCCTTCAACGACGAGATCGCCAAGCCGTCGAAGGACGACGACTGACGCTCAACCTACTGTTTTCGCCCGGCTTTCAGGAAACTGGGGCCGGGCGAAAATAAAAGCGGAACGGGTCTTGATCGCCGTCAGACCCTGACATAGTTTCCGCCGCCTCGCTGGGGCGTTTCGAAAGAAGAACCGGCGGACCAGACCGAAACGGTCCGGGGCTATAGCTCAGTTGGTAGAGCGCTTGAATGGCATTCAAGAGGTCAGCGGTTCGACTCCGCTTAGCTCCACCACAACGGCCGCTTCCCTAAAGGGAGCGGCCGTTTCCAATTCTACCGCCTGAACTCCTAACGACCGCCCGACGGCTCCAGCTGGCGGGTCGGCAGGCCCAGTTCCGCCATCCTAGCCACAAGTCGCTGACGCTGGGCGTCGCTCATGGTCGGGCTACGCGACAGCAGCGCGGGAAATTGTCCGTCGGCGGTCGAGGCGATCATCCAGCTGTAATCCGGCGCGATGTCGATGACCCAGTAGCGCTGGCGGATCAGGCCGCCGAAGAAGCTGGCCTCGAACTTGGCGTTCGTTTGCGCGTCCAGAACCCGCGCTCGGGTCTCGACCACCCGCGTGGGCCCCGTGCGCGATCCCCGGTGGCAGGTCTGGCGGATGGTGAAGTTCCCGCCGTCGCGCGGGGCCCAGACCTGGCTGGCGGCCCAGCAATCGCGCTGGTGATTGTTGGGCGTGCGCAAAATCTCGTGCCAGCGGCCCATGAAGCGGTCCAGATCAACCGTGCGACGCGGCTCGGGCGCCTGGGCCAGGGCGACGGCGGGAAACAGCACGAAGGCGGCGGTCAGGCCGGCCAGGGCGGACTTAAGCACGGACATCGGTCGAAACTCCTGCGGCGGCCGGTCGGCCATGGGTGACGAACTGATCGGGCGGCGGCGGGCGATGGCGGAAGCCGACGCCCTTGAGGAAGATGAACAGCGCCTCCCAGTGGATGCCCGCAACCACCTTGAGGGTCAGCAACGGGTGGGTGACCCATGCGCGCAGCAGCTGGCCGTCGGTCAGGGGGCGACGCCGGCCCGTGAAGGCGGCGGTCAGCATGGGGCCTTCGGCGTCGTCGACCGAGATGTTCAGCCCGGCCTGTTCGCCGTCGCGCCCCTCGGGCGGAACGATGCTGAAGCGGTAGGTCAGGCCCATGTCCATGAAGGGCGAGACGTACAGCCGCTTGTCCGTGGTCTGGCGCACCGGCCGGCCCGGCCCTTCGACCGGCAACAGATAGACATGGCGGTCGCCGAAGGTGTTGGACACTTCGTACCAGATGGCCTGGAGCGCGCCGTCGGGCGCGTGGCAGAAGATGAGGCTCAGCGGATTGAAGCCATGGCCCAGCACGCGCGGCATGGTCAGCAGGCGGATCGGGCCGCCGATGGGCAGGCCGGCCTCGACCAACTCCGCCTCCACCTGGGCGCGCAAGGGGCGGCCCGACCGGTCGCCGTGGTCCTCGGCCCGGAAACTGGCCAGGCCGAACCGCCCGCGCGTCAGGATCCTAAGCCGACGGATCAGCCCCTCGACCTCGTCCAGATCCAGCAGCAACATGAAGACGCGGTACTTCAACGCGTGCTTGCGCGGCCGGCGGCGCTGATGGGTCACCACCCCGACGTAGAGGCCGGACGCCTCGGCGCGCGGGGCGGGCAAGGTCATGCCGCCTGGGCCAGAAGCGGCGCCGCCAGGGGGATGCGGCCGCTCTCGTTTTCGACCGACCAGGGTCGACGCACGCCGCCCATCTCCTCGGCGGCGGCCAGGCCGGCCTGCAGCCCGTCCTCGTGGAAGCCCGAGCCGAACCAGGCCCCGGCGAACCAGGTGTTGCGCTGGCCCTGCAACGACCACAGCCGGGCCTGCGCCTGCAAGGCGGCGGCGTTGAACACCGGGTGCTCATAATCGTCCTGGCGGATGACCAGGGCAGGGTCGGGCCCGCGGTGCGGGTTAAGCGTCACGAACAGGTCGGGGCCAGGCAGGCTCTGCAGTTGGTTCATCCAGTAGGTCACGCCCCCGCCGGTCTCATGCTCGACATCGGTGTCGCTGACGTGGTTCCAGGCCGCCCAGGCGGCGCGGCGGCGCGGCATCAGGCTGCGGTCGCGGTGCAGAACCGCGCGGTTGGGACGATAGGCGATGGCGCCCAGCAGTTCGCGCTCGTCCGCGCTGGGCTCGGCCAGCATGGCCAGCGCCTGATCGGAGTGGACGGCCAGCAGCACGGCGTCATAGGTTTCGGGCGCCTGGCCCTGGGCATGGATCACCGCCCCGTTCGCCGGCCGATCGACCCGCGTGACGGGCGCGCCGGAGACAACGCGCCCGGAAAAAGCCTGACGCAGGCGCTCGACATACTCCCGGCTGCCGCCGTCTACGGTCCGCCAAGTCGGGCGGGTGTCGTATTCGAGCAGACGGTGGTTCTGATAGAAGCGGATGAAGGCCGCCGCCGGATAGTCCGCGATCTGGCGCGCGCAGGCCGACCAGATGGCCGCCGCCTGAGGCAGCAGGTGGTGATCGCGGAACATCTCGCCGTAGGTCTGCTCTTCGAGCCAGTCGCCCAGAGAGCACAGCGAACCGTCCAGCCGCTCCAGATCGGCCGCCGCCGTCCGATGAAAGCGCTGCAGGTCGCGCAGCATCGACCAGAAGCGCGGGCTGACCAGATTGCGCTTCTGCGCGAACAGGCCCGCCAGGCCGTTCGACGAATATTCGAACTTCCCATGGTCCCGCGACACGGCGAACGACATATAGGCCGGCTTCGTCGCCGCCCCCAGGTGATCCAGCATCGCCGTCAGGTTGGGATAGTTGGCCTCGTTGAAGACGATGAAGCCCGTGTCGACCGCGACCGGGCCTGACGGCGACGGCGCATCGACCGTGTGCGAATGCCCGCCCAGCCGCGCCTCGGCTTCGTACAGCGTGACGTCATGGCTCTTGGACAGCAGCCAGGCGGCCGACAGGCCCGAGACGCCGGCTCCGACGACAGCGATGCGACGGCGAGGGGAAGGAGTAGGGGTCAAGCGGAGCATCCAGGCTGGCGAAAGCTGTGCCGAAAAATACGCGGTGTCACTGAACGCGGATGCGCCGCATCCGTTCGAGTCTCTATGGCGTAGCTTGGCCGCTGGAGGAACGAAACACCATGATGCTCATGGCCCTGACGATCCTGGTGATGATGTCCGTCGTCATGGCGGCCGCCTGGATCTGGGTGAAGCGCACCGGCAACGGCGGCTGGACCGACGTCTTCTGGACCTACGGCACCGGCGTGGCCGGCGTGATCGCCGCCCTGTGGCCGGTCGAAGGCGCGCTGATGGAGCGCCAGGCCATTGTCGCGGTGCTGGTGGCGATCTGGAGCCTGCGTCTGGGCACCTATGTCGCCCTGCGTGTGTCGCGCAGCGACGAGGACGTTCGTTACGACACGCTCAAGAAGGACTGGGGCGGCTGGGGCCCCAAGGCGTTCGGCTTCCTCCAGATCCAGGGGCCGATCTCCACGCTTCTGGCCCTGTCGATCCATGCGGCGGCGGCCCGGCCGACAGCCGAGCTGGACTGGCGCGACGCCCTCGGCTTTCTGGTTCTGATCATGGCCATCGCGGGCGAGAGCCTGGCCGATCGGCAGATGAAGGCGTTCAAGGCCGACGCGTCCAACAAGGGCAAGGTGGCGGACACCGGCCTGTGGGGCTGGTCGCGCCACCCCAACTATTTCTTCGAATGGTTCGGCTGGCTGGCCTATCCGGTCATGGCCCTTGCTGCCGACTACCCCGTGGGCTGGCTGTCGCTGATCGCGCCCGCCCTGATGCTGTTCGTCCTGACGCGCCTGACCGGCGTGCCGCCGCTGGAGGCCGCCATGGTCAAGTCGAGGGGCGAGGCCTACCGCGCCTATCAGCGCCGGGTCAGCGCCTTCTTCCCGCTTCCGCCCAAATCCGCCGCTTCGGAACCCACTTCATGAGCCTGCTTGCCTTCGCCCGTTCGCTTCAGGATGCGCCCGCGCCCGACTTCGTGGTGCGCACCGCCATAGCCGGCTTCGTCGCCGACAGCCGCAAGAAGGCCGCACCCGGTTCGCCCGAGGCCGACGCCGCCTTCGCGCGTGAAATGAGCGCGCGCGCCATCGCGGAACACACCGACGCCGCCAACCGCCAGCACTACGAACTGCCGGCCGAGTTCTTCCGCATCTGTCTGGGGCCGCGGCTGAAATATTCGTCCTGCCTCTACCCAACCGGCGCCGAGACCCTGGCCGAGGCGGAAGAGGCGGCGCTGGCCGAAACCTGCGTGCACGCCGATCTGGCGAACGGGCAGGACGTGCTGGAGATGGGCTGCGGCTGGGGCTCGCTGTCGCTGTGGATGGCGGAACGCTATCCGGGCTCGCGCATCACGGCGGTGTCGAACTCCAATGGGCAGCGCGAATACATCCAGTCCCAGGCGGCGGCGCGCGGCTTCACCAACCTGACGGTCATCACCGCCGACATGAACGACTTCCAGGCCGCGCCCGGCGCCTTTGACCGCATCGTGTCGGTCGAGATGTTCGAGCACATGGCCAACTGGCGCGCCCTGCTGGAAAAGGCCCGGCGCTGGATCCGGCCCGACGGGCGGATGTTCCTGCACGTCTTCACCACCCGCTCCGCGCCCTATCGCTTCGAGGTCTCGGACGAGAGCGACTTCATCGCCCAGCACTTCTTCACTGGCGGCATCATGCCCAGCCAGGGTCTGGCGGCGCAGTATCCCGACCTGTTCGAGGTCGAGAAGGAATGGCGCTGGTCGGGCCGGCACTACGCCCGCACGGCGCGGCACTGGCTGGCCAATATGGACGCCAACAAGCCCCGCGTGGCCGAACTGATGCGCCAGACCTATGGCGACGACGCCGCGCTTTGGACCCGACGCTGGCGCCGCTTCTACCTGGCGACCGAGGGCCTGTTCGCCGACAGCGACGGAGCCGAATGGGGCGTCGGCCATTACCGCCTCAAGCCTCAACCCTGACATTCAAGGAAGACCGCCATGCTGCAGATCGGAGCCGCCGTGTTGGGCACGGGCCTCGTGTTCGGGGCGCTGGACGCCATCTGGCTGACCGTCATGGGCTCGCGCCTGTACAAGCCCGTGCTGGGCGACATGCTGCGCGACACGCCCGCCATCGGCCCGGCGGCGGCCTTCTACATCATCTATGTGCTGGGCGTGGTCATCATCGCCGTCCTGCCAGGCGTGCGCGAGGCGTCGGTCGGCAAGACGGCCGGAACAGCGGCCGTGCTGGGCTTCATGGCCTATGCGACCTACACGCTGACCAACCACGCGACCCTCGCGCGCTGGTCGACGACCCTGTCCATTGGGGATCTGCTCTGGGGTTGCTTCCTGACCACGACGGCGGCGGTCGGGGGCTACTACGCCGCACGCCTGGTGGCTTGATCAGGACGGACCGCCTCACCATCTTTTGGAGTGGCCGGGCGTCTCGCCGATGACGGGGGACGCCGACGGCCGGGTCGCTATTTCGGGACCTCAAGATGACGACGCGAACCGTGCTGTTCGACAGCCCCTTTCTGCTTGGGTTCGACCACACCCGGGCCCTGATCGACCGGGCCTCCAAGGCCGCGGCCGAAAGCTATCCGCCCTATAATGTCGAGCAGACCGGCGACGCCGCCGTGCGCATCACCCTGGCGGTCGCGGGCTTCACGCCTGACGAGTTGGCCATCACGCTTGAGGGCCGTCAGCTGACGATCGCCGGCAAGCGGGACGATCAGAGCCGGGGCGAACAGGCTTTCCTGCATCGCGGCATCGCGGCGCGGGGCTTCATCCGCAACTTCGTGCTGGCCGACGGGCTGGAGGTGCAGGGGGCGCAGCTCGAACACGGCCTGCTGCATGTCGACCTGGTGCGGCCCGAAGAGCGGGCGACGGTGCGACGAATTCCCATCACGACCGGCTGAAAGCGGTCGAACCGCCCGGCGATCCGGGCGTTGAACCTTTGAAGGAGGCGGTCACCATGACGCCCACCACCATCATGACCAAGGAAGACTTCGCCGGTCTGGGCGCGCCTGACCTGGTGTATGTCCGCGAGATCAAGGCCGCCGACGTGCTGGCCGACGCCGAGGTCGAAGCGCCCCAGGGGCTGGAGATCGATCCCGATCAGACCCTCTATGCCGTGCATGGCGCAGACGGCGAACGCCTAGCGGTCATGATCGATCGCGACACCGCCTTCGCCGCCGCCGTGGCGCACGAGCTGGAGCCGGTCTCCGTTCACTGAAATCGGACGCGGAAAGCGGCCTGGCCTGGGTGTCAGGCCGCCGTGGCGGGCATGTCGTCGACGAAGAGGGCGCGAACCGCGTCCTCTGTCCGCGCCTGGCGCAGGCGTTCGCGCAACTCGGCCGACCGCAGGGCGCGAGAGACCGCCGCGAGCGCCCGCAGGTGCTCGGCGCCGCTGTCAGGCGGGGCGAACAGGCCCATCAACAGATCGACCGGCCGGTCGTCCACGGCGTCATAGGCCACGGGCGTTTCCAGGCGGACAAACACGGCCTGGACCTTGGTCAGGCCCTTGATCCGCGCATGAGGCACAGCCACGCCGGCGCCCAGACCGGTCGAGCCCAAGGCTTCACGCTCCAGCAGGGCGGTGAACAGCACACCTTCGTCCAGGCCCAGGCTGTCAGCCGCCGCCTCGGCGACCATGTGCAACGCCTGACGCTTGGAAGACGCGGACCCACGCAGGGTCACGCCTTCCGGCGCCAAAAGTGTAGCGATGTCCATCATGACCCCGACACAGGCCCCTAACAAAAAGGGGGCGGCGCGCGCCCTTTAGACGCTTCGCCGCCCGGGGGAAAGCTTAGCCGCCAGAGCCGTTGGTCTTGGCCGCGCCATTCGTGGTGATCGTGCGCTCGGGGTCGATCCAGCCCACATTGCCATCCGGTCGGCGATAGACCACCGAAAGGCCGCCGTGAGCCGCGTTGCGGAACAGCACGACCGGATAGCCGGTCATGTCGAGCTCAAGAACCGCGCGGCCGACCGTGATGGTGCGGATTTCCGACTGGGTCTCGGCGATGACCATGCCGACGGGCGGGGGCTCGTCGGGGCGGCCCGCCTCGCCGAACGCGTCATCCTCGACGCTGTCCGGGTCGCGCAGGACGATGGAGCGCGCCACGTCGCGCGCCGCGTCTTCGGTCTTCTCGGGCGACAGGCCTTTGGGACCGATGTGGTGATCCTTGAGGCGACGCTTGTAGCGACGCACCCGCTTCTCGAGCTTGTCGAGACTGTCGGTGAAGGCGGAATGGGCGTCGCCGCCCTGTCCCGTCGTCACCAGCGACTGGCCCGAGGCCAGCCTGACCCAGCAATCGACCTTGAAGCCGTGCCCGTCCTTGGACACCACGACCTCGGCGTCCTGACCGCCGCGTTCGAAGTATTTTCCAACTCCGTCTTCGAGTTCCTGGGAGATGCGCGAGCCTAACGCTTCGCCGACATCCACTTGCTTGCCGCTCACTTGGACTTGCATGTCGATAGAACGCGACGACCCCGATTTGGTGTCAACGCCGATCACCGATTTGTGGTGAGGCTTCAGCCGGCCTTGAGCAGGCGGCGGCGCTGGACCGACGACGGAATCCGCAAGGCTTCCCGATACTTGGCTACCGTTCGGCGGGCGATGTCGACGCCGGCCTCATTGAGAATTTCCACGATCCGGTCATCGGACAAAACGTCGCCCTGCGCCGCCTCGCCGTCGATCAGGCCCTTGATGCGGTGACGCACCGCCTCGGCCGAGTGGGCGGCGCCCCCGTCGGCGGACTGGATCGCCGCCGTGAAGAAGAACTTCAGCTCGAAAACGCCGCGCGGAGTGGAGACATATTTGTTGGACGTGACCCGGCTGACGGTCGATTCATGCATCTCGATGGCGTCGGCCACGGTCTTGAGCGTCAGGGGACGCAGGAACTCGACGCCGAAGGCCAGGAAGGCGTCCTGCTGGCGCACGATCTCGGACGACACTTTCAGGATGGTGCGCGCCCGTTGGTCCAGCGACTTGACCAGCCAGTTCGCCTGGGCCGCGCAATCGGCCACGAAGGTCTTTTCGGTATCTGACCGCGCGCCGCCCGCCACCACGCCATGATAGCGCTTGTCGATCAGCAGGCGGGGCAGGGTGTCGGCGTTCAGCTCGACCTTCCATCCGCCCGCCGGGTCGGCCCGCACATGAACGTCGGGGATCACCGTCTGGGCCGGCTCGCCGCCAAAGCCCGCGCCGGGGCGCGGCGTCAGGGCCTTGAGCTCGGCGACCATGTCGGCAACGTCCTCGGCGTCGACGCCGCAGACCTTGCGCAGGCCCGCCAGGTCGCGCCGCGCCAGCAGGTCCAGATTGTCCAGCAGGCAGCCCATGGCCGGATCGAAGCGGTTGCGCTCGATCAGCTGCAGCTTGAGGCATTCCGGCACCGACCGCGCCATGACGCCCGTGGGCTCGAACCCGTGACAGACGGCCAGCACCGCCTCGACCCGCTCCAGTCCGCACCCCAGCCGGTCGGCCACCTCGGCCAGTTCGCCGCGCAGGTATCCGCCCTCGTCGGTCATGTCGATCAGGGCCAGGGCGATGGCGTGGTCGGCCGGCGACAGGCGCGCCGACGAGGCCTGAGCCTGCAGATGCTCCCACAGGGTCACCGCGCGGCTGTCGGGCAGTTCGCCGCCTTCGCCGTCCATGGACCCGCCGCCCGAGCCGACGCGCGACCAGTCGTTCAGTCCGGGCTGGCTGTCCTCGGCCATGCGGTCCGAGGCGCGTTCGCCCGGCGCCGCGTCTCCGTGGATGTCGTCAGAGCCCGCGTCCACCGCGTCGCCGCCGTCCCCGGCCCGGCCGTCCTCGAAACTCATTTCGGCGCGATCGGACGCCTCTTCACGCTGGGGCGTCGCCTCGGTTTCGCCGTTGGCGTCGGTCTCGTCGCGCTGCAGCAGAGGATTGCGTTCCAGCTCGGCCTCGACGAAGGCGTCCAGCTCCTGGTTCGACAGTTGCAGCAGCTTGATGGCCTGCTGCAGCTGGGGCGTGATGACCAGCCCCTGCCCCTGCCTGACCTCCAGCCTCTGACCGATCACCTTGGCGCCCCCGCCGGGCGACTGGCCCGGAACTTGCTAAGGACGCCAGCTTGGCCTCAATCGGTTAACGACGCTCTAAGCAACCTCAGGCGTACAGGTCGCCCAGATAGACGCGGCGGACCTCCGGGTCGTGAATGACCTCGTCGGCGGTGCCTTCGAACAGGACTTCGCCGGACGAGATGATCGCCGCGCGGTCGATGATGTCCAGGGTCTCGCGGACATTGTGGTCGGTGATCAGCACGCCGATGCCTTCGCCCGACAGATAGCGAATGACCTGGCGGATGTCCGCGATCGCCAGGGGGTCGATGCCGGCGAAGGGTTCGTCCAGCAGCATGAAGCTGGGTCGGCCGGCCAGGGCGCGGGCGATCTCAACGCGGCGACGCTCGCCGCCCGACAGGCCGGCGGCCGGGGCCTGACGCAGATGGTCGATGCGCAGCTCCTCCAGCAGGCGGCGCGTCTCCATCTCAATGGCGTGGCCGGTCTCGCGCAGTTCGACCACGGCCTTGACGTTCTGCTCGACCGTCATCCCGCGGAAGATGGAGGTCTCCTGCGCTAGATAGCCCAGGCCCATGCGGGCGCGCTGATACATGGGCTGGGCGGTGATGTCCTGGCCGTCCAGCCAGATCGAGCCGGCGTCGACCGGGATCAGGCCGGTGATCATATAGAAGCAGGTGGTCTTGCCCGCGCCGTTGGGGCCCAGCAGGCCCGCGACCTCGCCGCGCTGAACCGTCAGGGACACGTCCTTGACCACCTGACGCGCGCCGAAGGATCGGGCGATGTTCCTGACCCGCAAACCCGTCTCGCGCGCGGCCTCGACCGGCGCGGCGGCGTCCGCCTCGTCATGCAGGTTGAGGGCTGAGAGCTCCTTGCGCGCCAAGGCTCAGTCCTGATCGGGGTAGAAGACACCCTGGATGCGGTTGCCCGCAGCCCCGCCGCGCGGCGCGCCGGCCATCTGCGCCTCGCCGGTGTCGATGTTGTAGACCAGACGCCCGCCGGTCAGGACGTTGCGGCCCTGGGTCAGGACCACGTCGCCGGTCACGGTGACCGTCGCGGCCGAGACCGAATAGACCGCGCGGTCGCCGCGGATGCTTTCGTTGGGCGTGATGTAATAGACGTCGCCCGAGGCCGTCGCGCCGGTGGTCGATCCGCCGCTCTGGGCGATCTCGATGGCGTTGGCGCGCAGGCGGTTCTCGCCCTGGATCACCTCGGCCCGGCCGCGCAGGGCGAAGCCGCCCGGCGTCACCCCCCCGTCGTCGGCGCCGAAGAAGATCGGCTGGCCGCTCACGGCCTGGCGCGTCTGGGTCTGCGACTGGGCGTCGGCGGCGCCCGCCACGGCGACGGCGGCCAGCAGCAGGGCGAGGACGGGTTTCGACATGGTCAGCTCCCAGCGACGTTGAACACGCCGCGAATCTTGGTGTCGCCAGAGCCCTTGAACTCGACGCGCTCGCCCTGGTCATAGAGCGCATAGGACGAAGCGGTCAGGCTTCCAAGAGGCCCCGAGGCCTGAACGCCCTTGGAGCCGGTGACGATCCCCGTGCGGGTGTCGACCACAGCCTCGGGCGTGGTGAGGGTGAAGCCTGAACCGCCGTCGGAAATGCGCACGTTCGGGCCTATGACGACGTTGCGGCCGGCGGGGTCGTACTGGCCGCCGTCGGCGGTGATTTCCGTGACCTTGGCCCCGCCCAGGTTCAGCTTCAGCGCCGGGCCGATCAGGCGGAACTGGCCGCTGGCCGGATCGCGCACCGCGCCCTGGGCGCCGACGGTGAACGAGCGGCCCTGATCGTCCTGGCCGTGGAACATGGGCTTTTCGAGCTCGATCTCCTGGCTCTGGCTGGCGCGACGCTCGACGCCGCTCATCACCGTGCGGAACACGGTCCAGGTCAGGGCAGCCCCGGCCAGGGCCAGGATCAGGATAGGCAGCAGGCGGCGATACAGCTTGACCCGGCGCGAGCGCGTCCGCCACCGCTCGCCCGCCTGGGCGACCCGCGCCTCATCGGCGCGGCGTCTTTCCTCGCGAGGATCGAGCGGCTCGGTCATGGGGCTCAGCTATGGGCGAAGATGTCGATCTCGTCCCAGCCGGCGAGGTCGAGCGCGGCGCGCGTCGGCAGGAAGTCGAAACAGGCGCGGGCCAGTTCAGTGCGGCCTTCACGGGCCAGCATCTCGTTCAGGCGCGCCCGGATGGCGTGCAGGTGCAGCACGTCAGAGGCAGCGTATTCCAGCTGGGCCGGGGTCAGCACCGCCGCGCCCCAGTCCGACGACTGCTGAGCCTTGGACAGGTCCACGCTGGCGCATTCGCGCGCCACATCCTTCAGGCCGTGCCGGTCGGTGTAGGTGCGGGCCAGCTTGGAGGCGATCTTGGTGCAGTAGACCGGGCGGGTCTCGACCCCCAGGTGCAGCTGGAACATGCCGATGTCGAACCGGCCGAAGTGGAAGATCTTAAGCACTTCGGGGTCGGTCAGCAGCCGCTTCAGATTGGGGCAGTCGTAGTCCGGGCGGTTCAGCTGGATTACATGGGCGTCGCCGTCGCCGGACGACAGCTGCACCACGCACAGCGGATCGCGGCGGAAGCGCAGGCCCAGCGTCTCGGAATCGATGGCGACAACCGGGCCGAGGTCGAGGTCGTCGGGCAGGTCGCCATGGTGCAGATGAACGGTCATGGCGTCCTAAGTAATCGGCCTGCGGCTTCAAGGCGAGAGGCTGCCCTAGCGCCAGATGCAGAAACGGCGCCGCACCGTAAGGCGCGACGCCGTTTCGAATAATGGTGCCCAGAAGAGGACTCGAACCTCCACGACCTTTCAGTCACTGGCACCTGAAGCCAGCGCGTCTACCAATTCCGCCATCTGGGCCGGGGGTTTCCCCTCGGAGGCGCGGACCTATAGGGGCCCGCCTTTCGCCGGTCAACAGGCCTTTTCGCCTGTTTGCGACAGTTTTTGCATCAGAAGCGCGCGCGCACCCCCACGACGAAGTTCCGGCCGCGCAGCGGCTGGACATCCGCCAGGTACGAGGCGTGGTTGAAGGCCTTCTCGTCCAGCAGATTGGTGCCGCGCACATAGATCTGGGTCTGGGCGGGTCCGAGGTTCAGATCATACGCCAGGGTGGCGTTGATCATGTTGTAGCCCGGCGTCACCGTTTCGAACGGCGCGATGTCGTTCTGCTCGAACACGCGGACATACTCCGCCCCGCCCGACCAGGCGCCCGTGTAGAAGTCGCCTCGCACGCCCAGGCGCGCGGCCGGAATGCGCGGGAGGTCGCCGCCTTCATCGAACTCGGCGCGCACATAGTCGCCGAACACCGCCGCAGACAGGCCCGGCCGGAAGGCCCAGCGCGCCTCGCCCTCGACGCCGGTGAAGCTGGCGTCGGCCTGGCTGTACTGGATCAGGCGGAACTCCTCGAACTGGTCCAGGGTGCGCGCGAAGATGTAGCCGTCGTAGTTGTAGCGGTAGGCGCTGCCGGTGAGGGTCAGGGCGCCCTGGGTGCGCTTCAGGGTCAGCTCGGCCGAATAGCTGGTCTCGACGTCCAGGTTGGCGTCGCCGATCTCGAAGGTGTTGGTCGCCAGGTGGACGCCGTCGGCATACAGCTCCTGAGCGCTGGGCGCGCGCTGCGAGCGGGCAAGGGCCAGGGTCGCCGTCCAGCCGGGCGAGAACCGCCAGCTGGCCGCGCCCGAGATCGAGAAGGGGGAATGGTCGGCGTCGGGCTGGCCGTCGGCCGAGGCCTGCTGCCATTCCTGACGGACCGCGCCTTCCAGGCGCCAGTCGCCGATGACCTTTTCCTCCAGCAGGAAGACGGCCTGGCTGTCGGTACGGCTGGGCGGCAGAAAGGCTTCGTCGCCGACGGCGGCGAAGTCGCTGCGCGAGGTCTGGAAGCCGACGACGCCGCGGAATCCCGCGATCGGCGCATGCTGAACCTCGACACGGGCGTCATGACCCTTGTTGGTGAAGGTCGTGCCGACTTCGCCGTCCTCGATTTCCTGGTGCCGGTAGTCGGTGAAGCCGCCGCGCACGCGGATGCGCTCGACGCCCGCGAACGGGTCGCGCAGCTCGCCGCGGATATCGACACGCTTGCTCAGCAGGTCGACGAAGGGGACGCCGTGCTCTTCATGGTCGTGGTCGTGGTCGTGATCATCGTCATGGTGGTCGTCATCATGATCGTGGTCGTCATGACCGCCGCAGTGCAGGTGGTCGCCATGCGGATGGCAATCCTCGAACTCGTGGGCGTGGCCGGGCAGGCCGTAGCGGCTGCGCTGCTCGGTGTAGGCGGCGCCCAGATATCCGCGCGACCCGATCCAGGAGAGCCCAAGAGTCGCCGTCGACGTTTCATTGAAGGTGCCGTCCAGGCGGGCTTCCTCGAAGTCCGGAACCTTGTAGTCGGCCGTCTTGCGGCCAGCGGCCTCGACGCGGATCGCGAAGTTCCCCGCGCCTGCGGTCAAACCCACCACGCCGGCTTCTTCGTCATCCGCCGTTCCCAGGCGCGCCTCGATCACGCCCTCGCCGCCGTTGACGGGGATGGCCGTCGGCACCTTGTTGTCGATCAGATTGACCGCGCCGCCGATGGCCCCGCCGCCGTACAGCAGGGCTGACGGTCCGCGCAGAATTTCGATACCTTGAAGCAGCAGCGGTTCGCCGGCCACTGCGTGATCGGGAGAAACCTCCGATGCATCCAGCAGGCCCACGCCGTCCGACAGAACCTTGACGCGCGGCGCCGTCTGGCCGCGCACGACGGGTCGGCCCGCGCCGCCGCCGTAGGGATCGGCGTTCACGCCCGGCAAGCCGTTCAGCGTCTCGCCCAGCGTGCCCTGACGTCGATGAACCAGGTCGTCGCCCGTCAGCACCGCGACATTGGACACCACCTCATTACGATCGCGGCCCAGCGGGTCGGCGGTGACGATGACATCGGGCAGTTGCGCGGCGGTCGGGCCGGCCTGAGGCAGATCATCGCGCGTTTCGGCGGCCGCGGGGGCGGCGATCAGCAGGACGGAGGCGGAGGCGAGAAGGCAGGAACGCAGACGCATGGCTCACTCGAAGGTCATCAAGGTTGCCAAGGTGCATATGTTATACCGTAACCGTACGCAACCGCCTGCCTGTTCCGGCTGGATTACAATTCGGAAAGGCCCCGGGGTGAACCGGGGCCTTTCTCGCCGCCTCAGTTCAGAGGCTGAGTAGTGATGGCGGGCGCCGGGGGAGCCGCAGACGCGGGTTGGGCGTTCAGCGAAGCTGTCGGCGCGGCCTCTGCGGCGTAGGGACGCGGACCGGTAGGTTCGACCGGCGTTTCGACGGCCGGCGTTCGGGTCGCCGCGACCGGCGTCGCCGCCCGGGTCGGAGAGGCGGCGCGCTGAACGGGAGCGGGCGCGGTCTCGACCGGTGCGGCCTGGACCGGGGCCGGAGCCGCCTCGGTCACCATCGCCGCGGCGGGCGCCGCTAGAGGGGCTGCGGGGGCAGGCGCCGCCGCAGCCGGCTCGGCCGTCAGAGCCGCGCTGGTGTTCTCGCCGCCTTGCAGCATGAGCGCGCCGGATCCCACCAGCACCAGCGCGCCGAGGGGGGCCAGGATCATCCAGGTCTTTATCGGCTTGCCGGCGCGCGCCTTGCGACGTGCGGGCGCGTTGCGGCTCTCCGCTTCGCGGGGCGGCAGGGTTTCTTCGAAGATGCCGGGCTCACGGTCGGTCGAATAGGTCATAGACATAGTCGGGTCCTCCATAACGATGGTCAGGGAAACCCGATCGAGCATGCGCCGTTCCGGCCAAAGGCTGAAAACCTTGAAGAAACACCGTTGTCGCCACAGATGCGGCGACAACGGCGCAGCTTTCGGATCAGAAACTTTCCAGTTCCGAAATCGACAGGATGGCGCGCTGCGTCTCGCCGCTGGAATAGGTGCCGACCCAGATCTCGTAGCGTCCGGCCTCGGGCTTGAGCGTCAGCGACGGATTGGTCCCCTCGCCGGAATCGTCGTCGCAGTACCACTGGCCGTTCGGACCATTGACTACCAGGGTTACGTCCGCCGAGGCCTGGGCCGAAATCTTGAGCGACAGCGAGCTGGAACCGCTCCAGTGCAGCCGCACGTCGGGTGCGTTGGTGATGTAGCCCTGGCACTGGTTGAAGCGGGTCGCGGCGTCGATGCTGCCGCCTGCGCGCAGGCTAGTCAGGTGCGGGTCTGGCGTAAACCCGGCCTGCAGATGGACTTCGCCGAAGTTGGGCGAGCCATTGTAGTCCTGCGCCAGGGCCGGCGCAGCCAGGCCCGCCAGGGCGGCGAAAGCGATGATGATCGGTTTCATGAAGGCGATGTCCCCCGGACGGCCAGACAGCCCCATGCCGATGACCGCCGTTCTGCGATTTTACACCCTCAACCTTGACCGCGACAAGCCGCCGCAGAGTTGACGCAGCGTTACCCGCCGCAGTTGCGCAACGCTTGACCGCAAACCGCTTTTTACGGCTCTTCGACCACCCAAGCGCGGTTGACCGCGCCCCGCGCCATGCCCCACACCAAAAGGGCGGCAGGACTGGGAGTGCGACATGGGGCTGGCGGCCAATATCCGACGTGACCTGAAGTTCGTCGGCGGGCTGCGTCGGCTGCTGAAGCGCATCAAGCCGATCCAGCTCGATAGCGACGTGCTGATCTGCGACGACTTCGAGGAGGCGGTCGACAAGTTCGGCCCCAACGTCGCTGTCGAGGATGAACAGCGCAGCCTGACCTATCGCGAACTCGACGCCCTCGCGAACCGCTACGCCCACTGGGCCCAGAGCCGCAATCTGCGCCGCAGCGACGCCGTGGCTCTGATGATGACGAACCGGGCCGATTATCTGGCCGCCTGGCTGGGCCTGTCGAAGATCGGCGTCGCCACAGCCCTTATCAACACCAATCTGACCGGTCACGCCCTGGCCCACTGCCTAGCTATTTCAGGCGCTTTCAACGTCATCACCGACCAGGATTGCTGGAGCTGCGTCGAGGAGGCGCGCCCGCTGGTGGACCGCACCCTGAACATCTGGGTGCTGGGCCTGCGCGCCGAGGACGAGGCCAGCGAGCGGCGCTCGCTGGACGCGGCGGTGCGATCGGCCTCCAGCGTGCGGCCCAACCGCGACCTTCGCCAAGGCCTGACCAACCGGGATACGGCGCTGTTCATCTACACCTCGGGTACAACCGGCCTGCCCAAGGCCGCCCGCATCCCGCACTCGCGCGCCCGCACCTACATGCGCGCCTTCGCCGGCGCCACGGCCGCGACGGAGAAGGACGTGCTGATCAACGTCCTGCCGCTGTATCATTCGACCGGGGGCCTTGTCGGCGTGGGCTCGGTGCTGCTGAACGGCGGCAAGCTGGTGCTGCGCAAGCGGTTTTCGGCCGGCCGCTTCTGGCCTGACGTCGCCGCCTCGGGCGCGACCATGTTCGTCTATATCGGCGAACTGTGCCGCTATCTGGTGAACTCGCCCGAGCAGGAAGGCGAACGCGGGCACAAGCTTCGTCTGGCTTTCGGCAATGGCCTGCGTCCCGATGTGTGGACCGAGTTTCAGAGCCGGTTCGCCATCCCCGAAATCCTGGAATTCTACGGTTCGACCGAGGGCAACGTCTCGCTGTTCAACTTCGACGGCCGACCGGGGGCGATCGGGCGGGTGCCCGGCTTCCTCAAGAAGCAGTTGAACATCAAGCTGGTCGCGTTCGACATCGAGACCGAGGAGCCCGTGCGTCTGGCCAACGGCCTGTGCCGCCAGGCCTCGGTGGGCGAGATTGGCGAGGCGATCGGCGTCATCGGCGACGATGTGCGCCACGATTTCTCGGGCTACGCCGACAAGGCCGCCACCCAGAAGAAGATCTTGACCGACGTGTTCAAGCGCGGCGACCGCTGGTTCCGCACGGGCGACCTGATGCGCCAGGACTCCGACGGCTATTTCTATTTCGTCGATCGCATCGGCGACACCTATCGCTGGAAGAGCGAGAACGTCTCGACCTCCGAGGTCGAGCAGCGGCTGGCCGAGGCGCCGGGCGTGCAGGAGGTCATCGCCTATGGCGTGCCGGTGCCGGGTCACGAGGGCAAGGCCGGCATGGTCGCACTGGTGATGGAAGGCAAGTTCAGCCCGGCGGACTTCACCGCCTATGTCGATGCGCAACTGCCGCCCTACGCCCGCCCGGTGTTCGTGCGCCTGATCCCCGCCGCCGACACCACCGGCACCTTCAAATACCGCAAGGTCGATCTGGTGCAGGACGGCTTCGACCCCGATCGTACGGGCCCCACCTTGTATGTGCGCGGAGGCGAGACTGGCTATCGCAAGATGACCGCCAAGGCGCGCGAGGCCATCCTGTCCGGCCAAACACGGCTCTGATCGCCGTTCGGCGACAACGGCCCCTTAAGCATTAACCGCCATGGTGAAGGCCCCTACCCCGGCCGGACACTTGCGCGCTCATGTTCCAGATCATCGGCATCGTGCTGCTCTTCGGCATGGTTTTCGGCGGCTACACCATCGCTGGCGGCAAGATGGGGGTCATTCTCCACTCCCTGCCCTATGAGATGATGATGATCGGCGGCGCGGCGATCGCGGCCCTGATCATGTCCAACTCGGTCTCGACGCTGAAGGGCGTGGCCGGCGGCTTCGGCCGCATTTTCGGCGGGCCCAAGTGGAAGAAGCAGGACTACAAGGACCTGCTGAGCCTGCTGTTCCAGCTGACCAAGACGATGAAGTCCAAGGGCGTGATCGCCCTGGAAAGCCACATCGAGAAGCCGGCCGAGAGCACCATCTTTCAGAAGTATCCCAAGGTGCTGAAGGACCACTTCGCCACCGACTTCATCTGCGACACCCTGCGCATGATGACCATGAACCTCGAAGATCCACACCAGATCGAGGACGCCATGGAGAAGCAGCTGGAAAAGCACCACCATGAAGCCATGGGCCCGGCCCACGCGCTTCAGAACATGGCTGACGCCCTGCCCGCCCTGGGCATCGTCGCCGCCGTGCTGGGGGTCATCAAGACCATGGCAGCCATCACCGAACCGCCCGAAGTTCTGGGCGGCATGATCGGCGGCGCCCTGGTCGGCACCTTCCTAGGCGTTTTCCTGGCCTACGGACTGGTCGGCCCCATGGCCACGCGCCTTAAGGAGGTGCTGGAAGGCGACGGCGCTTACTACAAGATCATCCAGTCGGTGCTGGTGGCCCACCTGCACGGCAACGCCGCCCAGATTTCGGTCGAGATCGGCCGCGGCGACATCCCGTCGGACGCCCAGCCGTCCTTCTCAGAAATGGAAGAAGCTCTGTCGGCGGCCCCGACCGACGCCTGATTGGTCTCGTCTCCCGACTGGAACACGCGACGATTGCGTGGGTTGTCCTCAGTAACGATCGCGCGAGCCGTCCCGGCCCTTCAGCGATCGAGCCTGGAGAATTTTCCATGAAGACGACCACCCTTCTCTTGGCCGGCGCCGCCGCTCTGACGCTGGCGGCCTGCGGCGACAACCGCGACGAGAATATGCCTGCCGAAACTACGACCGGCATGGACGCTACGACCACGGCCCCGGTGCCGCCAGCCGACACCACCATGGCGCCAGCTCCCAGCGACAGCACAATGCCGCCAGCTGCCGGTTCGAGCATGACCAACGAACCGGTGGCGCCCGGCCAGACCCCCCCGACCCTACCGCCGGAGCCTGCGCCGGACGGCATGGGAACGCCCACGACGCCGCCCGCGCGCTGATTGCAGCCGGGCGGTCTAGTCGACCGCCCTGGCTCGCGCGGCGTCGAGCTCCGCCGCCTTTGCTTCGACACGGGCGACGATCTCATCGATCATGCCGTCGTTGGCCTGTTTGTGGGCGATCTTGCCGTTGAGATAGACCATGCCCGCGCCCTTGCCGCCGCCGGTAAAGCCGACGTCGGTGTACAGCGCCTCGCCCGGGCCGTTGACGACGCAGCCGATGATGGACAGCGACATCGGCGTGGTCACATGGGCGAGCTTCTCTTCCAGAATCCCGACGGTCTCGATGACGTTGAAGCCCTGACGCGCGCACGAGGGGCAGGCGATGATGTTCACGCCGCGGTGACGCAGGCCCAGCGATTTCAGGACGTCGAAGCCGACCTTGATCTCCTCGACCGGGTCGGCGGCCAGGGATACGCGGATGGTGTCACCGATCCCGGCCCACAGCATCGAGCCCATGCCGATGGCGGACTTGATCGTGCCGGTGCGCAACGGTCCCGCCTCGGTCACGCCCAGATGCAGAGGACAGTCGATGGCCTCGGCCAGCTGCTGATAGGCGGCGACGGTCAGGAACGGGTCCGACGCCTTCACCGAAATCTTGAACTCGTGGAAGTCGTGGTCTTGGAGGATGCGCGCGTGGTTCAGCGCGCTCTCGACCATAGCGTCGGGACAGGGCTCGCCGTACTTCTCGAGCAACTCCTTTTCCAGGCTGCCGGCGTTGACGCCGATGCGCATGGAGCAGCCGTGATCCTTGGCCGCCTGGATCACTTCGCGGACCCGGTCGGCCGAACCGATATTGCCCGGATTAATGCGCAGGCAGGCGGCGCCCGCCTGGGCCGCCTCGATCCCGCGCCTGTAGTGAAAATGGATGTCGGCGACCAAGGGGACCTTGGCCTCGCGCGCGATCGTGCGGAAGGCGGCGGTTGACTCCTCGTCCGGGCACGAGACCCGGACAATGTCGGCGCCCGCCTCTTCCAGCTGACGGATCTGGTCGATCGTAGCGGCGGCGTCAGAGGTCGGGGTGTTGGTCATGGACTGCACGCTGATCGGTGCGTCACCGCCGACCAGGACCGAGCCTACCCGGATCTGGCGGCTCTTGCGGCGCTCGATGTGGCGCCAGGGACGGACGTGGCCGAGATCGTTGCTCATAGGGGCATACATAGGACAGGAGCCGGCCCGAAACCACGACCGACCAATGACGGATCAGAGCGGGGGCTGGGGCGCGGGCGCCACGGCCTGAGCCAGAGCCTGCTGGCGGGCCGCCTCCAGACGACGCGCCTCCTGTCGCGCCTCGGCTTCGCGCACCGCCGCCTCCGCCTGGGCGTTCAGCTGAGCCAAGGGCATGACCGGTCGGGGCAGCATGCCGGCGTGTTCGCCGTTCAGATAGAGGTCGAAGGCCTCCACCTCGGGCGCGTCTATGGTGGCCGTCACGCCCAACGGGGCCCGCCAGCTGTCGCCCTCGGCCATGGCGCGTGCGAACAGCACCCGGTTCTCGCTGATGCGCACCACCAGCGTCGTGGGCTTGCGCGCCTGAAGGATCACGCGCGAGGCATTGGCCGGCGCGCCGTAGACAGCCCCTCGAGGATTGAAGGCGCGCTGCACCGGCGGCGCAGCGGCAGCGGCCGCCGCTGCCACGGCGCCGGCGTCCTCGGGATCCACCCCGGTCAGTTGAGCCTCCAACCCCGGCGTGATGTACATTTGAGGGGTGGTCTGGTCGGGCGGCGCCGGCAGCGGCGCACCGAGGGTCATGGCGGCGTCGGCGTCGGCTAGCTGAGCCCAGTCCTCGGGCGTTTCGGTAATGGCCGAGGGATGAACCGGCTCCACGCGTGAAATGCGCACGACAACGTTCCAGATCACCACGCCGACGACCAGGGCGACCACGACGGCGATTATGCGCGGTGAACGACGCCGCATCTCCTGGAGGTCGGCCCCCGTCGGCGCCTGCAACGGCACGGTGCTGTCCGGGCTTTCGCGTTTCAACCGCTCGACCGCGTGATGCTCGTCCAGACCCAGGGCCTGGGCGTAGGCCCTGACATAGCCGATGGCGAAGATGCGCGACGGCAAGCCGGACCAGTCGTTCTGCTCCAGGGCAGCCAGATGCCGGCGATGGACACGCGTGTGGGTCTCGAGTTGCAGTAGACTGGCCCCCGACCGCTCGCGCGCCTCGCGCAGGGCCTCGCCGAGCGTTTCGGCCCGTTCGAGCAGATCGTGGAAGGGGGCGTCGGACAGGGCGCTCATTGACGGTCAGACGGCCACGTTCAGCTTGCGCGCCAGGGATTCGATCTCGCCGCGCACCGAGCCGGCGGACGAGCCCAGCAGGCCCGCCATGCCGCGCCGCGCCGCCGGCAAATCGGCCGACAGGATCATGCGCTTGACCGGACCCACGCCGCCGGCCGGCGCCGACAGGCGGGTGAAGCCCAGGGCGATCAGGGCGAAGGCCTCCAGCGGACGGCCGGCCAGCTCGCCGCAGACCGAGGCTGGCGTGCCGGTGTCGGCGCAGGCCTTCTGGATCGCCTGCAAGGCCCTGAGCGCTGGCGGCGACAGCGGGTCGTAACGGTCCGACACCAGCGGATTTGTCCGGTCGGCGGCGTACATGTACTGGAACAGGTCGTTGGTCCCGACCGAGACGAAGTCGGTCAACGGCAACAGGGCGTCCAGGTGCCACAGCACCGAGGGGCATTCGATCATGGCCCCTACGCGGAGCAGGCGCGGCAGAGGCCGGCCGCGCCGCCGGGCCCAGTCGCACTCGACATCCACCAGCTCGCGCGCGGCGCGGAACTCGTCGACCGTGGCGATCATCGGGAACATGATGCGCAGTTCGCGGCCCGCCGCCGCCGCCAGCAGGGCGCGGATCTGAAGCCTCAGCAGGGCCGGACGATCCAGGCCAAGGCGGATGGCGCGACGACCCAGCGCCGGGTTCTCTTCGCGCTCGTTGTCCAGATAGGGCAGCACCTTGTCGCCGCCGATGTCGAGGGTGCGGAACACCACTGGCCGGTCGCCGGCGGCGTCCATGACCAGTCGATACAGCGCCGTCTGCGCCGTCAGGCGGGGCAGTTCGTCGGAGACCATGAACTGGAACTCGGTGCGGAACAGGCCGATGCCCTCGGCGCCCGTCAGATCCAGGTTCTCGAGGTCCACCGCCAGACCGGCGTTGGTCAGCAGCGTGATGCGCGTGCCGTCGGTGGTCACGGCCGGCGTGTCGCGCAGCAGGGCGAACTCGGCCTGACGCTGGCTTCGCACGGCCATGCGGCTCTGCACCGCCGCCAGCATGTCGGGGCGGGGCCGCAGATAGGCCTCGCCGGTCTCGCCGTCAGCGATGACCAGGTCGCCCTCGCTCAGCCGGTCGCGGACGCCCGCCAGACGGCCGACGCACGGAATCTGAAGCGCGCGTGCAACGATGGCCGCGTGGCTGGCGGCCGAGCCCTCTTCCAGCAGCAGGCCGCGCAGCTTGGCGCGGGGGTATTCCAGCAGGTCCGCCGGTCCCAGGTTGCGCGCCACCAGGATGGCGTCGTCGGGGAGGTCGCGCTCACCCGGCTTGTCGCCCGCCAGCACGCGCAGCAGCCGGTTGGCCAAATCCTCGAAATCGTGCAGCCGCTCGCGGATGTAGGGATCGCGCGCCTGGGCGAAGCGGGCGCGGTGTTCGTTGCGCACCCGGTCGACCGCCGCCTCGGCCGTCAGGCCGCCGCGCACCGCCTCTTCCAGAGACCGGTTCCAGCCGCGGTCATCGGCGAACATCCGATAGGTCTCAAGCACCTCGAACGACGGGCCGGCCAGCTTGCCCTGACCACCGTCCAGCATGGCGTCGATGCTGGCCCTGAGGTTGGCGAGGCCCAGTTTCAGCCTGCCTTCCTCGAGCACCGGATCGTCCGACAGCAGCCGTTCGGGCGGCAGGGGAGCCTCGTGCAGCACGACCTGGCCGTAGGCGAGGCCCTCGGCGAACCTCTGGCCCTGGATGTGCTCGGGCCGATGCGGCGCCACCTCGACGTCGCGCAGTTCGTCCTGCGCCAGCAGCTCGCCCGAGGCGACCGTTTCGGCCAGCACCATGGCGATGGTCTGGATGTCCTCAACCTCGTCGTCGTCATAGCGACGCTCGGCCCGGTTCTGCACCACCAGAACCCCGATGGCCCGGCCGCCGCGCAGCAGGGGGGCGCCCAGAAAGGCGTGATAGGGGTCCTCGCCCGTCTCTGGGCGATAGGAGAAGCTGGGGTGGTTGGGCGCGTCCGACAGGCTCACCGGCTGGGCCAGCCGGGCCACTTCGCCGACCAGGCCCTCGCCTGGGCGCAGACGGGTGTTGTGCACGGCCTCGGGATTCAGGCCCTGAGTGGCGAACAGCTCAAGCTCGCCCGAGGCGCGGCGCAGATAGATGGAGCAGACTTCGGCGACCATCGACTGGGCGATGATCCGCACCACCATGTCCAGGCGGTCCTGGGCCGAGGGCGCAGCGTCGCCCTGAACCGAATTTGGCCCCACGGCGGCGCCGGCCAGCGCCTCGCGGATCTGGCGCAGGAGGTTCCTGGGCCCCCTCGTCGTCAATCCGCCGCCCTTGGGCATGGCTGCTCCCAAAACGGGCGACACCGCGTCGCCCCGCTTCATCCTATAGCGCGTCCAGGCCGTAGGCCGAATGCAGGGCCCGCACGGCCAATTCGGCGTAGGCGTCCTCGATCAGCACGCTGATCTTGATCTCCGAGGTCGAGATGGCCTGGAACTTGATCCCCTTGTCCGCCAGCGCGCGGAACATGGTCTGGGCCACGCCCGCATGGCTGCGCATGCCCACGCCGACGACCGAGACCTTGGCCACGTCGGTGTCGATGCGGATTTCCTCGAAGCCGATCTGGTTCTGCGCCGCCTTCATCAGCTCGGCGGCGCGGGCTGCGTCCCGGCGGCCGGTGGTGAAGGTCAGGTTGACCGCGCCCTCGGTGCGGGCCTGGCTCTGGACGATCATGTCCACATTGACGTTCGCCTCCGCCAGCCGGGTGAAGACATCGGCGGGCGCGTCGGTGCGGTCCGAAAGGCCCAGCAGGGCGATGCGGGCCTCGTCTCGGCTCATGGTCACACCGGACACGATGCGTTTTTCCACGATCTCCTCCTCGTCGCAGATTAGGGTGCCGGCGGCCGCCGGGAGATTTCCGTATTCGTCGGGTTCGATGAAGCTGGACAGCACCCGCACAGGCACCTGTTTGGCCATCGCCAGCTCGACCGAACGGGTCTGCAGCACCTTGGCGCCCAGCGACGCCATTTCCAGCATCTCTTCGTAGGACACACGCTCCAGCCGGCGCGCCTTGGCCTCGATGCGCGGGTCGGTCGTATAGACGCCGTCCACGTCGGTGTAGATGTCGCACAGGCAGTCCAGCGCCGCCGCCACCGCCACCGCCGAAGTGTCAGAGCCGCCGCGGCCCAGGGTGGTGATCCGCCCGTCCGCCGTCACGCCCTGGAAGCCCGGGATGACCGCGATCTCGCCCGCATCCATGGCCGCGCCCAGCCGGTCGCCGGGAATGTCCTCGATGCGCGCCTTGCCGTGGGCGTCGTCGGTCAGGATCGGCACCTGCCAGCCCATCCAGCTGCGCGCCTTGAAGCCCATGTTGCGCAGCGTCAGCGCCAGGAGACCCGAGGTCACCTGCTCGCCCGAGGCCACCACCACGTCGTATTCGTCGTCCGACAGGGCCACGCCGGCCGAGGGCGCGCCCGCGCCGTCGGTCCAGGCCACAAGCTCATTGGTCTTGCCCGCCATGGCCGAAACCACCACGGCGACCTGGCGCCCGCGCCCCGCCTCGGCCGCGACGATGCGCGCCGCACGACGGATGCGTTCGAGGTCGCCCATCGAGGTGCCGCCGAACTTCATGACCAGCCGCGTCATCGTGGCCCGAAACTCCCGCCTTGCATGGAGGGCGCGGGGGGTTCATCCCTCGGCCCATGGCCGCTTCTAACGACAGCCGCACCGCGCGCAAACCCCAAAGCCCGGAGGGTTTTTCCGACCCGCCGAGCGCAGGCTCGCCCGACGTCGCGTCCGGCGCATCGATCGACCCCGCCGACGTGGCCCGCTTCTCGGCCCAGGCGGCCGAATGGTGGGATGCGCGGGGGCCTTTCGCGCCGCTGCACAGGTTCAATCCGGCCCGCCTCTCCTTCATCCGAGACCAGGTCTGCGCCCGCTTCGGCCGCGACGCCCGGACGCTGCGCCCGTTCGAGGGCCTGTCGCTGATCGACATCGGCTGCGGCGGCGGCCTGGTGGCCGAGCCGATGCGGCGCATGGGCTTTGACGTCACCGCCGTGGACGCCTCCTCCGAGAACATCGGCACCGCCCGCGCCCACGCCGCCGAAACCGGCCTGGACATCGCCTATCGCGCCGCCACCGTGGAGCAGATCGAAGCCGAGGGCGCCGGGCCGTTCGACGTCGTGCTGGCGCTCGAGATCATCGAACACGTCACCGACCCAGAGGCCTTCATCCGCACCGCCTCGCGGCTGGTCGCCCCGGGCGGAATGCTGATCGTGGCCACCCTGAACCGCACCCTGCGCTCGCTGGCGCTGGGCAAGATCGCGGCCGAGTATGTGTTGCGCTGGGTTCCGGCGGGCACTCATGACTGGCGCCAGTTCCTGAAGCCCGACGAGATCAGGATGATGCTGTCGGAGGAGCCGCTGGCCGTGCACGGCCCATATGGCCTGGCCTATGACCTGCTCAACGACCGCTGGGGCGAAAGCACCGACGCCGCCGTCAACTTCATGATGGTCGCCACCCGCGACTAGAGCAGCCGCACCATGTAGCGGGCGTCCGCCCCATAGCTGGCCAGCTTCTCGACCATGCCCGGCGGGCTTTCCTCGACAAAGCCCAAACGCCCCCAATAGGCCGCGGCGTCATTGACCGCGACCAGGGCGAGGACCGGCCAGCCGTCCGCCCGCGCCTGATCCGCCAGCTGCTCCACCACCGGCCGCGTGTGACCGCCGCCGCGCGCGTCGGGATGCAGGGCCAGGTCGTGCAGATAGATCAGGTCGGCGTCACCCGGCAGGGCCGGGATCAGCGCGTTCAGCGCGGGCGCCGAACCGCGCGTCCACGGATAGGCCACCATATAGCCGAGCACGCCGCCGTCCTTGTCACCCAGGACGAAACAGCCCTGAGGATGCAACTCCAGCCGATTGGAGAAACAGGCCCGCTCTTCCGGATGGTCGGGAAACGACAGCCGCGCCACCTCGACCACCCCGTCGAGATGGCTCTCCGTCATGGCATGCCAGTTCAGAGCCCCCTGCGTCATGGTCAGTTCGCCTTCGACGGATCGATGGGAGCGGGCGGCAGCGGGGCGACCGGCACGCCGTCATCCTTGAGCTTCTTCACATCGGCGGGCGTGGCCTCGCCGTAGATTTCGCGCTTCTCGGAGCGGCCTTCGTGGATGTCGCGGGCCTCGCGGGCGAAGGTGTCGCCGACATAGTCGAAGTTGGCCTCGACATGGGCGCGGACCTGGCGGGCGGCCTGGCTCATCATGGCCTGCATCTTGGCCGCCGCCTCGCCGTCCGGCGCGCTTTTTCGCGTGCCCGCGACCGCCGGAGCCATGATCTGCTTGTCGACCTGGCGGGAGCCGCAGAAGGGGCATTCGACGAGACCTCGCGCGGCCTGATCGTCATAGTCCGACGACGAGGCGAACCAGGCCTCGAAGCCGTGGGCGTGATCGCAGGTCAGGGCGTAGCGGATCATGTGGGCGGGTCGAAGGCTCGGTCATGCGTCAGGGCGGGGATGGCGCGTCGCGCCTTGTCCACGGCCGCCAGATCGAGGTCGGCGAAAAGCACGCCGGGCTCGTCGTTGTCCAGTCGCGCGATGACCTCGCCCCAGGGAGCAACTACCGTCGAGCGGCCCCAGGTGCGGCGGCCGTCCTCGTGCGCCCCGCCCTGCGCGGGGGCCAGGACAAAGGCGCCGGTCTCGATGGCGCGGGCGCGCAGCAGCGTCTCCCAATGCGCTTCGCCCGTCGGGACCGTGAAGGCGGCGGGCACGGCGATGATGCTTGCGCCCGCCTTGGCCAAGGCCCGAAACAGGTGCGGAAAGCGCAGGTCGTAGCAGACCGTTAGCCCCAATCGGCCCCAAGGCGTTTCGGCGACCACGGCCCGGTCGCCCGGCCGGACGCCACTGCTTTCGCGATAGGTCTCGCCGTTCGGCAGATCGACGTCAAAGACGTGCAGCTTGTCATAGGCGGCGGTGATCTGACCCTGCGGGTCGATCAACAGCGATCGGTTGGCCGATCGCGCATCGTCGCCGGATCGCACGATGGCCGAGCCGATCAGCAGCCAGACGCCCAGTTCGGCGGCCAGCGCACGCAGGGCCTGCACCGCCGGGTCCGCGTCCTGGTCGACAATGGCCTCGCCGCGGCGGTCGCGGCGCTGCTCCATCAAATTGGAGGCCTCGGGCGTCAGGATGAGGCGCGCGCCGCCCGCCGCCGCCTCGCGGATCAGCGGCGCGATGTGATCCAGCGCCGCCTGCGCCGTCGCCGGCGTGCGGGTCTGGATCAGCGCGATCCTCAGCGCCTCACCGGCCACGGGTCAGGCCTGAAGCAGCGGGTCCAGGCCGCCGCGGCTGTCCAGGGCGTGGACGTCGTCGGAACCGCCGAGGTGTTTTCCACCCACGAAAATCTGCGGGAAGGTGGCCTTGCCGCCGGACTTCTCGACCATTTCGGCCTTCTTCTCGGGGTCATTTGAGGCGACGATCTCCGTGAAATCCACGCCCTTGCGCTCGAACAGCGACTTGGCGGCCATGCAGTAGGGGCAGCCCGGCTTGGTGTAGAGGACGACTTCGGCCAAGTTTCTTCTCCGTGTTGACGCCCGCGGGCAAAAGCCGGGGGTGCGTGTATGAGCCCTAGATAGGCAGTTCGCGCGCGGTGCGCACCCTGGCGACGACCGCCAGATCCACGGCGCGCGCGCCCGCTTCGATCAGCGCCTTGGCGCAGGCTTCAGCGGTAGCTCCGGTGGTCAATACGTCATCGACCAGAAGGATGCGCCGCCCCTTCACCTTCAGGCGGCCGGCCTCGGTCATGACGAAGGCGCCGCGCACGTTCTCGCGCCGACCACGGCCCGACTTGCCGCCCTGGCTGTCGGTGGCGCGGGCGCGGGCCAGGGCGTCGGGCAGATATTCGCGGCGGGCCGCGCGGGCCAGGGGGCGCGCGATCTCGGCGGCCTGGTTGAAGCGCCGCCCCAGCAGGCGGGCGGGGTGGAGCGGCACCGGTGCGATGGCGTCGGCCTCTGCGATCAAGGGCGCGGCCGATCGGCTGATCCAGCGCGCGAACAAGGGACCGAACTGCTGCTGATCACCATGCTTGAACTTCAGGATCAGGCCGCGCGAGGCCTCGTCGTAGACGCAGGCGGCCCGCGCCCGATCGAACCTGTAGGGCTTGGTCAGGCAGGCCGCGCACTTGGTTTCGGCAAAGGTGCCCCCGTCGAATTCGAAGGCCGCCCCGCAGCCGTCGCACACGGGATCTTCCAGGAAGACAACCCGGCTCCAGGCGTCCGGCGTGAGCCCCATGGAGGCGGTCGCCTCGCGGCTGTCGTGTGCAAGCGGCGGCAAAAGCACGTTCGCCAATGCGCGCCCGAACGCCTTGAGATGCGGCGCGGCTTTCAAACCGCGCGCCCAACCCCCATCCTGAAGCGACATGAGCTCCTCCTCCGCCCCGCCCCGACTGTTCGACCCCGTCCGCCGCGCCGCTCGCCTGACGCGCGCGCGCGGCCTGTTCCCCAAGGCCGATTTCCTGCACCGCCGCGTCGCCGCCGACGCCGCCGACAGTCTGGCGGCCATCCTGCGCGAGTTTCCGGCTGCGGTCGACCTGTCGCCTCACGCCGGCCTGTTCGCCAGGGCGCTGGCCGAGGGGCCGGCGGCCGGGCGCGTGGGCCCGGTCGAAGCCGGCGATCCGGCTTGGCGCGCGGCGCCGGCGCATCAGCCGCTGGATCGGGCGCCCGGATCAACCGATCTGATCGTGGCCCTGCTGGGCCTGCACTGGGCCGACGACCTGCCCGGCGCCCTGGCCCAGATCCGACGCGCGCTGCGACCCGACGGGCTGTTTCTGGGTGCGATCTTCGGCGCCGGAACGCTGTCCGAACTGCGGCAGGTCCTGACCGAGGCTGAACTTCAGGTGCGCGGCGGCGCCCAGGCCCGCGTTTCGCCCTTCGCGGACGGCTATGACGGCGCGGCCCTGCTGCAACGGGCGGGCTTCGCCCTGCCGGTGGTGGACGTCGACACGGTGGTGGTGCGCTATTCCGACGCCTTCGCCCTGATGCGTGATCTGCGAGCCATGGGTGAGACCAATGCGCTGGCGGGGCCAGTGCGTCCCCTGACGCGCGAGATCGCCGCCCGAGCGGCCTCGCTTTATGCAGAACGGTTCGCGGATGCGGACGGCCGGGTTCGCGCCACCTTCGAGATCATTCACCTGGCCGGCTGGGCGCCGCACGAAAGCCAGCAAAAGCCGCTGGCGCGGGGATCGGCGAAGATGCGTCTTGCGGACGCCCTGGGCGTCAAGGAGCAGACGGGCGAAGACTAACCGCCCATCGCCCCGCGCACGGCGTCCATGGCGCGGTTGAACAGGCCGCTGGTGTGGTTTCCGAAGGCGGTCAGGGCGCTGAGAAACACCAGGAACATCAGCGAGATGATCAGGCCGTATTCCAGAGCCGTGGCCCCGGACTCATCTTCGACCAGGCGCTGAATGAAGGTCCGCATCGACCGGCCGCCCTCCTCGAGGCGTCAGAGCAGGTCGCGCAGCCAGGCGACCAGAGGTTCGTCCGCCGGCGGCATGGGATACTCCCTCAGCCGATCCGGTTTGACCCACGCAAGCCGCGCATGCTCGCGGGCCTTCACCACGCCGGACCAACGCCGACACAGGTAAAGTGGCATCAGAAGGTGAAAGGATTCGTAACCGTGGCTGGCGAAAACGAAGGGCGCCAGGCAGGCGGCCTGGACGTCGATGTCCAGCTCTTCCTTGAGCTCGCGGATCAGGGCGGCTTCGGGCCTTTCGCCGGGCTCGACCTTGCCGCCCGGAAACTCCCACAGGCCGGCCATCTGCTTGCCCTCCGGCCGCTGGGCGATCAGCACGCGGCCGTCCGCGTCGATCAGGGCGACGGCGACGACGAAGACGGTGGGGACGGCGGGCGCGCTCAACTGCGGTAGTCGCCGTTGATCTCGATGTAGCGCTTGGTCAGATCGCAGGTCCACACCGTGGCCGAGGCGCGGCCAGAGCCGACGTCCACCGTGATGTCGATCTCGGAGCGCTTCATATAGGCGCTCATCTTGGCCTCGTCGTAGGTTGGCGAGGGCGCGCCGTCGATCGCCGCGACGTGGGGGCCGAAGCGGATGGCCAGACGGTCGCGGTCGACCGGCTCCTCGGTCTTGCCCACGGCCATGACGATGCGGCCCCAGTTGGCGTCCTCGCCGGCGATGGCGGTCTTGACCAGGGGGCTGTCGGCGATCGACTTGGCCAGCTTGCGCGCCGAAGCGGGGCTGGCGGCGCCGTCCACCGTCACCTTGACGAACTTGGTCGCGCCCTCGCCGTCGCGCACCAGCTGGTGCGCCAGGTCCAGCATGACCTTGTCCAGAGCGGCCGAAAAGCTCTTGAGCCGTCGGTCGCCGACGCGGCCGATGCGCGGCGCGCCCGAGGCGCCCGTGGCGAAGATCAGGGCCGTGTCGTTGGTCGAGGTGTCGCCGTCCACCGTCACCGAGTTGAAGGTGGTGCGAACGTGCACGTTCAGCAGCGCCCGCAGCACCGGCGGCGCAATGGCGGCGTCGGTGACGATGAAGGCCAGCATGGTGGCCATGTCGGGGGCGATCATGCCCGACCCCTTGGCGATGCCGGCGACGCGCACCTTGACGCCGTCGATCTCGGCCTCGGCCGCCGAACCCTTGGGGAAGGTGTCGGTGGTCATGATGGCCTGGCCGGCCTCGGCCCAGCGATCCGCGTGAAGGGCGGCCTCGATGTCGGGCAGGCGTGCCACGATCTTCTTCTCGTCCAGCACCACGCCGATCACGCCGGTCGAGGCCAGCATGACGTCACGCTGGCGGCAGCCGAAGCGCTTGGCCACTTCCGACGCGGTGCGCCGAGCCGCGTCGGCGCCGGCCTTTCCGGTGAAGGCGTTGGCGCAGCCCGCGTTGACGACCAGGGCGCGCACGTCCTCGCCGCCGCGATCCGCCTCCAGATGCCGCCGGCACCAGTCCACGGGCGCCGAACCCACCTTGTGCCGGGTGAAGACGCCGGCGCAGGTCGTGCCGGGCGCGAAGCGGAAGACCGTCAGGTCCTGTCGCTTGTGCTTGTAAAAGCCGGCCCGCGCCGTGGCGATCTCCACCCCGCCGATCGGGGCGATCGCGGGGAAGGGCACGGCCAGAGGCGACACGTCCAGGCCCGGCTTGCCCGGCGCGGCCGGCGCAGCGGCGGACGGCGCGGCTACCCCCGTGGCGCGCTTCAGCGCCGTGGCAAAGGGATCCAGCGCCTTCTCGAGCGCGTGTTCCAGCTTCTGGCCGGTCGAGGCCTTGGACGGCGTCCGGGTCGGACGGGGGGGCGTGGGCTTGCGGCTCAAGAGGCGACGGCTCCCTTGGAAGGCGGCGGGGCGGCCGGCGCGGCTGGTGTGGGCGCGCGTGGCGCGGGCAGCATCTCGATCTCGGCCTTGCCGCGCAGCTCCTCCAGCAGGCGGCGCACGCCTTCGTAGGTCAGATAGCGCACGATCTGGGGCCGCGCCTGCTCCAGCGTCGGCGGTGTGGCGGGGCGGCGATCCTCGACCTTGACCACGGCCCAGCCGCCCTCGGTCTCAAAAGGCCCGACCAGGGCGCCCGACGGCTGATCGCGCAGCGAATCCGCATAGGCCTGGGGCAGGACGTCCAGGGTGGAATAGCCCAGGTCGCCGCCGGAGAAGCGCGTCGCCTCGTCGATGGAGCGTTCGCCGGCCACCGCCTCGAAGGCGGCGCCCTGGGCCAGCACGCCCACCACGGCCTCGGCCTCGGGCCGGGTGCGCGACAGGATCAGGCGCAGACGCAGCTCCTCGGCGTTCTGGGCCAGCCTGAGCTGCTCCTGATACAGCCGCTCGACCGCCTGATCGGAGATCGAGCCGTTGACCACGCTCTCGACCAGCATGTCGCCGAGGATGCGCTGACGCGTCGCTTCCAGCCGGCGTTGCGCCAGGGCGGATTCGTCCAGCCCGCGCCGTTCGGCCTCGCGGGCCAGAAGCCGTTGATCGACCACTTCATCCAGCACGCGGCGGAACAGGTCGGAGGTCGTGTCCAGCGGCTCGCCGTCGCCGATCAGGCCTTGCGCCACCGCCTCGCGGCGCACGTCCGACGCCCAGATGGTCTGATCCTCGACCTTGGCCACGGCCTGGTCGCCGGCCTCGGGCGGACGACCCTCGCCGCCTCGGCTGCAAGCCGCCAGCGTCAGCCCCAGAATGAGCGCCATGACGGCGATCGGGCGCGAAACCTGTCTCATCGGCGCTCCCCGCCCAGCGGCGCCGTAACCCCGAAGGCCGTGCGCCTGAAAAGCCCCTCGCGTTGACAGGGGTATGGCCGGTGCTTAAGTCCCGCCTGCGCCCAAGTCGAGGGGTTTTCGGCCGTTCGCGCGGCCCTGCGCGCGCTTGAACCGGCGCCCGGGGACGCCGCCCGGCCCGATGCCGCCGCAGGCGCGTCGTCATCGCCCCACCCTGGGCCCCGTCCTGGGATTTTTTCAGAGCCGTCTTCGACGCGCTCCACCCGCCTAACCGGAACCTCCATGCTCGGCATCAAGAAACTGTTCGGCTCCGCCAACGACCGCAAGGTCAAGGGCTTCATGGCCCAGGTGCAGAAGATCAATGCGATGGAGCCCAAGTACGCGGCCCTGTCGGACGACGAACTGCGGATGATGACGGATCACTTCCGTGACCGCATCGAGAAGGGCGAAAGCCTCGACAAGATCCTGCCCGAAGCCTTCGCCGTGGCGCGCGAGGCGTCCAAGCGCGTGCTCGGCCAGCGTCAGTATGACGTTCAGCTGACCGGCGGCATGATCCTGCACGAGGGCGGCATCGCCGAGATGCGCACCGGCGAGGGCAAGACCCTGGTGGCCATCGCCCCGGCCTATCTGAACGCCCTGGCCGGCAAGGGCGTGCACGTCATCACCGTCAACGACTATCTGGCGCGGCGCGACGCCGACTGGATGGGTCGTGTCTATCGCTTCTTGGGGCTGGAGGTCGGCGTCATCGTCAACGGCCTGAGCCAGGGACAGCGCCAGGCCGCCTATGAGGCGGACATCACCTATGGCACCAACAACGAATTCGGCTTCGACTATCTGCGTGACAACCTGGTCTATGACCGGCGCGAAATGGTCCAGCGCGGCCACCACTTCGCCATCACCGACGAGGTCGACTCCATCCTGATCGACGAGGCCCGGACCCCGCTGATCATCTCGGGCCCGACCGAGGACCGGTCCGAGCTCTACAAGATCGTCGACGCCATCGTGAAGACGATGATCGTCGACAAATCGACCTACGACCTCGACGAAAAGCAGCGCCAGGCCCTGCTGACAGAGGAAGGCTCCGAATACATGGAGCGGGCCCTGGCCGAGGCGGGCCACCTGGATGCCGACACAACGGACCTCTACGAGGCGGCCAACGTCAGCCTGGTGCACCACATCAACCAGGCCCTGCGCGCCAATACCCTGTACCAGCGCGACAAGGACTACATCATCAAGGGCGGCGAGATCGTCCTGATCGACGAATACACGGGCCGGATGATGACCGGCCGACGTCTGTCCGAGGGCCTGCACCAGGCCATCGAAGCGAAGGAAGACGTCAAGATCATGCCCGAGAACCAGACCCTGGCCTCGGTGACGATCCAGAACTATTTCCGCCTCTACTCCAAGCTCTCGGGCATGACCGGCACGGCCGCGACCGAGGCCCAAGAGTTCATGGACATCTACAAGATGGACGTCCTGGAGGTGCCGACCCACCGCCCGATCCAGCGCAAGGACTACGACGACGAGGTCTACCGGACCTACGCCGAGAAGAACCGCGCCATCGCCGCCCAGGTCGCTGACTGCCACGTGCGCGGCCAGCCCATTCTTGTGGGCACCGTTTCCATCGAGAAGTCCGAGGAACTGTCCAAGCTGCTGGACACCTATGACTACAAGGTCGAGACCGCCCGCACGCTGAAGCCTGAATACGCCGGCCGGGAAAAGGAAGCGCAGAAGATCGGGGACGACGCCTACGACATCACCTATGTCACCGGCCGCGGCATCCCCCACAGCGTCCTGAACGCCCGCCAGCACGAGCAGGAAGCCTTCATCGTGGCCGATGCCGGCCTGCCGGGCGCGGTGACCATCGCCACCAACATGGCCGGCCGCGGCACTGACATCCAGCTGGGCGGCAACCTCGAGATGCGCCTGGACAAGTGGCGGCTGGACCAGCGCAACATGGGCCTGGAGATCACCGCCGAGGCCGAAAGCGCGATGGAGACCCAGCTGAAGGCCGAGATCGCCGTTCAGCGCGAGAAGTCCCTGGCCGCCGGCGGCCTGTTCGTGCTGGGCACCGAACGCCACGAAAGCCGCCGCATCGACAACCAACTGCGCGGCCGCACCGGCCGTCAGGGCGATCCCGGCACCTCGAAATTCTATCTGTCGTGCGAAGACGACCTGCTGCGCATCTTCGCCGGCGATCGCCTGGACGCGATCATGCAGCGCTTCGGCGTCGCCGAGGGCGAGGCCATCAGCCACCCCTGGCTGAACCGCGCGGTCGAGACGGCCCAGAAGCGGGTCGAGGCGCGCAACTACGACATGCGCAAGAACGTGCTGAAGTACGACGACGTCGTGAACGACCAGCGCAAGGCCGTGTTCGAACAGCGCCAGGAGTTCATGGACTCCGAGGACCTGTCGGAACTGGTCGACGACTTCCGCCGCGACGTGGTCTCCGACCTGGTCGAACGTCACATGCCGCCCAAGGCTTACGCCGAGCAGTGGGACATCGACGGTCTGGACGAGAAGGTGAAATCCACCCTCGGCCTTGAACTGCCGCTGCACGACTGGGCTGCCGAGGAAGGCGTGTCCAACGAAGAGATCGAGGAGCGCATCCAGGCCGCCGCCGACGCGCGCGCGGCCGAGCGTCTGGAGCAGATCGGCGCCGAGCAGACGCGCGGCCTCGAAAAGCAGTTCCTGATGCAGATGATCGACATGCAGTGGCGCGAGCACCTGGTGCATCTGGACCACCTGCGCGGCGTCATCGGCCTGCGCGGCTATGGCCAGCGCGATCCGCTGAACGAGTACAAGACCGAAGCCTTCAACCTGTTCGAGGGCCTGCTGCACGAGCTGCGCCACAATGTCACCCGCTGGCTGATGACGGTCGAGTTCCGCTTCCAGCCGCCGCCGGAGATGCCCGAGTTTCAGGAGATTCACCTGAACCCCGGCACCGGCGAAAACGAGATGGCCAACCCCATGGCCCAGAACCCGGAAGGCCAGTTGCAGGGCGACGACCGCGCGCGCCTGCCAGTCGAGGCCCTGCCCGCCGGATGGCAGCAGACCTCGCGCAACGCGCCCTGCCCCTGCGGCTCGGGCCGCAAGTTCAAGCACTGCCACGGGGCGCTGATCTAAAGAGCGCGTCTGCACATCGCGCTACGTGATTGCTCGTTGCTTGAGCGCAAACCTCTTCATGCCAGCCTTCGGGTTTGACCCGAGGGGCGGCCGCCAGGTCGGTCGATGCGCGTGACGCATCGACCGGCGATGGCTAAAGTCCAAACATGAGCTTCAAGCCCCTGTTCTCGCGCGCGCTGGGCCTCGCGCCCGGCCGTCTGCATTTCGCCGCCCACAGCCACCACCTGTGGCCAAACGCCAGCTTCGAGGCTCAGCAGCACGCGTGGGACGAGGCCAACCGCCACGCCGACCGCAAGTGGGACCAGATCTTCGGCAAGGTGATTCCCGAGGCCCAGGCGCAGGTCGCGGCCGAACTCGGTCTGCCGGACCCGAACACGGTCGTCTTCGCCCCCAACACCCACGACTTTCTGGTGCGGCTGGTGTCGGGTGTCGCGCACAGCCCTGTCCGCATCCTGTCGACCGACGGCGAGTTCCACTCCTTCCGCCGCCAGGCCGCGCGCTGGGAAGAGGCGGGCCAGGTCGTGGTGGAGCGCGTGCCGCTGCAGCCGTTCGACACCTTCCCTGACCGCTTCGTCCAAGCGGCGCGTGCGGGCGGGCACGATCTGATCCTGGTCAGCCAGGTCTTCTTCCGCACCGGCGGCGTGTTCGACCGGATCGCCGACCTGGCCGAGCTGGCGCGGCCCGAGGGGCCGTGGGTCGTTGTGGACGGCTATCACGGCTTCATGGCGACGCCGACCGACCTGTCGGAGGTGGCGGACCGGGTCTTCTACGTGTCTGGCGGCTACAAATACGCCATGAGCGGCGAGGGCGGCTGTTTCCTGCACGCGCCCGACGGCTTCTGTCCGCGCCCGGTCGTCACGGGGTGGTTCGCCGAGTTTGGCGAACTGGCGGGCCCGCCGGGCGGCGTCGGTTATCGGGCCGACGCCGGCCGCTTCTGGGGCGCCACTTTCGACTTCACGGCGCTCTATCGGTTCAACGCCGTGCGCCGCATGCTGACCGAGGCCGGACTGGACACCTCGGCGGTGGCCGATCACGCGCGCGGCCTGGGCGTGCGCTTTCAGAAGGCTCTGACGGCCGGCCGCGCCGGCGCCCTTTCGCAAGCTGAAATCCTGAACCCGATCGGGGACGAGGCCGCCCGCGCCCGCTTCCTGGCCCTGCGCCACCCGGATGCTCCCGCCTGGCGCGAGACGCTGCTGGAAGCCGGGGTGGTCAGCGATGTGCGCGACGACGTCATTCGCTTCGGCTTCGGCCTGTATCAGGACGAGGGGGACGTGGAAGCTCTGATGCAACGCGCCGAGCGCGCCCTATAGGGATCATCCCCAGACCGATCCCCAGAAACCTGAGACAAAACACTACATCTAGCGGCTATTGAAAAAAGTGATCGCAACATAGGCCATTTGACGCTTGGCGCCGCCGGTGTGTGGCAGCATTCTGACGACCTCTCCACGGATTCGTCTTCTCGAGGTCGCCCGCGATGAACGCCCCCATCAAGCCCGGCATCATCATGCCTGCAAAGGCCGGACTGCTGACGCCCTCGGCGGCCTACAAGCCCTTCCGCTACCCGTGGGCCTTCGACATGTGGAAGAAGCAGCAGCAGGTCCACTGGATGCCCGAAGAGGTGCCGCTGGGCGAGGACTGCAAGGACTGGGCGGCGAACCTGAACGACAAGGAGCGCAATCTGCTGACGCAGATCTTCCGCTTCTTCACCCAGTCCGACATCGAAGTCGCGGACAACTACATGGAAAAATACGGTCGGGTGTTCAAACCGACCGAGGTGAAGATGATGCTGTCGTCCTTCGCCAACATGGAGACGATCCACATCGCGGCCTATGCCCTGCTGCTCGAGACGATCGGCATGCCCGAGAGCGAGTTCGGCGCCTTCATGGAATACGAGGCCATGCGGGACAAGCACGACTACATGGGCCGGTTCGGGGTCGAGACCGACGCCGACATCTGCCGGACCCTGGCGATGTTCGGAGGCTTCACCGAGGGCCTTCAGCTGTTCGCCAGCTTCGCCATGCTGATGAACTTCCCGCGCTTCTCCAAGATGAAGGGCATGGGCCAGATCGTGTCTTGGTCGGTGCGCGACGAGAGCCTGCACTGCGAGGGCATCATCAAGCTCTACCACGCCTTCAACAAGGAGACGGGCGCCGTCACCAAGGCCGTGGCCGACGATATCGTGCAGTGCTGCGAGACCGTGGTGGGCCTGGAGGACAAGTTCATCGATCTGGCCTTCGAGGCCGGCGAAGTGCAGGGCATGACGCCCGAAGACATCAAGAAATACATCCGCTTCATCGCCGACTGGCGCCTGCGCCAGCTGAACCTGCCGGAGCTCTACGGCGGCTCGCGCGAGAACCCGCTGCCGTGGCTGCAGTCGCTGCTGTCGGGCGTCGAGCACGCCAACTTCTTCGAGGCGCGTGCGACCGAATACTCCAAGGCCGCGACCCAGGGCGCCTGGCACGGCGCTGATGGCGTCTGGTCAGAGTTCGACAAGATGATGGCCCGTCGCGACATGAGCCTGGTCCCGAACTGATCGGGATCCGCGCGGTCTTCAGCGTCGCTTGAGCACCGCGCGCGTCAAGCAGGAAAAGACGAGACGTCCGGCCTCGTCCAGCAGATCGTGCTGGGCGATGACGATGCCCTTGTCGTCGCCTACAGGGTCCTTGCCCATCACGGTCATCCGACCGCGCAGCAGTTCGCCTGGGGGCGGATTGCGCATGAAGCGCAGACCGTCGATGGCCAGCATCTTGGTCTGCGCCCAGCCGGCGGCCTTTTCCGCCGCCAGCCGGCTCCATAGTGCATAGACCAGGGCGTCGGGCGCACCATAGGCGACGTCCCAGCCCGGCGCGAACCGCTCGGCGAACACCTCCAGGGCCTCGCCGTCGACGGCGCAGGCGCCCAGGGGGATCACCTGGCCCACCTCGATGTCCTCGAAATGGGCCGAAAGCGGATCGCTCATAGGGGGGACTCCTCTTATGCGGGCTCCTCGGACACCCGCACCAGCAGCTTGCCGTCGTGATCGCCGGTGAACAAGCGGTCCAGCGACTTGACCGCGCCTTCCAGACCGTCGTCGACGTGGACCTTCCACTTCACGCGGCCGTCGGCGAGCCAGGGCCCCATCTCCTCGACCATCTCCCGCGCGCGGGGCGCGTAATCGAGGACCAGGAAGCCCTGGACGTTCAGGCGGTGGGTGATGATGCGCGAGAAGTTCGGCGAAGGCGGCATGCGCGTGGCGTTATAGGCCGAGATTAGACCGCAGACGGCCATGCGGGCGTGCACGTTCAGCCGGTTCCACACGGCGATCATGATGTCGCCGCCGACGTTCTCGAAGTTCAGGTCGATGCCGTTCGGCGCCAGCCGGTCCAGCGACTCGCCCACGTCCTCGTTCTTGTAGTCGACCGCGCCGTCGAAACCGAGCTCCTCGGTCAGCCAGCGGCACTTGTCCGGGCCACCGGCGATGCCGATGACGCGCGCGCCGCGCTGCTTGGCCACCTGCCCGGCGATGGACCCCACGGCCCCGGCCGCCGCCGAGATCACCAGCGTCTCGCCCGCCTTGGCCTTGAGCACATCCGTGACGCCGAAATAGGCGGTCAGACCGGTCATTCCCAGAACCGACAGATTGGCGGTCAGCGGCAGGCCGGGGAAGCGGTGCACAGGGCGCAGGCCCTGCTCATGCACGACGGCGTAGTCGGCCCAACCACCCGACAGGGGCGTGACGATGTCGCCTTCCTTGTACCGCTCGGACTTCGACTGCTCGACCACCCCCAGGGTCAAGCCGCGCATCACGTCGCCGATGCCCACCGGCGGCAGATAGCCTTCGGAATCGTTCATCCAGGTGCGGTTGGTCGGATCCAGCGACAGATAGAGGGTGCGGACCAGCGCCTCGCCGTCCTTCAGATCCGGGATGGGGCTTTCGATCAGCTCCAGATCGCCGTCCTGGATATTGCCTTTGGGGCGGTTGCGCAGAACCCACTGACGATTGCGGATGGACATGGTCGGCTCCGTGATGCGTTTTCTTTCGATACGCGCATTTGGGCCGCCGATGACGCCGCTGTCGAGAGGCGCGAGCCAGAAAAGACAAAGAAAAGGGCGGACCGTTTCGGGTCCGCCCTTTGAAGTGGCATCATCGAGAATGAGGCGCGGAGGCGACAGATTGGCTCTCGCCAATCTCAAGTCGGGGGGGCGTCGCCGCCTCCGCGAAGTGATAACCCGGAGCTCTGACCCCGGTTCCGCTGCTCGCCGAAAAATCTCCGGGTCGGCTCATGCGGAACAGCTACGCTGGCGCGCGCGTTGGTCCAACCGAACTCACTTATTCGGGCGGGAGCCAATCAGATGACCCACGAAGACCCCCATTCCAAATCCGCCGACGCCGTGCACGAAGGCCGGCCGGTCGAAGCTCAGTACACGCGTCAGGGCCGCCCCGGCGTGCGCATCCTGTGGCTGCTGATCATCTCGGCCGGCGCGGCCGCCGTGCTGCTGATCGGCATGTGGATGCTGAGCCAGGGCGGCTTTTCGCAGACCAACGCCAATGCCGGGCAGCAGGCGGTGGACGCCGCCGCCTTCCAGGGCGACGCGCAGACCGCGCCGGCGGCCAGCGCGCCGACCGACGCCGACGGCAATCCTCAACCGGTCCCCACCGGCGAGGCCCCCAACGTCAACGCCCCGACCGTTCAGCGCTGATCGGCTGCTCCAATAAGAAAAAGGCCCCGGCGATCGGTTCGCCGGGGCCTTTCGTTCGTCGGGTGTGACAGGCGACCGATCAGGCCGCCTGCTTCTGACGCGAAGGATGGAAGAACAGCGCCTGGCTGATCGCCGCCTTCACCGTTTCCGGTTGGAAGGGCTTGGTGATCAGGAAGGTCGGCTCCGGCCGCTCGCCGGTCAGCAGGCGTTCCGGGAAGGCGGTGATGAAGATCACCGGCACGTCGATGCGCTTGAGGATGTCCTTCACCGCATCGATGCCAGACGAACCGTCGGCCAGCTGAATGTCGGCCAGGACCAGTCCGGGACGATGGCGGGCCACGGCGTCGACGGCTTCGTCATGCGTCGTCGCCGTCGCGGTGACATTGTGACCCAGCTCCTTCACCAGGCTTTCGATGTCGGCCGAGATGATGGCCTCGTCCTCGATGATCAGAACGTCGGTCGCCAGTTCGGCGTCGATGTCCGCCTGAGCGTCGGCGATCAGACGTTCGACCGAATGGGGATCGGAGCCCAGGATTTGCGAGGCTTCCGAAGGCGTGAAGCCTTCCAGCGCCGTCAGCAGGAATGCCTGGCGCGAGCGAGGCGCGATGCGCATCAGGCGGCGCGAAGCGTCGTCGCGGGCTTCCAGACCGCTGGTGTCCTCCAACTGCGCGCCGGTCGAAGACCAGATGGCGTGAAACACATGATACAGGGCCACGCGCGGCGTCATGTCGGCCGGCAGCTGACGCTCGCCGGCGGCCAGGGCCTCCAGCGCCACGCGCACATAGTTGTCGCCCGTGGTCTGATCGCCCGTCAGGGCGCGCGCATAGCGGCGCACATACGGAAGATGCGGCGCGAGTCTAGCCAGAAGGCTCATTATGGTAGTCCCCGACTTACAATCGCCCAGCCGATGGGAGGGCGCGACAAGCGGCTCTAACGTATCCCAAACGACGCGGTTCCCAACTATTTTAGGGGTTGGAACGTTAAATGGCTCATGGAGCGGAACCGGCTGGGTCGATCGTCGTTGTCGGCTCTCAACGAGGCATTTCAGACCCGAGGGCGGCGGTCTTAATTTCAATGAAGAATTCCAACGAACCTTCGCAGGAGGCGGCGTCTGACACCGGCGCTGGCCAGGAAGAGGCGCGTTTGCGTCAGCAGGCCATCGGTGTGAAGCTGCGCCACATGTTCGACGAAGTGGTCAACGAGCCGGTTCCTGACGAGTTCCTGGACATCCTGCGTCGCGCCGACGAGCGTTCGGCCGGCGGGAGCGGCGCATGAGCGGTTCACCCGCCCCCAAACCGCCCTCGTCGGACGACGCGGCGTTCAAGCGCGAACTGGTCACGCTCATTCCCCACCTGCGCGCCTTCGCGCGGACCCTGACGGGCGATCCGACCGCGGCCGACGACCTGGCCCAGGACGCCATGATGAAGGCGTGGGACGCGCGCGCCTCGTATCAGATGGGCACCAACATGAAGGCCTGGACCTTCATGATCCTGCGCAACCAATTCTATTCCGAGAAGCGCCGCTCGTGGCGCCAGTCGCAGCTGGACCAGGAGGCCGCCGAGCGCACCCTGGTGGCCGTTGACGATCCCGAGGCGCCCGTCGCGCTGGACGAGTTGCGCCAGGCGCTGAAGACCCTTCCGGAAGAGCAGCGCGAGGCCCTGATCCTGGTCGGCGCCGGAGGCTTCGCCTACGAAGAGGCGGCCGAGATCTGCAACTGCGCCGTCGGTACGGTGAAGAGCCGCGTCAGCCGCGCTCGTCGTGCGCTGCACGCGACCTTGGAACGCGGCGGCTATGCGCGCGACGGCAAGGCCGCCGGCGACGCCATGCGCTCCATCCTCGCCGCCGCGGATCGCCTGAGCGGCGCCCGCCAGGGCTGAGGTGGAAAGGCTAGGTCGAGCGCTGGGGAGCCGTCTTGCGCCGGGCCTGGGCCGCCGCTGGGGTCGGGGCACGCGGTTTCAGGGCATCCGGTTTCGCCTAGGCATGGCCATGGCCGTGGCCCTGCTGCCGATCCTGATCCTCAGCGCCTTCCAGACCCAGGCCGACTTCACCGAGCAGGCCGACTCACGCCGCATGGCCTTGCAGCTGGCGGCGGAGCGCAGCGCCGCCCAAGCCGCCTCGCGCCTCAACGCCGCCCAGACCCTGCTTCAGGCGCTCAGTCCCGAGGCGCTTGGTCTGTATTGCGAACCCCGCCTGACCGAACTGGTCCAGCGACTGGAGGGCTATGACGCCCTGTATCGCCTGGGCGCGGACGGGCGTCCGGTCTGCGCTTCCGCAAGCTCGGCCAACACCGGCGTGCCTCGCCTAGGCGCGTCGGGCGGTCAGGGCTGGTTCCAGCGCCTGCGCGCGGGAGAGGACACCGCCGTCTCGCGCGCGTCACACCTTGAGACCTTCGAGCCGGCTCTGATTGTCGGGGTCCGCGCCGAGCGGCCGCGCGGGGATTTTGACGGGGCCATGGTCGCGGTCATGCCCATCGCCAGCCTGCAGCCGGACATCGACGATCCGTCCCTGCCGCTGGGCGCCCAGTCGGCCCTGACCGACGCCCAAGGCCGCATGTTGACCTCGACCCTGCCATCGGCCTTCGCCCTGAGAGGCGGCCAGTCGCTCGATGGCTGGGTCGAGCGGGCGCGCCGCAACGGCTCGGCCGTTTTCGAGGCGGCGGACAGCGGAGGTGAACGGCGGGTCTATGCCGGGGCGGCCCTTTACGGACGGGACGTCTATGTCCTGCTGTCTGCGCCGGCGCCCGGTCTGATGTCATGGGCGCGGCTCAACCCGATCGGCACCCTGCTCCTGCCGCTGGCCGCCTGGTTCACGGCCTTCGCCGCCGTCATGCTGTTCTCCGAGCGGATCGTCATCCGCTGGCTGGACTATCTGGAACGGGTCGCCGCTATCTACGCGAGGGGCCGGTTCAGCGTGCGTCCCGTCCAGGCCGTCAACGCACCGGCGGAAATCCGCGTCCTAGCGCGAACCCTGGATGAACTGGCCGAAACCATCACCACCCGCGACGCTGCGCTTATAGCCTCTCTTGAAGAGAAGGACGGGCTTATGCGCGAGATTCACCATCGGGTGAAGAACAATCTGCAGATCATTTCGTCGCTTCTCAGCATGCAGCAACGGGCGCTGACAGACGCCCCGGCCAAGGCCGCCTTGGGCGACACGCGTCAGCGCATCTCGGCGCTCGCCCTGATCTACCGCACTCTCTACCAGAGCGCCGACATTCGGCACGCCGACGCGCGCGAGTTTCTGACGGAGCTTGTGGGACAACTGGTGTCCGCCGAATCCGGCCGCGGTCCCGTGGTCATCAGCAAGATCGAGGCCGACAGCCTTCAGGTCGATCCCGATCGTCTGGCGCCCTTGGCCCTTTGGTTGGTCGAAGCCGTCTCCAACGCCCAGAAGCACGCCTTCGCGGGCCGCGGCGGCCACCTGACCGTCCGCTTCAAGGTCGATGGCGACACCAGCGTTCTGGAGGTTCAGGACGACGGTCCTGGCCTGGACGCGGCGCGGGCCGGCCTGGGCCAGACCCTCATGGGCGCCTTCGCCAAACAGCTGCGGGGCGAGGCCGAGCTTGTCGAGGCGCCGGGCGGCGGAACCATCGCCCGCATGACGTTCGCCACTCCCGAAGCCGCGCCCATCCCCGCGCCCGGAACCTTCGCCGTGTCGCGCGGCGAAGCTTGAGGAACCGGCGCCCGCATTCGGCGTTTGAGCGGACATGCCGTCGGCAGGGGCCGCCGGAGTCCAAGGAGTTTCAAATGCGCAAGGCCATCGTTCTGCTCGTCGCCGCCGCCGCCCTCACCACTGCCGCCTGCAACACCATCTCGGGTGTGGGTCGTGACACCCAGGCCGCCGGTCAAGCCGTCACCGGCGCCGCCGAAGACGTCCGCCGCAACTAAGAGCGGCTCAGGCCGCTCGAAGGGGCCCCGTCGGTGTTCACACCGGCGGGGCTTGTTGCTTTTTGCGTCCGAGCTTGACCGTGGGACCGCCCCGCGCTTGACCTCTCGCCTATCTGTCCGTTCCCGTCTGGAGACTACGCCATGGCCGATCCCCGCGCCGCCGCCCGCGCCCTGATCTCGGAGCACGCCCTGATCGCCGGGGAGGCCGTGACGGGCTCCGGGAGCCGCATCGCCGTCGATGACCCCGCCACCGGCGAAATCATCGGCCATGTGCCGGACCTGGGCGAGGCCGAGACCAAACAGGCCATTCAGGCCGCCCACGACGCCTTCCCCGGCTGGTCGCGCACCGACCCGCACAAGCGCGCCGCCTTCCTGCGCGAATGGGCTCGCCTGATCGACGAGAACATAGACGGGCTCGGCGCCCTGATGGCGCTGGAGAACGGCAAGCCGTTCGAAGAGGCCAAGGTCGAGGCGGTCTACGCCAACAGCTTTCTGAAATGGTTTGCCGGCGAGGCCGAGCGCCTGCTGGGCGACACTCAGGACAGCCCGCTGGGACACGCCATCATCACCTTCCGACAAGCCGTCGGCCCCGCCGCGCTGATCACGCCCTGGAACTTCCCGGCGGCCATGCTGACGCGCAAGCTTGGTCCCGCCTTCGCCGCCGGCTGCACCGCCGTGGTCAAGCCGGCCAGCCAGACGCCCTTCACCGCCATCGCCCTGGTCGAGCTGGCCTACAAGGCCGGCCTGCCCAAGGGCGCGCTCAGCCTCATCACCGGCGACGCCGCCACCATCGGCGGCGTGCTGACGTCCTCGCCGCTGATCCGCAAGCTCAGCTTCACCGGCTCAACGCCCGTCGGCAAGAAGTTGGCCGAACAATGCGCCCCGACGCTGAAGCGGCTGTCGATGGAGCTGGGCGGCGCCGCCCCTCTGATCGTCTTCGCCGACGCGGATCTGGACGTGGCCGTGGCCGAGACCATCAAGGGCAAGTTCCGCAACTCGGGCCAGACCTGCGTCTGCCCCAACCGCGTCTATGTCGAGCGCTCGGTGTCCGAGGAATTCGCCGAGAAGCTGGCGGCCGAAGTCGCCAAGCTGAAGGTCGGCAATGCTTTCGAAGACGGCGTGAAGGTCGGCCCGCTGATCGAGGACAAGGCCGTCGACAAGGTCGAGCGCCACCTGGAACACATCAAGGAGAAGGGCGGCCGCGTCCTGACTGGCGGCGGTCGTCATGAACTGGGCGGACGCTTCTTCCAGCCAACCGTGACCCTGGGCGGCGACGACGCCCTGTTCCGCGAAGAGGAGACCTTCGGCCCCCTGGTGCCGATCTTCGCTTTCGACAGCGAGGACGAGGTGTTGGCCAAGGCGAACGACAGCGAGTTCGGCCTGGCGTCCTATCTGTTCACGCGCGATCTGGACCGCGCCTTCCGCGTCGGCCGCCAGATCGAGGCGGGCATGTGCGGGATCAACACCGGCCTGACCTCGACCGCCGTCGCGCCGTTCGGCGGCGTCAAGGAATCTGGCTACGGCCGCGAGGGATCCACCCACGGCATCGACGAATATGTGGACATCAAGGCCCTGACGCTGGGCCTCAGATAACCGTCAGCCGGCCGGCCGGGGTGAAACCTGGTCGGCCAGGACGTCGAACTCCGCCAGGAAGACACCACGAAGCGGGTCGGTCTCCATGATGATCTCATGGCGCGCGCCGTCGACCTCCACATAGCGGCCGTGCGTGAGGCGCTTCGCCGCCCAGCGGTTTGTCTGTTTCCAGATGCGGTCGTCATCGGCGGACTGGACGATCACCACCGGCGTCTTGACCCCTTTCAGCGCGCGCGGCTTCAGCGCCCGCTCGCCCGCGTCGATGGCGAAGTTAAGCCAGCCCCAGGTCGGGCCCCCGACCGCCAGATGCGGGCAGGCGTATAGCTGCTGGCGCCACATCTCATAGCGCGCCTCGTCGGTGGTCAGGGCGTCGTTCTCGAAGGTGTGTTCGAACGGGTCGTCCGGATCGCCCAGGATGTAATCGCCCGCCTTGCCGTGCCGCAGATGCCAGCGCACCGCCAGCTTGACCGACCACATGGACCGTTTTCCGGTCTTCACCTTCAGCATGGGGCTGGACAGCATCGCCCCGGCGAAGCGGGTTTCGCCGTCCTCTAGCGTCAGCAGGTTCAGCGCCCCGCCCATGGAGTGGCCCAGCATTATCCATGGCCTTGGCAGCCGCGCCTCGAAGGCGTCGATCAGCCGGGCGTAGTCGTCCAGGAATTCTTCCACCGCCCTCGCATGACCCTTGAGGCGGTCGGGCAACAGCCTTGCCGACAGCCCCTGGCCGCGCCAGTCGTGCGCCAGAACGACGAAGCCGCGCGCCAGGAAGTTGCCGATCACCTCATAGTATTTCTCGATCGGCTCGGTGCGTCCGGGACTGAGCACCACCGACCCGCGCGGCGGCGTCGCGGGGGTCCACAGGGCCGCACGCAGGCGAAGGCCGCCGGCGCCGCGATACCACTCGCCCTGCCCGCCCGCAGGCGGTGTGGCGCCCGGCACCCCCATCAGCGGCGCATGGGCGGCGAAGTCGGCGACGCGGTTCACTCGGGCTTCCTGAACTTGAGCGTCATGCGGTCGCTTTCTCCCACGGCGTCATATTTGGTTCGGTCAAATTCGGGGTCAGGCGCTTCCCCCGGCGGCGAGGTCCGACGCTGGGGCGGCAGGGTATCGACGCCGAACGGATGGTCCTTGGTGTCTTCGGGGTTGGCGTTGATTTCGGAGGACTCGACGAAGACGAAGCCGGCCTCCTCGGCCAGTTGCCGCACGAAGGCCTCCTGGACATAGCCGTTAGCCGCCGCCGGATCCTGGTCCCGCTCGGCCTGCAGGCGATGCTGTTCGACGCCGAGTATGCCGCCGGGGCGGAGCGCAGCATAGGCGTCGGCGAAGGCCTTCTCGGCGATGCCCGCTGCCATCCAGGCGTGGATGGAGCGCATGAACAGCACCATGTCGGCTGTTCCAATCGGATCGATGACCGGGCCGGATTGGAGGCCGAAGCTCGACACGCGCACCTGGCCGTACAGCCGTCGATCGCCTTCGAACCGGTTCTGGAAGGCGGTGTTCAGGGCCGCCTGGGCAGGATCCGATCCTGAATCCGAGGCGAACAGCGCCGCCCAATAGGTCCCGCCGCCGCGGTTGAGATAGGGCGCCAGGATTTCCGTGTACCAGCCGGCGCCCGGCCAGAACTCCACAACCGTCATGCGCGGCTGAAGACCGAAGAATCGAAGCGTCTCCATGGGATGGCGCCAGGCGTCCCGGCCCTTGTCACGCTCGCGCCAGTGGCCTTCGACGGCCCATTCCAGCGAGCCTTCGGGCGGCCCCGGATCAGGTGCCGGCTCTGCGGACGCAACCGGAGCCTTTTCCTCTCGACGATCACAGGCGGCCAGTCCGGTCAGCGCCAGGACAGAGCCTGCGCCCCCCATCAGCCATCGGCGCGAAACGGCGCCCGGCGCCATCGGCCTCAACTCACGCATCCGAAATCCCCTGCTCGGCGTCTTGGGGATTAACCAGCTTCGCGCCTTGGGTCAAAGACCGCGCCTCAGGCCGGCTTGCGGAAGCGCAGGGTCATGCGGTCGCTTTCTCCCACGGCGTCATAGCGCGCGCGCTCCTCGGCGGTCAGGGTCCGGCCGTCCTGCTCGGTGCGACGCACGGGCGGCAGGGTCCAGACGCCGAACGGATGGGCGCGGTCGTCCTTGGGATTGGCGTTCACCTCGCTGCGCGCGTCCAGAACGAAGCCGGCGCGCTGCGCGGCCTGGATGACCCAGCTCTCGGGCACATAACCGGTCGCGGCGGTGTCGTTGATGTTCAGGCCGTCGACGCTGCGGTGCTGTTCAACAGCCAGCACGCCGCCCGGCTTCAGCGCCTTGAAGAAGGCGTCCAGATAGGCCTCGGTGCGGCCCGCGCGGTGCCAGTTGTGGAAGGCGCGCGCCACGATCACCAGATCAGCCGAGCCGTCCTCGACGCCCATCGTCTCCAACGGACGGTTCACCGCGACATAGCGGCCGCCGGTCGCCTGGGCGTAGGGCTCCAGAATGTGGTTCCACCAGCCGGCGCGGCCGGGCTCGATCTCGACCACCGTCTGGCCGGGCTGCAGCCCCCAGAAGGTCAGGGTCTCGACGGGATGACGATAGGCGTCACGCGCGCGATCGGCCTCCGAACGCGTGGTCGAGGCGACGGCGGCTGCGAGGGCCTGATCTTCCTGAGGCACCGGCGGCGTCATGGACAGGGCCGAACGCTGAACAGTGCGCGGCGCCTCCTGGGCCAGGGCGGGCGCCGCGATCAGCGGCAGGACGGCGGCGAGGATGAGGGCGGTCGGGCGCATCGGCGGGCTCCGGAGCAAATGATGGGTCACCCTAGAGCTGCCTCGCGACGGGACAAGGGCGCGCGTACAGGCGCGGCGATTTCGCACCCCTTGACGACCGAAAACGGCTTCCCACATCGCATTTGAAGGCGCCGATCCCGGGCCTTCCAGACCTGGCGGGGCCGATCTCGGGCCGCTGAAGGACTGACACCCAACGCCGTCCCGGGCCAAACCGCGGGGGCGGTTCAACCTTGCTGATCCTCAGGAGGATGACTGATGCGTACCTATGATTTCTCGCCGCTGTACCGTTCGGCCGTCGGCTTCGACCGTCTGGCCAACCTGCTGGAAAGCGCCTCGCGCTCCAGCCAGGAAAACGGCTGGCCGCCCTACAACATCGAGACGACGGGCGAGAACGCCTATCGCATCGAGATCGCCGTCGCCGGCTTCTCGCCTGACGAGCTGAACATCGAGGTGAAGGAGAACCTGCTCACCGTCACCGGCCGCAAGACCGCCAATGACGACGCGGCGCAGAAGACCTACCTGCATCGCGGTCTGGCCGAGCGCGACTTCGAGCGCCGCTTCCAGCTGGCCGACTATGTGGTGGTCACCGCCGCCGACCTGGTCAACGGCCTGCTCGCCATCGAGCTGAAGCGCGAACTGCCCGAGGCGCTCAAGCCGCGCCGCATCGACATCGGGACCGGTCCGGCCCTGATCGAGGCCAAGGCCAAGAAGGCCGCCTGATCCGATCAGGCCGCTGACGACGAAGGGGACGGCGTTCGCGCCGTCCCCTTTTTTGCGTTCTAGGGCGTCCAGCCGCCCTCGGTCTCGGCGGTCTCGTCCTCGTCGACGCCGGCCTCGCCGCGCGCCTTGCGCACCTCCGCCCAGGCGGCGCGCAGCAGCTGCGGCACGCCTTCGCCCGACACGCCCGACACCAGCATGGGCCGACGACCGGCCGCGGCCTCCAGCTCGGCGGCCTTATGCTCGCGGACCTCGGGGGTCAGGGCGTCGATCTTGTTCAGCGCCAGGATTTCGGCCTTGTCGGCCAGACCCGCGCCATAGGCCTCAAGCTCGCCGCGAATGGTGCGGTAGGCGCCGGCCACGTCGTCCTGCGTGCCGTCGATCAGGTGGATCAGGCTGGCCGACCGTTCGACGTGGCCCAGGAAACGCGTGCCCAGGCCCGCGCCTTCGCTGGCCCCCTCGATCAGGCCCGGAATGTCGGCGATGACGAACCGCTCGGACGGGCTCAGGTCCACCACGCCCAGGTTGGGCGCCAGGGTGGTGAAGGGATAGTCCGCGATCTTGGGCCGCGCGGCCGAGGCGGCGGCCAGGAAGGTCGACTTGCCCGCGTTGGGCAGGCCCGCCAGCCCGATGTCGGCGATCAGCTTCAGCCGCAGCCAGATCCAGCGCTCCTGGCCTTCCTGGCCCGGATTGGCGTGTTTGGGCGCCTGGTTGACCGGACCCTTGAAGCGGTCGTTGCCCCAGCCGCCGTTGCCGCCGCTCAGCAGCAGTTCGCGCCGGCCGGCCACGTCCATGTCCAGCAGCACCGTCTCCTTGTCCTCGTCCAGCACCTGCGTGCCGACCGGAACCTTCAGCAGTACATCCTCGCCCTTGGCGCCGTGCATGTTGCGACCCTGGCCGTGATGGCCGGTCTGGGCCTTGAAGTGCTGCTGATAGCGATAGTCGATCAAGGTGTTCAGCCCCTCGACCGCCTCGATCCAGACGTCGCCGCCCCGCCCGCCGTCGCCGCCGTCGGGACCGCCGTTCGGGATGAACTTCTCGCGCCGAAACGACACGGCGCCGCCGCCGCCGTTGCCCGAGCGAATATAGATCTTGGCCTGGTCGAGGAATTTCATCGCCGCATTTCTTGATTGGGCGCCACCGCTCCGCTCGCGGAGCTACGCTGCTTGAGCGCCTTATGACCGAACAGAGCGGCGATTTACAGGCGCGAGCCTACTTCAGGTCCACCGGCAGGATCTGGCTGGACAGCAGGACCTTGGTCGTCGCCCAGTGATCCGGCCCCTGCGCCTCGATCCAGCGCTGCACCAGGTCGCGGCCAAGGCCGTAGTTGATGACATAGCTGCGGTAGGTGTCGATGAAGGCCACGCGCTGGGTCGCCCGCGCCCGGTCCATCAGCCGATAGCGCGACAGGGCCTCGATCGCCTGATCGCGCGGCATCCGGCCGGCCAGATACTCCGAGGCGATGGTGTATTCCGCGCCTTCCAGCTGACGCGTCAGGGCCAGCAGTTCGGCGTTGGAGGCGACCCGCTCGGGCGACACCCCGGCCAGCGGCGCCAAAACCTCGCGCTGATAGCGGATCGCCTCGTCGCCCGGAAACGCCAGGTCAATGCCGTAGTTGGCGCTGCCCTCGGCCACCAGGGACATCGGGCTGAACAGCGGATACAGGCTCATCTCGACCCAGCCCTTCTCGGTGACGAAGGTCTGCTCCAGTAGGGCGTTGTAGACGTGGTGGCCGGGATAGCCTTCGTGGCAGCCCAGATCGATCGCCCGGTCCAGATAGATCGGCAGATCGGCGTTGATCTCGATCTTGGAGACCGAACCGCCCTGATAATAATTATAGCCCGACCACGGCTTGCCGCCGACCAGGGCCAGGGTGAAGCTTTCGTTGGCCGGCAGGGCGATGTGCGCCTCGGTGCGCCGACGGCATTCGTCGATGGCGGCCTGCATCACGGTCTGCAGCCGATCGCGCGGGATCGCCAGGGGAGCGCGGAAGGCGGCGATGCGTTCGCCGATCGGGCCTTCGCCGGGAACCAGAGCCTCAATGCGGGCCAGGATCGGATCATAGCTCGACAGAGGCTTCAGCTCGGGCCGGATGCCGAACAGCCGCTCGGCCTCTTCGGCGAAACTGAAGGTCTGGCCCTGCTGCATGCGCAGGCGCGTATCGGCCGCGGCGATATGGGCCAGCAGATAGCGGCGGCGCTGAGTCTCCTCCTGCGTCCAGCCCGCAGCGTCCAGATCGTTCAGCCGCGTCGTCAGGCCCGCGGCCGCCACGACCAGTTGACCGACCGTTCTCGGTTCAGCCTTGGCCGCCGCGGCCCATTCGGCCGGGCCATAATAGGCATCGACATAGCCCTCTTCCCGCTCGCCGATCTCCAGCTGCATGCGCACATAATCGGCCGCGATCACGTCCAGGCTGTCGGCGGTCGGGCGCGGCGCGCTCGCGCAGGCGGCGGCGAACAGGCATAGGCCCAGGCTCAAGCTCAGGATGATGGCGCGCATGGGTCCCTCCTCAGGCGTGGCCGAAGGCTAGAGGCTGAGCGTCCATGAAAAAAGCCCCGCCGTCGCCGGCGGGGCTCTTCTCATCAGTCAGGATGACGATCAGTCGCGACGACGACGACCGCGATCACCGCCGTTGCGGTCGCCGTCCCGCTTGGGACGACCGCCGGTATCTTCCGACAGCGGGGCCTCGCCGCGCTCGGCGCGCTCGGCGTTGATCTTGTCGGTGATGTCCTCACCGGTTTCCTGATCCACGACCTTCATCGACAGCTTGGTCTTGCCGCGATCGTCCATGCCCAGGAACTTGACCTTGACCTCTTGGCCTTCCGACAGGACGTCAGCCGGGTTGGCGACGCGCTCCAGCGAGATCTGGCTGACGTGGACGAGGCCGTCCTTGGCGCCGAAGAAGTTCACGAAGGCGCCGAAGTCGACGACCTTCACGACCTTGCCGGTGTAGATGGTGCCCGGCTCGGGCTCGGAGACGATGGACGAGATCCAGGCCTTGGCAGCGTCGATCTTTTCCTGTTCCGAGGCGGCGATCTTCACCGTGCCGTCGTCCTCGATGTTGATCTTGGCGCCGGTCTTTTCGACGATTTCGCGGATGATCTTGCCGCCGGTGCCGATGATGTCGCGGATCTTGTCGGTCGGAACCTTGATCGATTCGATCTTGGGCGCGAACTCGCCCAGCTCGGTGCGGGCGCCGTCGATGGCCTTGTCCATCTCGTCGAGGATGTGAAGACGGCCAGCCGAAGCCTGGGCGATCGCCTTCTTCATGATCTCTTCGGTGATGCCGGCGACCTTGATGTCCATCTGCAGCGAGGTGATGCCGTCACGCGTGCCGGCGACCTTGAAGTCCATGTCGCCCAAGTGATCTTCGTCACCCAGGATGTCCGACAGGATGGCGAACTCGCCCGACGGCTCCAGGATCAGGCCCATGGCGATGCCCGACACGGGCTTCTTCAGCGGCACGCCCGCATCCATCAGCGCCAGCGACGAACCGCAGACCGTGGCCATCGAGGACGAGCCGTTGGACTCGGTGATCTCCGACACCAGGCGGATGGTGTAGGGGAAGTCTTCCGACGACGGCAGCATCGGACGGATGGCGCGCCACGCCAGCTTGCCGTGACCGATTTCCCGACGACCCGCGCCGCCCATCCGACCGGTCTCGCCGACCGAATAGGGAGGGAAGTTGTAGTGCAGCAGGAACTTCTCTTTGTAGGTCCCCGACAGGGCGTCGACGTACTGTTCGTCTTCACCGGTGCCCAGGGTGGCGACCACGATGGCCTGGGTCTCACCGCGGGTGAACAGGGCCGAGCCGTGGGTGCGAGGGAAGAGACCGACTTCCGAGACGATGTCGCGGACCTTGTCCAGGGCGCGGCCGTCGACGCGGTGGCCGTTGTCGATGATGTCGCGACGCAGGACGTGGGCTTCGCATTCCTTGAAAGCCGCGCCGAACTTGGCGCTGTCCACGCCGTCGGGCTTGTCTTCGGTCTTCACCATGGCCTCGGCGGCCTTCTTCTTGGCCTGGTCGACGCCGGTGCGGCGATCGTACTTGCCGGCGTGGGTGTAGGCGGCCTTGATGTCCTCGCCGACCAGCGACTGGATCGAGGCGACCACGTCCGAGTGATCCTCGGCCTGGAAGTCGAAAGGCTCCTTGGCGGCGTGCTCGGCCAGTTCGATGATCGCGTCGATCACCGGCTGCATGCCACGGTGGGCGAACATCAGAGCGTCCAGGAAGGTGTCTTCCGACAGCTCCTTGGCCTCGGACTCGACCATCATCAGGGCGTCCTGGGTGCCGGCGACGACCAGATCCAGGTCCGAGGTCGGCATCTGCTCAAGCGTCGGGTTCAGCACCAGCTCGCCATCGATGTAGCCGACGCGCGCTGCGCCGATCGGGCCCATGAAGGGCACGCCCGAGATCGTCAGGGCGGCCGAGGCGGCCACCAGGCCGACGATGTCCGGATCGTTCTCCATGTCGTGCTGCAGCACGGTGACGACGACCTGGGTCTCGTTCTTGAAGCCCTTGACGAACAGCGGGCGGATCGGACGGTCGATCAGGCGAGAGACCAGGGTCTCCTTCTCGGTCGGACGGCCTTCACGCTTGAAGTAGCCGCCCGGGATCTTGCCGGCGGCGAAGGTCTTTTCCTGGTAGTTGACGGTCAGCGGGAAGAAATCCAGGCCCGGCTTGGGCGCGCGGCCGTAGACGACGGTGGCCAGAACCACGGTCTCGCCGTAGGTGGCCAGCACGGCGCCGTCGGCCTGACGGGCGATGCGGCCGGTTTCCAGCGTCAGCGGGCGGCCGGCCCAGTCGATCGTCTTGCGTTTGATATCGAACATGTTTCGTCTTTCGTGTCCCCGGGCGGCGTATTCCGCGCGGGATCCCATCAGCGGGGGTGGAGCGTCGGGCGTTCAGTCCTTCGGTCCAAAGACAGGCCGCGCCATCGCGACCGGTCCGGAGTGTTGAGGACCGGCATGCAGCCCTCGCGTCGGTAGTGGGGAGCCCAATCGGACTCCCGCGCCGTGACATCCCGCGGCGCTCGGTGGTCTTTGGATGCGGAACGAGGCGCGGACGTGACGCCCGCGCCTCGAAAAGCTTTTTCCGCTGCCGGTTCGCGCCTTAGCGGCGCAGGCCCAGCTTGCCGATCAGGGCGGTGTAACGCGCGCTGTCGACGGTGTTCAGGTGGTCAAGAAGACGACGACGCTGCGAGACCATCTTGAGCAGGCCGCGACGAGAGTGGTTGTCTTTCTTGTGGGTCTTGAAGTGCTCGGTGAGGTTGGCGATGCGTTCCGAAAGGATCGCGACCTGGACCTCGGCCGAACCGGTGTCGCCCGCACCGCGAGCGTTATCGGCGATGACTTCGGACTTGCGTTGAGCCGTAATCGACATCGTATGACTCCATCATGGGAGGTTGAAAACGCGGTCGGGTTCTAATCGACCGGCCCGCATCGAACAGAGAGCGACCAGGGTTCCGCCCGCGAACGCCGAAACCGTCCGAGAACCCGCATTGAGCTGGTTCTTGAGCGCTTCGACCTGTCGGGGGAGCAGAACGATCGGCCGTCCCTGCCTCAGCGAGAGGGCGTCCTGGTCCGTGACGGCCAGCTCCGGGATGTCGTCCAGAGCGGTCGAGACGGGCAGCAGGCCCTCCGAGGCGGCGCCCTTATGCGCCAGATCGGACAGAAAATCCAGCGACACCGCATTCTGGGTCGAGAACGGCCCTACGCGCTCGCGCCGCAGGGCCGAAACGTGCCCCTCTGCGCCCAGCATCCGGGCCAGGTCGCGAGCCAGCGAGCGGACATAGACGCCCTTGCCGGTGCGCATGGTGACCTCGAGATGGTCGGCGTCCGGCGCTGCGGTCACGGCCGCCTCGTGGATGGTCACCCGGCGCGAGGCCAGCTCGACCTCGACCCCGTCGCGCGCCAGGTCATAGGCGCGCTCGCCATTGACCTTGATGGCCGAGAAGGCTGGCGGAACCTGATCGATTTCGCCCACGAAGCCCGACAGCGCGGCCTTCACGGCCTCGACCGAAGGCCGCACGTCGGACCGCCCGGTGATCTCGCCCTCGCGGTCCAGGCTGTCGGTCGAGACGCCCCACTGGATGGTGAAGCGATAAACCTTCTGCGCCTCCATCATGAAGGGCACGGTCTTGGTCGCTTCCCCCAGCGCGATGGGCAGGATGCCGTCGGCCAGGGGATCCAGCGTGCCGGCGTGACCCGCCTTCTGGGCGTTGAACAGGCGGCGCACCTTGGTGACCGCCTCGGTCGATCCCATGCCGTAGGGCTTGTCCAGACAGACCCAGCCGTCGATGACGTCGCCGCGCTTGCGACGGGCCATTAGGCTTGGCCTACCGCGCGTTGCGCTGCTTGAGGCCTGATCTGGCCTACCGCGTTTTGCGCTGCTTGAGACCGCGTTCTCATTCCTCGCCGTCCTCGCCCGCTTCCAGATCGGCGCGGACACGGGGGTCGTTGAACAGGCGGTCCATGTGGCTGGCCGCGTCGAAGCTTTCGTCGTGACGGAAGCGCAGGTCGGGCGTGAACTTCATGTCCAGCTTGGGCCCCAGGCGGCCGCGCAGGAATTTGGCGTGGACGTTCAGCGCCTTGATGATGGCGCTCTCCTGACCCGTGGTCGGCGCGGCCTCGACGCCGGCGCCCAGCGGCTCTACGAAACAGGTGGCGTGGCGCAGGTCCGGGCTCATCCGCACCTCGGTGACGGTGACCGACACGCCCTGAAGCGCCTCATCGTGGATGTCCTCCTCGCGCAGGACGTCGACCAGGGCGTGACGGACCAGTTCGCCGGCGCGAAGCTGGCGCTGCGACGGCCCCTGAGGTCCGGAGGCGTTTCGGGTGTGCTGCTTGCGGGCCATGGGCCGCTCCTTTCGGTCGCTCGCCGGGGATCGGACCCGGCAGGAAAAGCGAAGGGGCGCGGTCTAGTCGTCTCGCCCCTCGGTGTCCAGCGCGGCCGCCGCGCCGACCGCCCGCATGACCTCGGCCGAGGTCACCGACCGCAGCGGCCGAACCGGCACGCCACCGGCGTTCAGGACCCGCGCCGTCCAGTGATTGCACAGATGACCGATCCAGAAGGTCTCGCGGCTGGCGAAGAAGGCGGCGTCGTCGCCGCCGGGCCTCTGCGTCGCCAGGCGGGCCTCGCCATCCTGCAATGCCAGCGACCGCTCGATGCGCTCGGCCATCCGGTCGAAACCGCCGGGCGACAGACGCAGTGCGCGCCGCCCTTCGGACGCATACAGCTTCGCCGGATCACGCTGGGCCGGGTCCAGCATGACGACGGAGGGATTGCCCGGCCGGAAGAAGGCGCGGGCGCCGTCCAGCAAGCGATCCGACACCGGCCCCTGCTCGACATAGAAGCGCGCGTCGCCCCAGCCGATCAGCACCCAGTCGCCGGGCGCCAGCCTCTGAACGGCGCGGCCCAGCGGCCCTCCCCGCGCCTCCAGCGCCACGCGCGGCACGGCGAGATCGGTGTGAAAGCCATTGTCCAGCAGATGCACGACCACCGGCGTCTCGCCCGGCTTGGACGGAAAAAGCTCGCCGCGACCCGGCGCCGTCCAGGTCCACAGGGCCGCGATCAGGCCGATCAGACCCGCCGCGACGATCCATCCCAGCCCCTTCCGCAGCCCCCCGGCCATGGTTCGCCCCTAGCGCGTGAAGCCGGGCCGCGACGTATCAGCCGGACCGCCCGAGGCCGGCGGCAGGGCCCATTCGCCGCGATAGGTGTAGCTCAGACCCACGCAGTGCCGCATCTGGCCGTCTGGCCAGCGTCCGACCGCCTGCATCGTCAGGGGCCGGCCGGCCCTGACCCGGCCCAGAACCAGCCAGGCTTCGTCGGCGCTGGGGCACAGGGCGCGCGCCAGGCCGCGGCCGTCACCCTGGGTCTGGATGGCGTAGATGGTCCGCTCGCCCGCCTCGCGCGGCAGGGCGCTCAGTACTTCGCTTGGACCGCCGCGCTCGATGCGCGCCTCGCCCCTGGCGCTGGTCGAGATGAGGCGCTGGACGCGGACCGCGCCGAACAGACCGCGCTGGACCTCCAGCGTGAGCCCTCGAGTCAGCGCCTGGGTCACCCGATCCGAGGCGTCATAGGCCAGGAAGCGCGTGTCGGCCGCGGCGGGCGTGGCGGCGGCGAGCACGAACAGGGCGGCGGCGAAGCGAGACAGGGTCATGGCCCAATCTCTAGCGCGCATTGGGGCCAAAAAACGAATCCCCTCCCACCGGGCGGCGAGAGGGGATCGAAGCCGTCTTGGCGATGACCGGCCCTCAGGGGCCTAGTCGAGCGTGCGTTTGATCTCTTCGACCGTGAAGCACTCGATGTAGTCGCCTTCCTTGATGTCCTGGAAGCCTTGGAACTGCATGCCGCATTCCTGGCCCGAGGGCACTTCGTTGACCTCGTCCTTGAAGCGCTTGAGCGTATTGAGCGTGCCCAGCTCCAGCACCACGACGTCGTCGCGGATGATGCGGACCTTGGCGCCCTTGCGCACGACACCTTCGGTGACGCGGCAACCGGCGATCTTGCCGATCTTTGAGATGTCGAAGACCTGCAGAACGGCGGCGTTGCCCAGGAAGGTTTCCCGCTGCAGCGGCGCCAGCATGCCCGACAGCACGCCTTTGATGTCGTCCAGCAGGTCGTAGATGATCGCGTAATAACGGATCTCCACGCCTTCGCGCTCGGCCAGATCGCGCGCCTGCTTAGAGGCGCGGACGTTGAAGCCCAGGATGGGCGCCCCGGCCGACTTGGCCAGGTTCACGTCGCTCTCGGTGATGCCGCCTGCGCCCGAATAGACGGTGCGGGCGCGGACCTCGTCGTTGCCCATCTTGTCCAGCGAGCCGACGATGGCCTCGGCCGAGCCCTGGACGTCGGCCTTGATGAGGACCGGCAGCTCCGAGACCTTCTTGGACTGCAGCTTGGACATCATATCGACCAGCGACACCGAACCGCCCGAGACTTGGCCCGCCTGACGACGGGTGCGTTCGCGGTAGTCGGTCAGTTCACGGGCGCGAGCTTCGCTCTCGACCACGGCGAAAACCTCGCCAGGGCTGGGCGCCTCGTCCAGGCCGAGGATTTCGACCGGAACCGACGGACCGGCTTCGGTCAGCTGCTCGTTGCGCTCGTTCAGCAGGGCGCGGACCTTGCCCCAGGCGGAGCCGGCCACGACGATGTCGCCGCGCTTCAGCGTGCCGCGCTTGACCAGCACGGTGCCGACCGGGCCGCGGCCCTTGTCCAGCTTGGCCTCGATGACCACGCCTTCGGCCGAGCGTTCCGGGTTGGCGCGCAGGTCCATGACCTCAGCCTGAACCAGAATGGCTTCAAGCAGGCCGTCCAGATTGATGCGCTCCTTGGCCGACACCTCGATGATCTGGGTGTCGCCGCCCAGGCTCTCGGCGATGACCTCGTACTGCAGCAGTTCGTTGACGACCTTAGTCGAGTTGGCGTCCGGCTTGTCGATCTTGTTGACCGCCACGATCAGGGGTGCATTCGCCGCCTTGGCGTGCTGGATGGCCTCGATGGTCTGAGGCATGACGCCGTCGTCGGCGGCCACCACCAGAACTACGATGTCGGTGACATTCGCGCCGCGCGCCCGCATCGCCGAGAAGGCGGCGTGGCCCGGGGTGTCCAGGAAGGTGACCTTCTGACCATCGTCCAGCCGGACCTGATAGGCGCCGATGTGCTGGGTGATGCCGCCGGCCTCGCCGCCCGCCACATCGGTGGTGCGCAGCGCGTCTAGCAGCGAGGTCTTGCCGTGGTCGACGTGGCCCATGATGGCCACGACCGGCGCGCGGCCCTCGGTCGCGTCGGTGTCGTCGTCCTCGGCTAGGAAGCCGGTTTCGATGTCGCTTTCCGACACGCGCTTGACGGCCATGCCGTATTCTTCGGCCACCAGTTCGGCGGTGTCGGAATCGATGACGTCGTTGATCTTCATCATCATGCCCTGACGCATCAGGAACTTGATGATGTCCACGCCGCGCACGGCCATCCGATTAGCCAGGTCGCCGACGGTGATGACGTCGGGGATGACGACTTCACGCGGACGATTGGGGGCGTCGGTCGAGCCGCCCTTGCGCTTTTCCTTCTCGCGTTCGCGGGCCCGGCGAACCGAGGCCAGCGAGCGCATCCGCTCGGCGGTGTCGCCGTCGCCGGCCAGGGCCGAGATGGTCAGGCGGCCTTCGCGGCGCTTGGGCTCGCCGCGCGTGCGGCTGACAGCCTTGCCGGGACCGGCGTCGCCGAAACGCTTGTCGCGATCGTCGTCGCGCGTGGCGCGTCCGCCGAAGCCGGCGCGCACCGGACGCAGGACCGAAGGTTCGGCCGGCGGCTGGTTCGGGGCGGGACGGCCGCCGGGGCGGGCGCCGCCGGGTCCGCCTGGACGGGCAGCGCCGGGCGCCGGGCGGGGATTGAGGGCCGAATAGCGAACGGTCTCATTAGCCTTGGGACGACCGGCTCCCGCGCCAGCGCCGGCGGCGCCTTGCGGACGCGCCGAGGCCTGGGGCCGTTCGGAGAAGCTGCGCTCACCCCCGCCCATGGCCTGTTCGCGCGCCGAGCGGCCGCCGAAGGCGGGACGTTCGACGGGCGCGCGGCCGGTCGGGATCTTGGGCGCGCGCTGTCCAAAGTTGACCGCGGGACGCGCCGGCGGGGCCGGACGAGCGGGCGCGGCCGGAGTCGGCGTCGGAGTTGCGGCCTGGGTCGGTTCGACTTTGGGCGCTTCGACCTTGGCTTCCGGCTTGGCGGCGGGCTTGGCCGGAGCAGGCGCGGCGGCGCTCAGCTTGGCGGCCTGCTGACGCGCGGCTTCGGCGGCGGCGCGAGCGGCCTCGGCCTCGGCGCGGGCGGCGCTGGCGGCCTGTTCCGTGGCGGCGGCCTGCTGGCGCGCGGCCTCGTCGCGGCGCGCCTTCTCTTCGGCGGCCTTGCGTTCACGTTCGGCCTGGGCGCGGGTCGCGGCCTCGATGGCGCGACGACGGGCTTCCTGCTCCTCGTTCGACAGACCGCCCGCCGAAGCGGGAGCGCGCGGTGAGGCCGGACGCGGCGCCGACTGTCCTTCCGGACGCGGACGCGCGACATCGAAGCCCTGCGGACGCTGATGTCCGGCGCCGGCGCCGGCCCGGCGCTTGGTCTCCACCACGACGGTCTTGGAACGGCCGTGGCTGAAGCTCTGCTTCACCGTGCCGGTCGACACAGATCCCGTGGCGCGCGGCTTCAAGCTCAGGGGCGCACGAGGCCCCGTCTGCGAAGGGGCCTGAGGGGTCTTGCCGTCGTTGGTCTTGTCGTTTTCGTCGCTCATCCGGTCGCTTTACTCAGGGCGGAGAATTCCGCCGTCGTCTTGCCCAAACACAAATAGCCGCGCGTCGCTCCACCCCCGGTCAGGGAGCGGAACCCCGCGCGTCTGAAACCCGTCCCGCTCCCTCGCCGGGAGCCGCCTCGACCTCGCCGCCCGCGCCGTCGCCGGGAAAGTCCCTGCGCCAGCCCTCTGGGGTGAGAGGCCGAAATCCCGCCATCCGCTCGACTTCGTCAGTCCAGCGATCGGCCCGTCCGCCCGAGAGCAGCACGGCGTGTATCGCATTTTCCAGCCCGAGGGCCAAACTCAAATCGTCCGCCGTGAAGACGCCGCACACCCGGGTCGCCTGATGACGAGCCAGAGCCAGCAGCTTTCCGCGCCCATCGGCGGACCCGTCGGCCGCCTCGATCAGCCACGCAGCGCGTCCGGCGCGGATCGCCGCAGCCGATTTCTCGAAGCCCGAGATAAGCACGCCTTCGCGCCGGGCAAGGCCCAGTTGCTGCAAACAGCGTCGCGCGATCAGCATTTCGACCTGATCGGCGAGGTCCGGCTGGACCGTGAGGCGGGCCTTCGCCGCGCCCGAAAACAAGTTCTTCTTGGCCGCCGTCTGGACCGAGACGCGGTCCGCGGCCACCCACAGGCCCCGGCCCGGCAGCTTGCGCGCCAGGTCGGGAACCACCGAGCCGTCCGGGCCGGCGACGAAGCGGATCAGGCGAGATTCATCCATGACCTGGCGTGTCACCAGGTCCCGGCGCTCCCTATCCGCATTCGCCTCGCGCAGCGTCATGGACGGCCCGGCCCCTCATCACGCGTCGCGCGAAGAGTCGGAAGCCGGCTCGGCCTCCGCATCGTCGGCGTCGCCATCGGTGGTCTCGGCGTCTTCGGCCGCGCCTTCCGGCGCATCGCCAAACACGGCCTCGGCGTCGTATTCGCCCTCTTCGCCCTCGGCGAACTCGCCCTCTTCCTCGTATTCGGGCTCGGGCTGCGGCAGTTCCGACGCGTCGATCCAGCCGGCGGCGACGCGCGCCTGCAGGATCAGAAGCTCGGCGTCTTCCTGGCTCAGGTTGAAGCTTTCCAGCACGCCGGCCAGCTTGACCCGCTCGCCGTTCTGGACCTCGTAGCCGCCGCGGATTTCGTCGGTGGCTAGGTCGGCCAGATCCTCGACCGTCTTCACGCCGCCTTCGCCCAGGGCGACGGCGATCGGCAGGGTCACGCCCGGCACGTCCAGCACGCCGTCCTCGACGCCCAGCTCCTTGCGCTTGGCGTCCTGTTCGGCCGCCTGCTTGTCCAGGAAGTCGCGGGCGCGGGCCTGCAGTTCCTCGGCGGTGTCCTCGTCGAAGCCTTCGATCTCGGCGACCTCATAGGCCTCCACAAAAGCCAGGTCCTCGACCGTGGCGAAGCCTTCGGTCACCAGCAGTTGGGCGATGACCTCATCGACGTCCAGGGCGTCCTGGAACAGCTGGGTGCGCTCGGCGAACTCGCGCTGGCGACGCTCTGAGTCCTGGCTCTCGGTGATGATGTCGATCTGCCAGCCGGTCAGCTGGGAGGCCAGGCGCACGTTCTGGCCGCGACGGCCGATGGCCAGCGAAAGCTGCTCGTCCGGCACCACGACCTCGACGCGGTCGGCCTCTTCGTCCAGCACGACCTTGGAGACTTCGGCCGGGGCCAAGGCGTTGACGATGAAGGTGGGCTCGTCGTCGTTCCACTGGATGATGTCGATCTTCTCGCCCTGCAGCTCGGCGACCACCGCCTGCACGCGCGAGCCGCGCATGCCGACGCAGGCGCCGACCGGATCGATCGAGCTGTCGTTAGACAGGACCGCCATCTTGGCGCGTGAGCCGCTGTCGCGGGCGGCGGCGCGGATTTCGATCACGCCGTCATAGACCTCGGGCACTTCTTGGGCGAACAGCTTGGCCATGAAGCCCGGGTGGGCGCGGCTCAGCATGATCTGCGGGCCCTTCGCCTCGGGGCGGACGTCGTAGATGTAGGTGCGGATCCGGTCGCCGATGTTGAACACCTCGCGCGGGATCGAGTCGTTGCGGCGCATGATGCCTTCGCCGCGGCCCAGATCGACGATGGTGTTGCCGTACTCGACGCGCTTGACCGTGCCGTTGACGATTTCGCCGACGCGATCCTTGAACTCTTCGTACTGGTTGGCGCGCTCGGCTTCGCGGACCTTTCCCGTCACGACCTGGCGGGCCATCTGGGTCTGGACGCGGCCGAACTCGAACGGCGGCAGAACCTCGACGTATTCCTTGCCGACCACAGCTTCGGGGTCGCGCTTGGAGGCGTCGGTCAGGCGCACCATGGCGCTGTCGTTGAACTCTTCCAGCTCGTCTTCCGGCTGCCAGTCGTCTTCCACGATGGTGACGTGGCGGGTCAGCGACAGCTCGCCGGTCTTGATGTCGATCTTGGCGCGGATGTCGTGGTGGGCGCCGTAGCGCGACTTGGCGCCCTTCTGGATCGCTTCCTCGATCGCCTCGACGACGATTTCCTTGTCGATATTCTTCTCGCGCGCGACGGCGTCGGCGATCGAAAGCAGTTCCAGACGGTTGGCGGAAATACCGGTGACGGCCATCAGGCTTTGTCCTTGGTCGCTTTGGTTTGTGCGGTGGAGGTGTCTTCGGCCTCGCCTTCCGGCAGGCCGTCGTCTTCGGGTTCGCCGCGCTCGGCGCGCAGCTGGGCGCCGCGCTTGAGCAGGGCGTCGGTCATGACCAGCTTGGCGTCGGCCAGCCAGTCGAAGGGGATCAGGGCCGTCTCGTCCTCGCCGTCCAGGTCGATGGCGATCGCATCATCTTCGACGCCGGCCAGGATGCCCTTGAAGCGCTTGCGGCCCTCGACCATCCGGTCGGTCTCCAGCCGCGCCTCGAAGCCCTCGAACAGCTCGAAGTCGATCAGGCGCGTCAGCGGGCGGTCGATGCCGGGCGACGAAACTTCCAGCAGATATTCGCCCGAAATCGGATCGGCGGCGTCCATCACCTCGGACACGGCGCGGCTCAGACGGGCGCATTCTTCGACCGAGATGTCGTTGTCGATCACACGCTCGGCCATGATCTGCAGCCGGCGACGCAGGGTGCCGCCCATCAGGCGCACACGCACGATGGCCAGCCCCAGGCTCTCGGCCACGGGGTCGATCAGCTCCAGGAGAGCGCGGTCTTCGGCGGTCTTGGCGCGCAAGAGGGAACCTTGAGAAAACAAAAGCGGCGACCCCTCCGGACCGCCGCTTCAATCGGCGCCGTCGGACGCCGGTCTAACGATGTGCGAGGCGATATAGGCCACGACGGCCGGCTTGTCAGCCCTTTTCGCTCAGCGCCGCTCATACTCCAGGAAGATCGGCGCGGTGTCGCCCAGCTTCTTTTCCTCGTAGCGGGTCACGACGTGGTCGGCCGGAGCGACGTGCCAGTCTTGGTCCGCGTCGAGACGCCCAAACGCCTCGGACCGATCCAGCCGCTCCAGCGCCCAGTCGGCGTAGTCGGCCCAGTCGGTGACGAAGCGCAGGCGCCCCCCGGGCTTCAGCACGCGGGCGAAGGCGGCGATGGTCTCGTCCTGAACCAGACGGCGCTTGTTGTGCCGCGCCTTCTGCCAAGGATCGGGGAACAGGATCAGCACCCGGTCCAGGCTGGCGTCGGGCAAGGCGTCGACCACCGCGCGGGCATCATCGGCGTGGATGCGCACGTTCTCGAGCTGCTGCTCTTCGACGTGCCGCAGGGCCGAGGCCACGCCGTTCAGGAAGGGCTCGCAGCCGATCACCAGCACGTCGGGCCGGCGCGCGGCCTGGGCCGCCATGTGCTCGCCGCCGCCGAAGCCGATTTCGAGCCAGGCCTCGGACGCACCGGGCATCAGGGCGGCGAGATCGATCGGCCCGTTCGCCGGATCGGGCACGGCGATGCGCGGCAGAAGCGTGTCCACCAGCGCCGCCTGGCGCGGCTTGATCGGCCGCGCCTTGATGCGGCCGAAGGAACGCAGGGGGCCGTGGGCCTTGTCGGAAGCCTTGTCGAGGTCGGATGCCATGGCGCGCCCTCTACCGCCCCGCGCCCGACAAGAGAAGCATCGGGATGGCGTCAGCCCGCGCGCGGCGCTAGATCAGGCGCATGAGCGACGCCTTTCACACCCCCGCGACCGTCGACCCGCGCCTGCTGGAGGTGCTGGTCTGTCCGGTGACGCGCGGACCGCTGACATTCGACCGCGCCCGGGGCGAGCTGGTGTCCAAGGGGGCCAAGCTGGCCTATCCGATCCGCGACGGCGTGCCCATCATGCTGCCCGAAGAGGCCCGGCCGCTGGACTGATCAGCGCAGCCCCTCGACCGCCGCGATCAGCCGGTCGAGTTGATCCGGCGATGACAGGCGGTGGTCGCCGCCCTCGATAAGATCCAGTCGAACATCCCCTCCGCGCAGCCGCTCCAGCAGCGCCGTCTGATGGCGCCACGGCACGGCGTCGTCCTCGCGCCCTTGCAGGATATGGATGGGCGCCGCGATCTCGATCGGCCCGTCCAGCAGCAGCCAGTCGCGCGCCTCTTCGAACATGCGCGCGGTCAGGACGTACTCGCCCAGGCCGGGCTCGGAGATCATCGCCTCGCCGTCGCGCAGGATGGCCTGGCGCAGGTGGTCGGGCAGGCCCGGCCACATCAGCCGCTCGGTGAAGTCCTGCGCCGGATTGACCAGCACCAAGCCCTGAACCCGCTCAGGCCGCGCCAGCGCCGCCAGCAGGGCGGTCCAGCCGCCCATGGACGAGCCGACCAGGATCATCGGCCCTTCGAGGCTGTCGATCAGCGCGATCGCATCCCCGCGCCAGCGGCCGATGGTGGCTTTGCGCCAGTCCCCCGAAGAGCGGCCGTGCGCGAAATGATCATAGCGGACATAGGCCCAGCCCCGCTCGCGCGCCGCCGCATCCAGAGCCAGCGCCTTCGTCCCCTCCATGTCCGAGCGGAAGCCGCCCATCCAGATCACGGTCGGGCCGTCGCCCTCGACGCGCTTGCAGGCCAGGGTCTCGCCGTCGGGGCGGGTCAGATGCAGTTCGGTGTTCATGCAGGTGTTGTGCCTCATCTCGCCCCCGAGCGTCATCCTCGGGGTTGACCCGAGGATCGAGGGATAGGACGGAACGGGACCGGGCCGATCCCTGTCGGCCGCCCGAGGAAGCCCCGTGCCCGCGCCCCAGGTCCTGTTCGTCACCTCCAACCGCATCGGCGACTGCGTCATCTCCTCGGGCGTGATCCGCGAGATCACGCGCCAGCTTCCAGGCGCCGAGATCACCGTGGCCTGCGGTCGTCCGCCCGCACCCTTCTTCCGCTCCGCGCCTGGCGTGGTGCGCACCATCGTGCTCGACAAGAAGAAGATGGCCGGACACTGGCTGGACCTGTGGAAGCAGGCGCGCGGGACACGCTGGGATCTGATTATCGACATCCGCGGCTCGGCCCTGGCCTATCTGCTGAATGCGCGTCGCCGCATTGTCTACAACCGGCGCTGGGAGACGGGCCTTCGCAAGGTGGAGATGGTGTCGGGCCTGATGGGATCGACCACGCCGCTGGACCCGGAAATCTTCCTGGACGATCAGGCTCGGGCCGAGGCCGCCGCCGTAATTGACCCGCAGCTGGCCGCCGGCGCGGGGCCAGGCCCCATCATCGCCCTGGCGCCCATCGCCCACCAGCCCGGCAAGAGTTGGCCAGCCGAGCGCTGGGGACAGCTGGTCGAGAAGCTGAAGGCCGAACCTCGCTTTGACGGTTGGCGCTTCATGCCGGTGGGCGGCCCCGGCGACCGGCCGCCCGCGACCCCGGCTCTTCAGGCGGCCGGCCCTCTGGGCATCAACTTCGTGGGCAAGGGCGACATCCTGGCCTCCGCCGCCGCCATCGACCGGGCCGCGCTGTTCGTGGGCAATGACTCGGGGCTGATGCACGTTTCAGCCGCGCTGGGGCGACCCACGCTCGGCCTGTTCGGACCGACCGAATGGTGGCTGTACGGCCCGTGGGGGCCGCGCACGCGCACGGCCGCCTCCAACGAGACACGGGGGCAGTTCGCGCCCATCGAGGACCTGAGCGTCGATCATGTGTTCGAAGCGGTATTGGCGCTGCACGACGCCTATGTCGAAACCGGCGCCGCCAAGGCCGCGCCTTGAAACGACAGGCTTTGACGGGCATATAGCGTGGTCGAGGGGAACGCGGCGTCATGCCGTGCGCTTCCGCTCATCGAAACACGACGCCATCTGACCACATAAGGAAACGACGCCCATTCGCCGTCCCATGCAAGCGCCGCCCGTCAAGGATGGGCCGCCCATCAACCAGGATATCCGCGCTCCCCGCGTTCTGCTGATCGATCAGAACGGTGAGAAACAGGGCGTCATGCCGCTGTCCGCCGCGCTCGAAGCCGCCGAAGAGGCCGGCATGGATCTGGTCCAGATCGTCAACAATCCCGACGCGCCGGTCTGCAAGATCCTGGACTACGGCAAGCATCGCTTCCAGGAGCAGAAAAAGAAGGCCGAGCAGCGCAAGCGCCAGAAGGTCGTCGAGCTCAAGGAAATCAAGCTCCGGCCCAACATCGACACCCACGACTATGAGGTGAAGGCCAAGGCCATGCACCGCTTCTTCGACGAGGGCGACAAGGTGAAGGTCACCCTGCGCTTCCGCGGTCGTGAAATGGCGCACCCCGAACTGGGCATGAAGCTGCTGAACAAGGTCCAGGAGGACTTCGACGAAGTCGCCAAGGTCGAGTTCGCGCCCAAGATGGAAGGCCGCCAGATGATCATGATCCTGGCGCCCCGCTAAAAGCGATTCTTGAAAGAACGATCAGACGCCCGGTCATCGTGCCGGGCGTCTTGCATTTCGGAGGGCGGCGCCATACAAGCCGCGCCTTCGCGTACCGGACCGCCGGGCGAACAGGCATGCCTGGGCGGTCTCAATCAGGGTTCTCATCTCTCGGGCTCAAGTGGTCCGAAGGACGGTAGCCCACTCAAAACGAGAGAGTGAAAATGCCGAAACTGAAGACGAAGTCGGGCGCCAAGAAGCGCTTCAAATTCACTGCGACGGGCAAGGTTAAGTCGGGCGTGGCGGGCAAGCGCCACCGTTTGATCAGCCACAACTCCAAGTACATCCGCCAGAACCGCGGCACCAAGGTCATGGCCGACGCCGACGCCAAGAAGATCAAGTCCTACATGCCCTACGCCTGATCGGCGCAGCGCAGACCTGAACTTTCAACCGCATAGAATTTGAACGTAGTCCCTCAAGCAGCGAGGCCCCGCGGGCCGAGCGATAGGGACTTCCCGAAGGGAAAATCATAATGGCTCGCGTCACTCGGGGCGTTACGTCCCACGCCAAGCACAAGAAGGTCCTGAAGCAGGCCAAGGGCTTCTACGGCCGTCGCAAGAACACCATCCGCACCGCCAAGGCGGCCGTGGACCGCGCCGGGCAATACGCCTACCGCGACCGTCGCAACAAGAAGCGCTCGTTCCGCGCCCTGTGGATCCAGCGCATCAACGCCGCGGCCCGCGCCGAAGGCTTCACCTACTCGCAGTTCATGCACGGCCTGTCGAAGGCGGGCATCGAACTGGACCGCAAGGTACTGGCCGCCATCGCCGCCGATGAAGTCGGCTTCAAGGGCGTCGCCGACAAGGTCCGCGCCGCTCTGGCCTAAGGGCCTTCGGACCGATCGTTTCTCGCTTCGAAAACCGAACAAAAGCCCTCCGGCCGCGCCGGGGGGCTTTTTGCTTTCCGCCTCAACCGCTAGACGGACCCCCATGATCGACCTCGCCCAGCTGGAACTCGACCTCATCAACGCCATCGGCTCGGCCGAGACGGCGACCGCTGTCGAGGACATCCGCGTCGCCGCTCTCGGCAAGTCCGGCTCCATCTCGGGGCTGCTCAAGGGCATGGGCGCGCTGAGCCCCGACGAACGGCGTGAGCAGGGACCGAAGATCAACGGCCTGCGCGACCGCGTCGGATCGGCCCTCGCCGCCCGCAAGGCCGAACTGGAGGCCGCCGAACTGGAGGCCCGCCTCCAGGCGGAGCGGGTCGACCTCAGCCTGCCGGCCCGGCCGCGTCGGCGCGGCTCGGTGCATCCGACGATGCAGGTCATGGATGAGATGGTCGCCATCTTCGCCGAGATGGGCTTCGCCGTGGCCGAGGGTCCGGACATCGAGGACGACTTTCATAACTTCACGGCCCTGAACTTCCCGCCCAAGCACCCGGCGCGGGAAATGCACGACACCTTCTTCCTGAAGCCGAACCCGCAGACCGGCGAGCGCAAGGTGCTGCGCACCCACACCAGCCCGGTGCAGGTGCGCACGATGCAGAGCCAGGAGCCGCCGATCCGCATCATTGCGCCGGGCCGAACCTTCCGTAAGGACTCCGACGCCACCCACACGCCGATGTTTCACCAGATCGAAGGCCTGGTGATCGATCGCGACATCCACATGGGTCATCTGAAGTGGGTGCTGGAGACCTTCGTCGCGCGCTTCTTCGAGATCGACGACGTCCAGGCGCGCTTCCGCCCGCACCATTTCCCGTTCACCGAGCCCTCGGCCGAGATGGACATCCGCTGTGACCGCTCGGGCGGCAAGCTGACGCTGAACACCGGCGATGACTGGCTGGAGATCCTGGGCTGCGGCATGGTTCACCCGAACGTGCTGCGCGCGTGCGGCCTCGATCCCGACGAATGGCAGGGCTTCGCCTTCGGCATGGGCGTCGATCGGCTGGCCATGCTGAAATACGGCGTGCCGGACCTGCGGCCGATGTTTGAGGCCGATGTGCGCTGGCTGGCCCACTACGGCTTCTCGGCCTATGCCGCCCCCAATCCCGCCAGCGGACTGAGCTGATGACCCAACCCACACTGCCCATCACCCGCCCCCTAAACATCGCCCGAGACCTCGGAGCCAGCGAGATCAGGGAAGTGGACTTCTCGCTGTTCGACCTGTTTGCCGTGGAGTCCCGCAAGGGACACCCGCTGGTGTCTGGCAAAACAATCATCGGCTGCCGCATCCAGGGACCGGCTGTGATGCTTGCATCAAATGGCCTCACGTTCGACGCCGTCAACTTTGGCGACAACGGCGGCGACATCAGAAATCTGATCCTTCGTGGAGAAGGCACGAGAGCTATCGGGGCCATTCCCTTTCAAGATTGCGCCTTCGTGGCGTGCGAATTTTACGGCGTCGGGTTTACGGGACCGGAAGCATTCCTTTCGCAGCTTCGCGCCCTCGGCGCCCAGAATTGATCCAGCAGGTTGAATGCCATGACTGACAACGCCCCCGAAATGTCCGCCGAGGAGAAGGCCAGCCTGGCGCTGGTTTCACGAATGGAGTTTGACAACGAAGCGGTCTGGCTGCCGCTTCTGGCCGTGCACTGCTGGAACGCTGGACAGACCACAATCGACGGACGAACCTTCACCGACTGCCTGATCGAAGGCCCGGCCGTCATGGCCGTCATGGACGGTTGCGAGTTCGAGGGGTGCAACATGGGCGTGGCCGCCAACCCCCGCACCCTGCTGCTCAAGCCGCTGGGCGAGAAGATCGCGGGCGCGATTGGTCTTTCGAACTGCCGTTTCGTGCGCTGCCGCTTCGCCCAGGTCGGTTTCACCGGGGCGGATACCCTTCTGGCGGAAATGGAGCGCGATCTTCTCAGCGCGCGAGGGCAGGACGCCGCTTCGTGAAGTTCACTCTCTCCTGGCTGAAAGACCACCTCGAATCCGGGGCGGACGTCGATGCGGTCGCCCAGGCGATGACCATGGCCGGGCTGGAGGTCGAGGACGTCCACGATCCCGTCGCGGCGCTGGCGCCCTTCACCGTGGCCAAGATCGTCTCGGCCGAGCGGCATCCGAACGCCGACCGGCTGCAGGTCTGCCAGGTCGAGACGGTCGACGGTCTGAAGGAAATCGTCTGCGGCGCGCCCAACGCGCGGGCGGGCCTGACAACCATCTATGCCCCGATCGGCGCCTATGTGCCGGGCCTGGGCGTGACCTTGGTCGAGAAGCCGGTGCGCGGCGTGGTGTCCAACGGCATGCTGTGCTCAGCGTCGGAGCTCGAACTGGCTGACGAAAGCGACGGCATCCTGGAACTGGCGGACGACCTGAAGGTCGGCGAGCCCGCCGCCGGCGTGTTTGGCGCCGAACCGGTGATCGATTTCGAAGTGACGCCCAACCGGCCCGACTGGCTGGGCGTGTCGGGCATCGCCCGCGATCTGGCCGCCGCCGGTCTCGGCGCGCTGAAGACGCCCGAGATCGCGCCTGTGCCCGCGACCTCCGGCGCGACCGTCGCCATCCGCATCGCGGCGCCCGAGCTGTGCCCGGTCTTCGCCGGCCGTGTGATCCGCGGCGTGAATAACGGCCCGTCGCCCGAGTGGCTGCAGCGGCGCCTGACGGCCATCGGCCTGCGCCCGATCAACCGACTGGTCGATGTGACCAACCTGATCTCCTACGACCGCGCGCGACCGCTGCACGTCTATGACATGGCCAAGCTGGCGGGCGGCGAAATCGTCGTTCGCGGCGGCCAGACGGCGCGCGACACCGGCGAGCCCGAGCATCTTATCGCGCTGGACGGCAAGACCTATGCGCTCGGCGCCCATATGGCGGTCATCGCCGACGCCGCCGGCGAGCGGCCCATCGGCCTGGGCGGCGTCATGGGCGGCGAGTCCACCGGCTGCGACGAGACGACCGTCGACGTTCTGGTCGAAAGCGCCTGGTTTGATCCCATCGTCACGGCTCAGACGGGCCGCGAGCTCGGCATCCACTCCGACGCTCAGTATCGCTTTGCGCGCGGCGTCGATCCGGAGTCGGTCACGCCGGGCCTTGAACTGGCCACACGCCTGATTCTTGACCTGTGCGGCGGCGAGCCTGGGCCCATCGTGGTCGCGGGCCAGGCCCCGGCCGCGCCCGCGCCGGTCGCCTTCGATCCGGCCCGCATCGGCCGCCTGACCGGCCTGACGATCGATGAGGACCGCATCGCTGAAATCCTGATGGCGCTGGGCTTTGCGGTGGAACGCGGCACGCCCTGGACCGTTACGCCGCCATCCTGGCGCCGCGACGTCGAAGGCCCCGCCGACCTGGTCGAGGAAGTGGCCCGCATCCAGGGCTACGACGCCCTGCCCTCAACGCCCCTGCCCGAGGCGCCGCGCGCGTCGGGCGGCGTGCTCAGCCCCATTCAGGCGCGCGTCCGCACCGCGCGTCGCGCCCTGGCGGGCCTGGGCTATGCCGAGGCCGTGACCTGGTCCTTCCTCAAGCGCGAGATCGCCGTACGCTTCGGCGGCGGCGGCGAGGCGCTGCAGTTGGAGAATCCCATCGCGGCGGACCTGGACTGCATGCGGCCGTCCATACTGCCCAATCTGATCCAGGCAGCCGCCCGCAACGCCGCGCGCGGCCACGCCCAGGCCGCCCTGTTCGAGATCGGGCCGATCTATCTGGGCGATGGTCCCAAGGATCAGCGCACGGTCATCGCCGGCCTGATCGCACCGCACGCGCCGCGTCATTGGGCCAGCTCCGGCGACGAGCCGCTGTCGGCGCTGAAGAGTGATCTGCTCGCCCTGCTGGAAGAGATCGGCGCGCCGGTCGCCTCCCTGCAACTGGCGCAGGGGTCCAACCGCGACTGGTGGCACCCCGGCCGTTCGGCGCGCCTGCAACTCGGTCCAAAGACCGTCGTGGCCGAGTTCGGCGCCCTGCATCCGTCGGCCCTGAAGGCGCTGGACGCCGACGGTCCGATGCTGGCGTTCGAGATCGTGCTGGATGCAGTGCCCGCCCCGCGCGGCAAGGCGTCCAAGGCGCGTCCGCCGGCCGATCTGCCGTCGCTGATGCCGCTGACCCGCGACTTCGCCTTCGTGGTCGAGGAATCGCGCGCGGCCGGCGATCTGGTTCGGGCGGTTCAAGGGGCCGACAAGGCCTTGATCGTCGAGGCGCGCGTCTTTGACGTCTATCGCGGCAAGGGCGTGGACGACGGCTTCAAGTCCGTCGCGCTCGAGGTAGTCATCCAGCCCCGCGAGGCGACCCTGACCGAGGCCGAGATCGAAGCCCTGTCGGCCAAGGTTGTGACGGCGGCCGAGAAGCTGGGCGCACGTCTCAGAAGCTGACCCCTGGCGCCGGGCCCGAGCTCGCCTAGATTGAAGCCATGAGCCTGGAGCCTCTTGATCCGCCTCTGGCGGGCCCGGTCTTCTTCGACCGTCGCGAGCTGGACCTGATCCTGCGGGTCTACGGCCGCATGGTCGCCGCCGGCGAATGGCGCGACTACTCCGTCGTGGGCAAGAAGGAGATGGCCGAGTTCGCCGTGTTCCGCAGATCGGGCGACGCCCCGGCATATAGGATCGAGAAACGGCCGGCCCTGCGGCTGCGTCAGGGCCAATGGGCGGTCGTCGGCGAGGGCGGGCACGTGCTGAAGCGCGGGCGGGAGCTGGGGCAGGTGCTGCGAATTTTCGACAGCGGCCGCTTCACGGTCGTGGATTAGACCTCTGTTCGGCCTCAGGCGGCCAAACCCGCAGCCCGCATCAAATCTTTCAACGGGGCTATAGCCTCGGGCGCGGCCGTCAGGTCGGCGCGAGTCTGAGGCTGGCGGAACAGCCTCAGCGCCTCGGCTTTGGCGCGATCCGCGGCCGGCCCCAGCGGCGCGGCCTCGCCAGAGGCCAGGCGCAGCAGGGCGCCCAGTTTCTGGGGCGTCGATACCCTGGCGCGGCTCAACTGAGCCAACAGCCGGGTTTCACGTTCGACCACGTCGCCCACGGCGCCGATGGCGTCGCACAGCTTGCTTTCCTCGACTTCCGAAAGGTCGCACAGGCGCGCCGAGCGCTGCAGCGCGGCCAGGGCCAAAAGCTTCTGTGACGCCGTCTGCCCCGCCTGGCGCATCTCGCTCTCGAACCGCAGAGAGGACACGCAGGCCGACATCCAGCGCGCCGCCGACCGCTTGTTGGACGCGCCAGTCACATTCTCGCAAAGCCAGGCCAGGTGCTGGGCCTCGTCCAGAACCGTGGGACAGCCCTTCACATAGGCCGCGACGAAATCGGCGGTGACCAGGCTCTTTGACCGTTCGGCGAAGGCCGACAGCACCTCCTCCTGACTCAGCAGGCGGTCGGAGGCTGCGGTCAGTAGCGTCGCCAGCGCGCGCAGGATCTCGATTTCACCCACGGCATCCGACGGACGCAGCCGGCGCGGTCCCTTGAGTTCGCGTGCGATCATCCGCGCCAGCGCCGTCGCCAGAAGCGGAAAGTCGCCAACCGCCAGCCGCTCGGCCAGCCGCGCCGCCGGCCCGTCCAGCGGCGGGATCAGCAGCGCAAGGTCCGGATCGACGCGCAGGACCGCATCGACCTCGCGCGGCGCGATCATGCGCACGACCGCCGCCAGACTGCCGCCCTGGTCCAGAGCCGGGCCCAGGATCTCCGCCAGGCTGGTGCGCGCCGAAAGCAGTTCGCTGGCCAGTTGCTCGATCGGCACCATGGCGAGGGCGCGCGGCGGGCCCTCGGCCGGCGCCCCTTCGGCCATATCCATCAGCCGCCCCAGCTTCGCCCGAGCGCCGCGCAGCGGCATCAGAGCGCCCGCCAAGGCGGCCCCCATCAGCAGCCCGCGCTCGGCCTTGCCCGAAAGGCGGTGGGCGACATCGGCGATCGACCGGTCAGTCAGATCGGGAATCTTCTGCGAACGGCCCAGCGCCATGAGCCGCTCGATGGCTTGCTCCGACAGCTTCTGATAGCGCCGAACCAGTTCGTGCACGGACTGACCAACGGCCTGACTCTCGGGCACGGCTATCTTCTGGACCGCATGCTGCAGCTCCACGCCGGACGCCTCCAGGCGCTCGGCGAGATCGGGCCGATGAAGCAGTTCGAACGCCGTCGCGCCTTGGCGCGCCAGCCAGTCGTCAAGCACGCGACCAATGAGCTCGCGGGCGTGCGGCGTATAGAAATCCTGCGCCCCCCTGCAGGACGGCCCGGCCTCTTCTTCCGAAACCAACCGCTTGCGCTTAACCTCCGGGGCGCCCTTGGTCAGGATGGTGACGCTGGCGAACTCCATCGTCTCGGGGTCCAGCGTCTCCTTGGTGACGCGCACCGCCGCAGCCCGATCGTCCTTCAAGAGATCCTCGGCCGTTTCGATCGCCGTCTTTCGGTCTTCGACCGCCATCAGCAGCGACCAGGGCGCCGGGGCGGTCTTGCGCACATAGACTTCGTAGTGGATCGGACCGGCCATGTTCGCACCCTTCGCCGCTCGGCCTTAAGGCCAGGTTGCCGACGCGACAGGTTGCGCCTGACGGCTGCCCCGCCCATGTCTTGAAGCGGACACGAATTCGATAGAACGGTTACGCTTGCCGCGCGTTTAGGCGTATCGACGAGCATCGCCGCTCGTCCGCGCCGCCTCCCGGCGCGCCGCTTTGAGGAGAAGCCCTTGGCCAACATCACCCTGGTCGATGACGACGAGAACATCGTGGCGTCCGTGTCTCTGGCGCTGGAAAGCCATGGCCACAAGATCACCGCCTATCATGACGGCGCCTCGGGCCTGGAAGCCCTGGAGGCGACGCCGCCCGACCTGGCGATCCTGGATGTGAAGATGCCCCGCATGGACGGCATGGAGGTGCTGCGCCGCCTGCGTCAGACCTCGCAGATCCCGGTCATCATGCTGACGTCCAAGGACGAAGAGATCGACGAAATCCTCGGCTTCAACCTGGGCGCCGACGACTACATCCACAAACCCTTCAGCCAGCGCCTGCTGATCGAGCGGGTGAAGGCCCTGCTGCGCCGCACGGGCGCCGACGGCGGCGAGGCAGAGCCGTCGGTCGAAGGGGCGGGTCGCGCGATCAAGCGCGGCAAGCTGACCATGGACCCCGCACGCCATGAATCCATGTGGGACGGCAAGCCGGTCAAGCTGACCGTGACGGAGTTCCTGCTGCTTCAGGCCCTGGCCCAGCGTCCCGGCTTCGTGAAGAGCCGCGACAATCTGATGGACGCCGCCTACGACGATCAGGTCTATGTCGACGACCGCACCATCGACAGCCACGTCAAGCGGATGCGAAAGAAGTTCCGGGTGGTCGATCCCGAGTTCGACGCGATCGAGACCCTGTATGGCGTCGGCTACCGATACCGCGAGAGCTGATCGACGGGACGCCGACGAGGCGCGCCAAGTCCGCCGACGGCTGATGCGCTTCGGCGGCTCGCGCCTGGGCGGCTTCATCCTGGCGCTGAACCTGCTCAGCCTTCTGATCCTCTTCGGCGGCGCCCTGGCGCTGAACGAATGGAGCCGGGGCCTGATCAATGCGCGCCAGGAATCGCTGGCCAGTCAGGCTCAGTTGCTGGCGAACCTGCTGGGCGAAGCGGGCGCCACGCGGGGTGATCCGATCCCGTCGCTGAACCCCAACGACGCCTCGCTTCTGTTGAGAGACAACTTCATCCCGGCGGGACAGCGGGCGCGCTTGTATGATCTCGACGGTCTGCTGGTCACTGACAGCTATGCCGTTTCGGACCATATTCCGGGGCGGGCTCTGCCGGCAGCGCGTCCCGCAGGCACGTCCCCAGACGCCGATCTGGCGAGGGAGAAGGCCGCCGATGGCCGGCGCACGGAGGCCGCCCGCCTGGTGCTGGGCCAGGAAGTGGAGCGCGCCCTGGCCGGCGAACCTCAGACCAGCGTGCGCCGCAACGAAGAGGGCGAACGGGTCGTCTCGGTCTCCATTCCGGTGCGCCACGTGCAGCAGGTGCTGGGCGTGCTGACGCTCGAAGCCGGCGACGTCGACGAAATTCTGGCCGCTCAACGCGGGGCCCTGGTGCCCTTCGCGCTGGTGGCGCTGGCGGTGAATCTGCTGGCGTCGCTGCTGCTGCACCTGTTCGTGGCGCGGCCGGTGATGCGGCTGTCGGCGGCGGCGGATCAGGTCAAGCTGCAGCGGGCGCGGGCCATCTCCCTGCCCGATCTTGAGGACCGCAAGGACGAGATCGGCGATCTGGCGCGCTCGCTCGAAAGCATGACCGAGACGCTGTCGACGCGCATGGACGCCATCGAAGGCTTCGCCGCCGATGTCAGTCACGAGATCAAGAACCCGCTGACCTCCATCCGTTCGGCGCTGGAGACCCTGCCGCTGGTCAAGACCGACGAACAGCGCGCCAAGCTGACCGCCCTGCTGCAACAGGATGTGCGGCGTCTGGATCGCCTGATCACCGACATTTCCAACGCCTCCAGGCTGGACGCCGACCTGTCGCGCGACCGGCCGCGCGCGATCGACCTGACGGCGCTGCTGGGCGAGATCGTCAATGTCTATGAGACCACGTCAAAGCCCGGCGAGGCTCGCGTGCGACTCGAGACCGACACGTTGGACACCAAGGCCCCGGAGGCTCGGGTCATGGGCCGCGACGGGCCGCTGGGTCAGGTCTTCCGCAACCTGATCGACAATGCGCGATCCTTCAGCCCGGCCGGCGGCGAAGTCCGCGTGCGGCTGGCGCGTGGCGAGGCCGAGCCCGGCCTCTGGCGTATCACGGTCGAGGACGACGGCCCCGGCATCCCGGCCGAGAACCTGGAAACCGTCTTCCAGCGCTTCTACACCTCGCGGCCCAAGGGCGCGGCCTTCGGCTCGAACTCCGGTCTGGGGCTTTCGATCGTGCGCCAGATCGTCGAGGCGCACGGCGGCGAGGCGCGCGCCGAGAACCGAATGGACGAGGCGGGACAGGTGCAGGGCGCGCGGTTCGTCGTCACCCTGCCCGCCACCACGCGACGCGGATGACCGCGCCGCTGCACGCCACGGTCGTCGCCCGCCGGGGGCCGACGGGCTGGCGGGCGCTGATGATCACCGGCCCATCGGGCGCGGGAAAGAGCGACCTGGCGTTGCGCCTGATCGCCTCGGGCTGGACGCTGGTGTCGGACGACTACAGCCTGATATGGGCCTCGGCCGGCGCGCTCTACGCCCGCGCGCCCGACACTATCTCGGGCCGAATGGAGGTGCGGGGCGTGGGCGTGGTCCGCCTCCCTCGACGCGAAACGGCGCGCGTGGTTCTGGCGCTGGACTGCGTGGACGGCCCGGTGGAGCGCCTGCCCGAAGCCGGCGCGTTCGAGATCGACGGCGTCGCCATCCCGCGCCTGGACATCGACCCGCGCCTGCCCTCGGCCGCCGCCCTGGCGGCTGCGGCGATGCAGGGCCTTTGACGCCGCGCGGCTTTGGCCTAAGAACAGCCGCTTGCGGTCCTGTCCGCGCCGTCGAATGACGGCCGGGGACGTCACGAGGCGTTTGCGGGTGAGCCCTGAATGATCGGCCTGGTCATCGTCACGCACGGCGGCCTGGCCTCCGAATTCCTTTCCGCCATGGAGCATGTCGTCGGCCCCCAGCGGGCGGTCGCGGCCATCTGCATCGGCCCCGAGGACGACATGGAACGCCGGCGTCGCGACATCGTCGACGCCGCCGCCGCCGTGGATGACGGCGACGGGGTCATCCTGCTGACCGACATGTTCGGCGGCACGCCCTCCAATCTTGCGATCTCGGTGATGGAGCAGACGCGCGCCGAGGTCATCGCCGGCCTGAACCTGCCCATGCTGATCAAGCTGGCCAGCGTGCGCGGGCGCGAGAGCCTGGAGGCCTGCGTGGCCCACGCCCAGGACGCGGGACGCAAATACATTTCGGTCGCCTCATGGGTCTTGGCAGGCGAGAAATGAGCGATCAGGCCGTGACCCAGCAGCAGGCCTCGGCCACGCTGAACATCTGCAACACGCGCGGCCTGCACGCCCGCGCCTCGGCCAAGTTCGTCAAGACGGCGTCCGAGTTCGAGTGCGAAATCCGCGTCAGCCGCGATGGGACGACGGTCAACGCCCTGTCCATCATGGGACTGCTGATGCTGGGCGCCGGCATCGGCTGCACCATCGACGTCGAGGCCGAGGGTGCGGGCGCCGCCGAAGCGATCGCGGCCCTGACCGACCTGGTCGACCGCCGCTTCGACGAAGATCAATAGCGGCCGATCAACGGCCCATCAGGGGCCAGGCGGCAAGCCAGGCCAGGCCGACCAGCACCATCACCACCACGATCACGCCGACCGCAGCCCGGCGCGCCCAGCCTCTGCGCTTGAGCGCGGTCACCGCCATGCCGCCCTCCGGCCCCATTGTCACCAAGCCAGCCAGAACCGTAGCCGACAAACCCCACGGCCCTAGCGGCGCGGCGCTCGGCGCTTCCGCGTCCGGGTCTGGCGGCGGGGCGCTCCCAACGGCCTCCAGCAAGGCGCGGGCCTGATCGGCGTCAGAAGCGGCGACGCTCAGACGGCTCCAGCCCAGCGCCTGCTGCATCAACGGATCGATGCGCGCGTGCTGGTCGCCCGCGACCCAGGCCTCCACGCCCTGAGACGCCAGGTAGCCCCGCGCGATTTCGGCCTCGTTGACGTCGGCGAAGCGCCGGATCTCCACAAGGCTCATGGCGCGGCCCTCAGAAAAACAGGCCGTCCTGGCGGCGTTCGGGCGGGTCGCGGCGCGGCGGTTCGGGCTGGCCCCGAGGCTCGACTGGACGGGCGAAGCCGTCGCCGCCCCCAGGCCCGGGGTTGGCTTGCGGAGGCTGGATCGGCTGGACCGGCTGAGAGAAGCCCTGGTCGTCCGCGGACGGCAGGCTGTCGTAAGGCACGCCCTCGCCCGTCATCAGGTCGCCGATGGGATCCGGCGCCCGCCAGCCCTCAGGCAAGGGCGGGCCGTCCGGAATGCGCTGGACCGCCAGGCGCGGCAGGGCCGCCTCCATGAAGCCGCGCCAGATCGCAGCCGGCGCATTGCCGCCGGTCACGCCGCGCATGGCGGTGTTGTCGTCCTTGCCGACCCAGACGGCGGCGACGAAGCCGCCGGTGTAGCCCACGAACCAGGCGTCCTTGTAGTCCGAGGTCGTGCCGGTCTTGCCCGCCAGGTCGCGGCCGCCGATGGCCACCGAACGCGCCGTGCCGGAGGTGACCACCCCACGCAGCATCTCGTTCAGATAATAGAGCGGCGGATTGTTGATGGCCTGGCCCTGCGCCGCCTCGCGGCCCGCGTGGCTGTAGATCACCCGGCCGTCGGGGGTGCGGATGGTCTCGATGCCGAAGGCCTGGACGCGACGCCCGCCGTTGGCGAAGGCGTCGTAGGCGGTCGCCATCTCCAGCGGCGACACCTCGACCGCGCCCAGCGCCATCGACGGCTGGGTGCCGATCGAGGACGTGATCCCCAGCCGCCGCGCGGCGCGCGCCACGCTGTCGCGACCGACCTGATCGGCGATGTAGGCCGCCACCGTATTGGTCGATTGGGCCACGGCCTGCGACAGGGTCATCTGCCCGGCGAAGGTTCCGGAATAGTTGCGCGGGCTCCAGCCGCTGATCGTCACGGGCTGATCCACCACCGGCGTCTGCGGCGTATAGCCGGCCTCCAGCGCCGCCAGATAGACGAAGGGCTTCCAGGCCGAGCCCGCCTGCCGCTTGGCGTCGACCGCGCGGTTGAACTGGCTGTCGGCGTAGGAAGCGCCGCCGATCATGGCGCGCACCCGGCCGTCGCCGTCCAGGGCGACCAGCGAGGCCTGCTCCACCCCGCGATTGGCGTCACGGTCCAGTATGCGGCGCACCGCACGCTCGGCGTCGGTCTGAAGCGTCAGATCCAGCGTGGTCTGCACCACTAGGTCCTCGGTCGGTTCGCCGACCAGGCCCCGGATCTGCTTGTCCAGCCAGTCGACGAAATACTGAGCATGCTGGGTCGCCAGGGTGCGCGAGACGCGGACCGGCTCGGCCACGGCGGCGGCACGCTGGGCCGGGCTGATGACGCCCATCTCCTCCATCTCGTTGAGCACGACGGTGGCGCGCGTGGCCGCCCGCTCGCTCTCGGACACCGGAGAATAGCGCGATGGGGCCTTGAGCAGGCCGGCCAGCAGGGCGGCTTCTCCAACCGTCAGCCTGTCGGCGCTCTTGTCGAAATAGCGTTGCGAGGCCGCCTCGATCCCATAGGCGCCGGCGCCGAAATAGACGCGGTTCAGATACAAGGCCAGGATTTCGTCCTTGGAGAACTTCAGCTCCAGCCAGACGGCCAGGATCAGCTCCTGCACCTTGCGGCGCATGTTCTGCTCGGGCGTCAGGAACAGATTCTTGGCCAGCTGCTGGGTGAGGGTCGAACCGCCCTGCACGACCCGCCCGGCCCGCGCATTGGCGACCAGGGCGCGGCTCATGCCGATGGGATCGAAGCCCGGATGATAGTAGAAGCGCCGGTCCTCGATGGCGATGAAGGCGGCGGGCACATAGTCCGGCAGGGCGTCCAGATCGGCCGGCGGCGCCATCTGGGTGCCGCGCACCGCGATCAGGGCGCCGGAGCGATCCAGATAGGTGATCGAGGGCTGGCGATCGACATTATACAGGCTGGAGGTGTCCGGCAGATCGCGCGCGAACACGGCGAAGAAGGCGACCGCGAAGATCAGCCCCCAGACCGCCAGCACCATGCCCCAGTAGACCAGTCGCTGAAACCAGGTGCGCCGGGGCTTGGGCGCCCCGCCCTGGACTTTGGGATTCGCCATCTACGCCCTCTCGCCAACCCTCTCCCGTTTAGGCCGGGCCGAGGGCATCGCGCAAACGCCCCGCTGCGTTCACGCGACCGTGAAGCGCTATTTCGCCGAAAGAATGGCGCGACGCGCGAGCCAGACCCCGTCACCTGCGGCGTCGACGGCCAACCCCGCCTCGGCGAGCAGAGCGCGATATTCAGAAGGGTCCAAGCTGCCGTGGTACAAGGGCTCGCCGAGCCATTCGCCGAGGGTGTCTCCATGCGCCGGACCTGAGGTGAACATCAGCCGTCCACCAGGTCCGACACGGGCGGCGAGGCGCGGCAGCACATGGCGCTGATCGTCGGGCGTCAGGTGAAACAGGCTGTGCCAGGCCAGAACTCCGTCGAACGGGCCGGGTGGCAGCCGCTCGCGCATGTCAGCCGCCTCCCACCCGCCAGCCGGCAGGGTCCGCCGTGCGTGGTCGATCAGGGCCGGCGCCGCATCCAGCCCCAGGACGGTGCAGCCTCGCGCCAGCAAGGCCGCCCCGATCGGCCAGCCCGATCCGCAGCCGACGTCCAGGATTGAGCATCCGGAAGGCAGGCCTTCCAGGAACCGATCCAGCCACAAGCCCTCGTCCGGGCCGCCAGCGCCGCGATAGAGGTCGACGCCGCGGTCGTTGATCCAGTTGCGGGCGTGCGCCTGATACAGACCGACGATGCGGTCGGCGGCCGGATGGCTCATCGCGCCAGGAAGGCGTCCAGCTCGGCGTTGAAGCGGTCGGGCTGGTCCCACATGATGAAATGGGCGCTGTCGTCGATGCGCTTCAGCTGGGCGGACGGCAGGGTGGCGAACGACATGCGGTAGATGCCGTCGGTGATCTCGGGCGTCATCCGCGCGTCGTTGAACTTGACGTACAGCACCTCGACCGGCGCGGTGATGCGCGACAGTTCGGGCCGCAGGTCGGTGACGATCAGTTCGCGGAAGGCCGAGGCGGCGACCTTCTGGTCGCTTTCGCGCATGTGCTCCAGCGCCTCGGCACGCCGGGCCTCGGTGTTGATCATGCCGTTGATCGAAGCAGTCGCCTGTTCGTCGTAGGCGGCGCGCGGGCTGTTGGCCATGCCGGCGTAGACCTGATCCGCAACCGGGGTCACGCTTTCGGCCGTGGCGCCGGGCGCGCCGAACATCGCCCCCATGAACGGGACCATGTCCACGACCATCAGCTTGCCGACCAGATCGGGATGGCGTGCCGCCAGCATCATGCCGATGGTGCCGCCCATGGAGTGGCCGACGACCGCCGGCTGGTTCAGACCCTGCTCGCGGATGTAGCGGGCGATCTCTTCGGCCACCGGCGCGGCCACGGGACCGGTCGCATTCGCCCCCGCCTCGGCGCCGGCGAAGCCGTTCACATGGATGCGGTGCACGCGGTAGCGGCCGCCCAGGTGATCGACCGCGCCCTGCCAGATTTCCGGCGACGACGTCAGGCCCGGAATGAAGATGACGTCCGGTCCCTGGCCCTCCACCCTCACATGCAGGCGGTCCGACACGAAGTCGGCGTGCTGATGGCCGGCATGGGCGCCGTGCTGGGCGTGGCCGGTATGGGATTGGGCTTGCGCGGCGACGGGCGCGGCGGCGGCGATGAGGGCGGCGATGGCGATGCGGATCATGACAGTCTCCCCGAAGGCGATGGCGTCGTCCTACGCCTCTTACTTTGCAATGTAAAGAACTCTGCATACAACGCCACGACAGCCGCCGCGTCGCTTGATATGGACAGGCCATGAAGACCGCAGACACCGCCGCCGTCCAGCCCTCCAATGTCGAACGCGCGCCGCCGCCCGCCGCCTTCGGCAAGGGGTTCGTGCGCGACGCCTGGTACTTCGTCGCCCTGGCGCGCGACGTCGCCGCCGCCTCGCTGAAACGCTATGAGATCATGGGCGAGCCGGTGCTGATCGGACGGACACGCGCGGGCCAGGTCTACGCCATGCGCGACATCTGCCCGCACCGCGCGGCGCCCCTCTCGGCCGGCCGCCTGGTCGACAAGCCGGGCGAAGGCGAGACGATCGAATGCCCCTATCACGGCTGGCGGTTCCGTCCCGACGGCGTCTGCGCCGCCATTCCCTCCCTGGTCGAGGATCAGGCGGTCAAGGCCGACCGCATCCGGGTGCGGTCTTATCCCGTGCGCGAAAGCCAGGGCGTCGTCTTCGTCTGGATGGCGTCGGACGCCCGCAACCCGACGTCGCCCGACCATGAGCCGCCGATCTTCCCCGGCGTCGTCGGCGGAGAGGCCAAGCTGGTCGAGGCGATGGATTTCGACAGCCACATCGACCACGCCGTCGTCGGCCTGATGGACCCCGCCCACGGCCCCTATGTGCATCAGCAGTGGTGGTGGCGGTCCGAGCATTCGATGCACGAGAAGGCCAAGGCCTTCGAACCGCGCGAGCACGGCTTCGCCATGGTCCGCCACGCGCCGTCATCCAACAGCCGCGCCTACAAGATTCTGGGCGGCGCGCCAGCGACCGAGATCACCTTCCGCCTGCCCGGCTATCGATGGGAGCATATCCTGGTCGGCGAGCGGCAAGTCCTGGCCCTGACCTGTCTGACGCCGGTGACCGAGACCAAGACCCGCATCACCCAGATCTTCTGGTCCGACCACTGGGTGTTCAACCTGGCCAAGCCCTTCCTGCGGATGGGCGTGGTCGCCTTCCTGAAGCAGGACGGCGGCATGGTGAACCTGCAGAACGAGGGCCTGCGCTACGACCCGACCCTGATTTGGATCGACGACGCCGACAAACAGGCCAAGTGGTATCAGCAGCTGAAGCGCGAATGGACGAAAAGCCGCGCCGAGGGGCGCGACTTTTCAAATCCGGTCCAGCCGGCGGTGCTGAGGTGGAAGAGCTAGGCCGCTGAGGCCCAGCCTCACTGCCGGTTCAACGCACCCGCCAGAATGGCGTCTATCTGGCGGCCGATGTGGTCCGACAGGGTCTCGACGTCCCAGCCCTCATATGCGGCGCGGCGATAGTTCGACAGATAGGCGGCCCAGACCAGTTCGCCCAGCAGGCGGGGATCGGCGTCCGACTTCAGCTCTCCACGCGCCTTGGCGCTTTCCAGGACTTCCACGCCGACCATCGGCAGGGCCTTGAAGGCGGAACGCAGCCGCGCCTCGGCCTCGGCCGGCTGGAACCACGAACGGGCCACCACCGCCTGAACCAGCGGCAGTTGCTCAAGCGATGCGTGATAGCCCGCGATGAAGCCGTTCACCAGGCGATCACGCACAGGCGCTTGGCGCGATGCGCCTTCGCGCAGCACATTGGCGGCGCCCTGCAGGTCTTCGGTCAGAACCGCTTCGAACAACTCGGCCTTGTCCTGAAAGTTGGCGAAGACGGCGCCAGTAGACATCCCGGCGCCCTTGGCGATGTCGCGGATGGTGGCCGGGTCGTAGCCGCGCTCGGCGAACAGGGCGCGGGCGGCGTCGAGAACCTTCTGCCGCGTGCGGACCTTGGCGGCCTGACGGCGGTTCATCCGCGGAGCGGTTTCGGTGGAGACGACGCCGGAGGGGGAGGCTTCACTCATGGAACGGCTACTCAACGCTGATTGGCGGGCAGCCCCGCCGTGAACACAGCGTCCGCGCGTCGGATCATGCGACCCGTCGCCTGGACGATACGGAATTTACTGGCTGCCCTGACAGGCTGGGAAGAGCCCGGCTTAGACCAACCAAGAATGACCAAAATGGGTCGTGGACTGCAACGCTTGAGGCCCGGAATTCTGTGGGTCGAAACACAACGTCATCCGAACCTGACCGCTTTCATGAATTTTTTTTAAGGCGACTCCGAGGCAGGTCGGCATAGGGTCGCCGCCGACCCCGGCAAGGCCGGGCCGCATCAAGGACTTCGTTTATGAAGAGACTGCTGATCGGGGCCGCCGCGGCCGCCCTCCTCCTGCCCGCCCAAACCGCAATGGCCCACGATGACGGCCACGACCACGCCTGTATCGACGAGGCCTGCACCGTCTTCGAATTGTTCCAGACCGCGCCCGTCGCCGGCGGAACCTCGGGCTGGCAGGGCGTCGAGGCGCCCAAATACGGAACCTGGGGTTTCGACCTGTCGAGCCGCGACACTTCGGTGCGCCCTGGCGACAACTTCTTCCGCTACGCCAACGGCGCGGCGCTGGACCGACTTGAGATCCCCTCGGACCGCACCTCCTACGGCTCCTTCGCCCTGCTTCGCGAACTGTCCGACAACCGTCTGAAGGCCATGGTCGACACTCTGTCAGCCCGCAGCGACCTGGCGGCCGGCTCCGATGAACAGAAGATCGCCGACGCCTATCGCTCATATATGGACGAGGCGCGGGTCGAGCAGCTGGACCGCGCGCCGATCGACCCGTACCTGGCCGACATTCGCGCGCTGGACACTCACGCCAAGCTGGCCGCCTACATGGGCCGCACGGATCGCACGCGCGGGTCGCTGTTCGGCATGGGCATCAGCGCCGACCAGAAGTCGCCTGACGCCTATGTCAGCTACATCAGCCAGTCCGGTCTGGGCCTGCCCAACCGCGACTACTATCTGGACGCACGCTTCGAGCGTCAGCGCGGTCTGTATCGCGCCTATCTGGAGCAGATGCTGACCCTGGCCGGCTGGGCGAACCCGTCGGCATCGGCTGATGCGGTCATGGCCTTCGAGACCCGCATCGCCGAGGCCCACTGGAGCCCCGAGCAGAGCCGCGACCGCGACCGGACCTATAACGAGTTCACCCCCGCCAGCCTGACCGAGACGGCGCCGGGCTTCGACTGGGCCGGCTATATGAACGCCGCTGGACTGGGCGACGTGCAGCGTGTGGTCGTTCGCCAGAACACAGCCTTCCCGCAGATGGCGGCCATCTTCGCCGAAACGCCGGTCGAGACCCTGCAGGCCTGGCAGGCCTTCCACACAACCGACCGCGCCGCCTCGCGCCTGTCCAAGCGGTTCGCCGATGCGCAGTGGGGCTTCCGCCTGCGCGATCTGCAGGGCCAGCCCGAGCAGCGCGCGCGCGACAAGCGCGGCATTTCCTTCACCGAAGGCATGTTGGGCGAGTCCATGGGTCGCCTCTACGTCGCCGAATACTTCCCGCCGGAATCCAAGGCCAAGATGGAGGAGCTGGTCGCCAACCTGCGCGTCGCGCTGGAGGCCCGCATCAACCAGCTGCCGTGGATGGGCGACGCCACCAAGGCGCAGGCTCAGGACAAGCTGAAGAAGTTCAACGTCAAGATCGGCTATCCGTCGAAGTGGCGCGACTACTCCGCCCTGGACATCCGCGCCGACGACCTGTTCGGCAATGCCGAGCGGGCCAACGCCTTCGAGTGGAACTACAATCGCGGCCGCATGAACGGCCCTGTGGACCGCGATGAGTGGGGCATGACGCCGCAGACGGTGAACGCCTACTACAACTCGACCATGAACGAGATCGTCTTCCCGGCGGCGATCCTCCAGCCGCCGTTCTTCGATCCCGACGCCGACCCGGCGGTCAACTACGGCGCCATCGGCGGCGTGATCGGCCACGAGATCGGCCACGGCTTCGACGACCAGGGCCGCAAGTCCGACGGCGACGGGGTGCTGCGTGACTGGTGGACGGCCGAGGACGCGGCCAACTTCACCAAGGCGACCGACATCATGGACGCCCAGTTCGCCAGCTACGAGCCGCTGCCGGGCTATCCGATCCGCCCGGGCCTGAGCCGCGGCGAGAACATCGGCGACCTGGCCGGCGTCACCTTGGGCCTGGAAGGCTATCGCGCGTCGCTCAACGGCCAGCCGTCGCCCGTCCTGGACGGCACCACCGGCGACCAGCGCGTCTTCTACGGCTGGGCGCAGGTCTGGCAGACCAAGTACCGTGAGGAGGCTCTGCGCCAGCAGGTCACCAATGGGCCGCACAGCCCGGCGGAGTTCCGCGTCATCGGCCCGATCCGTAACGTGGACGCCTGGTACGAGGCCTTCGACGTCCAGCCCGGCGACAAATATTACGTCGCGCCCGAGGGTCGGGTCCGCCTCTGGTAGGTCGACGCACCACTGGAAAAGAAAAGACCGGGGTTTGCGCCCCGGTCTTTTTGTTTGGCCACTTCGCGCTGCTTAAGGCCGGAGGTCGCAGCGACGCTGCCTTGCCCGCGCCGCGAGGGCGGCGTAATCGGCGCACCATGTTCGGCCTCGCCAATCCTGAGCGCTTCATGCGCTTCACTCGTCCTCTGACGCCCGTGCTCTGGGCGGCGGCGGCGGTGCTGCTTGCCATCGGCGTCTGGCTCAGCTTCATCGCGCCGGAGGACTATCAGCAGGGCGACACGGTGCGGATCATGTTCGTGCACGTGCCCGCCGCCTCGCTGGGCCTGATGGTCTATGGCGCGTTGGGCGTCGCCAGCCTGCTGTCGCTGATCTTCCGCCACCCGCTGGCCGATGCGGCGGCGCGCGGGGCGGCTCTGCCCGGCGCGGCCTTCACGGCCTTGGCGCTGATCACGGGTTCGCTGTGGGGTCAGCCGATGTGGGGAACCTGGTGGGTGTGGGATGCGCGTCTGACCAGCGTGCTGGTGCTGTTCCTGTTCTACCTCGGCTACATGGCGCTCAGAGCCTCGATCGACGACGAGGCCAAGGCCGCGCGCGCCGCCGCCGTGCTGGGCCTGGTCGGGCTGATCAACCTGCCGATCGTGCGGTTCTCTGTGGACTGGTGGAACACCCTGCATCAGCCGGCGTCTCTGCTGCGTGTCGGCGGCCCGTCGATGGTCACCGCCTATTTGGCGCCGCTGCTGACCATGATGGCGGCTTATGGGGTGCTGTTCCTGGCGCTGTGGATCACCTCGATCCGAACCGAGGTCACGCGCCGCCGCGTTCTGTCGATCCGCGCTCGCCGCGCTCTGGAGGCCTGATGCTGGATCTGGACATGAGCCCCTACGCCGCCTTCGTCTGGCCTGCCTGGGCGATCAGTGCGGTGGTCTTGGCTGGCCTGGTCGTGCGCGCCGTCGCCGCCTCGCGCCGCTGGAAAAACGAGTTGGCGCGTTTGGGCACGGCCGCCGGCGAGGCGGCCCACACTCAAGCAGCGCAAAGCGCGATAGGGCCACAAGACAGCCCTCAAGCAGTGCAAAGCGCGGTAGGGCCAAAACAATGAACCGCTGGCTGGCGCTTCTGCCCCTCGTCGTGATCGCGGCGCTGACGATCTTGTTCATCGGCTGGTCGCTGAAGCGCGATCCGGCGTTTAAGCCCGACGCCCTCGTCGGCCAGCCCATCCCCGAGACGGTGCTGCCGATGCTGGACGGCGACCGGGCAGGCGACGCCATGCTGGACCTGAAGACCGCCGGGCGCGGACGGCCGATGATCGTCAACGTCTTCGCCTCTTGGTGCGCGCCCTGCCGGCTGGAGCATCCGCAACTGCTGGAGCTTCAGCGCCGGGGCGTGGCCGTGGTGGGCATCGCCTACAAGGACGACCCCGCCGCGACCCGCGCCTTCCTGGACGAACTGGGCGACCCCTTCGCCATGGTGCTGGTCGATCGCGAGGGCCGCGGCGGTCTGGACCTGGGCATTTCGGGCGTGCCCGAGACCTTCGCCGTGGACGCCATGGGCAAGATCACCGCCAAGGCGTCCGGCCCTCTGGTCCAGCCGGCCGACATCGAACCCTTGATCCAGGCCATCCAGGCCCCGCCCCGCCCCCTGCCAACCGCCACACCCCGCTGAACCCTAAAGCTCGTTAACCCTCTTTAGACGGTTCCGGTTAACCCTGCGGGCATGAGCGCGATTCGTCCCGACCTGCCCCTGCCTCTGCCCGGCGTGCAACCGGCCAACGATGCGCGCGCGGCCCAGGCCGCCTTCTTTCGCGCCGCCATGGGCCAGCCGGCGCCCGCCGCGCCGGTCGAGACCAAGTCGGCGCCCCTGGATCCCGCGACCCTGCCCCGCCCGCTGGCCGATCGCGTCGAGGCCATGCAGGAAGGCCGTCTGCTGCGGCCGGGCTCAATGCTGGACATCCGCATCTAGGGCGCGGCCCGGCGTCGCAAGCCGGAACCGCTTGCCGATCTGACACGCTTTGTCTCCTCAAGCTTACAAGGAGACGACCATGGCGCGCGCCAAGAAGACAGAAGACCGAAACCTGACCAAGGACGAGCGCGAGCTGGTGGATCAGAGCCGCGCGCCGGCCCTGTGCAAGCTGGAGGGGCCAGAGCTGGTCGGCCTGGCGCGTCGCCTTCGCGAGCGTCGCGACCGCGTCAAGACCCTGTCCCGCAGCCGCGCCCGCGACGCCAAGAGCGGCGCCAAGGAGGCCGGCGCCGACACGGGGGCCAAGGAGAAGAAGGCCGCGCTCGCCACGGCGGTCAAGCGTGTCAACAAGGAGATCGAGCGTCGTCGCGGCGTGAAGCGGGCCGAACTGGCCGGCGCGGCCCAGAAGAACCTGCGCGCCGCCCTGCGCCGCCGCCAGGACGCCCACCCCTGGCGCGGGCCCGAGGACAAGACCTCGGACGCGGGCATGATCGACCTGCCGAACCGCAAGATCGCCCCGTCGGGCGCCCTGCACGCCGAGGGGATGCGCGCCGCCATCTCGCGGTCGACCGGGGATCGGTGAGAATATGATCTCTTGAGGCCAAGGGCGGCGCCTGCCACCCTTGGCCCATGATCGATCGGCCGCTTTTCCCGCCCCTCGCCCCGCCGCCGCGCGGGGTCGAGGCGGGCCTGTATCTGGTGGCCACGCCCATCGGCAATCTGCGCGACATCACCCTGCGGGCGCTGGATGTCCTGGCCGCGGCCGATCTGGTGCTGGCCGAGGACACGCGCGTGTCGGGCAAGCTGTTGGCGGCCTATGGGCTGAAGGCGAAGCTGGAACGGTGCGACGACCACGCCTCGGCTCGCGCGGCCGAGATCGCCATCGAGCGGATCCGCGAGGGGGCCGTGGTGGCGCTGGTGTCGGACGCCGGCACGCCGATGGTGAGCGATCCCGGCTATGTCGTCGCCCGCGCCGTGATCGCGGCCGGACTGCCCCTGCATCCGATTCCCGGGGCCTCGAGCCTGCTGGCCGCCCTGATGCTCGCCGGCCTGCCCGCGGACCGTGTGACCTTCGCCGGCTTCCTGCCGCCCAAGTCGGCGGCGCGGAACGCGATGCTGGAGGAGCTGCGGCCGGGCCGTCAGACCCTCGTCTTCTTCGAGAGCGGACCGCGGCTCAGGGACAGCCTGACCGACATGGCCGCCGTGCTGGGGCAGCGCCCTGCGGCGGTCACGCGCGAACTGACCAAGCTGTATGAAGACTGTGTGCGGGGCCCGCTGGACGCCTTGGCGCAAGACCCGGCTCTGGACGGTCCCAAGGGCGAGATTGTCGTCGTCGTGGCGCCGGGCGACGCCGAGGTCGCCACCGAAGCCGATGCGGACGCGGCCCTGACCGAAGCCCTGACCCGCCTGCCGCCCGGCGAGGCGGCAGCGGAGGTGTCCAAGGCGCTGAACCTGTCACGCAAGCCGCTGTACCGCCGCGCGCTTGAACTGAAGGGCGTCGGGTGAAGCCGGCCGCGCCCTGGCGTCGCCGCCTGGGCGGCCGGTCGCGGCGCGAAGGCCATGCCGCCGAATGGATCGCGGCGGCCTTTCTGATGCTCAAGGGCTATCAGATCCTCGGCTTCCGTCTGAAGAGCCGAGCCGGGGAGATCGACATACTGGCCCGGCGCGGCCGCGTCCTGGCCGTGGTCGAGGTCAAGCGCCGCACCACGCTGGAGGCCGCGATGCTGGCCCTGACCCCGCATCAGCACGCGCGGCTGCTGGCCTCGGGCCAGGCCGTGGCGCGCGGCCGTCCCGCCCTGGCTGGGCTGGATCTCCGGCTGGATATGGTCGCGCTGGCTCCCGGCCGATTTCCGCGTCATCTTCGCGGCGTTATGTCGCCAGACATCGGATATCCGTCGTGACGCGCGAAGAGGCCGAAGCCCAGCTGGCCGAGATCGGCCGCAGCGAGGAGGCGGAGTTTCCCCTTCTGGAGGCCGCCCTCGCCTGCGCGCTGCACGACTGGCCGTTCCGCGACCCCGAGCCGGTCCGCGTCTTGGCCGCCATCGCCGGCGAACGCCTGAAGGAGCGCATCGGCGGCGAGCCGGTCGATGACGCCCTGGCCGAGACGCTGTCGGCCGATCTGCGGTTCAACGGCGATCTGCTGCGCTACGACGACCCCGGGAACACCGACGTCATCGATGTGGCAGAGCGGCGGCGCGGTCTGTCGGCGGCCCTGGCGGTCTTCTACCTGGACGCGGCCCGCCGGGCGGGCGTTCAGGCCGCCGCCGTGGATTTTCCCGGCCACGTCCTGCTGCGCATCGAGACCCCCGAGGGCCCGGTGGCGCTGGACCCGTTCAGCCAGGGGCGGGTCGTCCTGCCCTCCGAGCTGACCCGCCGCGCGCTGCGGGCCGGCCTGACGCCTCATGTCGCGGACCGGCTGGATCTGCTGATGGCTCCGGTCAGCGAGCGGCAGGCCCTGATCCGGCTGCAGAACATCCTGTTCAGCCGCGCGCTCAAGGCCGGCGACTTCGAGGCGGCCGAGCGCTCGGCCCTGCGCCGCGCCCTCTTGGACCCCGAGGATCACCGGCCCTGGCTGGACGTCGCCGCCGCCCGCGAGAAACAGGGCGCCCTGGCCGGCGCCCTGGACGCCCTGTCGCGCGCCCGAGGCGTGGACGGCGCCGCCGAGGTGGGCCGCCAGGTGGTGTTCGACCGCGTTCGTCTGCGCCTGAACTGAAGCTGCGCCTTGCAGCGACGCCCCGCCACGCTCAAGTAAGCCACAACCGACAGCGCCCGCCTCGGCGCTCAAGCAGCCCGCGTCCGTGGCGCGGGCGTCAGCGCCAAACAAGAGAGATCCAAGATGCTCAAGGTCGCCATCCAGATGGACCCCATCGAGGCGGTCGACGTGGAGTCCGACACCACCTTCCTGTTGGCCCTGTCGGCCCAGGAGCGCGGGCACAGCCTGTGGGTCTACGACTTCCGCACCCTGGCGCTGGAGGACGGCCGCCTGTTCTGCCGCGCCCGCCCGGTCAGTCTGAAGGCCGCCCAGGGCGATCATGTCGTCTTCGGTGAAGAGGCCAGGCTGGACCTAGGGGCCGATGTCGATGTGATCCTGATGCGCCAGGATCCGCCCTTCGACATGGCCTATGTCACCGCCACCTATCTGCTGGAGACGGTGCATCCCCACACTCTGGTGGTGAACGATCCCGCCGAGGTGCGCTCGGCGCCCGAGAAGCTCTTGGTCACACGCTTCCCCGGCCTGACGCCGCCGACTCTGATTTCGTCGGACCCGGTCGCCCTGAACGCCTTCCATCAGAAGCACGGCGACGTGGTTCTGAAACCGCTGCACGGCGCGGCCGGTTCGGGCGTGGTGCGGCTCAAGGCCGGCGACCCTAACCTGGACGCCCTGGTCGAAATCCACGCCATGGGCAGCCGCGATCCGCTGGTGATCCAGAAATTCATCCCCGCCGTCTCGGCCGGGGACAAGCGAATCATCCTGATCGACGGCGAGCCGATCGGCGCCATCAACCGCATCCCGGCGTCGGGACAGGTGCGCTCCAACCTGCGTGTGGGCGGCGTCGCGGCGCCGGTCGAGCTGACCCCCCGCGACCGCGAGATCTGCGCCGCCATCGGGCCCGAGCTGAAGCGGCGAGGCCTGATCTTCGTCGGCATCGACGTGATCGGCGACTATCTGACTGAGATCAACGTCACCTCCCCCACCGGCGCCCAGCAGCTGAAGCGGTTCAGCGGCGTCGACGCCGGCGCCGTGCTGTGGGACGTGATCGAAGCGAAACGCGCCGCATAACGCGGGCTTGCCAAACAAGTAGGTTCATGGTTCGTTCTCCTTGGGTTGAGGGAGGCGCGCCATGGTCGCTCGGGTTGTCACGGTCGCCTTCGACGGCGTGGACGCGCGGCGCGTGGATGTGGAGGTCCAGTTTCTGGGCAGTCCGCAGGGCGCCTTCGCCATCGTCGGCCTGCCCGACAAGGCCGTGGCCGAGAGCCGCGAGCGCGTGCGCGGCGCCTTCGCCGGCATCGGCCTGGCCCTGCCGCCCAAGAAGGTCATCGCCAATCTGGCGCCTGCCGACCTGCCCAAGGAGGGCAGCCATTTCGATCTGCCCATCGCCCTGGCCCTTCTGGCCGCCATGGGCGTGATCGCGCCCGATGCGCTGGACGGCTGGGCCGCGGTGGGAGAGCTGGGGCTGGACGGTCAGATCGCCTCGGTGGGCGGCGCCCTGCCCGCCGCCGTCGCCGCCTCGGCCATGGGGCTGGGCCTGATCTGTCCCGAGGCCAACGGACCCGAAGCCGCCTGGGCCGATGGGGCGCAGATCCTGGTGCCCCGTTCGCTGATCGGCCTGATCAACCACTTCAAGGGCTCGCAGGTGCTGCGCGCGCCGGAACGCGGCGACATGCGCTCAGGCGCCGCCGTGCCGGACCTTCGCGAAGTGCGCGGCCAGGAGGGCGCCAAGCGCGCACTCGAGATCGCTGCGGCGGGCGGCCACAACCTGCTG
>NZ_JBKBML010000003.1:0-199725 GCF_046295775.1 Brevundimonas sp. | reverse complement strand
CCGGCCGGCCCCGCGAGCGCCGCGCGGACGCGGACGGTGAGGCGCTGTCGACGGCCCGCGCCCTGACCGCCGCGCTGCCCGGCGCCCTGCTGACCGTCGCCCCGTCCGGCCGCATCCTGGCGCGGGCGGGTGTTGAAGCGGACCTGGCCGGCGACGACCTGATCGCCGCCGCCGCGCCCGACGAGCGCGAGGCCCTGCGCGAGTGGCTGGCCAGTTCGCAGGCGCGGGGCGAGGCCGGCGAGCGCCTGACCCGCCTGGCTGACGGCCGGACCCTGCGCCTGCGCGCCGCGCCGCTGAACGGGCCGAACCTGGCGGTACTGGCGCTCCAGGCTGACGTGGCCGTCGCCGAGCTCGCCGATCTGGCCGCCCAGCGCGACCGGGCCGAGGCCCGCGACGCCGGCAAGAGCCGCTTCCTGGCGCACATGAGCCACGAACTGCGCACGCCGCTGAACGCCGTCGTCGGCTTCTCCGACATCATGCGCCAGCGCCTGTTCGGCCCCCTGCCCGAGCGCTACGCCGAATACGCCGGCTCGATCCACGAGGCCGGCGGACACCTGCTGGACCTGATCAACGACGTTCTGGACGTCTCCAAGATCGAGGCCGACCGCTATGAACTGGCGCTCGAGCCCTTCGACGCCCGCGAGGCGATCGAGGCGGTCGCCGTGCTGATGCGCGGCCAGGCGCGCGACAAGGGCGTCGAGCTGGCGGTGGTCCTGCCGGCCGAACCGCTGAAGGTCATGGCCGACCGCCGCGCGCTCAAGCAGATGGCGCTGAACCTGGTGTCCAACGCGATCAAGTTCACGCCCGCCGGCGGCTCGGTCAGTCTGGCCGCCGAACGGCTGGGCCCGATGCTGGAGGTGACGGTGTCCGACACCGGCGTCGGCATCGCCGCCGAGGACCTGGCCCGCCTGGGCCGCCCCTACGAACAGGCCGGCGGCGCGGACCAGAAGGCGCAAGGCTCGGGCCTGGGCCTGTCGCTGGTGCGCTCGCTCGCCGAACTGCACGGCGGCCGGCTGATGCTGGACAGCACCCTGGGCGAAGGGTCGGCCGCTACGGTCCGCCTGCCGGTGATCGACGAGACGCCGGCTGCGGGAGAACCACCCGGCGGCGCCCAGATCATCCCCTTCGCCCAGAAGGCCTAGCTCAGGCCAGGGCCCGGTCCAGCGCCTTTCTGAACACCGTGGGCAGCGCCGCGCGCGCATCCTCGACCGGCGTCCACAGAAAATCGCCCTCGCCCTCGGCCACATGCACCGTCAGATCCAGCGAGAAGTGCGTGAAGACGTGCTCGATCGATCCCGTCTGACGCCAGTCCGCAGGCGCGGGCGGCTCGGAGGCGGGCGCAGCGCTCCAGTCCGAGGTCGGCAGGCCCAGCATGCCGCCGAGCAAGCCCTTGGCCGGACGGCGCACCAGGGCGACGCGGCCCCTTCCGTCCAGCAGCACATAGGCGTGGCCGAGCCGGCGCGGCCGCTCGGACTTCGGCGTCCTGACCGGGAATTTCTCAGGCGCGCCGGTCGCCAGGCCCTGACAGGCGAAGGCGACGGGGCAGCGTCTGCACAGGGGGGACTTCGGTCGACAGACGGTCGCACCCAGGTCCATCAGAGCCTGAGCCCAGTCGCCCGGTCGCTCGTCCGTCACGAAGCGCCCGGCCAGGCGGCGCAGTTCGGGCCGGGCGGCGGGGATGGGCGTGTCGACCGCGAACAGACGCGCCATGACCCGCTCGACATTGCCGTCCACCACATTGGCGGCCTGCCCGAAGGCGATCGCCGCCACGGCGGCGGCGGTGTAGGCGCCCAGCCCTGGCAGGGCCAGCAGGCTGGCCTCATCGTCGGGAAAGACGCCGTCGTAATCGGCCGCCACCGCTCGGGCGCAGGCCAGCAGATTGCGGGCGCGGGCGTAGTAGCCGAGCCCCGCCCAGGCGGCCATGACCTCGCCGTCCTCGGCCGCCGCCAGATCGCCGACGGTCGGCCAGCGCGTCGTGAAGGCGGCGTAGTAGGGTGCGGCGTGGGCCGTCGTGGTCTGCTGCAGCATCACTTCCGACAGCCAGACGCGATACGGGTCGGGCCGCGCGTCCGAACCCGGCGGGGCGCGCCACGGCAGGCTGCGGGCCTCGCGGTCGTACCAGTCGATCAGGGCGCGGCGAACGGCGACAACATCCATCGCCCGACCATGTAGTGCGCCGCGCGTCCAAGGGATATGGTCCTTCCCATGCGCCGCCCTTTGCCCACGGAAGCTGAAGCCCGCGAGATCCTGGCGCGCCGTCGCACGCGCCCGCCGATGCGGCCGGTGCCGCGCGCGGGCAAGGCCCTGACCGGCCTGATCCGCGAGCTGGATGAAAAGTTCGGGCGCGGCGCCGAGGCGCTGGAGCCGCGCTGGCGCGAGATCGTCGGAGACAGGCTGGCGCGGGTCACGCGGCCCCAGAAGCTGACGCGCGGGCGCGGCGGAGCGGGCGGGACGCTGGAGCTGCGCGTGGCGGGCGCGGCGGCGCTTTTGGTGCAGCATCAGTCCGAGGAGATCCTTTCGCGCGTGAACCTATTTCTGGGGTCGGGCGCGGTGGCGAAACTCAGGATCGCTCAGGGACCGGTGAAGCCGCTGGCCGAACGCGAACGCCCCCGCCCCGCGCGAGCCGCCTCTCCTCCGCCGCTGGACGCCGCCGAGGCGGCGCGGCTTGAGGCGGACCTGGCCGCCGCGCCCGAAGATTTGCGCGGCCCCCTGGCCAAGCTGGCGCGCGCCGTGATGAGCAACCGTCGCGATGACTGAGGCTAAGGCGGGGACGCCGAGCGGCGGCGTGGTCCACGACCTGCCCGATGATCTTCGCCTTGCCCTCATCAGCGAGCCAGCCGCTCTGGAGCGTTGGGAGGACATCACCCCGCTGGCCCGCAACGAATGGATTTGCTGGGTCCAGTCGGTCAAACGGCCCGAGACCCGACGCAAGCACGTCGAGCGAGTGGCGGCCGACCTCAACACCGGCAAGCGCCGCCCCTGCTGCTGGCCCGGCTGCCCGCATCGCGAACGCACGGGACGTTGAGGCCAGGCCGCATTGGATCGGCGCGCTCGCTAGGTCGTCTTTTTCGCCGACACTCGAAGACCGCATTCCACCCATTGCGGGTATTGGCGAATGGGCGATAGTTCGCTTCATGAGAGCACTGGCGGTCATAAGCACCTACCTTAGCGGAACCGTTCTTGCGGCCTGCTCACCGCCTATGATGAACTCTGTTGAAGTCGATACGTCAGGTCCTCCGCATGTGTCCGGTGTTGTTTCGCTGTGCGGACGGGAAACGAAGCTGACCCGACGCGGCGACAGCCTGCGAGCGTCTTTGTCGGTGACGTGTGAGGGGAGCGGGGAGGTTCGGCTGAGCTCGGAAACCGGCTCTGAGGTAACGTGTCCCATTGGCTACGTGACGCCTGGAGCCGAGCAAAAATTCTCGTTTGCTCTGAAGGACAACGAGTGCGTTTGACCAACCCGATATGACATCTGGCAGGTCGCGGTTCATTGTCGCTCGGCTGAAGATCCGCTTTCCGGCAAAGTTCTCACGACAATTCCCGACCCGAGGGGAGATCATCATTAAGGTGGAATCTTCGCGAGAAACCGACCAATCACGAAGCCGCCGATACTGACGGCATAGATGCCTAGAAACACCAGCACGGTCTCTCTAGGCGTCACGCCGATGTAAGCATCAGGGTCAATAGTGATGACCAAAAACAGCAATGTGAAAACAACCGGCAGCATGATCGATAAGGTCATCATCGTTCTTCCGATCCAAAGATAATAGCTGCGCTCGCTCATGTGATGCTGATGATACAGGGCTTTCAAGCTTTTGGAATGGGCGGACCTCTAATGCCGCCCCCCATGCAGAAACAGCCAGCGGCCATTTTTCGGTTCGAAGGCCAATGTCCGCTTAAGGCCTTTAAGCGGAGGACCGCATTCGACCCATAGCGGACGTTGACAGCGACGTGGCTCGATGCTTTCAACAAGCAATGGTCTCATGCAGACTACCCACCCATCGAAGTGCAGCCTGCTGACTTGGAGCAGGCAGAAAAGGATTTGAGCTTTACCTTTCCCGCGAGCTATCGCGGTGCCGTCTTGGCGGTTGGCCTTCCGAGACCCTCAGCCGATTTGTGGGATGCCCTCGATGAACAATCGGACCTGCCGCACTTGGGAGACTTCCTGACGCCGACCGAGATCGTTGAGAGCGTTCAAGGCTGGACGCCCTCTGCCTATCCTGCCGACCTCGTGCCGTTCGCATCCGACAGCGGCGGCAACTTGCTTTCGTTCCGGAGGCGTGATGTCAGCGATGCCGTGTATCTCTGGGATCACGACTTCGGCACGGCCCAGCAGATCGCCCCGTCTTTTGCGGACCTTCTCGAGGCGTATTGCAGTCCTCCGAGTGAGGCTGCCTAGGTCCGCTACCCACCCTTGTCCGACATTCAGAGTGGCCGCTTTCGGCGGCGGCGGCCCAATCCGGGCTTGACCGCTCGGCCGTGGCGCCTTGATTGGGGGATCGGCGACCGGGACGGCCAAAATCCGCCTCACCTGTCGTCAAGAACCGGCGGTGCGATGACTTTCGGGGAATCGCTCGATGATCCGCCTTTAGCGATGGAAGACGACGCATGCGCGCCAAGCTGACCCGATACGCCCAGATGAGCCGCCGCGCGGCGTTGACCGCCGCGGCCCTGGCCGGCATGGCCGTGATGGCCGGATGCAGCGGAAACGCGGGCGGCTCGGCCGAGGGCGACATGGCCCTGGGCGCGGCCGAGGGCGCCAAGGTCACGGTTGTGGAGTACGCCTCGGTGACCTGCGTCCATTGCGCCGCCTGGCACCGCGACACCTGGCCCGAGTTCAAGGCCAAGTATGTCGACACCAATCAGGTCCGGTTCGTCCTGCGCGAGCTGCCGACCCCGCCCGCCGACATCGCCACGGCCGGTTTCATGGTCGCGCGCTGCGCGGGTGACGACCGCTATTTCGACGTTGTCCACCACCTGTTCGACACCCAGGGCGAGCTGTTCGGCGGCGCGCTGCAGCCGCGCGACTGGCTGCTGCGGACCGCCAACGCCGTAGGCATGACCGAAGAGCAGTTCCAGACCTGCCTCGCCGACCCCGAAGGCGTGGCCGCCATGGAGCGCCGCATCCAGGTGGCCCGCGACCAGGGCGTCAGCGGGACGCCCGCCTTCTACGTCAATGGGCAGGTGGTCCAGTCGTCGGGCGGCGAGGGCGCCAGCCTGGCCGATCTGTCGGCCGCCATCGATCCGCTGCTGGCGGACTGACGGCCATGTGGGGGGCGACGATGAATCGACGGGTTTGGAGCGGCTTCGCCGTTGCGGCGGCCCTGATGCTGGCCGCTTGCGGCGGCGGATCGGGCAAGGCGCCGGTCGAGGACGACATGGCCCTGGGGGCGGCCGAGGGCGCCAAGGTGACGGTGATCGAATACGCCTCGGTCACCTGCGGCGCCTGCGCCCAGTGGCATTCCGAAGTCTGGCCCGCCTTCAAGGCCAAATACGTAGACACCAATCAGGTGCGCTTCGTATTCCGCGAATTCCCCACCCCGCCGGCCGAGATTTCCGTCGCTGGCTTCCTGGTCGCCCGTTGCGCCGGCGCGGACCAGTATTTCGACGTGGTGGGCAAGATCATGGACGCCCAGCCAGAGCTGTTCGGCGGCTCCACCCCGCCGCGCGACGTGCTGGCGAGGATCGCGGGCGAGGCCGGGCTGAACGAGCAGCAGTTCACCCAATGCGTGACCAACCCCGAGGCGGTCGCCGCCGCCGAGGCCCGCACCCAGGCCGCGCGCGCCGCGGGCGTCACCGGCACGCCGACCTTCCTGGTCAACGGCCGGCTGGTGCAGGATCGCTCGCTGTCGGGCCTGTCCGAGGCGATCGATCCCTTGCTGGCGGCCAACTAGGTCATGGCGCGGGCCCTTATCCTCGCGTTGGCCCTGATGCTGGCCGCACCGGCGGCGGCCCAGCAGACGCCCTCGGCGCCGCCGGCCGCCCACGCCAACGACAGGGTGCTGGGCCGCGCCGACGCGCCTGTCACCGTGATCGAATACGCCAGCTTCACCTGCCACCTGTGCGCCGACTGGCACCAACTGGTCCTGCCCGAATTCAAGCGGCGCTTCATCGACACGGGGCGGGTCAAGCTGGTGTTCCGCAACCTGCCGACGGCGCCGCCTGAGCTGGCCCTGCCCGCCGCGGCCCTGGCGCGCTGCGCTGCGCCGGAGCGCTTCTTCGACACGGCGGCCGCCCTGTTCCGAGGGCAGGCCGCCTTGTTCAACGGCGGCAGCCAGGACGACTGGTACGCCGCCGCCGTCCAGGCCAGCGGCCGCACCCGCGCCCAGATCGACGCTTGCGTGGCCAGGCCCGAAATCCGCAATCTGATCGAGACCGAGATCGCCCAGGCGACGGCTGCGGGCGTTCACGGCACGCCGGCCTTTTTCGTCAACGGCCGCCAGACCACCGACCGGTCTCTGGGCGGGCTGGAGTTCGCCATCCGCGACGCCGAAGCCGCGGCGGGGCGCTGACGGACGGGCGATGCAGTTCCAGCGCCTCAGGCTCGTCGGATTCAAGTCGTTCGTCGAACCGGCCGAGGTGCAGATCGAGCCGGGACTGACCGGCATTGTCGGCCCGAACGGCTGCGGCAAGTCCAATGTGCTGGAGAGCCTGCGCTGGGTCATGGGCGCCAACTCGGCCAAGGCCATGCGCGGCCAGGGCATGGACGACGTCATCTTCGCCGGCGCCTCGGGCCGCCCGCCGCGCAACCACGCCGAAGTCCAGCTGACCATCGACAATGCGCAGCGCCGCGCGCCCCAGCCCTTCACCGACAGTGCGGTGCTGGAGGTCTCGCGCCGCATCGACCGAGGCCAGGGCTCGACCTATCGGATCAACGGCAAGGAGGTGCGGGCGCGCGATGTGCAACTGCTGTTCGCCGACGCCTCGACCGGCGCGAACTCGCCCGCCCTGGTGCGCCAGGGTCAGATCAGCGAACTGATCGCCGCCAAGCCCCAAAACCGGCGTCGCATCCTTGAGGAAGCCGGCGGCGTCGCCGGCCTGCACACGCGTCGGCACGAGGCCGAGCTGCGCCTCAAGGCGGCCGAGACCAATCTGGAGCGGCTGGACGACATTGGGCGCGAGCTGGAAACGGCGTTGAACCGGCTGAAGCGCGAGGCGCGCCAGGCCGAGAAGTACAAGAAGATCTCGGCCGAGATCCGCGCCTTGCAGGCCGCGCTGCTCTACGTCCGCTGGAACGACGCGCGGGTCGCTGCCGAGGCCGCCGCCGGCGAGCTGCGCGAGGCCGACCGCGCGGTCGCCGAGACGACCACCGCCGCCGCCGCCGCACAGACGGCCGCCCTGACGGCGCAGGAAGGGCTGAAGCCGGCGCGCGAAGAGGATGCGGTCGCCACCGCTCTGCTGAACCGCGCGACCCTAGAACGCGACCGCCTCGACATGGCCGAACAGGCGGCCCGCGCCGAGGTCGAGCGCCTGAAGACCGAGGCCGCCCGCATCGCCGCCGATCAGGAGCGCGAGGGCCGCATGGCCGGCGACGCCCAGCGCGAGCTGGAGCGGTTGGACGGAGAACTGGCGCGCCTCAAGGCTGAAATCGCTGCGGCGCCTCAGCGCGGGCCTGAGCTCGAGACGGCGCTGTCCGCCGCAGAGGCGGCCCGCAAGGCGGCGGACGGAGAAGTTGAGCGAGTCGCCGGAACCCTGGCGGCGGCCGAGGCGCGCGCCAACGCCGAGACCGCGCGCCGCCGCGACGCCGAAGCCCGCCTGTCGCGTGTCCAGGCCCAGCACGATCAGGCGCGGCGTGAGCGCGAGGCCCTGGCTCCGCTCGAGACGCCCGAACTGGAGCCGGCCCGCCAGGCCCTGGAGGCCGCCCAAGCCGAGCTTGCGGCCGCTCGCGAGGCGGTGGAGGCGGCCGAGGCCGCGCGTGGCGACCTGGCCCGCGCCGAACAGGAAGCCCGAACAGAGGCCCGCGCCGCCGAAGACCGCCTGGGTCGGCTTCAGACCGAGGCGCGCGGCCTGGCCCAGCTGCTGGTCTCGGCCAAGCGCGACTATCCGCCGGCTCTGGACAAGGTTGCCGCGTCCAAGGGCTATGAAGCCGCCCTGGCCGCCGCTCTGGGCGACGACCTGGACGCCGCGCTGGACGCCCGCGCCCCGGTCCACTGGGCGGGCGCCCAGGCCGCGCCGCCGACCTGGCCGGCGGACGTCGAGCCGCTGTCGGACCACGTCCACGCCCCCGAGGCCCTGAGGGCGCGCCTGGCCCTGTGCGGCGTCGCCGACCGGGCGCGCGCGGCCGAACTGGCCGCCGACCTGCCCCCCGGCGCCCGCCTGGCGACGCGCGAGGGCGACCTGTACCGCTGGGACGGCTTCGTCAGCCGAGCGGAGGCCCCGCGCCCCGCCGCCGTCCGCCTGGCCCAGCGCACCCGGCTGACCGAACTGGAGGACGAAATCGACCGCGGCAAACCGGCGCTGGAGCAGGCGCAGGGTCGTCAGAAGGCCGCCGCAGAAGCCTTCCGCGCCGCCGAGGAGGCGGTGAAGACCGCCCGCCTCAAACCCTTCGCCGCCGACAAGGCCCTGACCGGCGCGCGCGATCGCGTCGAGGCCCTGAGCCGCGAACAGACCCGCCGGGAAGCCCGCGCCCAGGCCCTGGACGAAACCGTCGCCCGCCTCGGGGTCGAGGTCGACGAGGCCCGCACCGCGCTCGAGGCGGCCCAGAGCGTCGACACGCCGTCCGAAACCCTGATCGAGCTGAAGGGCGAGCTGTCCGCCGCCCGCGCCGGGGCCGACGCCGCGCGCCAGGCCGCCCAGACGGCGCGGTCCCAGCGTGACGAGGAGGCCCGCGATCGCGCCGGCCGTGAGCAGCGCCTGGGCGCCCTGACCCGCGCGCAGGAGGGCTGGACATCGCGCGCCAAGGACAGCGCCCAGCGCGTCGCCGCGCTTGAGAAGGACGCCGACAAGACCGCCGCCCTGCTGGCCCAGGCCCAGGTCGCGCCGCAGGGCTTCGCCGAACAGCGTGGGCGGCTGATGGACTCTCTGCTGGCCGCCGAGGCGCGCAAGCAGGCGGCGTCGGACGCCGTCGCTTTGGCCGAAGCGGCCGCGACCGAGGCCGACCGCGCCGCGCGCGCCTCCGACGCCGCCGCATCCCAGGCGCGCGAGGCCCGCGCCGGCCTGGCCGCCCGCGCCGAGGCGGCGGCCGAGAAGCTGTCGGACGCCGAGACCACGGTGCGCGAAACGGCGCAGATGTCGCCGCAGGAACTGGGTCAGAAGCTGACCGACGACGCCATTGCCCGACCGCCGGACGCGGCGGGCGCCGAAAGCCTGCTGTACGGGCTGGAGCGCGAACGCGAGGCCCTGGGCGCGGTCAATCTGCGCGCCGAGGACGAGGCGGCCGAGTACGGCGAGCGGCTGAACAGCATGAAGTCCGAGCGCATCGACCTGACCCAGGCGATCGCCAAGCTGCGGGACGGCATCGACGAGCTGAACGCCGAGGGCCGAGAGCGGCTGGTCGCCGCCTTCGACATCATCAACGCCAACTTCAAGGCTCTGTTCGAGGCCCTCTTCGGTGGCGGACAGGCCGAGTTGAAGCTGGTCGAGAGCGACGATCCGCTGGAGGCGGGCCTGGAGATCTACGCCTGCCCGCCGGGCAAGCGGCTGTCGGTCATGAGCCTGATGAGCGGCGGCGAGCAGGCGCTGACGGCGGCGGCCCTGATCTTCGGCGTCTTCCTGGCCAATCCTGCGCCCGTCTGCGTGCTGGACGAGGTTGATGCGCCGCTGGACGACGCCAACGTCGACCGCTTCTGCCGCATGCTGGACGAGATGAGAAAGCGCACCGACACCCGCTTCATCGTCATCACCCACAACCCGGTGACCATGAGCCGGATGGACCGCCTGTACGGCGTCACCATGCCCGAACGGGGCATGAGCCAGCTGGTCAGCGTCGATCTCAACCAGGCCGAGACCTTGGTCGCATGATTGCTCTGGCCCTGATTCTGCTGGCCGGCGAGCCGCGCCTCGTGGAGAGCGGCGTCGGCCGTTTCGCTCACTACGCCGATGTGGCCTCCATCGAACGCAAGGGCGATCAGGCCCGCATGCGCGCGCTGCAGGTCGCCGAGACCGGCTTCAGCGTGGGCGAGGTCGTCTACGTCGGCGGCTGGTCGTGGTGGGCATTCGACTGCGCGGCCGAGACCGCCGACCGCCTGGACTTCGCCTCACTGCGCGCCGACGGCGTCGAAGGCCCAGCCACGCCGGACACCGCGCCGCCTTACCCCGCCGCGCCGGGCGGCGACGCGGCCGAGCTGATGGCGCTGGCCTGCGCCACACCCCAGCCAGTCGAGACACTGACGCTGGACCAGGCGATCCGGCGCGGACAGACGGCGCTTTCGGACTAGGGCGTCAACGGCTGGGCGTTTCGCTCCAGATCGAACCGGTCGCGCGGCAGGGCTTCGCGGCATTGGTCGCGCATGAAGGCCAGCATCTGTTCGCGTATCTCGCAGCGCAGATCGAAGGCCGTCGGCGCGTTGCGGGCGCTGGCCAGGCACCGGACCTGGGCGGTGCGTTCGGTGATGTCGGTCACCTGCAGACTCAGCACGTCGCCATCCCACAGCGGATTGGCCTGAACGATGCGTTCAAGCTCGGTGCGCAGCCGGTCCATGGGCGCCTCATAGTCAACGTACAGGAAGACCACGCCGATCAGGCTGGAGTTCTCGCGCGTCCAATTCTGAAACGGCTTCTGGATGAAGTAGGTCAGCGGCAGGATCATGCGCCGCCAGTCCCATAGCTTGACCACCACATAGGTCGAGGTGATCTCCTCGACGCGGCCCCACTCTCCTTCCACGATCACGGCGTCGTCGATGCGGATCGGCTGGGCCGTGGCGATCTGGATGCCGGCGATCATGTTGGTGAAGAAGGGCTGCAGCGCGATGCCGGCGATGATCCCGACGACCCCCGCCGAGGCCAGCAGCGACAGGCCCCACTGACGAACGGCCCCGATGGTCATCAGCGCCAGGCCCAGCGTGATCAGGCCGATGACGATGGCGGCGACACGCTGAAGGATCCGGGCTTGGGTGACGTGCTTGCGCGCCACCAGATTGTCCTCGGTCTCCATGTTGAAGCGGCGCAGATAGACCACCGCCCACATGTCCACGGCGCCGATCAGCATCCAGCCGACGGTCAGGATGAAGGCGAACAGCAGGGTCTGGCGGATGAACAGCGACGGCTCGGGGTGCAGCGGCGACACCGTGACGGCGAGCGCCAGGGCCACGATCATCACCGCGATCCGCACCTTCAGCCGCGCCCGACCCACGACGCCGCGCCAGAACAGGTCTCGCTTGCGCACGATCCAGGTCAGCAGGGCGAAGACGATCTGGTTGGCGGCCCAGCCGATGAAGACGAAGACCGCCACGATGACCGAGATCACCGCCCATTCCGGCAGCCAGTGGAACTGTCGCCACAAGGCGAAGACCTGACGGGTCATGTCTGTCACGAACTCGGGCATGGCCCGTATCTAGAATCGGATGAGCCCGGTGGCCAGTCGAGGCTTTGCGCACCGGTCGGGACGCGGCATGATCGGTCGTTGACGGAGAGCGGACGATCATGCGCCTGGCCACCCTGACGATCCTCGCCGCCCTGACGGCGACAGGCGCATCAGCGCAGGACCGCACCACGCCTGAAGCTCTGTCGGCGCTGCGCGCCTGCCGCGCCGTCGATGGAGACGCCGCGCGCCTGGCCTGTTTCGATCAGGCCGCCCGAGCGCTCGACGAAGGCGAGGCCCGAGGCGACCTCGTGGTGGTGGACCGCAGCGAGATTCAGGACACGCGCCGGGGATTGTTCGGCCTGGACGTGCCGAACGTGCGCCTGCTGGAACGCTTCGGCGGCCAGACGCAAGTCGATGCGATCGAGACGACCCTGGCCCGCGCCTATCAGGCGTCGCGCGGGGAATGGGTGTTCGAACTGGACGACGGCTCGGTCTGGCGGCAGGTCGATACGGAGCGCCTGACCGCGCGCGCCGCCCCCGGCGCGGCGGTGCGGATTCGACGCGCCGCCATGGGCAGCTATTTCATCAACGTAGCCGACGCCCGCGCCCTGCGCGCGCGGCGGGACCGGTGAGGCGGGTTTGAGCCAGGCGGGCGGTGAGGCCGAGGCGCGCCACGCGCTGAGACAGGGCCGCGCGGACGTGGCGCTGGAGTTGATAGGTCAGGCCCTGACGCCGGCCGCGTTGAAGCTGAAGGCGGCGGCCCTGCGGGCGCTGGGACGGGACGACGAGGCTTTGGCGCCTTTGATCAGGGCGCTCGAGATCGAACCGGGCAACGCCGTCACCGGCCACAATCTGGCGGCGGTTCTTGGCGACCTTGGGCGTCATGCGGACGCCGTCACGGCCGCGCGTCAGGCCATCGCCGACGGCGGACAGGCCCCCGAGACGCGTCTGGTGCTCGCCCGAGCCTTGATCGCGACCGGTGATTTCGACGGCGCGCTGTCAGCCCTCGACGCCGCCCTCGCGGCGCGGCCAGACTATGCAGACGCACACCGCGATCGGGCTCAACTGATCTGGATGACAACCGGCGACGCGGACCGCGCCCTGGCGGCTCTGACCGAGATGCGTCCCCTGCCCGCTCATCTGGCCGTAATCGCCGCGCGGATCACGGGCGACATGCAGGGGCCCCAGGCGGGACATCGACGGCTTCTGACCGAAACCAGCGCGCAAGAGCCCATAACGGCGCTGGTGGCGTCGGACTTGGCGGCCGCATTTGATCCCGAGCAAGCCCTGGCCCACGCCCTGACAGCCAGGCGTGCAGCGCCGGACCACCCCATCGTCCTGATGGCCGAGGCGACCGCCCGGCTAGGCCTGGGCCATGCCGCAGAGGCGCTTGCCCTGCTTGAAGCCGCCCTGGCCCACACCCCGCATGACCAGCACGCCTTGGCGCTGCGCCAGACCGCCTTGCGCCTGCAGGCCGGCGAAGACGCCACCCAAGGCTTGGCTCTCGCGCAGGACATCGATACGCCGCAAGGCTGGGCGTCCCGGGAGGCCTTTCTCGCCGATCTGGCTGTGGCGCTGAAGCGGCTGCACGGGTTCCGGGCCGAGCCCTTCGGCCAGTCGATACGCGGCGGCGCGCAGAGCGCCATCGATCCGCGCCACGCCGGCGACCCCGCAATCGACGCCGCGTTCCGCGCCTTCACGCCGCTGATCGACGCCTATGTCGCCCGGATGCGGCCCGACGAACCAATGGGCGCGCGGCGCGCCGGGGGATGGCGGATCATCGGGGCCTGGTCGGTGCTGCTGGCGGCGGGCGGGCGACACATAGATCATGTGCATTCCCAGGGCTGGGTGTCTTCGGCCTTCTATGTCGAGACGCCGGCGCCGGAAGGCGCGCCGCGCGCGGGCTGGCTGCGTCTGGGCAAGCCCGGCGTGCTGACGCGGCCCACGCTGGAGCCCAGCGACTGGATCGAGCCTAAGCCGGGCCGGCTGGCGCTTTTCCCCTCCTATCTTTGGCACGGGACCGAGCCGTTTTCGGGCAAGGGCCGACGGTTGAGCATCGCCTTCGACCTCCAGCCGACGCCGTGAAGGCGCCGACTTCGGAACTAGGCGGCTTCCGGGGGATTTGCATGGCCAGTGCGAGAATTTGCGGCCGCCGCGCGTCTCGGGGGAGACTGACCCAGCGATGAACACCTGGACGCCATACTGCGGCAGTGCGCCAGACCCGGCTGGGATCTGGAGCCGGTGGAACGGCGATCCCGTTCTGCTGATCGGCCTGGCCCTGCTTGGGGCGGCCCTGGCGTTCGGGCTGCGCGGCGTAGGCTGGAAGCGTCAGGCCGCCGCCGCCCTGGCCGTCGTCGCCCTGTTCGTCAGCTTCGTCTCGCCCTTATGCGCGCTCAGCTCGGCGCTGTTCACCGCCCGCACCCTGCATCACCTGTTGCTGATGCTGGTCGCCGCGCCGCTGCTGGCGCTAGCCCTTCCGCGCGTGGCCAAGCCGAGGCTGTGGACGACGGTCCTGTTGCAGACAGCGGTGCTGTGGGCCTGGCATGCGCCGGCGGCCTATGGCTGGGCGCTGTCGAACGACGGGGCCTACTGGCTGATGCAGGCCAGCATTCTGGGCGCGGCCCTGGCCTTCTGGGCCAGCGTGCGCGCGAGCCGCGCGCCGGCGGGCGTCGCCGCGCTCCTGGTGGCCATGGTGCAGATGGGGTTGCTGGGCGCGATCATCACCTTCGCAGTCGATCCGCTCTACGCCCCGCACTTCGCCTCGACACTGGCCTGGAGCCTGACCCCGCTCGAGGATCAGCAAGCAGCCGGCCTGATCATGTGGGCCCCGGCAGCGGCGGCCTATCTGGCGGCGGCGCTGGTCGTGCTCGGACGCATGCTGGGGCCGGACGCGCCGCGGACCCGCACGGCATGATCGACCGTCTTATCGGCAATATTCTGGAGTGGGCCGCAGGGCACCACGACAAGGGCCGCTATTCGCCCATCGGCGTCGCCTTCCACTGGACCATGGCGGTGCTGGTGGTGTTCCAGCTGGTCTGGGGCTGGCGCATGGGTCGGCTGCCGGTCGGCGGCGACAAGCTGGCGGCCTATGACGTGCATATCGGCGTGGGCGTGCTGATGCTGCTCCTGGTGATCGGTCGGCTGTCCTGGCGGCTGCTGGCGCCGCCCAGCATCAACGACGCCGACAAGCCGGGCTGGGAAAGCGTGGCGGCCAGCATCACCCACTATGTCTTCTACATCTGCCTGTTCGGCCTGCCGATCACCGGCTGGTTCATGATCTCGGCGACCGCGCCTCAGCAGGGGCTGACGGTGGCGGGCCTGCTGCCCTGGCCCGTCATTCCCATGGCGGATATGTCAAACCCCGCGCGCTGGCGCGTCGAGGCGGTGGCGGAGTGGATGCATGGCGCGCTGATCGTCAGCCTGCTGCTGCTCATCCCCATCCACGTCGGGGCGGCGGTCAAGCATCACTTCATTGATCGGGACGACGTACTGCACTGGATGCTGCCGGTTGTTCCGCAATTGCCGCGGCGACGGACGAAGTGGCAGCGCCGCTACCGGGCGGTCGAGAAGCGGGCGAAGTCTCTAGCCAGGCGGCTATGGCTTGGATTTCTGCGGCTGACAGGTTTGCGACGGCGGCCCGCATGACGCCGCGCGGATCGTTGCGGCGCCCGCCGGTGCGCCAGCGTTCGATCTGCTCCATCGTATAGGCGCGCGGCTGGCCCGAAATCGCCGGTCCGCCCGGGCCGGCGCCCTGGCCTTGGTCGCCATGACACACTGCGCACGGCTGAATGCCCCGCGACGGATCGCCGCTGAGATAGACCACCGGCGTTGGCAGGGTCGAAGCCGTCGAGGCCGGCGCGGGCCGGCTGGCGTACCAGGCGGCGACGGCCCGACGATCGGCCTGGCTGAGGCCGCGCGCGACGGGCCCCATGACGTCGTCGCCGCGCACGCCCGAGGCGTAGTCCTCCATCTGCTTTTGCAGATAGCCGACATCCAGTCCGGCCAGGCGGGGCGCGGCCACGCCGTCGCCCTGGCCCTCCATGCCGTGGCAGGTGAAGCAGGCGTTGGCCGCCCCGCCGTCGCCGCCGCTCAACGCCACCAGACGGCCGGTCGCCGTCAGCGCCTCGCCCGTCTCATTGGTCATGGGATGGCAGGCCGACAGGCCCGCCACGGCTGCGGTCGAAAGCCAGACGGCGATGATGGGAGAAGCGCGCACGCGGCATCGAACGGGGGCTGACGGTCAAGGTTCCGCCGTTTTCCACGGAACCGCGACGCTTCGGCGGGATTGTCCTGCCTTGAAGGGACAGCCGGGGTGGAATGGACCGTCGATCGCCTGCAACCGCAGTCTGGCCTGCATGGCTCATCGTCGTGGCGACGTTGAGCCTGAGCGCCTGCGCCGAAAAGGACCCGCCGCGCGTCATCAGCGGGGCCGACGCCGCGCGCGGCCTGGTCATCGCCGAGCGCATCGGCTGCGCCGCCTGCCATGAGACGCCTGGGGTCAGTTGGCCCTCGGGCCGGGTCGGCGGAACCCTGGCCGGCTTTGGCGAGCGGCCCATGATCGCCGGCCGCTTCCCCAACCAGCCCGACACTCTGGTTCAGTGGCTGCGCGACGCGCCGTCGCTGGATCCCTCGACCGGAATGCCCGCCCTGCCCCTGACCGAAGCCGAAGCCCGCGACGTCGCGGCCTATCTGTACACGCTGAGATGACCGCACAGACTTCAACTGGATCTTCGGCGCCGCCTGGAATCGCCGGCTGGCCGCCCCCCGCCCTGGACCCCGCCGGCCCCTACGCCGGCGCGATCAACCTGGTCAGCTGGGTGCTGTTCGCCATGGGCGCGATCGTGCTCGTGGTCGTCGTCATCGCGCTGGGCCTTGCCCTGTTCGGTCCGCGCAAATGGCGCGCGCGGCTGGGCGGCGAGAAGATCATCTGGGCCGGCGGCCTGGCCTTTCCGATCGTCGTGCTCAGCGGCCTGCTGCTCTACGGCCTGGCGGTGACATCCAAGGTCGCCTCCGAGCCCCTGCCCGGCGAGATGCGCGTGCGCGTCACCGGCGAGATGTGGTGGTTCCGCGTGGCCTATCTGGACGACCAGGGCCGCGAGGTGATCCAGGACGCCAACGAGATTCATATTCCCGTCGGAGAGCCCGTCGCCTTCGAGCTGGAATCTGCCGATGTGATCCACAGCTTCTGGGTTCCGCGTCTGGGCGGCAAGCTGGACATGATCCCGGGCCGTCGCAATGTGCTGCGCCTCCAGGCCGACCAGCCCGGCGTCTATGGCGGGCAGTGCGCGGAATACTGCGGCGGGCCGCACGCCCTGATGGGCCTGGTGGTCGTGGCCCACGAACCGGCCGATTTCGAAGCTTGGCGCGCGCGCCGGCTGCTGCCCGCCCCGACCGCCGCCCTCGCCTCGCGCGGCGCCCAGGTGTTCGACGCCAACGGCTGCGGCGCCTGCCACACGGTGGCCGGCACGACCTTCAACGGCCTGGCCGGGCCCGACCTGAGCCACGTCGGCGCGCGGCGCACCATCGGCGCCGGCATCATGCCCAATAACCAGGGCACGCTGGCGGGCTGGATCGCCGACAGCCAGGCCATCAAGCCGGGCAACCGCATGCCTTCCTATCCGGTGCTGACCGGCCAGGACCTGCGTGAAGTCACCGCCTATCTGGACAGCCTGAAATGAGTTCGGAGAGCGGCTTCGATCCCAAGCTCTACGATCGTTTTCCGACCGAAGGCCCGCGCCCGCGCGGCGAGAAGAAGGCGCTTGAAGACGTCTGGTGCGGGCCCAAAGGCTGGCAGTGGCTGACGGTCATCAACAACAACTACATCGGCGTCTATTACGTTGGCGCGGCCATGCTGTTCTTCGTGCTGGCCGGGGTGCTGGCCCTGGCCATGCGCACCCAGCTGGCCCTGCCGATGGTCGGCTTCCTGCCGCAGGAGACCTACAACCAGTTCTTCACCATGCACGGCACGGTGATGATGTTCCTGTTCGCCGTTCCGGCCGTCGAGGCGCTGGCGGTAACCATCCTGCCCCAGATGCTGGGGGCCCGAGACCTGCCCTTCCCCCGGCTCAGCGCCTACGCCTTCTGGGCCTATCTGGTGGGCGGCCTGTGCTTCTTCGCCTCGCTGTTCTTCGGCCTGGCGCCAGACGGCGGCTGGTTCATGTATCCGCCGCTGACCAGCATGACCTATTCGCCGGGAATCAACGCCGATTTCTGGCTGCTGGGCATCGGCTTCATCGAAATCTCGGCCATCGCCGGCGCCATCGAGATCATCGTCGGCGTGCTCAAGACCCGCGCGCCCGGCATGACCCTGGACAAGCTGCCGATCTTCGCCTGGGCGTGCCTGATCTTCGCGGTGATGATCATCATCGCCTTCCCATCGGTGATCCTGGCGACCCTGCTGCTGGAGCTGGAGCGCGCGTTCGGCTGGCCCTTCTTCGACCCGATCCTGGGCGGCGATCCGATGCTGTGGCAGCACCTGTTTTGGTTCTTCGGCCACCCCGAGGTCTACATCATCTTCCTGCCGGCGGCCGGCGCCATGTCAACCATCATCCCGGCGCTCGCGAAGACGCCGCTGGTCGGCTACCGCATGGTCGTGCTGGCCATGATCGCCACGGGCTTCATCAGCTTCGGCGTCTGGTCGCACCACATGTTCACGACCGGCATGCCGACCATGTCGATCAGCATCTTCTCCGCCGCCTCCATGGCCGTCAGCATACCGGCGGGGGTGCAGGTCTTCGCCTGGATCGCGACTGTTGCGTCCGGCAAGATGCCCAACAACACCCCCAGTCTGTTCGTCATCGGCGCCCTGATCATCTTCGTCATGGGCGGCCTGACCGGCGTCATGGTCGCCATGGTGCCGTTCGACTGGCAGGCGCACGACAGCTACTTCATCGTCGCCCACCTGCACTACGTTCTGATCGGCGGCATGGTCTTCCCGCTGTTCGCGGCGATCTACTATTGGCTGCCGGCGCTCAGCAGCCGACCGCTCAGCGAACGGATGGGCAAGTGGATCTTCTGGCTGATGTTCATCGGCCACAACGTGACCTTCCTGCCCATGCACCTGACCGGGCTGATGGGGATGCCCAGGCGGGTCTACACCTATCTGCCCGAGCGGGGCTGGGACCTGCCCAACTTCATCTCGTCGGTGGGCTCCTTCATCTTCGGCTTGGCGGTGCTGCTGTGGGTCATCGACATGATCCGCAACTTCCGGCCCTTCGCCGGCAAGGAGGCGGGCAACATCTACGGCGGGCCGGGGCTGGAATGGCTGCGCGGCGGCCTGTTCTCGATCCGCTCGGTGCCGGTCGTGAAGAGCCTGTATCCCCTGTGGGACCAGAAGAACCTGCAGAAGGACGTCGACGCCGGGCGCTACTTCATTCCCGGCACGGTCACGGGCGAGCGCGAGACCCTGGTCACCACCGCCATCAACGCCGAGCCGATCCAGCTGATGCGCCTGCCGCGCCCCAGCGGCTGGCACGTCTGGGCCGCCCTGTTCACCGCCGCCTTCTTCCTGATCCTGGTGATCCAGGCCTACGCCGTCGCGGCCGTCTGCGGCGTGGCGGCCGTCTACTGCATCGTCATGTGGTGCTGGAAACTGGACCGCCCCCACGAGTTCGACATGGCCGACATCGGCGCCGGCGTCATGGTTCCGACCTACGCCAGCGGCACGGCCAGCCACGGCTGGTGGGCCATGTCGATCACCCTGATCGTCGCCGGCATGGTCACGGTGATGACCGCCTTCTCCTACGTCTTCCTGTGGAGCGGCCGGCCTGAGACCTGGGCCCCGCCGCCCGAGATGTTGACGTTGCTGGGCGTGTTGGCGCTGGACGCGCTGGCGGTCTTGCTGCTCTGGACCTCGGTCGGGATGCTGAAGGCCGACTGGCCGCGCAGCCCCATGATCTGGGCCGTCCTGGCCTCGCTGGGTGCGATCGCCGTGGTCGCCGCCTGGGGCCTGGACCTGACGACGTGGCGCGGCACGGGCCTGATGCCGCAGCACTCGGGCCAGGGCGCGACGGTCTACGCCTTCCTGGCCTGGCAGGGGATGTTCGTGCTGACCGCCGCCATCATGGCCCTGTATGCGCCCGCCCGCTGGCTGGCCGGCCACGCCAGCGCCAAGCGCCCGGCCACGGCCGAGCTGATGGCCCTGTTCCTGACCTACGCCGCCGGCCAGAGCGCCTTCGCCGCCCTGCTGACGCGCCTTTTCCCGGGGGGCTGAGGTGCGGCGCTGGATCTGGATGATGAGCGGCTGGATCGTCTGGACGGTCCACTTCGTCGGCATCTACGCCATCGCCAGCATCGGCGAGGTGGTCAGCCGCGCGGCCGACCCGCTGTGGCGCATGATCGGCCTGGGGTTCAGCATCCTGTGCCTGCTGGCGGCCCTGGTCCTGCTGGCGGCGGGCTGGCGCGTGCTGAACCGGCAGCGCGAGGGCGAGACCCGGCGCTTCGGCGATCAGCTGGCCATGCTGGGCGCCGGTCTGGCGGCCGTGGCCATCGTCTGGCAGGCCGCCCCGACCCTGATCGGCTATTGAGCGTTACAGCAGATCACAGCTTGTTACAGGCGCGGGGTTGAAACCTCGGCCTCAGGGTTCCATTGAAGCGCCAACGAAAACGCCCTTCCAGGAGACCGCCCCATGACCGTTCGCGTCGCCATCAATGGTTTCGGCCGCATCGGCCGCCTCGTCCTGCGCTCCATCGTCGAGCACGGCCGTCGCGACATCGAGGTGGTGGCGATCAACGACCTGGGGCCGGTGTCCACCAACGCCCACCTGCTGAAGTACGACTCGGTCCACGGCCGTTTCCCCGGCACGGTCGAGCACGGCGAGGACTGGATCGACGTCGGCCTGGGCAAGATCAAGGTCACCGCCGAGCGCGATCCGGCCAACCTGCCGCACAAGGATCTGAACGTCGACATCGCGTTCGAGTGCACCGGCATCTTCACCTCCAAGGACAAGGCCAGCGCCCACCTGAAGGCCGGCGCCAAGCGCGTCCTGGTCTCGGCGCCCGCCGACGGCGCGGACAAGACCATCGTCTTCAAGGTCAACCACGAAACCCTGACCGCCGACGACATCGTCGTCTCGAACGGCAGCTGCACCACCAACGCCCTGGCGCCCGTCGCAAAGGTGCTGAACGACCTGTTCGGCATCGAGCGCGGCTACATGACCACCATCCACGCCTACACCGGCGACCAGCCGACGCTGGATACGATGCACAAGGATCTGTACCGCGGCCGCGCCGCCGCCTTGTCGATGATCCCGACCTCGACCGGCGCCGCCAAGGCCTTGGGCCTGGTCTTGCCGGAACTGAAGGGCAAGCTGGACGGCTCCTCGATCCGCGTGCCCACGCCCAACGTCTCGTGCGTCGACCTCAAGGTCGTGGCCGGCCGCGAGGTGACGGTCGAAGAGATCAACGCCGCGCTTCAGGCCGCCGCCGACGGCCCGATGAAGGGCGTGCTGGCGGTCACCACCGACCCGGTCGTCTCCATCGACCTGAACCACATCGCCGCCTCCTCCACCGCCGCCCTGCCCCAGACCCAGGTCGTCGACGGCAAGCTGGCTCGCGTCCTCAGCTGGTACGACAACGAGTGGGGCTTCGCGACGCGCATGAGCGACACCGCGCTGGTGATGGCGAAGTTCTTGTAGAATGCTTCTGGCGGGCCGCATATTTGGTCTGCTTGTTCTCGCGGCGGCCGGCCTGGTGGTCGGTCGCCTATACGACGCAGAAGCTGCCCAATGGCTCGCGACTATCTGGCTGCCTCTAAGCTCCGCCGCTGCGCTTTCGCTGGTCTTCATCAATGCTCGGCCCGTGGACCATGCGCGTTCGCGATACGAGTCCCCTCAAATCGCCCTGTCCGGCGGAAGAATTTTCATCGGCGTCGTTGCGGCTACATCGGCCGTCACGGCGTCCTTCTTCCTGCTGAGCGTCGGCATCATGACTCGGTAGACTCCATGACCTTCCGCACCCTCGACGACGCCGGCGACATCTCGGGCCAGACCGCCCTGGTGCGCGTGGACTTCAACGTGCCGATGGAGAGTGGAAAGGTCACCGACGACACCCGCCTGCGCGCGGCCCTGCCGACCATCCAGCGGCTGCGTGACGCTGGCGCCAAGGTGGCGCTTCTGGCGCACTTCGACCGGCCCAAGGGCGAGCGCGTGCCCGCCATGAGCCTGAAGCCTGTCGTGGCCGATCTGGAGACCCTGCTGGGCGCGCCGGTGCGCTTCGCCGACGACTGCGTGGGCGAAGCCGCGAAAACGGCCATCGCCGATCTGGACGCCGGCGGCGTTGTGCTTCTGGAGAACGTGCGTTTCCATAAGGGCGAGGAGAAAAACGACCCCGCCTTCGCGCAGCAGCTGGCCGACCTGGGGGACCTCTACGTCAACGACGCCTTCTCGGCCGCCCACCGCGCCCACGCCTCGACCGAGGGCCTGGCGCGTCTGCTTCCCGCCTATGCCGGCGAGGCCATGCGGCGCGAGCTTGAAGCGCTGGACGTGGCGCTGGGCAATCCGGTCAAGCCGGTGCTGGGCATCGTCGGCGGGGCGAAGGTCTCGACCAAGCTGGACCTGCTGAAGAACTTGGTCGGCCGGCTGGACCGCCTGGCCATCGGCGGCGGCATGGCCAACACCTTCCTGTTCGCGCAAGGCGTCGACATCGGCGGCTCGCTGGCCGAACGCGACATGGCCGACACGGCGCGCGAAATCCTGGCCGAGGCCGAGGCCAAGGGCTGCGAAATCCTGCTGCCGATCGACGTGGTGATCGCCACCGACGTCAAGCCGGGCGTCGGGACCCGCACCGTCCTGACCCGCGAAGAGATCGGCGACGACGAGAAGATCCTCGACGCCGGCCCGCTGACGGTCGAGAAGCTGATCAAGGCCATGGCCCTGTCCAAGACCCTGATCTGGAACGGCCCGCTGGGCGTGTTCGAGGTGCCGCCTTTCGACGCCGCCACCGTCAAGGCCGCCAAGGCCGCCGCGCTTCTGGCCAAGTCTGGCGCCCTGGTCGCCGTGGCGGGCGGCGGAGACACCGTCTCGGCTCTGAACCACGCCGACGTAGTGGACGACATGACCTTCGTCTCCACCGCCGGGGGCGCCTTCCTGGAGTGGATGGAGGGCAAGCCCCTCCCCGGCGTCGAGGCGCTCCAAGGCTGAGCCCAGCCTGTTACATTGCGTGACTTTTCGAGGCGCGCGCGTTAGACAACGGGCAAAATCAAAGGGCTCAGGAGACTACTCATGGCGCGCATCACGCTGCGGCAACTGCTCGATCACGCGGCCGAGGAAGGCTACGGCCTGCCCGCGTACAACATCAACAACATGGAGCAGGGCCTGGCGATCATGGAGGCGGCCGAGGCCGTCAATGCGCCGGTCATCATCCAGGCCTCGCGCGGCGCCCGCAGCTACGCCAACGACATCGTCCTGGCCAAGCTGATCGACGCCCTGGCCGAGCTGTATCCGCACATCCCGGTCTGCATGCACCAGGACCATGGCAACGGCCCGGCGACCTGCGCCACCGCCATCCAGTACGGCTTCACCTCGGTGATGATGGACGGCTCGCTGGAAGAGGACGCCAAGACCCCCGCCAGCTACGAGTACAACGTCGACGTCACCCGCCGCGTCACCCAGATGGCCCACGCCTGCGGCGTCTCGGTCGAGGGCGAACTGGGCGTGCTGGGCTCGCTGGAAACCGGCATGGGCGAGGCCGAGGACGGCCACGGCTTCGAGGGCAAGCTGGATCACTCGGCCCTGCTGACCGACCCCGACCAAGCGGTCGATTTCGTGCGCGCCACCAAGGTCGACGCCCTAGCGATCGCCATGGGCACCAGCCACGGCGCCTACAAGTTCAGCCGCCAGCCCGACGGCGAAGTGCTGGCCATGAACGTGATCGAGGAGATCCACCGCCGCCTGCCCGACACCCACCTGGTGATGCACGGCTCTTCATCCGTGCCGCAGGACCTTCAGGACATCATCAACCAGTACGGCGGCCAGATGCCCCAGACCTGGGGCGTGCCGGTCGAGGAAATCCAGCGCGGCATCAAGCACGGCGTGCGCAAGATCAACATCGACACCGACAACCGCATGGCCATGACCGGCGCGGTGCGCAAACTGCTGGCCGAAAAGCCCGGCGAGTTCGACCCCCGCGCCTGGCTCAAGCCCGCCAAGGAAGCCATGCGCAAGCTTTGCATCGAGCGCTATCAGCAGTTCGGCTGCGAAGGGCAGGCGTCCAAGATCCGGCCACTGTCCACCGCTCAGATGGCCAAGCGCTACGCCTCGGGCGAACTGGATCCCCACTTCGGCAAGGCCACCGCCCAGGCGGCCTAAGATCTGGCCGCCTGATCCCGCTCAGGCGGGGTATCGCCCGGAAAGCTCGAAGCGGACCCGGTCCGCTTCGTCTTCGGCCCAGTGCAGCGCGCGCTCGGCGTCTCGAGCGCGTCGCCGGGCGTCGCGCAGTTCCGCGCGCACATTTTCGATGCGGGAGCGGATCTGATCTTTTTCGGTGTCGGTCTTGCCGTCCTCGCCCAACTCGCGCTGCTTGGCCGCCAGCTTGTCGGCGCGGTCGTTGATCCAGGCGATGGCGCTGTCCAGGTCCGACCGCGCGGACTCCAGCGCGGACTCCGCAGCGTGCAGCCGAAGCCCATCCCGATAGGCGGGCAGGAAGGCGGACTCTTCTTCGGGGCGACACACCCCGTGGTAGCTCTCGCCTCGGCGGCCGGCGTCAAAGCCGCTCTCAAGCCGGCAGTAGCCGCGCAGGCCGTCCTCTCGGGCGGACTGATAAGGAAGCGCTTCGGGCGTGACGCCGTACTTCCCACAAGCCTTGGCGTGGGCGTCGAGCCGCGTCATGGGAAAGCCGCGCAGGCCGTCACGATAGCCCTGACCGCCCCAGTCGCCGGCCAGGCACTGATCCTCGTTCATGCTCGCGCATCCGCCCATCAGCAGCATCGCGCCGGCGCCCAGAAGCAGCGATTTCACCACGTCCCTCCCACAATCCCGCGCGGAGATTGCGCGCCGGGGGTCCCTGGATGCTAGATCATCCTGTGGATGATGAACCTTTGCTGACCGACGATATCTCGGCCCCGAACATCCTTGAAGCCCGCCTCGAAGCCCCGGCCGGGCGGCTGGACAAGGCGCTGGCCGAAATCTTTCCCGACCTGTCGCGGGCTCGTCTTCAGAACCTTCTGGCCTCGGGCGCCGTGACGCGGGACGGGGCTGCCGTTTCCGGCGGCTCCGCCAAGGCCCAGCCCGGCCTGTACACCATCGCCCTGCCCCCGATCGCGCCGGCCCTGCCCGCGCCCCAGGCCATCCCTTTGGTCGTGCTGTACGAAGATGACGACCTGATCGTCGTCGACAAGCCGGCCGGCATGGCCGCGCACCCGGCGCCCGGCACGCCTGACGGCACCTTGGTCAATGCGCTGCTGGCCCACTGCGGCGCCGGGTTGTCGGGCATCGGCGGCGTGGCGCGGCCCGGCATCGTGCATCGGCTGGACAAGGACACCTCCGGCGTCATGGTCGCCGCAAAGTCTGACCGCGCCCACGCCGGCCTCTCCGCCCTGTTCGCGACCCACGACATCGAGCGCACCTACATCGCCTTGACCCGCGGCGCGCCCAGCCCCGAGGCGGGCCGCATCCACACCCGCATCGGCCGCTCGTCGTCGGACCGCAAGAAGATGGCGGTGCTCAAGGCCGGGGGCCGCGAGGCGATCACCGACTACAATGTCCAGCAGGTCTTCGGCCGCCCCGCCAAGCCCGGCGGCGCGCCCATGGCGAGCCGGGTCGCCTGCACCCTGCACACCGGGCGCACACATCAGATCCGCGTGCATCTGGCCTCGGTCGGCGCGCCGATCCTGGGCGACCCGGTCTATGGCTCGGGCAGTCCCGCCCTTCCTGTCCGCGCCGCCATCGGTGAAGCTGGCCTGACGCGCCAGGCGCTGCACGCCGCCGTTCTGGGCTTCGTCCATCCGGTGACGGGCGAGACGCTGCGGTTCGAGACGAACCTGCCCCCCAACATGGCCGATCTGGAGCGCCGCCTGGCTGAGCTCTAGTCCGTTCTCAAAAAGGATGGACCTTGATAAGCAACAGCGACTGTGCTAGTAAATTGCTTAGCTGGACAGAAGGTGACGCGAGACGGCCACAATCTGTGCATCCTGTGACCATTCGCCTCTCGAAATCGGCGAAACCGATCACCAGATGTCCAGTTGAGGGGCGAGGGTCAGGCGCACATTCGGTGGCCGACCGAAACGTCCGCTCATTTCACGGGTCGGAGGGACCAGGGTCTAATGGCTGCCAACACCACGCTCACCATCATGTCGCCTGAACAGGGACTGTCGCGCTATCTGACGGAAATCCGTAAGTTTCCCATGCTGACCAAGGACGAAGAGTTCATGCTGGCCAAGCGCTGGTCTGAACATCAGGACGCCGAGAGCGCCCACCGTCTGGTCACGTCCCACCTGCGCCTCGTGGCCAAGATCGCCATGGGCTATCGCGGCTACGGCCTGCCGATCGGCGAAGTCATTTCCGAGGGCAACGTCGGCCTGATGCAGGCCGTCAAGAAATTCGATCCCGACAAGGGCTTCCGTCTGGCGACCTACGCCATGTGGTGGATCCGCGCCTCGATCCAGGAATACATCCTGCGCAGCTGGTCGCTCGTGAAGATGGGCACCACCGCCGCGCAGAAGAAGCTGTTCTTCAACCTGCGCAAGGCCAAGAGCCAGATCTCGGCCTTCGAGGAAGGCGACCTGCGTCCCGAGCACCTCGCCGCCATCGCCACCAAGCTGGGCGTGTCCGAGGAAGAGGTCACCAACATGAACCGCCGTCTCGGCGGCGACGCCTCGCTGAATGCGCCGCTGCGCGCCGACGGCGAAAGCGAGTGGCAGGACTGGCTGGCCGACGACACCGCCGTCAGCCAGGAGACCGCGCTGGCCGACAGCGAGGAGAAGTCGCTGCGCATGGGCCTGCTTCAGGAAGCGATGGAAGAGCTGACCGATCGCGAGAAGCACATCCTGACCGAACGTCGTCTCAAGGACGATCCGGTCACGCTGGAAGAGCTGGCCGGCCAGTACGGCGTCAGCCGCGAGCGCGTGCGTCAGATCGAGGTCCGCGCCTTCGAAAAGCTTCAGAAGGCCATGCGGGCGGCGGCGGAAGAGCGCAACCTGGTCGACGCCTGACTCGGGCTCGGCCTAGCCGGCCGCCCTCAGATCGGCGGCCGGATCGGCCAAGGCCAGCAGGGCGTTGATGGGCGCGACCAGACCGGCCTTGGTCGGCTGGCCCGCGCTCAGATACCCATCCAGTCCCGCCGCAGCCACCGCCAGACCGGCGTCGCCTGTCTTCTGCGCCAGGCCTTTCAGGGTCTCGGCCTGCTGCTTCACGGCTCGAACCGCCTGGGCCGGATCAGAGTCGAACTGGTTCAGGGCGGCGGCCAGAATCCGCAGCGCCTGGTCCTTGACCGCGCCGGGGCCGGCCTGCATCGCCGAGTTGTCGGCTCGCCGCTTGCGGGGGCCTGCGTATTCGCCGGAATTGAAGCGTCTGCGGTCGGGACCGACATAGCCCACCGCCTCCACCCACGGGCGCGGCTTCAGGGCGACATTCTCCACGCGCCGGAACAGGTCGGCGGCGGCGAACGGCTTTCTCAGAAACTCGTGCACCCCGGAATCGCGCGCGCCACGGATGGTGGAGACGGTCGCCTCGGCCGTCACCATAATGATGGGCATGCGCCGACAGCCCAGGCTGGATCGCCGGATCCGCCGCGCCAGATTCTCGCCGTCCAGACTGGGGCCGGTCCGCTCCATCAGCATCAGGCCCGGCTCGAAGTCGCGCGCCAGGTCGAACGCCCGCGCCTCGTCACCTTCCAGAAGCACTTCGCGCGCGCCGATGTTCTTCATCAGGTCCAGCATCAAGCGCGCCGATGCGGGCGTCGGGTCCACGACGATCACCCGCCGAACGGCGGGCTCGATACGCTGCAGGGTACGGGCGTCAACGGCGAACAAGGACAGCTCCCTAGAGGGCCGCTCACCATGACCGCTCCGGGTTAAGAGCCCGTTGCCCGTCTTCCGGATCCGCCGATCAACCCGCGAACGGATCGCGCATCAATATGGTGTCGTCCCGCTCAGGGCTGGTCGAGAGCAGGGCCACCGGCGCGCCAATCAGCTCCTCGATGCGGCGCACGTATTTGATGGCGTTGGCTGGCAGGTCCTTCCACGACCGCGCGCCTTGGGTGCTCTCGCTCCAGCCCTCGATCGTCTCCCAGATCGGCTCGATGCCTTCCTGTGCCTTCAGCCCCGCCGGCAGGTAATCCAGCGTCTCGTCGCCCAGGCGATAGCCGGTGCAGATCTTCAGTTCGGCGAAACCGTCCAGCACGTCCAGCTTGGTCAGGGCCACGCCCTCGATGCCATTGATGGCAATGGACTGGCGCGCCAGCACCGCGTCGAACCAGCCGCAGCGCCGCGCCCGGCCGGTGACCGTGCCGAACTCGCGGCCCCGCTCGGCGATGCGCTTGCCGTCGTCGTCGAACAGCTCGGTCGGAAACGGCCCCTCGCCGACGCGGGTGGTATAGGCCTTCACGATGCCCAGCACATAGCCGACCGAGCGCGGGCCCAGGCCCGAGCCCGCCGCCGCCTGCCCCGCCACCGTGTTGGACGATGTCACATAGGGATAAGTGCCGTGGTCGACGTCCAGCAGCGTGCCCTGGGCGCCCTCGAACAGGATGCGCTGACCGTCGCGGCGCGCCTTTTCCAGCATCCGCCAGACCGGCTGGGTGGCGAAGCGCAGGATCTTCGGCGCCATGGTCAGCAGTTCGGCCTTCAGCGCCGCCGCATCGACGCCCGCCAGGCCCAGGCCCTTGCGCAGCGCATCGTGGTGGGCCAGCAGCCGCTCGATCTTGGCGTCCAGCGATTCAGGGTCCGCCAGGTCGCCGACGCGGATGGCGCGACGTCCCGCTTTGTCCTCATAAGCCGGACCGATGCCGCGGCCAGTCGTGCCGATCTTGGTCTTTCCGGCCTGGGCCTCGCGCGCCTGGTCCAGATCGCGGTGCAGCGGCAGGATCAGACAGGCGTTGTCCGCCAGGATCAGCACCTCGGGGGTGATCGACACGCCCTGCGCTTCGATCCGCGCGATCTCGTCCAGCAGCGCCCAGGGATCGACCACCACGCCGTTGCCGATGACGGACGGCTTGCCCTGAACCACGCCGCTGGGCAGCAGGCTCAGCTTGTAGACGGTCTCGCCGACCACCAGCGTATGGCCGGCGTTGTGACCGCCCTGGAACCGCACGACCACGTCTGCGCGGTTGGACAGCCAGTCCACGATCTTGCCCTTGCCCTCGTCGCCCCACTGGGCGCCGACCACTGCGACGTTCGCCAAGACCGTTCTCCGCTTAACAAGACTGGAGCGAACATCTGAGCCCGTTCGGACTTCGTCCGCCGGACCGTTTTCGCTCTCGATGCGGGGCCGAGCCTATAGCCGCGGAATCATCCCCTGTCGCGCCCGGCGGCGTAAAACTACGACAGTTCCTCGACGGCGACCGCAAAAACCCAGTCCAGCCACGGCGTGGCGGCCCGCACATCTTCGACCTCGACGGTGCAGCCGCACCACAGCCTCAGGCCCGCCGGTGCATTGCGATGGCTCTCCACGTCGAAGGCCGCGCCCTCGTCCTCCAGCAGCGCCTTCATCCGTCGGACAAAGGCGTGACGCCCCGCCTCGTCCAGCGCGGTCACGCGAGGATCGACGATCTTCAGACAGACCGAGGTCGTGGACCGCGTTTCCGGCCACTCAGCCAGAGGCTCCACCCAGCCCGTCCGCTCGACCCACTCGCCCAGCGCAGCCGCATTGGCGTCGGTGCGCCGGATCAGTTCGTCCAGCCCCCCGACCGATTGCGCCCACTCCAGCCCGTCGATCCAGTCTTCCAGGGTCCAGACCGAGAAGGTGTTGATCATCGAACCGGTCGCCAGCTTGCGGTCGAAGCCCTTGTCGTCCTGCAGCCTCAGAACCTTGGGAATCGGCCACGGCGCGCGGTGCGCGTCCAGCCGCTCGACTGCGCGCGGCGAAAGGGCCACGACGCCGATGCCCGCCTCGCCCCCCAGCGCCTTCTGGAAGCTGAAGGTCACCACATCCAGCCGGTCCCAGGGCAAGGCCATGGCGAAGGCCGCCGAAGTGGCGTCGCAGATGGCGAGCCCCTCGCGGTCCTCGGCGATCCAGTCGGCGTTCGGCACGCGCACGCCCGAGGTCGTCCCGTTCCAAGGAAACACGACATCCTTGGCCGGATCGACCCGGCTCAGATCCGGCAGCGCGCCCCACGGCGCCTCCAGCACCTCGGGCTCGAGGTTCAGATGCTCGCGGATATCGCTGACCCACTGCCAGCCGAAGTTCTCGAAGGCCAGGACCTGCACCGGCCGCGCGCCTAACAGCGACCACAGCGCGGCCTCGACCGCTCCGGTGTCGGAACCCGGCACATAGGCGAGGACGTGGCTGTCCGGCACGCCCAGCACCTGGCGCGTCAGCCTCAGGCCGTGTGCAAACCGCTCCACCACCTCCGGCGCGCGTATGCCTCGGCCCAGCAGCGCGTGCGGCAGGGCCTGCGCCGACCATCCAGGCCGTTTGGCGGTCGGGCCGGACGAAAACCACGGCCGCGACGGCCGTGCGCGGGGCTTGTCCATCCGTCAGCTTCCCGGCGTGTAGGGCCGCTTGGACCGCCACTCCTCGGCGAACCGGATCAGCGCCTCGTCAGGTGTCTCGGGCAGAGTCACCAGCAATCGCGCCTTCAGATCGCCGCGTCGCCCATTCGCAAAGGCGCCACGCCCCTTCAGACGCATCACCTGGCCCGAATTCGCGCCCTTGGGCACCGTCAGCTTGACCCGGCCCTCGGGCGTCTGCACCTCGACCTTGCCGCCCAGCACGGCGTCGGGCACCGACACCGGCACCTCCACGACCAGGTCCGCGCCCTCGCGTCGATACAGCGGATGGGCAGCGATCTTGAGCTCGATCAGAGCGTCGCCCGCCTCGGCGTTGCGGCCCGGCGCGCCCTGCCCCCGCAGGCGGATGACCTGGCCATCTCCCGCGCCCTTGGGAATGATCACGTCCAGCATCCGCCCGTCGGAAAACTGGATGCGGCGCGTGACTCCCAGGATGGAGTCCTCAAGACTGATCTCCAGCGTGGCGCGCACATCCTGACCCCGCGCGGTAAAATCCCGCGCGCCGCGCTGGCGCCCCTGTCCGCCGAACATCCCGAAAAGGTCGTCCAGGTCGATGTTGTCGAAGCTGGCCCGGCCGCCTGGCCCGCCATCTGCGCCCGGGCGCGCCCGACCGCCGCCGAAACCGCCCGTGCCGCCGCCTCCCGCGAAACCGCGGTATTGCTCGCGTCCATCGGCGTCGATCTCGCCGCGGTCGTATTTGGCTCGCTTCTCGGCGTCACCCAGCAGATCGAAGGCGGCGGTAATGCGCTTGAACCGCTCCTCGGCCGCCTTGTCTCCGGGGTTCTTGTCCGGATGCAGGTCCTTGGCCAGCTTGCGAAAGGCCTTCTTGACGTCCTCGGCGCTCGCGCCCTTTGACACGCCGAGTTCCTTGTAGGGGTCTCCCGCCACGTTCGCCTTGCTCCGCTGGAAGTCAGGCCTGTCAGTTAGGCCATGGCGGGCCCGATCGAAAGGGCGCCTAGGCGATCGCGTGCGCCGGCGCGCCCCAGCCGACGCCCTCGACCCACTCCGACACCTCGACGGTGAGCGTCCTATCCGGCCAGGGGTCGGCTGTCTCCAGGCCGCTGTCGCCCACTTCCAGAACAAGCTGCCCGGCGTCGCTCGACAGCATCGCCCGCCAAGGCCCGACATTGCGCGGATCGATTTCGTCCCAGCCGTCATGCCCACCACGCCCCAATCCAGCTTTCGACCAACCGCTCGCCCCGAATAGACTTGGATCATCCTCGGCTCCGGCTCGAACCGCACCGGCGTGTCGAACTCGAACCCCGCCGTCACCGCCGCGCCGATGCCCGGCGCGCTCGCCAGAGTGACCTGCCCCGTGGTCGGCTCAATCTCGACCTGATCCGCAGACAACTCCACGCCGTCGACCGCGACCCGCACGGCGCCCGCCACCGGCTTGGCGATGACGCGAACCACGTCGCCGTAGGCTTTCGTCAACTGGAAGGTCCGGCTTGCGCCGTCGCCGGTCCCGATCCGTTGGTCGGTTGCGCCAGGCGCCGCGCCCGGCGCGCTCGATCGATAGTCCGCGAAATCTCGGAAGCGGAATCCGTGCAGCCGCCCCCGCCGCGCCTCGAAAAAGGCCGTCAGCGCCGCCAGGTCGTCCAGCGACCTCAGACCGGCCCCGATCAGATATCGCCGGCGACCCAGCGCCCACGGCGTGGACCGGCGCTCGAAGCCCGAGGCCAGCGTCACCACCTCGGTGCGCCGCTCCACCCCGCCCGTCGATCCAAACGCCAGCCGCGCCAGCAGCCGCACCTCATGAAACGCCTCGCCCAGGGTCATGTCGTCTCCTCTTGTCTTGTGACGTACCGCCGCCTCGTCCATGCTCGCCCCACGGCCGGGGGTGGCCGGGACAATCGGAGGGCATCCGCGTGCGCGGTGAAATTCTCAGCTACGACGACGTGACCGGCACCGGTCTGATCAGCGGCGACGACGGCGTCCGCTACGGATTCGAGCGCTCGGCCATCCACCCGCCGGGCGTCGCCCGCGTCGGCGTCCGCGCCGATTTCGCGCCGGACGGTTCGCGCGCCACCCAAATCATGATCCTGGCCGGCGCGGTGGGCGGCGAAGAGGCCCCGGTCTCCGACAAGATCGACTGGAAGGGCCTGTTCCTGTCCTTCAAGGGCCGGATCCGCCGCAAGCATTTCTGGATCGGCTGGGCCGTGCTGTTCGTCATCGGCATCGTCCTCAGCTTCATGCCGGCCATCAGCTTCTACGCGGGCCTGATCCTGCTGATCCCGCACTTCGCCATCGGCTTCAAACGCTTCCACGACATGGGCAAGCCCGGCTGGCTGGTCGTCATCCCTTGGGTGCTCATGTACGGCGGCTACGGCCTGATGGCGTCGGCCTTCGGCATGCAGATTCTGACCAACCCGAACGCCGTCTCGACCATGGACCCGGAAACGCTGCTGACTACCGGCGGCTCGGCCTTCGGCCTCATGGCCATCGCCGGCCTCGTCAGCCTGGTCTTCTGGCTCTGGATGGGCATCGGAAACAGCCAGCCCGGCGCCAACAAATACGGCCCCAACCCCAAGGGCGAGTAACCGCTCTCCTAAAGCCGGCGCGCGCCCAAGGCCGTGGCGCGCGCCAGCATCTGGGCGATCTGCGCCTCGGACCTCAGCAGGCTCGGCGCGCCGCCGTCCATTCGGATGTTGACCGTCACGCCCGGCCCCGCCGCCATCGGCTCGACGCTGCCGCCGCTCGCCGGAACCGCCAGAACATGTTCAACACACCCGCTCATCCCCGCGAAGGCGGGATCCAGCCGGCGCCGGACACGCATTGGATCATCTGGACCCCGCCTTCGCGGGGGTGAGCTTAACGAAGGAGCCTATCCCCGCTCGACCGCCCATTCCGGCGCTTCGAACTCCAGCGCGTCCTCGGGCTCGGCCAGGCTCAGCTCGCTGATCGTCTGCCCGCGCACCGACACGCCGGCCGAATGCACCGTCTCGGGATCGCCCGACACCAGATGGTGCCACGCCGCTAGCGTCCGCCCTTCATGCAGCCGGCGATAGGCGCAGGACTTGGGCATCCACTCCAGCGCCTCGATGTTGCCGGGCGTCAGCTTGATGCAGTCCGGCACCTGCGCCTTGCGGTTGGCGTAGTCGGAACAGGCGCAGACCTGCGGATCGAACAGCTTGCAGTGCACCCGCGTCGGGATCACCTCGCCGGTGTCCTCGTCCTCGAACCGCACCACGCAGCACAGGCCGCACCCGTCGCACAGGCTCTCCCATTCGGCGGGGCTCATCTCCGCCAGGGTCTTGGTTTCCCAGAAAGGACGCATGGCGCGGCCCTTAAGCCCAAATGCCCTCGGTGGCGAGCGTCACGCCGCCGAGGCGGGCCGGGCCAGGGCGTGCCTGACGCGCTCCAGCAGGGTTTCAGGCGTGAACGGCTTGACCACATAACCGACGCAGCCCCGGTCGCGCGCCGCCGTCACCGTCGAAATCTCCCGGTCCGCCGTCAGCATCAGGACAGGCGGCATGGTGCGGCCCATCCTCTGCATCCGCTCCAACACGTCCAGCCCGCTCATGCGCGGCATGTGCACGTCCAACAGCACCAGGTCGAACCGGTTGCGGGCCAGCATGTCCAGGGCGTCGCGCCCTGTCCCGGCCGGCGCTACGACATAGCCCGCGCCCGACAGCACCAACCCGATCATTTCGCGGATGATCGGCTCGTCCTCGACGGTCAGAATGGTCCGGCTCACAACGCATACTCCGGGGCCGCGCGGCCCGCTTGAACAACGCGGGACATTTCCCGCAACAGGGTTTCGACATTGATGGGCTTGGCCACATGGCCGTCCATGCCGATCGCATGACATACGGCCATCTGCTCAGGCTGGACGTCGGCGCTCAGCGCAATGATGGGCGCCTGGCCGATCGCGCCCTCCAGCTGTCGTATGGCCCGCGTGGCGTCCATGCCGTCCATCACCGGCATGTGCAGGTCCATCAGGATCAGATCCAGGCCGCCGTCTTTGGCGCGCTGCAGTGCCTCCAGCCCGTCGCTGGCCGTCTCCAGCTCGATCCCCCACGCCGCGCTCATGACGCGGAAGAGCTCGCGGTTGCCGGCGTTGTCGTCTGCCATCAGCACCCTCAGGCCCTCGACATCCAGCGCGCCCGGCACGGCCGGATCGCTCAGGGTCATCGCGGCGTCCGCTTCTTGAGCCGGAACTTCAAACCAGAACACCGACCCTTCGCCCAGCGTGCTGCGCGCGCCGATCGTCCCGCCCATCAGCTCGATCAGCCGCTTGCAGATCGCCAGGCCCAGACCCGTCCCGCCGTGCAGCCGCGTGGTCGAGCTGTCGGCCTGGGTGAAGCGCTCGAACAGCCGTTCGATCTTGGCCGGATCGATCCCTTCGCCGCTGTCGATAACCTCCAGCCGCAACCGTCCACTGGCCCAGCCGCCTTCGATTCGGACCCCGCCCGCCTCGGTGAACTTCACCGCATTGGACAGGAAGTTCAGCAGCACCTGCCCCAGCCGCGCCTCGTCGCCGCACAGAGCCTGCGGCGTTCCGTCTCCCAGCCGCCAGTCCAGCGCCAGGCCCTTGGCCGCCGCCTGGGGCTCGACGATGCTCAGGGCTCTTGCGGCAAGTTCGCGCGGATCGAACGGCGCCGTCTCCAGCTCGATCGCCCCGGCCTCCAGCTTGGAATAATCCAGGATGTCGTTGATCACCGACAGCAGCGCCTGGCTGGACGTGGCGATGCGGTCCGCGAACAGCCGCTCGGTCGGCCCCAGCCCCTCGCGGTCCTTCAGCAGGCCGGAGTAGCCGATCACGCTGGTCAGCGGCGTTCGCAGCTCATGGCTCATATTGGCCAGGAAGTCGCCCTTCGCCCGCGCCGCCGCCTCGGCCGCGTCCCGCGCCTCGGTCAGCGCCTCCTCCAGCGCCTTGGCCGCCGAGATGTCGCGCACGCTGTCCTGAATCTCGATCGGCGCGCCGTTGCGGTCGCGCAAGACGGTCGGCTGCGCCTCCAGCCAGGCCCAGCTTCCGTCCTTGCGCCGCCCGCGATAGCGGATACGCGGCGACAGCGCGCCCGGTTCCGCGGCCAGATGAGCGCGGTAGGCCGCACGCATGACCTCGTGATCATCGGTGTGCACCAGGTCCCAGCTGCGCATCCCGATCAGGTCCTCGGGCGCCCAACCCATGACGCGCGTGATCGCCGGTGACAGATAGCGGAACACTCCGTCCAGATTGAATATGGCTATGACGTCGCTGGCGTGGTCCGCCAGCGTTCTGAACCGCGCCTCGCTGGCCGCCACGATCTCGTGGGCCCGCTCGCGCTCGGTCACGTCCTGGAACACGCCGACCAGCGCAATCAGGACGCCCTGAGCATCGAGCTCCCGCCGACAGCGGGACAGCACGACCCGCTCCTCGCCGTCGGCGCGGATGATCCGCAGTCGGAACTCGCCAGGCTCCTCCCCCTGGATCGCCTGCTCGATCCAGGCCTTCACGCGGGGCTGGTCCTCGGCATGATAGAATCCGACCGCATCGTCATATGACGGATCGAAACTCGCGCGATCCACGCCGTGGATGCGATAGACCTCGTCGGACCAGGCCACCGCTCCGGTCGCGATATCCAGCCGCCAGACGCCCAGCCCGGCCACGCCCTGCGCCAGGTTCAACGTCGCCACCTGGCGCGACAGGGCGGCCTCGCTGTCCTTCAGTCTCTGCTCTGCCTCGGTGGCGTCGGTGATGTCCTGGAAAACGCCGAAGATGACTCTCGGCCGGCCGTTTTCATCGCGCTGCACCCGCGCCCGCGCCCGCGTCAATCTGCGGCCCCCATCATCCAGCCGTCTCAACCGAATGGTGGTCTCATAGCCCTCGCCGGTCTCGGCCGCCCGCGCCAACAGGCCCTGCAGCCGCTCCAGATCCTCTGGCTCGTACTGGGCGTACATGTCCACGTCGGAGGCCTGCGCCGAACCAGGCTCGACCCCGTGGATGCGGACCACCTCGTCCGAAGCCGTCGTCTCGCCCGTCGTCAGATCGACCCGCCAGTGGCCGACGCCCGCGACCTCCTCGGCCAGTTTCAGCAGGGCGATCTGCTCGCGTTGCGCCCGGGTCGAGTCCGCTTGCTGAAACAGGTCCGCCGCCATCTGGCCCAGCATCTTCAGCGTCTCGACCTGCCGCGTTGTCAGCGGCTTGCGCGGCCTGACGTCCATCACACCGATCGCCCCGATCGGACGGTTGTCGCGCCCCACCACCGCCACCCCGGCGAAGAAGCGCAGATAGGGCGGGCCCTTGACCATCACATGATCGCACGTGCGCGGATCGGCCTGGCCGTCCTCCACCATGACCAGCGCGTCCGGCCCCAGGCTGACGATATGGTTCGTCAGCGTCATGTCGCGCGGCAGCTCATCCTGGCCCAGGCCGACGTTGGATCGGAACACCGTCCGCTCGCCGTCGATGATGGAGATCATGGCGTGCGGCAGGCCGAAGATGCTGCACGCCAGATTGGTCAGCCGATCAAAGGGACTGTCCAGCTCCAGCAACTGGGACGCCTTTGTGATCGGAAGCGACGCGCGCGTACTGGCCATGCCCGCAGATCAGCAGACAACCGCCAAATCTTTGTTAAAGCCGCCACTTGCCCAAAGTCGGATGACGCCCGAGGCCGCACCGCCTATATGCCCGCCATGGCCGCCCGTCCCCCCCTCGTCGCTCTCAAGGATGTTCGTCTTCAGGACGGGCCGCGCCCGCTGTTCGACGGTGTCGACATGGCGCTGGAGCCGCGCAGCCGCGCCGCCCTGGTGGGCCGCAACGGAGCCGGCAAGTCGACCCTGATCAAGGTCGTCATGGGCCTGATCGAACCCGACAGCGGCGACCGCTCGGTCCAGGCCGGCGTACGCTTCGCCTATGTGCCCCAGGAGCCGCCGATCACCGGCGACACCCTGCTGGACTACGCCGCCTCCGGCGAGGCCGAGCCCTGGACGGCCGAGGCCTGGCTGACCACCTTCGGCCTGGACCCGGCCAAGTCGACCCAGGGCCTGTCGGGCGGCGAGACCCGCCGCGCGGCGCTCGCCAAGGCCTTCGCCGAAGAGCCCGACCTGCTGCTGCTGGACGAGCCGACCAACCACCTCGACATCTTGGCCATCGAGCTTCTGGAGAAGGAACTGCTGGCCGCCCGTTGCGCCGTGCTGGTCGTCAGCCACGACCGCGCCTTCCTGAACCGCGTCACCGACACGGTGCACTGGCTGGAAGGCCGACGTGTCCGCACCCTGAACAAGGGCTTCGACGCCTTCGACGACTGGTCCGCCAAGGTCATGGACGAAGAGGCCGAGTCGCTGCGTCGCCTGACCAAGAAGATTGAGGCCGAAACCTACACCTTCTACCGCTCCATCACCGCCCAGCGCACCCGCAACGAGGGTCGCGCCCGCGCCCTCATGGCCATGCGCGCCGACCGGGCCGAGCGGGTCCGCGACCTGCCGCGCGAGCTGAACCTGGGCGTCGATTCCGGCGCCCTGTCCGGCAAGCTGGTGGCCGAGGTGAAGGGGGTCGCCAAGCGCTTTGGCGAGCGCACGATCTTCAAGGGCCTGACCACCCGCGTCATGCGTGGCGACCGGCTGGGCATCGTCGGCCCCAACGGCGCGGGCAAGACCACCCTGGTCAAGGTGCTGCTGGGCGAATTGGCGCCGGACGAAGGCTCGGTGCGCCTGGGAGCCAATCTGGAGCCCGTCTATCTGGACCAGTCGCGCGAGGGCCTGCGCTCGGACATGAGTCTGTGGGACGCCCTGACGCCGGGCGGCGGCGACAGCATCCTCGTGCGCGGCCGGTCCATGCACGTGGCCGCCTACGCCAAGGACTTCCTGTTCCAGGAGGCCCAGCTGAAGCAGCCCATCTCGACCCTGTCGGGCGGCGAGCGCAACCGCCTGCTGCTGGCCCGCGCCCTGGCCCAGCCGGCCAATTTGCTGGTGCTCGACGAACCGACCAACGACCTGGACATGGACACGCTCGACAAGCTGGAAGAGCTGCTCGAGAGCTATGACGGCACCCTGATCCTGGTCTCGCACGACCGCGACTTCATCGACCGCCTCGCCACCTCGACCCTGGCCCTCAACGGCCGCGGCGACATCGTGGAGACCCCCGGCGGCTGGACCGACTTCGTGCGGCAGAACCCCGGCTTTCTCAGCAGCGAGTCGCGTGCAGCGAGTGACGAGAAAACCGGGGCGCGTCGGATCGAGAAGGCGGAGCCTTCTGACCGCGCCCCCAGCAAAAAAGCGAAGCTGTCCTACAAGGACGCCCGGCGGCTGGAGGAGGTCGAGGGCCTGATGGAGAGCCTGCCCGACGTCATCGCCCGGCACGATGCGACCCTGGCCGACCCCGACCTCTACGCCCGCGATCCCGCCGCTTTCGACCGCGCCATGAAGGCCGCCGAAAAGGCCCGCGCCGACCTCGAGGCGGCCGAGCTGGAATGGCTCGAGCTGGAAGAGAAGAAGGCCGCTCTGGCGGTGTGATCAGTTGGGGCCGCTTTCCTGTGGACAGCGCAAGCCTCTGATCCGCCCCGGCGAATCGAAACCATCCACCGATGTCCACAGGCTTGCCCACCGCATCGGCTGCGTTTCCGCACAGCGCCGGAGGTTCGGGCGCTTGCGTCATAGCGGCATCTGCGTGAACGTCAACAGGCCGAGGGACACGGCGGCGCGGAAAACCAGGGAGACTTGGAGTTCAAGCGGGTCGGTCCGGCTCTCTGATCAGGACGCTTCCTGAGGTCTTCGGACCGGATGAAGCGACCAGACAGGGCCCAGGCTCCCGAACCGAAGCGCCTCGGCGCCACGTTCACGGAGAACCAGGTCGGGATCGACGGACGGCGCAGGGCTCACGCCCTGCGGAACGCCAGAGACCAGGAGCCGCCAGGATACAGCCGACCGCCATTCGGGTTCGCCCGACCGGCGCCAGGCCAAGGTTCTGACCCTCAACGGCCAAGTCCAACCCGGACTTGGCGAGGGCGCGAGATCAACGGTTCGACCGGGGTCCCGCGCCCTCGCTCAATTCCGGCGCCGCTACATCCGCCTTTAAAGCCGGTTGACCCCAGAGCGAACGCCGGTGTCATCTGCAGGGCAGCCATAGCGAGACACCCATGGGCCGACCGCTCCAGATCGACCTCGCCTTAGTCGCCGCCCTCGCGTTGGCCGGCTCGCCGTCGATGGCCCAGACGGCAGGGAACACTGACGCAGACGCTCCCGGCGACGTCGTTCTGATGGCGCCGTCGGCGCAAGCGGTTTGCAACGGACGCGTGGTCACGCCGCTGTACGCCGAGGTGCTGCCCGCCCGGTTGCAAGGTTCGGGCGCGCGCGGACAACGCATCGAAACCGTCGAGACGACCTTCTCCATCGACCCCGAGGGGCGGCCCTACAACATCGGCGCCCCGTCGTCGGCGCCCGACCCGTCCGGCGGAGTGGTGATCATCGGGCGCCGTGTTTCGCCGGACGACGCCATCCAGGCCAGCCTGGCGGCATGGCGGTTCGACGGTCCCGCGCGCGATTGCCGTCTGGAGGTGCGCTTCACTCCGCAGTCGGCCAGCGCGGCGCCGACCGAAACGCTCCTGGCCTATTACGCGGTGACACGCACGACCGGAACGCCGCGCGACATCGTCGAACGACGCCTGGCCGGCCCCGGATCGAACTGCGTAGGGGAGGCGCGCCGCGCCCGGCCGCAGCGTCTGGTCGCCGTGCCGGATTTCCGCATAGGCTCCACCTTGCCCGGCGGCTATGGCTGGACCGTCCTGCGCTGGGACGTTGACGAAGACGGCCGAAGCCGCAACGTCGAAATCCTGGGCTCGTCGGGGGACGACGCCTTCGACGCCGAGGCTCGCCGCGCCGTTGGCGAAACCCTCCTGCACCCCGGCCCCGCTCTGAAGGGCTGCGTTTACAACTTCTACCGCTACGGGGGGCTGCTGGAGGCGCCCGAGCGGCCGCCCTCGCCCGATGACCCGCTACAGGCCTGCCCCGCAGAGATCGGCGATCGCTACAGGCCCCGGGCCAACCTGACCTTTCCGGAAGTATTCAGGCGCCGCTCCATCGAGGGCTGGGCGGTGATCCGCTTCGACCTCGCCACCTGGGGGCAGGTCGGCAATGCTGCGATCGTGGACGCCCAGCCGGCCTATATCTTCGGACGCGAAGCGCTGGCCATCGTCTCCAGCGGCAGCGCGGATCCAAGCTTTACGCCGGGCGTCCGGTGCACGATTCCCGTGCGTTTCCTCTTGCCTGACGAGACACCCGACGCGCCGTGAACCCTGGTGGCGGCTCGAACGATTCCGACCGAGCCGAAAATGGTCTAAGCCTCGGTCATGTCGTTTGTTTCCCGGCCGATTCCTCGCCGCGGCCTGCTCGCCGGCGCCGCCGCCTTCGGCCTTCTGGCCGGGTGCGGGCGCGGCCAGGCGCCGGTGGACGCCCAAGGGCGGGTGAGGCTCAGGCTGGCGCTCGACGCCGAACCCGGCCTGGCCCAGGCCGGCGTATTCCAGGCCCTGGCCACAGACCTCTATGCACGCCGCAGGCTCAGCATCGAACGGCTGCCTGACGCCACGCCACTGGGCGAGCGCCTGGGCGCATCGAACGCGGAACTGGCCCTGGCGGCCGACGCCGTCGCCATCCTGGATCTCGCCGCCCAGCGCGCCCCGGTCCGCGCCGTCGCGGCCTTCCTCCAGAAGAGCCCGCTGGCCCTGATCGCGCGTGGCCAGCCGGGCCCCGATCTGATTTCGACCTTGCGTGATCGGCCCATCCTGGTCTCGCCCTCGGATGCTCCCCTGGCCTGGCCCTGGCTGCGCGCGCGCTTCGGCCTCGTCGAGACGCAGCGCCAGGCCGCCACGACCGACGCCTTTTTCGACGAGCCCGGCGCGGTGCTTCTGGCCGATGTCCTGACGGCGCCCCAGGCCGTGCTCCAGACGCGTCCGCAGATCCAGTTGCTGGCCGACCAGGGCTACCCGGCCTACGGCGGCGTCCTGGCCGTGCCCGACGCCTTCGCGCGGGACAATGTCCGAGCCCTGCGCGACTTCGTCGCCGAGACCGTCGAGGGCTGGCGCGACTATCTGCAGGATGACCCTGACGCCGCCCACGCCCTGATGCGCCAGGCCGATCCCAGCCTGACCGAACCGGTGCAGATGGCGGCGCGGTCGCGCATGCGCGACCTTGCGCTCGTCGAGGGCGGAGACGCGGCCTTGGTCGGCCTCGGCGCCATGACGGCGGAGCGGTGGCAGGCCGTATCGGAAGCCGCCGTTCAGGCCGGTCTCTTCAGCGCCGCGCCGCCGCCCCGCGCGCTGTTCACCGACGACTACCTGCCCGGCCGGGGCTGATCCGGCGTTAGCGGCGGATTAAGCCGCCTGCGCTAGTATTGAATATCAGCGTTATCTTCTTCGGAGCCGCCGTGCGCCGCATGATCCTCTTCTCCGTGGCCGTCGTGGCGCTCACGACGGCCGCATCGCCCGCCTTGGCGCAGTCCGCCGCGACCGGCGCGAATGGTCTGCGCTACCTGTCGTGGCCCGGCAAGGCGGCGACGGCTGCACCCGCTCCGTCGCCTGCGCCGTCGGCCGCCGCTGAACCCGCTCCACAGCCCGCCGCCGGCCGAACCGTGCGCCCGCCTTCGGCGCGACTGATCGCCCGTCCGCCCATGGCAGAGGTCGCGCGTCCTGGCCTGACGCCCGCCAGCGCCTGGCTTCCGCCGCGCGAGGAGCCGGCGACGGTCTATCCGGCCCCGACCGAAACCGCCTATGCGCCGCCGCCGATGCCCGCGCCCGTCCGCGAGGCGCCGCCGGCCTACGTTCCGCCTCCCCCGCCGACGCCCCTGCCCGCCCCGGTTCCCGAACCCGTACCGGAGATCGTGCGCGAGGCCGCTCGCGTCGAGGCGCCGCCGCAACCGCCGGCCGACCCCGCCTATGACCCCATGGCGCCGCGCCGCGACGCGCCGATCTTCCGTCTGCAACGACCCGATTACGGCGCCGAGCCCGCCGCTCCGCCGCCCGCCGAGCCCGAGACGGCGCACATCCAGCCCGCGCCGCTCCCGCAAGCGGCGCCGCAATCCGCGCCCCAACCCCGTGTGATCGCCGGCGCCGCCGGTCAGGGTTCGCGCTACTATTCCCTGCACCGTCAGGCCGGGCGGCAACCCGATTCCGTGCCCACCCCGCCGCCGGTATATCTTGACGCCCTGCCGGTCCAACTGGACGAGACGCCCTCGTCCGGCGATCTCGCCGCACCGCCCGAGCCGCCGGCCCTGTATCGCGACGCTCAGGGCCGCGTCCGCGCCACGCCCCAGGTCGAGGCGGATCCCATTCCATGAGCCACGACGTCGCCGAGGCGGCCGCCAACATGGCCACCCGCCTGCCCGAGCTGATCGAACTCGCCCGCGAGCCGTCCAGCGAGAAGCGCCGCGCTCTACTGCGCGAACTGACCGAACATTTCTTCGGCGCGCCCGAACGCAGCGCCGCCGAGACCGCGCTCTACGGTGAAATCCTGGGACAGCTGGCCTCCGAGATGGAGACCGCCGTGCGCGCGGAACTGGCCCGTCGCTTCGCCGACGCCCTGGAGGCCCCGCCCTATCTGATCCGCACGCTGTCCCAGGACGATGCGGCTGTCGCTCAGTCGGTTCTGCGGGCCTCGCCCGTGCTGACCGACGAAGATCTGATCGAGGTCGTGCGCCGACGTTCTCAAATGCACATCCGCGCCGTCTCCCAGCGCGAGGTTGTGTCCGAAGCCGTATCCGACGCCATCGTCCAACATGGTGACGACGAGACGCTGGATGTGCTGCTGCGCAATGACGGCGCCCGCCTGTCGCGCGACGCCTCGGAGCAGGCCGTCGAGCGCGCCCTGGCCAATCCGAAGCTGCATGAGGCGACCGTCGCCCGGAAAGCCCTCCCGGCCGACCTCCTCAACGAGATGTATTTCGTGGTCGAGCAGCGGTTACGCCTGCAGATCCTGGAGCAGAACGCGCGCCTGGATCCCATCCTGCTGGAAAGCGCCCTGGCGGCGGGGCGCAACCGCGTCGCCACCGGCGACGGCGTGCTTCCGGCGGACTACGCCGAATGCTCCGCCTATGTCGAAGAACTCCGCGCCGCCAGTCAGCTAACCCCGCAGATGCTGGCGCGCTTCCTGCGCTCGGGCAGCCGCACCTCTTTCTACATCGCCCTGTCGCAGCTGGCGGACATCGATTTCCACACGGCCCGCCAGATCGTGGAGCGGCGCGAGCTCGACGCCCTGGCCGTCGTCTGCAAGGCCGCGGACCTGGATCGCGCGCTGTTCCTGACCTACGCCGTCGCCCTTCTGAACGACGAGGGCGACGCCATGGCGAAGGCGCACGTCTATGCCCGAATGTATGCAGAGCTGCAGCGCGAGGCGGCGCTCCGCACTCTGCGCTTCTGGCGTCTGCGTCGGGCGGCCTGATCCGGACACGAAAACGCCCGCCCTCCGCAAGGAAGGCGGGCGTTCTCCGATCTGAAGCCAGATCCTACTTCTTGGCGCGGGTCGCGCGGGCGGGTTTGCGGCCGCCCTGGCCCAGCCCCATCTGCTTGGCCAGTTCGGAGCGCGCCTTGGCGTAGTTCGGCGCGACCATCGGATAGTCCTTGGGCAGACCCCACTTGGCCCGATACTCTTCCGGGCTCATGTCGTACTTGGTGCGCAGGTGGCGCTTCAGCGACTTGAACTTGCGGCCGTCCTCCAGGCAGATCAGGAAGTCGGGGCTGATCGACTTGCGGATCGAGACCGCCGGCTCCTGGGGCTCGGGCTCGGGCTCGGGGGCGCCGCCCGCTACCTGCGACAGAGCGGTATGGATGCTGGCGATCAGCGACGGCAGCACCGTGGCGTCCACGGTGTTGTTGCCGACATAGGCGGACACGATGTCGGCCGTCATTTCCAGCAGTTGGGGTTGTTGTTCTTCCATGACCAGCCGCCTTTGACCTTGATTTGCGTTAAGCACGACTGATCGCCCCCGATCAGCCTTCGTCTCGGCTCATAAGAGTGTTTCCCGACGAAAGCAATGCGACGGAAATATCAGTTTAGCGGCGAGCCGGATTTCATCGACCGAAGTTTTCGGCCAGCGCCATCATCGCAGCGCGCTCAGGCGCCGAATATTCGTCGATCGCCTCATCCTCGCCTTCGCGTATCGCGCGAAGCAGCGCGGGCGTTAGCGCAGAGGATAGCGACCAGTTCCAGTAACGCAGGACCGTCTGGGCGCGGTCGACCGCCAACATTTCATAGGTGATCTGCGTCCGCTCCCAAGCGGGATGCACCTCACCGCTCTCCAGCGTCTCGGGTCGGCGCATCGAGCGCCACAGGTTCTCCAGATCGACCCGCGACAGTCCGGTGGCCTTGCACAGGATGGCGACAGGCTCGCCGCCGGGATCGCCCAGGATCTTGGCCCCGGTCAACGGCTTGACCCCGGCCAGATATGCGATCTCGGAGGCCACGGCGCGGCCCAGACCGTCCTTCTCGGCGGCGGCGATCGCGTGTTCCAGCGAGCCATAGGGGCTCTTGGCGATAGCGGCGCGGTTGCGCTGGCGCCGCTCGATGAACTGCAGCGCCTTGCGCGCCACCGGGTCCTGCCACTGTTCCTGGGCGGCCATGGCGAAGACGTCTTCGGCCACCTCCTGCATGACTTCGCGCGATACGGCGAAGCGTTGCAGAATGGTCTTGCGGTCTTCAGGCCCGCACCACCAGAACATGACGTAGGCGCCCGACGGCCTCAGCTCGGGCCGGCGTAGCAGATGCCTGCACAGGTCCGGCGACTGACGGCTCAGGCTGACGACGCCTTCCAGCCCGACCTGCGACAGGCGCGCATTGCCGTTCTTCAGCACAGCCTCGATGACCGCATCCTCGCCGAAGCTCATCAGGGTCTCGGTCACGACCTCCGACAGGCCGCGCCGCTGTGCGATCATGATCCGGTGCTCTTCGCTGGCGTCCCGCGCGCAGGCGGTCAGGTCGGCGTCGGTCAGGGAGGCGCACTGCTCAATCAGGTGACGCGCCACTGCGGGATCGTCTCGCAGCAGCAGACGGGTCAGCGTATTGGGCACTTCGCTGAGCGGCGCCAGGCGCTGGGCCACTCGCTCGCGCTCCTTGGGCGAGGCCGCGCGCAGCATCTCGACCAGCAGGTCGCCCGTGACCGACCGCTCAAAGGCGTTGATCCGACTGGCAGGCAGCGACACCACATCGGCCAGACGCTTGAGCAGCGCCCGGCGAGCGCGAAACGCGATCTGAGGTTCGGCAGGAATTTCAGCGGGCTCGGCCATCACGGACACGCTAGCCGCGAGCGGTTAACCCATGGTGAGGACGCTTAAAGCCCCTCGAACAGAGCCGTCGACAGATAGCGTTCGGCGAAGCTGGGGATGATGGCCACGATGGTCTTGCCGGAGTTTTCGTCGAGCGCCGCCTGGCGGAAGGCGGCGACCAGGGCCGCGCCGGACGAGATGCCGACCGGAATCCCCTCCACCCGCGCGACCTTGCGCGCCATCTCGAAGGCATCCTCGTTGGAGACCTGTTCGACGCCGTCGATCACCTGGCGGTCGACGATGGAGGGCACGAAGCCCGCGCCGATGCCCTGGATCTTATGCGGCCCAGGCTCGCCGCCGGACAGCACAGGCGAGGCGGTCGGCTCGACCGCGATCATCCGCACCGAAGGTTTCTTGGCCTTCAGGGCGTGGCCGACGCCGGTGATAGTGCCGCCGGTCCCGACGCCGGCGATGACGATGTCGACCGCGCCGGCCGTGTCGTTCCAGATCTCCTCGGCCGTCGTGACCTCGTGGATGGCGGGATTGGCCAGATTGTCGAACTGGGCCGGACTGACGGCGCCCGGCGTCTTCTCCAGCAGTTCCGCGGCGCGGGCGATTGCGCCCTTCATCCCCTTCTCGGCCGGCGTCAGCTCAAGCTCGGCGCCCAGCAGGGCCAGCATCTTGCGCCTCTCCATCGACATGCTCTCGGGCATGCACAGGATCAGCCGATAGCCCCTGGCGGCGGCGACGAAGGCCAGGGCGATCCCGGTGTTTCCACTGGTGGGCTCGATCAGCACGCTGCCGGGACCGATCCTGCCCGCCTGCTCCAGCGCCTCGATCATGGCGACCCCGATCCGGTCCTTGACCGAGGCAATCGGATTGAAGAACTCCAGCTTGGCCAGCACGCGGGCCTTGGGCTTCATCTCGGCCGACAGGCGCGGCAGGCCGACGATCGGCGTGTCGCCGATGGTGTCGATGATCGAGTCATAGACCTTGCCGCGACCGGACTTGCGGTGGCGGCTGGCGTCGTAGGAAGCGTCGGACATGGGGAGATCTCCGGGGGCTGGGCCTGCAAGAGATAGGCGTCCGCCAGCGATCGCAAGGGGTGCGGCGCCCCCAGACGCCGAAATCGCGCAAGGGCCGCGGCCAACCATCCCCCGCGCATAGCCGATGTTCGGTTCAGTCCTAACCACCCGTTAACCACGATGGACGACTTCTGGGTCTCAGTATCGGGGCCGTTCATTTGCGCAATCTCGTCGCCGCCGTCGAAGCGATCGATCCGCTGGTCGTGACCGGCAAGGTCGCGGGCGTGTCGGGTCTGCTGATCGAATCCCGCGGCGGGCTCAGCCGGCTGGCGGTCGGGGCGCGGGCCGAGATCGTGCGCGGGCGCGGCCTGACGCCCCTGCCGGCAGAGGTGGTGGGTTTCCGCGCCTCCACCGCCCTGCTGATGCCCTTCGGCCCGGTCGAGGGCGTGGCGCCGGGCGCCGACATCCGCATCATCGACAGCGCCGCCAGCGTGCGCCCGACCACCGCCTGGCTGGGCCGCATCATCGACGCCTTCGGAAACCCCATCGACGGCAAGGGCCCTCTGCCCCAGGGCCCGGTCCCCTATCCGCTGCGCGCACCCCCGCCCCCGGCCCATGCGCGCGGCCGCGTCGGCGAGCGGCTGGATCTGGGCGTGCGCTCGATGGACGTCTTCACCACCACCTGCCGGGGCCAGCGCCTGGGCATCTTCGCCGGCTCGGGCGTCGGCAAGTCGGTCCTGCTGTCCATGCTGGCGCGTCAGGCGACCTGCGACGTGGTGGTGGTCGGCTTGATCGGCGAACGCGGTCGCGAGGTGCGCGAGTTCATCGAGGAGACCCTGGGCGAAGAGGGTCTGGCCCGCGCCATCGTCGTGGTCGCCACCTCCGACGAACCGGCGCTGAAGCGGCGTCAGGCGGCCTATATGACCCTGGCCATATCCGAGTTCCTGCGCGACCAGGACCTGGAGGTCCTGTGCCTTATGGACTCCGTCACCCGATTCGCCATGGCCCAGCGCGAGATCGGCCTGGCGGCGGGCGAACCGCCGACGACCAAGGGCTATACGCCCACCGTCTTCTCCGAACTGCCCAAGCTGCTGGAGCGCGCCGGCCCCGGCCCGGTGCGCGCCGACGGCACCACGGCGGGGCCGATCACCGCCCTGTTCACGGTGCTGGTGGACGGCGGCGACCATGACGAGCCGATCGCCGACGCGGTCCGAGGCATTCTGGACGGCCACATCGTCATGGACCGCAAGATCGCCGAGCGCGGCCGCTTCCCGGCCATCGACGTGCTGAAGTCCGTCAGCCGCACCCTGCCCGCCTGCCAGCTGCCCGAGGAGCGCGAGCTGAACAAGCGCGCCCGTCAGTGCCTGTCGGCCTACGCCAATATGGAAGAGCTGATCCGCATCGGCGCCTATCGGGCCGGCGCAGACCCCATCGTCGACCGCGCCATCGCCCTGAACCCGGCGCTCGAGGCGTTTCTGGGCCAGGACAAGGACGACGTCACCCGGCTTTCAGATTCCTTTAGTCGTCTGCAGGCCATTCTAGACCAGGGCATGATCAGGGAGTGATGAAATGACCGCTTGGGCGCAATCCCTGATCCGCATCTCCAGCTATGAGGTCGAGACGCTGCAGAAGCGCCTGGCCGAGGTGAACCTGCGCAAGGCCGAGGCTGAGATGCGCGTCGCCGTTCTGGACGCCGAGGCCGAGGGCGAGCGCGGCCGCGCCGCCGCCGACCCGACCGCCGCCATGATGCTGAACGCCTATCTGTCGGGCTGGAAGACGCGCCGCTCGGACGCCGAGACCGAGGTCGCCGTCGTCTCCGCCGAAGAAGACGGCGCCCGCGACGCCCTGACCGCCGCCTTCGAGGAACTCAAGAAGTTCGAGCACGTCGCCGAAACGACGCGCCTGAACACGCTGATCGCCCAGCAGAAGCGCGAAACCGCCGTCTTCGACGACATGGCCCTGCGCCGCCGCGCGCTCTAGACGCTCGGCTTCAGACTAGGGCCCGCGCCGCCTCCAGGTCGGCCGGGTTGTCCACCGACAGCGGGGCCTGATCGATGACGGCCGCCCAGATGGACAGGCCCGTCTCCAGCGCCCGCAGCTGCTCCAGCTTCTCGCGCCGCTCCAGCGGCGACGGCGGCGCGGCGCAGAACCGCTCCAGAGCCGCGCGGCGATAGCCGTATATGCCCACGTGCCGCCAGACCGGTCCGTCGCCATACAGGGTCGAGCGGGTGAAATAGAGCGCCCGTCCAGAAACCGCCTTCTCGCCCAGGGCCACGACCGCCTTGACCACATCGGGATTGGCCCGGTCTGAAACGTCCGCCTCGGCCGCCACCAGTGTCGCGATGTCGCACTGGCCCTCGCGCGCCAGCAGATCGGCGCACGCCAGCGAAAGGTCGGGCGCGGCGAAAGGCATGTCTCCCTGCAGATTGATGACCGCGTCATGCTCTCCGTCGGGGTCCACGGCCATCAGAGCGGCCAGCACCCGGTCTGAGCCGCTGGGCAGGGCCGGATCGGTCAGCACCGCCCGCCCGCCCGCGGCCTGGACCACGTCGACGATCTCGGGATCGCCCGCCGCAACGACCGCCGGCAGGCCCGAGGCCGAGGCCTGCTCCCAGGCGCGCACGATCATGGGCTTGCCGCCGATGTCGGCCAGGGGCTTGCCCGGCAGCCGGGTCGCCCCCATGCGAGCAGGTATCATTATCAGAGGATTCATCGGCTTGGCGGCGCCCTGCGACGCCCGGAGCGTTCCGGGCCGGTTGCGAAGGCGGCGCTAGCGTGTCAGAGACGCCCACGCAAGGACACGCCCCCTGGGCGCGGCTCACCGCCGTGCGCGTCAGGGGCTCTAGAGACGGGATGCGACGACGCGAATGAGCGGCGATCTGAAGTGGAACAAGATTTTCGGCGCCGCGCTGGGCACGGCCTTCGCCATCCTGGTGATCAAGGAAGCGTCGGGCGCCATTTATCACACCGAAGCCCCTGAAAAGATGGGCTACTTTGTGGACGCGCCGGAAGAAGCCGCCGCCGGTCCGGCCGAGTTGGCGCCGGACTGGGGCACGGTCATACCGACCGCCGACCTCGCCGCCGGCCAGGCCGCCTTCGCACGCTGCCAGGCCTGCCACACGATCAACCAGGGCGGCGCCGATGGAATCGGTCCGAATCTGTGGGCCGTCATGGGCGGCGCCGTCATGCACCGTCCGGGCTTCGCCTATTCGGACGCCATGGCCGCGCACAAGGCCGAGGCGCCGATCTGGGGATGGGACGAGATGGACCAGTTCCTGACCGCTCCGGCCCGTTATATTCCCGGCACCAAGATGTCGTTCGCCGGCATCCGCGACACCAACACCCGCATCAACCTGCTGGCCTGGCTGCATGAGCAGGGCTCGCAGGGCTACGCCATCCCCGCCCCCGATCCGTCGCGCCAGCCGGGCACCGAGGGCGCGCCGGCCGCCGAGGGTGAAGCCCCCGTCGCCGAAGGCACCGAAGGCCAGACCGTCGCTCCGGACGGAGCCACCCCCGACACGGGCGTCGCCGCCCAGCCGGGCGAGCAGGCCACCCCGGTCGCCCCTCCGGCCGCGACCAGCACCCCGCCGGCCGCCACGGCCAGCGCGCCGACGGCCCGCTGATCCCAAACAGTTGAGTTATGCAAAAGGCGGCCTTCGGGCCGCCTTATCTGGGACCTAGATCGACAGGCGTCGGAATATCGCCGGCTCGAAGCCGTCGGCGACATAGGCCGCCGCGACCTCGGCCAGGGGCTGGATCAGCACTTCGCCCGCGCGGCCGCTGGCGTGGATTACGCGGTCGGCGTCGATCATCACGCCGCTGTGTCCGCCCCAGGGATCGAGGTCAGACTTGAGCCAGACCACCAGATCGCCGCGCGCTGGGGTCTCGACGGCACGTCCAAGCTGCGCCTGCTCACTGGCCCAGCGGGGCGCCGCCAGGCCGCAGGCCATCAGGGCCTGTTGCACCAGACCGCTGCAGTCCGTCCCCGCCGCCGTGCGGCCGCCCAGGCTGTGCGGCGCGCCTACGAAGGCTTCGGCCACCGCCGCCAGGTCCGGCTCGAACACCCCGATCGGCGCCAGGGCCTCGACAGCGACCCAGCCCAGTCCGGCCAGGCGCGCACGGTCGCCCACGGCTTCTTCCACCCGTACCAGAGCGTTCATGAACAGAGGCGCGCCCTGCGCTGTCTCGCCTGCAGACGCCGGGTGAACCGGCGCTGTCAGGGCGCGCACCCGATGGGTCGGCGACGATGCGCCGGGCCTCAGGGCGCCCAGGTCGACCCAGCCGACGACGCCGCTGCGGCGCGCCCGGCCCCAGGCGCGGCCCTTAGCCTCGTCCAGCACGTCGAAGACCTCGCCGGCCAGCAGTTCATCGATTCGCCGGGCGTCCGCGCCTGAGCCATTCCAGATCGAGACCGCCGGACCGGCGCCGTGCCGCGCGCTGGTCTGTGCATAGCGATCGGCGCGCACCAATCCCTCCAGCCGAAGCTCGGCCAGGTCGGGTCGCGCTAGGCGCGCTCCGGGATCAATCAGGGCGAGGACGTCGGTCAATCGGCGGCTCGATCGGTTGAACAATCGTTCTAGGCCGCGAAGCCGAAGCGGACGTTAATGTGCGGAAGCGAACGCGGAAATGTGATGGAAGGCGGCGCGGATCCCTTGCGCCTCGCCGCCCTCGGGCCAGCCCGGGCGAGCGCGCGGGTTCCAGGCGAAGATGTCCAGATGCGCCCATAATCCGGTGGTCGGCGCGAACCTCTGCAGGAATAGCGCCGCCGTCACCGACCCGGCTTGCGCCCAGGCGGCTGGGTCATTCCTGAGGTCGGCGATCTCGGCCTCCAGCGCGGCACGATAGCCGGCGTGCAAAGGCATCCTCCACAGCGGATCGCGCACCGCCCGCCCCGCCGCGAGAAGGCCCTCCGCCAGTGCCTCGTCGTCGGTGTAGAGCGGCGGCAGCTCCGGTCCCAGGGCGATGCGCGCCGCGCCCGTCAGGGTGGCGAAGTCCAGTGTCAGGTCCGGCGCGTGCTCGCCCGCCCGCGTCAGAACATCCGCCAGGATCAACCGCCCCTCGGCATCGGTATTGCCCACCTCGACCGTCAGGCCCTGTCGCGTCGCGAGCACGTCACCGGGCCGGAAGGCGTCGGCCGACACGGCGTTCTCGACGGCCGCGACCAGCACCACCAGCCGCACGGGGAGATCGGCCTGAAGGATCAGGCGAGCCAGGGCCAGGGCGTGGGCCGCCCCGCCCATGTCCTTCTTCATGTTGCGCATGCCGGCGGCGGGCTTCAGGTCCAGACCGCCCGTGTCGAACACCACGCCCTTGCCGACCAGGGCGATCAGCGGACGGTCCGTCTGGTCCAGCTTCCAGCCCAGTTCGATGACGCGCGGCGCCCGATGCGGCGCGGCGGCGCGGCCCACGGCGTGCACGGCCGGGTAGTTGGCTTCGAGCAGGGCCTCCCCCTCGGTGACGGTCAGGTCCGCGTCGTGCGCCTCGGCGATCTCGCGTGCGATCGTCTCGATCTGCAACGGCCCCATGTCGGCGGCCGGGGTGTCGACCATCTCGCGGCACAGGGCGCAGGCGGCGACAATGCGGCGGCAGGCCTCAAGGTCGACGCCCTCGGCCACGGCCAGACGGGCGCGCCCGCGCTGGGGCCGCGCCTTGTAGCGGTCGAACAGATACGTCCCCAGCCCCCAGGCCACGGCCGACATCTCGGCCGCCTCGCCCTCGACGCCTTCAAGCCGCCAGTCGCCGGCGGGCAGACGCGCCGCCAGACCGCGCACGCTTAGCGGGTCGAACGCCTCGCCAGTCCCGAACCAGGCCTCGGCCGGATGCCCTTGAGCGTCCGGCACGATCAGCAGCTGCCCCGTCTTGCCGGTGAAGTCGTGCGCCTCCGCCCAGGGCGACGCGGGCGCCGCGCCGGCCGCCAGCAGCCGAATGGGACGCGCCGAAGCGTCGGCTGCGATCAGGACATCTGGACGTGCGGTCATGCGGGCGGCTCCAGCCGTTAACCAAAGTTTGACGCCGAGGTCTGAGTCTGTGCGCGATCAGCCTTGGACCCACTCCATGTCGCGCACCGCCCTCGCCCTCGCAACCTCCGCCCTTTTGCTGTCGGCTGCGCCGACCCTGGCGCAGACGCAGGGACCGGTTCCGAACTCCGCTCAGCCGCGCGTCGCCGCCGACGCCCAGACCCGCGCCACCTATGACCGCGCCGACCCGCTTTCGCGGTCGATCTTCTGGGCGCAGCAGAACGAGATCGACCCGACCGATCCTGTCGCGGGCGTCAAGCTGTCGCAGGCGCTGCGCGAGATGGGCCGCAACGATCAGGCCGCAGAGACCGCCCAAGCCGTGCTGGTGGTCCAGCCGAACAATGTGGAGGCCATGCTGGAGGCCGGGCGCGCTCATATCGCCCGCGGCCACGCCTTCTACGGCATCGGGGCCTTGGAACGCGCGCGAGATCAGGCGCCGAGCGACTGGCGGCCCCTGTCGCTGCTCGGCACGGCCTACCAGCAGGTGCGCCGCCACGAGGACGCCCAGGGCGCCTGGCGTCACGCCCTGGCCCTGTCGCCCGACAATCCCGACGTGCTCGCCAACATGGCCATGCCGCTGATGGCCGAGGGTCGCGCCGCCGAGGCCGAACCATTGCTGCGCCGCGCAGCCGCCCAGCCGGGGGTCAAGCTTCAGGTGAAGCTGAACCTGGCCATGGCCCTGGGTCTGCAAGGCAAGATGGGCGAGGCCGAGCAGATCCTGCGTCGCGAACTGCCGCCCGAATCGGCGGACCGCAACCTCGACTGGCTGCGCGCCGCCTCGGCCGAGCCGGGCGCGGCGGGCCGCACCTGGTCTTCGCTGCAAGGCGGCTGACCTTTTCGACAGGCTCGCATGAGCCTATCTTCCTTCCATGATCGACGAGCTCTACAGCGCGCGCATCCTGTCGCTGGCGGCGAATCTGCCGCACGCGGGCCGTCTGCCTGCGCCCGAGGGCACGGGCGAGCGCGTGGCCAAGCTGTGCGGCTCGCGCGCGATCGTCGACGTTGTGCTGGACGATCAGGGCCGCATCGCCGCCTTCGCCCAGGACGTGAAGACCTGCGCGCTGGGCCAGGCCGCGGCCGGCGTTCTGGGTCAGTCCGTGATCGGCGCCACCGCGCAGGAGGTCCGCGACGCCCGCGACGCCATGTCCGCCATGCTGAAGTCCGGCAGCGACGGCCCCGAGGGTCGGTTCGAGGGTCTGCGTGCGCTAAGGCAGGTCGCCGACTATCCCGCCCGCCACGCCTCGACCCTGGTGGCGGTGGAGGCGACGCTGGACGCCGTGGAGCAGGCCCTGCTCAAGCATCATAGCGACACGCGAACTGGTCTCGCCGGCGCGGCTTGAAGTCCAATCGGTTGATCGCCCTGGCGTGACGGGGGATAAGCCGGGCGAACCTCAACGAGCCCCCGGCGAAGGGACGAATGTCTCTCTATGAACGCGGCGTGCGCGGGGCCCATCGGGCCTACAAGCTCACGCTGTCCCCCCTGATCGGCCAGCAGTGCCGCTTCCTGCCGACCTGCTCGGACTATGGACGCGAGGCGCTTCTGACCCACGGTCCGGTGCGGGGCGGCTGGCTGACCGTGCGCCGACTGTGCAAATGCCATCCTTTCGGCGGTTCGGGCTACGATCCCGTTCCGGCGGCGCCGCCAAGCGCTGAACTCGGCGACAGACCTGAAGCAGACTGACGATGATCGATCTCAAATTCCCCGACGGCGCCGTTCGACAGTTCCCGCCCTCGGCCACCGGCCGCGACGTGGCCGCCTCCATCTCGCCCTCGCTGGCCAAGCGCGCGGCCCTGGTCGAGATCAACGGCCAGCAGTGGGACATGGACCGTCCGCTGGAGAGCGGCGGCGACTTCAAGCTGATCATGCGCGACGACCCCGACGCGCTGGAGACCATCCGCCACGACGCCGCCCACGTGCTGGCGCAAGCCGTGCAGGAGCTGTTCCCCGGCACCCAGGTCACCATCGGCCCGGCCATCGAGGACGGCTTCTATTACGATTTCCACCGCGCCGAGCCCTTCTCGACCGACGACTTCGCCGCCATCGAGAAGCGCATGGCCGAGATCGTCGATCGCGACGAAAAGCTGGTGCGCCAGGTCTGGGACCGCGACGAGGCCATCGCCCTGTTCGAATCCAAGGGCGAGACCTTCAAGGCCGAGCTGATCCGCGACCTGCCCGCCGACGAGACGATCACCACCTACGCCACGGGCGGCTGGGTCGACCTGTGCCGGGGGCCGCATTTCCCCTCGACCAAGTTCGTGGGCAAGGCCTTCAAACTGACCAAGCTGGCCGGGGCCTACTGGCGCGGGGACGCCAAGCGCGAGCAGCTGCAGCGCATCTACGCCACGGCCTGGGCCAACCAGGCCGACCTCGACGCCTATCTGAAGCGCATCGAGGAGGCCGAAAAGCGCGACCACCGCAAGATCGGCCGCTCGATGGAGCTCTTCCACATGCAGGAAGAGGGCCGCGGCATGGTCTTCTGGCATCCCAAGGGCTGGGTGCTGTGGCAGGTCATCGAGGCCTATATGCGCCGCCGCCTGGACAAGGCCGGCTATGTCGAGGTCAAGACGCCCCAGGTCCTGGACCGCAAGTTCTGGGAGGCCTCGGGCCACTGGGAGAAGTACCGCCCCAACATGTTCGTCTGCGAGACGGTCGAGGGCGAAGAGCTCAGCCTCAAGCCGATGAACTGCCCGGGCCACGTGCAGATCTTCGACCAGGGCCAGCGCTCGTATCGCGAACTACCGCTGCGCATGGCCGAGTTCGGCGCCTGCCACCGCTATGAGCCGTCGGGTTCGCTGCACGGCCTGATGCGCGTGCGCGGCTTCACCCAGGACGACGCCCACATCTTCTGCCGCGAGGACCAGATCGTGGAGGAGACGCGCGCCTTCATCGAACTGGCCCGCTCGGTCCACGCCGACCTGGGCATGGAGACGGCCTACATCAGCCTGGGCACCCGCCCCGAAATCCGCGCCGGTTCGGACGAGTTCTGGGACAAGGCCGAGGCCCAGATGGCCGAGGCCGCCCGCGCGGCCGGCTCGGAGCCCGTGGTCACCGAGGGCGACGGCGCCTTCTACGCGCCCAAGCTGGACTTCATCGTCAAGGACGCCATCGGCCGTGAATGGACCTGCGGCACCATCCAGCTGGACTATGTCCTGCCCGAGCGTCTGAACGCGGAATACATCGGCGAGGACGGCGGCAAGCACCGGCCGGTCATGCTGCACCGGGCCATTCTGGGCAGCTTCGAGCGGTTCATCGGCATCATGATCGAGAACTACGCCGGGGCCTTCCCGCTGTGGCTGGCCCCGACGCAAGCCGTGGTGGCGACCATCACCTCGGACGCCGACGCCTACGCCCAGGACGTGGTCGCGCGGTTCAAGGCGGCGGGGCTGCGGGTCGAGAGCGATCTGCGCAACGAGAAGATCAACTACAAGGTCCGCGAACACTCGGTCGGCAAGACGCCGGTCATCGCCGTCGTCGGCCGCAAGGAGGCCGAAGAGGGCAAGGTCGCCCTGCGCCGCCTGGGTTCGCAGGCTCAAGAAATCCTGACGATCGAAGAGGCCATCCGCGTCCTGACCGAAGAAGCGACCCCGCCCGATCTGAAGCGGGGCTGATCCGTCCGGCCGGACGTCAGGCGCGCGCGGCGCGGCTGGCGTCCAGGCCCATGGCGCGCGCCGCCGCATCGGCGATGTGCTCGGCGTTCAGGCCGGCTGCGGCATACATGAGCTCGGGCTTGTCGTGGTCCTGGAACACGTCCGGCAGATGCAGGGTGCGGACCTTCAGGCCCGCGTCCAGCGCGCCCTTTTCCGCCAGCAGTTGCAGCACGAAGGCGCCGAAGCCGCCCATGGCGCCTTCCTCGACCGTGATCAGGGCCTCGTGCTCGCGCGCCAGGCGCAGGATCATGTCGGAGTCCAGCGGCTTGGCGAAGCGGGCGTCGGCGACGGTGGCGGACACGCCGCGCGCGGCCAGCAGTTCGGCGGCCTTCAGCGATTCCTGCAGTCGCGTGCCCAGGCTCAGGATGGCGACGGACGTGCCCTCGCGCACGATCCGGCCGCGGCCGATCTCGAGCGGGGCGGCCAGTTCGGGAATCTCGACCCCGACGCCATCGCCGCGCGGATAACGGAAGGCGGAGGGCCGGTCGTCGATCTCCAGGCTGGTGGCGATCATGGCGGCCAGGTCCGCCTCGTCGGCGGCGGCCATCAGCACCATGCCCGGCAGGGCGCCCATGTAGCCGATGTCGAAACTGCCCGCGTGGGTGGCCCCGTCGGCGCCGACCAGGCCGGCCCGATCCATGGCGAAGCGCACGGGCAGCGACTGGATGGCCACGTCGTGCACCACCTGGTCGTAGCCGCGTTGAAGGAAGGTCGAATAGATGGCGCACATGGGCTTCATGCCGTCTGCGGCCAGGCCGGCGGCGAAGGTCACGGCGTGCTGTTCGGCGATACCGACGTCAAAGGTGCGCTCGGGGAAGGCCTGGCCGAACAGGTCGATGCCCGTGCCGCCCGGCATGGCCGCGGTGATGGCGATGATCGAGGGATCGCGCTGAGCGTGCTTGATCAGCTCGGTGCCGAACACCTTGGTGTAGCTGGGTGCGTTGGACTTGGCCTTGGCCTGCTGGCCTGAGACCACGTCGAACTTGACCACGCCGTGATACTTGTCGGCCGAGCTTTCGGCTGGGGCGTAGCCCTTGCCCTTCTGGGTCACGACGTGGACCAGCACCGGACGGTCGGTGATGTCGCGCGCATTCTCCAGGATGGGGACCAGGGTCTCCATGTCGTGGCCGTCGATCGGCCCGACGTAGTAGAAGCCCAGTTCCTCGAAGAAGGTGCCGCCGGTGACCATGCCCCGGGCGTATTCCTCGGCCTTCTTGGCGGCGTTGCGGAAGGGGCGCGGCATGTGCTCGGCCACCTTCTTCCCGAAGCGGCGGAAGTTCTGATAGGCGCCGCCCGACACCAGGCCCGCCAGATAGGCGCTCATCCCGCCGACGGGCGGCGCAATGGACATGTCGTTGTCGTTCAGGATGACGGTCAACTGGCCGGTGGTCTCGGCCGCGTTGTTCATCGCCTCATAGGCCATGCCGGCCGACATCGAGCCGTCGCCGATCACCGCCACGACGCGGTTGTCCTGGCCCTTGGCGTCGCGCGCTGCGGCGAAGCCCAGCGCCGCCGAGATCGAGGTCGAGGCGTGGGCCGCGCCGAACGGGTCGTATTCGCTCTCCGAGCGCTTGGTGAAGCCCGACAGGCCCCCGCCCTGGCGCAGGGTGCGGATGCGGTCGCGGCGCCCGGTCAGGATCTTGTGCGGATAGCATTGATGCCCGACGTCCCAAATGAGGATGTCCTTGGGCGTCTCGAACACATGGTGCAGGGCGACGGTCAGCTCGACCACGCCCAGCGCCGAGCCCAGGTGGCCGCCGGTCACCGACACGGCGTCGATCACCTCGGCGCGCACTTCGCTGGCCAGTTGCGCCAGCTGCTCGGTCGAGAAGCCGCGCGTGTCGGCGGGATAGGTGACGGTGTCGAGAAGCGGAGTATCGAGCATCAGAGTGTTCTAGCCATTCACGGCTCGACAGGCGAGCGGGGATGCGAGGGCGGCATTCCTAGCCCCGGCGCTTGCTCAGCACGTAGTCGACGCTGGCCTTCAGGATTTCGCCGTCATGGCCGAACAGGTCCAGGTGGCTGCGGGCCTGGTCGGCCAGGTGCGCGACCCTGTGTCGCGCCTGATCGACGCCGAGCAGGGTGACGAAGTTGGTCTTGCCGCGCTCGGCGTCCTTGCCGCCGCCCTTCTTGCCCATGACCGCCTCGTCGCCTTCGACGTCCAGCAGGTCGTCGACAATCTGATAGGCCAGGCCGACGTCATGGGCGAAGCTGATCAGGGCGTGCCGCTGGGCGTTGGTGGCGTCGGCGACGATCAGCGGAATCTCGAAAGCGTAGGCGAACAGGGCGCCGGTCTTGAGACGCTGCATCCGGGCGACCCCGCCCAGGTCATCGCGCACGCCGATCAGATCGATCATCTGGCCGCCGGCCATGCCGCGCGCGCCCGACGCCAGCGACAGCCGCGCCGCCAGTTCGCAACGCACGGCGGGATCCTCGTGCGTGTCCTCGTGCAGGATGATGTCGAATGCGGCGGTCTGCAGCGCATCACCCGCCAGCACGGCCGTGGCCTCATCATAGGCGCGGTGCAGCGTCGGCCGGCCGCGACGGATGTCGTCGTCGTCCATGCAGGGCAGGTCGTCGTGGACCAGCGAATAGGCGTGGACGCATTCTAGGGCGCAGGCGGCGCGCAGCACGGCGCGCTCGTCCAGTTCGAACAGGCGCGCGGCCTCCAGGGCGAAGAAAGGCCGCAGGCGTTTGCCGGGACCCAGCGCCGCATAGCGCATGGCTTCGGTCAGGCGCGCTTCAGGTCCGTCGGCGCGGGGCAGCAGTTCATCGAGCGCGACCGTGACCAGGTCGGCGGTCTCGGTGACGCGGTCGATCACCGCCTGTTCAGGCGAGTTGGCGGCCAAGACGGTCAAAACAGCCTCCCGCCGACAACGGCGTCGCGATCGACCCCGACCAGAACCACTTCGCCGTCCGCGTCTGGAAAACCCAGCGTCAGCACTTCGCTCATCACCGGCCCGATCTGGCGCGGCGGGAAGTTCACGACCGCGGCCACCAGCCGGCCGTCCAGCTGGTCGGGGGTGTAGTGTCTGGTGATCTGGGCCGAGGATTTCTTGACGCCGATCTCGGGTCCGAAATCGATCTGAAGCTTGAAGGCGGGCTTTCGCGCCTCGGGGAAGGGCTCGGCCTTCACCACGCGGCCGATGCGGATGTCGACCTTCTGAAAATCGTCGAAGCGGATGACCGGCGCCGTCATCAGCCGAAGTCCGCCGGCTCGACGCCGCGCGCGGCGCCGTCGGGGCCGACGACGATCTTCTCGACCCGCAGCTGGGCGGCCTTGAGCCGCGCCTCGCAATGCGCCTTTAGCCGCGCGCCCTCTTCATACAGGGCGATGGATTCCTCCAGCGGCGCCTGGCCGGATTCCAGCCGCGACACGATGGTCTCCAGCCGCGCCAGGGCGGCCTCGAAGCTGAGGGTGTCGTCGATGGTCTGGGGTGCGGCGTCGGTCATGGCCGGCAACCTAGAAGGGCCGGCCTGACGCGGCAACCGGCAAGGCGGATCAGGCCTGCATGGTCCAGCCCTCGACGCCCATGGCGGCCTGTTTGACGGCCTCGGAGCGCGTGGGGTGGGGGTGGCAGGTGCGGGCGATGTCCTCGGACGAGCCGCCGAAGGCCATGGTGATGCAGGCCTCGCCGATCATCTCGCCGGCCTGGGGCCCGAAGATGTGCACGCCCAGCACGCGGTCGGTGGCGGCGTCGGCCAGCACCTTCACGAAGCCGTCGGTCTCGTGGTTGATCTTGGCGCGGCTGTTGGCGGCGAAGGGGAACTTGCCCTTCTTGTACTGGACGCCGGCCTCTTTCAGCTGGTCCTCGGTCTTGCCGACCCAGGCGACTTCCGGGGCGGTGTAGACGACGCTGGGGACCAGGTCGTAGTCGACGTGGCCGGCCTTGCCCGCGATCAGCTCGATCACGGCCACGGCGTCTTCCTCGGCCTTGTGGGCCAGCATGGGGCCGTACGTCACGTCGCCGATGACCCAGACGCCCTCGGCCGAGGTCTTGAAGTGGTCGTTGGCGATGAAGCCGCGCTTGTCGGTCTCGATCCCGACCGTCTCCAGGCCCAGGTCGGCGGTGTAGGGACGCCGGCCGATGGCGACCAGGACCACGTCGCCCTTCAGAGTCTCGGCCGCGCCGCCGGCCGAGGGCTCGACGGTCAGTTCGACGCCGTCCTTGACCGACTTGGCGGCGGTGACTTTCGAGCCGAGCTTGAACGTCATGCCCTGTTTGGTCAGGCCGCGCTGGAAGGCCGTGGCGACCTCGGAATCCATGCCCGGCGTGATCCGGTCCAGGAACTCGACCACCGTCACCTGAGCGCCGAGACGACGCCAGACCGAGCCCAGCTCGAGCCCGATGATGCCGGCGCCGACGACGATCAGATGCTTGGGCACAGACGACAGGGCCAGAGCGCCGGTCGAATCGATCACCTTGCCCGCCTCGAAGGCGACGCCCGGCAGCGGCGTGGGCTCGGAGCCCGTGGCGATGACGATGTGTTTGGCGTCCAGCACGGTCTTGCCGGCGTCGCCGTCCACTTCGACCTTGCCCTTGCCGGCGATGCGGCCGCGGCCCTTGATCCAGTCGACCTTGTTCTTCTTGAACAGGAATTCGATGCCCTTGGTCAGGCCCGCGACGCTGTCATCCTTGGCCTTGTGCATCTGGCCCAGGTTCAGCTTGGGCTTCACCTCGATGCCGATGCCGGCGAACTCCGAGTTGGCCAGGTCATAGAGCTCGGACGCGTGCAGCAGGGCCTTGGACGGCATGCAGCCGACGTTGAGGCAGGTGCCGCCCAGCGTGCCGCGCATCTCGACGCAGGCCGCCTTGAGGCCTAGCTGGCCCGCGCGGATCGCGGCGTTATAGCCGCCCGGCCCGCCGCCGATGATGACCACGTCGTAGGAAGCGGATTGTGCGTCGGCCATGGGGTCCTCTGGATCGGGCGCGGGGAAGGCGGCGGATGCTAGCGATCGACCCCGAGGGGTCAACCGCGCGCAAAGTCGAGTTACAGATTCAGCAGGGCGGGGTCGCCGCCCTGGGCCGCGATGTTGACGGTGATGGCTTTTTCCGCCGCATAGCGGATCAGGCTGTTGGGACCGCCCGCCTTCGGTCCGGTGCCCGACAGGCCCTCGCCGCCGAACGGCTGGACGCCGACCACCGCGCCGGTGATCGAGCGGTTGACGTAGACGTTGCCGGCCGGAACCAGGCGCGTCACCTCTTCGGCGAAGGCCTCGATGCGGCTGTGCACGCCCAGCGTCAGGCCGAAGCCGCGCGCCGCCAGCTTGCCCGCCACCGTCTTCAGGTTGTCGGGGTCGTAGCGATAGATGTGCAGGACGGGGCCGAACACCTCCCGCTCCAGGAAGTCCGGGGTCGGGATCTCGGCGATAACGGGCGCAAAGTAGTCGCCCTGCCCGGCCCCCGCATTGGCGCTGGGGGCCAGTTCGGCGCGGGCGATGACGGTGGCCTCCTGCTCCAGGCGGGCCAGGTGCCGATCGAGCGATTCACGCGACTCCGCGTCGATAACCGGCCCGATGTCGGTGGCCGGGTCGGACGGGTCGCCCACAACCTGGGCCGCCAGCGCGCCTTTCAGTCCGGCGATCAGCTCCTCGGCCGAATCCTTGGGCACATAGAGGATGCGGAGCGCCGAGCAGCGCTGGCCAGCCGACCCGAAGGCCGAGGCGATGACGTCGTCCAGCACCTGTTCGCGCAGGGCCGTGGTGTCCACGAACATGCCGTTCAGGCCGCCGGTCTCGGCGATGAAGGGGATGATGGCGCCGGGGCGAGCCGCGATGGACTTGTTGATGGCCCAGGCCGTGTCGGTGCCGCCGGTGAAGGCGACGCCGTCGATGCCCGGATGGCTGACCAGCTTGGCGCCGACCGTGTCGCCGCGTCCGGGCGTCAGGGCCAGCAGATCGGCCTTCAGACCCGCCTTGTGGAACAGGCGCACCGCCTCGGCGGCGACCAGCGGCGTCTGTTCGGCCGGCTTGGCCAGCACCGCGTTGCCGGCGGCCAGCGCGGCCGCGACCTGGCCGGTGAAGATCGCCAGGGGGAAGTTCCACGGGCTGATGCAGGCGAACACGCCACGGCCGTGCAGCATCAGCTGGTTGGTCTCGCCGACCGGGCCGGTCAGCGTCTCAAGCCCGGCGAACTGCGTCTCGGCCAGCAGGGCGTAGTAGCGGCAGAAGTCGGCGGCCTCGCGCACCTCGGCGACGCCGTCGTTCAGCGTCTTGCCCGCCTCGCGGCTGAGCAGGGCGACGAAGCGGTCCATCTCGCCTTCCAGGGCGTCGGCCATGGCGCGCAGAACGGCCGCGCGCGCCGCGCCGCCTGAGCGGTCCCAGGCGATCTGCGCCTTGGAGGCCAGTTCGACCGCACGGTCGATGTCGGCGGCCGAGGCCTCGGAAACATGGCCCAGCACGCTGCCGCGATCGGCGGGGTTGGTGACGTCCTGCGCGTTCTCGCCGGCCAGCAGCACGCCGCCGACGATGGGGCCGGAGTTAATCTTCTCGCGGTCGATCAGGTCCAGGGCGACGGCGTGCCGATCGCGTTCAGCGGCCTGCGAATAGTCGCGGCCGAGGGAGTTCAGGCGGTTTCCATACATGTGCTGAGGGACCGGGATCTTGGGGTGAGGGCCGGGCGCGGCTTCCACCACGGCGATGGGGTCAAAGGCGACGGCTGAGGCAGGCACACGCTCGTCCAGCAGGGCGTGCACGAAGGAGGAGTTGGCGCCGTTCTCCAGCAGGCGGCGCACCAGATAGGGCAGCAGCTCTTCATGGCCGCCGACGGGGGCGTAGGCGCGCACGACAACGCGCTGGCCCTTCCAGGCCTCTAGGGCAGCGTCGTACAGGGGCTCGCCCATGCCGTGCAGGCGCTGGAACTCGACATCGACTTCCGCCTCCGTCGCCATGCGGTGCACGGCGGCCAGAGACACGGCGTTGTGGGTGGCGAACTGGCCGTAAAGATGCGGCGCGGCGTCCAGCATGATGCGGGCGCACACTAGATAGTTTAGATCCGTCGCGGCCTTGGTGGTGTAGACTGGATAGTCTGGACGTCCGGCCACCTGGGCGCGCTTGATCTCGGTGTCCCAGTAGGCGCCCTTGACCAGGCGGACCATCAGGCGGCGCTTGGACGAACGGGCCAGTTCGGCCAGGCGGCAGATCACATCGGGCGCACGCTTCTGATAGGCCTGGACGGCCAGGCCTAGGCCCTTCCAGTCGCCCAGCTCCGGCTCACGCGCCAGCCGCTCCAGCAGCTTGAGCGAAAGGGCCAGACGGTCGGCCTCTTCGGCGTCCATGCAGAAGTTGATGTCATAGCCGGCGGCGATGATCGCCAGGCGCTTGATGCGGGGATACAGTTCCTCCCACACCCGATCCTCGTGCACCGCCTCATAGCGCGGCGACAGGGCCGACAGCTTGACCGACACGCCGTGCCCGGTCTGGGGACCGCGCATGTCCGGCCGGTCCTTGCGGGCCTTGCCGACAGCGTGGATCGAGTCGGCGTAGATGCGCTCATACCGCTCGGCGTCGGCGGCGGTGCGCGCGCCCTCGCCCAGCATGTCGAAACTGCACAGCCAGCCATTGCGGTTGGCCCGCTTCAGGGCGCCGCCGATGGTGCGGCCCAGCACGAACTGTTCGCCCATCATGCGAACGGCGGCGGCCACGGCCTGGCGGATCACCGGCTCGCCGATGCGGCCGGCCACGCGCTTGAGGAAGCCGGGCAGGTCGCGCTTGGCGTCCTCGTCCACGTCCACCAGCTTGCCGGTCAGCATCAGGCCCCAGGTCGAGGCGTTGACGAACAGGCTTTCGGACTGGCCCAGGTGCTTGGCCCAGTCGGCCGAGCCGATCTTCTCGGCGATCAGGCGATCGCGGGTGTCTTCGTCCGGCGTGCGCAGCAGGGCCTCGGCCAGACACATCAGCGCCAGCCCCTCGCGGGTGCCCAACGAAAACTCCTGCAGAAAGCTCTCGACCACCCCCTGGCGGTCGGCGCCCTTGCGCGCACGCTCGACCAGATCGACGGCGTCCTCGACGACGGCGGCGCGCTGTTCGGGGGTCAGCGGCGTGCGCGACAGCAGATCGCAGACGGCCTCGCGTTCGTCGCGGAATTTGTGGCGATCCAGCTGATCCCAGTGAGCCAGGTCAGAGGGCCTGAAGTCCGACGGCGACATCGCGTTTCTCATGCTGTTGCTGAGCGCCCTATAGGGCTGACCGAACCGAATGTCCGTCGTATGATAACCGCAGCACTCGAAGATCGTTCGGCGAAAACCTGAAATGACCATGCAGATTCTGGACGCCGTGGACCGCCGCCTGCTGCGGGTGCTTCAGGTGGAGGGGCGCATATCCAATGCGGAGCTGGCCAAGCGCTGCAATCTGTCGCCGGCCGCCTGTTTCGAGCGGGTGCGGCGGCTGCGCGAACGCCGGGTCATCACCGGATACGCCGCCCTGATCGATCCCACGATGGCGGGGCGCGGCCTGCTGATCTTCGTGGAGGTGCTGCTGGACCGGACCACCGGTGACGTGTTCGAGGCCTTCGCCGCCGCCGTGCGCGCCCAGCCCGAAGTGCTGGAGTGCCACATGGTCGCCGGCGGCTTCGACTATCTGATCAAGGCCCGCGTCGGCGACATGGACGCCTATCGCGTCTTCCTGGGCGACGTCCTGGTCAAGATGCCCGGCGTGCGCGAGACCCGCACCTACGCCGTGCTGGAAGAGGTGAAGTCCACGACCGTGCTGCCCTTGTAAGACCTTCGGCGCTCCTATCGCGAGCCGAGCGTAGCCCCTAACCATGTCTCGCCATCGTCATTCTAAGGCGCTAGAGCTTGTCGCCCCGCGAACGGCTGGAAGGCCCGTCCGACTGCATGCGTATCGTACTGGCCACCGACGCCTGGGAGCCCCAGGTCAACGGCGTCGTCCGCACCCTGACCCGCACCGTGGCCGAGTGCCGCGCCATGGGTCATGAGGTCGAGGTCATCGAACCCAGCCAGTTCAAGACCATCCCCTGCCCCACCTATCCGGAAATCCGGCTGGCCCTGGGCGCCGAGGAAGAGATCCGCGAGCGGCTGCGCGCCTTCGAGCCCGAGGCGGTGCATATCGCCACCGAAGGACCAATCGGCATCGCCACGCGGCGCATCTGCGTGGAGTGGAAGCTGCCGTTCACGACCAGCTATCACACCAAATTCCCCGAATATGTCTCGGCCCGTTTCCCGATCCCGGTGCAGGTCGGCTACGCCTACATGAAGTGGTTCCACAAGCCGTCGGGCCGGCTGATGGTGGCGACGCCGACGCTGCGCGACGAGCTGGTCGAACATGGCTTCAAGAACGTCTCGCCTTGGTCGCGCGGGGTGGACACCGAGCTGTTCCGCCCGGACCTGGAGCCCATCTACGCCGAGATGGGCGGCGCCGACTGGCCGCGACCGTTCTTCCTCAACGTCGGCCGAGTGGCGGTCGAGAAGAACATCGAGGCCTTCCTCGAAACCGACCTGCCGGGCACCAAGATCATCGTCGGGGACGGCCCGGCGCGCGCCGATCTTCAGGCCAAATATCCCGAGGCCAAGTTCCTGGGCGCCAAGTTCGGCGAGGATCTGGCGCGGTGCTTCGCCGACGCCGACGTCTTCGTCTTCCCCAGCTGGACCGACACCTTTGGCCTGGTGATCCTGGAGGCCATGGGCACGGGCACGCCGGTCGCCGCCTATCCGGCGCACGGGCCCATCGACATCATTCCGGGCTCGAACGCCGGCGCCATCGACGACGACCTGAAGACTGCCTGCCTGGATGCGCTGAAGTGCGACCGGGCGGACGTCCGCGCCTATGCGGAGAAGTTCAGCTGGCGCGCTTCGGCCGAGCAGTTCGTTGAGAATCTTCAGCCCTATCCCGAACCCGAGCGGGGCCGCTTCTGGCGCCGGCTGCGGCGCATCGCGCGGCTGAGACGGAAAGCGGCGGCTTAACGCCCACCGCTCATCCCGGCGGACGCCGGGACCCCAGTAAGAGCCGCGAAGGCGCCCGCCAATCCCAAGTCTCGTCCTTAGCCAAAGGACTGGGTCCCGGCGTCCGCCGGGATGACCGGGTGAGGATGTCTTCCCCCTCGCCGCTCAATCCGGCACAAGCCCCCGATGCCTGACGACTCACGCCCGCACGACCCGCTCGCCCCCGCGCGAGAGGTGCTGACGCGCGTCTGGGGCCATGCGGATTTTCGCGGCCTCCAGGCCCAGGTGGTCAACGAGGCCCTGGCCGGGCGCGACGTCATGGCCGTACTGCCGACCGGCGGCGGCAAGTCGGTCTGCTATCAGATCCCGGCCATGCTGCGCCCCGGCGTCGGCCTGGTTGTGTCGCCCCTGATCGCCCTGATGACCGACCAGGTGGAAGCGCTGAAGCAGCAGGGCGTGGCCGCCGCCCGGCTGGATTCCGGCGTGTCGATGGACGACCGCTCGGCCATCTGGCGCGCCGCGCGGGCGGGCGAGTTGGACCTGCTTTACGTCTCGCCCGAAGGCCTGGCCCAGCCGCACATGATCGACCGGCTGCACGACATCGACCTGTCGCTGATCGCCATCGACGAGGCGCACTGCGTCTCGCAATGGGGTCACGACTTCCGCCCCGACTACCGCACTTTGGGACGCCTGGCCGAGCTGTTCCCCGGCGTGCCCCGCATCGCCGTCACCGCCACCGCCGACGTCCGCACGCGCGAGGACATCGTCGCCTCCCTGAGGCTGGGCGAGGCCCGCGTCTTCGTCGACAGCTTCGCGCGTCCGAACCTGCAGCTGGCGGTCGAGCGCAAGGAAAGCGCCTCGCGCGCCAAGACCGATCAGAAGGTCATCGACCTGGTGCGCGAGCGTCGCGGCAAGTCCGGCGTTGTCTATTGCGGCAGCCGCGACGGCTGCGAACGCGTGGCCCAGGCGCTGCGCGACGCCGGGACCAACGCCATCGCCTATCACGCCGGCATGGACGCCAAGGAACGCGACCGGCGGCTGGAGCGGTTCCTGGCCGAGGACGGGGCGGTGATGGTGGCGACCATCGCGTTCGGCATGGGGGTCGACAAGCCGGACGTGCGCTTCGTCATCCACGCCGATCCGCCGGGCAGCCTGGAGGCCTATTGGCAGGAGATCGGCCGTGCGGGCCGCGATGGCGAGCCGGCCGAGGGCATCACCCTGTACGGCCCCTCCGACATCGCCTGGAGCCTGCGCCGCATGGAAGGCCGGCCCATGGCCGAAGAGATCAAGGCGGTGCAGACCCGCAAGGTGCGCCAGCTGTTCGCCATGCTGGACGGCGCGGCCTGTCGCCCCCAGGCGGTGCGGCGCTATTTCGGAGAGACGGACGCCGAACCGTGCGGCGTGTGCGACATCTGCGGCGACCCGCCCCGCATCTATGACGCCCTGGTCCCGGCCCAGAAGGCGCTGGCGGCGGTGCAGCGGCTGGGCGAGCGGTTCGGCCGCGGCCGGGTGGTCGACCACCTGACCGGCCGCACCAAGGACGTTCAGCCGTGGGAGACGGCCCTGTCGACCTGGTCTATCGGCGCGGACCTGTCGATCACGGCCTGGCGCGACGTCATCGATCACCTGATGTTCGAAGGCCTGCTGGTCGAGGATCCCAACGAGGGCAAGCCGCTGATCCGGCTGGGTGATCCCGAGGCGGTGCGCGCCGTCTATCGCGGCGAGACGCCGGTTCAGGTGCGCGAACCCGTGATCCGCTCGGCCGTCGAGCGCCCGCGCCGCAACGCCGGCCGCAACCTGGCGGTCGAGGCGCTGGATGCGGACGTGCGCGCCCGCTTCGATCAGCTGCGCGCCTGGCGCCGCGACCGGGCGGCCGAACAGCACGTTCCGCCCTATGTCATCTTCCAGGACAAGACCCTGGTCGAGATCGCCATCGCCGAGCCCCGCAGCCTGGACGCCCTGGCCCGCATCTCCGGCGTCGGCGCCGGCAAGCTGGACCGCTACGGCAAGGGCGTGCTGGATGTGCTGGCGTCGGGCTGAGCTGCGGCGCGCGCCAGGACGAGGGGATCGTCGCCCAGGCCCGGCGCGATTTGAACCGGCCAGCGACAGGCCAGCGAGACGGCGTCGCGCATTTCAGTAACCGGCTTTCGGTCACCCTTCATGTAGGCCTCGATGTCTTTTCGGATGTCCGCGAGCGAGGGTTCGGCGGCGAAGTTCGCCACGCTCGCTCGGCCGTCGCACCGGTATTCGTCCAGGAAATAGGCGTCGGCGCCGTCGAGAAAATCCCGGCGCACGCTGAGCCAGAATCCGCGCGGCGGCGCGTCGGGCGCCGTCGGCGAGAACACGCCGACCTTCAGACCTTCCAGGCCAGGGAAAAGCGGTCCCGGGCGATCGAACAGGGTGACGCGCCCGCCGTCGACGGGGAATGTCGCGATTTCCTGGACCCCAGGCTCGGCGCGCAGTGCGTCCAAGGAAGCCGCCAGCATGGCGTCGCGCTCGGTGCCGTATGCCGAAGCGTCGCGGCGTGCGGCGTGCGCGGCCATGGCGACCTGGCTGGCGAACCCGCCGATGGGCGCAGGCGCCGGACGTGGCACCGGACCCATGACGGCCAGGGCCTGGTCCGGCTCTAAGGCGTCCAAGTGTATCTGCGCCCGCATGACACGCGCGTGCCAGGAGGGTTCGCCCTCGCCGCAAAGGCTGATGATGCGCTCGCTTGCGGCGGCGGCGCCCGCCTGATCGCCGACGGACATTCGTAGCGCGGCGTCGCTCCACAGCGGTCCGACAGCCGCGCAATCGCTGACCGAAGCCGGATCGACGCTGGCGGGTCGGACCATTTCCAGCCTCACGGCGGCCGCCGCAGGCAGCAGGTCAATATAGGCCGCCGGCGAGCCGCAGATCGAACCGCCTAGGGCCGGCACGCCGCCCAGCACCGTGAGGCCGCACAGGTCCAGGCGCGCCGCGTCATGATCGCTGATGCCCGGATCGCTGATCTGGACATTGATCAGGCTTCCAGGTCGGCCGTTCACGCCGGGCTGATAGACCGGCATGGTTCGTACCTGCGTCACTCCAGCCGTGGCCCGGAGCGCCTCCGCACCCAAAGGATCAAGCTCGACGCCGCGGAGACCATGCCGCATCAGGAACGACAGGGCGTACTGAGCTTGTCGATCTCCGGCGTCGCTGCGTTCACGCAGGTTCTCTACCGGCTCGCTGAGGGCCATCTTCAAGGGCGCATTGCGCTGGATCGGATCGACCGTCGTCGCGCAGCCGACAACCAAAAATGAAGATGCGCAGACCAAGGCCAGCCCTAGGATGGACACAAGGCGAGACGTCATCGGCATTTCCCCCGCCCTCCCCCTGAGGACTTCAGCCTGGATTATCTCGGATTCGTGGTGGTTTCACCTGTTTCGTGAAGCGGTTACAGCATGGCTCGAAGTAGGAGCCGCCATGCCTGAACTGCCCGAAGTCGAGACCGTGCGTCGGGGGCTGGAGCCCGTGCTGGCCGGCGCGCGGATGACGCGGGTGCGGATCAATCGGCCCGACCTTCGCTTTCCGTTTCCCGAGCGGTTCGTCGAGCGGCTGGAGGGGGCGATCGTCGAGCGGATCGAGCGCCGGGCCAAGTATCTGCTGATGCCCCTGTCGACCGGCGAGACCTGGATCACCCACCTGGGCATGACGGGCCGCTTCACCCTGGACGGGACTCAGCTGGGCGAGTTCGAGGAGCCCGCGCCCATCGCCGGTAAGCACGAGCATTTCAGCGCCTGCGCCACGCGCGACGGCGTGACCACGCGGATCGGTTTCGCCGACGCCCGCCGGTTCGGCTTCATGGGCCTGATCGCGACAGAGGCCGTGGAGGCCCATCCCTGGTTCGCCGCCCTGGGCCCCGAGCCGCTGGGCAACGGCTTTTCGGGCGCGCATCTGGCCGAGGCGTTCAAGGGCAAGAGCCAGAACATCAAGGTCAGCCTGCTGGATCAGAGAATCGTGGCGGGGCTGGGCAACATCTACGTCTGCGAGGCCCTGTATCGCGCACGCATTTCGCCCTTGATCGCGGCCGGCAAGATCACGCGGCCCCGGCTGGAGCGGCTGGCGGTGGAAGTGGTGGCCGTGCTGCGCGACGCCATCGAAGCGGGGGGCTCTACCCTGCGCGACTTCGCCAACGCCGACGGCGGCCAGGGCTATTTCCAGCATCGCTTCGACGTCTATGGCCGCGAGGGCCAACCGTGCCGGGGTGACGGCTGTACGGGCGTGGTCAAGCGCATCGTCCAGGGCGGCCGCTCGACCTTCTACTGCCCCAGCTGCCAGAAGCGCTGAGCCGTCACGTCCTCAAGGTGTGGCCTTCCTGTTCGCGCAGCCAATTGTGCGCCTTGGTCGCCGCGATGGCGCCGTGGCCCATGGCGACGGTGATCTGATCCAGCCCCTCGACCACGTCGCCAGCCGCCCACAGACCCTCCACGCCCGCGCCGAACGGGCTCTCGGGCGCCAGACAGTCGCCCTGCCCCTGCGGCGCGCCCAGACGCACGGCGAGTTCGCTGCGCGGCCGCAGACCCAGCGCCGGATACAGAGTGTCGACCGTGACCACCTGCCCGCCTTCCAGATGCACCACCATGCGGTCGGAGTGGGGCTCCAGTCGATCCAGCGCGCCCTGCAGCACCCGGACGCCGGCGGCCTTCAGCTGGGCCGTCTCGTCGGCCGTCAGCTCCGACCAGTTCAGCGGCATCAGCGTGACGTTCGAGGTGAACTGGCGCAGGAAAAGCGCCTCGGCCGCGCCGTTGCTGTCGCAGCCGATGACGCCCATGACGCGGTCGGTGCCCTCGTAGCCGTCGCAGATGGGGCAGTATCGCAGGACGCCGTCGGCGATGGCGCGCTGGTGCACCTCGGCCGGCAGATCGACCTCGTTCATGTCCACCCCAGTCGCCACGATCACCGCCCGCGCCGTCCAAGAGTCCTGGGCGGCGTTCAGGATGAAGCCGTCGGGGCGGCGCGCGATGTCGTCGATGCGCGCCTCGATGATCTCGGCGCCGACCTCGGTCGCCTGGCGCTGCATCAGATTGACCAGGGCGCGGCCGGAGATCCCGTCGGGAAAGCCCGGCACATTGTGGGCCATGGGTCCGCGCAGCGCGCGACTGGTCCCGTCGTGCAGCACCACCACCCGCCGGTGATAGCGCGCCAGATACAGCGCCGCCGTCAGCCCCGCCGGGCCCGCGCCCACGATCGCCACATCCGCAGTCTGCATCGCACGCCTCCGGTCGGCCGAACGAGGGGGAAGCTAAGCGGTTCCGTATGTCAAACAGTACGGACTCGATGTATTATTTGTTTGACACCGTGTCGGCGATCTGCGACATCGAAGCCATCAACGGAGATCGTCATGTCGTTTCGTGAAAAGCACCTGTGGATCAGCCTCATCGCCGCTTTCGGCGTCTGGGGCGCATACTTCTGGCACTTGGGCTCACAAGTCGCGGACGGCGCCCTGGCGCGCACGGACTTCGCCGCGCACATGGGCGGCGTGTTCGCCCTGTGCCTGATCGGCGTGGTGCTGCTGGAGATCGTGCTGACCTTAATCGCTCAGGCCACGACATCCAGGATCGACAAGACCCGGCGCGACGAGCGCGAGATCGCCGCGGCCCTGAAGGGCAGCCACGTGGCGCTGATGGCCCTGATCGCCCTGGTCGTCAGCCTGGCGATCCTGGTCTATTTCGCCGGCCTGGTCGGCGGCAATCTTGTCGACGGGCGCGGCGCCTACACCACCGACGTCAACGCCATGGTGCTGCTGGCCAATGTCCTGATCGCCTGCGTCGTCATCGCCGAGGCCCTGAGGGCCGGGGTGACGCTGGGTATGCTGCGAGGGCTGCGCTGATGGGCAAGGGGCCCCCGCCGATCGAGAACCGCATCCGCGAACTGCGCTTCCACGCCTCGGAGATGACCCAGGCCCAGCTGGCCGAACGCATCGGCGTGACCCGCCAGACCGTGGTGGCGATGGAACAGAACAAATACTCGCCCAGCCTGGAGGCCGCCTTTCGCATCGCCCAGGTCTTCGGCGTGGAGATCACCGAGGTGTTCCAGTGGCGCGGCTGAGCGGCTAGACCGGCTCCACACAGCTGAGGAGCCCGCCATGGCCGACACTTACGACAATCTGCTGATCGAGCGTCACGCCGACGGCTATGCGGTGGTCACCCTGAACCGGCCCGAGGCGCTGAATGCGTTGAACTCGGCCCTGTTCAAGGATCTGGCGGACTTCCTGGACGCCGTCGAGCACGACGACGCGGTGCGCTGCCTGATCCTGACCGGCTCGGGCGAAAAGGCCTTCGCCGCCGGCGCCGACATCAAGGAGATGGCGGACCAGACCTACGCCCAGATGTATACGGGCGACTATTTCGCCCTGGGCCACGACCGGATCACCCGGTTCAGGAAGCCGATCATCGCCGCGGTCAACGGCTTTGCGCTGGGCGGCGGCTGCGAGCTGGCCATGCTGTGCGACTTCATTATCGCCAGTGAAAAGGCGAAGTTCGGCCAGCCCGAGATCAACCTGGGCGTGGCGCCCGGCATCGGCGGCTCGCAGCGGCTGACCCGGCTGGTGGGAAAGTCAAAGGCCATGGACATGGTCCTGACGGCCCGCATGATGGACGCCACCGAGGCCGAACGCGCGGGCCTGGCCAGCCGCATCTTCCCGCACGACGCCCTGCTGGACGAAGCCCGCAAGATCGCCGCCCGCATCGCGGCCCAAAGCCCCCTGGCCGTCATGGCCAACAAGGAAATGGTCAACGCCGCGCTGGAGACGACCCTGACCCAGGGCGTCCAGTTCGAACGCCGCCTGTTCCACAGCCTGTTCGCCTTTGAGGACCAGAAGGAAGGCATGGCGGCGTTCGTGGAGAAGCGGAAGCCGAGCTTTACGGGGCGGTAGGAGTCAGGCCGCGCGCGGCTTGCAACGCAGGGGCGAAGCGGCTGATGCTCCCGTAGCTACGCACGGGGGCGGGATACGGGCATGATTACAGAGAACCAGAACCAGGTGCTCAAAGCCTATGCCCGAAGGGTCCGGCAAGAACGGCGCGCGCACCCGGCAGCCACCGAACCCGGCTTGGCCCCCGCCTTTCACCAAATGCTGGTGGAACTCTTGCCGCATCTTCCGGCCGCACCGAATGACATCGTGCCGCTGGCTGAATTCATCAATGCCGGGGTTGGTCGACCGGACATTGCGCTTAAGCGCCCAGGCGAGCAGGCCCGAGCCTTTATAGAGTTGAAGGCGCTCGACAAGCCAACCGACGGCCGCCGCTGGACCACCGCGCATGACCGGCGTCAGTTCGGCCGATTCTGTGAGCTGCCTATCTGGCTCACAAGCAACTTTCATGGTCTTCGGCTTTATGAACGCGACGAAGATCAGGGAAACGCCGATCTAGTTCCAGAGGCCGCGCTTGACCCCAATCGAGACGAGGCGGCGGCCGACAGGCTGATCGACGCCCACGATCCGACTGCCGCCCTCAACCTTTTGGAACGCCTGGCCCAGTCCGACCCGCCCCAGGCCAAGGACGCCGAGCATCTGGCCGAGCTTCTCGCGCATTCGGCCAAGCTCGTGCGCGGCATCGTGCGCGATCGGCTGGCGGAACTGGCGGCGGACGGGGTGACCGGCACTCCGCTCCATCAGGTGCGACAAGAGTTCCGCGACGTCCTCTATTCCCACCCCCGAGGCTGGGGGCTACTCTTCCACTGATTTTGACGATCTGTTTTCCAGCGCCTTCGCCCAGACCCTGGCCTTCGGTCTGTTGCTGGTGCGCGAGGCCACGGGCGGCAAGCGCCTGGACGACAACGCCTACAAGGAAATGCCCGACGAGCATCCGTTGATGCGGACAGCCCTGCGCGTCCTCAGCCTGCCGGAAGTCGCCGCCGACGTCGGCATCGGCTTCCAGGTCATGCTCCAGACAGTCAACGGCTTCGACCCCGACATCCTGGCGATCCGCAAGGACGGCTCCGACCCCATCCTCTACTTCTACGAGTTCTTCCTCGAAACCTTCGATCCGGCGGCCCGAGAGCGATACGGCGTCTACTATACCCCGGTCGAGGTAGTGCGGTTCATGGTCGGCGCGCTCGACCGGGCGCTGAAGCAGGACTTGAAGACCAAAGGCATCGCCGATCCGGCTGTGCATATCCTGGACCCCGCGACGGGCACCGGCACCTTCCTGCTGGGCGTCGCGGATCGGTTGCGGCGAGAGGTCAGCGAGACGGACGGACCAGGCCAGGCCCCGGCCGCCCTGCGGGGACTGGCGTCGCGCATGTATGGGTTTGAGCTGCTGATCGGCCCCTATGCGGTCGCCCATTATCGCCTGCACCACGCCCTGGCGCGCGACAAGGACGGCAAGATCGATCCGACGTTCAGGCTGCCGCGCCTGGGCGTCTATCTGACCGACACTCTTGCGGAACCGAACGCGGCGGCGCCAGCCGGGGCGTTGGGCTTCGTCTCCGAAGGCATTCAGGACGAGCGGGCTGAGTCGAACCGCATCAAGACCCAGCAGCCGATCCTCGCCATCATCGGCAATCCGCCCTATCGGCGGCTGGAGGTCGGCGAGAACGAAAGCCTCGTCGGTCGGTGGATGGACGGGGTCTGGGACGACCTGAAGAAACCCGTGCGCGACGCGGGCTGGGGCAATCAGCTGAACACCTTCCCGGAACTGTCCGTCGCCTTCTGGCGCTGGGCCCTTTGGAAGCTGTTCGAGGCCAACAACGCGCCGAAGAAGGGCGTGGTCGCCTACATCTCCAACCGCAAATATCTGACGGGCAAGCCCTACGCCGGCCTTCGCAAGATGCTTCGCGAGCGGTTTGACCGGATCGAGATCTACGACTTGCGCGGCGACGGCAGAGCTGGCGCGAGGGCTGGTATCGAGGGCGACGGGAACGTCTTTAACATCCTCACCGGGGTAGCCATCACCGTCGCGATTGCAGATGGATCGAAGGCGGAAGGAGATTTGGCGCGCATCGACTATGTCGATGCGTGGGAGCAAGGGCGGGCGTCTCGCGGTTCGAAGCTCGCCTGGATGTTGGAGGGGGAACCTGCGGGCGCACTGTCCGGCGCGGTGGAGGTTGATCGGGGTCTGCTTGACGACATGCGCCCTGTGCCGTTCCTGAACGGATCGCTGATCTCGATCTTCGAGGCCTTTGAGTTTGGCTCGTCGGGTGTGGAGACGACTCGAGACCATTTGGCCTACGGATTCTCGCCAGATGATCTCGAACAGAAGATCGTTCATTTCGACACTCTTATCGGTGCCACAGCCGAAGCAGAGTATGCCACCTCGCGTAAGGGCGCTTTTGCGACAGCTCACGGCAAAGGGTGGAACCCACACGCGGTACGCTTTGCCTCCTATCGTCCATTTGACAACCGCCCCGTTTATAACCAGCCCGGGTTTGTCGATTGGCCATGGCCAAAACTTCAGAGAGCTTGGGGCGCTATAAACGCTGGGCTCTTCGCGATGCCTTTCGGCACTTCGATGGGTCCGGCTGTCTGGTGCCACGGCCTCATCCCCGATCGCCACGCCTTCCGCGGTAGCTACGGCGGCTACGCCTTCCCCCTCTATGACCGCCGCCCCGGCCATGGCCCTCACAACCTGAAACCCGAGCTCGTGGCCGCCCTGTCCGACGCCTACGGCTCGGAGGTCACGCCCGAGGCGATGTTCGACGCAATCCTCGCCCTGTTGTCGGCCACCTCCTACACGACCCGCTTCGCCGAGGACCTGGAAGACGTGTTCCCCCACATCCCCTTCCCGGCCAACCGCGCCGTGTTCGACGCCGCCGCCTCCGTGGGCGCGGAAATCCGTGCGGTCCAGACCTTCGCCCGCCCGCCCGCCGAGGCCTTCACCAAGGGGGTCGCCCTGGCGCAGACCGCGCCGAGCGGCAAGCTGCGCCCCATCGACCCCCGCGACCTAGACGGCGCCGCCCTGACTCTCTGCGAGGACGGCTCGGGCCTGATCTCGCCCATCCCGCGCGAGGCGTGGGATTTCGCCGTCAGCGGCTATCGCGTCGTGCCGCGCTGGTTGGCGGCGCGGGCAGGCCTCGACGCCACCGCGCCCGATTTCATCCCCCAGCTTCGCGATCTTGTGGGTCGTGTCGGAGAGCTTATTGACCTGAACCTCCGCGCCGATAGCCTGTTGATCCAGACCCTGGACGATCCCCTGAGTCGCGACAGCCTCGGCTTCGCCTTGGCGGACGCCGCTGCAGAGACCACGACACCCGACGATGAGTGACCAGTTCAGCCTGTTTGGCGAAGGCGGCGACCGCCTTCAGGCCCCGGTGCCCAAGCCGGTGGACCATGAGGCCCGCGCCCGCGCCAAGCTGACCCGCGTGCTGGAACAGGCCCGCGCCGCTGACCGCATGCCTTGGGACGACCGGAACGTGCGAATGTGGCAAACCGTGTTTCCTCAAATGGCGCGGTGGCTTCCCGACGAGGAAGCCGAGCAGATGACGCGGGCCTTCCAGCATGAGATCGCACGCTTGAAGGCCGCATAGGCTTGGCGTCCTGCCCGGCGGGCGGCGTGAGAACCAGACTCTGCGTTGACCCTCGCGGCGTCATCCGCTATAGGCCCGCCCTCTTGAGATTTCCGCGCCGTGGACGGGTGTCTGCGGCGTTTTCGTTCGAAGGTTTTATCGATGGCTAACAACGCTGGCGCCCGCAAGGCGATCCGCAAGATCGAAGCGCGGACCGAAGTGAACAAGGCCCGCCGCACGCGCGTGCGGACCTTCCTCCGCAAGTTCCAGGAAGCGGTGACCGGCGGCGACGCCGAGGCCGCCAAGTCCGCCTTCATCACGGCCCAGTCCGAGCTGATGCGCGCCGTGTCCAAGGGCGTGGTTCACAAGAACACCGGCTCGCGCAAGGTGAGCCGTCTGGCCGCCCAGCTGAAGAAGATGTCGGCTGCCTAAGACGGGGCGACCAACCTTCGCGCGTCAGGGGTTTTCACACCCCCGTCATACGAAAATCGAGTGATTACAACGGCGAGGAAGCGCGAGCTCCCTCGCCGTTTTGCGTGTCCGCCGCAAGTGCGACAGCCGTCATCAACCGCTACGATTGTGGCGAAACCGTCATTTTCCTAGACGGGATCGACCCTTAGCGGAGTCAAACGATTTAAGTGCGAATCGGGAGTCGAATCAGCGTTGATTCTCGAGGCGCGCGGCGTAAGTTTTGCCTCTCAACGCCCTTCCGACCCGGCGGTCTCCGCCGGGAATGAAGACGGTGCGACGCCGTTATGATCGCGCCGGGTTGGAGCTGTCTGTTCGAGAGTACGACCCCGCCTGCAAAGCCACCGGCTTCGCGGGACAGGAGAGATCGTCCCGAACGCACGGCCTCCGAAGGGCGCGGTTCGGTTGGTTTTTCTTTCTGCGGCGGGGCAGTCGGCGATGGTGGGGGCGGTCAGAATGGCGAGCGGCATGACGGATCCGGAACATATCTGGACCGAGGCGGCGGGACGGCTGAAGACCGAGATCGGCGACGGTCCGTTCAGCTCCTACATCGCGCCCTCGGCCGTACGTCCGGACAACCAGGGCAATCTGGTCCTGGTGACGCCGACCGCCTATGCCCGCGACTGGGTACGCAAGAACGCGCTGCGCCGCATGAACGAGCTGTGGCTGGGCCTGGATGGCCTGAACCGTCGCCTGGAGGTGCGCTGCCGCGCGGAGATGGGCTCGGTCCCGCCGCTGGCTTCGCGCTCGACCCCGGCGCCCGCCGCCAACAGCAATGTCGTGTCCGGCCCTCAGCCGACCGTGGCCCCGGTCGCCGACGGCGCCCGCGCCGTTCGCGCCGCCGGCCTGCAGGACCGCCTGACGTTCGACAGCTTCGTCGAGGGTCAGGGCAACGCCTTCGCCCTGGCCATCGCGCGCCAGACCGCAGCCTGGGCCGACGGCCATTTCAACCCGATCTTCTTCTGCGGCCCCTATGGCTACGGCAAGACGCACCTGCTGAACGCCATCGCCTGGGAGGCGCAGCGCCTTCGCCCCGACGCCAAGGTGGTCTATCTGACCGCCGAACGCTTCCTGTCGACCTTCATGCGCGCCATGCAGGACCGGTCGATGGCCGCGTTCAAGGACAGCCTGCGCTCGGCCGACATGCTGCTCTTGGACGACGTGCAGTTCGTCGGCGGCAAGACCTCGACCCAGGAAGAGCTGCTGTCGACCCTGACCGCCCTGATCGAGGACGGCAAACGCATCGTTCTGTCGGCCGACAAGCCGCCGATGGCCCTGAGCGAGATCGAGCCGCGCCTGCGCAGCCACCTGTCGGCGGGCCTGACCTGCCCGGTGGAGGCCGCCGACCGCTCGCTGAAGATCGCCGTGGCCGAGAACCGCCTGCGCGCCCTGGCCGGCTTGGGCGTGATCCAGGGCGAGGCCCGTCCCGAGGTGCTGCAGCACCTGGTGGACCGCACCCCTGGCTCGATGCGCGAGCTTGAGGGCGCGGTGAACACCCTGGCCGCCGCCGCCGGCGCGCGCCTGTCGGGCCTGTCGCTGGACGAGGCGCAGTCGCTCCTGGGCTCGGCGCTCCGCAGCGGCCCGGAACGCCGCATCACCGTGGACGAGATCCAGAAAACGGTGGCCGACCATTTCAGCCTGAAACAGGCCGATCTGCTGAGCGAGCGCCGCACCCGCGCCATCGCCCGCCCGCGCCAGATCGCCATGTATCTGTGCAAGCAGAACACCACCCGCTCTTATCCCGACATCGGCCGCCGCTTCGGCGGACGCGATCACACGACCGTCCTGCACGGCGTGCGCAAGATCGAGGAGCTGATGGCGTCCGACGAGCAGATCGTGCGCGACGTCGAGACGCTGACGCGCAAACTGCGGGGCTGAGGGCCTTACACAGGCGGGGACAAGCTGTGGACGCCGTTTCGGCTTTCTTGCCCTCCCCGCCTGATCCGCTAGTGTCCAGGCCCATCTAGTCGCGGCGACGCTTGAGTCGCCGACCCGGGCGAAGACGACATGCAACTGACCATCGAACGATCCGCACTGCTCAAGGCCCTGGGCCACGTCCAGAGCGTCGTCGAACGCCGAAACACCATTCCGATCCTGTCCAACGTGCTGCTGTCGGCCGGGCGCGACCGCCTGGCCTTCGCCGCCACCGACCTGGACATGGAGATCGTCGACGAGGCCGAGGCCCAGGTGAACGTCGAGGGCCAGATCACGGCCCCCGCCCACACCCTGTACGAGATCGTGCGCAAACTGCCGGACGGCGCCGAGGTCAGCCTGACCTATTCGGGCGACGACCCGCGCCTGGTGGTGTCGGCGGGCCGCTCCAAGTTCAACCTGCCGGTTCTGCCGGCCGGCGACTTCCCCGTCATGTCGACCGACACGGCCGGCGTGCGCTTCGCCCTGCCCAAGGAAGATCTGGCGCGGCTGATCGACAAGACCCGCTTCGCCGTCTCGACCGAAGAGACGCGCTACTATCTGAACGGCCTGTACCTGCACACCGTGGCCGAACAAGGCATTCCCCTGCTGCGCGCGGTGGCGACCGACGGCCACCGCCTGGCCCTGGCCGAGACCCCGGCGCCGGACGGCGCGGCGGGCGGCCCCGGCGTCATCGTGCCCCGCAAGACCATCGACCAGGTGCGCAAGCTGCTGGACGACGGCTCGGGTCCGGTCGAGATCCAGGTCAGCCCCCAGAAGATCCGCTTCGAGTTCGGCCAGGCCAGCCTGACGTCCAAGGTCATTGACGGCGCCTTCCCCGACTATCTGCGCGTCATCCCGCGCGGCAACGACAAGCAGGCCGACATCGACAACTCGGTCTTCGCCTCGGCGGTCGACCGCGTAGCCACCATCTCGGCCGAAAAGAGCCGCTCGGTGAAGCTGGCGTTCGACAACGACCGGGTGAAGCTGACCGTGCGCAACATGGAAGCCGGCCAGGCTGAGGAGGAGGTCGAGATCGGCTATTCCGAAGAGCCGTTCGAGATCGGCTTCAACGCCCGCTATCTGCTGGACGTCGCCGGCCAGATCACCGGCGAGACCGCCCTGTTCAAGTTCGCCGATCCCGCCAGCCCGACCCTGGTCCTGGATCCAGGCGACCCGGGCGTGCAGTACGTGCTGATGCCGCTGCGGGTGTGACGATAGTGTCCGATCAGGACGCGTTCGCCGCCTGGACGACCAGCACATTCGAATACAGCCTGGTCATTCTGCTGGCGATGGCGGCAGCCGCGTTCGTTCTGGCAATAAGCGCATTGCAGCCCTTGGTGTTCGGCCTGTTGAGCGGTCTTTGCGCACTCGTAGCGGCCTATGCAGCGACGGGCCTGGTCAGGCCCCGACGGGTTTCGCTTTACGCCGACAAGCTGGAGATCAGGCCGGTCGTCGGACGGACCAGACACCACCTTCGCCACGAGATTGTCGATGTCCGCGAAGTGATCACCGCGCCTCACGTCGCCTTGCTGGTAAAGTTGAAGACCGCCGAGGGTCGCACCGAACGGATCACGGTCGATCATCGGCTGGCTCTGGTGGACATCTCCATCCGGCAGGACGGACGCACCGTCGGCATGCTGGCCTCCACGCGAGGACGGCTGCTGACCGACTGGGCTGGTCTGCCGCCGGTGTTGTGACGGCTTGAGTCTAACCTCCCTCACCCTCACCGACTTTCGGTCCTATCGAACCGCCCGGCTGGAGACAGCCGGCGGGGCGGTGGTGCTGCATGGGCCGAACGGGGCGGGCAAGACCAATCTGCTCGAGGCGGTCAGCCTGCTGACGCCCGGCAAGGGCCTGCGTGGGGCGACGGCCGCCGAGATGGGGCGCAGAGAGCCTGGCGAGGCGTCGGGCCGGGCCTGGGCCGTGGCGGCGACGCTGCAAGGCCCCGAGGATGAAACCAAGCTGGGCACCGGCGTGCAGTCGGCCGGCGCGGCCCGGCGCATCGTGCGGATCGACGGAGAGACGGCGCCGCCGGGCCGGATGCTGGACCATCTGCGGCCGATCTGGGCCACGCCCGAGCAGGATCGGCTGTTTTCAGACGCCCGGGCGGCGCGCCTGCGCTTCTTCGACCGTCTGGTGTTCGCCGCCCTGCCCGACCATGCGGCGACGGTGGCGGCCTATGAGAAGGCCTTGAGGGAGCGGCTGCGGCTGCTGACCGACGAGGGACGGCCGGCCGATCCGTTGTGGCTGGATGCGCTGGAGGCGCGGCTGGCCGAGACGGGCGCACGTGCCGCGGTGGCGCGGGCCCTGGCGCTGGGCGCATTGCAGGGCGGCATCGACGCGCGCGGCGACCGCCCCTTCCCGCAAGCGGACCTGGGACTTCAGGGCGAGGCGGAACAGATGGCGCTGGAGGGCGCGGACGAGGCCGACATTCTGGGCCGGATCGGCGAGGGCCTGGCGCGCAGCCGGGCGCGTGACGCGGCGGCCGGACGATCGCTCTATGGCCCTCACCGTTCGGACCTGACCGCCCTTCATCGCGAGAAAAACCGGCCGGCGGCCGAGGGGTCGTCGGGCGAGCAGAAGGCGCTGGTGCTGAACCTGATCCTGGCCCAGGTCGGGCGGCTGGCGGGCCAGGCGGCGCCGCCGGTGCTGCTGCTGGACGAGGCGCCCGCGCATCTGGATGCAGCGCGGCGGGCGGCCCTGTTCGACGAGATCGAGGCCTTGGGCCTTCAGGCCTTCATGACCGGCACGGAGGCCGGCCTGTTCGAGGCGCTGCAAGGCCGCGCGCAGTTCGTGCGGGTCGAGGGCGGAACGCTGGAATAGCGCCCCGCCCCTCGCCGGAGGCTTATTCGGGACGGACGCGCTTCTTGCGGAACGAGGGGTTCAGCGTCTGCTTGCGCAAGCGGATCGATTTGGGCGTGACCTCGACCAGTTCGTCTTCCTCGATGTAGGCGATGGCCTGTTCCAGGCTCATCTTGCGCGGCGGGGTCAGGCGCACGGCCTCGTCCTTGCCCGAGGCGCGGACGTTGGTCAGCTGCTTGCCCTTGATCGGGTTGACGTCCAGGTCGTCCCACCGCGCGTTCTCGCCGATGATCATGCCCTGGTAGGTCTTTTCGCCCGCGCCGACGAACATGATGCCGCGGTCCTCGAGATTCCACAGGGCGAAGGCCGCCGTGTCGCCGTCCGAGTTGGAGATCAGCACGCCCTTCAGACGGCCGGCGATCTCGCCCTTGTAGGGTTCATAGTGGCTGAAGACGCGGTTCAGCACGCCCGAGCCGCGCGTGTCCGTCAGGAACTCGCCCTGATAGCCGATCAGCGAGCGCGAGGGCGCCTTCAGGCTGATGCGGGTCTTGCCGGCGCCCGAGGGGCCCATGTCGGTCATCTCGGCCTTGCGGGCCGACAGCTTCTCGATGACGACGCCCGAGAACTCGTCGTCGACGTCGATCATGACGTCCTCGATCGGCTCCAGCTTCTCGCCGTTCTCGCCGGTCTGGAACACCACGCGCGGACGCGAGATCGAGACCTCGAAGCCTTCGCGGCGCATGTTCTCGATCAGCACGCCCAGCTGCAGTTCGCCGCGACCGGCGACCTCATAGGCGTCGCCGCCCTCGGTGGTGGTGACGCGGATGGCGACGTTGGCTTCGGCTTCCTTCAGCAGGCGGTCGCGGATGACGCGCGACTGGACCTTGTCGCCTTCGCGACCGGCCAGGGGGCTGTCGTTGACCGAGACGGTCATGGAGATGGTCGGCGGATCGATCGGCTGCGCGGGCAGAGCGTCGGTGACTTCCATGGCGCACAGGGTGTCGGCCACGGTCGCCTTGGACATGCCGGCGATGGCGACGATGTCGCCCGCTTCCGAACCCTCATCCAGGGCCTGACGCTTCAGGCCGCGGAAAGCCAGAACCTTGGTGATGCGTCCGCGTTCGATTTCCTTGCCTTCGCGGTCCAGGGCGTGGATCGCCATGCCGGGAACGGCCTTGCCGCTCTCGATGCGGCCGGTCAGGATCCGGCCCAGGAAGGGGTCGGACTCGATCAGCACGTTCAGCATCTGGAACGGCTTGTCCTTGTTGTCCTGCACCTTGGGCGGCGGGACGTGGTCGACAATCAGGTCGAACAGAGGGGCCAGATTGTCGTTGGGTTGGTTCAGGTCCAACGTCGCCCAGCCGTTTCGGCCCGAGGCGTAGATGTGCGGGAAGTCCAGCTGCTCGTCGGTCGCGCCGATGGCGGCGAACAGGTCGAAGGTCTCGTTGTGCACGCGGTCCGGATCGGCGTGGGCGCGGTCGACCTTGTTGATGCACAGGATCGGACGCAGGCCCATCTTCAGGGCCTTGGTCAGCACGAACTTGGTCTGGGGCATGACGCCCTCTTCGGCGTCGACCAGGATGACGCAGCCGTCCACCATGCCCAGGATGCGCTCGACCTCGCCGCCGAAGTCGGCGTGGCCCGGCGTGTCGATGATGTTGATGCGCGTCTCGCCCGCCTTGCCGTTCCAGAGCACGGAGGTGCACTTGGCCAGGATGGTGATGCCGCGCTCCTTCTCCTGGTCGTTGGAGTCCATGGCGCGCTCGGTCGTCGCCTCATTGGCTCGGAAGACGCCGGACTGGGCCAGAAGCTGATCCACCAGGGTGGTCTTGCCGTGGTCGACGTGGGCGATGATGGCGACGTTGCGAAGGTTCATTTCGGGCTCGGGCGGACTGTGTTCGGCCACGGAAGGTCCGGGCCGCTGCAAGATGCGGTGTCGGGGAGAAGCGGCGCCTCTTACAGGCATGCGTCCCGAAAGGCCAGACCGGGGGTCCGCGCCGAGGCTTCAGGTGTGGCAGAGGAGCCTCAGACTGGGTGCGTCGGCTCGGGCTTGACCTCGGCCGGCGCGGGCTCTGGCGTCGAGGGGACGTCGGGCAGAGGGATGAACTCCAGATCGTCCTCGGTCGGCAGTTTCATGCGCCCGGCCTTCCAGTCGGCCTTGGCGGCGTCGATGCGTGCCTGGCTGGAGGCGACGAAGTTCCACCAGATCAGCCGCTGGCCCACCGGCTCGCCGCCCAGGGCCATGACGCTGGCGTCGGTCGAGGCGCGCACGGTCGGCTGGGCGTCGGGCTCCAGCACGATCAGCTGGCCGGGATGGAAGGTGCGGTCGCCGACCTCGACCTGGCCGCGGGCGACGAACAGGGCCCGTTCGGAATAGCCGCCGGCGCCGCGGCCGGGCGGCGGGGCGGTCTTGACCCCGGCCTTCATCTCCCAGTGGACGTAGAAGAGCGGTGACTGCACGGCCACGCCGGCCGAGGCGCCATAGGCCTCTCCTGCCACCAGCCGCGCGAACAGGCCGTTGTTCTCATAGGCCGGCAGATCGGCCTCGGCGTGGTGGTCAAACGACGGGTCCAAATCCTCCGCCTCGTCGGGCAGGGCGATCCAGGCCTGCATGCCGTGCATAGGGCCGCCCTGGCTCTTCTTCAGCGGGTCGGTGCGCTCGGAATGCACGATGCCCTTGCCGGCCGTCATCCAGTTGACCTCGCCCGGGCGGATCGGCTGGGTGTAGCCCAGGCTGTCGCGGTGCATGATCTCGCCCTCGAACAGATAGGTCAGAGTCGACAGGCCGATGTGCGGGTGCGGCCGCACATTGATGGCGTCCGAGCCTGGGGCGAACTCGGCCGGTCCCATCTGGTCCAGGAAGATGAAGGGGCCGACCGTGCGCCGCGCATGGAACGGCAGGACGCGCCCGACCTCAAAACCACCCAGGTCCTTGCGGCGGGCGTCGATCACCATCTCGATCATGAAACTGTCCTCAGTCCAGCGCCAGGCTGGCGATGATAGCCGGTTCGGGGTCCGCTGTCCTCAAGGCGCCCTCGGCGGTGAAGGCGCTCCACTGGGAGCGGGCCACGAACACCAGACGGCCCTCGACGATCTGGCCATTCGTCGGCTGATCGATCTGGGGCAGGTTGGCGGCCAGGGTCTGAACCGCGTCGATGCGGCCGCCCTGGGCGTCGAGCGTCAGACGCAGGACGCGTTGCGGCGCGGCCCCGTTCTGAAGCGCGTACAGCGACCGGCCCTCGACGATCAGGCCGTCGATCCCGATCAGATTGGCGTCGTCGGGGGCCGCCATCCGATAGGGCGCGCCGCCGTCCAGGGGCGCGCGCCACAGGCCCGACGAATAGTCCGCCACGATCAAGGCCCGGCCGTCCGGGGCCATCACCATCCCCTGGGGCGAACCCAGTAGTCCGGCCTCCATGAAGGGCGTCAGCACCGACCCTCCCGGCTCCAGCCGCAGGATGTCGCCCGCCAGGCCGTCGGCGACGAAGACGGCTCCGTCCGGCGCCAGCAGAATGTCGCCTGGCCCGCGCGTGCGCTCGGAAGACGGCAAGGGATGGCGCGCCGCGACGCAGCCGTCGGCCAGGTCGATCGCCAGCAGCATGGAGGCCGCGTCAGGCGAAGCCCCGGAAGCAACGGCGGGCGGAGCCGCCGAGGCCACGAGCCAAAGGCGGTCGGACGCGGCGTCGATCGCCATGCCGAGCGCGCCCAACGACAGGGGCTCCGCCAGGAAAGGCCCCGTCTCTCCCGATCCGCCGGGCAGGACGACGATCGCGCGCCCCGCCACCTGCGACACCAGCCATCGCTCGCGCTTGGCGTCATAGGCCACGGCTTCCGACAAGCCCGATCCCGAAACCGTGGCCAGGGTGTCGAGGCGGTCGGCGCCGACCGGCCGACGATTGGCCTGAAACATCGCCTGGATCGGCTCGAACCCTTCCAGGTCACGCAGCGGCGCCAGGGCGGGGTCGGACGCCGGATCAAAGGCCACGCCCATGCGAGCCAGGCGGCCCAGCAGGTCAAGCGCCCCGGACATGTCGCCCAAGGCCGCAGCGACGCGCGCGCGCAAAAGGGTGACGCCCGCGTGATTGGGGACGCGCCCGGCGGCCTCGGTCAAAAGCTCGGACGCCCGGTCCAGATCGTCGGCGGTCAGAGCCTTCGCCGCTTCCGTACGAAGCCGCCTGAACGCAGCCACATCGGCCTCCGGCTGGGCGGCGAGATCCTGTCGGGCCTGCGCGGGCGAGCCGCCGAGAACGGCGGCAGCAACGGCAAAGGCCAGCAAAGTCCTCATTCGACCCTCGAATACGGCAAAGCTTATTCTTGTCGCCGCCGGTCGGGGAAGTCGAGTCTCAGGTCACATGCGGGCTGACCAGGCCCAGCGGCAGGGCGGTGACGTCCTTCACGCCGCGGGTGACGATGTGGCTCTCGCAGTCCGAGACGATGCCCAGGCTGAGCAGCTTTTCACGCAGGAAACGGTCGAAGGCGTGCATGTCGGAGGTGATGATCCGCAGCACATAATCCTCGCGTCCGGTGATGGTGGCGCACTGGACGACCTCGGGCCAGGCCGAGACCGCGCTTTCGAAGGCGTCCAGGTTGTCGGTCGACGGCAGGCTCAGCTTGACAATGGCGTAGACCTCGAAATCCAGGCCCAGCTTTGCGGCGTCCAGCAAGGTGACGCGCTTGCGGATGAGGCCGGAATCCTCCAGCCTCTTGATCCTGCGCCAGCACGGCGAGGCCGACAGGCCCACCCGATCCGCCACCTCGGCCACCGACAGGCCCGCGTCCTGTTGCAGAATATCGAGAATGCGGGCGTCGATGGGATCCAAGGCGTCGGCCACGGCGTTTCTCCGTTTATCGTTATGGCGCAATAAAATACCCGAGAACGGCGAGTTGCAAGGCGTTTTTGAGCGAGCCTCTCGCTTCGGCCCGTGCTAAATGCGGGATTGAGGAAACGCGGTCGGATCAACCAGACGGCAGGATGCATGACTGACACCCAAAAGGCCCGCAACTCGGTCCCGCTCTCGCTGCGCGTGCCCGAACCGCCCGGACGGCCCGGCGACGCGCCGGACTTCAGCCACCTGAAACTGGACCCCGCCGGAGCGGTCGACCGGCCCGAGCCGACGGCCAAGGCCGAGGCGATGCGCGATCACGCCTTCCGCCTGGTGCGGGTGCTGGACGACGAGGGCCGCGCGGTCGGACCGTGGGATCCGCGCCTGGACCCCGAGACCCTGCGCCGCGGGCTGAAGGCCATGGTCCTGACCCGCGCCTTCGACGATCGGATGCATCGCGCCCACCGTCAGGGCAAGACCAGTTTCTACATGAAGTGCACCGGCGAAGAGGCCATCGCGGTCGCCCAGGGCATGGTGCTGGGCCGCGAGGACATGGGCTTTCCCACCTATCGCCAGCAAGGGCTTCTGATCGCGCGCGGCTATCCGCTCGTCGACATGATGAACCAGATCTATTCCAACGCGGCGGACCCGATCAAAGGCCGCCAGCTGCCGATCATGTATTCGTCCAAGGACTACGGCTTCTTCACGATCTCGGGCAATCTGGGCACCCAGTATCCGCAGGCCGTGGGCTGGGCCATGGCCAGCGCCTACAAAGGCGACGACAAGCTGGCCATCACCTGGATCGGCGACGGGTCGACGGCCGAGAGCGACTTCCACTCGGCCCTGACCTTCGCCGCCGTCTATCGGGCGCCGGTGATCCTGAACATCGTCAACAACCAGTGGGCCATCAGCTCCTTCCAGGGCATCGCCGGCGGGATGGAGACGACCTTCGCGTCGAAGGGCCTGGGCTACGGCCTGCCGTCGCTGCGGGTGGACGGCAACGACTTCCTGGCCGTCTGGGCCGCGACCCGCTGGGCCGAGGAGCGCGCGCGCGCGAACCTGGGCGCCACGCTGATCGAACTGTTCACCTATCGCGGCGCGCCGCACTCGACCTCGGACGACCCCAGCCGCTATCGCCCCGGCGACGAGCATGAAAAATGGCCGCTGGGCGACCCGCTGGCGCGGCTGAAGCAACATCTGATCGCGCTGGGCGAATGGTCCGACGAACAGCATGAAGCCGCCGAGAAGGACGCAGCCGACCAGGTGCGCGCCGCCGGCAAGGAGTCCGAAGCCATCGGCACGCTCGGCCAGTCGCGCCCCAGCGTGAAGACGATGTTCGAAGAGGTGTTCGCCACCGAGGACTGGCGCCTGGTCGAACAGCGCCGCGAAGTGGGGGTCTGATCATGAGCGAGCAAACCACCTTCACCGAATCCGACCGCACCGACGGCGTCGAGCCCGACATGGTCGATCAGAACAACGCGCCCAAGTCCGAGGCTCCGGCCTCGGGCGTCCAGCCCATGAACATGATCCAGGCCCTGAACTCGGCCCTGGACGCCAAGATGAGCGAGGACCCGTCGGTCCTCAGCTTCGGCGAGGACGCGGGCTATTTCGGCGGCGTCTTCCGCGTCACCGACCACCTGCAGAAGAAGCACGGCCTGACCCGCAGCTTCGACGCCCCGATCTCGGAGACGGGCATCGTCGGCGCCGCCATCGGCATGGGCGCCTATGGCCTGCGCCCGGTCGTGGAGATCCAGTTCGCCGACTACATCTACCCCGCCTACGACCAGATCGTGTCGGAGGCGGCCAAGCTGCGCTATCGCTCGGGCGGGATGTTCACCAGCCCCATCACTATACGCAGCCCCTACGGCGGCGGCATCTTCGGCGGCCAGACGCACAGCCAGAGCCCCGAAAGCCTGTTCACCCACATCGCCGGCCTGAAGGTGGTGATCCCGTCCAACCCCTATGACGCCAAGGGTCTGTTGACCGCGGCGATCGAGGACGATGATCCGGTCATCTTCTTCGAGCCCAAGCGCCTGTACAACGGCCCCTTCGACGGCTGGCACGAGAAGCCGGTGTCGCCGTGGAAGGCTCAGGAGCTGGCGCAGGTCCCGACCGGCAAGTTCGTCGAGCCGCTGGGCAAGGCCCGCGTCATGCGCGAGGGCAATGACGTCACCATCCTGGCCTATGGCACGATGGTGTGGGTTTCGCTGGCGGGCGCCGAGCACGCGGGCGTGGACGCCGAGGTCATCGACCTGCGCTCGCTCGTGCCGCTGGACATCGAGGCCATCGAGGCCAGCGTGAAGAAGACCGGCCGCTGCGTCATCGTGCACGAGGCGCCGCGCACCTCGGGCTTCGGCGCCGAGCTGTCGGCCCTGGTCCAGGAGCGCTGCTTCTATCACCTGGAGGCGCCGATCGCGCGCGTGACCGGCTGGGACACCCCCTATCCGCACGCCTTCGAGTGGGAATATTTCCCGGGCCCGCAGCGGGTCGCAGACGCGCTGAAGTCCGTCATGTCGGGAGGCCGCTGAGATGGGTCGTTTCGTCTTCAAGCTGCCCGACGTGGGCGAAGGCACCGCCGAGGCCGAACTGGTCGGCTGGCACGTCAAGGTCGGGGACATGGTCGAGGAAGACCAGATCGTCGCCGACGTCATGACGGACAAGGCCACGGTCGAGATCACCGCCCCGGTGTCGGGCAAGGTCACCGCCCTGCATGGCGAGGTCGGCGGAATGCTGCCCGTGCGGGGTCCGCTGGTCGAGTTCGAGGTCGAGGGCGCCGGCAATGCGTCGGCGGACGAACCCGCTCCCGCGCCCAAGGTCGAGGCCGCCCCCGCTCCGGTCGAGGCGCCGAAAGCCGCACCGTCGCCGGCCCAGCCCGCGCCGGGCGCCAACCACGTCTTCAAACTGCCCGACGTGGGTGAAGGCACCGCCGAGGCCGAGCTGGTCGGCTGGCGCGTCAAGGTCGGCGACGCGGTCGAGGAAGACCAGATCCTGGCCGAGATCATGACCGACAAGGCGACGGTGGAGATCACCTCGCCCGTGTCCGGCACCGTCGTCGCCCTGCACGGCGAGGCCGGCCAGCAGCTGCCCGTCGGCGGCCCCCTGGTCAGCTTCCAGGTCGAGGGCAAGGGCAACATCGCACCTGCCCCCCTCTCCCTCGAGGGGAGAGGGGCCGGGGGTGAGGGTGGTCGCACCGCCGTGGCCGCCGAGGCACCGGAGACTCCTCCTGCCTCCAAACGTCCTGCCCACACCCCCACCCAACCCTCCCCCCTCGAGGGGGAGGGCTCTCGGAAACTGTCGGATCGCAACCAGCGCCCCCTCGCCTCGCCCGCCGTGCGCCAGCGCGCGCGCGACCTGGGCGTCGAGCTGCAGTTCGTCCCCGGCTCCGGTCCTGCCGGCCGCATCGAGCACGGCGACCTGGACGCCTATGTCTCGGGCGGTGGTCGCGGCGTCTCGACCGGCAAATCGTCGGCCTCGACCTACGCCAAGGCGGACGGCACGACCGAGGTCCGCATCATCGGCCTGCGCCGCAAGATCGCGGAGAAGATGGCCGAGAGCGTGCGCCGCATCCCGCACATCACCTATGTCGAGGAGATCGACGTGACGGCGCTGGAGGAGCTCCGCGCGCATCTGAATGCGACGAAGGCCAAGGACCAGCCCAAGCTGAACGTCCTGCCCTTCATCGCCCGCGCCATCGTCGTGGCCCTGCGCGACCAGCCGCAGATCAACAGCCACTACGACGACGAGGCCGGCGTCCTGACGACCCACAACGCCGTGCACCTGGGGATCGCCGCCCAGACGCCGAACGGCCTGATGGTGCCGGTGGTCCGCCACGCCGAGGCGCGCGACCCCTACGACACCGCGCTGGAGATCGCCCGCGTCTCGGGCGCGGCCAAGGACGGCTCGGCCAAGCGCGAGGAGCTGTCGGGCTCGACCATCACCATCACCTCACTGGGAACCCTGGGCGGCATCACCCACACCCCCATCATCAACCACCCCGAGGTCGCCATCGTCGGCCCCAACAAGATCCAGGAGCGGGTCGTGGTCCGGGACGGTCAGATGGTCGTGCGCAAGATGATGAACCTGTCCTCCAGCTTCGACCACCGCATCGTCGACGGCCACGACGCGGCGGTGTTCGTGCAGCGGATCAAGGGGCTGCTGGAGCATCCCGCGACGTTGTGGATGGGGTGACATGAGATATGTGCTGTTGGGAGCGGTTTCGGCCATTTTGATCTTGGGCGCTTCGCCCGCCATGGCATGTTCAATCGCCACGTGGACGCCGTCTGAACGCGAGAAAATCTACAGGATTTCCCAGCGCAACTTGGCGGCTGAAGCCGACACCATCTTCGTCGCTCGCGCGTCTCCCAGTCGGCCATCCGCCGACGACCCGTTCAACTCCGTCCGCACGGTAACCCCCGTGGCCATGGCCAGGGGCGAAGGGCTTTTACCGCCGGTCGAGGACCAGACGCTTCACTGCATTACGCGCCCAAGGCGAGAGGAAATCATCGTCGTCTTTGCACGAAATGACGAGAACGGCGTCTCTCGCGAGATCTCGAGCTACCCGTTGCAAGACATACGAATACCCTCTGTTCACCGGCAGGCGCGGACTGCTCTTCGAGAAGCTGAACGTTGATGCAAACCCTCAAAACCAAAGTCCTCATCATCGGCGCCGGCACCGGCGGCTATGTCGCCGGGATTCGCTGCGGGCAACTGGGCCTGGACACCGTGCTGGTGGACGGCGGCGACGGGCTGGGCGGGACCTGCCTGAATGTCGGCTGCATTCCCTCCAAGGCGATCATCCACGCGGCCAACAAGTTCGAGACCGTGGCCAAGGCGGCCGCCGGCGGCACCCTGGGCATCACGGCGTCCGCACCGGCCATCGACATGACCCAGACGGTGGCGTGGAAAGACGGCATCGTCAAAAAGCTGAACGGCGGCGTCGCGGCCCTGCTGAAGAAGGCCAAGGTCAAGGTGGTGAAGGGATGGGCGACCTTCTCCGACGCCAAGACCTGCACGGTGAAAACCGACGACGGCGACATCACCATCACCGCCGAGCACGTCATCCTGGCCACCGGCTCCGAGCCGGTCGAGCTGCCGTTCCTGAAGTTCGGCGGCGACGTCATCTCCTCGACCGAGGCCCTGTCGCTGGACAAGGTGCCCGGCAAGCTGGTGGTGGTCGGCGGCGGCTATATCGGGCTGGAGCTGGGCATCGCCTATCGCAAGCTGGGCGCCGAGGTCACCGTGGTCGAGATGGCCGACCGCATCCTGCCGCTCTACGACAAGGCCCTGACCGACCCGGTCGCCAAGTGGATGGAGAAGCACGGCGTCAAACTGATGCTGGGCGCCAAGGCGGGCGGTTTTGAGAACGGCAAGCTGAACGTCACTGACCGCGACGGCCAGGCGATCAGGCTGGACGCTGACAAGGTGCTGGTCACCGTCGGGCGCAAGCCGCGCACCCAGGGCTTCGGCCTGGAGAACATGGGCGTGGCCATGGCCGGGCCCTTCGTGAAGATCGACGACCGCTGCGCCACCAGCATGAAGAATGTCTGGGCCGTCGGCGACCTGACCGGCGAACCCATGCTGGCCCACAAGGGCTCGGCCCAGGGCGAGGTCGTCGCCGAAATCATCGCCGGTCACGACAAGCGGTTTGACCCGGTGACCATCGCCGCCGTCTGCTTCACCGAGCCCGAGATCGTCTCCGCCGGCCTCGGCCCGCAGGAGGTCGAGGGCCGCGACGACGTAATCCAGGCGGTCTTCCCGCTGATGGCCATCGGCCGCGCCCTGGCCATTGAGGCGGGCGAGGACGGCGGCTTCGTGCGCGTCATCGCGTCGAAGAGCGATCACCGTCTGCTGGGCGTCCAGGCCGTCGGCCAGCACGTCTCTGAACTCTCGAACAGCTTCGCCCAGATGCTGGAGATGGGGGCGGTGCTGGAGGATGTGGCGGGCACCATCCACGTCCACCCGACCCTGGGCGAAGCCTTCCACGAAGCCAGCCTGCGGGCGCTGGGCCACGCGATTCATCTTTGAAGGGCCGCGGTCGTCGGCCCTGCGGGACCTCCCGACCCGACGCGGCCTGGCTCTAGTGTTCGCCATGCGTGGGGGCGGTGCTCGCGGCCTCACATGAACCTTTGTTCATGAATCGCTGTCGCGCGTTGCCGTGGGCGGAACGGTCGTTAAGGTTCGGGGGCATCATCGCCCACGAGGATTTTTCGTCCATGCGCCGTGTCTTTCCGCTTGTCGCCGCAGCCGCCCTTCTGGCGCCGACCACCCCCGTCCTGGCCCACGCCGCCGCAGAAGCCCCGCCGGCCCTGACGGCCGCCCAGGCCGCCGAACTGCGCGGCGCGCCGGTGTCGGAGCTGGTCGCCCGCGTCGACATTCCGTGGTCGCGCTTCCAGCTGGACAACGGCCTGACCGTGCTGGTCCACGAAGACCGCAAGGCCCCCGTCGTGGCCGTGTCGGTCTGGTACAACGTCGGCTCAAAGGACGAGCCTCAGGGTTCGACCGGCTTCGCCCACCTGTTCGAACACCTGATGTTCGGCGGTTCCGAGAACTCGCCCACCAGCCACATCCAGACCATGAGCGCCGCCGGCGCCACGGGCCTGAACGGCACGACCTGGTTCGACCGCACCAACTATTTCCAGACCGTGCCGACCCCGGCGCTGGAATACACCCTGTTCATGGAAAGCGACCGCATGGGCCACCTGCTGGGCCAGGTCGGCCAGGAGGTGCTCGATCTGCAGCGCGGCGTCGTCCAGAACGAAAAGCGCCAGGGCGACAACCAGCCCTACGGCCTGACCTACTACGCCACGCTGGAAGCGCTGTTCCCCGAGGGACACCCCTATCGCCACTCGACCATCGGTTCGATGGCTGACCTGGATGCCGCCAGCCTGGAGACGGTGCGCGACTGGTTCCGTGACAACTACGGCCCGAACAACGCCGTGGTGGTCCTCTCGGGCGATATCGACGAGGCGACCGCCCGCACCCTGATGAACCAGTATTTCGGCCACATCCCGCGCGGCCCGGTCAACGACCCGGCCCAGGCCGACGTCCCGACCCTGGCGGCCCCGGTCGAGCAGGTTCTGCACGATCGCGTGGCCCAGACCCGCATCAGCCGCACCTGGGCCGTGCCGGGCATGCTGGACGCGGATGCGGTGCCGCTTAGCGTCGGCGCCTCCATCCTGGGCGGCCTGGCCAGCTCGCGTCTGGACAACGCCCTGGTGCGCGGCGACCAGACCGCCTCGAGCGTGTCGGCCGGCAACTCGGCCTTCCAGCGCGTCGGAATGTTCAGCTATTCCGCCATGGTCAAGCCGGGCGAGGACGAAGCCGCCGTGGCCCAGCGCATGGATGCGGTGCTCGCCGACCTGATCGCCAACGGCCCGACGCAGGACGAGATCGACCGGGTCGTGACCCAGTACGCCTCGCGCCGGATTCAGGGCCTGGAAATGGCCAACGGCAAGGCGTCGGTCCTGGCCGAAGGCCAGCTGTATGCCGGCGATCCCGACTTCTACAAGAAGGAGCTGCAGGCCTATGCGGCGGTGACGCCGGCCCAGGTCCAGGCCGCCATGCGCAAGTGGCTGAGCCGTCCGGTCTACAGCCAGATCGTGCGCGCCGGCGAGCGCGAGGCCTATGTCGAGGCCGCCGCCACGCCGTCGGGCGCCACGCCCGCCCCAGCCGCCGAGATCCAGCGCGTTCAGCGCGACCCGGCGCCCCAGATCGGCCAGGTCGCCAACGTCGACTTCCCGGCCGTCGAGCGCGCCACCCTGTCGAACGGCGTGCAGGTCGTCTACGCCCAGTCGACCACCGTGCCGGTCACCCGCGTGTCGCTTGACTTCGACGCCGGCGTCACGGCCGACCGCGCCGACCGACTGGGCGCGCACACCCTGATGCTGAACGTGATGGAGGAAGGCACCACCACACGCGATTCAAACGCCCTGGCCGAGGCCAAGGAGCGTCTGGGCGCTTCGATCAACGTCGGCTCGTCCATGGACCGCACCTCGGTCAGTCTGTCGGCGGTGACGACCAATCTGGACCCATCGCTGGCCCTGCTGTCGGACGTGGTGCGCAACCCCGCCTTCGCCCCGGCCGAGGTCGAGCGTCTGCGCGCCCAGCGCCTGACCGCGCTCGCCAATGAGCGGACCCAGCCCGCCGGCCTGGCCGGCCGCGCCCTGCCGGGCCTGCTGTACGGCGAAGCCAACCCCTATGGCCGTCCGTTCAACGGCTCGGGCGACGAAACGGTCATCCGCGCCCTGACGCGCAACGACCTGGCCAGCGAGCATGCGACCTGGATCCGTCCGGACAACATGCAGCTGTTCGTGGTTTCGGACCTGCCGCTCTCGGAGCTGACGCCCAAGCTGGAGGCTGCCTTCGGCGACTGGCGCGCCCCGTCGACGCCCAAGGGGACCAAGAGCTTCGCGGCCGACATCCCGGCCACGACCAGCCGCATCGTCCTGATCGACCGGCCGCAGTCGCCCCAGTCGCTGATCCAGGGCGGCTTCGTCCTGCCGGTGTCGGGCACCAACGACAACCTCACCCTGACGACGGCAAACGTCGTGCTGGGCACGGACTTCCTGTCTCGGATCAACGCCGACCTGCGCGAGACCAAGGGCTGGTCCTACGGGGTGCGCGGCAACATCAGCCAGCTCCAGCACCGCATGCCCTACATCATCAATGCGCCGGTCCAGGCCAACCGGACCGGCGAGGCGATCCAGGCCCTGATGGACCAGTACACGCGCTTCCTGACCGCCGAGGGCGTCACCCCGGCCGAACGCGAGCGCACCGTGCTGGGCGACACCCGCGGCCTGGCGGGCAGCTATGAGACCTCGGCGCAGATCCTGGGCGCCCTGCGCTCGAACGCGCTGTACGGCCGTCCGGATGACTATCAGGAAACGCTGGCGGGCCGCATCAACGCCCTGACGGCGGCCGAGATGGACGCCGCCGCGCGCGCCAACATCGATCCCTCGCGCTTCGTGTGGGTGGTCGTGGGCGACGCCGCGACGGTCAAGCCGCAGCTGGACGCGCTGGGTCTGCCGGTCGAGGTGCGGTCCGCCGCTCCGGCCGCGGCCGCGCCGGCGACGCCTGCGGCTCAATAACCAGGGGCGACCTTGGGGGCACGGAAGGGCCGGTCGGAGTTCGCTCCGGCCGGCCTTTTCTTTTGCGTCAGAGCCAGTCGGCCAGGGGTTCGCGTGCCAGGATGGCGTCGTAGCTGGGACGCGGGCGCACCACGGCCCAGCGGTCGCCGTCGACCAGCACCTCGGGGACCAGGGGCCGCGTGTTGTATTCGCTGGCCATGACCGCTCCATAGGCGCCGGCGCTCATGAAGACGGCCAGGTCGCCGGCCTGGAAGGGCGGCAGGTCGCGGTCGCGCGCGAAGGTGTCGCCGGTCTCGCAGACCGGGCCGACGATGTCGTGCGGCGCGGCCTCTCCCGCGCGGGCGCGCACCGGCTCCAGCGCATGGAAGGCGTCGTACAGCGCGGGCCGCATCAGATCGTTCATGGCCGCGTCCAGCACCAGGAAGCGGCGGCCGTCGGTCCGTTCCGTGACCTGGATCACACGGCTGACCAGAACGCCGGCGTTGGCGGCCAGCAGGCGGCCCGGCTCGAAGGCGGCTTCGACCTTCAGGCCGTCAAGCACCCCGGCGACCATGGCGACATATTCGGCCGGCGCGGGCGTCGCGGCGTCCCCGAAATAGGGCACGCCCAGGCCGCCGCCCAGATCGAGGCGTGTCACCTCCAGACCCTGGCCGCGCAGCCGCTCGGTCATGTCGCGCAGAACCTGGAAGGCGGCGCGCAGCGGCTCCAGCGTCGTGATCTGGCTGCCGATGTGACAGGCCAGGCCCACCGGCCGAACGTGCGGCGAGGCCGAGGCGCGGGCGTAGAGGTCCATCGCCTCCTGAACCGGCACGCCGAACTTGTCGCCCTTGCCGCCCGTGGTGATCTTGGCGTGACCGCCGGCGCCGACGTCCGGGTTGACCCGCACGGCCACCTCGGGCCGCGCCTGAAGCGAGGCGGCGACGGCGATCAGCCGGTCCAGCTCGGCGCCCGACTCCAGATTGATCTGGCGCACGCCGGCCTGAATGGCGAAGGCCAGCTCGGCATCGGTCTTGCCCACGCCCGAGAAGATGATCCGTTCGGCCGGCACGCCCGCGGCCAGGGCGCGGCGGATTTCGCCCTCCGACACGGTGTCGGCGCCGCAGCCCAGCCGCGCCAGGGTCGCCAGCACCGACAGATTGGAGTTGGCCTTGACCGCAAAGGCGATCAGGGCGTCGCCCAGCGCGTCTCGATGGGCGTCGCAGGCGTCGCGCAGCAGGCCGTAGTGACGGCGCAGCGTCGCGGCCGAATAGACATAGACCGGCGTGCCGACCTCGGCCGCGATCGTCTCGAGCGAAGCGCCCTCGGCGTGCAGGGCGCCGTCCCGAACGTCGAAGTGATGCAAGGTCGGCTTCGCCCTAGCGCGGCTGTTCGCGGCCGGCGGCGGTGCCGCCGATCAGGTTGGGCGGGCCGCCGTCGATCGGCATCTGGCTGGACGGGCGATTGACCGTGGCGGGCTCAGGAAGTGCGGGAGCGTTGGCGTCGCGCGGCGCGCGCTCGGTCTCGCGCGGGCTCTCCAGATCGGCCATGCGGCCGCAGGCGCCGGTGGACAGCAGCGCGGCGGCGCCTACGAGGATCAGTATCTTTTTCACAGGCGCTCTCTCCAGGATGCGATGCGGGCCCGGACCTGGTCCGGCGCGGTGCCGCCGAAACTCTGACGGCTGGCGCAGGAAGCCTCGGGGCTCAGCACCTTGTAAACCGCTTCGGTCACGCCCGGTTCAAGCGATTGCAGTTCCGCCAGCGACAAATCGGCCAGGCCGACGCCCAGGGCCTCGGCCCGCTTGACCGCGGCGCCCGTGACGTGGTGCGCCCGGCGGAACGGCAGGTTCAGCTCCCGCACCAGCCAGTCGGCCAGGTCGGTGGCGGTCGAAAAGCCCGCCCCGGCCGCCGCCGCCATGCGGCCCGTGTCGGGGTGCAGTGCGCGGACCATGGCGGTCATGGCGTTCAGCGCCAGGTCCAGCGCATCGAACGCCTCGAACACCGGCGGCTTGTCCTCCTGCATGTCCTTTGAATAGGCCAGCGGCAGGCCCTTCATGACGGTCGACAGGGCGACGAAGCCGCCCATGATCCGGCCCGTCTTGGCGCGCACCAGTTCGGCGGCGTCGGGGTTGCGCTTCTGCGGCATGATGGACGAGCCGGTGGTCAGGTCGTCGGGCAGGCTGGCGAAGCCGAACATGGGCGTCATCCACACCACGATCTCTTCGGCGAAACGCGACAGGTGGCCGGCGCAGATCGAGGCGGCGGCCAGGCTCTCGAGCGCGAAGTCGCGGTCCGACACGGCGTCCAGCGAATTGCCCATCGGCCTGTCGAAGCCCAGCTCGGCTGCCGTCATCTGGCGGTCGATCGGAAACGGCGAGCCGGCCAGCGCGGCGGCGCCCAGGGGGCTTTCGTTCATGCGCGTCCGGGCGTCGGCGAAACGGCCCGCATCGCGGCCGAACATCTCGACATAGGCCATCAGATGATGGCCCAACGTCACCGGCTGGGCGGTCTGTAGGTGGGTGAAGCCGGGCATCAGGTCGCCCGCGTGCTGTTCGGCCCGGTCCAGCAGGACGGACTGCAGGGCCTGAAGCTGGGCCACCGTGCGGTCGCAGGCGTCGCGCACCCACAGGCGGAAATCGGTGGCGACCTGGTCGTTCCTGCTGCGCGCGGTGTGCAGACGGCCCGACGGCTCGCCTATCAACTCCGACAGGCGCGCCTCCACATTCATGTGGACGTCTTCGAACTGGTCGCGGAAGGGGAAGGTCCCGGCCTCGATCTCGGCCTGGACCTGATCCAGTCCGTTAAGAATGGCCTGGCCGTCGGCGGCGGACACAATCCCCTGCTGGATCAGCATGCGGCAGTGGGCGCGCGAGCCGGCCAGATCCTGAGCCCACAGACGGCGGTCCACGCCGATGGAGACGTTGATGGCCTGCATGATGTCAGCCGGCCGCGACGAAAAGCGCCCGCCCCACATGTCTTGACCCGCGCTGTTCGCGGGGGCGTTAGTCGCCGCATCGGCATCAGGACGCGAATTCATGACGGAACTCTCGAGGCGGCGGGCGTTGGCGATGACCGCTGGCGGCGGCCTGGCCCTTGCCCTAGCGGCGTGCGGCGACGGCGACAACCGTCAAGGCGGCCTGAACCGTCGCGCCCTGGGCGGCCTGGAGATTCCTGAGGCCGCGCCAGCGCCCGACATCCCCTTCCTGGACGCGGACGGGCGAGAGGTCCGCATCGCCGATTTCGCCGGTAAGGTGTTGGTGCTGAACCTGTGGGCCACCTGGTGCGCGCCGTGCCGGCTGGAGATGCCGACGCTGGCCGCCCTGGCCCTTCACTTCGCAGACAATGCCGAGGTGCAGGTCGTGCCGGTCAGCGTCGATGTGGGCGACACGGCGACGACCCAGGCCCGCGCCTTCATCGGCGAGAACGCGCCCCTGCCCTATTACGCCGAGCCGAAGTTCCGCCTGCCCTTCGCCTTCGGCGCAGGCGGCAAGATGCCCCAGACGGTGCTGATCGACCGGCTGGGGCGGGTCAGGGCATTGAAGGTCGGCGAAGCCGACTGGTCGAGCGACGAAGCCAAGGGCCTCGTTCAGACTTTGCTGAACGAGGCGGCGTCGACCTAGCGGACACGCTGGTCCGTGGCCGGATCGATGGCGCCCTCGCGGCCCTCGGCGGCGGCCTCGGCCTGGTTCTGCTCCAGGCGGGCGGCCACGTCGCCGGCCCCGCGCTCGACGGCCTGAGCGGCCTTCATGGCGCCGGCCTCGACCACCTCGCCGGCCTTGGCGGCGGCATCCTGAGCCTGTTCGCCGGCGGCGCGCGTCTCGGCCTCTGCCTGGTTCTGCTCGGCCTCGGTGCAGGCCGCGGCGGCGATGAGCAGCACGCCCGACAGGGCGACAGCGGCGGGTCGTGTGAAACGGATCATGGAGCGCTCTCCGAGAGTCAGAACTGAACCTTGGCCGTAACGCATGTCCGTCTGTGAGGTTTCAGACCGCCTTCAAGTCGAAAAAGCTACGAGCCGTTGAACCGTTCGGCGAACCGGCGGCACCTATTCCTCATGACGCCGCGCGCAACCTCAATCGACGCCGCCAAGGCCACCTCCGTGGCCGCCGAGACCCGTCGTCTGCTGGACCACTATCTGGTCGCGTCTGCCCGCGCCGGAGACCATCGCGCCTTCGCCGATCTGGTGCGGCGCTGGAACCGCAGGTTCGCCGCTCACGCCTATCGGCTGCTGGGCGACCCCGAGGCGGCGCGCGACGTCGTTCAGACTGGATGGCTGGACATCGCGCGAGGGCTTAATCGTCTTCAGGACGAGCAGGCTTTTGCAGCTTGGGCCTATCGGATCGTCTCTCGCAGATGCGCGCGCCACGTCGCCGCCCAGCGCGGCCGTCGCGAGCTGGATCGCGCGGTGCTGGCCGAGCCGGAGGCCGAGCCGGTTCGACTCGATGTCGAAGGCCGTGACCAGTTGCGGCGCCTGCGAGCGGCGATCCAAACACTGCCGCCGCCCCAGCGAGCGGCCATCGCCCTGTTTCATTTCGAGGACCTGAGCATCGCCGAGATCGCCGTGGCCCTCGATGTCCCGGCGGGCACCATCAAGACCCGCCTCATGCACGCACGACGCCGTCTGCGCGCCGTGCTGGAAGGAGACGACCATGACTAGCTCGGACCACATCATCGACCAGACGCTGGCCGAGGAGGAACGCGACCTGCTGCGCCGCATCGGCGAAGACCCCGGCCATGTGCAGCAGGCCCTGTCTCTTTTCGCGGGGCGTTCGGGCTGGGTCAGCGGCGTGCTGCTGGCGGTTCAGGCGGCAATGTTCGTCGGCGGCGTCTGGACCGGCTGGCGGTTCTTTCAGGCCGAGGAGGCCTTGACGGCCCTGCACTGGGGCCTGCCTTCGGCGGTGCTGCTGATCATGGCGCTCATGCTGAAACTGGCTCTGTGGCCCGTCATGCAGACCAACCGTCTGCTGGCGGCGCTGAGGCGGCTGGAGCTTCTGACCGTCCAACGGCGGCACGAAGTCGATTGAGCCGGCGCCAGTCGTCCGCGATGAAAATCGAAAGCGACAACTTCGCGGAACAAGGGTAGATTAGCAGTGCTCCGCTGAGAGAACACGCCAAGTCGCACATGAAGAGCCAGATCGATCCCGTCGTCGCAGGTGTTGCGGCCTTCGCCATGCAGGCGGTCACCTTTGAAGCCCTGATCCAGCGCGGGCTGATCACACTGGACGAGGCGCGATCGCTCACAGCATCGGCCATCTCGCGGTTCGACGACCCTACCCGCTCTCATGTCGAATTCGCGATCAGGTCGGCTTTCCCGGGACTATTCGATCCGCCGCCGGAACGGCCGTCCTGATTATCAGGCGTGCGGCGTGGTGGCTGGAGGCGGGATCGAACCGCCGACCTGTGGGTTATGAATCCACCGCTCTAACCATCTGAGCTACCCAGCCCCGGCGCTCGCGGTCGCAGGGACCGCGCGGGAGGGCGTGCCTATATCGCCGCAGGCCGTCGCGTTCAAGGGGCCTTTGCGGCGCGACGTGACGCCGCGCATGCGCAACGCTAGCGTGGCCTTATGTGTTGTCGGATCAACTTCCCTGTTTTCGCCTCCGAAGGATCGCCATGCGCCCGATGATCGCCGCCGCCTCCGCCTCCCTGCTCGTTCTGGCCGCCGCGTGCGGGGCCAACAGTGAAACCCAGCAGGCGGCCCAGCCCGGCCAGCCTGTCGAAACGCGCGCGGCGCAAGGGACGGGTCAGTCGCCAGCCTTCGAAGGCCAGACGCGCGCGCCGGGCGTCACGACGCAGCAGGCCATGAGCCATTCCGTCGTGGCCGAGGGGCTGGAGCATCCGTGGGGCCTGGCCCTTCTGCCCGACGGCCGCTGGCTGGTGACCGAAAAGCCCGGCCGCCTGCGCATCATCACCGCCGAGGGCAATATCGGAGAGCCGATCACCGGCCTGCCGCGCGTGGACGCTCGCGGCCAAGGCGGGCTTCTGGATGTGATCGTCGGGCCGACGTTTGGTCAGGACCGAATGATCTATTGGAGCTACGCCGAGCCGCGCGACGGCGGCAACGGCACGGCGGTGGCGCGCGGGCGTCTGGCCGATGACGGCCGCTCGGTGGAAAACGCCCAGGTCGTGTTCCGCGCCCAGCCGACCTACGACGGCGACAAGCATTTCGGCTCGGCCCTGGCCTTTGGCGGCGACGGCCACCTGTTCATCACCCTCGGCGAACGCTCCGACCGTCCGATCCGGCCGCAAGCGCAGGACCTCGGTTCGCACATGGGCAAGGTTATCCGCATCAACGCCGACGGCTCGGTCCCCGCCGATAACCCCTTCGTCAACCAGCAGGGCGCCCTGCCCGAGATTTGGTCGCTGGGCCACCGCAACGTCCAGGGCGCGGCGATCCAGCCGGGCACGGGTGCGCTCTACACGGTGGAACACGGCACCCGCGGCGGCGACGAGGTCAATCTGACCGAAGCCGGCAAGAACTACGGCTGGCCTGAGGTCGCCTATGGCGTCGAATACAGCGGCCAGGCCATTCCCGAGGCCGTTACGGCGCGCGAGGGGACGGAGCAGCCGGTCTATTACTGGGACCCCTCGCCGGCCCCCGGCAACGCCGCCTTCTACGAGGGGGCGATGTTCCCTGGCTGGAACGGCAACCTGCTGGTGGCGCAGTTGAAGGACAAGCACGTCTCGCGTCTGGTCATCGAGAACGGCCGTGTCACGGGCGAGGAGCGTCTTTTGACCGATCTCGGCGAGCGCATTCGTGACGTCAAGGTCGGGCCCGACGGCGCGGTCTGGGTCATCACCGACGAGCGCGACGGAAAACTCGTTCGCCTCGCCGCGCGTTGAGTCCGAAGCATACAGGAGGAGATCGACATGAAACTCGCCATCACCACCAGTCTGGCGGCCTTGGCCCTGACACTGGGCGCCTGCGGCACGACCGGTCCTGATCGTTATCAGACCGAACTGGCCAAGCTCGAAGCCGACTGCACCGCCAAGGACGGCGTGCTGCAAACGACCGGCGCGACGACCGGTCAGGCCTCGCGCGATTACGCCTGCCGGATCACCCAGGCAACGCGCATCCCGCCGGCTCGCTGACGCGCTTCTTACTTGACGTTGACGTAAACGTAGGGTTTTTGGCGGGCGAGTTTCTATTCCGCACTCGCCCCCCATGGCCTGCCTGACGCGCGACGGCTGACGGATCGAACCTGGGGGCCTCAGCCAGTGAGACGCCCATGGCCGACGCCTATATCTTCGACGCAGTTCGCACGCCCCGCGGCAAGGGCAAGAAGGATGGCAGCCTGCACGAGATCACGGCGCTGAGCCTGGCCTCGCAGGTGCTGGAGGCGCTGCGCGAGCGCAACGATCTGGATACCTCCAAGGTCGACGACGTCATCCTGGGCTGCGTCTCGCCTGTGGGCGAGCAGGGCGCCGACATCGCCCGCACGGCCGTGTTGAACGCCGGCTGGGCCCAGACCACGGCGGGCGTCCAGATCAACCGCTTCTGCGCCTCGGGCCTTGAAGCCGTGAACATGGCGGCCGCCAAGGTGAAGTCCGGCGAGGCCGAGTTCGCCGTCGGCGGCGGCGTCGAGGCCATGAGCCGCGTGCCGATGGGGTCGGACGGCGGCGCCTGGCCGGTCGATCCGTCCTCGGCCTTCCCGACCTATTTCGTGCCGCAGGGCGTCTCGGCCGACATGATCGCCTCCAAATGGGGCTTCAGCCGCGACGACGTGGACGCCTATTCGGTCGAGAGCCACAAGCGTTCGGCCCGGTCGTGGGAAGAGGGCCGGTTCTCCAAATCGGTCGTTCCGGTCAAGAACCAGCTGGGCCTGGTCCAACTGGACCGCGACGAGACCATCCGCCCCAACACCGACATGCAGACCCTGGGCGCGCTGAACCCGTCCTTCGCCATGATGGGCGAAATGGCCTTCGACGCCGTGATCCAGCAGCGCTATCCCGAGGTCGAGCGGGTCAATCACGTCCACACGCCGGGCAACAGCTCGGGCATCGTCGACGGTTCGGCCGGCGTGCTGATCGGGACGCTGGATGCGGGAAAGGCCCTGGGCCTGAAGCCGCGCGCAAAAATCCGCGGCGCCGCCTCGATCGGCTCGGAGCCGTCGATCATGCTGACGGGCCCCGAGTTCGTGGCCAACAAGCTGCTGGGCCGGTTGGGCATGGCCAAGTCCGACATTGACCTGTGGGAGCTGAACGAGGCCTTCGCCGCCGTCGTGCTGCGGTTCATGCAGGCGCTGGACATCCCGCATGACCAGATCAACGTCTGTGGCGGCGCCATCGCCATGGGCCACCCGCTGGGCGCCACCGGCGCCATGATCACCGGCGTGGTGCTGGACGAGCTTGAGCGCTCGAACAAGGAAACCGCCCTGATCACCCTGTGCATCGGCGGCGGCATGGGCACCGCCACCGTCATCGAACGCGTCTGATCCGAGAGAACTGATCCAATGGAAAACTTCAAGATCGACGTCGACGCCGACGGCATTGCGCTCATCACCTTCGATGTGCCGGGCCGCTCGATGAACACCCTGACCGGCAAGGTCATGGCCGAGATTCCCGAATGGGTCGAACGGGTGAAGACCGACGACGCCATCAAGGGCGCGGTGCTGACCTCGGGCAAGACCTCGGGCTTCTGCGCCGGGGCGGACCTGGGCGACATGGCTTCCGGCATGCTGGGCGGATCGGATCTGCAGGCGGCCTATGACGCGGGCTGGCGGCTGAACGGCGCGTTGCGCGCGCTGGAGACCTGCGGCAAGCCGGTGGCGGCGGCGATCAACGGCTTGGCGCTGGGCGGCGGGCTGGAGCTGACGCTGGCCTGCCACTACCGCGTGGTCGAGAACGACAATAAGATCCAGCTGGGCCTGCCCGAGATCAAGGTCGGCCTGTTCCCCGGCGGCGGCGGCACCCAGCGCCTGACGCGCCTGGTCGGCGTGCAGGCGGCCATGATGGCCATAAGCGAGGGCAAGTCCTTCCGCCCCAACGACGCCAAGGGCGCGGGCATCGTCCATGAGGTGGTCGAAAAGGGCCAGTCGGTCGAGGCCGCCAAGGCCTGGATCAGGGGCGGCGGGAAGGCCGTCCAGCCGTGGGACGAGAAGAGCTTCAAACTGCCCGGCGGCGGCCCCTATCACCCGGCCGGCATCCAGAACTTCCTGGTCGGCAACGCCATGGTCCGGAAGCAGAGCTACGGCAACTATCCGGCCGTCACCAACCTGATGAAGGCCGTCTATGAAGGCGTTCAGGTGCCGATGGACGCGGCGCTGCGCATCGAGACGCGCTACTTCATCAAGACCCTGATGACGCCGCAGGCTCAAGGAATGATCCGCTCGCTGTTCCTGTCCAAGCAGGAGCTGGACAAGGGCGCGGTGCGTCCGGCCGATCAGCCCAAGTCCGATCCCAAGAAGGTCACGGTACTTGGCGCCGGCATGATGGGCGCGGGCATCGCCTATGTGCAGGCCATGGCCGGCATCGAGACCATCCTGATCGACCGCGACCAGGAGGCGGCCGACAAGGGCAAGGCCCACGTCGAGGAGTTGCTGAAGAAGCGCCTGTCGCGCGGTCAGCTGACCCAGGACAAGTACGACGCCCTGCTCGGCTCCATCACGGCGACCACCGACTATGATCTGATCAAGGGTTCCGACCTGGTGATCGAGGCGGTGTTCGAGAACCGCGAGATCAAGGCCGACGTGACCAAGCGCGCCGAGGCCCAGCTGGCGCGCGGCGCCGTGTTCGGCTCCAACACCTCGACCCTGCCGATCTCGGGCCTGTCCGAGGCGTCGGTGCGGCCCGAAGACTTCATCGGCATCCACTTCTTCTCGCCGGTCGACAAGATGATGCTGGTCGAGATCATCATGGGCGAGAAGACCGGCCCGGCGGCGCTCGCCAAGTCGCTGGACTACGTCATGAAGATCCGCAAGACGCCGATCGTCGTCAACGACGGCCGCGGCTTCTACACCTCGCGCTGCTTCGCCACCTATGTGGCCGAGGGCCTGGCGATGCTGGAAGAGGGCTACGCCCCCGCCCTGATCGACAACATCGGTCGCGCCACCGGCATGCCGCGCGGTCCGCTGGAAATGCACGACGACGTGGCTCTGGACCTGTCGGTCAAGGTGTCGAAACAGACCAAGGCCGACCTGGGCGACGCCTATGTGCCGCTGCCCGGCGCGCAGATCGTCGAGAAGATGGTCGAAGAGCTGGGCCGCTACGGCCGCAAGAACGGAAAGGGCTTCTACGACTACGACACCAAGCCCAAAACCCTGTGGAAGGGCCTTTCAGACCTGGCGCCGGTCACCATCGACGACTCGACGCCCGAGTTGGTCGAGGACCAGAAGCGCCGCCTGCTTTACCGCCAGGCGGTCGAAGTCGCGCGCTGCTGGGAAGAAGGCGTGATCGACGATCCGCGCGAGGCCGACGTGGGCGCCATCCTGGCCTGGGGCTTCGCGCCCTGGACCGGCGGCCCGATCACCATGATCGACCAGATCGGCCTCAAGGCCTTCGTGGAACAGGCCGACGCCTATGCCGCCAAGTACGGCGAACGCTTCAGCCCACCGCAGCTGCTGCGCGACATGGCCGCCAAGGGCGAGACCTTCTACGGCAAGTTCGCCGGCCAGAAGCAGGCGGCGTAAGCCGCCTCGCCACCACCGCTCATCCTCTCAGCCTTGGGGATGGGCGGGCGGGGCCTCAGCGCTTCTGAGCATACCCCAAGCGCTGGTTCAGCTTTTCGATGAGGTCGATGGCCGTCTCGGCCACGACCGAGCCGGGCGGATAGACCGCCGCGACCCCGGCATCCAACAGGGGCTGAACGTCGGCCGGCGGGATCACGCCGCCGACCACAACCATGATGTCCTCGCGGCCCAGCTTCTTCAGCTCGGCCATCAAGGCGGGCGCCAGGGTCAGGTGACCGGCCGCCAGGGACGAGGCGCCCACGGCGTGGACGTTCTTCTCGACCGCCTCGCGCGCAGCCTCCTCAGGCGTCTGGAACAGGGCGCCGGCGGTCGCCTCCAGACCCAGGTCGCCATAGGCGGTGGCGATCACCTTCTGGCCCCGGTCGTGGCCGTCCTGGCCCAGTTTGGCGATCAGGATGCGAGGCGGGCCGCCATCGTTCTCCACAAAGGCGGCGACCATGTCGCGGGCGCGCGACACGCGCGGATCGGCGCCGGCCTCGCGGCCATAGACGCCGGACACCGTCTTCACCGTGGCGACGTGCCGGCCGAAGGCCGCCTCCAGCGCATCCGAGATTTCGCCCACCGTGGCCTTGGCGCGCGCCGCCTCGATGGCCAACTGCAGCAGGTTGGCGTCGCCCTTCGCACCTTCGGTCAGGGCGTTGAGTGCGGCTTGCGTCGCCGCCTCGTCGCGCTCAGCCCGCAGCCGCTTCAGCTTGTCGATCTGGGCGGCCAGAACGGCGGCGTTGTCGACCTTCAGCACCGGAATGTCGTCGGCCTGGTCGTTGATGTAGCGGTTGACGCCCACGACCGTCTGCTGACCGGTGTCGATGCGGGCCTGGGTCTTGGCGGCCGCCTCTTCGATGCGCAGCTTGGGAATGCCCGCCTCGATGGCCTTGGCCATGCCGCCCAGCCGATCGACCTCGGCCATGTGGGCGCGCGCGCGCTCGGCCAGGTCGTGGGTCAGACGCTCGACATAGTGGCTCCCGCCCCACGGGTCGATGACGCGGGTCAGGCCGGTCTCCTGCTGCAGCAGAATCTGGGTGTTTCGGGCGATGCGGGCCGAAAAGTCGGTCGGCAGGGCCAGGGCTTCGTCCAGCGAATTGGTGTGCAGGCTTTGCGTCTGGCCGCCCGCGGCGGCCATGGCCTCGACCATGGTGCGCGACACGTTGTTGAACACATCCTGGGCCGCCAGGGACCAGCCCGACGTCTGGCAGTGCGCGCGCAGCGACAGGCTGCGTTGATCGGACGGCGCAAACCGCTCGGCGACCTTCTCGGCCCACAGCAGGCGGCCCGCGCGCATCTTGGCCACCTCCATGAAATAGTTCATGCCGATGGCCCAGAAGAAGCTGAGACGCGGCGCGAACCGGTCCACCGTCATGCCGGCGTCCACGCCCGCCTGGATGTACTCCAGCCCGTCGGCCAGGGTGTAGGCCAGCTCCAGGTCCGCCGAGGCCCCCGCCTCCTGCATGTGATAGCCGCTGATGGAGATGGAGTTGAAGCGCGGCGCGTGCTCGGCCGTCCAGGCGAAGATGTCCGAGATGATCCGCATCGAAGGCAGAGGCGGATAGATGTAGGTGTTGCGGACCATGAACTCCTTGAGGATGTCGTTCTGGATGGTCCCGGTCAGCTTGGCCGGCGCCACGCCCTGCTCCTCGGCCGCGACGACATACAGCGCCAGCACCGGCAGCACCGCGCCGTTCATCGTCATGGAGACCGACATCTGATCCAGCGGAATGCCGTCGAACAGCGTGCGCATGTCGTAGATGCTGTCGATGGCGACGCCCGCCATGCCGACGTCGCCGGCCACGCGCGGGTGGTCGGAATCGTAGCCGCGGTGCGTGGCCAGATCGAAGGCGATCGACAGCCCCTTCTGACCGGCCGCCAGGTTGCGGCGATAGAAGGCGTTGGACTCCTCGGCCGTCGAAAAGCCGGCGTACTGGCGGATGGTCCAGGGGTTGGACGCATACATGGTCGGATAGGGGCCGCGCATATAGGGCGCGAAGCCCGGCAGGCCGTGGATCGCTTCGATCCCTTCAAGCGCGTCGGGACCATAGGCGGTCTGAATCGACAGGCCCTCGGGCGTCAGCCAGGGATCGCGCGCCGGGCCTAACGCCGTGGCGGACAGGTCCAGCGGCAGTTTGGCGAAATCAGGCGTGTTCATCGGCCGGTCTCCGCCTGGACTTCAAAGGGTTCGGCGAGCCGGACCGGGGCCAGGGCGCCGGGGGCGGTCTCGACCGTTTCGGCCGAGAATTCGACCGAGATCGGTCGCGGATCGGGATCGACGAACTGGGTCACGCCGACCATCTGCGCGGCGCCATCCTTCAGCGCCGCTTCGGCCTGGGCGCGGGCGCGGGCGACGCGGGGCTGGATCAGGCCGGCCTTGAGGGTTTCGACCACGCCGCCTTCGGACTCTATCCACTGGAACTCGGCCCAAGCGGCCTGGGCCAGGTCTCGGGTGCGGTGATCCAGGAACCAGCTGCCGGCGGCAGGGTCGTCGACGCGACCCAAGTTGGCTTCCTCCATTAGCACCAGCTGCATGTTGCGGGCCTGGCGCCGCGCAAAGGCGTCGGGGCGGCCCTCCGCGCGGGTGAAGCCGTCCAGCACGATCGCGTCGGCGCCCCCTGCCCCGCCCGCGAAGCCCGCCGCAGTCAGCCGCAGCAGATTTGGCCAGGGGTCGCGGCGGCTGAGCATCCGCCGCGAAGATCGCGCCTCGATCACGGCCGGCGTCTCCGCCCCAAAGGCGCGACTGACATTGGCCCACAACAGGCGCAGGGCCCGCAGCGCGCACAGGCTGTCGAAATACTGCTGATCCACCGCCAGGCCCAAGACAATGCTATCCAGCGCACGGTCGCGGTCGAGCCCAGCCGCCATGCCGGCGCGGACATAGCCGACGGCGGAGGCCAGAGCGAAAGCCAAAGACTGCGCCAGCGAACCGCCGGCCTCGTGCACCACCTGGCCGGACGCCAGGAAGAAGCGCGCCTCGGGATAGGCCCCGGCGTGGCGCGCGGCGGTGTTGGCCGCCAAGGTCACGTGATCCTCGATCGGGCGCGGCGAGCCGCCGGCCCGCGCGAAGGCGGAGATGGGGTCCATGTGGAACAGCAGCCGCGCACGCGGCGAGCCCTTGGCCACGACCGCCAGGGCGTTGGCCGCGTCGGGTCCATCGATGCCGGCGTCCAGCGCGACCGGGGCCAGCTCCAGCGCGACGCCTTCCAAGGCGCGGCCCAGGGGATCGGGATCGGCCAGAACAGCGCCCGAGATCAACAGGCTGGCGGCGCCGTTCTGAAGTTCAGTCAGGACCGCAGCGTTGACGGCGGCAGGATCGTCGCCCTCGACCGTGGCGCGCAGATCCCAGGCGCGGCCCTCGGCGTCCGAGGCGCGCGGGGCGGACAGGGCGCCTGCGCCATTGGCCGGGGAGTACAGCGGTCGGATCGCCAGCCCGTCGGCGTCGAGGTGGACAAGACCTTCCAGCGGACGGCCCTTCAGCGCCTTTTCGGCCTCGGTCCGCCAGTCGGCGGGCGTGGGCGCGGGAAAGGAATGGGACATCTGAACTCCACGGACGGCTGACGGCCCGCATATGGGACACACCGCCCCGCCCCGTCCAGTCGCGCCCACAGCCGACGCCTCGACCTCACAGCGCCCGGCGATGATCCCGCCGCAGCGTTCGCGCCTGTCGGACCGAAAGCCCCGGGAGCGAACAAGTCCTGTGTCGAATGCAACAAACGGAAGCCGCACTCACCAAAAAAGCGGTTTCTTCAATGCTTTAGATGTCTTGAGAGGCGATGGTGGACGCGACAGGGATTGAACCTGTGACCCCTACGATGTCAACGTAGTGCTCTCCCGCTGAGCTACGCGTCCGCCTTGGCGGCCCTGGAGTTTGGCTCCGGGGCGGGAAGGCGCGGTCTATAACCCGGGGTCCGCGCGGATCGCAAGGGCCAAAACGCTCCAATCGGATCAGGCGGCGACCATCTTCTCCACCTCGGCCACCAGGTCGCGCAGATGCACAGGCTTGGACAGGACCTTGGCCTGGGGGGAGGCCTGGGCGGCGCTGAGCGCGACGGCGGCGAAACCGGTGATGAACATGATGCGCAGGCCGGGCTGCTGGGCCGCGGCGGCGCGCGCGACTTCGATTCCGTCGGCGCCGGGCATGACGATGTCGGTCAGCAGCAGGTCCCACGGCCCCTGATCCAGGGCGTCGATGGCGTCGTCGCCATTCTCGCAGGCGACCACCTCGTGGCCCGCCTTCTCGAGGGCGCGGCTGAGGAAGCCGCGAAGGGAGCCGTCGTCTTCGGCCAGAAGAATGCGCGCCATGCAGGGAGAAATCCGAACTCGAGTTGGGAGGAGCCTAGGATCGGACCGGTGAATCGGCCATGAAAATTCGGACCATGCCGTGTCGCGGCGGGGGAAAACCGCTAAGCGGAGCCATGACGCCGGATCGGCCAGCCCTGAACTCGACCTTTGCGCTGACGCCCGCGCGGGGCGCCGGCGGGCCGCTGGTGTTCGCCTCGCCCCACTCGGGCCGGGCGCGACCCGACGACATGCGCCCCCGGGCGGACCTGTCCGAAGCCAGCCTGTGCAGCGCCGAGGATCGCGGGGTGGACGCCCTGATCGCCGGCGCGCCGGAACTGGGCGCACCGGTGCTCGCCGCGCAGATCAGCCGGACCTATGTCGATCTGAACCGCGCGCCCGAAGCGCTTGATCCGGCGCTGATCGACGGGGCGCCCGAGACGAGCGACCCCAGGGTGCGCGCGGGGTACGGCGTCATTCCCAGACTGACCGGCGACGGCCAGGCGATCCATGACCGTCGCCTGACCCGCGACGAGGCCGAGCGTCGGCTGGAAACGGCCCACCGCCCCTATCACGCCGCCCTGACGGCGCTGATGCGGGCGACACACGCCGCGCACGGGCGGGCGGTGCTGATCGACTGGCACTCCATGCCCGCGCGCGTGGGCGGCGTCGATGTGGTGCTGGGCGACCGGCATGGCACGAGCTGCCGGACGGCGCTGACGCGCCAGGTGCGCGCCCTGTTCGAGCGCGAGGGGCTGAGCGTGGCGCTGAACCATCCCTACGCGGGCGGCTGGTCCACCCAGGCCTGGGGACGGCCGAACGAGGGCTTTGAGGCGCTGCAGATCGAGCTGAACCGGGCGCTGTACTGGGACGAGGCGGCCAGTCGGCCGGGCTTGGGCATGGCGCGCCTCGCCGGTCTGATCCGTCGTGTGACCGAAGGGCTGATCGGGCAGGACTGGCGGTAAAAAAAAGCCGCGCCCGAGGGCGCGGCATATAAAGTCTATAGGGAGGAAACGCCCAGGAAGGGCATGACGCCCGAAAGCGTCGATCAGCAATCTAGGTTGCAGCGCACAATGCGTCAAGACGCGACTTTCGCCCCACGATCACGAGTCGTTACGCTTGATATCGCCTCGACCAATGGGGCCCGAGCCCCACATCAGCAAAAATCGTCCACGGGACGCTTCGCAGGCGCACCCAAACTAATCAACGATCAGTCTGCGCGCCTCGCGGATGGCGATAGCGGCCGGCGATGCTTCCTGGCGCCAGATCAGAAGGCAGAAGACGCCGACCACCCCGATTGCCAGCCAGACCGGCCCGAAAAGCCAGGCCGCGGCGGCGATGGCGAAATAATAGCCCCTCACCCCCTGGCTGAAAGCGTTTAGCGCGGGGTTCAGCACCCGGCCGGTGGCCGCGCCGAAAGCCTCGCGCTCGCGCCCCTCGATCTCGGGCGCCGCCCCGATCAGGGCGATTGTGTAGTTCATCTGCCGGATCGACCAGATGAAATCCATCAGGCCGCGCGCCAGACAGATGAGCACCAGGGCCAGCTTGGCCTCCAGCAGGCGGGTCGGCACGTTCTCGGCGCCGACCGCCGCGAACCCCCTCAGCGCCGCCTCGCCGCCGAACAGCACCCCGGCCACGGCTGCGATCAGCAGCAGATTGGTCGAGGCGAAAAAGGAGGCGGAGTTGATGGTGTGGCCCATCAGCTGGGCGTCGATCAGCCGGATTTCGCGCCGGGTCATGGCGGTCATCCAGGCGTGACGGACATGGGCCATGTCGGCGTTCAGCGAACCGCTGCGCCGGGCGATGAAGGCCAGCAGCGGGCCGTAGCCCAGCCAGCACAGGCCGAACAGAACGACCGCCGACCAGTCCCAGATGCTCATCATATCCGCCTTCGTTGCGCCCCGCCCTTCCTGAGGGTCTGCGCCTTCTCAAGCAAGCGCCGCTTGCCCGAAAGCGCCGCACGGCCTATCACGCCGCCCTCCCCGTTCGCAGCCGCACAGTGCAGAACCCATGAACCTCGACGCCATCCCCGTTGGACCCAACGCGCCTTGGGACGTCAACGTCGTCATCGAGATTCCTCAAGGGGGATTGCCGGTTAAATACGAGATGGACAAGGCGTCCGGCGCTCTGTTCGTCGACCGCTTCCTGCACACGGCGATGTACTATCCGGGCAACTACGGCTTCATCCCGCACACCCTGTCCGATGACGGCGACCCGTGCGACGTGATCGTGCTGAACCCGACGCCGGTGGTGCCCGGCTGCGTCATCCGCTCGCGCCCGATCGGCGTGCTGATGATGGTCGACGAGGCCGGCGGCGACGAGAAGATCCTGGCCGTGCCGGTCGACAAGCTGAACCCCTACTACACCGACGTGGCGAGCTATCGTCAGCTGCCCGCCATCCTGATCGAACAGATCGAGCACTTCTTCACCCGCTACAAGGACCTGGAGAAGGGCAAGTCGGTCACGGTCAAGGGCTGGGGCGACGCCGGCGAAGCCGCCGAGCTGATCGCCGCGGGCATGCGCGCCCACCAGGACAAGATCAAGAAGGCCGCCGCCAACGCGGCCTGACGGTCACGCTTGGGACCGAGCCCAGGACGCCCATATCGGGCGGATGAATATCTACACCATCGGCTATGAAGGCGCGGCCCAGCCCGAGGTCATCGGGCGGCTGAAGGCGGCGGGCGTGCGCCTGCTGGTCGACGTGCGCGCCGTGGCCGCGTCGCGCCGTGCGGGCTTTTCCAAGACCCTGCTGGGCGAAAGCCTGAAGGCCGAGGGCGTGGACTATCTGCATCTGCGCGCGCTGGGCACGCCCAAGGCCGGGCGCGAAGCCGCACGCAAGGGACGCATAGAAGAGATGCGGGCCATCTTCGCCGACCACATGGCCGAGCCTGAGGCCGAAACCGCTTATCAGCAGCTCCGCGCCCTGGCGTCCGAACAGCCGGTCGCCTGCTGTGTTTCGAGGCCGAGGCCTGCGGCTGTCACCGCGCCGTCCTGGCCGAGCGTCTGGCGTCGGAAAACGGCTTTGCGGTGGTGAACCTCTAAGACGCCCTGCCCGCCTCGTGCGCCAAAAGCCAGCGTTTGCGCTCCAGACCGCCAGCATAGCCGGTCAGGGTTCCGTTGGCGCCCACGACGCGGTGGCAGGGCGCGATCAGGGCGATGGGATTGGCGCCGTTGGCCAGGCCGACAGCCCGCACCGCGCTCGGCCGGCCGATCATGGCGGCCAACTGGGCGTAGCTGCGGGTCTGGCCCGCCGGAATGGTCTTCAGCGCCGCCCAGACCTGCCGCTGGAAGTCCGTGCCGCCCGTGCGGGTCGTCAGGCCTTCCAGCGCGTGCGCGTCGCCGTGGAAATAGGCCTGGACCGCAGTGCGAACGGTCTCGGGGGCACGGCCTTCCGACAGGTCGACGGCGCCGTAGTGCCGCGCCAGCAGCGTCATCATGCGTGGCTCGAAGTCCACGAAGTCCAGCGCGCGCACCGCGCCATCGGCGTCGGTGACCAGCAGCACCTCGCCCAGCGGCGTCTCGATCCGGTCCAGCGTCAGGCGTTCAGGCGGCGACATCGCGCGTCTCCATCGTCTTGAGATACAGCGCCCCATAGGCGCGCCAGGGTCGCCAGGCATTCGCGCGCTCGGCCAGCGTCTTGGTAAAATCCTCGGGCAATCGATCGCTGGGCGTCGTGTCGTCCGCCTCCAGCCAGTCGCCCGCCAGCCTCAGCCCCGGCCGCGCCTCAAGCGCCGACCGCAGGCCGGAATCCACCGCCAGATCGGCGGCGATAGCCTCCGGATCGGCCGATAGGTCAAACACCCGCCGCACCCGCGCCAGCACGCCCGGCAGAACCCGCAGGTCCGGCGTCTCGACCTCGACCGCCAGCCGGCCCTTGTCGAACCGAGCCGACACCGCGCCCGCTGCGCCGTCGACCTCGGGCGACAGGGCGCGCCGCCAGACGCCGGCCTGCACGCTGTCGCCGCGCGTCAGGAGGGCCGCCAGCATCGCTGCTTCGTCGTAGGGCGCGCGATAGGCCAGGCTCAGCCTGACGCCGCCGCCGTCGCCGCGCGTCGCCCCCCGTCGCAGGGCCGAGGGCGGTCGGCCATACAGGGCCTGGAAGGTCTCGTTGAAGCGCCGCACGCTGCCGAAGCCCGAGGCCAGCGCCACCTCGGCCATGCCCAGATCGGTCTCCTGGATCAGCGCCTTGGCCAGCAGCACGCGCCGGGTCTGGGCCACGCTGACCGGCGCGGCGCCCAGATGTCGTCTGAATAGCCGCCGCAGTTGTCGCTCGCCCATGCCCAGCCGGGCCGCCAGGGCGTCGACGTCACCTTCATCCAGCGCCCCCGCCTCGATCAGGGCCAGGGCCCGGCCGACGATGGCCGAGGTGCCCTTCCACGCCCCCATGTCGGGCGCCGTCTCGGGCCGGCAGCGCAGACAGGCGCGGTATCCCGCCTCTTCCGCCGCCGCCGCGCTGGGAACGAAGCTGACGTTCTCGCGTCGAGGCGTGCGGGCCGGACAGACCGGCCGGCAATAGATCCCCGTCGTCTTCACGCAGGTGAAGAACCGGCCGTCGAACCGCAGGTCGCGCGTGGCGACCGCGCGGTAGCAGGCTTCGGGCTCCAGCGGTTGGTCCATAGGCTCAGAATGAGCCCGCCGCCCGCCGATGTCTCGCGGTTTTCGGACCTCTGCGTTCAGGGCCTCAGCGCTCGCCCGTCGCCAGCCGCCACAGGTTCAGCACGATGCTGACGGCGCAGCCCAGCAGGGTGAAGGCCTGGTGTGCGGTGATGTCAAGCTTGGTGGTCAATGTGTGTTTGAGGCGGCAACCTCGCCATTTAGGAAACCTGACCCCTCAATCTCCGTTCTCTTGCCGAAATCCGGAGACAGGCTGATGACCCGCACAACCGCTTTCGCTGCCTCGCTCGCCGCCCTGACGCTCGCTGCCGGCGCGGCCCAAGCCCAAACGCAAACCCCGCCCAACCAACAGCAGCAGGCGCTCGGCGCGGTGCTTGGCGCGCTGTTCGGCGACCGCTTGGGCGTTTCAACTAATCTCGACGCACAATGGGCGCGCGGCCAGAGCCCGCTCGGCGCCCAGCGGGCCCAGTTCGACACGCGCGTGGATACCGAGCTCCGCTCCGGCCGCCTGACCAACACCAACGCCACCCGACTTAAGGCCGAATACGCCGATCTCGTCGCTCTGGAGGCCCGCTACGCCGCCGACGGGCGGTTCACCACACAGGAACGCAGCGACCTCGCCGACCGCTACGGCGCCCTCACCCAGGTCCTGGCGGAAGGCGGCTACGCCCAGCCATCAGGCTCCACCGCCGCCTCGGCCGCGGAGGGCCGCGCCGACTTCGACCGTCGGGTGGACGCCGCCGTTTCCGCTCGCCGTGTAACTCGCACCGAGGGCACCCGGCTAAAGACCGAATACCAGGCCGTGGTCACCGCCGAGGCCGGATACATCCGCGCAGGCGGCGTCAGCGCCAGCCAGCGCGCCGATCTGGACGCGCGCCTTGACGCCCTGGACGTGCGCGTCGGTGACGCCCCGGCAACGACCACGCCGACGGCTCAAGACTACCGCGGCCGCCTGGCCGCGATCGAGCGCGCCCTGCCGTCTTCCGGTCTGGCCACAGCCGCCCAGACGCAGCTTCGTGTCGAACACGGCGACCTGTCTCGCCTGGAAGCCGCCTACACCCGCATCAGCCCCAGCGCCGACGACCGCGCCTACATTGAGCGCCGCCTCGCCGACCTGGAAACCCGCGCCCGCGTGCGCCGTTAAGACCCGATCTCAGGTTCGCTCCGCGCGTCTCAGCGACGCGCGGACCTTTGCGAAAGGGTGTGCGCCACTTCGCGGCAAAAGGCGGCGGAGCGGGGCTCGCCTGTCCGCCCGGCTTCGTAGGCCTCCGCCATCAGGGTCTGAACGCTGTTGGGCCGCTGGCCGCGCTCCGGCCGGAAGGCAGCCTTTAACCGTTCGACATTCGCCCGCGGCCAGTGCGCTTCGCAGGCGCCGAAGGTCCGGTAAAGCGTCTGCATGGTCTCGACGGCCTGGACCATATTTGCGTTCTCTTCCGGTGTAAGGCGCGGGGGCGTGCTCGGCGACGCCTGCTGTGCGACCGCGGCCGTGTTGATCCCTAGGACCATCCAAGCGCCCAGGATCGCAACCGCCACACCATGGCTCAAAGTTTCGCTGCGCATTGTCGCCTCCTAGTTGTCAGCCCGCACCCTCAAGTCATCCCCTGGTCGAGTCAAGCAAAGCTCCCGTCACGAACACAGCCGCCCGTCCTCGGCCTCCAGGTGCAGGTGGTCGTCGTGCAGGCGGTTGTAGTCGGGCGACAGGGTGGTGCCGAAGATGGCGCAGGCGTCGTCGCGGATGCGGCGCAGGAAGCGGGCTTCGGGCGTGTTGCCATGCCAGTCGTTGCTGATGGTGATGCGGCGCCCGTCGCTGAGACGCACGCCGGCGATGTCGATGGCGGCGGCGCGGGCATGGGCGCTGGGCCGGCCGGTCGCGGCGCTATTCACATTGCGGCAGGCGTAGACGCCCATGTGGTCGATCTGATCGACGCGCGCACCTAAGATCTCCATGGCTGCAGGCTCAACCGACTGACGCCGCCAGACGCTGAGCGCCACCGCCAGGCGGCAGGTCATGACCGGCTGAGCCGGCGCCATGCGCGAGCGCACGCCATAGTCCGCGCCCAGCGCCCCCGCCCGCTCGATGCGACAGACCTCGGTGTTGGCCCGATCCGGTACGGGAGTGAAGGTCACGCGCGCGGCGCCCAGGACCGAGGCGCAATCCTCGGGCCGCATGGCCGCCCGCGCCACGGCGCCGCGCGTGCCGCCATCGATTGGGGCGTCGATCGAAAACGCCGCGCCCGATCCCACGCCCGCTCCGCTCCAGGGCGAAGGCGGCGATGACGGCTGTCCGTAAGGCCCCACGCGCGGCGCATCCGGGATCAGCCGCCCGCAGCCTGCAGCCGCCAGCATCACGCCGCAGCACAGCAGGGACTTGAGAAGGCGCGCCGAAGTCATTGTTCCCTCCTAGCCGGATTCTCAGCCGGCTCACGCATAGCGAATGTGTCGCAGTTACACGGCGGCGCTTCGCCCGTAGAGAGCGGCGCGCCTGATAGGCGTTCGCATTCGCATTCACGGAAGCCACCGATGCCTCCCCGCACCACCACCGCCCTGTTGTGCGCCGCCCTTTGCTCGGCCGCCCCGGCCGCCTTGGCGAGCACGGATGTCGCTACGACCAATCCCGACAGCCCGCAGGTGGTCGAATCCATCGTCGTGGTCGGCTCGCGCGAAGCCGCGCGGCGGGCAGGCGGATCGGCGGCCTTCATCGACGCCGCCGAGCTGAGGGTGTTCGACAACGCCGACGTCAACCGCGTCCTGCGCCAGGTTCCCGGCGTGGCGTTGCAGGAGGAGGACGGCTTCGGCCTGCGTCCGAACATAGGCATCCGGGGCTCGGGCACGGACCGCAGCGGCCGCGTCGCCGTCATGGAGGACGGCGTGCTGATCGCCCCGGCCCCCTACGCCGCCCCCGCCGCCTATTATTTCCCGCGGATGGCGCGCATGAGCGGCGTCGAGGTGGTGAAGGGCCCGGGCGCGATCAAATACGGCCCGCTGACCACCGGGGGCGCAATCGGCTTTTTCTCCACGCCCATTCCCGAAGGCGAGGCGGGCGACTTCGCCGGCCGCGCCTCGATCCTGGTCGGCGACGACCGCGCGCTTCAGGCCCATGCCTGGGCCGGCGGCTGGGCCGGCGTGGGCGGCGGCTGGGAGGTCGGGGGCCTGATCGAGCTGCTGCGCGAGCGCAACGACGGCTTCAAGCGACTGGACAACGGCGGCCCCACAGGCTTCGAAATCGACGACGCCGTCATCAAGCTGGGCCTGCGCGACGTCGGCGGCCACCACGCCCTGACCTTCAAATACCAGAACAACGGCGAACGGTCGGACGAGACCTATCTGGGCCTGACGCTGGAAGACTTCCGCGCCGACCCCTTCCGTCGCTACGCCGGCAGCCAGGTCGATGTCATGGACGTCGAGCATGAGACGTTCCAGCTGACCTACGGTCTGGAGCTCACCGACCGCATCAGCCTGACCACCACCGCCTATCGCAACGAGACCAGCCGCGCCTGGTACAAGCTGAACGACGTGCGCAATGCCGCCGGCACGGGCTGGGTCGGCATCAGCGCGGTCCTGGCCGATCCGCAGACCTACGCCTCCGAGATGGCGGTGCTGCGCGGCGCGCCCGGCTTCGTCAGCCCGGCCCAGGCCTTGCGTGTGCGCAACAACAACCGCGCCTATCTGGCCGAGGGCGTGCAGTCGGTCCTGACCGCCCGCTTCGACACCGGCGCGCTGGACCACACGCTCGAGGTGTCGGCCCGCTGGCACCGGGACAGCGAAGACCGCTTCCAGCGCGACGACGTCTATCGCATGGCCGACGGCGACATGATCCTGACCGCGCGCGGCGTCGACGGCGCACAGGAAAACCGCGTGGGCGAGGCCGAGGCCTGGGCCTTCTTCGTGCGCGACACCATCCGTGTGGGCGCGCTGACCGTCACGCCCGGCCTGCGCTATGAGACCATCGACCTGACGCGCACCAACTATCCGACCAGCCCCCCCAGCCGCGCGACCCCGGCCTCGGTGGTCGAAAGCAATGTCGATGTCTGGATCCCTGGCGTCGGCGTCACCTACGACCTGACCCCTGAACTGAGACTGGTCGCCGGCGCCCACCGCGGCTTCGCTAATCCGGGGCCGGGCTCCAGCGTCGATCCCGAGACCTCCTGGAATTACGAGGCCGGCGTGCGCTTTCAGCGTGACGCCCTGTCGATCGAGGCCATCGCCTTTCTGAACGACTACGACAATCTGCTGGGGACCTGCACAGCATCCACGGGCGGGGGCTGCGCCATCGGTGACCAGTTTTCGGCCGGCGCGGTCGAGGTGCGCGGGGTCGAGGTCGCGGGCCGTTGGGACGCGGGCCGGTCGCTCGGCCTGTCGTTCGGCGCGCCCCTGTCCCTGGTCTATACGCTCAGCGACGGCGAGTTCGGGACCAGCTTCCAGTCCAGCTACGGTCCCTGGGGGTCGGTTCAGTCGGGCGATGAACTGCCGTATCTGCCCCGCCACCAGCTGACCCTGAACGCCGGCGTGGATTTCGGCCGCTGGGGCGTCAACGTCTCGGCCAACCGCGTTTCGGCCGCGCGCGCGGAGGCCGGCTCGGGGGCCATCGCCGACGATCAGCGTATCGACGCGCGCACCCTGGTCGACGCCTCCGCCCGCCTTCGCCTGACCGATCGGGTCGAGCTGTTCGGCCGCGTCACCAACCTGACCGACGAGGTCTACAATGTCGCCTTCTCCCCCGCCGGCGCCCGGCCTGGGGCCCCGCGTCAGGTCCTGGCCGGCGTGCGCATGACCTTCTAATCGGTCAGGAAGAACAGCTCCTCGACCGTCACCCCCAGAGCGCGCGCCAGCGTCAGGGCTAGGACGGTCGAGGGGATGAAGACGCCGTTCTCCACCGTGTTGATCGTCTTGCGCGACACCTTGGCCCGGTCGGCCAGCTCGGCCTGGGTCAGGCCGGCGGCGGTGCGGATCGCCTTGAGGTTCGACCCCAGCCGCGCCTCACTCATCTTCTGGGTCCGCCGCCTTGTCCATGAAGGCGAACCGCAACGCCGGCACGGCGCCGCCGGCGGCCAGCGCCAAGGCCAGAGCAACCGGGGTCCAGTCCGGCCGCCAGAGGCTGATCGCATAGACCACGCTGACCCCCGCCAGCAGCGCCACATAGCCCCAGGTCATGGCGCTGGCGCGAAGCACGCCCGTCCATTCGTCCTCCAGATACTTGCGGGCCTTGCGCGAGCCGCCGTCCCAGCCGTGGATCAGCGCCAGCACCAGCCAGGCCATGACCGCCACCATCAAGGCGAAGGTGACGATCGCATAGCCGCCTTCCCCCGCTTGGATCTTGCCGATCGAGTTCAATCCGGGCCCCAAGATGCAGACGCACGCCACGCTCAGGCCGAACAGCTGCGAACGGCGTTGCCGCTGTTCCGTGTCTCGTCGTCCCATAACCCCCTCCATGTCACCTTCGGGTTACATGTAACCTGTGGGTGACACGCGTCAAGCCCCCCAATCGCGTCTCGCCCAAGGCAACCCGCCGCCCTTTCCGCGCGCTCTGGCGAGAGGCCCCTGCTCGTCCTAGATTGTGTTCATGAACCGTTCTTCTGCTCCGAAGGGCTCCGCGCCCCGTCTGACCAAGCCCGTGCACGTGCCCGGCAAGGTGGCCGAGGCTCCGGCCGCCTTTCTGCGCGACGACGAGGGCAACAGCGCCAGGGCCGCTCCCAAGACGCCTCATATGCCGATGTTCGCGCCGGTCACCGGTCCGCGCCTGACGCCCGAGGAGGCGCCCGGCGCGCCGACGGACTGGGTGCCGCACCGACCGTCTCGCGCGCTGGACAAGAAGCGCCAGAAGTTCCGGCTGCAGACGACCTACACCCCCGCCGGGGACCAGCCCGCCGCCATCGCCGAATTGGTCGAACAGGCCGGGGCGGGAGAGCGCGATCAGGTGCTGCTGGGCGTCACCGGCTCGGGCAAGACCTTCACCATGGCCAAGGTGATCGAACAGACCCAGCGCCCCGCCCTGATCCTGGCGCCGAACAAGACGCTGGCGGCTCAGCTGTACAGCGAGTTCAAGAGCTTCTTTCCGGACAATGCGGTCGAGTATTTCGTCAGCTACTACGACTACTATCAACCCGAAGCTTATGTACCAAGAACAGACACTTACATCGAAAAGGATAGCTCGATAAACGAGCAGATCGACCGGATGCGCCACTCGGCGACGCGGGCGATTTTGGAGCGGGACGATGTGATCGTGGTGGCGTCGGTCAGCTGCATCTACGGCATCGGGTCGGTCGAGACCTACACCGCCATGACCTTCACGCTGAAGGCGGGCGATCAGATCGACGAGGCGAAGCTGCGGGCCGACCTGATCGCGCTGCAGTACAAGCGCAACGACATGACGTTCGAGCGCGGCATGTTCAGGAAGCGCGGCGACACGCTGGAGATCTTCCCCGTCCACCTTGAGGACCGCGCCTGGCGCATCAGCCTGTTCGGCGACGAGATCGAGGCGATCCAGGAGTTCGACCCCCTGACCGGCAAGAAGACCGTCGATCTGGACGAGGTCACCGTCTACGCCGCCAGCCACTATGTCACGCCGCGCCCGACGCTCAACCAGGCCATGACCGGCATCAAGGCCGAGCTGAAGGAGACGCTCGACTGGATGGTCGAGAACGGCAAGCTCTTGGAGGCCCAGCGCCTGGAACAGCGCACCCGCTTCGATCTGGAGATGATGGAGGCCACAGGCTCGTGCGCCGGCATCGAGAACTACAGCCGCTGGCTGACCGGGCGCAGCCCCGGCGAGCCGCCGCCCACCTTCTTCGAATACATCCCCGACAACGCCCTGCTGTTCGTGGACGAGAGCCACGTCACCGTGGGCCAGATCGGCGGCATGTACCGGGGCGACTACCGCCGCAAGTCGACGCTGGCGGAGTACGGCTTCCGCCTGCCCAGCTGCATCGACAACCGCCCGCTCAAGTTCGACGAGTGGAACGCCATGCGGCCCCAGACGGTCCACGTCTCGGCCACGCCCGGCAAGTGGGAGATGGAGCAGACCGGCGGCGTCTTCGTCGAACAGGTCATCCGCCCCACCGGCCTGATCGACCCGCCGGTCGAGGTGCGCCCCGTCTCGGGCAAGACCCGCAACCAGGTCGACGACGTCATCGACGAGGTGAAGGCCACCACCGCGCGCGGCTATCGCTCCCTGGTCACCACCCTGACCAAGAAGATGGCCGAGGATCTGACCGAATATATGCACGAACAGGGGGTGCGCGTGCGCTACATGCACTCCGACGTCGACACCCTGGAGCGGATCGAGATCCTGCGCGACCTGCGCCTGGGGACCTTCGACTGCCTGATCGGCATCAACCTGCTGCGCGAGGGGCTGGACATTCCCGAGTGCGGCCTGGTCGCCATCCTGGACGCCGACAAGGAGGGCTTCCTGCGGTCCGAGACCTCGCTGGTCCAAACCATTGGACGGGCTGCGCGCAACGTCGACGGCCGCGTCATCCTGTACGCCGACCGCATGACCGGCTCGATGGAGCGCGCCATGGGCGAGACCGAGCGCCGGCGCGAGAAGCAGCAGGCCTACAACGCCGAACACGGCATCACGCCCGAAAGCGTGCGCCGCGACATCAAGGAGATTCTGGAGAGCCCCTACGAGAGCCGCGAGCTGGACCGCCTGACCCGCCCCGGCGTCGCCGAGGCCGCCAAACCCTTCGTCGGCTCCAACTTCCAGGCCACGCTCAGGGACCTGGAGGCCAAAATGCGCGAGGCCGCCTCCAACCTGGAGTTCGAACAGGCCGCCCGCCTGCGCGACGAGATCAAGAAGATGAAGCTGCTCGACCTGGAGTTCGCCAACGAGGCCCTCACCGCCTCAGGCGAAGAGGTCGACAAGTCCGCGCCGAAACGGTGGCGGGCAGAGGCGGCGGCCGAGAAGGCGGAGCGGTTCAGGAAGGGGCGGTGAGCTACTGGTCCGATTAATCAGGCGAGCACAGCGTCAACGCGAGCGTCCGAGCGAATATGAACTGGGACCGGAGATGCTTGCGGGTTCCACCGACTCAACTTTAGGCTCTTCCGATTAGAGGGGGAAGCCCGGTGCCAGCTTCAGTATTTGTAGAACTTTTTGCCAGCGACAAGCGCTATCGCCGATGGTTCACAAAGTGGTGGAGGCAAGACTTCTCCCTCGGAGGACGTAACTCGTTCTTGGAGAGAAATTCCTATTTTGACAAAATAGATTTCGGAGGTCGCCGATGGCCAAGAGAGTGGATGCCGCCTCACGACTTGGAAGGAAAAATAAACCCTCACTTCCTACTTATTAATGCAGGCGATCTAAATCATTACAAATGGTCCTTCAATAAGACTATATCGGGAACATTTATAGGATCAGATTCGCTTGACTTGCTGTCAAACCTATCTAACGACCTGTCGTGGTGCGCATTTTCAAATTCCCTAACCGGGTCAAGTAGAAATCAGGAAGTTATTATTGCAAACGCCCTAATGCGAGGGAGCGTTAATCTATCTATTGCTGCACACGGATCGAAGATAAATCTCAGCAGAACACTAATACTAGGCTCTGTCAATTTGGCACTGCCTAATGCATCTCATTTAGATGCGTCTCTATCGTGCATTGACGGGAATTTTACTGCCTCTGGAGACAGCCTATCTACCGTAGCCATTAACGCCCGCGTAGGCGGAGACTTCTCAATACAAGGAACTGTAAATGCCAGCCGGATCAAAGTTAATAACTTTACCGCGCGGCAGTCAACCACCCGGAGGATTGTCAGCAGTAGCATCATAATCGACAATGCTCGCATCCACGACCTCGATATAGGGGGGAGTTACGACGAAGTATCCGCTCGTAACATCGCGTCTAGGGATATCAATATTAGTTGCGCGGGCGCGAAGAAGGTCGACGCGTTTGGCGCGATCGCAAAATCATTTCTAATATCAAATGATGTTGAGCAAATAAACATAGACAACGTGAGGGTAATGAACCTCCGTTTGTCGAGAATAAGATCCACAGAAATTGCAGCAAGAAAAGCGATCATATCTGGCTTATTTCACGCGCAAGAACTAGACGTGAAGAGCTTTTACTTAGACCAGTCATCCGTTGAGGATAGTTGCCTGTTCGAGAGGTCGCAATTTCACGAACAGCTATCTGCAAACGGCTCGGTGTTTAGGGCAGAGGCGTCGTTCAGTCGATGTGGTTTTCCTGGCGCGCTTCGTTTTCGCTCCTCGGTTTTCCAGAAAGGGGCAAACTTTAGAACCGGTAGTGGAGCCGACGTAAGTAGTGACGTGAAATACTCGCAAGTCGGCGAAGCCGATTTTCATGGCGCTCTGTTTTTTCCAAACCAGAATGAGGTCTGTGCTGATTTTGATGCTCGGCAGTTCTTAGAGGCAGCAAATTTTGAAACTGCAAAATTTGAAGGTGTGGCTAAGTTCTTTGGGTGCCAGTTCCATGAGGACACAAGCTTTAGGGGCGCGGAGTTCAAAATCGTTCCGCCCGCTTCGAGCTACTCCCAAGCATTGCGCAATCTGCCGTGGCAAAATATCATCTTAGAGTGGAAGACGCATACCGCGCCGTTCGTCCATCTACACGAAATTGCCAGAAGGTTTTTGCGCGATCTTAAGGCCCCCTTGGCTGCGAGGCGCGGTGACCATAACCGCCGCCTTTCCAACTACGAACGCTCCTACAACGCCTTGAGGCAGAGGTTTGAAAAGATTGGGAACTCGAAGGAGGAGCGTCGCTTTCACACTTACGAATTGAGAGCAAGACGACAACGCATTGATGCCAATGCGACCCTTCTAGAAGGAATTTTATCTGGTGCTTATGACTTATTTAGCTTGTACGGCCAGAGCATATCTCGACCATTGATAATCCTTGTCTTGTTTGTTTGGTTAGGCTTTTCCGCGCTGTACTACGCCATGGCATGGGATTTTGGACTGAACCAAGCGGTAGAGTCGTTAGTATTTTCTGCTAGGCAGATAATCCGGCCATTTTCTGCTTGGGGTCGAGAATTTTTAATTCCTGCAAGTTACTCTGATCAATCATACAATACACTTTTATCCGAATGGACCGGAAATCTAATAGGTATAGGCAGCGACGCAACCCTAATAAAGACAACCATCGTACGGATACTTGCTTCCATACAGTCCGTTTGCGGATTAATACTTCTTTTCCTAACCGGTCTGGCGGTAAAGCGAACATTTGGGGTGAGTTAGGCGCCCGCAAGGCTTCGTGACCGAGCATCATCATTCAAGCCGATTCCGCTTGGCCACTGCTTCACGCACTCAGGGGAAGGTCGGGTGAGTTCGATGGGCAAGAACACTATCGGTGTACCAAGACCACCCCGCTCCACGTCCGATCCTGACGCGCCCGTCCGCTACGCCTCTCCTCCATGGAGTATCGCCGTCAGCCCAAGATCCGCTCTGAAGAGACCTGGCACGAGATCCGTCGGGCGTGGGAGCGGGGCGAGACGGGGGCGTCGCTGGCGCTGCGGTATGATGTGGGACTGGCGAACCTGTGGCGGCGGCGCGCCTCGGAGGGGTGGCGCAGGCTGAGGACGGGCGAGGCGCCGCCGGTCGAGCCGGTGGAGGGCTGGGTGCGATACGCACAGCGCCAGCGCGAGGCCTTCGACCGGCGGTTGGAGGACACGCGCGAACTGGCGGAATGTCTGATGAAGGCGGCTCGGGACGATCGGCTGAGCCTGGCGCCGACCTTTCACCTTCCTTGGCTGTATCACTGGCGGGCGGATCATCTGGGGGCCGAGGCCGCCGCCCGGGACCGGGCGCGGGCGCGCGAGGCGGGTCATGCGTGGGCCGAGGTCTTCTGGCGCGACGACGGCACGCTGCGGCCGCTGGAGACGCTGGACGAGGAGATGGCGCGGCTGGAGCCCGAGGAGCTGCGCGAGGCGCTGGGCCTGCCGCCGGGGGTGGAAATCGAGCCGGGGATGGGCTGAAGACGGGTTTTCGCCCGTGGCGGGGCCGGCCGCTTTGCGCACCGGGCCGGGCCTCGCTATACCGCCCGCACCCTTTTCCTTCCCGACCACAGACAGAGAGAGCGCATGGCCAAGATCAAGGTCGCAAACCCCATCGCGGACATCGACGGCGACGAGATGACCCGGATCATCTGGCAGATGATCAAGGACAAGCTGGTCTTCCCGTACCTGGACCTGGAGCTGGACTATTACGACCTGGGCATGGAGCACCGCGACGCCACCGACGACCAGGTGACGATCGACGCCGCGCACGCCATCCAGAAGCACGGCGTCGGCGTGAAGTGCGCCACCATCACCCCTGACGAAGCCCGCGTGGCCGAGTTCGGCCTGAAGAAGATGTGGAAGTCGCCCAACGGCACCATCCGCAACATCCTGGGCGGCGTGGTCTTCCGCGAGCCGATCATCTGCTCGAACGTGCCGCGCCTGGTGCCCGGCTGGACCCAGCCGATCGTCGTCGGCCGTCACGCCTTCGGCGACCAGTACAAGGCCACCGACTTCCTGATGCCGGGCGCCGGCACCCTGTCGATCAAGTTCGTCGGCGACGACGGCCAGGTGATCGAGCACGAGGTGTTCAAGTCGCCGGGCTCGGGCGTGGCCATGGGCATGTACAATCTGGACGACTCGATCCGCGACTTCGCGCGCGCTTCGTTCAGCTATGGCCTGAACCGCAACTATCCGGTCTATCTGTCGACCAAGAACACCATCCTGAAAGCCTATGACGGCCGCTTCAAGGACCTGTTCCAGGAAGTGTTCGACGCCGAATACGCCGACAAGTTCAAGGCCGCCGGCCTGACCTATGAGCACCGCCTGATCGACGACATGGTGGCCGCGGCCATCAAGTGGTCGGGCGGCTTCGTCTGGGCGTGCAAGAACTACGACGGCGACGTGCAGTCCGACGTGGTGGCGCAGGGCTTCGGCTCGCTGGGCCTGATGACCTCGGTGCTGATGACGCCCGACGGCCGCGTGATGGAGACCGAAGCCGCCCACGGCACCGTGACCCGCCACTATCGCCAGCATCAGAAGGGCGAGGCCACCTCGACCAACTCGATCGCCTCGATCTTCGCCTGGACCCGCGGCTTCAAGCACCGCGCCAAGCTGGACGGCAACGCCGAGCTGAACGAGTTCGCCGAAACGCTGGAGAAGGTCGTGGTCGACACCGTCGAGTCGGGCTTCATGACCAAGGACCTGGCGCTTCTGGTCGGCGACCAGCAGAGCTGGCTGACCACCGAAGGCTTCCTCGACAAGGTGTCGGAGAACCTCCGCAAGGCCCTGCCCCACCTGGGCTGAGCCATCACCCAATCGTCAGGCCCGCCGGATCGCCTCCGGCGGGCCTTTCTGATTTTATGACGATATTCGAAGGCCGGGAGGGCTCATGGGTCGCAAGCGCATCGTCGGGGCGGTCGTCGTCCTTCTGGTCCTGTTCGCCGCCGTCTGGCTGGCCTCGCCGATCCTGACCGCGCGCGCGGTGATCCAGGCCGGCAAGGACGGCGACGAGGCGCGGCTGGAGCAGCACGTCGACTTCCCGTCGCTGCGGGACAGCCTCAAGGACGAGCTGGGGGGGCGTCTGGCGCAGGAGATGCGCGACGACCCGCGCTTGTCGGACAGCCTGGGCGGTCTGGGCATGCTGCTGGCGCCATCGCTGGTGTCAGGCGCGGTGGACGCCCTGGTCACGCCGCGCGCCGTGGCCTTCATGGTCCAGGAGGCCCGCGCACCCGAACCCGCCGACGCCGTCCGCCCCGTCGAGGCCGAGCCCGAAGCCGCGCGCGAGCCCGGCCGCCGCGTGCGCCAGGCCTGGGGCTATCGCGACCTGAACACCTTCGCCGTCACCCTGTGGCGCGAGGACCGGCCCGACGACCGCATCGCCCTGCTGCTGGAGCGACGCGGCCTGTTCGGCTGGAAGCTGGCCGCCGTGGACCTGACGCCCAACGGTCTGGACTAGGCGTTCAGGGCGTCGCGGACGGCCTGCAAGCCGGCCTCGGCCTTGGCGCCGTCCGGCGCACCGCCTTGGGCGAAGTCGGGCTTGCCGCCTGCGCCCTGCCCGCCCATGGCCATGACGGCCGCGCGCGCCAGGTCGGCCGCATTGACCTTGCCTGCCATGTCGGAGGTCGCCGCGACCGTGACCGCCGCCTTGCCGTCCGACACGCCGATCAGGGCGACGACGCCCGAACCGACCTGTTTGCGGAAGTCCTCGGCCACGCCGCGCAGGCCCTTGCCGTCCACGCCGTCCAGGACGCGGGCGATCAGCTTGACGCCGTTGATCTCTTCAGGCGCAGCGCCTCCGCCTGAACCGCCGCCCAGCGCCAGCTGCTTCTTCAGGTCGGCGACCTGCTTCTCCAGCGTGCGCACCGAGCCCGACAGGGCTTCGACGCGGGCCGGCACGTCGGCGGGCTGGATCTTGAAGCCCTGCGCCAGCTTGCGAGCGACATTGGCCTGGCCCAGCAGATACTGGCGCGCGGCCTCGCCCGTCAGGGCCTCGATGCGGCGCACGCCGGCGGCGATGCCGGTCTCCGACACGATCTTGAACAGGGCGATGTCGCCGGTGCGGGCCACATGGGTGCCGCCGCACAGTTCGACCGAGTAATCGCCCTCGCCGGTCAGCGCCTTGCCGAGCGTCAGCACGCGTACTTCGTCGCCGTATTTCTCGCCGAACAGGGCCACGGCGCCGGCCTCGATGGCGGCTTCCGGCGACATCAGCTTGGTCTGGGCCGGCAGGTTCTGGCGGATGACCGCGTTCACCTCGTCCTCGATGCGGGCCAGCTCGTCCTCAGTGACCGGGGCGTTGTGGCTGAAGTCGAAGCGCATGCGCTCGGCGTCGACCAGTTGGCCTTTCTGGGCCACGTGCGGGCCGAGCACGTTCTTGAGCGCGGCGTGCACCAAGTGGGCGGCCGAGTGATTGGCGCGGGTGGTGACGCGGGCGTCCGGCTTCACGCGCAGCTGGACGCGGGTCCCGATTTCGAGCGTGCCGGCCGTCACCTCGATCTGGTGGGCGTACAGGTCGCCGCCGTGCTTCTGGACGTCCAGCACGGTTCCCGAACCGCCAAGACCTCTAGAATCCACCCATTCGACCTCGCCCTGATCGCCGGCCTGGCCGCCGCCCTCGCCGTAGAAGGGGGTCTGGTCCAACACGACCTCGGCGGTCTGGCCGGTCTCGACGCGATCCGCCGGCTGGCCGTCGTGGACCAGGGCCAGAACCTCGCCCGAGCCGTCGACGCCGTCATAGCCGGTGAAGACCGTCGGCCCCAGGCGATCGCGCAGGGCCAGCCATTCGCCGGCGTTGGCGGTCTGTCCCGAGCCCTTCCAGTTGGCCTTGCCGCGTTGCTTCTGCTCGGCCATGGCCGCGTCGAAGCCTTCGATGTCGACGGTGAAGCCGCGACGGCGCGCCTCGTCCTGGGTCAGGTCCAGCGGGAAGCCGTAGGTGTCATAGAGGCTGAAGGCGGTCTGGCCGGCGATCATGCCGCCCTCGGCCAGGTCGCGCGTTGCGTCTTCCAGCAGGCCCATGCCGCGGCCCAGCGTGGTGCGGAATCGGATCTCTTCCTGCTTCAGCGTGTCCTCGACAAAGGCCTGAGCGCGCTTCAGCTCGGGGAAGGCCTCGCCCATCTCGTCGACCAGGGTCGGCACCAGGCGGTGCATCAGCGGGTCAGACGCGCCCAACAGGTGCGCGTGGCGCATGGCGCGGCGCATGATGCGCCGTAGGACATAGCCTCGGCCTTCGTTGGACGGGGTCACGCCGTCGGCGATCAGGAAGGACGACGAGCGCAGGTGGTCGGCGATGACGCGGTGGCTGGCGGCCTGCGCGCCTTCCGCCTTGGTCGAGGTCGCGTCCTCGGACGCCGCGATCAGGGTCTGGAACAGGTCGGTGTCGAACACCGAGTTCTTGCCCTGAAGCACCGAGGTCATGCGCTCCAGACCCATGCCGGTGTCGACCGAGGGCTTGGGCAGGGAACGGACGATCTCGTCGTTCTCCTTCTCGAACTGCATGAAGACGTTGTTCCAGATCTCCACAAACCGGTCGCCGTCCTCGTCGGGCGAACCCGGAGGGCCGCCGGGAACGTGGTCGCCGTAGTCCCAGAAGATTTCGGTGCAGGGGCCGCAGGGGCCGCTGTCGCCCATGGCCCAGAAGTTGTCCGAACCGGCGATGCGGATGATCTTGTCGTCCGAGAAGCCCGTGACCTTCTTCCAGATCGCGGCGGCCTCATCGTCGTCGATGTAGACGGTGACCAGCAGGCGCTTGGGATCCAGGCCGAAGTCCTTGGTGACCAGTTTCCACGCGCTGTCGATCGCGTGTTCCTTGAAATAGTCGCCGAAGGAGAAGTTCCCCAGCATCTCGAAGAAGGTCAGGTGGCGCGCGGTGTAGCCGACGTTGTCCAGGTCGTTGTGCTTGCCGCCGGCGCGCACGCATTTCTGGCTGGAGGTGGCGCGCGGATAGGGCGGCGTGGCCGCGCCGGTGAAGTAGTCCTTGAACGGCACCATGCCCGCGTTGACGAACATCAGCGTCGGGTCGTTCTGCGGCACCAGGGGCGCGGAGTGGACCTTGGCGTGCCCGTCGGCCGCGAAATAGTCGAGGAAGGTCGAGCGGATCTGTTTCAGGCTGGCCATGGTCGGTCTAACGCGCGTCTTCGAGGGGAAGAGGCGCATATAGAGGCTGCGGCGCTTTCAGGCCATGCCTTGCGTTTCGGAGGCGTCAGGCCTGTCGGAAGCCCAGCACGTCCTGCATGTCGTAGAGGCCCGGCTGGCGGCTGCGCACCCAGGCGGCGGCGGCGACCGCGCCCTTGGCGAACAGGCTGCGGTCGATGGCCGAGTGCGACAGGGTCAGCACTTCATCCTCGGACGCGAACATGACGGTGTGATCGCCCACCACGCCGCCTGCGCGCAGGGCCGCGAAGCCGATCTTGCCCGTCTCGCGCTCGCCGGTGATGCCGTCGTAGGGCGCGCTGCGCAGTTCGGCCAGGTCGGCCCCGCGCCCCGCCGCCGCCGCCTCGCCCAGCATCAGGGCGGTGCCCGAAGGGGCGTCGACCTTGCGGCGGTGATGGGTCTCAAGGATTTCGATGTCCCAGTCGCGCGCGTCCAGACGCAGGGCCGCGTGCTCGACCAGGCCGATCAGCATATTCACGCCCAGGGAGAAGTTGCCGCTGCGCACGATGGCGACGGTTTCGGCGGCCTTTTCGATCTCGGCCTCCTGCTCGGGCGTCAGGCCGGTGGAGCCGATCACCAGGGCCGGCCCGCCGCGCTCCGCCGCCTGCCTGGCCAGCGCTACGGACGCCTCGGGCGTGGAGAAGTCGATGACCACGTCGCATAGGCTGAGGTCCGGCGTCTCGCCCCAGTCGTAGCGGGCGGCGACGACGACGTCTTCACGCGCGTCCAGCACCTGGGAAACGGCCCGGCCCATGCGGCCGCGCGCGCCCGATATGCCGACGTGGAACAGTTCGCTCATTCAGGCCTCCCCCCGAAGGTCGTTATTGCGCGGTTTCGCCGCCCAGAATATCGGCCCAGAACCGCTTGGCCTTGCCGGTGAAGGAGGTGTTGCGCGGCGTCTGGGTGTCGCCGAGCGATCCCGCCAGCTCCTCCAGCAGTTCCTTCTGACGGGCGGTCAGGTCGGTCGGCGTTTCGACGAACAGCTCGACCACCAGGTCGCCGCGCTGACGGCCGTTCAGGTGGGGCATGCCCTTGCCGCGAATGCGAACCGTCTTGCCGGTCTGAGCGCCGGCGGGGACCTGGACCTGGGCCTTGCACTGGCCGTCGCAGGCCTCGGACACCAGGCAGGGCGCCTCGATCACGCCGCCTAGGGCCGCCGTCGTCATGGTGACCGGGACGGTGACCAGCAGGTCCAGATTGTCCCGCTCGAACAACTCGTGCGAGCGGACCGACAGGAAGACATAGAGGTCGCCGCGCGGACCACCGCGCTGGCCGGCGTCGCCCTCGCCCGTCAGGCGGATGCGCGAGCCGTCGTCCACGCCGGCCGGCACCTTGAGCGACAGGGTGCGGGTCTTGCGGACCTGGCCGTGGCCGTGACAGCCGGTGCAGACGTCGGCGGCGGCGATGCGTGAGCCGGCGCCGCCGCAGGTCGGGCAGGTGCGTTCAACCTGGAAGAAGCCGTTCGCCTGACGGATGCGGCCCGCGCCCTGGCAGGTCTGGCAGGTCGAGGCCTTGGCCCCCGGCTTGGCGCCCGAGCCGTCGCATACGTCGCAGGTCAGGGTGGCGGGCACCGTGATCTCGACGTCGGCGCCCTTGTAAGCCTGCTCCAGGGTGATCTCGAGATCGTAGCGCAGGTCCGAGCCGCGACGCGGGCCGCCCTGCTGGCCCCGGCCGCCGCCGCGTCCGCCGAAGGCGTCGCCGAACGCATCGCCGAACACCTGGGAGAAGATGTCGTTGATGTCGTGGAAGCCGGCGCCCTGGCCGAACGGGTTGCCGCCGCCGGCCTGGCCGTTGACGCCCGCATGGCCGAAGCGGTCGTAAGCGGCCCGCTTCTGCTCGTCCGAAAGGACGGTGTAGGCCTCGGAAATCTCCTTGAAGCGCGCCATGGACTCTTCCGAACCGCCGTTGCGGTCCGGGTGGTGCTTCATCGCCAGCTTGCGGTAGGCGGACTTCAGGCCCGGCGCATCGATGGTGCGCTCGACCTCCAGAATTTCGTAATAATCACGCGTCGCCATCAGGCGTGGATCCTCTGAACTTCCCGCCGGCCGCGTCCTCTCTTGAAGGAAGATCGCCTCGCCGGATCGACCCGGCTGACATGGGCGCCCGGGTCATTGATGCAAGTTTTATGAAACGAACCCCCGCTCGCGAAGGCAAGCGGGGGTCGCGGTTTTCAGTCGGCCTGTGTCTTTCAGGCGCTCTTCTTGTCGTCGGAGTCCGAGACTTCCTCGAACTCGGCGTCGACCACGCCGTCCTCGGCGGTCGGGGCTTCAGGGGCGTCGCCGCCCTCGGCCTGACCCTGCTGAGCCGCATACATGGCCTCGCCCAGTTTCATCGAGGCCTGGGCCAGGGTGTTGGTCTTCTCGCGCAGGGCCTCGGGGTCCGAGCCTTCCTTGGCCGCCTTCAGATCGTCGAGGGCGGACTGGATGCCGGCCTTGGTGGCCTCGTCGACCTTGTCGCCGTGGTCGGCCAGGGCTTTTTCGGTCGAGTGGATCAGGGCGTCGGCCGAGTTCTGGGCCTCGACCAGCTCCTTGCGGGTCTTGTCGGCCTCGGCGTTGGCTTCGGCTTCCTTGACCATCTTGTCGATGTCGGCGTCCGACAGGCCGCCGTTCGCCTGGATGCGGATCGACTGTTCCTTGTTCGTGGCCTTGTCCTTGGCGGTGACGTGCACGATGCCGTTGGCGTCGATGTCGAAGGCGACCTCGATCTGCGGCATGCCGCGTGGCGCCGGCGGAATGCCCATCAGGTCGAACTGACCCAGCACCTTGTTGTCGGCCGCCATGGGACGCTCGCCCTGGAAGACCCGGATGGTCACGGCCGACTGGTTGTCATCGGCGGTCGAGAAGACCTGGCTCTTCTTGGTCGGGATCGTCGTGTTGCGCTCGATCAGCGGGGTGAAGACACCGCCCAGGGTTTCGATGCCCAAGGTCAACGGGGTCACGTCCAGCAGCAGCACGTCCTTGACGTCGCCTTGCAGAACGCCCGCCTGAACGGCGGCGCCCAGGGCCACGACCTCGTCAGGGTTCACGCCCTTGTGCGGCTCCTTGCCGAAGAAGGCCTTCACGGCCTCCACGACCTTGGGCATGCGGGTCATGCCGCCGACCAGGACCACCTCATCGATGTCCGAAGCCTTCAGCCCGGCGTCGGCCAGGGCCTTCTTGCAGGGCTCGATGGTGCGCTGGACCAGGTCTTCGACCAGGGCTTCCAGCTTGGCGCGCGACAGCTTGATGTTCAGGTGCAGCGGGCCCGAGGCGTTCATGGTGATGAACGGCAGGTTGACCTCGTACTGGGTGGTCGAGGACAGCTCCTTCTTGGCCTTTTCGGCCTCTTCCTTCAGGCGCTGCAGGGCCAGCTTGTCCGAGCGCAGGTCGACGCCCTGCTCCTTCTTGAACTCGTCGGCCAGGTAGTCGACCAGACGCAGGTCGAAGTCCTCGCCGCCCAGGAAGGTGTCGCCGTTGGTCGACTTCACCTCGAACACGCCGTCGCCGATCTCCAGGATCGAAACGTCGAAGGTGCCGCCGCCCAGGTCATAGACCGCGATCTTCTGACCGTCGTTCTTGTCCAGGCCATAGGCGAGCGCCGCCGCGGTGGGCTCGTTGATGATGCGCAGGACTTCCAGGCCCGCGATCTTGCCGGCGTCCTTGGTGGCCTGACGCTGGGCGTCGTTGAAATAGGCGGGAACGGTGATGACGGCCTGGGTGACCTTTTCACCCAGATAGGCCTCGGCGGCCTCCTTCATCTTGCCCAGGATGTAGGCCGAGACCTGCTGGGGCGAATAGTCCTTGCCGTGGGCCTTCACCCAGGCGTCGCCGGTCGGGCCCTTGACGATCTCATAGGGCACCATGCCCTTGTCCTTGGCCACCACGGGATCGGTGAAGTTGCGGCCGATCAGGCGCTTGATGGCGAAGAAGGTGTTGGTCGGGTTGGTCACCGCCTGGCGCTTGGCCGGCTGGCCGACCAGCACTTCGCCGCCGTCCTGGATGGCGACGACCGAAGGGGTCGTGCGGTTGCCTTCCGCGTTCTCGATGACCTTGGGATTCTTGCCGTCCATGACGGCCACGCACGAGTTGGTGGTGCCCAGGTCGATGCCGATGATCTTGGCCATGGGTGTCTCTGTCTCTCCGTTCGGCGGGCGATGCGGCGGCCTTCGAAGGAAGCGCCGCGCTTGACCGCCCCCAGGGGGTTGAAAAGCTTAGGTCTGACTATGGATGGCCCCACGATTTGCGGGGTTTCTCCGGGTTGGCTCGGATATGGGAAAGGCCCCGGCCCCCGCAAGGCCTTTTGTCGCTTTCTAGCGCCCCGTGGAGCCGAAGCCGCCCGCGCCGCGCGCGGTGTCGTCCAGGCTGTCGACCTCGACCGGCGCGGCCTGTTCGACGCGGGCGACGACCATCTGGGCGATGCGCTCGCCCCGGCGGACGACGAAAGGCTCATGGCCCAGATTGATCAGGATGACGCCCACCTCGCCGCGATAGTCGGCGTCGATGGTGCCGGGCGTGTTCAGGCAGGTGACGCCGTGCTTCAGCGCCAGGCCAGAGCGCGGGCGCACCTGGGCCTCGAAGCCGGGCTCAAGCGCCATCTTCAGACCCGTGGGGATCAGGGCGCGCTGGCCGGGCTCTAGCGTCAGCGGCGCGTCCTCGGCCACCGCTGCGCGCAGGTCCATCCCGGCCGAACCGGCGGTCTCATAGGCCGGCAAGGCCAGGCCCTCGGCGTGGGGCAGGCGCAGAAAGCGGACAGTGCTCATCAACGGGTCTCGAAATGGCGGGCGACACGGTCGGCCAACTGGCGCGCGACCTCGGTCTTGGACTGGCGCGGCCAGGGTTCGGCCTGACCCTCGCGGGTGAACAGGATGACCTGATTGCCCTCGGCGCCGAAGACGTCGTCGGACACGTCGTTGCCCACGATCCAGTCGCAGCCCTTGCGGGACAGCTTGGCGCGGGCGTTGGCCTCCAGGTCCGCCGTCTCGGCGGCGAAGCCGATGACCAGGGCGGGTCGGTGCGAGCCGGGGGCGGAAACGCCCGCCAGAATGTCGGGGTTTTCGATCAGGGCCAGGGTGGGCGGACCGCCCGGCGCCTTCTTGATCTTGCCGGACGCCACGCCGTCGACGCGCCAGTCGGCGACGGCGGCGCTCATCACCGCGATGTCGGCCGGAAGCGCAGCGTGAACCGCAGCCTTCATCTGAGCCGCCGTCTCGACATCCACCCGCGTCACCCCGACGGGCGCCGGCAGGGCGGTGGGGCCGGACACCAGGGTGACCTCGGCGCCCAAGGCGGCCAGGGCCGAGGCGATGGCGTAGCCCTGCTTGCCGCTGGAGCGGTTGGTCAGGCCGCGCACCGGATCGATGGGCTCGAAGGTGGGGCCGGCCGTCACCACCGCGCGGCGGCCGGCCAGGGGTCGCGCGGCCTCGCCAGCCAGCAGGTCGCCAATGGCCTGAAGGATCGCCGCCGGCTCGGCCATGCGGCCCGGACCGTATTCGCCGCACGCCATCTCGCCGTCGTCCGGCCCGACCCAGCGCACGCCGTGAAAGCCCTCGAAGCCGGACAGGCGCTCGACGTTGGCCTGGACCGCCGGATGGGTCCACATCCGCACATTCATGGCCGGGGCCATCAGCACCCGCTTGTCGGTGGCCAGAAGCGTGGTCGAGGCCAGGTCGTCGGCCATGCCGTTGGCCGCCTTGGCGATCAGGCCCGCCGTCGCCGGCGCCACGACCACCAGATCGGCCCAGCGCGAAAGTTCGATATGGCCCATGGTGGTTTCTTCGTCGGGCGCGAACAGGGCCTGGCGCACCGGGTGGCCGGACAGGGCGGCCAGCGACAGCGGGGTCACGAACTCCGCGCCGCCGGTCGTCAGCACAACCCGCACCTCGCCGCCCGCCTTGCGGATCAGGCGGATCAGCTCCAGCGCCTTGTAGGCGGCGATGCCGCCGCCGACGATCAGGAGGATCTTGCGCGCGCTCAGGTCAGGCTGGGCCATGCGCGTCCTCTAGCCGCCCGCATCGTTTCGGTCGAGCCGCGCAAAAAAGAACATTGCAAGAACCCGAACGATCCGCTTAGGTTGCTCCCGGCGGGTTGTTCTATGGGAGAGGGAAGTGCGCCGGATCATCACACTTACAGCGGCGTGCGCCGCGATGCTGGTCGCTGCATGCGACAACGGAGCCTCTGCGGTTCAGACCCGGGACCGGACCGCCGAGGCGGCGACGGACACGGTTCAACTGGTCGCCGCAACTGCGCCGGAGACGTCTGACGGCGCTCCGGCTGAAAAGCCGCCTGTCACGGCCAATCGGCGCGAGACCGCCGACGCAAAGGTGCAGCGCCTTTACGATCGAAACGGCGCGGCCTTCGGCGCCCGGTCTGCTGACGACTATCTGGCAAAGGTGTGGGCCTTCACGGTCTCGCCGCCGCGCGACGCCGAAACGGTCAAGCGCCCGAACGGGGACACCCTGATCTACCAGGCCTCGACCAACACCTTTGCGGTCGTGGCGCGCGACGGCACGCCGCGCACCATGTTCAAGCCGGATGACGGCCCGACCTATTGGGCCCAGCAGAAGGATCGCGCGCCGACCTTCGGCCAGCGCCGCCAGACAGAATAGGGCTCAGTTCTCGTCGTCTGCGTCGCGACCAGCCAGTTCGCGCGCCATGTCCAGGAGCAGCTTCTGGTGGCGGGCGGACAGGCTAGGGGCAAGCCGGGCCAGTTCGATCGTATGGCGCGTGGCGGGGAAGTCATGCTCGAACGTCGGAGCGTCGCCCTCGGCCATTCCCGCCTGAGCCTGCTCGGTCAGCCCCTGGAAGAAGTAACTGACATCGACCTTGAAGAAGCGCGCGATGTCCCAGAGCTTGGACGCCGAGATGCGGTTGGCGCCCTTTTCGTACTTCTGAATCTGCTGGAAGGTCAGCCCTAGGGCGCGGCCCAGGTCACTCTGATTATACCCAAGGCTGATGCGCTTTTCACAAACGCGTCTGCCGACGTGTTTATCGACCGGATGGGGACCGTCGGGCCCGCCGCCTCTCGCCATTTTTTAGTTCCCGCTCACGAATTCGTTATCGCGATCGGCAGAAATGCGCCGCTCGCGCACGGCTGTCACGTTAATTCTCTTCAGGTGCGAAATATGAGGTCACGTCGTGCGGACCCCTTGTCCGCGCCAACGTCCGAGAAGCCCGACGCCGGCCGACAGAACCACAAGAATCCAGAACAGGACATCGCCCCAGCGACCATAGGGCGTCACCGTCGCTGCGCGCGGCAGGCGCGCGTCGATCACGCCCGCTTCGCCCGGCTCAAGCCGCTCGCTGTCCAGGATGCGGCCCCAGGGATCGATGAGGGCAGAAATGCCCGTGGGCGTGGCGCGCGCGACCGGCAGACCGGTCTCGATGGCGCGATAGCTGGCCAGGTTCAGGTGCTGGCGCGGCCCCGATGTGCGGCCGAACCAGGCGTCGTTGGAGACATTGGCGATCCAGGCGGGGCGCCCCTCGGCGCTCGGCGTGAAGCCTGGATATAGGCTTTCGTAGCAGATCAGCGGCTGGACCGGCGCGGCGTTGGGCAGGCGGATCGGAGCCGGCGTCGGTCCGGCCGAGAAGTCGGACGGCACGTGCACCAGGCTCCGCACGCCGAGCCGGCTCATCAGCGCGCCCAGCGGCAGATATTCGCCGAACGGCACCAGCCGGTGCTTGTCGTAGACGGCCGCGATGCGCATGCCGCCCTCGGGCAGACGCTCCAGCGCGAACAGGCTGTTGAAATAGCGCGCGCCGTCCTCGGCCGTGGGGTCCGGCTCGCCGCGGCCCAGGCCGATCAGCAGGGTCTGGCCGGGCGTCAGCGCGCCGGCGATCAGATCGGCGTCAGGGCCGGAGAAGACCTGGTTGGCTGTGGCCGGCAGGGCGCCCTCGGGCCAGATCACCACGTCGGGGGTCACGGCGCCCGGTTGCGCGGTCAGAGCGACATAGCGGTCGACGATGCCGCGATAGGCCTCGGGCGTCCATTTGGACTCCTGATCGACATTGGCCTGGACGATGCGGATGGTGGTCTGGGACGGCGCGACGACCGCAGCCGACAGCCGCGCCTGGCCGAAGACGAACAGGGCCGCGAGCGCGGCCGCGCCAAGGCCGGCCACCGCCGCACGCCGAGGCCGAGCTGCGGCGTCGAACACCACGCCGAAGGCGGCGAAGGCCCCGACGGTCACGAGGCTCAGCCCATAGACGCCGACCACCGAGGCGAACTGCGACATGGCCCCGCCGGCCGCCCAGGCCGCGCCCGCAGGGTTCCAGGGAAAGCCCGTCAACACATGGCCGCGCAGCCACTCCAGCAGGCAAAACAGGGCGGCGAACACCAGCGCGCGGCGCGCGCCCGCAGGCGCGAACCGGCGATACAGCGCCGTCGCCGCCCCGAAGAACAGTCCCAGCCCCATGGGCAGAAGGCTGGCGGCGAAGGGCGCCATCCAGGCCTGTTCGGGATTGACGAAGAAGGCCTCGGCCACCCACCAGCAGCCGATGAAGAAATAGGCGAAGCCGGCCAGCCAGCCGACCCAGAAGCCGCCGCGCATACGCCCCGACCGCTCGGCCAGCAGCATCAGCAGCGGATAGCTTAACAGGCCCGGCAGCACGCCGAACGGCGGGTGGGCGAACGCCATGCCCGCCCCCGCCAGCAGCGCCAGCGCAATCCGGCTCCACCGGCCGGTCAGCACGCGGTCCAGCATTTCAGTCAGGCTCCACCGCATAGGGATCGGCCACGCCGAGCGCGGCCAGGATCGTGCGCTCCTCGGCCTCCATGGCCTCGGCCTCGGCATCGTCCTCGTGGTCGCTGCCCAGCAGATGCAGCACGCCGTGGACGGTCAGGTGCGTCAGATGATCGGCCAGACTCTTGCCCTGAGCAGCCGCCTCGGCGGCGCAGACGCCAGACGCCAGGATCAGGTCGCCCAGATGCGGCCGGGCGCTGTCGGGCGCAGGAAACGACAGCACGTTCGTCGGCCGATCCTTGTCGCGGAACCGGCCATTGATCTCGGCCACGGCCGCGTCGTCGGTCAGCAGCACGACGACGTCCCCCTGGACGGTCCCCAGCGCCGCCTGGGCCGCGCGCTCGACTATGGCCTCGACCGCGTCGATGGCGCGCCAAGCCTCGTCCTCGACCTCGACTTCGATCATGCGGGCGCGTCGAGCTCGGGCGCCGCGCGGTAGCTGGCGGCGTCGGCGTCGTAGGCGCGCACGATCCGCTCGACCAAGGCGTGGCGCACCACATCCTCGGCCTTGAAGGCCTGGACGCCAACACCCTCGACCTTCTCCAGGATGCGCAGCGCATGGCGCAGGCCCGAATCGCGCGGGTTCAGCAGGTCGATCTGCGACGGGTCGCCCGTGACCACCATGCGTGCGCCCTCGCCCAGGCGGGTCAGCACCATCTTCATCTGAAGGCGGGTCAGGTTCTGGGCCTCGTCGATGATGACGAAGGCATGGCTGAGCGTGCGGCCGCGCATGAAGGCGATGGGGGCGGCTTCTATCTCGCCCTTCTCGCGCCGGCGACGGACGTCATCGACGCCGAGGATGTCGTTCAGCGCCTCCCAGATGGGGGCCAGATAGGGGTCGACCTTCTCGTTCAGGTCGCCGGGCAGGAAGCCCAGCTTCTCGCCCGCCTCGACGGCCGGGCGGGTGATGACCAGCCGGTCCACCTGTCCCCGTCGCAGAAGAGAGGCGCCATAGGCGGCCGCCAGGAAGGTCTTGCCCGTGCCCGCCGGCCCGACGCCGAAGGTCAGTTCGCAGCGGCCCAGCATTTCCAGATAGCGGGCCTGAGCGGCGGTCTTGGGTGCGATGGCGCCGCGTCGGCCCACCGGCAGGGCGGGCGTGTCGGCGACCGACTTGGCGCTCGATCCCTGGCCCGGTCGCGGCTGGGACATGGCGGCGCCGACGGCGGTGCGCACATCGGCCTCGGTGATCTCTGCGCCCGTCTCGGCGCGCTGGGCCAGGGTTTCGATGACGCGCTTGGCCTGAGCGCGATCGCGCGCCGAGCCATTGATCGACACCCCGCCGCCGGGCGTCTCCACCAGCACCTTGAAGGCGTCCTCGATCAGGGCGACGTGGCGGCTGTTCGGCCCGATGACGGCGCGCAGCGCCATGTCGTCCAGCGCCAGAAACTCGGACTCTCTCGCCATGGATCAGTTGTTCCCTACCGCGCGGCTCACGGAGCCTCGCTTCTTAAGGGGGCCCCGATCGCCTGGCTGACGGCGCCTCGCTGCTGGAGGTGCGCCGCCTGTGAATGTATGAGCCGTCCCGCCAGGCTGTTCTGCTGGCCGCTGACGATCTCGACCGGAACGATCTGACCGATAAGATGATCCGCGTCGTCGACGTGAACCGACTGCAGATAGGGCGAGCGGCCGATGGCCTGGGCGCCGTGGCGGCCCTTCTTCTCGAACAGCACCGGCAGGATGCGCCCGGCCTGGCTCTGGTTGAAGGCCGTCTGCTGCTCCAGCAGCAGGGCCTGAAGCGTGTGCAGCCTCGCCTTGGCGACCTCGGGCGCGACCTGCGCCGCCATGGTGGCCGCCGGCGTGCCGGGCCGGGGCGAATAGATGAAGCTGAAGGCCGAGGCGTAGCGCACGCGCCGGACCAGATCCATCGTGTCCTCGAAATCGCGATCCGTCTCGCCGGGGAAGCCGACGATGAAGTCGCCCGACAGCGCCATGTCGGGCCGCGCCGCGCGGATGCGCTCGATCAGGTCGAAATACTTCTGGCGCCCGTGCTTGCGGTTCATCAGGCGCAGCAGGCGGTCGGACCCCGACTGCACCGGCAGGTGCAGATAGGGCATCAGGGCGTCCAGCTCGGCATGGGCGGCGATCAGGTCGTCCGACATGTCGTTGGGGTGGCTGGTCGTATAGCGGATGCGGTCGATGCCGGGGATGTCGGCCAGTGCATAGGCCAGTCGCGCCAGGGTGGACGGGTTTCCATCCGCGCCCTCACCGTCATAGGCGTTGACGTTCTGGCCCAGCAGGGTCAGTTCGCGCACCCCGCGATCGGCCAGGGCTCGCGCTTCGTTCAGGACGGCGGCGACCGGCCGCGACCATTCCGCGCCGCGCGTATAGGGCACCACGCAGAAGGTGCAGAACTTGTCGCAGCCTTCCTGCACCGTCAGGAAGGCCGTCACGCCGTCGCCGCCGCGCGCGGCCGGCAGGGCGTCGAACTTGTCGACGGGGGCGAAGTCCGCGCCGATGCGCTCGCCACGCGCCCGCGCCGTGCGTGTCAGCAGTTCGGGCAGCTGGTGATAGGCCTGGGGGCCGACGACCAGGTCGACCGCCGGCTGGCGGCGCATGATCTCTTCGCCCTCGGCCTGAGCCACGCAGCCGGCGACGGCGATGGTCATGCCCCCCTGCCCCGCCTCGCCGCGCGCCTCCTTGAGCACCCGCAGCTTGCCCAGTTCGGAATAGACCTTCTCGGCCGCCTTCTCGCGGATATGGCAGGTGTTCAGGATGACGAAGTCGGCGTCGTCCGGCGTCTCGGTCGGCGCATAGCCCAGCGGGCGCAGCACATCGGCCATGCGCTCGCTGTCATAGACGTTCATCTGGCAACCGTAGGTCTTGATGAACAGACGCTTGGTCGCCTGCCCGGCCTTCGGGTGTGCAAGGGTGTCGCTCATGTCCGGCTTATGGTCGCCGAAACGGGCGTGGGCAAGGCGGCGGCGGCCTCACACCTCGATCTTGTCGGGGTCCACGGTCGCGGCCTGGCGGCGATAGATCAGCCCTTCGCGGTCCTCGGGCGACGCGCCGGGGATGGCCTTGCCGTAAAGCTCGAGCTTGTGGCCGACCAGTTCAAAGCCCAGACGCTGGGCGATCTCGGTCTTCAGCCGCTCGATCTCGGCGTCGAAGAATTCGATGACCTCGCCCGTCTTGGTGTCGATCAGGTGGTCGTGGTGGTCGTCGCCGGCCTCTTCATAGCGGCTGCGCCCGTCGCCGAAGTCGTGCTTCTCGACCACGCCCGCCTCTTCGAACAGGCGCACGGTGCGATAGACGGTGGCGATGGAGATGTGCGGATCGATAGCCGAGGCGCGACGGTACAGCTCCTCGACATCCGGGTGGTCCTCGGCGGACGACAGAACGCGGGCGATCACCCGACGCTGTTCGGTCATGCGCATGCCGCGTTCGACGCAGAGTTTTTCGATCCGATCCATGGAGCGGGACAATAGGCGGACGATCACGCCCTGGGAAGCCGCGCGGGCAAGTTGAGAGTGAGAATAAGGGCGTCGGCGGCAGGCCCGTCCCGACGCGCATAATAGGCCTTTCGTCGCCCAGCCGCCTCGAAGCCCGCGCGGGCGTAAAGGGCGCGGGCGCCGGCGTTGTCCTCGGCTACCTCCAGGAACAGCCGCTCGGCCCCCAGCGCGGTCGCCGCCACGGCCGCGCGCTGCACCAAGGTCAGCCCCAGCCCGGCCCGACGCGCCGCCGGGCGGACCGCCAGGGTCAGGATTTCCGCTTCGTCGGCGACCACGCGGACCAGAACGAAGCCGTCGACCTCGACCTCGGCGGCCACGCCAGGCTGCGCCAGCAGGTCGGCAAAGGCTTCGGCCGACCAGGGCGCGTCGAAGGCCTCGGCGTGCAGGGCCGCCAGGGTCGCTGCGGCCGATTGGCTCATGTCACGCGAACGCGGGGCGCGCCCGGCTTGCGGCTGGGCGGCGTGGCGTCGGGCGCGCGCAGATACAGGGGTCGCGCCGGCTCGTCCGCCGAGGCGGCCTGCGTCAGGCGGGCCAGCGCCTCAGGCGAAGGCGCAGGGCGGTCGTCGATGTCGCAGTCGTCCTGGACCAGCAGGGCGGCGCCGGAGCCGATCAGGCGCACAGGTTCGTCGGCCAGCCGCTCAAGCGCGATGGCGGCGCGGGCCTCGTCCAGGCTGAGGGCGCGGGCCTCGTCCAGCGGGCGGCCGTCGCGGAACAGGCGCGCATAGACCTGGCCCCGCCGCGCATCGATGGCCGCCAGCACCAGGCCGGAGCCGCCGTCCGCCGCCAGGGCGTCCAGGGCCGAGACGCCGACCACGGGGCGATCCAGCGCGGCGCCCAGGCCGAGAGCGAAGGCCAGCCCGACCCGCAAGCCGGTGAAGGAGCCAGGCCCGACGGTGACGCCAATCCGGTCCAGGTCGTCGAAGGTCAGGCCAGACGCCGCCATCGCGTCGCGCGCCAGACCGCCCAGCCGTTCCTGATGGCCCTTGCTCATCACCTCCTGGCGGACGGCCAGAGGCTGGTCATCCTCAAACACGGCCGCCGTGCAGGCGCCCAGCGCCGTGTCGATCACCATCAGCCGCATGACGCCGCCTCCCCGCCCGTGCGGATCAGGCCGCCAGGACCTCGACCAGCTCGCGCAGCGCGCGCCGAACCTGAGGATCGGGCACGCGGTTCAGCGGATCGAGCGGCGGCGGCGGGCCCATGTCCGCGCCCATCGGCGGGAAGAAGGATTCGACGCCACAGCCCAGGGCCGCCGCCAATCGGTGCAGCCGCGAGGCCGAGACACGGTTCTGGCCGGACTCGTATTTCTGAAGCTGCTGGAAGCTGACGCCCAGCCGCTCGGCCAAGGCCGACTGCGACAAGCCCAGCGCCTGACGCCGCTCCAGAATCCGCTCCGCTACATGGGCGTCGATCGAGTCGGCGATGCGGGCGCGATTGGGCATGGGCGTCTCCAGGTTGAGAGCCGCACCGTTTCATGAAACGACCCGCATTACAACCTTTTCGTTTCATTCCGCATCCAGCCTTGCGGTGACCGCCGAGACCTCGGCCACCTCCGCCCGCGCCAGCGTCTCGCGGCGCGCGCCGTCCGCGGACGCAAGCAGGATCAGATGATCGGCGTCGGCCTGATCGAACAGCCGCACCCGCTGGGCCCCGTCGAGCGTGCGAACGACGCAGCCCTGACCCCTGCGGGGCCAGCGGCCGATCTCGTATTCCAGCACCACGCCCGATGCGGCCCAGGGCGCCAGGTCGTCGCTCGACAGCCGCAGGCGTTCGCGTCGGACCGTGGAAGCCTCCTCGAACGCGCGGCCCTTGGCCTGCACGCCGGTTGCGGGCTCGGGCGGCGCCGCCCCATCGGAGCGCGCCGCGGTCAGGGCCAGGTCTTCGGTGGTGGCGTCCAGCGCCGCCGTCAGCCGCTTCTGGACATCGGGTCGATAAAGGCCCTGCCGACGGCCCGCCTCGTACAGCCCCCAGCCCTGGCTGGTCAGACCGCAGCGCGCGCCGGCCTCCGCCTGGCTGAAGCCGCGCGCACGACGAAGCTCGGCCAGGGCGGCGCCCAAGGCGATGGCGTCAGCGTCGGGATTGAATCGAGCCATGACCGATCATGCCGCGCACGGCCGCCTCAGGCCATGCGAAATCGTTTCAGCGGATCAGATCGTCTGTTCGACGCTGGTCACTTCGGGGATGTAGTGGCGCATCATCTGCTCGACCCCGGCCTTGAGCGTGGCCGAAGACGACGGGCAGCCGGCGCAGGCGCCGCGCATGCGCAGAGACAGCACGCCCGTGGCCTCGTCGAAGGAATCGAACAGGATGTCGCCGCCGTCCTGAGCCACCGCCGGGCGGATGCGGCTGTCCAAAAGGCCTTTGATCTCGGTCACGATCTCGCTGTCCTGAGCCGTGTCCTCAGCGACCGCATCACCACGAAGGGTCGGACGGCCCGAAACGAAATGGTCCATCATCGTCGACAGCACCGGCGCCTTGATGGCGCTCCAATCCGGGCCGTCGGGCTTGCGCGTCACCGAGACATAGTCGGCGCCCAGGAAGACGGCCTCGACGCCTTCAAGCTCGAACAGAGCCTCGGCCAGCGGCGAACCTGCGGCGCCCGCGGCCTCGTCGATGGTGCGGTAGTCGCGCACCGCCTGGGGCGACACCTCGCGGCCGGGCAGGAACTTCAGGACGTCCGGGTTCGGCGTGACTTCGGTCTGGATGAACATGGTCGCTAAGTGCGCCTTGCCCGGCGCCTCTTCAACCCCCGATGGCCTCAGGTCGCGAGCCGCCGCGCGGCGAGCCTAGGGCCAGAACTATGCCAAGTCCTCGATGTCGGATTCGGTCAGTTCGCCCGGCACGATGGTGATGGGCAGCTTGCGGCCGGTGAAGGCGCCGCCAGCCTTCATCACCGCTGAGACCAGCGGGCCCGGCCCACGATGGCCGGCCGCCAGCACCAGAATCTTGATCTCGGGATCCTCGCCCACGACCTTGCGGATCGCGCCCTGGGGATCGCCTTTTTCGATCAGGAAGACGGGCGGCGCGCCCGAACGCTCGGCCGCCTCTTCGCCCAGGCGGTTCAGAAGCACCTCGGCCTCTTCGCGCTGCTGGCGGTCGATCTCGTCGCGCGCGCCGGACCAGTGAGCGTCCGACCCGTCGGGAATGACCCGCAGCAGCACGACCCGGCCGCCCGTCGAGCGGGCGCGCCGGCTGGCGAAGCGCAGGGCCGCATCGAACTCAGGACTGTCGTCCACGACCACCAGGAACTTGCGCGGCATCAGGGCTCCCCCGCCAAAAGGCCGCGCATCATGCCTGCGACCGGCCGCCCGCGCGAGGGGCGGCCGGTAACGCCTGCGTCAGCCGCGCTCAGCGGATAGCCTGCGCCGCGACGTCGCGGATGGCGGCGTTGGCGATGGTCAGCTTGGCGAAGGTCCAGCCCGAGCCCGAGCCCTCGATCTGATCCACCGAGGCGCGCAGGCCCTCGACCACGGCCAGACGCTCGCCGATCCAGGCGTCGACCGCAGCCTCGGCCGACTGTTCTGTAGCGCCGACGCTTTCGCTGGCAGCCTGGGCGACGGCGCGGGTCAACATCACCTGCTCGGCCATCAGGTCGCCGATCAGGCGGCGCACCGCCAAGCGGTCGTAGTGGTCCGCCGACGGCACGGTCGAGGCCGCGGCCCGCAGCCGGTCGAAGTCGAAGGCCGCGCCGACCTGGTGATACAGCCGCGCCATGGCCGGCGCCTGCCAACCGGCTTCGCGCGCCAGATCGCCGATGTCGGCGGTGGCGACCAGCGGCTTGAGCAGGGCCACCTCGGCGGCCAGCGCGTCGGGCGCGCCCAGATCGGTGAAGGCCTTGACCCGGCTCTCCAGCCGGCCCTTTTCGAACTGGCTCAGAACATCGCCGCCGGCCTGACGCAGGGCGTCGGCAGCGGGGCGATAGATGTCGATCAGCTCGCCGACCGACATGCCCTGTTTCGCCCGGCGCGCCAGCCAAAGCGTCTGACGACGCAGGACCATGGCGATCTCGGAATAGAGGGCGGTCTGGGCCTCGGCCGTGATCTTCAGATCCAGCGCCGAGACCGCGTCCCACGCCTCGTCCAGACGGAACACCCGCCGCGCGGCCTCGAACGCCACGACCAGGGCGGTGGTGTCGCACTCGGCCGAGATGCGCAGACGGTCCGGGAAGGTCGGGCCGCACATATTGACGATTTCATTGGCCATGACGGTGGCGATGATCTCGCGCCGCAGGCGGTGCCCCTTCATCTCGGCTTCGAAGCGGGCGAGCGGTGCGGGGAAGTAGCGCACCACCGTCTCCTCGAAGAAGGGATCCTCGGGGGCCTCGGACGCTACGATGTCATCCGAGAGCTCCAGCTTGGAATAGGCCAGCAGCACCGCCAGTTCGGGCCGCGTCAGGGCGGAGCCGTGGCTCAGCATCTCGGCGATGCGCAGGTCGTTGGGCAGACCCTCGACCTTGCGGTCCAGCTTTCCGGCCGCGCCCAGCGCCTGCATGAAGCGCTGCTGCGCCTCCAGACCCCGCGCGCCCTCGGCCTCGACCAGGCTGACGGCCAGGGTCTGGTCGTAGTTGTGGGCCAGCACCTTATGGCCCACCTCCTCGGTCATGGAGGCCAGCAGCGGGTTGCGATCCTCGCTCTTCAGCGCGCCCGAGGCGATCGCGCCTCCGGTCAGGATCTTGATGTTGACCTCGTGGTCGGAGCTGTCGACCCCGGCCGAGTTGTCGATGGCGTCGGTGTTGATGCGCCCGCCGTTGCGCGCGAACTCGATGCGTGCAGCCTGGGTCAGACCCAGATTGGCGCCCTCGCCCACCACCTTGGCCCGAAGTTCGCCTGCGTCGACGCGGATGGGATCATTGGCCTTGTCGCCGACCATCAGGTCGGTCTCGGCCGCCGCCTTGGCGTAGGTGCCGATGCCGCCGAAATACAGCAGCTCGGCCGGCGCCTTCAGGATCGCCTTCATCAGGCCGGCGGGGTCCAGGACCTCGTCCTCGATCTCCAGCGCCTGACGGATTTCGGGGCTCAGCTCGATCGACTTGGCCGAGCGCGAGAAGACGCCGCCGCCTGATGAGATCAGGCTCTTGTCGTAGTCCTGCCAGGACGAGCGCGGCAGTTCGAACATCCGCTTGCGCTCTTCCCACGACCGGGCCGGATCGGGATTGGGGTCGATGAAGATGTCGCGGTGATCGAAGGCGGCGACCAGCTTCGTCGCCTTGGACAGCAGCATGCCGTTGCCGAAGACGTCGCCCGACATGTCACCCACGCCGACGGCGGTGAAAGGCTCGGACTGAATGTCTTTGCCCATCTCGCGGAAGTGGCGCTTGACCGCCTCCCAGGCGCCGCGCGCGGTGATGCCCATGACCTTGTGGTCGTAGCCCGCCGAGCCGCCCGAGGCGAAGGCGTCGTCCAGCCAGAAGCCGTAGGATCGGCTGACGCCATTGGCGATGTCCGAGAAGGTCGCCGTGCCCTTGTCGGCGGCCACGACCAGATAGGGGTCGTCATCCTCCCAGGCCACGACATGGGCAGGCCTGACCACCGCGCCGTCCGCGGTGATGTTGTCGGTGATGTCCAAAAGGCCCGACAGGAAGGTCTTGTAGCTGCGGATCGCCTCGGCCTGCACCGCGTCGCGGTCGCCGCCGCGCGGCAGCTGTTTGGGATAGAAGCCGCCCTTGGAGCCGACGGGCACGATCACCGCGTTCTTGACCTGCTGCGCCTTCACCAGGCCCAAGACCTCGGTGCGGAAGTCGTCGCGGCGGTCCGACCAGCGCAGACCACCCCGCGCCACCGGGCCGAAGCGCAGGTGAACGCCCTCGACGTGCGGCGCCCAGACGAAGATTTCGCGATAGGGCTTGGGCAGCGGCAGGTCGTCCAGCTCGCGCGAGGCGATCTTGATCGAGATGTGCGGCTTGGGCGCGCCGCTCTCGTCGGTCTGGAAATAGTTGGTGCGCTTGATGGCGCCGATCAGCGAGGCGATGCGGCGCAGCGCCCGGTCGTGATCCAGGCTCTTTACGTCCTGAAGCAGGCCGACGATCTTGTCCTGCAGTTCGGCGACGGACGCCTCGCGGTCCTGCACCGATCCGCCGTCCGGGCCGAACTTGGCGTGGAACAGCGACAGCAGGGCGCGCGCGACATCGGGATACTCCCGCAGAGCCTCTTCCTGAACCGCCTGGGTCGGGTCCATGCCGGTCTGTTGGCGATAGTGGGCCAGGGTCCGCACCAGGGCGGCCTCGCGCCACGGCACGCCCAGCTCCAGCACCAGGCGGTTGAAGCCGTCGCTCTCGGCCGTGCCGGTCCACACCGCCGAGAAGGCCTCTTCGAAGGGGCGGGCGATGTCGTCGAAGCTCAGCGATTCACCCCGCGGATCTTCCAGCAGGAACTCGTGAATGTGAATGGGGTCGTCGCCGGTGGGGCGGATGGCGTGGCCCCACTCCTCAAGCGTCTTGAGCCCCATGTCCGCCAGGATCGGCAGGACATCCGACAGCGGCACGGCCTCGCCGCGCCGATAGAGCTTGAAGCGGAACTGCAGGCAACTGTCGCCGGCGTTGCGGAACGCGCGCACCGCCACCGGCTCGCCGTCGCCATGGTCGCCCGAGGCGTTAAGGCGATCGATCTGCTGCAGATCCTGAACCGCCTCGGCGGCGTCATAACGGTCGCGGTAGCCCGCGCCGAAGCCCTCGGCCCATTTGGCGCTCAGCGGTCCGACCGAAACCTCGTTGAAACCGCCACGTCGCAGGGCGGTCTCGAACCGGTCGATCCAGCTGCGTCCCGCCTCGGCGACCTCGGCCTCCAGGGCGACCGGATCGGGCGTGGCGTGATCGCCCGGCGAAACGCCGATGATGTAGTGGATGCGCACCAGCGGCTGGTCCGACAACTGCGGATACCAGGCGGACAGACGCCCGCCCCAGGCGCGCGCCAGGATGCGGCCGATGCGCTCGCGCACCGACGCGTCGAACCGCTCGCGCGGGATGAACGCCAGGACCGAGACGAAGCGGTCGAAGGGGTCCTTGCGGGTGAAGATCTTGATGCGCGGCCGATCGTACAGGTGCAGCACGCCCAGCGAGATGTTCAGCAGCTCGTCCTCGCCGATCTGGAAAAGCTCGTCGCGCGGATAGTTCTCCAGGATGTTCTTCAGGCGCTTGTGGTTGTGGCTGCCTTCGGCCTTGCCGGCGCGGGCCAGGGCGTTGGCGACCTTGCGCCGAACCAGCGGCACGTCCTTGGCCGTCTTGTCGTAGGCCTCGGCCGTGAACAGGCCGACGAAGCGGGTCTCCCCCGCCGCCTTGCCGTCCGCGCCGTACCGCTTGACCCCGACGTAATCCATGTAGGCCCGGCGGTGGACTCGCGAGCGAAGATTGGCCTTGGCCACCGTCACCGGCTCGCTGAGGTCCAGCTGGCGCTGCATCTGCCGGGTCAGCACCGCTGGCTCGGACGCGCGGCGCAGAACCGTCCGCTCGGGATCGACCAGCACCCCCAGACCCTGGGCGGACTGGCTGAGCGGGGCCTCGGCCTCATAGCCGCCGTCGGCGCTGCGCGGATACTCATAGTCCCGCGCGCCCAGGAAGACGAAGTGGTCCGCCTTTAGCCAGCGCAGGAACTCGACGTTCTCATCGAGCACGGCCGGGTCCAGGCCGGGGGGCGGCGTGCTCTCAAGCCGGCGCACGGCCGCGCGCATCATCTCCAGCATGGCGCCGTGATCGGCGACGGCCGAGCGCACATCGGCCATGGCCTGAGCCAGACCCTCGCCCAGAACGTCGCGGCGCTCCTGCGGCAGGGGGTCGATGACGACCACGATCATCGACTCGCGGCCCTCGCCCCGATCGATGATGGGATGGAACAAGGCGCGCACGCTGACGCCCGCATCGGCCAGCTCGCCCATGACGCTGTCCACCAGGAAGGGCGCGTCGTCCTGAATGATCTGCACCAGATCGTAGCCGGTCGCACGTCCTTGGGCCCCCGCCAGCGGGCCGACCGCGATGCTGGCCGCGTCGCCGACCTTGCGCGCCTGAACAGTCTTCCAGGCCGTCGCCAGCAGGGCGGCCAGGTCTTCGCCGGCCAGATCCGGCGTCTCGTCGGCCTCGTAGTCCTCGTGCGCCTGGGCCAGGAACGCCCTCGCGGCCTCGCCCTGCCCGCCTCCGGCCGCCGCGAAGGCCGTCTCCAGCGCCTCCAGCGTCAGAACCGGGGCGGAGGCGGAAACGGTCGGGGCGGCGGACATCAGCACGGCTCGCAAGGGGCGCGGCCAAGGCCGCTGGACAGGGCGGCGCACGACAGGGGCCGCCTGTGTTGACTAGGACAGGTCATCGCGCGCGGGAAGCCTCAAAACGGAAAGAGCCGGCCCCTTTCGAGGCCGGCTCCGCACCGTTCGACCGATCCGAGGATCAGAAGCGGTAGTTCATGCCGATCTTCACGGCGTGGACGCCCATCCGGCTGTTGCTGCGGATGATGTCCGTGCCGCCGGTGTTCGGGGCCAGGATGAACGGGTTGCCCGGGGGGGTCGTGCCGGTGTTGCCGGCGCGCACGACATACTCGCCCGCGTCCAGCGAGGTGTAGACGTATTCGCCGCCCACGGTCAGGTTCGGGGCCAGGGCGTATTCCACGCCGCCGCCCGCCTGCCAGCCGTCAGCGCGGTCATCGTCTTCCTGGACGGTGAAGCTGTTGGCGGTGTTCGACGTCTCGAAGCGGTTGTCGATCTTGCCCCAGGCGTAGCCGCCGGTGGCGTAGATCAGGGCCGGACCGACCGCGTAACCGGCGCGCAGGCGCGCGGCGGCCAGATTGTCCAGCTTGCGCGTGAAGGTGTAGTTGGCCGGGGTGGTCGAGAAGCCGGTCACGGCGTCCTTGACGTTGGTGGCCGAAAACTCACCCAGGCCGCCGACGACGAAATTGCCGAACTGCCAGTCATAACCGGCGCGGATGCCGGCTTCGACGCCGCCGTCATTGTCGTTGTCGCAGCCCTGAGGCGCGGACGGGCCATTGGCGCGGCCGCCGCAGAAGCCGGGCGAGAAGGCGTCGGCGCCGGTGCCCGACAGGGTCACCTGTTCGTTGAACTGGCCGTCCAGGTTGCGGTCGAAGCGCAGAACTTCGTCGTCCTGATCGTTGGCCTGGTTCCAGCCGCCGTAGACGCCGACATAGGCGCCGCTCCAGTTCGGGCGTTCCTGAGCCATGGCGCCGCCAGCGCCGGCGGCCAGGGCGAGTGCGAGTGCGGCGGTGAGAGTCTTGTTCATTCCATAATCCTTTTTTGTCCCCGCCCTTCCGGGGCCTCAAACCGTCGAGCGCGGATACCGTTCCGCCTCCCGGGGTTGCACGTGTCTGCCTGTGGCCCGCGCGCCACAATGGCCAAGTCATTGTCGGACAACGAAAAGGCCGCCGAGCTTTCGCTCGACGGCCTTCGTGAAGCCGGCGCCGGGAGGGGGAGGGAGGCGCCGGTCCAGAAAACGCCGGGTCCGGGAGGGGGAGGGAAAGGCCCCGGCGTCTGACATCTAGATGGGAGGTCTAAAGCCGCCTTCAAGGGCTGTCGGAGACCGGCTTTTGCGACCTTCCGCCGCGCCCTTTCGGGTCGGGCGTTTCCGCCTTGGCGCCACGCGGCTCGGCATAGGGCTCGCCGTCGCCGGACAGCAGCACCGCCACCCAGCGCGAGCCCTTGAACTCGGCCAGGATGGCCATGGCCATGACGGCCAGGGGCGTGGACAGGAACATGCCGATCACGCCCCACAGATGCCCCCACAGCGCCAGCGACAGGAGCACCACCACCGGGTCGATGTTCTGATTGTCGCCCTGCATGCGCGGCTGAATCCAGTTGCCGACGATGAACAGGATGGCCTGGAGCCCCACCAGCAGGATCAGCGCCGGGCCATAGCTGTCGAACTGAACCAAGGCGAACAGCGGCGGCGCCAGGCCCGAGATCGCCCCGCCCAGGATCGGGATGAAGCCGACGATGAAGATGACGAAGGTCCAGAACTCCGCGTTCTGCAGGCCCACCGCCTTCATCAGTCCCCAGGCGACAGCGCAGATCATCACCCCCGTCACGGCCTGAATCCACAGATAGCCCTCGACCCCCGACCGGACCCGGCCGAAGACCTCGACGGCCTCGCTGCGGCTTGTCCGCTCGGGGAACATGCCGACGATCTTCTTTCGGAAGCCCGCTTGGGAGGCGAGCAGGAAGCCCAGATAGATCAGGACGAAAAAGGCGCCCGAGGCGATGCCCTGCACCTGGAAGGCCATCTGGGTCAGATAGCCGCGGAGGTCGATGCCGTTGATCAGATCCATGGCCGTCGGCGGCGTGGCGACGCCGAATAGCCGCGACACGTCGGCCAGAATCTGATCGATGCGCGGCCCGATATTGGCCGTGACGCCGGACGCCTCGCTGAAGAAGCCCGCCGCGCCGTTGATGATGATGGCGATGGAGGCGAAGAAGCCGAGGACCACCAGGATCAGGGCCGCCGCCCCGGCGAACCGGTGCGGCAGGGGCGTGCGCCGCTCGATCGCCCGCTTCACCCCGTCGATCATGATCAGCAGGAAGATGGCCATGGCCAGCGGGGTCAGAATGTCCCGCAGCCAATAGAGCGCCGCGCCCCCGGCGACGACGGCGAGCACGACGAGCGCATTCCTCGACACGGTCGAAGCCGGCACGGCGATTGGCGATTTCATGACGGCGTTCCCCAACGGCGAATATGGCGATAAGCCTAGCCGATCCACGGAGACGCGCCATGCCCGCTGACGGTTCCCTTCCCGGTCTTTTCCTGGGTCAGTCCGACGACGGCCAGCCGCAGGTTCTGCTGTGGAACCGGGCCAACCGGCACGGCGTCGTCGCCGGCGCGACCGGCACGGGCAAGACCGTCACCCTGCAGATCATGGCCCAGGGGTTTTCCGACGCCGGGGTCCCGGTCTTCTGCGCCGATGTGAAGGGCGACCTGTCGGGCGTCAGCCAGCCGGGCGCGGCCAACGAGAAGCTGGCCGCCCGGGCCGCCTCGATGAATCTGACGCTGACGGGCAAGGCGGCGCCGGTCGTGTTCTGGGACCTGTACGGCCAAAAGGGCCATCCAATCCGCACCACCGTCAGCGAGATCGGCCCGGTGCTGCTGGCGCGGATGCTGGACCTGAACGAGGTGCAGGAAGGCGTGCTGTCGGTGGTCTTCCATGTGGCGGACCAGGAGGGCCTGCTGCTGCTGGACCTGGGCGACCTGCGCAGCCTGCTGACCTATGTGGGCGAGAACGCCGAGCGCATCGGCCGCGAGGTCGGCAATGTCGCCCCGGTCTCGATCGCCGCCATCCAGCGCGCCATCCTTCAGCTGGAGCAGCAGGGCGGCAAGGGCCTGTTCGGCGAGCCGGCGCTGAGGCTGGAAGACATGATGCGCACCGGTCTGGACGGTCGCGGCCAGGTGAATGTGCTGGCGGCCGACCGGCTGATGAACAGCCCGCGCTTGTACGCCGCCTTCCTGCTGTGGCTGCTGTCGGAGCTGTTCGAGCAACTGCCCGAGGTGGGCGACCCCGAGAAGCCGCGCCTGGTCTTCTTCTTCGACGAGGCCCACCTGCTGTTCAATGACGCGCCCAAGGCGCTGCAGCAGAAGGTCGAGCAGGTGGTGCGCCTGATCCGCTCCAAGGGCGTCGGCGTCTATTTCGTCACCCAGAACCCGGCCGACATCCCCGACACGGTCCTGGCCCAGCTGGGCAACCGCATCCAGCACGCGCTGCGCGCCTACACCCCCGCCGAACAGCGCGGCCTGAAGGCGGCGTCCGAGAGCTTCCGGCCCAACCCGGCGTTCAGTACGGCAGAGGCCATCCAGGCCGCCGGCGTCGGCGAAGCCCTGGTCTCGACCCTGGACGCCAAGGGCGCGCCGACCGTGGTGGCTCGCACCGCCATCCGCCCGCCCGACAGCCGCCTGGGCCCCGCCACCGAGGCCGAACGCGCGCAGATCATGGCCTCAAGTCCCGTGCGCGGCCTCTATGACGTCGCGGTCAACCGAGAGTCGGCCGAGGAAGTTCTGGCCCTGCGTCGCGGTGCCGCCGACCAGGCCGCCGCCGACGCCAAGCTGGCGGAGGCCCGCGCCAAACAGGACGCCCAGGCCGCCAAGGAGGCCGAGAAGGCGGCGGCCGGCCGCGCCAAGGAGCAGGCGCGCCATGATCGAGAAACGGCCCGCGTCCGCACGCCCGCCGCGCCGCGCCGCTCGACCCGAGAGACGCCGATCGAGGCCATGACCAAGTCCGTCCTGCGCACGGCCGGCTCTACCCTCACCCGTGAAATCCTGCGCGGCGTCCTGGGTGGAATGAAGCGGCGGTGAAGTCTTCCCTCTCCCGATGGGAGAGGGCTTGAGCGCTCAAGAGCTTAGCGATTGGTCGGGCGAAAGGGCGCAGGCCAACGTCGAGCCAGCGGCTTTGCCGCCCCAGCGCGCCGCCCCTCATCCGGCGCTGCGCGCCACCTTCTCCCATCGGGAGAAGGATCGTCGGATCAGCGGGGAACCAGCCGCCACATCCTGAGGGGATGGCGGACCGCCCCGGCTTCTGAGCCCGCCGCCTCGCCCCGGCCCATGTAAAGGTCGGCGCGGACGGGGCCCCGGATGGCCGAGCCCGTGTCCAGTGCCGAGACCAGGCCGCGATAGCTGGCGCGCGCGCCGGCCAGATTGCCGCCGTCGGCGTCGATCCAGACCAGGTCGCCATAGGTCCAGTGCGCCGGGTCCACCGCGATCGAACGGCGCGGCGGCAGGGGCACGGCGGCGGCACCGGCCGGATGGCCGCCGTCGTCGGGCTGAATGTCGAAGAAGATGTAGCGCGGGTTCAGCGCCGTGACGGCGCGCGCCTCAGGGCCGCGATGGGCCGCCAGCCAGGCGCGGATGGCGTCGCCGGAGGTGCCGTTCTGCGGCAGCAGGCCGCGCTCGGCCATCGGCCGGGCGATGCCGACGAAGCGGTGGCCGTTGTCGGCGGCATAGGCGGCGCGCGCCCTGCCCCCGTCCTCGAACGTCAGATAGCCCGACCCTTGGATCTGCATGAAGAACAGGTCCTCGGCCTTCATCCAGGCCAAGACGGGGGTGGGCGGCGGTCCGGCCTCGATCTCGGCGCGCGTGGCCAGGACCTGACCGTTGCGCCAGCCGTCGGGCCGGGCGAGAACGGGCGTGTCGAACTCGCGGTCCGCGCGGCGGCGCGCCGGATATTCGGGCGCGAAATAGCTGGTCAACAGGCCGGGGCGCCCGTCGTCGGTGCGCGCTGGCACGGCCGAGAAGTTGGCCTCGAAGAAGGCGCGGGCGTCCGACTGCGTCAGGCGGCCCCGCGCCAGGTCGCGACCGCTGGCGCAGACGCGACGGGCCGTGGCCTCGCGGGCCACGCCGCATCCCGCGACATAGGCCTGGAAGCCCGCGAGGTGATCTTCGTCGCCCCAGCCCGGCAGAACCGCAGGACTGATCGTACCGGCCGGGGGCGGCCCGGAGGGCGTGTGGGTTGATGGCGGAACGCCCGGCCCCAACCCGCCTGGTCCGAGCCCGCCCGGTGATGTCTGAGGGGGTGGTGCGCTGGCGCAGGCGGCGGCGAGCGCGCCGATCAGCGCGGCCGTCAAACGTCGCCAGGGCCGCTGCGCGGGGCTCACGCCGTGGCGGGCTCGACCCGGGCCAGGACCCAGTTGGGGTTGGCGTCGCCCAGGGTGCGCTCGAACGTCCAGACCTCGGCGGTGCGGCGCTCTTCGACGGCCTCTTGGCCGCCGGACGGCGTCACCTTGCTGCGCAGCTCGGCCAGGAAGCGGACGCGGGCGCGGGCGCGGTCCCCCTCGGCGTCGGCGGATTCCAGATCGGCGCGGGGCGGATGGGGGAACTCAACCAGTTCGGCGTCGCCCCGCGTCTCGCGAGCCGCGATGCCGGCCTCGAAGGAGTCCATCACATGCGGCGCCAGCAGCGGACGCAGCGCCTCCCGGTCGCCGGCGGCGTAACCGCGCACGATCGTCTCATAGGCGGTGCGGGCGCCCTCCAGGAAGCGCGAGGGATCGAACGCCGGATCGCGAGACTTCAGGCCGGACGCGGCCAGGGCCAGGGCGGCGTCGGCCGGGGTAGGCTTGGCGGCGGCGGCCTGATTGGCCGTCTGCGACTGACCCAGGCCGGGCATGGGCTTGGCGTTCTTGGCGTCCTCTTCCGGCTGGCGGCCCACGCGCTTGCCCAGGACGTTGTAGAGCTGGAACAGGACGAAGGCCGCGATGACGGCGAAGAAGATCAGCTGAAATTGAATCGGCACTTGGCTTTCCCGGCGCAAAGGCGCTTCGCTTCAGGATTAGGGACTGACAGTGACCGGCGCAAGGCGAAGCCCCCCTGCGGCCTGCCGCCGCATGGGCCTCAGCGAAAGGGCTGGCGGATCGCTTCCAGAAGCCGAGAACGCATGTCGCCGGGCCACGGACGCGCCCCCGCCCGGCCCCACACCGGATCGGGCCACAGCCCGTCGTCGCGGCGACGGCCCACGACATGAACATGCAGTTGGGCGGTGACATTGCCGATGGCGGCGATGTTCAGCTTGTCGACCGGACGATCCAGCGCCTGGGCCAAGTCTCGGATCAGCGTCCCGGCCCTCACCTGTTCCCCCATCAGCACCTGTCGCTGCTGCTCCGTCAGATCGTCGATCTCGACCGCATCGGCGACGCGCGGGATCAGGATCAGCCAAGGAAAGCGGGCGTCGTCCTGAAGCCGCACATGGCACAGCGGCCAGTCCGTGGCGGCGATGGAGCCGGCTTCGAAGGCGGGGTCGGGACGAAAGTCGGACATGCGGCAAACTTGCAGCGCGCCGAACGCGGGTCTAGACCGCCGCCCGACGATTTCCTCCCCACCTCTTACTCGGCCTCAAGCCGCGCCAAGCGCGACCGGGCCACCAAAGGAGACTCTGATGGCTCGCGCGAAGATCGCCCTCATCGGCGCCGGAATGATTGGCGGAACCCTGGCCCACGTGGCCGCCCGCGAAGCGCTGGGCGACGTGATCCTGTTCGACATCGCCGAAGGCACCCCCCAGGGCAAGGCGCTGGACATCGCCGAGGCGACCTCGGTGTTCGGTCAGGACGTGTCGCTGAAGGGCGCCAACGACTATGCCGACATCGCCGGCGCGGACATCTGCATCGTCACCGCCGGCGTGCCGCGCAAGCCGGGCATGAGCCGCGACGACCTGATCGGCATCAATCTGAAGGTCATGAAGGCCGTCGGCGAAGGCATCAAGGCGCACGCGCCGAACGCCTTCGTCATCTGCATCACCAACCCGCTCGACGCCATGGTCTGGGCCCTGCAGAAATTCTCGGGCCTGCCCAAGGAGAAGGTCGTCGGCATGGCCGGCGTGCTCGACTCCGCGCGCTTCGCCTACTTCCTGGCCGAGAAGACCGGCGTGTCCATCCAGGACATCCACGCCTGGACCCTGGGCGGTCACGGCGACGACATGGTGCCGATGGTGCGCCACTCGACGGTCGGCGGCCTGCCCCTGCCGGACGCCGTCGCGGCGGGCTTCCTCAGCCAGGGCGACCTGGACGCCATCGTGGAGCGCACCCGCAAGGGGGGCGGCGAGATCGTGGCCCTTCTCAAGACCGGCTCGGCCTTCTACGCCCCGGCTGAATCGGCCATCGCCATGGCCAAGTCCTACCTGCTGGATCAGAAGCGCGTCCTGCCCTGCGCCGTGTGGCTGTCGGGTGAATACGGCCTGTCGGACCTGTACGTCGGCGTGCCGGCCCTGATCGGCGCTGACGGCGTCGAGAAGATCGTCGAATTCACCACCAACGACGACGAGAAGGCCATGTTCAAGAAGTCGGTCGAGTCCGTCCAGGGCCTGATCCAGGCGTGCAAGGACATCGAGCCCTCGCTGGCGTGATCTGAAGGGGCGCTATCGCTCGGCTCGCGAAGCCGAGCTGCTTGAGCGCGACCACCCTCAAGCAATGAGCCGCCGCCGCGGCGAATGCTAGGGCCAAAAGAATGGGGCGTCGGAGCGATCCGGCGCCCCTTTTGTCATTGCGCCGGGGGTGTCGCGGGCTGTTCGGGCACGAAATAGCCGATATGGGTGGCGTAGGCTGGCAGCAGGCTGCGCCAGACGGCGAGGTGGTCGCTCAACTGCTCGGCGCCCAGGTTCGGCAGGATGATCACGTCATACTGAACCATGCCCGTGCCCTCGCCGCCCGCCTGCGCCGGGGCGACATAGAAGCTCTTGAGGAAGCGGTTGCGGGTGTTCCACTCGTTGACCCGGGCCTCGGTCACGGCCGGGTTGCGGAAGCCCGCGCCGAACTGCAGATCGCCGCAGATCTGATTCTGGCAGCCGTTGAAGTTGAGGGTCCAGGTCAGATCGTCGGCCGTGACCCGAACCTGTGGGGCTTCGGATCCGCCTTCAAGCGGGCTGACCGTCAGGCCCTGCGCCGTCAGCCATTGGGTCACGGTCGTGATCGGCAGGCCCGTCGCGGCCGGCGCCGGGGCGGTCTGAGGGGCGGCCGCCTGAACCGCTGTCTTGCCCAGGGTCGGCGAGGCGTTGGTGGTCAGGGCCAGGGCGGCCAGGGCCATCGCGATCTTCATGCGGCGTCTCCGTGTCAGTTCGGCGAGACTAGACCGTCCTTGCGCGGGCGCGCCAGCCAGTCGGCGCTGGACATCTCGTTCAGGCGCGAGACGGTGCGCTCGAACTCGAAGGCGCCCACGCCCTCGACATACAGCTGCTCGGGCGCGGCCTGGGCCAGCACCACCAGCCGCGTGCCCGCCTCGTATAGGGCGTCGATTAGGGTCACCAGACGGCGCGCCTCGTGGTGGTTGGCCGGGGACAGCGGCGGCACGCCGTCCAGGAACAGGGTGTGGAACCGGCCGGCGACGGCCAGATAGTCCTGCGGCCCTAGCGGCCGACCGCACAGTTCGGCGAAGGTCGCGCGGGCCAGGCCCCCGACGGTGCGCTGCACCACCACCTCGCGGCCCAGCACCGGCAGGTGCGTCGGCGCCTCGGGCTCTCCGCCCTTCAGGTCGGCCCACAGGGTCTCGAACCCCTGGCGGGCCTCGGCGTCGATGGGCGGGAACCAGACGTGCGTTCCGGCCAGCCGCTCGGTGCGCCAGTCGCGTGCGCCGGCGGTCTCGACCACCGCGCACCGCTCGCGGATGATGTCGATGAAGGGCAGGAAGAGCTGGCGGTTGATGCCGTTCAGGTACAGCTGCTCGGGCGCGCGGTTGGACGTCACGGCCAGGACGACGCGCTTGTCGAACAGGGCCTCGAACAGCCGGCCCAGGATCATCGCGTCGGCGATGTCGGTGACCTGCAGCTCGTCGAAGCACAGCAGGCGCGCCTCCGACGCAATCAGGGCCGCGATCGGCGGGATGGGATCGTCGCCGCGATGGGTTCCGAACATCGTCTTGCGGGTGCGGGCGTCGCCCTCGCGCCACTGTTTCACCAGGTCGTGGACGCGCGCCATGAAGGCGTGGAAGTGAGCGCGCAGCTTGCGCGGCTCGGGGCTCGCGGCGAAGAACAGGTCCATCAGCATGGACTTGCCGCGCCCCGGCGGCCCCCACAGATAGACGCCCCGAACCTCGGGCGCGCGGCCGAACAGACCCTTCTTGTCCAGGTCGGTCTCCAGCCGCTCAAGCTCGACCAGGGTCGCGGCCTGCGCGGGGTCGGGCGCCAACACGCCCTCCTCGATGCGGATGTCGTAGGCCTTGCGTATGCGGGAAGTCATGGGCCGGGCTTAGCCAAGGCCGGCGCGAAAAGCGATTGCTTCGCGCCTGCGAAGGCCTAAATGCACAGACACTCCCGCCCTCTCCCCCGCGCTCGGGCAGCGAGGCTCCGCGAGCCAAGCGCAGCGCGTCCGAAGGACACACAAAGAATGGCCTATCGTCTCGCCGTCGTCGGCGCCACCGGCAATGTCGGTCGCGAAATGCTGAACATCCTGGAAGAGCTGAACTTCCCGGTCGAGAAGATGCACGCCCTGGCCTCGCGCAAATCGCGCGGCATGGACGTCGCCTGGGGCGACCGCACCATCAAGTGCGAAGACATGGAGACCTTCGACTTCTCCAGCGTCGACATCGTCCTGATGAGCGCGGGCGGCAAGGTGTCCAAGGAATGGTCCGAGAAGATCGGCAAGGCCGGTCCGATCGTGATCGACAACTCCTCGGCCTTCCGCATGGACCCGGACGTGCCGCTGATCGTGCCCGAGGTGAACCCCGACGCGGTCAAGGATGCGACCAAGAAGAACATCATCGCCAATCCGAACTGCTCGACGGCGCAGCTGGTCGTGGCGCTGAAGCCTCTGCACGACGCGGCAAAGATCACCCGCGCGGTGGTGTCGACCTACCAATCCGTGTCCGGCGCCGGCAAGGAAGGCATGGACGAGCTGTGGAACCAGACCAAGGCCATCTACGGCCTGGGCGACGCCCGGCCCAAGCTGTTCCCCAAGCAGATCGCCTTCAACGTCATCCCCTTCATCGGGAGCTTCCGTGACGACGGCTACACCGACGAGGAAGCCAAGATGTGGGACGAGACCCACAAGATCCTGGATCCCTCGATCAAGCTGACCGTCACCTGCGTACGCGTGCCGGTCTTCGTGGGGCACTCGGAATCCGTGACCCTGCAGTTCGATCGTCCGATCAGCGCCGACGAGGCCCGCGAACTCCTGCGCGACGCTCCTGGCGTCCAAGTGATCGATAAGCAGGAACACGACGGCTACGTCACCCCGGTCGACGCGGCCGGCGAGCACGCCGTCTATGTGTCGCGCATCCGCAAGGATCCGACGGTCGAGAACGGCCTGTCGCTGTGGGTGGTGTCGGACAATCTGCGCAAGGGCGCGGCGCTGAACGCGGTGCAGATCGCTCAGTTGCTGGACGAGACCGGCACGATCAAGCCGCGCGGCGGCTATCGCACCATCACCGTCTGACATGACCGACACCGGCGGCGCGCCCTCCACGCCTGATCCGGCGCGCGCCGCCCTGCTGGCGGGCGTGGCCTGCTATGTGCTGTGGGGCCTGTCGCCCCTGGTCTATCAACCCATGGGCCGGGTCGGAGCCGACGCCTGGGAGATCATGGGCCACCGAGCGGTCTGGGGCCTGATCTGGGCCGCCGCCCTGGTGTGGTTCGCGCGGCAGGGCGGACAGGTGCGCCGCGTGCTCAGCGAGCCGCGCACCCTGGGCTGGCTGGGGCTTTCGACTCTGCTGATCGCGGTGAACTGGGCGCTGTTCGTCTGGGCGGTGAACAATGGCCACACGCTGGAGACCAGCCTCGGCTACTATCTGAACCCGCTCCTGAACATGGCGCTGGGGGCCTGGCTGTTTCGCGAGCGGATCAGCCGCGGCGGCCTGATCGCCATCGGCCTGGCGGCCACGGGCGTCGCCCTCCAGGGGCTGGCGCTGGGGCGGCTGCCGATCGTGTCGCTGACGCTGGCGGTGTCTTTCGCCGCCTATGGCGTGATCCGAAAGCGCGTGCCGGCCGACGCCCAGACCGGCCTGTTCGTGGAGTGCCTGCTGATGGCGCCCTTCGGCCTGGCCTGGCTGATCTGGCTGCAGAGCCAGGGCGCGGGCCATGTGTTCGACAGCCCTCAGGCCGCCTTCTGGCTGTCGATGGCCGGCCCCATCACGGTCGGCCCGCTGGTGCTGTTCGCCTGGGCGGCGCGGCGGCTGCCGCTGTCGACCGTGGGCTTCCTGCAGTTTCTGGCGCCGACCATCAGCTTCTGCATCGGCGTCGCCCAGGGCGAGCCCTTCACTTGGCTGCGAGGCGTGTCGTTCGCCTTTATCTGGATCGGCGCGGGCGTCTTCCTGTGGTCGGTGTGGTTCGAACGCGCGCGCTTGCGCCGGGCCGCCCTGTCCGGCGAACCCGGCCCGCCTTGATTACAGCAGGGCGCTGATCGCCTCACGCGCGGCGTCACCCAGATCGGGACGTTTCAGCGCCAGGGCGACGTTGGCCCGCAGCAGACCGATCTTGTCGCCGCAGTCATGGGTGACGCCCTCGTACTCATAGGCGGTGAAGGCCTGATCCTGCATCAGCCGCGCCATGGCGTCGGTCAGCTGGATCTCCCCACCGGCTCCGCGCTCCTGCGTTTCCAGCAGGTCGAAGATTTGCGGCTGAAGGATGTAGCGGCCCGAGATGGACAGGTTCGACGGCGCCGTGCCCTGCGCCGGCTTTTCGACCATGCCCTTCATGGCGATCCGCCGACCATCACGGTCCTGGGGATCGACGATGCCGTATTTCTGGGTGTCGGCCTCTGGCACGGCCTCCACGCCTATGACGTTGCCGCCGACCTCGGCGTAGAGGTCCGCGAGCTGTTTCAGGGCGCCCGGTTGAGAATCCACGATGACGTCGGGCAGGATGACGGCGAAGGGCTCGTCGCCGATGATGTCGCGCGCGCACCAGACGGCGTGTCCCAGGCCCTTGGGCTGCATCTGGCGGGTGAAGCTCATCTCGCCGGCCTGGGCCAGTTCGGCGGTCATCATCTCAAGGATGTCGGTCTTGCCCTTGGCCAGAAGCTGAGCCTCCAGCTCGATCTGGTGATCGAAATAGTCCTCGATGGCCTGTTTGGCGCGGCCGGTGACGAAGACGATGTGCTCGATCCCCGCCTCGCGCGCCTCTTCGACGATGTAGCTCAGGATCGGGCGGTCGACGACGTTCAGCAGTTCCTTGGGCGTGGTCTTGGTGCCGGGCAGCACGCGCGTGCCCAGGCCGGCGACGGGCAGGACCGCCTTGCGAAGACGGGCGGGAGATTTAGACATCGGTCTTCCTGAACAGCCAAGGGGTCGCGTCTTAGCGCAAACCGCAGAGCGCCACCAACGCCGCTAGGGCCGGAGGGTTTCGGGATGTCGCCCGTTTGACCGACGCCGGCTCAGCCCGCCGCTTGGCCCACGCCACGTGTGCCGCCGCCGATCGGAGCGACATCCAGCATCTGGATGCGGAACACGAGCGCCGCATTGCCCGGAATGCGCGGGGGTCCGCCCATTTCGCCATAGCCCAGGGCCGGCGGCACATAGACCATCCACTCGTCGCCCGGCCGCATCAGCTGCAGCGCCTCGGTCCAGCCCGGCACGACGTTCTCCGGCGTTGTGACGAAGGGCCGGCCTTTGGCGAAGGAGCTGTCGAACACCGTGCCGTCGATCAGGGTGCCCTCGTAATCGACCTTCACCAGATCGTTGGAGTCGGGCTGCACGCCGCTCGCCGGGCCGGATTGAAGCACCTTGTACTGCAGGCCGCTGGGCAGGGTCTGCACGCCCTCTTCAGTCGCATTCCTGGTCAGGAAGGCCTCGGCCTCGGCCGCGTTCTCGGCCAGTTCGGCGGTCAGATCGCCTTGCGGAGCGTCGCCGCGACCGCAGGCCGCCAGGGCCAGAAAACCCGCAAGGCTCGCCGCCAGCATCATGCTGGAGCGAATATCTGAGCTCGTCTGGACTTCGCCCAGCCGAACCGATTTCGCTCTACCCCATCCGAAGCGCATAACCCTTGTCCTTCAACGCCTGCCCGATCTCGTCGGCGTGGGCGCTATCGCGCGTTTCGACCATGATGTCGAACTCCGCCCCCTTGGCCGGCACGTCCAGCGCAAGGCGGTTGTGGACCACGTCGATGATGTTGCCCCCGACGCCGCCGATCACGGCCGCCATGGCCGACAGGATGCCGGGCCGGTCGTCCGACAGGATGCGGTAGACGGTCAGCCGCCGCTCTCGCACCAGCTCGCGGTTCAGCACCACGGCCAGCATGCGCGCGTCGATGTTGCCGCCCGTCAGCTCCAGCCCCACGCGCTTGCCCTTGAACCGCTCGGGATGAGCCAGCAGCACCGCCAGCCCCCCCGCTCCGGCGCCCTCGACCACGGTGCGCTCCATCGTCGCTAGATAGGACACGCCGCGCTCGAAATCGGCCTCCTCGCAGACGAAGACCTCGTCGATCAGCCCGTCGGCCAGGGCGAAGGGGATGTCGCCCACGGCCTTGATGGCGATGCCCTCGGCGATGGTCTGGCCGCTGCATTTGGGCGCATCGCCCTGCCGCTTGGCGGTGAAGGACGGATACATGGCCGCCTCGACGCCGTGCACCTCGATCTGGGGCCGCATCGCCTTGGCCGCGATGGCGCAGCCGGCGATAAGACCGCCGCCGCCGATCGGGATGATCAGGGCGTCGAGGTCCGGCGCGTCCTCCATGAACTCGATGCCGCAGACGCCCTGGCCGGCGACGATGCCGGGATCGTCGAAGGCCGAGACGAACACATGGCCGTTCTCGACCTGCAGCCGGCGCGCCTCCTCGGTCGATCCCGAGAAGTCCAGGCCGTGGATCACCACCTTGGCGCCGTGCTGGCGCGTGCCGTTGATCTTGGCGAAGGGGGTGCCCTCGGGCATGACGATGGTCACCGGCACGCCCAGCCGGCCGCCATGATAGGCCAGGGCCTGGGCGTGATTGCCCGCCGAGGCCGCCACCACGCCGCGCCGCCGCTCATCCTCGGTCAGTTGCAGCAGCCGGTTCAGGGCGCCGCGCTCCTTGAAGCTGCCGGTGTAATGCAGATTGTCGAACTTCAGCCAGACATCGGCGCCGGTCAGCTCCGACAGGCGGCGCGAGTGGCGCACGGGCGTGCGGTCGACCTGGCCGGCGATCCGGGCCTGGGCGGCGCGGATGTCGTCGAAGGTCACGAGGGGGGCGGTCATGCGCGGGCGGTTTCCTGATGCGGGTTCGGGTCTTGGCGCCCGGTCCGATCCGGTTGTGGCGCCCGGCCGCGCAGCCCGCAACCTTGACCTCGACCCGCGCGCGGCGTGATAGGATCATCCGGCCTGTCAGAACCGGAGCACCCGCCATGACCGTTCGTCCCCTCGCCGCCGCCGCCCTGCTCGCCGCCGCCCTCGCGGCCTGCGCGCCCCTGCCGCCGGCCGGCGGGTTCGGTCCGCCCTCGGGCGCCTTCAACGTCCAGGACTTCGCCTGGTCGGCGCGCGGCGGCCAGGCCTCGGTCGAGGGGCGGATCACCTATGCGCCGGGCGGCCAGCGCCACGCCTGCATCCGCACCGCCGCCCTGACCCCGGACACCCCCTACACGCGCGGCCGTTTCCAGACGCTGTACGGCTCGACCACATCGGCCGCCATTCCGGCCTCGGTCGTGCGCGCCCGCACCGTGGCCGATCCCAACGCCGACTATCAGCAGTACGTCCGCGAGGCGCCGTGCCAGGATGGGCGGTTCTCGTTCACCGGCTTGCCCGACGGCTCGTGGTTCGTGATTGCGCCTGTCCGTGCCGAGGGTGGAGAACCCATCGCCCTAATGCGGCGCGTGACGACGCGCGGCGGACGGATGACCAGCGTCGAGATGTGAGGCGAGCGGTCAATATGACCGCGTTCGCCATCCTTTGGCCTCACCCCGCCCGTTGGTGACGCCCTCAGTTTCGGGGAGCGTCCCATGTCGCAGCACAACATCGTCGGCTCGGAAGTCTTCGGCCGCCGTCCCATCGTCTATCTGCGGGGCATGAAGTCCGGCAACTTCCGCCGCCGCAAGGCGCGGACGGTCTTGATCACCGTGGTGGTGGCGACGCTGGCGGCCGCCTTGGGCGCGGCCGTGACCTTGGCCGCGCTGGACCCCGCCGTGGCGGCCGCCATCTGACGACCGCTGGCCTTACCCGCTAGGCCAGCCACACCATCCGACGCACTTCGGCCTGTTCGCCGCGCGCCAAGCTGAAGGCCGGCCGCGTTTCGCCTGTGTAGAGGAAGCCCGCCTTCTCCAGCACCCGTCCCGAAGCCGGGTTGTCGATGAAGTGCCCCGCCATCATGGCCCGGCGCTTCCAGCGCTTGCCGGCCCAGACCAGAGCGCCCTGCAGCGCCTCGGTCGCGAAGCCGCGCCCCCAGAACTGGCGCCCGATCCAGTAGCCGGCCTCGGGAGCCATGTCCTCGGTCTCGAACAGGCCGATGACGCCGACGGGGCCCAAGTCCTCGTGCTCGATGACGAACGCCACGGCCTTGCGGGGGTCCTGGGACGCGACCTGCAGCACAAAGGCCTCGGCGTCGTCGATCCTGTAGGGATGCGGCATGCGAAGGGTCATGCGCGCCACGTCGGCGTCGTTGGCCATGGCGGCGATGCGGCTCGCATCCTGGGCGCCGGGCGCACGCAGGGTCAGACGCCGCGTCTCGACGACGGGAGAGGTTTCGATAACGCACATGGTTCGCTCGCCCCTTGGGGTGTCCGCCTCCTTGGAGGGCTCGGGCGGACTTCGAGGCGGGAACGCAAACGGGGAGCCTGGTGATCCAGACTCCCCGCGGAATATTTTCCCTGGTCCGGATCGGCTGCTTGGAGGAGCAACGCGATCCGAAAAATCCGGGCTTCGCGCTACTCGGCGGCCATAGCCTGAGCGTCGTCGTTGGCCGCAAGAATCGACACGTAACAACGACCACCGCGTTTGGTGTCGAACTTCACCGAGCCGTCCACGGTCGCGAAGATGGTGTGGTCGCGGCCCAGGCCGACGTTCGTGCCCGGGTGGAACTTGGTGCCGCGCTGACGCACGATGATGTTGCCGGCCAGCACGCGCTCGCCGCCATACTTCTTCACGCCAAGGCGCTTGGATTCAGAGTCGCGACCGTTGCGCGACGAACCGCCGGATTTCTTGTGAGCCATGGGTCTGCTCCGTTACTTCCTAAGTGCGCTAACGCGCTTCGCGCTGCTTGAGCGCGATATTAAATGTTTCAGGCTTCGTCGGTCGAAGCGGTTTCGGTCTTCTTGGCCTTGGGCGCGGCCTTCTTGGCGGGCACCTTTTCAGCCGGAGCGGCTTCGGCGGCGTCAGCCTTGGGGGCGGCGGCCTTCTTGGCCTTGGGGGCCGGCTTGGCCTCTTCGGTCTCGACCGTGCGCGGGGCCAGGCCGCGAGCGCGGGCGTTCATTTCCGCCTTGGTCATCAGCGAGACTTCGCCGTCCCACTTGGCGGTTTCGCCGGCGCCTTCGATGCCGGTGATGCGCAGGACCGATTCCATCTGGCGGTGACCGCCGGTGCGACGATAGCCCTGACGACGGATTTTCTTGAAGATCTTGATCTTCTCGCCCTTGCGGGTTTCGACCAGCGTGGCCGCGACCGACGCGCCGTCGATCAGCGGGCCGCCCAGGGTCACGCCCTTGTCGCCGCCCAGCATCAGGACTTCGCCCAGGGTCACGGCGGCGCCGGCCTCGCCGTCGATCTTCTCGACCACGATGGTGTCGCCCGGTTGGACCCGGTACTGCTTGCCGCCGGTTTTGATCACCGCGTACATGGTTGGCCTCGGCTTGAACGCAAAAAGAGTGCGCCCGCAGGAGAACCCCCGCGGGCGAAGAGCGGCGACATATACGGACCGAGGCGTCCGAGTCAACGCGAACGGGGCCGAAAACCCGTCAATTCCGACACTGAAGGGCGCCGACGACGCCGTCAGGCCTCGGCGCGGGCCTTCTCGTCGGGCGTCGCGACCTGCCGCGCGAGTGTCACGGGCTGTCCGGTCGCCTCGGCCACCAGCTCGGCCGTGCGCGCCTCGATCGCCGTCTCCAGCCGCGCCATGAACTCCGCCTTGTCCAGGCCTGTGGGGATGGGATCCAGGAACTCCAGCGTCGCCGTGCCGGGCGTCTTGCGAAACGCCTCCTGGGCCCAGAACAGACCCAGATTGGTGGCCACCGGAACCACCGGCATGTCGAAGTCGCGGTACATGTGCCAGACCCCGGTCCGATACCGGAACTTCTCCCCCACCCTCGCCAGATTGCCTTCCGGGTAGATCAGGATGCGGCGGCCTTCGCGATGGGCGTCGGCGGCGCGGTGCTTCAGCGCCTCGCGCGCCTTCTGGCCTCCGCAATTGTTGACGACGATGGCCCCCAGCTTGGTCAGCACCGCGCCCAGCAGCGGAAACTTCTCCAGATGGTCGCCGGTGACGAAGGCCAGGTTGTCGATCCGGTCATAGACCGAAAACCCATCGCCCCAGCTCTGATGCTTGGCGGCGACGATATAGGCGCCGGCCGGCAGCCGCTGCTCGCCGCGATACTGGATGCGGATGCCCGCCAGCACCCGCATGGCCTGGACCATGCGCCGCACGTAGCGCCGAATGATCCATCCGGTGGGGCCGCGTCCCGGCAGGAGAGCGGCCGCCACGGCCGCCAGGGTGTAGCCGATCGACAGCAGCCAGTAGGCGATATTGAAGGCGACGCTTCTCATCGGACGATCCTGCCCCGCCGCCGGCTGCGACGACAGAGGCTTTCGATCAGGCCGCGACGGAGTCCACGGCGTCGGCGTCGGTGATCCGATTGCGGCCGCCGCGCTTCGAGGCGTAGAGCGCCTCGTCGGCGCGCTCCAGCAGGGTCGAGGCGGTGTCGCCCTTGCGATGCTGGGCCAGGCCGGCCGAGATGGTGATGGCGCCCAGTTCGTCGTTGGTCGAACGGCGGCGCAGGGCGCGGCTGCCGATCTCTTGCCGCGCGGCGTCCAGCGCCTCCATGACCTTTAGCCGGTTTTCGGCCGGGAAGATCAGGGCGAATTCCTCGCCGCCGTAGCGCGCCGCGACGCGCGGATGGCGCGCCAGACGGTTCAGCACGCTGGCGACATAGCGCAGCACCTGATCGCCGGTCTGATGGCCCCAGGTGTCGTTGAAGCGCTTGAAGTGGTCGATGTCGATGACGGCCAGGGTCATGGTGCGTTCGGCGGCCTCGGCCTCAACGCAGGCGCGCACCAACTGCTCGTCGAAGGCCTTGCGGTTTGCCAGATTGGTCAGGGCGTCCGTCATAGCGTCGCGCCGCGCCTGCTCCAGATGCTCGCGCAGTCGGGCGATCTCGCGGGTGGAACTGTCCAGGCGCTTCTCCAGCCCGGCGGTTTCGCGCTGAACCTTGCGGGTCGCCGTGGCCAGGCCGGTGACGATCTTCTTGAGCCGGGACGGGTCGGCCGCGCTGGTCATGTCGCGCCCTGCGTCGGACAGGGTCGCGCCATAGTCGGCATGGGTGCGGTGCGCGGCGGCGATGGCTTCGGCGACGGTGCGAAGTTCGCGGTCGAGCACCACGCCGGCGTCACGGATCTCTTCTGACAGGCGGCCGCGCGGCAGATATTCGGCCGCCAGCATTTCGGCGGTGGATTCGCTGAACGGTTCGCCGGCGCCCAGCACGCGCTGGATCTCGCGGCCCAGCGGACCTTCGGGATCACCCAGATAATGCAGCCACAGTTCGAAGTTCAGCGGCGTCGGCCAGACCCCGGCCTGCTCCATCTCGCTGATGGTGCGCCGGGCCAGACCGTAGGCCTCGGGGCCTCGAACCGCAGTTTCGACCTGTGTGGTCATGAACAGTCCTCGCTGCGCCGGAACAGGCGCGGGCGGGACGTTAGGTCAGCTTCCGTAACATGGGGTAAACCCCGTGCGGCGGAAAATAGAATTCAACCTCTGATTGGAGCCGGCCGACGCAGGAAGGCCGGGATGTCGTCGCCGAAGCCGCGCGCATTCTGGCGCTCGGGCTCGGGACGGCGTTGCTCGCCGCGACGGTCCGACTGACGCAGTTGCGGCTCCTGAACCGGTCGAGCGGCGGAGGCGGCCTCGACGAGCGTGGCGGCTTCCTTGCGAGCGGCGACCTCGACCGGCGCGGCATCGGCGGCCGGCTTGCGGCGCGAGCGGCCGCGCTTGGGCGCCGGCGCCTCGGTTTCGATCGAGGGGGCGGCTTCGATGGCGGCGACAGGCGCCGCTTCGGCCGGAACGGCTTCGGCGCGCGGCTTGCGGTCGCGTCCGCCGCGTTCGCGGCCGCGTCCACGACGCTCGTCGTCCCGCGGACGGTCCTTGATCGAGGCGAAGTCGATGCCGTCCAGCGACAGTTCGACCGGATCCTTCTTGATCAGCTTCAGCACCTTGTCCAACGACTTGTCGTCGGCGGGGGTGACGATCATGAAGGCTTGGCCCAGCTTGCCGGCGCGGCCCGTGCGGCCGATGCGGTGCACATAGTCGTCGGCGTGGTGCGAGACGTCGTAGTTGAAGACGTGGCTGACGTCGGGGATGTCCAGGCCGCGCGCGGCGACATCGGACGCCACCAGGATCTTCAGCGCGCCTGAGCGGAAGTCCGCCAGGGTCTTGGTGCGCAGCGACTGGTCCAGGTCGCCGTGGATCGGCGCGGCGTCGAAACCGTGGGTCTTCAGCGACTTGGCGACGATGTCGACCTCGCTCTTGCGGTTGCAGAAGACGATGCCGTTCTTGACGTCCTCGCGCCCGACCAGGGCGCGAAGCGCTGTGCGCTTTGCCTTGGGGTCCGAAGTAGGGATGCGCACCACATACTGAGTGATGGTGTCGGCGGTCATGGCCGGACGCGAGGCCTCGATCCGAGTCGGATCCTTGAGGAACTGCGTCGTCAGGCGGGTGATCTCGGGCGGCATGGTGGCCGAGAAGAACAGGGTCTGGCGCTTGGGCGGCGTCAGTTTGAAGATCTTCTCGATGTCCGGGATGAAGCCCATGTCCAGCATCCGGTCGGCTTCGTCGACGACCATGATCTCGACGCCGTTCAGCATCATCTTGCCGCGTTCGAACAGGTCGATCAGGCGGCCGGGCGTGGCGATCAGGACGTCGACGCCCTTGTTCAGCGCAGCCACTTGGTCGCCCATCGAGACGCCGCCGATCAGCAGCACCCAGTTCAGCTTGGTGCCCTTGGCGTATTTGGCGAAGCTCTCTGCGACCTGGTCGGCCAGTTCGCGGGTCGGGGCCAGCACCAGGGCGCGCGGCATCCGGGCGCGGGCGCGGCCCGAGGCCAGGCGGTCGACCAGCGGCAGGGTGAAGGCCGCCGTCTTGCCGGTGCCGGTCTGGGCGATGCCCAGCACGTCGCGGCCGGCGAGCGCCACGGGAATGGCCTGGGCCTGAATGGGGGTGGCTGTGGTGTAGCCGGTGTCGGCGACGGCCTGCAGGGTCGTGGGCGAAAGGCCCAGTTGGGTAAATTCAGTCATGAAACCTATGGGAACGAATGGTCGCGTTGCGGACCTCGGAACCGCCCAAATGTTCAGGGGCGAACGGGCGGCGCGCATCGCAGACCTGTCCCGGGGTTGGGGCGCATATAGAAGCCCCTAGGAAATAGTCAAGTATTCCGCCCGATCAGGCCGCGTCGAAAACCGGCAGCTCCTTGACGCGCGGCGCCGACATCAGCGCCTGCACGAAGTCGTCGCGCCAGATCGACACGTCGGTGTCGCGCACCACCTTCATCAGCGCCTCCCATTTCCGAATGCGCTCGGCTAACGGCATGGTCAGGGCGTTCTTGATGGCGTCCGATAGTTCTTCGCGGCTGAACGGATTGACCAGCAGGGCCTCGCCCATCTGCTCGGCCGCGCCAGCGAAGCGCGACAGGATCAGCACGCCGGGATCTTCCGGGTTCTGGGCCGCCACGTATTCCTTTGCCACTAGGTTCATGCCGTCGCGCAGGGGCGTCACCAGACCCACCCGCGCGGCGCGATAGATGCCGGCCAGCTGGTCGCGGCGATAGGTGCGGTTCAGATAGCGGATCGGCTGCCAGTCCATGTCGGCGAACTCGCCGTTGATCCGCCCGGCCAGGGCGTCCAGCCGCCCGCGAATGTCCTGATAGGTGTCCACGTCGTCGCGCGATATCGGCGTCACCTGCAACAGGAAGACGTCGCCGCGCATGGAGGGATTCTTGTGCAGAAACTCCTCATAGCCGACCAGCCGCTGCTCCAGACCCTTGGAATAATCCAGCCGGTCCACCCCCACGATCATCGAGCGGAAAACCGCGGACGCCGCCATCCGGTCATAGGTGCGCGCGCCAAGCGTCGAGTTTCGCGCCTCCAGGAATCCGTCGACGTCGATGCCGATGGGAAAGACTCCGACCTGGACCTGACGGCCAAAGCATTCCAGCCCGTTTTCGCCGGTCACATCGCCCTTGGCCTCGCTGACCACATAGTCGGTGAACAGGTCCATCCACTCGCGGGTGTGAAAGCCGATCAGGTCGAAGTCGAACAGGCTTTCGACCAGCCGCCGATGATACGGCAGCGTCACCAGCAGCTGGCGCGCCGGCCACGGCGTATGCAGGAAAAAACCGATGCGGTTAGTCACGCCCAACCGCCGCAGATCCCGGGCCAGCGGGATCATGTGATAGTCGTGAATCCAGATCAGGTCGTCGGGCTCGATCAGCGGCGCCAGCACCTCGGCGAAGCGCGCATTGGTCCGCTCGTAACCCTCGCCGAAGCTGCGCTCATAGGCGGTCAGGTCCACCCGATGGTGGAACAGCGGCCACAGCGTCTTGTTGGCGTAGCCGTTGTAATATTCGTCGACGTCCTGGGCTTCCAGATCGACGAGGGCGACGGTGACGCCGGCGCGATCCTCGAACTTGGCCTCGGCCTTGAAGGTCTCCACCGTCTCGCCCGACCAGCCGAACCAAAGGCCGTCGTATTTGCGAAGGGCGGCGGACAGGGCCATGGCCAGTCCGCCCGCCGATCCGGCGGCGGGGTCCTTGGGCGCGGAGACCCGGTTCGAAACGACGATCAGACGCGACATGGTTTCAGCGGGCTTCCGTCCAGGAACGGCTCAGCAGCACCGCGCAGTTAATGATGCCCACCAGCGAATAGGTCTGCGGATAGTTCCCCCACAGTTCACCCGTCTCGATGGCGATGTCCTCGCTGAGCAGGCCTGCAGCCGTGCGTCGGTTCAGCATCTCTGCGAAGATTTCGCGCGCCTCTGCGGTGCGGCCGTTCAGATGCAGGGCCTCGATGAACCAGAAGGTGCAGAAGTTGAACGCCGTCTCCGGCTCGCCGAAGTCGTCCGGCTCGACATAGCGGAACAGGTGGCTGCCCTTCTTCAGGTCGCGCTCGATGGCGTTGAAGGTCTGGACCTGGCGGGGATCGGCCGGATCGAGGAAGCCGAGGTCAGTCATCTGCAGCAGGCTGGCGTCCAGCTCGGTCCCCCCGAAGCTGGCGCCGAACCGGCCCTCCTCGGGCAGGAAGGCCTCCTTTTCGATGCGGGCGCGGATTTCCGACGCCCGTTCGCGCCAGACCTCGCCGCGAGACTGCAGCCCCAGATGATCCGCCGCCTTGGCCAGGCGATCGCAGGCCGCCCAGCACATGACCGAGGAATAGGTGTGCACCCGCGCGATCGTGCGAAACTCCCACAGGCCCGCGTCGGGCTGATCGTGCATCGCGTAGGCCCGCTCGCCCACCTTCTCCAGCGCGCAGAAATCCTCGACGGATCCGGGCCGCAGCAGGCGATGGTCGTAAAAGCTCTGCACAAGCGGCAGCACGATCTGGCCGTACACGTCGTGCTGCAGATGCTCGCGCGCCTGGTTGCCCACGCGCACCGGCTTCATGCCGCGATAGCCCTCGACGGTCTCGGTGATGCGCTCGTCGATGTCCTCTTCCAGACCCACGCCGTACACGGGCTGCACATGGCCGCCGCCCGAGGCGTCGACGAGGTTGCGCAGATAGACGAGGTAGTTCTCCAGAATGTCGACCGCGCCCAGCCGGTTCAGCGCCCGCACCGTGTAATAGGCGTCACGGATCCAGCAGTAGCGATAATCCCAGTTGCGCCCGCTCTCGGGGAACTCGGGCACCGAGGTCGTCATGGCGGCCACGATGGCGCCGGTCTCCTCATAGGCGCAGAGCTTGAGCGTGATCGCCGCGCGGATCACCGCCTCCTGATAGTCCAGCGGCAGATACAGGGTGCGGACCCAGTTCTTCCAATAGGACGCCGTCTGTTCATAGGCGGCCGTAACGCCCGACAGCACGGGCTGGTCGTAGCCCTCGTCCGGCCCCAGGAAGAAGGCCATCTCGTTTTCCAGCCGGAACGTCCGCTCGTCCAACACGTGCGAAACCGGGCAGTTGGTGGTCAGCCGCATCACCACGTCGCTGCACAGATAGCGGATGTGGTTGGAGCCCGAGGTGATCTTGGCCCGGCGCGCGCCCCAGTCCGCCGACGGCCGCAGACGGATGGTGATCCGCGGCGCGCCCTCCAGCGGACGGATCAGCTTGCCGAAGGCCAGCGGGCGATAGGTGCGGCCCTGCTTGGAATGACGCGGGGCGAAATCCAGGATCTCCACCGACGCCCCGTCTTCGGCGGTCAGGACGGTGCGCAGGATGGGCGTGTTGCGCACGTAGGCCTGGCTGACGTGCTTCACATCGGCCAGTTCGACCGACCAGAAACCATGCTGGGGATCGTCGCCGTCCATCAGAGCCGAGAAAATTGGATCGCCGTCCACCCGCGGCGCGCAGGCCCAGACGTGGCGGCCCTGTCGGTCGATCAGGGCGCTCAGCGCGCAGTTGCCGATGGGGAAGAGGTCGAGGTTCGCCTGGGTTCGTTTCGTCTCGGTCATGCTTCGACCTCCAGTCGTTCTAGCCAGTCCATGACGGCGTCCACGCCGTCCAGTCGATAGCGGGCGGCCGTGGGGCGCGCGGGTCCGACCAGGACGCCGAAGCCGCCCAACCGTTCCGCCGCCTCGAAGCCGTGCTCGTCGGTCAGGTCGTCGCCTAGCATGACCGGAACGGCGCCCGCGAACGGCGCCTCGGCCATGAAGGCGGTCACCGCCGTGCCTTTGTCAGAGCCCGGCGTCTTCAGCTCTAGCACCATGTGGCCAGGCTGAAGGGTCAGGCCGGTGCGGTCGGCCAGATCGCCGGCGAGGTCGGCGGCCGCCTCGGCCTGATCCGGCGCCTGGCGGTAGTGCAGGCCCGCCGACACGCCCTTGTCCTCGACGATCAAACCCTCGTCGCGCTCGGCGAACTGCTGAAACGCCTCCAGCGCCTCGGCCACGCCGGCGTCCGGCGCGCCGCGCACGATCGAGCCGTCGCGTCGGCGCCGCTCCAGTCCGTGCACGCCCGAGGCGGAGCGGCTGGCCCCGTCGGCGATACGGTCGATCTCGGCCAGGGTGCGCCCGCTGACGATGGCCAGCCGACCGTCCAGGCGGGCGTCCAGAGCCTTGAGCACCGCCGTGCGCCGCGCGTCGGGCAGCACCGCGTCCGGCGTCGGCGCCATGGGGGCCAGCACCCCGTCCATGTCCAGGAACAGGGCCGGTCGCGTCAGGCGCGCAGGCGGCGCAGGCAGGTTCCCTGCCGAGGACGGTTCGACGATGGCGGTCGCTGGCGGCATTCCGGCTCTTCTTGCTGATCCCCGGCCAGCCTAACGCCCTTGGGCCTGCAAAGTTGACCCCCCGTCGCGCATTTCTTCGCATTTGCGGCGCCACATCGGCCTGGGCCGGCCGGTGGGGGTCCGGCATTGGCCTAGCCGCTTCAAGGGTCTATCTGCGACGGATCGACCACTGCCAAGGCCCGCCCCATGAGCTTCGACATCGCCTCGTCGCCCCCTGAGGACATCGCCCGGATGACCGAGCGCGCCCGCGAGGTCGTCCAGCTGAACATCGAGGCCCTGACGGCGCTGGAGCGCGCAATCGACGTCAACATCGCGCGCGCCTGCGACATCATTCTGGGTCGGCCGGGCTATGTGGTGGTGACCGGCATGGGCAAGTCGGGGCACATCGGCAACAAGATCGCCGCCACCCTGGCCTCGACCGGCACCAACGCCTTCTTCGTTCACCCGGCCGAGATGAGCCACGGCGACCTGGGCATGCTACGGGCGGATACGACGCTCCTGGCCATTTCAAATTCGGGCGAGAGCCGCGAGCTGCGCGATCCGCTGCTGTTCTGCCAGCGCAGCGGCATCCCTGTGATCGGCATCACCCAGCGCGCCTCCAGCTTCCTGGGGCGCAACTCGGCGGTCTGCCTGACCATGCCCAGCGTGGCCGAGGCCTGCCCCAACGGCCTGGCGCCGACCACGTCGACGCTGATGACCCTGGCCATGGGCGACGCCTTGGCGATGGTGCTGATGGACCGCCGCGAGTTCACCCGCGAGGCGTTCGGCCTGCACCACCCCGGCGGCTCGCTGGGCATGAGCCTGCAAAGCGTCCGCGAATGGATGGGCGACAACGCCGCCGCTCCGGCCAGCGTGCCGCTGGACGCGCCTTTCACCGACGTAGTCTCCGCCGTCACCGAGGGACGCAAGGGCGCGGTGGCGGTTCTGAACCCCGATCAGACCCTGGCCGGGATCGTCACCGACGGCGACATCCGCCGCGCCTTCGCCCAGGACATCGCCGCCCTGAAGGCCGAGGACATCATGAGCCGCAGCCCCATCATCGTCGATCCGGATGCCCGCATGAGCGACGTGGTCGACCTCTTGGCTTCCAACAAGATCGCCAATCTGTTCGTGGTGCAGGACAACCGGCCGGTGGCCATCGTCCATATCGCTGAGCTGATGCAGGCCGGCTATGTCTCCTGACACCTGTGGTTGACCCAATCGGTCGCCGCCTTTAGGCGTCGCGCCCTTCCTGAAGCTCGGCCAAAGCCCTTGAAACGATCCATGAGCTCAATCTGCATCGACGGCTTCAACATCGCCCTGCCCAAGGGCTCCGGCATCGCCACCTACGGCCGCAACCTGCTGCCCAACGCCCGCGCCCTCGGCCTTGGCACGCAAGTGCTCTACGGCCCGCCATCGTCGCGCTCGAAGTCCAACACGCTCAATGAGGCCCTGTTGGCCGACGCCGACCGTCCGCCGGCCAAGCAAAAGCGGTTCGAGCGGTTCAAGCGCACCTGGATGAGCCGGATGGGTCACGACGCCCACCCCATTCTGCCGTCCGGCGAAGTGATCTGGCCTTCGCGCGGCGGCGGTCGTCCAGCGGCGGATTATTTCTGGGCGGCGCGCGACCTGTTCTCGGTCTCGCACCGCGCCTTCCAGGCGTATGGAACCGAGACGCCCGTGCGGTTCGACGCCACGTCCGAAGCGCCCGCGCCCAGCGTGATGCACTGGACGGCGACCCTGCCGCTGTACGCCAAGGCCGTGCCGAACGTGTACACTATCCATGACCTGATCCCCCTTCGCCTCCCGCACACCACGCTGGAGAACAAGGACAAGTATCTGGACCTGTGCCGCAAGATCGCGGCGCGCGCCGACCACATCGCCGTGGTGTCCGAGACGACCCGCCAGGACGTCATCCGCCTGTTGGGCGTGGCCGAGGACCGGGTCACCAACACCTATCAGGCCGTCGACCTGCCCGAGAGCCTGACCAGCCGCAGCCAGGCCGATGTGACGCTGGAGTTGGAAGGCGTCTTCAACTTGGGCTGGAAGGGCTACTTCCTGCACTTCGGCGCGATCGAACCCAAGAAGAACCTGGGCCGTATCGTCGAGGCCTATCTGGCTTCGGGCGTGACAACGCCGCTGGTCATCGTCGGCGGCCGGGCCTGGCTGGACGAACCGGAAACCGCGCTGCTGAATCAGGTCAAGCGTGACGGCGGCCCGATGGCCGACCGCATCCGCCAGTACGAATACATGTCTTTCTCCATGCTGATCAGCCTGATCCGCGGCGCCAAGGCCACCCTGTTTCCGTCGCTGTATGAGGGCTTCGGCCTGCCGGTGCTGGAGTCCATGGCCCTGTCGACCGCGGTGCTGACCTCGACCGGCGGCTCCCTGCCGGAAGTGGCGGGCGATGCGGCGCTGAGCGTCGATCCCTACGATGTCCAGGCCATGACGCGCGGCTTGCAGGCGCTGGACGCCGACGAAGCTCTGCGCGACGACTTGGTCGCCCGAGGCCTGGTCCAGGCCGGCAAGTTCACGCCCGCCGCCTATCAGGATCGGCTGCGCAATCTCTACAGCCGCGTCGGGGTTCTGTGAGCGTCCGCGTCCTGTTCGACGTCAGCCGGCTGCTGAGCCGGACGGAACGCCGCGTCCCGACCGGTGTGGACCGCGTCTGCCTGGCCTATGCGGAATGGCTGCTGGATCATCCCGACGTCGAGATGCGGGCCGTTCGCTGTCTCGACGATCGCCTGGTGGCGGTTGACGACGATTGGTTCCGAGCCTGCGCCCGACGCATGCGCGAACAATGGAGCGGCGCCTTTTTCGATCGCTCGCCGACCGACCACGAGGCGCGGCTGCTGGCCGCCGTGCGGTCGCCCGAGCGCCCCGACGCCTCGGTGATCAGTCCGCCACCCGCCACCGACGCCAAGCCCTCGCGCCTGAGAGTGGTGAAGCAGTATTTCCGTTCGCGCCGGCGCGCCGAGACGCCTGAAGGCGACCTCTATTTCAATGTCGGCCACACCAGCCTCAACACGCCCGACATACTGGCGGACCTGCAGGCGGCGGGCGTGCGGCCGGTGGTCATGATCCATGACCTGATCCCCATCACACACCCCGAGTTCTGCCGCCCGGGCGACGGCCCCAAGCACGAGCGGCGGGTGCGAAACGCCCTGGCCCACGCGGGCCAGATCATCGTCAACTCCCATTACACCGCCTTTGAGCTGTCGGCCTTCGCGCGCAGGGAGGGCTTGCAGGCCCCGCCGATCGAGGTCGCGCACCTGGGGCTCGAGCCGGTTTTCCGCGCGCCAGCGCCCGCGGCGCCCGCCCCGCCCTACTTCCTGCATGTCGGCACCATTGAGGCCCGCAAGAACCTCGCCTTCCTGCTGACGCTCTGGCGCCGGCTCGAAGAGCGGATGGGCGACGCCGCGCCTCGCCTGGTTCTGATCGGCCGATACGGCTGGGAGAACGAGGCCGTGCTGGATCACCTTGAGCGGTCGCCCAATCTGCGCGGGCTCGTGCATCAGGCCGCCAATCTGCCCGACCAGGCCTTGGCCGAACTCATCCGCGGCGCGCGGGCCCTGCTGGCGCCGTCGGCGGTCGAGGGTTTTGACCTGCCGGCTGTCGAGGCCTCGGCGCTGGGCGTGCCTCTGATCGCCTCGGACATTCCTGTCCATCGCGAACTGGTGCCCCACGCCCTGCTGATCGATCCGCTTGACGGGCCCGGCTGGGTCAGCGCCCTGGAAGCCGCGACCCGTGTCGCGCCGGCCACGCCTCCGCCCTATTCCGCGCCAGACTGGAACCAGCACTTCGCCCGCGTCGCTGAGCGGGTCGGCCTCACGCCGTCCATGCAGTCTCCGGCGCCACTGGCCCCCGGCGGCGAAGCCCGGTAAATCAATCCTCTCCGCGTCCTGCGGAGCTCACGAGAGACGCCGCACTCATGATGCGCTCCACCATCTGCCTGCTCGCCATCACGGCCGTCCTGGCCGGCTGCTCGACCCTGCCGCGCGACGGACCGTCCGGCCGGGCGATCGACGACGGCGCCACGACGCCGGAGGCGCAGGGCTCCTACGCCATAGTTCCGCTCGACTACACGGCGTCGGAAATCATCAAGGCTGTGCCGGTCCAGTTCCTGGGCACCCTGGCCCAGGCCGACAGCGACGCGCCGACCGATCTGATCGGTGTCGGCGACACCCTGGCCGTGTCCATCTTTGAGCCGTCGGGAACCCTGTTCGGCGGCGGGGGCAGCCAGACGCGAATCCAGGCCGGCACTCAGTCCCTGCCCCCCATCACCGTCGATCGCCAAGGACGTGTGGCCATTCCCTTCGCCGGCCAGATCAGCGTCCAGGGCCTCAGCTCAGGCCAGGCCGCCGACGCCATCCGTCGCGCCCTGATCGGCCGCGTGGCCAATCCTCAGGTGGTCGTGTCGGTCGCGGATAGGGTGTCCAGCGCCGTCACCGTGCTGGGCGAAGTGCGTCAGCCCGGCCGGCGTCCCCTGTCGGTGAACTCTGACCGCATCTTGGACGTTATCGCCGCCGCCGGCGGGCCTTCGCGCCCCATCGAGGACGTCGTGGTGGCCGTCCAGCGCCAGGGCGAGACCTTCACCGCCCCCCTGTCGGCGGTGACCACTCAGTTCGATGAGAATGTGCGGCTTCGCCCCGGAGACCAGGTCAATCTGCGCTATCAGCCGCGCCGCTTCTCGACCTTCGGGGCGCTCAACTCCATCCGCGAAACCGAGATGGGCGCCGGCGAGGTCACCCTGGCCACGGCGCTGGGCCGCGTCGGCGGATTGAACGCCCAGCAGGCCAACGCCCGTTCGGTTCTGGTCTTCCGTTTCGAGCGGCCCGAGGTCGCCCGCGCCCTTGGCGTGACCCAGGCCCCGACCCCGCGCGGCGTGCCGATCGTCTATCGCCTGAACCTGGCCGAGGGCGGGGGCTTCTTCGTCGCCTCAAACTTCGAGATCGAACCGGACGACGTGGTCTATGTTTCGCGCGCCGGCGCGGCCGAGGCCCGCACCTTCTTCGAGTTCGTGCAGAGCTTCACCCGCGTGATCTACGACATCTCGGTCACCAGCACGCTGAGCCGATAGACGACGGTGGCCGGCTGGCTGTCACGGCTGTTCTCGCGGCCTCGTCTGGAAGAACCGGACAGCGACCCGTTCGAGGCCGCGGGCGACCGCCCCACCGTCGAGGCTGACGCCCTGGACGGCTTGCTGGCCGAGATCGAGCAGGCCGCACTGTCGATCTATGCGCGCCATGGTCTGCCGACCACGCCGGGCGACTACCGCCGCGGGCCCGGCGAAGACGGCTGGGTGTTCCTGGCCGAGCGGCTGACGCCCGATCAGAAATTCGCCCTGGCGCTGGAGCACCCGCGCGAGGCGGGCTGGCGGTTCGCCGCCCGCAACGACCTGGGCGCAGGGGATTCGAACATCCCCGAGTTGGTTCAGGCGTCCGCCGCCCTGTCCGGCTGCGCCTGGCTGCGCGCCCGGCGCGGCGCCGCGCCGGCCGAGACACTGTCGGCGGCGCTTAGGTTGGGGGCGCTGTGGCGTGACATGACGCATGCGCAGGCGCTGCTGCCGGATACCTCCCTGACCCTGACAGCGGTCGACAAGCCAGCCCGTGCGCGCAAGAAGGCGGCCCTCCCCTCCCCGTCGTCGAAGTCCGATCCCGAGCCATGACCGAGCCCATCTCCTCCGATCCCGAAGGCCAGCTGGTCGGGCGCGTCATCGCCATGCCCGCCGACACCAACCCCGAGGGCGACATCTTCGGCGGCTGGCTGCTGGCCCAGATGGACCTGGCGGGCGCCACGCCGGCGTTCGAACTCGCGGAAGGCCGCTGCGTGACCATCGCCCTGGACGGCATGGTGTTCCACCAGCCGGTGTCGGTCGGCGACGAGGTTTCCACCTACGCCCGCGTGGTCAAGCGGGGCCGCACCTCGATCCGTGTGCATGTCGAGGCCTGGAAGCGGTCGCGCAACCAGACGGGCTCGGAACTCGTGCGCGTCACCGAGGGGGTCTTCACCTACGTCGCGATCGACGACGAACGCCGCCCGCGCCTTCTGCCCCCGGCCCAGGATTAACCCAGCGCGACGCTGGGAAATCTTGACCCCGCCGGTTCGTCGTCCTACCTCGCGGTCATGGCCGTCCAACGCATCCTCACCATCGACAACGCCGCCGACCTGGCGATCCTGAAGCAGGTGTCCAAGCCGGTGGAGGGCGTCGACGACGCCGTCCGCACCCTCATGGACGACATGCTGGACACCATGTACGACGCGCCCGGCATCGGCCTGGCCGCCGTGCAGATCGGCGAGCTGAAGCGCGTCATCGTCATGGATCTGGGCGACAAGCCTGGCGTCGAAGAGACCGAGGAAGAGGACGCCGAGGCGCGCCGCAATCCGCGACACTTCGTCAATCCCGAGATCCTGTGGTCGTCGGACGAGATGTTCACCTACGAGGAAGGCTGCCTGTCGATCCCCGAGTACTTCGACAAGGTCGAGCGGCCGGCTCGCGTGCGCATCCGCTATCTGAACTATCAGGGCGAGACGATCGAGGAGGAGGCCGAGGGTCTCTACGCCGTCTGCATCCAGCACGAGATGGACCATCTGAACGGCGTGCTGTTCATCGACCACCTGTCGCGCCTGAAGCGCGAACGCGCGGCGGCCAAGTGCAAGAAGGTCGCCCGCGAGCGGATGGCCGCCTGATGGCCCGCTCTCGCCTGACCCGCCGCCGCGACCGCGTCATCGACGCCTCGGGCCGCCGCCGCCTGACCCGCAGTGAAAAGGTCGGCGTCGCCAGCCTGGCAACCCTGATCGGCGTGGCGGTCGCCGGGGCCGTGGCCGGCATCATCCTGGATCGCCTGCTGACCTTCGACGACGCCTTCGACGCGGGCGGCGAATGGGACGAAGGCGGCGGCGTCTCGACCCGCTGGGACTGACGCCGCCCTTCCATCAAGCTTTCAGTCTGGCCTCGAACAGGGCCAGCAGCTTGGTCCAACCATCCTGAGCGTCCGCCGCGCGGTAACTCGCCCGATAGTCGGCGTGGAAACCGTGCGGGGCGGCCGGATAGACCACGATCTCGCTGTCGGTCTTGTCCGCGCGTTGCAGGGCGGCGCGCATGGCCTCGACCGTGTCCAGCGGAATGCCCTGGTCGGCCTCGCCGTACAGGCCGAGCACCGGCGCCTTGAGATCGGCGGCGATGTCGACGGGCCACGGCTTGCCGGCCTCGCGCTGTTGCTCGGTGGCGTTCGCGGCGGGGGCCAGGCGGCCGTACCAGGCGACTCCCGCGCGGATGTTGGCGAAGCGGGCCGCGGCCTGCCACACCACCTTGCCGCCCCAGCAGAAGCCGGTGATGCCGATGCGCTGATCGTTGGCCCACGCGTGGCGACTGGCCCACTCCAGGCTGGCGGAGATATCGCCCATCACCTGCTCGTAGCCCGCCTGGGCCACGATGCGCTGGATCTCCTGCATGTCGCTGAGCGGGGCCGGGTCGGCGGCGCGCACGAAGAACGCCGGGGCGATGGCGGCGTAGCCGGCCTTGGCCAGGCGGCGGCACACATCCTGGATATAGGCGTGCAGGCCGAAGATCTCAGACGCCACCAGCACCACCGGATACGGTCCCTCGCCCGCCGGCCGCGCCACATAGACCGGCAGGTCGAAGCCGTCGGGCGCCTGGACGCTGACCGTCTCGGTCGTCAGACCGTCGGTGTCGGTCGTGACGGGCTGCGCCTCCTGCGCCAGGGCGGCGGGCGCATAGCCGGCGAAGATCGCCGCCGCGAGGCCCAGCGACCGGCGGCTGAGGTTGAAATCTGCGGGTTCGGAGCCTTCGGGTCGGGTCAGCATGGTCATGAAACGCCTCGTCGCAAAGGGTGAGGCGCGGACCTTGGCCCGGCGGGGGCGGCCGGTCGAGTCACGATGTCGGGCGTCAGGCCGCGCGACGCAGGGTCAGGTTCAGCCGGCCGCCGCCCGGGACCAGGCTCGACGAGCCCGCCAGCACCCGGTCCACACCATGGCGCGCCAGCCGCGTGGGGCCAGTCAGGGCGCAGACGTCGCCCGACGCCAGCCGAACGCTCGTCGTCCGCCCGCCCTCGGCCGGGCCGATGCGGAACACGGCCGTATCGCCCAGCGAGATCGACAGCACCGGCGCATCAAGGTCGCCCTCGTCCCTGTCCTGATGCAGCCCCATCTTGGCCGGGCCGCGATACAGGTTCAGCAGACAGGCGTCCGGCGGCTGGGCCCAGCCGGTCAGTTCGGTCCAGAGGTCAATAAGCCGGGCCGGCATGGGCGGCCAGGGGCGGCCGGTCTCGGGATGCGTCGCCTGATAGCGATAGCCGCCCCGGTCCGACACCCAACCCAGCGGACCGAGACTGGTCTGCTGCACCGAGAAGGGCTTGCCGCCGGGCGTGACCGGCTGAACCCACGGGGCGTGCTCGACGGCGGCCAGCACCTCGGCGACGAGCGAGGTCTGTTCGCTGGTGGACAGCCGGCCAGGCCAGAGCTTGAAGCCGATCACGCCTCCCTTCCCCCTCGAGAGGGGAAGGGCCGGGGATGGGGGTGTAGGCAGGACATTGACGACTGTGCCCACACCCCCACCCAACCCTCCCCCCTCGAGGGGGAGGGCTCATGCGCGTTAGCCCTGCGCCGCATCCCAGGCCCTGACCGCATCGGCGTCGCGCGCCGACAACTCGGGATATGCAGGGTCCGATCCCACGTCCGGCACCCGGCGCCACGAGCGGGCGCACTTGGGGAGGCTTGAGGCCGTTACCGCAGTTTCAATGTGGGCGTAATCGTCGTCTTGAATGGCTTTCTCAGAAGCCGGCCCTGATGAAACGCTAGCCTCGCTGACGATGAAGACCTCCGCCGGATCAAGCCCGTCGAATGCTTCCAGATAGCCTTCGACACTCGGGTCCAAGTACACGCGCACGGTCGCGTCCAGGCTCGACCCGATACGCTTGAAACCGCGCTCATACTCGAGCTGCGCGTTTACCGCTTCTCGCACCTTCCAGACCTTCGCCCACCGCTCTGCCTCGGCCTCGTTGCGCCAGTCGCCCGGCGTCTCCGGGATCACCCGGTCGCAGTTGCTCCCACCCTCGGGGAAGCGCGTCGTCCAGGCCTCTTCCATGGTGAAGGGGGTCAGGGGCGACAGCCAGGCGGTCAGGCGTTCGAACACCGCGTCCATCACCGTGCGGGCGGCGCGCCTGCGGATCGCGTCGGGGCGGTCGCAGTAGAGGCTGTCCTTGCGGATGTCGAAATACAGCGCCGATAGGTCGCCCGAGCAGAACTCCAGCACCGGCCGCACCACGTCCTGGAAGCGATAGTCGCGGTAGGCCTGGCGCACCTGGCCATCCAGCTCCCACAGGCGGTGCAGGATGAAGCGCTCCAGCGGCGGCATCTGGTCCAGCGGCAGGCGTTCGGCCTCGTCGAAGTCGGCCAGGGCGCCCAGCAGATAGCGGACCGTGTTCCTCAGCTTGCGATAGGCGTCGACCGTGGTCTGCAGGATCTGTTTTCCGATCCGCTGGTCCTCGGCGTAGTCCACCAAGGCGACCCACAGGCGCAGGATGTCGGCGCCACTCTCCCTGATGACCACCGCGGGGTCGGTCGTATTGCCCCGCGACTTGGACATCTTCTCCCCGTTCTCGTCCTGGGTGAAGCCGTGGGTCAGCACGGCCTCATAGGGGGCGCGGCCACGGGTGCCCGAGCCTTCCAGCAGGTTGGACTGGAACCAGCCGCGATGCTGGTCGGACCCTTCCAGATACAGGTTCGCCGGCCAGTGCGACGGGCGGTCGCCGCTGTAGCCATGCGCCGGGTCGCGCGCCTCCAGGGTGAAGGCGTGGGTGCAGCCGCTGTCGAACCAGACGTCCAGGATGTCCTCGACCTTTTCGTATCGAGCCGGATCGTGGCTGCCCAGGAAGTCGCCGTCAGGCGTCTCGAACCAGGCGTCGGCGCCGCCCTCGGACACGGCCTTCAGGATGCGGGCGTCGACTTCGTCGTCATGCAGCGGCTGGCCGGTCTGGCGGTCGACGAACATGGCCAGCGGCGTGCCCCAGGCGCGCTGGCGGCTGATCAGCCAGTCGGGGCGGCCCTCGACCATCGAGCGGATGCGGTTCTTGCCCGCCGCCGGGTGGAAGGCGGTGGCGTCGATGGCGGTCAGGGCCGTCTCGCGCAGCGTCTCGCCCGACTTCAACGGCTCGTCCATGCGGATGAACCACTGGGGCGTGTTCCTGAAGATGATCGGGGCCTTGGAGCGCCAGCTGTGCGGATAGGAGTGTTCCATCCGCCCGCGCGCCAGCAGATTGCCGGCCTCGATCAGCTTTTCCATAACCGCGCCGTTGGCGGGGCCGAATTTGCCGGTCTTCTTGCCCTCGGTCTCCAGCACCTTGAGGCCGGCGAACAGCGGGACGTGCTCATAATAGGCGCCGTCCGGATCGACCGTGTCGGGCACCTCGCGATGGCCGTGGGCCTTCCACACCTCGAAGTCGTCGGCGCCGTGGCCGGGCGCGGTGTGCACAAAGCCCGTGCCGGCGTCGTCGGTGACGTGATCGCCGGCCAAGAGCGGCACGGAGAAGCCGTAGCCCGGGTCCAGCGCCGCCAGCGGATGGGCGCACTCCAGCCCCGACGGGTCGATGGCGTCCACGCGGTCGAAGGCGCTGACCTTGGCGGCCTTCAGCACATCGGCGGCCAGCTTGTCGGCGATGATGAAGCGGTCGCCCGGCTTGGCCCAGGGCTCGAACTCCAGCCCGTCTTCCATGGCCGTGACCTCATACAGGCCGTAGTCGATGTCGGGGCCGTAGGAGATCGCGCGGTTGGCCGGGATGGTCCAGGGCGTGGTGGTCCAGATCACCACCGACGGGGTCGAATGGCGGAAGGCGAGCAGGTCGTCCGGATGGCTGTCCGAAGCGCCGATGATGGGGAACTTGACCCAGATCGTGGGTGAGACGTGGTCGTGATACTCCACCTCGGCGTCGGCCAGGGCGGTGCGTTCCACCGGGCTCCACATCACCGGCTTGGAGCCGCGATACAGCTGGCCCGAGTTCTTGAACTTGTGGAACTCGGCGACGATGGCCGCCTCGGTGCCGAAGTCCATGGTGGCGTAGCGGTTGTCCCAGTCGCCCAGCACGCCCAGGCGCTTGAACTGGTCGCGCTGCACGTCGATCCAGCCGGCGGCGTACTCACGGCAGGCGGCGCGGAAGGCGGCCTTGGATACCTCGTCCTTGCGCTTGCCCTGGCTGCGGAACTTCTCCTCGATCTTCCACTCGATCGGCAGGCCATGGCAGTCCCAGCCGGGCACATAATCGACGTCCTTGCCCAGCAGGAACTGGCTGCGGACGACGAAGTCCTTGAGCGTCTTGTTCAGGGCGTGACCGATGTGGATGTCGCCGTTGGCGTAGGGCGGGCCGTCGTGCAGCACGAATAGTTCGGCGCCCTGCGACTGACGCAGACGGCGCAGGCGGCCGTACAGGTCGCCCCACTGGTCGATGATCTCCGGCTCCTTCTTGGGAAGGCCGCCGCGCATCGGGAACGGCGTCTCGGGCAGGAAGACGGTCTCGCGGTAATCGCGACCGGTGGGAGCATCGGGGGTCTGGGCGTCGGCCATGAATTCGGTCTCGGGCAAGGGGATCGTGCGCTTGGTTTGAAGGTCCGCCGTCTGGCGGCAACCCGGCGAGCGCGAGGCCTTGGGCCCTGCGGCGCTACGCCGGGCGGCTAATCGAAATCAGGCGATGGACGCGCGCGGTCATGATGGATGGGCGATAGCAGGGGCCGCCCGCCCGCGCCAGCCTTGCGGCCTGTCTTGCGCTTGCAGATAGTCAGCGCTGCACGTTCAGGAGACCGCCATGCGCCGCGCCGCCGTCATTGCTTTCGCCGCCCTCGCCTGCGCCTGTTCCGAACCGGCTCAGAACGCCGAGCCGGCGCTGACCGCCGAGGCCACGCCGGCGCTGACCGGCCGCGAGGCGGTGTACGAGGCGGCTCGGGGCACGCCCGAGGCCTTTGTGCGGGCTCTCTACGCCTCGTATGCGCACCCCGAGGCGCCGCTGCCCGCCGGTCGCGACCCGCTGTATTCCCGCACGATGAACGCCTTGATCGGTCTGGACAGCCGCCAGCGCCGCATCCTGTCGGTCGACCCGATCTGCCAGTGCCCGCCGGGTTCGACCGACGTGGCGCTTCAGTCGGTCAGCATCGCCGACGAACAGCCGACCACCGCCCGCGCCCAGGTCGCCTTCACCCAGGGCGGCGAAACGCGCGCCCAGACCCTGTCGCTGATCAAGGAAGGCCCACTGTGGCGCATCGAGGACGTCCAGCCCGAAGGCGGCCGCTCCGTCAGCGAGAAGCTGATGGCGTCTGTCGACTAAGCGCCGCTCGCGCGGCTTGCGCGTCGGCGTCGATCTGGACCTTGAGGGCGTCCAGGCCGTCGAACTTCAGTTCCCCGCGCAGGAAGGCCACCAGTTCGGTCTCGACGACCTGGCCGTAGAGGCTTTCGTCGAAGTCGAACAGCCAGACCTCCAGCAGGGGTTCGGGCGTTTCGAACATCGGCCGGACGCCCAGATTGGCGACACCGTCGATCAACCGGCCATCGGCCAGGCGCGTGCGCGTCGCATAGACCCCATAGGCCGGGCGCATATAGTTGCCCATGCGGACATTGGCGGTCGGCACGCCGATGGTGCGGCCGCGCTTGTCGCCGTGAACAACTTCGCCCGCGATGGCAAAGGGCCGCCCCAGAATGGCGGCAGCGCGGTCCATGTCGCCGGCCGCCAGCGCCTCGCGCACCGCGCTGGACGACAGTTTCAGCCCCGAGGCGTCGTCGATCCGCTCGGCCACCGAGACAGTGAACCCCAGGTCGCGGCCATAGGCCTTCAGCGCCTCGGGCGAGCCGCTGCGGCCCTTGCCGAAGGTGAAGTCGAAGCCGACGGCGGCGTGGACCACCCCGAGGCCCTCGGCCAGCACCCGCCGGGCGAAGTCGGCGTCGCTCATGGCCGCCATCTCGGCGTCGAAAGGCAGAAGATACAGGCGCTTCACGCCCAACGGCGCCAGGGCTGTGGCCATCTGGTCGGCGCTCATCAGGCGAAAGGGCGCGGCCTCGGGCTGGAACCAGCGGCGCGGGTGGGGATCGAAGCTGACGACGCCCAGCGGCGCGCCCCGGGTTCGCGCAGCCTCGGCGGCCTGGGCGATCACGGCGCGGTGGCCGCGATGCACGCCGTCGAAGGCGCCGACCGCCACGGCCGCGCCCTTCAGCTCGGGGCCCAGCCCACGCCAGTCGCGGACGATCTGAACGCCCTGGCTCACCTCAGCCGCGGGCCGGACGGCGGCGGCGCGGCACGCGCACCACGGCCTCGCCCTCCATGATGAGTTCGCCGTCGACGTAACCGTCGCAGCGCAGGGCCACGCGCGCGCTTTCCGGATCGATCGAGGCCACCGAAATGCGGGCCACGACTGCGTCGCCGATCCGCACCGGCTTGTGAAAGGCCAGGGTCTGGGAAATGTAGATCGAGCCGGCGCCGGGCAGGATGGTCCCCACCACCGCAGAGCCGAACGAGGCGCTCAGAAGGCCATGCGCGATCCGCCCGCGATAGGCGGTCTTGGACGCAAAGGCCTCGTCCATGTGCACGGGGTTGAAGTCGTCGGAGGCCTCGGCGAAGCGCGCGATGCGGTCCTCGGTCACGTCCACGACCTTCTCGGCCGTCATGCCCACGAAGAGTTCGTCGAGGATGTAGCCGCCCGACGGATGTTGCTGAACTGTCTCAACCATGGGCGGTCCTTAGACTCGGTGCGACGAAATGGCGAGCCTCACCAGCGCAGGTCGAGGGCGGCGTAGCGGGCGTAGGCCGTCTCCGCCTTCAGCAGTTCGCCGGCCCGCGCCGGGTCCAGGGCCCCGTCCGCGCCGCGCGCCTTGTCGCCGTGAATCCCCTGCGCGATGAACAGGCAGTCCAGAGCCTGGGCGTTGGCCCCCAGCACATCGGTCACGACGCCGTCGCCGATGCACAGCACCCGCGAGCGATCGACCGCGCGGCCCAACAGCGCCTGCGCCTCCTTCAGCGCCAGATCATAGATCGGGCCAAACGGCTTGCCGGCCATGACCACCCGGCCGCCCAGCGCCTCGTAGAGGTCGGCCAGCGCGCCGCCGCAATAGATCAGCCGGTCGCCCTTCTGGACGACGCGGTCGGGGTTGGCGCAGATCAGCTCCAGATCGCGTTCGACCGCCGGGATCAGGCGCTCGCGATAGTCCTCGGGCGTTTCGGTCGCATCGTCGCGCGGGCCGGTGACCGAGACGAAGGCCGCGTCGCCCGCGCCCTCGGCCAGGTCCAGCCCCAGGCCCTCGTACAGCGGCCAGTCGCGATCGGGCCCGATGATCCAGGCCGGCCCCGGCGCGCGACGCGCCAGTTCCGCCCGCGTGGCATCGCCCGAGGTGACGAAGGCCTTCCAGCTGTCGCGCGGCACGCCCAGCCCGTCCAGCTGCGCCACCACGTCGGACGAGGGACGCGGCGAGTTGGAGATCAGCACCACATGGCCGCCCGCCGCATTGAAACGCGTCAGGGCCTCGCAGGCCTCCGGCCAGCTCTCGCGGCCGTTGTGGATCACCCCCCAGACGTCGCACAGCAGGATGTCATAGTCCCCGGCGACGGCGGACAGGGCGGGCAGCGAATGAGGCAGGGTCATGGGGCCTGATAGCCGCTCGTTCCGGCGGAGAGAAGCGCGCCGCGCGTCGCACGGCGAACGGGCGTATGCTGTTCGATCTGATTCGCGCCCGCGAGGTCCGATGGCCGCCGCCCCTTCCGACACCCGTCGTCCCGCCTTCGATCCCTGGCTGCTGCTGATGGCGGTCGGGCTGGCCGTGGCGGTCGCCGCCCTGGCCTGGCCGGCCTTTCGCGCCGGACCGCTGACCACGCCGGGCTTGATCCTGATCCTGGCCGCCGCAGCCGTCGGCCTGATGGCGCTGCTGGGCTTCTCGCGCGCCGAGCCCCGCGCGCCGTCCGGAGACGCCTCGGTCGATCTGCTGGACGCCCTGGCCGAGCCCGCCGCCCTAGTGCTGGCCGGCGGTCAGGTGCTGGCCTTCAACGCTGCCTGGGCGGCCGAGAACGGCACCATGACCAGCCTGCCGCGCCCCGCGCCCGGCCGCTCGGCCCAGGCGCTGTACATGGCCTTCGCCCAGGCCCGTCAGGGCGAGGCCGGCCGCGCCATCGTGTCGATCGGCGAGCGAGAGGTCGAGGTGGTGGTGGCCCGCGCCGGTGAAGGCCGCTTCCTGGTCCGCGCCGCGCCCGAGACCGCCCTGACGATCAGCCCGGCCGAGCCCGCCGCCGCGCCCAGCTTCACGCCCGGCGAGGCGCGCGCCATGGCCGCCGGCGCGCCGTTCGGATCCGCCGTCATCGGCGGCGAGGACCTGTTCGCCGGCCGGATCGAGGAGGCCAACCCCGCCTTCGGTCTGCTGACCGGCCCGGCTGCCGCCGGCGACGCCGCCTTCGGCCATCTGTTCGACCCCGCCGGCGTGACCGAGGCTCGCGCTCGCCTGGCCGAGGGGTCGTCGGGCCCGCTGGACCTGGCGCCGCGCGCCTGGCCCGACCGGGTTCTTCACCTCTATGTGGCGCCCGAGGGCGACAAGCGCCGCATCTGGCTGTTCGACGTCTCGACCCAGAAGTCGATGGAGCTGCAGCTGTCGCAGGCGCAGAAGATGCAGGCGGTCGGCCAGCTGGCCGGCGGCGTGGCGCACGACTTCAACAATCTGCTGACGGCCATCCAGCTGCAGCTCAGCGGCTTGCTGGAGCGCCACCCGGTCGGCGACCCCTCCTACGAGGGGCTGAACGAGATCCGCCAGACCGCCATCCGCGCCGCCGACCTGGTGCGCAAGCTGCTGGCCTTCTCTCGCAAGTCCACGGTGCGGCGCGAGCGGCTGGACCTGGCCGAGCTGGTCAGCGAGTTCGCCGTGCTGCTGCGCCGCCTGCTGCGCGAGGACGTGCGGCTGGAGACCGACCACGGCCGCGACCTGCCCGCCGTCGTGGCCGACAAGAGCCAGCTGGAAACCGCCGTCATGAACCTGGCGGTCAATGCGCGCGACGCCATGCGCGGGGTGGTCGAGCCCGGCTCGGGGGTGGTCACCATCCGCACCCGTCGGCTGGAGGCCGCCGAGGCCCGCGCCCAGGGCTGGTCTGCGGCGCCGGACGGCGAAGTCGCCCTGATCGAGGTCGCTGACACCGGGCCGGGCGTGCCGCCCGAGCTGATGGACAAGATTTTCGAGCCCTTCTTCACCACCAAGGCGGTGAACGAGGGCACCGGCATGGGCCTGGCCACCGTCTACGGCATCGTCCAGCAGGCGGGCGGCCACATTGATGTGGTGGCGTCCGAAGCGGGCGGCGCCTGTTTCCGCATCTTCCTGCCGGCCGCCGGCGAGGCTGAACTGGCGGAGGTGCAGCCCGTCGAGGTCAAGACCGCCAAGGCGCCGCGAGACCTGTCGGGCGCCGGCCGCATCCTGTTCGTCGAGGACGAAGCCGCCGTGCGCGGCATCGCCGCCCGCCTGCTGCGCCAGCGCGGCTACGAGGTCATCGAGGCGGCCGACGGCGAAGAGGCGCTAGAGCTGGCCGAGGAATGGGCCGGTCAGATCGACATGCTGATCTCCGACGTCATCATGCCCGGCCTGGACGGACCCGCCCTGCTGAAGAAGGCCCGGCCCTATCTGGGCGACGCGCCGGTCATGTTCATCTCGGGCTATGCCGAGAGCGACTTCTCGGACCTGCTTCAGGATGAAGCGGGCGTGTCCTTCCTGCCCAAGCCGCTGGACATCAAGACCCTGGCCGAGCGCGTCAAACAGCAGCTCCATTCCGGCTGAGACACCGCCGCGCCTTGCGGCCTTGCGATCCCGACGGCTAGCCTCAAGCCCAACAGGGTGGAGGACTTCCAATGATCGATCGTCGCCGTCTCATGCTTTCGGCCGCCGCGGGCGCGGCCGCGGCCGGCTTTGCGCCTCTGGCCGTGTCCATGGCGCAAGACAATGCGGACGCCGCGCTTGATCGACTGATGGATCAGTGGTTGGACGAGGATCTGGACCGCAACCCGACCTCGGCGACCGGGCTGGGGCTGGATCGCGGCGACAAGGCCTATCGCGCCTCAAGCCTGGGCGACTACAGCGTCGCGGGCCGCCAGGCGGATCGCGAGCGCGCTCTCGCCCGCTGGACCGAACTGCAGACCCTCCCCACCTCGGGCCTCAGCGAAACGGGCCGCATCAACCACGCGGTCGCGGCCTTCCGCACCGAGACGGCGGCGCGCGGCGCTCGCTTCCCCTACGGCGCGGGGGGACGCAGCCCCTATGTCGTGACACAGCTCAGCGGCGCCTATTTCAGCGTGCCGGACTTCCTGGACAATCAGCACCGGGTTGAGGACGCCGCGGGCGCCGACGCCTTCCTCGAGCGCCTGCAGGCCTTCGGCAAGGCGCTGGACGACGAGACCGCCTGCATCCAGGCCGACGCCGCCCAGGGCGTGACGCCCCCGGATTTCATCCTGGACCTGGCCACCGGTCAGATCGACACGCTCGCCGCCACGCCCGGCGAGCGGCTGGCCCTGATTCAGTCGCTGGAGCGCAAGTCCGCCGCCGCCGGCCTGTCCGGCTATGGCGCGCGCGGCGTGGCGATTGTCGACCAGGCCGTGCGCCCGGCGCTGGAACGCCAGAGCGCCGCGCTCAAGGCCCTGCGCGCCGACGCTTCGTCCGACGCCGGGGTGTGGCGTCTTCCCGACGGCCAGGCCCTCTACGCCCAGGGCCTGCGCTCGAACACGACCACCACCCTGACCGCCGCCGAAATCCACCAGATGGGCCTGGAGCAGGTCGCCGAGATCACCGCCGAGATCGACGCCATCCTGAAGGCTCAGGGCATGACCCAAGGCACCGTCGGCGAGCGCGTCCAGGCGATGAACGACGACCCCGCCCAGCTGTGGCCCGACACCGACGAGGGCAAGGTCCAGCTGATCGAATCCCTGAACCGCCAAGTCGCCGCGCTCGATCCGCTGCTGCCGCGTCTGTTCGGCCGCCTGCCGCGCTCAGGCGTCGAGGTGCGGCGCGTGCCGCCGTCGATCGAGGCCGGCGCGCCGGGCGGCTACTATCAGGGACCGCCTCTGGATGGCTCGCGGCCGGGCGCCTACTACATCAACCTGCGCTCGACGCGGAACTGGCCCAAGTTCGCCCTGCCGACCCTGACCTATCACGAGGCCTCGCCGGGCCATCACCTGCAGGTGGCGCTGCAGCGCGAGTCCGAGCATCTGCCGGCGTGGCGCCGCGCGGGCGGCTTTTCGGCCTATAACGAAGGCTGGGCGCTCTACGCCGAGGCGGTGGCGGCCGACGATCTGGACGCCTATGCCCAGTATCCGCTGGGCCGCGTCGGCTTCCTGATGTCCTATCTGTTCCGCGCGGTGCGCCTGGTGGTCGACACCGGCCTGCACGACCAGCGCTGGAGCCGTCAGCGCGCTATCGACTACATGGCGGCCTCGGGGGCCAAGCCGCGCGATGCGGCGACCAGCGAGATCAACCGATATTGCGTCTGGCCCGGCCAGGCCTGCGCCTACAAGGTCGGCCACACCGTCATCGCCCGCCTGCGCGAGCAGGAGGCGGCCAAGCCCGACTTCGACCTGCGCGCCTTCCACGACAAGGTCCTGGAGGCCGGGTCCATGCCGCTGGCGGTGCTGGAAAGCCGCTTCGCCTAGCCGGTCAGCGCGTCCGCCAGGTGGTCGGCCAGGCCTCGGGCGGGGCGCCCCAGCATTCCCGCATTTCGCTTTCTTCCAAGAGGGCGAAGGCGTCGCCGGTCCAGACCCAGCGCGACAGGATTCCGCAATCGCCCAGGCCCCGCCCCTTGGCGAAGGCCGTCAGGGTCTGGGTCGCCGGATCGAACTCGCCGTTGACGGTTTCCTCGGCGGGCTGGCGCGATCCCGGCAGGCTGAGGAGCCGCGACTGGCCGCCCGCAGCATCCGTCACCGTCCAGACCTGACCCACATTGTCGGCGCCGACGAAACAGGGGACCGACCACAGATGCCTTCCGTCGGGCAGCCGCCACCCTTCGTCCGGGATTTCCAGGTCCTTGCGGTCGGCCATGTCGGCGCGGCAGGCCACGACCTTGAGCAGCAACTCTGCGGCGGCGGGCGCGCGCCGGCCTTCCAGCGGAGCCGCACTTCCTGAAGCCCGGGGCGCGGGCGGCAGCGCAGGCGCGGGCGGGACGCTGCTCGCGGCGCGCTCGCCCTTGCGGAACAGCGCCGCGGTCGAGCCCAGCCGCTCCTGACGTTCGTCAAGCCAGAGCAGAGCCGCCGCCCCGCCCGAAGGCGACAGCACCACGGCCTGATCACCGGCCACCAAGCGGATCGACCGGCTTCTGGCCAGGGCGTCGATCAGGCCGCCCACATCCTCGGTGACCACGCCCTCAGAGCCGAGGTCGCCGCCATCCTGAGCTTGCGACACGCCGGTCGACCAACGTCGCCCATCAACCTCGATGACCAGCGGGCCCGCCGTCTCCTCCCACGCGGCCAGCCCGGCCCAGACGCTGGGCATGGCGTCCGGTCCAGCGGGCATGGCGATGCGGAGCCATCCGGTTTCGCCGTCCACGGGTCCAGCGAAGGCGAAGCAGTCCCGTCCGTTGTCACAGACCGCCAGCCAGTCCCGGAACTTGCGCGTCTCGGTCAGAGGAGAATTCAAGGTGCTCGCCGCCGGAGGAGGCACCGAAGGCCCCGTCGGGCGCTCGGTCGCATCCTCCGCCTGGCCGCAGCCCGCCAGGGCCGCAAAAAGAGCCGCCGCCGCCAGCCGCCTCACGCCTTGCGCAGCTCCTGCGGCGTGTGAGCCGCGCGCGCGCCGGTCTTGTCGCTCTCCACCAGATATTCGGGGTGATCCTTGGACGCGGCCACCTTGTGTCCCTTGATTTTCGTCTCGGACGTGAGCTTGCGCACGACCTTTCCCTTGGTGGTCCCCTGGCTGTGGTCCCAGCGCACGGCGTCGCCGGCCTTGAAAGTCTTTTCCGTCATGATCGAGGCTCCAGAACCCGGTGATGTTCAGCGAGCAGCGCCGTCATCAGTTCCACGTCCGCCACCACGGGCGGCTCCCCGAACGTCCTGATCCACTCGGCCACCAGGGCCTCTACTGTATCCGTCACGCATCCCCGCATCAGTTGAACACCCTTCCACACCCCTCAACGAGGTCGGCGTGATTCGCGTTCAGCTTCGCCGTGGAAGGCGATTTGGAGGCAGGGTTAACGTCGCTGCGACAGGGACGTCGGCGCCCTTAGTTCGAGGGCAGAAAGGGCGAGAAGGTGATGACGGTGAAGGTGTCGCGGATGTGCGGGCGGGTCTGCACCACCTTGGTGACGAAGCTGCCGATGTCGGCGTCCTTGGACAGGTTGAACTTGGCCAGCAGGTCGTACTGACCAGACGTCGAATAGACCTCCGAGACGTTCTCGACATTGTCGACCATGTCCGCCGCCACGTCGTTGGCGTGGCCCAGCTCGCATTTGATGAAGACGAAGATGGCGGTCATCATGGCGGGGGCTCCGGTTCGCGTGGCCCCTGATTAGCGGAGGTTGGCGTGGCGGGTAAGGGCGAAGCGGTCCTGGACCTCGAGGCCGAGTACAACAATCGCGCCCGCTGTCCCGATCATCCCGTCGTCATGGCGCGCTGGAAGGCCTTGGCCGAGGCCGCGCGCGGGGCCCATCCGCCGGTCGAGATCGCCTATGGCGACGGCCCGCGCGAGCGCATGGACCTGTTTTCGGCGGGCGAGGGGCGGCCGGTGGCGGTCTTCCTGCACGGCGGCTACTGGCAGGCGCTCGACAAGAGCTGGTTCTCGGGCGTCGCGCCCGCGCTTCTGGCCCATGGCGTCGGGCTGGCCGTGCCGAGCTACGACCTGGCCCCCTCGGTGCGGCTGGGCGCGATCCTTGCGCAGGTCAGGGCGGCGATCGACGCCGTACGAGGGCTGAACGCCGGCGCGCCACCCCTGGTCTTCGGCCACTCGGCCGGCGGGCACATGGCCGCGGCCATGCTGAGCGAGGGGCGCGCCGGCGCGGCGGTGGCGATTTCCGGTGTGTTCGACCTGACGCCGCTGATCCCGACGACGCTGAACACGACGCTCGATCTGGATGCGGCCGAGGCCTCGGCCCTGTCGGTCACGCAATGGCCGGTTCCGGCAGGCGCGGTCCTGGACTGCCTGGTCGGCGGCGACGAGAGCCCGGAGTTCGTTCGCCAGAGCCGCGAAATGGCCGCCGACTGGGCCGCGCGCGGCGTCCAGACGCGGTTCGAGGCCCTGACCGGCCTGGATCATTTCACCGTCCTGGACCCGCTGTTCGACGCCGACAGCGCCCTGGTGCGGCGGCTTGTGAAGCTGGCCGGTCATCAAGCGTGAAGGCCTGATCGGTTGACGCCTTGGCCCGCGCGCCGCAGTCAGGGATGAACAGACCGGAGACCTTCCCATGGCCCATGACCGCCTCAGCGTCCTGACCGCCCTCGAGACCCAGGGCGTCGCGCCGGTCTTCTATCATCCCGATCCCGAGGTCTGCCTGAACGTCATCCGCGCCTGCGCCCGCGGCGGCGCGCCGGTGGTCGAGTTCACCAATCGCGGCGACTTCGCCTGCGACCTGTTCGGCGAGATCAACCGCGAACTGATCCGCACCGATCCGCAGGTCGTGCTGGGCATCGGCTCAGTGGTCGATGCGGGCACGGCGGCGCTGTACCTGAACCGGGGTGCGCGCTTCGTGGTCAGCCCCTGCCTGGTCGAAGAGGTGGCGCGGGTCTGCAACCGGCGCATGGTCGCCTATTTCCCCGGCTGCGGCTCGGTGACTGAGATCGGCCAGGCCCATGAACTGGGCTGCGAGATCGTCAAGCTGTTCCCCGGCGCCTCGGTCGGCGGCGCGGACTTCGTCAAGGCGGTGAAGGGGCCGATGCCCTGGGCCAAGATCATGCCGACCGGCGGGGTCGAGCCCGACGCGTCCTCCATCGCCAAATGGTTCGGCGCCGGCATCACTGCCTGCGGCATGGGCTCCAAGCTGATCACCGACGACGCGATCAAGGCCGGCGACTGGGCCGCGATCGAGGCCAAGGTGCGCGGCGCGGTTCAGGCGATCGCGGACTACCGCGCCGGCTGATCCGGCGCGGGCTCGGCCGGGGGCGGCGAACTCGTCTCCGCCGCCTTCTTGCCGTTCCGATGGCGCGCCAAGAGCGGCGACAGGGCTTCGCGGTCGGCCTGATCCAGACCCGACAGAACCTGAACGGCGCCGGTCTCCAGCCGCGCGCGGCCGCGCATCTCGGCCAGGCGCGACTCTTCCAACAGGGCCTGCACGCCAGCCTGGTCGAAGCTCGGGTCGCCCGCGCGGGCGATGGCTTCGCGGCGGGCGGCGCGGGCGGCCTCGAAGTCAGGCTTGGCGGCCAGGGCCGAGGCGCGCAGAGCCTGGCGCACCGGCCCCTGTTGCGCCGGCTCCAGCTGTTCGATCAGGGCCATGGCGGGGCTTTGACGCCCGCCGCGCCGTTCGGTCTCGGCCTGGCTTTCGGCGCGCTGCGCGCCGACCCAGATCACCAGGCCGACGGCCAGGGCGAACAGGTTCAGACCGATCGAGGCGATCAGGGCGATCTTGAGCGCGCGAGGGGTCATCCGCTTGTTCCCAGAACTTCGGCGTCGTCCACGGTGGACAGGGACGCCTGATACAGCACCGTGTCGGCGCGCACGGCGGCGGTCAGCTTGTCGTTCAGGCCGACGCCCGCCACGACGCCGGCGCAGGCCGCCGCCGCCCAGCCGGCGCCCGCCAGCCAAGCCAGGCCGCCCCAGCCCCAACGCCGCAGATTGCGCGGCTTCAGGCCCTGCGACAGGGCCGAGCCGACGGCGCGGTCGATCTGGGCGCGAGAGGCGGTCAGGCGAGGCGACGCGTCCAGGGTCTCGTCCAGAGCCCGCGCCTGGGCCAGCAGGGCGCGGGCCGGGGCCGAAGTCGACAGCAGGCGTTCGGCGGCGGAGCGCTCGCCTTCGGGCCAGCGGCGCGGCTCCGCGCCATAGGCGGCGATCAACTGTTCCAGCCGGTCATGGGTCACCGATGGTCTCCTTCAACTCCCGGGGCGATGTCGGCCAGGGCCTGTCGCAGGGCGCGGCGCCCACGCGACAGAAGGCTTTCCAGCGCCTCGACGCTGACGTCCATCAGGCCTGCGGCCTCGATGTTGGTCAGTTCCTGATAATGGCACAGAACCAGCGCCTCGCGCTGACGCTGCGGCAGAGCCGCGAGCGCAGCATCGACCCTGCGGCCCGTGTCGGCCGCAATGAGACCCCGGTCGGGCGCCGGGCCCTCGTCCGGACGATCCGGCGGCGTCTCGGTCGGGACCTCGCGACGACGCCGCAGGCGGTCGTAGCAGAGGTTCAGCGCCACCCGGTGCAGCCAGGTGTCGAACTTGGCCTTGCCCGGTGTCCAGCGCGGGGCCTGGCGCCAGGCGCGAATCAGAGCCTCCTGAGCCACATCTTCGGCCTCGGCCGCATCGCCCAGCATTCGGCCGGCCAGCGCCAGCATGCGTGGAAGCTTGCGCGCCACCAGCGCCTGGATGGCCGCGGCGTCGCCGCGCCCTGCGCGACGCACCAGATCCTCGTCGGGGTCGGCGATCCGAACCAGTGCGACCTCCCTCGACCCTTGGAAAAAGGGCGGACGTGGCTGAAACCGCCGTCCCCGACATCATCCTTACTCCGAACCGGGCGCCGCTGGCGACGCCGGACGCGCACCGCGCCTGTCGCGACGCTGCTCGCGCATCTGAGTCATGGCCGCGCGGCGCTCCTGGGCGGTGACGACGCCGTCGTTATCGGCGTCCATCCGAGCGAACTGCTCGGCGGCCCGAGCGCGGGCGTCCTCAATGCGCAGGGGCTCGGCCGCACGGCTGTTGACGCGACGGTCCATGCGCTTGGCCCGTAGTCCCGCGCGTTCGGCCCCAGCGCGCTGAGGCCGGTTCAGGAACTCTTCGCGGCTCAGCACGCCGTCGCGATTGGCGTCCAGCCGATCAAACGCCTGGGCGGTGCGCTCGGCGCGTCGGGTCTGCATGGCGGCGCGGCGTTCCTCGGCCGTGACCACGCCGTCGTTATTGGCGTCCAGAGCCTGCAGCCGTTCGACACGGCGCTGGACGAAGTCGGCCTGGGCGACGGGTTGCGCGCGCTCGGCGGCGCGC
>NZ_JBKBML010000002.1:143109-205321 GCF_046295775.1 Brevundimonas sp. | reverse complement strand
TGAGCAGCTCCTGCTCCAGCAGACGCGCGGCCTCGGGCTTGAAGAAGATCCGGCTCTCGAAATCCAGGCCCGCGGATAGGCCCATCCAGGCATGGGACGGACGGGCGTAGCAGTAGATGCAGCCATGTTCGCAGCCCTTGTAAGGGTTGATGGAGCGGTCGAAGCCGATGTCGGGCGAGGTGTTGCGCGCGATGATGGTTCGGGCGTGTTCGGGCGTGAGGGTGGTACGCAGCGGCGCGGCCTCGGCGTCGTCGGCGGTCCAACCGTCGTCGAATGCTTCTCGCACGTGGCTTTCGTACCGCCCGCTCGCATTGGAGACCGAACCTCGTCCCTTCGCCATCGCCATGATCCGTGAGTAGACCAACGAGCAGAACAAAGCAAGAACATTAAGGTTCCAAAAAAGCCCGCCGATGCGGGCTCTGGGAACATGGTGCGGATGAGAGGACTCGAACCTCCACGCCTCGCGGCGCTGGAACCTAAATCCAGTGCGTCTACCAGTTCCGCCACATCCGCAAGGTTCGCGTCCGCTGTAGGGCGCCGCGCGCAAAGAGAAAAGGCCCGGGATCGCTCCCGGGCCTTTCCATCGTCGTGACAGGACTTTTAGTGGTCCTTGTCGTCGCCCGGCATGTGCGGGACGGGCGGCGGAGGCGCGTCAGGATCTGCTTCCGGCACATCGATGATGCCGCGACCCACGTGGCTCTTGCGGTAGCCGTAGAGGAAGTAGACCACCAGGCCCAGCGCACCCCAGGCCGGCAGCACCAGCTTGGCGTCCGTCGGCAGGTTGAAGTAGAGGCCCACCGTGCCGATGATCGCCAGCGGCGCGATGACCCACACCATGGGCGTCTTGAACGGGCGGTGACGGGTCGGGTCTTTCCGACGCAGGATCAGCACCGCGATCGCCACCATGAAGAAGGCGAACAGGGTGCCCGAGTTGGCGATGTCGGCCAGCTTGCCCACCGGGAAGAAGGCCGCGAAGAAGGCCACGCCCACGCCCGTGATCATGGTCACGATGTGCGGCGTCTTCCACTTGGGGTGGATCTTGGCCAGGAAGCCCGGCAGCAGGCCGTCGCGCGCCATCACGAAGAAGATGCGCGTCTGACCGAACAGCATGATCAGAATGACCGAGGGCAGCGCCAGGAAGGCGGCGATGCCGATCAGGTCGCCGATCCGCTCGTGGCCAAGCTCACGCAGGACGTGGGCCAGGGCTTCGCGCGAACACACCAGCGGCTGGGAGCCGTCGGCGGCCAGCGCCTGACACTGGGCGGCCAGGGCCGAGCTGCCCGGAGCGAGGATTTCGCCGGCCGGACCAGGCACCGGTTGAGCGCCCAGGGCGCCGATCGCGCCAGCGGCGACCAGCAGGTAGAAGACGGTGCAGATCAGAAGCGAACCGACCAGGCCGATCGGCACGTTGCGCTGCGGGTCCTTGGTCTCTTCCGCCGCCGTCGAAACGGCGTCGAAGCCGACGTAGGCGAAGAAGATGGTGGCCGCAGCGCCGACGATGCCCAGGCCTTGGCCCGTGGTGTCGAACCAGCCCTTGGGTGCGAAGGGTTCGAAGTTGGCGCCTTGCATCACCGGAAGGGTCAGCACGATGAAGGTGCTGAGCGCCAGGACCTTGATGGCCACCAGGATGGCGTTCACGCGTGCCGATTCCGTGGTGCCCAGCATCAGCAGCAGTGTGATCAGCAAGGCGATGCTGAGGGCCGGCAGGTTGACGATGCCGCCGGCGTAGGGGCCGGCCGCGATCGCAAGGGGCAACTCTATGCCCCAACTGCCTAACAGCCCGATGAAATAGCCGGACCAGCCGACCGACACCGCCGAGGCCGCCACCGCATACTCCAGGATCAGCGCCCAGCCGACCGTCCAGGCCAGCAGTTCGCCCATCACGGCGTAGGTGTAGGTGTAGGCCGAGCCCGAAACCGGGACCATCGAGGCCAGTTCCGAATAGCACAGCGCCGCCACGGCGCAGACCGCGGCGGCGATGACGAAGCTCCACATCATGCCCGGACCGGCCTTCTGGGCCGCTTCCGAGGTCAGGACGAAGATGCCGGTGCCGATGATGGCGCCGACGCCAAGAAGCGTCAGCTGCACGGGACCCAGGGTTCGGGTCAGTGAATTCTTCTGGGCCGTCGCCAGAATGGCGTCGAGCGGCTTAACGCGCCACATGCAGGATTTCCCCCTCGGAAATTGACTGTTCGCAACGCTTTCCACGCTGCGCTGGCGCGGACGCTAGACGGCAATGTCGGCAGGCGCAACGCGGTTTCCGTTGTGTGAACGTCCGCCGACGCTTTCGTGACCGGGCCCGGAGCAGCTAAGGGCGGACGACATGCTGCCGATCCACGCCGTCCTGGAAGAGTTGAAAGCCACGCTGAGAGGCGGCGCGACCGCCGTGCTCGCGGCGCCTCCGGGGGCGGGCAAGACCACGGTCGTCCCCCTGGCGCTCCTGGATGAGCAATGGGTAGCGGGACGGCGCATATTGGTGCTGGAGCCGCGACGCCTCGCCGCACGCGCGGCGGCGTCGCGCATGGCCCAGACGCTGGGCCAGAAGCCCGGCGAAACGGTCGGATACCGCACCCGGCTGGAGAGCCGCATCGGCCCGGCGACCCAGCTCGAGGTCATCACCGAGGGCGTCTTCACCCGCATGATCCTGGACGACCCCGGCCTGGATGGGGTCGGCGCCGTGCTGTTCGACGAGTTCCACGAACGCAGTCTGGACGCCGACCTGGGGCTGGCCTTGGCGCGCGATAGTCAACAGGCGCTGCGGGACGATCTGCGCATTCTCGTGATGTCGGCGACGCTGGACATTGCGGGCGTCTCACGCCTGCTGGACGGCGCCCCCGTGGTTCAGGCCGAGGGCCGCGCCTATCCGGTCGAAACCCGATACCTGGACCGCGATCCGGCCGAGCGTCTGGAGGCGGCCTTGACGCGGGCCGTGCTGAGCGCGCTGAGCGAAGAGACAGGCTCGGTCCTGGTTTTCCTGCCGGGGCAGGGTGAGATCCACCGCTTGGCGCGGCTGCTGACCGAGCGCGTGCGCGATCCGTCCGTCGAGATCGCGCCGCTGTTCGGCGCCATGGACCGGTCCGAACAGGACCGCGCGGTCCAGCCGGCCGAGCCCGGCCGGCGCAAGGTGGTGCTGGCGACCTCGGTGGCCGAGACAAGTCTGACGATCGAGGGCGTGCGGGTGGTGATCGATTCCGGCCTGTCGCGCGTGCCGCGTTTCGATCCTTCCAGCGGACTGACTCGCCTGGCCACCGTCCGCGTCAGCCGGTCGTCGGCCGAGCAGAGGCGCGGGCGAGCGGGCCGCGTCGAGCCGGGCGTCTGCTATCGACTGTGGGATGAAGAGCAGACCCGGGGCCTGGTGCCGCACCAGGCGCCGGAGATTCGCGAGGCCGATCTGACCGGCTTCGCCCTGGACCTGGCGCGGTGGGGCGTGCGCACGGCCGAGGGGCTGGCTCTGCTGGATCCGCCGCCGGCCGGCGCCTTCGCCGAGGCGCGGCGGGTGCTGACGCAACTGGGCGCGCTGGACGATGACGGCGGCCTGAGCGACCACGGCCGACGGCTGGCCAGCCTGCCGCTGTCGCCCCGTCTGGCGCATCTCACGGCGGTGGCCGCGGATGCGGGCGAAGCCCTGCTCGGCGCGCGGATCGCGGCTGTGCTGAGCGAGCCCGGCCTGGGCGGTTCTGCAGTCGATCTCGACGAGCGGCTGAAGGTGCTGGCGCGCGATCGGACGCCTCGCGCGCGTGACGCGATGAAGCTTGCCGACCGCTGGGCGCGGGCGGCCGAGCGGGAGCGCAAGCGCGGGGGCAGGGCGGTCGACGCCGGCCTGCTGCTGGCCGAGGCCTTCCCCGAGCGCCTGGCGCGCGCGCGCGGAAAACAGGGGGAGGTGCTGCTGGCGTCGGGCCGAGGCGCTTTCATGGATCCCACCGAAGGGTTGGCTCGCGTCCCATGGCTGGCGGTGGCCGAAATGGGCGGGGGCGACAGCCGAGACCGCATCCGCCTAGCCGCCGCTCTGGATCCGGCGCATCTCGAGGATGCGCTGGCCCACAGGATCGAGGTCGAAGACCGGTTGGTCCGCGAGCCGTCGGGCCGGATGACGATGAAGCGCCGCCGCCGCATCGGCGCCCTGACGCTGGACGAACGCGATCTGGGTGCGCCGGACAAGGCCGCGGTGGCGGCGGCCCTGAAGAGGGAAGTCGAGGCCGAGGGCCTGACGGGTCTGCGCTGGGGCGAGCAGGCGTCGGCTCTGCGGGCGCGGCTGGCCTTTGCGCGCGAGTTCGATGAAGCCTGGCCCGACGTTTCGGACGAGGGGTTGATGGCGAGGCGTGAAGACTGGCTCTGGCCCCTTCTGGACGGCGCAGGCGGCTTGGACCGGATCGGCGACGGCGCCCTGGCCGAGGCGCTGCGCGGTCTCATCCCGTGGGATCTGCAACGGCGTCTAGACGAGTTGGCGCCGGCGCGCCTGACCACGCCCCTGGGTTCGGCGGCCATCGACTATGGCGCTGAGGGCGGTCCGCGCGTGGACATTCGCGTGCAGGAGCTGTTTGGCGTGACGACGCACCCGACCGTCGGCGGCGGCCGCACGCCCTTGACCCTGGCCCTGCTGTCGCCCGCACGGCGGCCGATCCAGATGACCAAGGACCTTCCGGGCTTCTGGGCAGGCTCTTGGAAGGATGTGCGCGCCGACACGCGCGGCCGCTATCCCCGCCATCCCTGGCCCGCGAACCCCGCGCAGGCCGAGGCCACCAGCCGGGCCAAACCGCGCGGTCGCTGACGTCAGACCGGCAGGTTGTCGATCAGCCGGGTCTTGCCCAGCCAGGCGGCGGCCAGGATGCGGGCCGGAGCGTCGATGGCGTCAGCGAAGGGCGCCAGGTCGTCCACTCGGCGGATGGCGACGTAGTCGACCCGATCGAAACCCGCTTCCAGCAGCGCTTCGCAGGCCCAGGCTTCAGCCTCCGACGGTGAGGCGTTGCGGGCGCGAGCGCCAGCTTCGGCAAGGACGCCGTTGAGACGTCGGGCGATGCCCCGTTCCTGCTCGGACAGGTAGGCGTTGCGCGAGGACAGGGCCAGGCCCCAGCCGTCGCGCCCGGTGGGGGCGCCGACGATGCGGGTCGGGATGTCCAGGTCCGCAGTCAAGCGGCGCACGACCATCAACTGCTGATAGTCCTTCTCGCCGAAGACAGCGACGTCGGCCTGGACCTGGTTCAGCAGCTTGGCCACCACCACGGCGACGCCGCCGAAAAAGTGAGGACGGAAGTCGGTCTCCATACCTTGCGACGGACCGCCGACCTCGATGCGGGTGGCGAAACCCTCGGGATACATGGCGTCAGATTCAGGCGCGAACAGCAGGTGGCAGCCGGCCGAGGCCAGCAGTTGGGCGTCCCGGTCCTCCTGGCGCGGATAGGTGCCCAGATCTTCGTGGGCGGCGAATTGGGTCGGATTGACGAAGACGGAGGTGACGACGCGATCGGCCTGGGCCCCCGCCTCGCGCACCAGGGACAGGTGGCCGTCGTGCAACGCCCCCATGGTCGGCACGAAGCCGACGCTGAGGCCCTGGCGGCGCCATTCGGCGACGGCGGCGCGCAAATCAGCGACGGTGCGGACGACCGGCAGGGGCAGGGTGGTCATGTCGGGCGGTCCTTGGGCGTTAAGGCTGTTTCAAAGGCCTGGGTTCAGCATGGGCTTATGACGCCCATCCCTTTCAACCGTCCAGCGTTCGTCGCGTTCGTCGCGTTCGGCCTAGCCCTCCCGCTGCTGGCGGCGTGCGGCCGGGGCGAGCCGGATCCGCACCGGTTCGAGACGATGGCCAGGACCGTGGCGGACATCGAGGCGCCGTTGAGCCCGGGGCTCTATGATGACGCGCCGCCGCCCTCGCGCACAGCAGGCCTGCGCCCGGCGATGTCGCCGCTCAAGGTCGAGCTGATGACGCCTCATGAGCTGTGGGACGCGCGCGACGGCGTGGTTCGCGAGGCGGTGATCGAGACCGCGCCGGCGCTGGTGGAGCAGGCTGCGGCCGCGACGGCCAGCCGGCTGGGTCTGTCGTCGGAGCCAGTCCCGCCCCTGGCCGCGTCCGACGGTCGCGTGATCCAGCTGGGCGCCTATGCCAGCGAGCGCGAGGCGCGTCTCGCCTGGGCCCGTGTCGCCGATCGTGAGGCGCTGGCGGGGTTCTCGCCGATCCTGCAGGTGGCCGAGGTCAACGGACGGCGCTGGGTGCGACTGCGGGTCGGGCCTGTTCCCATCGAGCGCGCAGGGGCGGTCTGCGCCGCCGCAGGCGTGGACGATGTGTGGTGCCGCGCGGCGGCGTGAGCGCCATCCACATCTTAACTTTAAGCGTTCGTTGACGAATGGCCGCCGGGCGCTGATTCTGCCGGCTGGATGGATCGCGGCGAGTCGCCGCCGTCCGAGCAACGGATTTCGCGGATCATGGCGCAGCCTCAGGTCATCGTCGTCGGCAATGAAAAGGGCGGGGCGGGCAAATCGACCCTGGCCATCCATATCGTCACCGGCCTGCTGCACGCGGGAAAGCGCGTGGCGATCATGGATCTGGACCTGCGCCAGAAGTCGCTGTCTCACTTCTTCGCCCACCGCGCGGCCTGGACGGCGGCCAATGAGCAGCCCCTGCCGATGCCGTTCGAGCCCGACATGGGCGACGGCAAGGCGATGGCCCGCGCGTCGGAAGACGACCAACTGGCCATGTTCGAGGCGGCCTTTGCGGCGGCGCAGGACTGCGACGTCATCCTGATCGACACGCCGGGCGGCGACACCGCCCTGTCGCGCGCCGCGCACGGGCGGGCCGACCAGATCGTTACGCCGATGAACGACAGCTTTGTGGACTTCGACCTGCTGGGCCAGGTCGATCCGGTGACGCTGGAGCTGCTGAAGCCCTCCATCTATTCCGAGAGTGTATGGGAGGCGCGCAAGCACCGCGCCATCACCCAGGGTCGTCAGGCGACCATCGACTGGATCGTGGTGACCAACCGCCTGGCCGTGGCCGAGGCCCGCAACCGCCGCCGCCTGGAAGAGCGGATGCAGAAGCTGGCCAAGCGCGTGGGCTTCCGTGTCGGACCGGGCCTGCGCGACCGGGTCATCTATCGCGAGTTGTTCCCCTTCGGCCTGACGGTGGCGGACCTGTCCAACGACATCCGGCCGGTGGCCGTGTCCCTGGCCCACGTCGCGGCGCGTCAGGAGATGCGCAATCTGATGCAGGCGCTGGGCCTGGACGACGCGGTCCAGTCCATGGACGCAGCGGCTTGAGGTCTTGATGGCCCTGATCTGGCTGGGCCTTGCGGCGATCGCGGTCTGGGCGCTGATCCGGCTGGGCCGCCAGAGCGAGCGGGCGGGCAGGGGGCATTGGCGAATCACGGCGACCATCTTCGGCGCGGTGATGATGGCCGGCGCTCTGTTGGCTCTGGCGCGCGGCGCCTGGCTGTTGGGCGGAGCGCTGGCGGCGGGCGGTCTTTATGTCATCACCGCCTCGCGAGTCCGCGTCGCCAATGCGCGGACGCCGGAGCCGGAGAGCATGACCGAGGCCGAGGCGCGGCGGACCCTGGGCGTCCCGGCCGGTGCGACCCCGGCGGAAGTGCAGGCGGCCTGGAAGCGTCTGATGGCGCGCGCGCACCCGGATCAGGGCGGTTCCGAAGGCCTCGCCTCGCGTCTGAACGCTGCGCGGGACCGATTGGCGAAAACCTAGTCGTCGCCACGGTTTCGCCGCTTGACGGAAACGGAATCGATGGGCATAAGCGCCCCTCTTGTTGGACCGGCTGTGCACCCCCGGGTGCAGACGCGGTTCGCAGGAACGACCTAAGTACCTGTTCTTTGCAGCTTCTTGGGACTTTAGCGGCCTTCGCGGGCAACTGCGTGGGCCGATCGTTTTTGCGGATTGCGTACCCTGAGGGCCTCGTGCCCGAAGGCCTTCGGTCTTTGAAATGGTTCACAGGGACGCGGTCCTCCGACCGCATTGGAAGTAAGCACCGATATGGATCAAAGCATCCGCATCAGGCTCAAGGCCTTTGATCACCGCGTCCTCGACTTTTCGACGCGCGAGATCGTCAATACCGCCAAACGCACCGGCGCGACCGTTCGTGGTCCGATTCCGCTGCCGACCCTGATCGAAAAGTTCACCGTGAACCGCTCGCCGCACGTCGATAAGAAGTCGCGTGAGCAGTTTGAAATCCGCACGCACAAACGCGTGCTCGACATCGTCGACCCCACCCCGCAGACCGTGGACGCGCTCATGAAGCTCGACCTGTCCGCCGGCGTGGACGTCGAGATCAAGATCTAAAGTAGAAAGAGGCGGGATCCGATGCGCACGGGCGTGATCGCCAAGAAGCTGGGCATGACCCGCGTGTTCGCCGATGACGGCGCGCACGTACCGGTCACTGTGCTGCAGCTCGACGGCTGCCAAGTCGTCGGCCAACGTACCCAGGAGCGTGACGGCTACGTCGCTCTCCAGCTGGGCGCTGGCGTCAAGAAGGCCAAGAACACCAACAAGGCCCAACGCGAAGTCTTCGCCAAGGCCGAGGTTGAGCCGAAGGCCTATGTCACCGAGTTCCGCGTTGACGCGGACGGTCTGCTGGATGTGGGCGCCGAACTGTCGGCCGACCACTTCATCGTGGGCCAGAAGGTGGACATCCAGGGTGAAACCATCGGTAAGGGTTTCGCCGGCGCCATGAAGCGCTGGAACTTCGGCGGCCTGCGCGCGACGCACGGTGTGTCGGTGTCCCACCGTTCGCACGGCTCGACCGGCAACCGTCAGGACCCGGGTCGTACGTTCCCTGGCAAGAAGATGGCCGGCCACCTGGGCCAGGAAACCGTCACCCAGCAGAACCTGACCGTCGTCCGCGTGGACGCCGAGCGTGGGCTGATCCTGATCAAGGGCGCTGTGCCCGGTCACGACGGTTCGTTCGTCAAGGTCCGCGACGCCATCAAGAAGGCTCGTCCGGCCGACGCCCCGTTCCCCGGTGGCGTGAAGTCGAAGAATGGAGCCGCCCAACCCGCCTCGACCCCGGCTGAAGAAGCCCCGGCCGAAGCGACCGAAGGCGGTGAAGCGTAATGAAACTCTCGGTCATCAAACTCGACGGCAAGGCCTCGGGCGACGTCGAGCTGTCGGACGCCGTCTTCGGCATCACCGACATCCGCGGCGACATCCTGGCCCGCACCGTGAATTGGCAACTGGCCAAGCGCCGCGCCGGCACGCACAAGGTTCAAACCCGCAACGAGAACTCTCGTACGGGCAAGAAGATGTACAAGCAGAAGGGCACCGGCGGCGCTCGTCACGGCTCGCGTCGCGCCCCGCAGTTCGTCGGCGGTTCGCGCGCCTTCGGCCCGGTCGTCCGCGACCACGGCTTCTCGCTGCCCAAGAAGATCCGCGCCATGGCCCTGCGCCACGCGCTGTCTTCCAAGGTCAAGGCCGGCGATCTGATCGTGGTCGACGCCCTGGATGTGAAGGACGCCAAGACCGCGTCGCTGCGCACCACCTTCGGCAAGCTGGGCTGGACCAAGGCCCTGATCATCGCTGGACCGGAAGTCGAGACCAACTTCGGTCTCGCCGCCCGCAACATCCCGCACATCGACGTGCTGCCGAACGCCGGCCTGAACGTCTATGACATCCTGCGGGCCGACAAGCTGGTGCTGACCAAGGCCGCCATCGAGGCGATCGAAGCCCGCTTCAGCGACAAGGAAGCCGCGTAATGGCCGCTCAACCTACCGCAAAGCACTACGACACCATCCTGGCTCCGGTGATCACCGAGAAGGCCACGATCCTGTCGGAGCAGAACAAGGTCGTCTTCCGCGTCGCCGGCACGGCGACCAAGGACGAGATCGCCGCGGCGGTCGAGAGCCTGTTCAAGGTCAACGTCCTGAAGGTCAACACCCTGGTCCAGAAGGGCAAGACCAAGCGCTTCCGGGGCATCATGGGCCGCCGGGTCGACATCAAAAAAGCGATCGTGACGCTGGCCGACGGCCAGTCGATCGACGTCACCACGGGGCTCTGATCAGATGGCCTTGAAGACTTACAATCCGACGTCGCCGGGCCGCCGCGCCCTGGTGCTGGTCGACCGCTCCGAGCTGCACAAGGGCCGCCCGGAGAAGTCGCTGACCGAAGGCCTGACCAAGTCGGGCGGACGTGGTCAGGGCGGTCGCATCGCCGTTCGCTTCCGCGGCGGCGGCGCCAAGACGCTGTACCGCAAGATCGATTTCAAGCGTCGCAAGTTCGACGCGATCGGCACGGTCGAGCGTCTGGAGTACGACCCCAACCGCACTGCCTTCATCGCTCTGGTGACCTATCCGGACGGCGAGAAGACCTACATCATCGCGCCTCAGCGTCTGAAGGCCGGCGACACGATCGTGGCCGGCGAAAAGACCGACGTTAAGCCGGGCAACGCAATGCCGCTGCGCTCGATCCCAGTCGGCACCATCATCCACAATGTGGAGATGAAGCCGGGCAAGGGCGCTCAGCTGGCCCGTTCGGCCGGCGCCTACGCTCAACTGGTGGGTCGCGATCAGGGTTACGCCCAGATCCGCCTCGGCTCGGGCGAGCTGCGCATGGTTCTGGACGGCTGCATGGCCACGGTGGGCGCGGTTTCGAACCCCGACCACATGAACCAGAACCTGGGCAAGGCCGGTCGCAAGCGTCACATGGGCTGGCGACCGCACGTCCGCGGCGTCGCCATGAACCCGATCGACCACCCGCATGGTGGTGGTGAAGGCCGGACCTCGGGCGGCCGCACGCCGGTCACGCCCTGGGGCAAGGACACCAAGGGCACCCGCACCCGCAAGAACAAGGCCACGGACAAGTTCATCATCCGTAGCCGTCACGTGAAGAAGGCTCGCTAAGAATGGCCCGCTCCTCCTGGAAAGGCCCGTTTGTCGACGGGTATCTGCTCAAGAAGGCCGACGCCGTTCAAACGTCGGGCCGCAAGGACGTGATCAAGACCTGGTCGCGCCGCTCCACCATCCTGCCGCAGTTCGTCGGTCTGACGTTCGGTGTCCACAACGGCCAGAAGCATGTGCCGGTGATGGTCAACGAGGACATGGTCGGCATGAAGTTTGGCGAGTTCGCCCCGACCCGGAACTTCCCGGGCCACGCGGCGGACAAGAAGGCCAAAAGGAAGTAACCGATGGCCCAGTCCAAGAACGAGCGTCGGGTCGCCCCGACTGAAGCCCGCGCCAAGCTGGTCAACGTCCGCATCAGCCCTCAAAAGCTGAACCTGGTTGCCGCTTCGATCCGCGGCATGCCGGTGCAAAAGGCGCTGAACGAACTCGAGTTCAGCCGCAAGCGCATCGCGACGGACGTCCGCAAGGTCCTGTACTCGGCCGTGTCGAACGCCGAGAACAACCACAACCTCGACATCGACAACCTGGTCGTCGCCGAGGCCTTCGTGGGCAAGAACCTGGTGATGAAGCGTTTCGCGAGCCGCGCTCGTGGCCGCTCGTCGCGCATCCTGAAACCGTTCAGCGAGATCACCATCGTGGTCCGCGAAGCCGGCGAGGCCGCCTGATGGGTCAGAAAATCAATCCGATCGGTTTCCGCCTCGGCGTGAACCGGACGTGGGACAGCCGCTGGTTCGCCGACGGCGCCAACTATTCGCGCCTGCTGCACCAGGACCTGAAGCTGCGTACGTGGCTGAAGGAACGCCTGTCGGGCGCCGGCGTGTCGCGCATCATCATCGAGCGTCCGCACAAGAAGTGCCGCGTGACGATCTACGCCGCCCGTCCGGGTGTCGTGATCGGCAAGAAGGGCGCGGACATCGAGAAGCTGCGCAAGGACATCTCGGCCATGACCGAGGGCGAGGTTCACCTGAACATCGTCGAAGTCCGCAAGCCCGAGACCGACGCCCAGCTGATCGCCGAGAACATCGCGCAGCAGCTGGAACGCCGGATCGCGTTCCGCCGCGCCATGAAGCGTGCGATGCAGTCGGCCATGCGCCTGGGCGCCAAGGGCGTCCGCATCAACGTGTCGGGTCGTCTGGGCGGCGCCGAAATCGCGCGGATGGAATGGTATCGCGAAGGCCGCGTGCCGCTTCACACCCTGCGCGCCGACATCGACTACGGCTTCATCGAGGCCAAGACGACCTACGGCATCATCGGCGTGAAGGTCTGGGTGTTCAAAGGCGAAGTGCTCGAGCACGACCCGATGGCCCAGGACAAGCGCTGGGCTCAGGAAGCCTCGGGTCCCTCGTCCAACGAAGGCCGTGAACGCGGCCCCCGCGGCGACCGCGGCCCCCGTCGCGACCGCGGACGTGAGAACTAAGTCATGCTGCAACCCAAGAAGACCAAGTACCGCAAGGCATTCAAGGGCCGGATCCATGGTTCGGCCAAGGGCGGCTTCTCGCTGAACTTCGGCTCCTACGGCCTGAAGACGCTGGAGCCCGAGCGCATCACGGCGCGTCAGATCGAAGCGGCTCGCCGCGCGATCACCCGCCAGATGAAGCGCCAGGGCCGCGTCTGGATCCGTGTCTTCCCAGACCTGCCGGTCACGGGCAAGCCGGCCGAAGTGCGGATGGGCAAGGGCAAGGGCGCCGTGGACCACTGGGCCGCGCGTTGCCACCCGGGCCGCATCCTGTTCGAAATCGACGGCGTGCCGGACGACATCGCGCGCGAGGCCCTGCGTCTCGGCGCGGCGAAGCTGCCGGTTCGCACTAAGGTGGTGACGCGTCTCGACGCCGGCATCGCCCAACTGGAGCAAGCGGCATGACCAAGATCGCCGATCTGCGGGCTCAGACCCCCGACCAACTGGCCGACGAGCTGCTGAAGCTCAAGAAGGAACAGTTCAACCTCCGCTTCCAGGCGGCCACCGGCCAAATGGAAAAAACCCACCGCGTGGGTGAAGTGCGCAAAGACATCGCCCGTATCTCGACGCTGCTGCGTCAACAGCAGGCGTAAGGAACGAAGATGCCGAAGCGAATTCTCGAAGGCGTGGTCGTCTCCGACAAGGGCGACAAGACCGTCGTGGTCAAGGTGGAGCGCACCCTGCTTCACCCCGTCCTGAAGAAGACTGTCCGTCTGTCCAAGAAGTACCACGCCCACGACGAAGGCAACGCGCTGAAGGTCGGCGACGTGGCCCGCATCGTCGAGTGCGCCCCCAAGTCCAAGTTGAAGCGCTGGGAAGTCCTTTCCAACGCCTCGGCTTCGTAAGAAGAAGGATCGGATCCCATGATCCAGATGCAAACTAACCTGGAGGTGGCCGACAATTCGGGCGCTCGCCGGGTCATGTGCATCAAGGTGTTGGGCGGCTCCAAGCGCCGCTACGCCTCGGTGGGCGACACCATTGTCGCCTCGGTGAAGGAAGCGATTCCGCGCGGCCGTGTGAAGAAGGGCGACGTCGTTCGCGCCATCGTCGTGCGCACCGCCAAGGACATCCAGCGCAAGGACGGCTCTGTCATCCGTTTCGACAAGTCGGCCGCCGTCATCGTCAACAAGCAGAACGAGCCCGTCGGCACGCGGATCTTCGGCCCGGTTCCTCGCGAACTTCGCGCCAAGAACCACATGAAGATCATCTCGCTGGCTCCGGAGGTCCTGTAACCATGGCCGCCAAGATCAAATCGGGCGACAACGTCGTCGTCCTGACCGGCAAGGACAAGGGCCGCACCGGCAAGGTGCTCAAGGTTCTGCCGACCGAAAACCGCGTCGTCGTGCAAGGCGTCAACATGGTTCAGCGCCACACGCGCCCGACCCAGGCTGACCCGCAAGGCGGCATCAAGAACAAGGAAGCGTCGCTGCACCTGTCGAACGTCGCGATCGCCGACGCCAACGGCAAGGCGACCCGCGTCGGCTTCAAGATCGAAGGCGACAAGAAGGTCCGCTTCGCCAAGACGACGGGAGACGTCATCTGATGGCCGCTACCGAGAAATACACCCCGCGCCTGAAGGACGAGTACAAGGCTCGCATCCGCCAGGTGATGAAGGAAAAGTTCGGCTACACGAACGAGATGCAGGTGCCCAAGCTGGACAAGATCGTCCTGAACATGGGCATCGGTGAAGCGGTCGCCGACTCCAAGAAGGCGAACGCCGCCCTCAAGGATCTGACCGCCATCGCCGGTCAGAAGGCCGTCGCCACCAAGGCTCGCAACTCCATCGCCGGCTTCAAGCTGCGCGAAGGCATGGTCATCGGCGGCAAGGTCACGCTGCGCGGCGATCAGATGTACGAGTTCCTGGACCGGTTCATCACGATCGCGCTGCCGCGCGTGAAGGATTTCCGGGGCCTGAAGGGCACCTCGTTCGACGGTCGTGGCAACTACGCCACCGGTCTGAAGGAGCACATCGTGTTCCCGGAGATCAACTACGACCAGATCGACCAGATGTGGGGCATGGACATTGTCGTCTGCACCACGGCCAAGACCGATGAGGAAGCCAAGGCTCTCCTCGCCGAGTTCAAGTTCCCGTTCGTGACGAACTGAGCGGGAAGGGAAGAGATCAATGGCTAAGAAAAGCGCCGTAAACCGCAATGAAGCCGTCAAGGCCCTGGTTGCGAAGTATGCCGCGAAGCGGGAAGCCCTGAAGGCGACCGCCAACGACGAGAGCCTGCCGCTGGAGGAGCGCTTCGAAGCGCGCCTGAAGCTGGCGGAACTGCCGCGTAACTCCGCGCCGACGCGCATCCGCAATCGCTGCGAGGTGACGGGTCGTCCGCGGGCTTACTACCGCAAGCTCAAGATGAGCCGTATCGCCCTGCGCGAACTCGGCAACCTGGGGCAAGTCCCCGGCCTGACGAAGTCGAGCTGGTAAGGGGAGCGAACAGACATGATGATCAACGATCCCCTGAGCGACATGATCGCTCGCATCAAGAACGCGGCGACCCGCAAGCGTTCCAAGGTGCTGACCCCGGCCTCGCGTCTGCGCCAGCGCGTCCTCGACGTGCTGCAGGACGAAGGCTACATCCGCGGCTATTCGCTGGTTCAGAACCCCGGTGAATTCCCGCAGTTCGAGATCGAGCTGAAGTACTTCGACGGCCAGCCGGTGATCGCCGAGATCGCCCGCGTGTCGAAGCCCGGCCGCCGCGTCTATTCGGCCATCAGCGATCTGAAGCCGATCAAGAACGGCCTCGGCATCTCGATCCTTTCGACTTCGAAGGGCGTCATGTCCGACGCCGCCGCGCGCGACGCCAACGTCGGCGGCGAAGTCCTCTGCAGGGTCTACTGACATGTCCCGTATTGGCAAGAAAACCATCAGCATCCCGAAGGGCGTGAACATAACGCTCGACGGTCAGACCGTCTCGGTGAAGGGTCCCAAGGGCGAGCGCTCCTGGACCGTGGCCGAAGAGATCGAGGTCAAGCAGGAAGGCGAAGAGCTGTCGCTGACCCCGCGGACCGACACCCAGCGCGCTCGCGCGATGTGGGGTCTGTCGCGCACCCTGGTCGACAACATGGTCACCGGCGTCACCTCGGGCTTCGAAAAGTCCCTGGAACTGGTCGGCGTGGGTTACCGCGCCGCGATGAAGGGCCAGGCCCTGTCGCTGCAACTCGGCTTCTCGCATGAAGTCGACATCGATCCGCCCGCCGGCGTCACCTTCGCGGTGCCCAAGCAGACCGAGATCAAGATCTCGGGCGCCGACAAGCAGGCCGTGGGTCAGATCGCCGCCGTCATCCGCAAGCTGCGTCCGCCGGAGCCCTACAAGGGCAAGGGCGTGCGTTACGCCGGCGAGACCGTGCGTCGCAAGGAAGGCAAGAAGAAGTAAGTCATGGCTCTCTCTCTTCGACAACAAGCCAAGCGCCGCTCGGAGCGCACTCGTCGCCGCCTGAAGGCCGTCTCCAACGGCCGTCTGCGTCTCTCGATCTATCGTTCGGACAAGAACATCTCGGCCCAGATCATCGACGACGCCCAGGGCGTCACGGTGGCCTCCGCCTCTTCGCTGGAAGGCGAAAAGGGCAAGAAGGAAAAGGGCTCGGACGTCGCCGCCGCTTCGCGGATCGGCAAGCTGATCGCCGAACGCGCCATCGAGAAGGGCGTCAAGGACGTCGTCTTCGACCGTGGCGGATACATCTATCACGGCCGGGTCAAGGCGCTGGCGGAAGCCGCGCGTGAAGCCGGCCTGAACTTCTAAGGGACGCGAAGCATGGCGCATCAACCCCAGCGTGGCGGCGGCGGCAACGACCGCAACCGTCGCGACAACCGCAACGCTCCTGTGGACGGTCCGGATTCGGACATCGTCGAGAAGCTGGTGCACATCAACCGCGTCGCCGCCACCGTGAAGGGCGGCCGCCGGTTCTCGTTCGCGGCCCTGATGGTCGTCGGCGACGGCAAGGGCCGCGTCGGCTTCGGTCACGGCAAGGCGCGCGAAGTGCCGGAAGCCATCCGCAAGGCGACCGAAGAAGCCAAGAAGACCATGATCAAGGTTCCGCTGCGCGAGAACCGCACCCTGCACCACGACGGCAATGGCCGTTGGGGCGCCGGCAAGATCATGATGCGCGCCGCCCCTCCCGGGACCGGAGTCATCGCGGGCGGTCCGATGCGCGCCGTGCTCGAAACCCTCGGCGTCCAGGACGTCGTGGGCAAGTCGACCGGTTCGTCGAACCCCTACAACATGATCCGCGCCACCTTCGAAGCTCTGAAGGTCCAGTCCTCGCCCCGCATGGTCGCGTCCAAGCGCGGCAAGAAGGTCGCGGATCTGATGGGCCGTCGCAACGACGGCGCCTCGGCGCCTGAAGCCATCGAGGGCTGATAGACATGGCCAAGCAAGACACCGCCACCGTCACCATCCGTCAGACGGGCAGCCCGATCCGCCGCAAGGCCGATCAGCGCGCCACCCTGACGGGCCTGGGCCTCAACCGCGTGGGTCGTGAATCGACCCTGGAGGACACCCCCTCCGTGCGCGGCATGATCGCCAAGGTCGCCCACATGGTCGAGGTGGTCGAGAAGTAAGACCCTTCGCGACTTGCGAAGATCTGGAGGGCCGCCTATAGGCGGCCCTTCGTTTTTACACCGCCGAGTCCGGCCGATGGCCGGGCGCTAGAACCCGAAAGGATCAGGCACATGAAACTGAATGAAATTCGCGACAACGAAGGCGCCCACAAGAAGCGCATGCGCGTCGGCCGCGGCCCGGGTTCGGGCAAGGGCAAGACCGCCGGTCGCGGCGTCAAGGGTCAAAAGTCGCGTTCGGGCGTCGCCATCGGCGGCTTTGAAGGCGGCCAGATGCCGCTGTACATGCGCATGCCCAAGCGCGGCTTCAACAATCCCAATGCCCTGAAGCTGGCTGAAGTGAACCTGTGGCGCCTGCAAGACGCCATCGACGCCAAGAAGCTGGATATCAAGGGCGACATCACCGGCGAGGCCCTGGTGGCCGCCGGCGTGATCCGTCGCGTCAAGGACGGCGTGCGCCTGCTGGGCACCGGCGAGATCAAGGGCAAGCTGAACCTGGTCGTGTGGTCGGCTTCGGCCGGCGCCATCAAGGCCATCGAAGCGGCCGGCGGCTCGGTGACGCAGCAGCGCATCGAGGCCGAAGCCAAGGCTCAGGCCCGTCTGGACAAGCGCCAGGCGGCTCGCGGGAAGCCCAAGGCCTGATCGAAAAGCGTCGTCCCGCGATCGTCATTCGACGTTCGTCGGAAAGAAAAGCGGGATGACGGACTGGAAGCGGCCTCGCATAGAGGCCGCTTTTCACCTATCTGACGACGACTGAAAGTCGTGGGGACGCGCGTATGGCCTCGGCCGCTGAACAACTCGCTGCAAACATGAACATGGGCTCGTTCGCCAGGGCGACCGAGCTTCACAAGCGCCTGCTGTTCACGCTAGGCGCGCTGCTGGTCTATCGGATCGGCACCTTCGTGCCGATTCCGGGCATCAACTCCGAAGCCTTCCTGGCCTTCTTCCAGAATCCGGAGGGCCAGCGCGGCATCCTGGACATGTTCAACATGTTCTCGGGCGGCGCGGTCGAGCGGATGGCCGTCTTCGCGCTGAACGTCATGCCCTACATCTCTGCGTCGATCATCGTGCAGCTGATGCAGGCGGTCTATCCGCCGTGGGAGAAGCTGAAGAAGGAAGGCGGGGAGAGCGGCCGCAAGCAGCTTAACCAGTACACCCGCTATCTGACGGTCTTCCTGGCCGTGGCCCAGTCGCTTGGCATTGCAGTCGGACTGAACGCCCAGCCGAGTCTGGTGGACAATCCCGGTCTGTTCTTCATCACCACGACGGTCGTGACCCTGACGGGCGGCACCATGTTCCTGATGTGGCTGGGCGAGCAGGTGACGGCGCGCGGCGTCGGCAACGGCATCTCGCTGATCATTTTCGCCGGCATCGTGGCGGTCCTGCCGTCCACCGTCGCGCGCCTTCTGGGTCTGGCTCAGCAGGGCCAGATGTCCGCCTTCGTCCTGCTGTTCATCGCCATCATGGCCGTGGCCGTGGTCGCCTTCATCGTCTTCATGGAGCGGGCCCAGCGTCGTCTGCTGATCCAGTATCCCAAGCGCCAGGAAGGTAACCGCATGGCGGGCGGCGAGCGGTCGTTCCTGCCGTTGAAGGTCAACACCGCCGGCGTCATCCCGGCGATCTTCGCTTCGTCGCTGCTGATGCTGCCGGCGACCGTCGCCCAGTTCACGGCCAACGCCGACCTGCCCGAGTGGATGAGCTGGCTGCCGATGGTCACGGCCCAGCTGACGCACGGCCAGCCCCTGTTCATGGTGCTCTACGCCGCCCTGATCATCTTCTTCTGCTTCTTCTACACCTCGATCACCTTCAACCCCGATGACACGGCCGAGAACCTGCGCAAGTACGGCGGCTTCCTGCCGGGCATTCGTCCAGGCAAGCGCACGGCTGAGTATCTGGACTATGTGCTGACCCGCCTGACCACCATCGGCGCGGCCTACATCACCGCTGTCTGCCTGCTGCCCGAGTTCCTGGTTTCGCAGTTGGGCAACACCAGCCTCTATTTCGGCGGGACCTCGCTGCTGATCGTGGTGTCGGTGACCATGGACACGGTCTCGCAGATCCAGTCGCACCTTCTGGCCCACCAGTACGAAGGCCTGATCAAGAAGGCCAAGTTGCGGGGTCGCGGCGGCGGCCCGCGTGGCGGCGGCGGTCGCGGCTCGCCGGCGCCGGTTCGGCGCTGATATCTTCACGACGATAGGGGAGGGCGGGGCGTGAACCTGATCCTGTTTGGTCCGCCCGCGGCGGGCAAGGGAACCCAGGCCAAGCGCCTGGTCGAGCAGCGCGGCATGGTTCAGCTGTCGACGGGCGACATGCTGCGCGCCGCCATTGCTTCGGGCTCCGAGCTTGGCCTGAGGGTCAAGGATGTGCTGGCCCGCGGCGATCTGGTGACTGACGAGATCGTCATCGCCCTGATCGAGGATCGTCTGCCCGAGGCCGAGGCCGCCGGCGGGGCCATCTTCGACGGCTTTCCCCGCACCGTCGCCCAGGCCGAGGCGCTGGACGCCATGCTGGCCAAGCGCGGCGGCCAGATCGACCGCGTGGTGCGTCTGAAAGTCGACGACGCCGCCCTGACCGAACGCATCGCCAAGCGTTTCGCAGACCAGGGCCGTCCGGACGATAATCCCGACACGTTCAAGGACCGTCTGGCCGTCTACAATCGCCAGACCGCGCCGCTGCTTCCCTATTATGAAGCCCAGGGCAAGCTGATCGAGATCGACGGCATGGGCGACATCTCCACCGTCGCCAAGGGCATCGACGCCGCCCTGGCCTGACGATGCGGGCGCGGAGATGAAGCGGGGCTGACTTTCGGGCGGGATGCGCGTTCATGTCCAATGCCGCATCATGACCGGGTGTCCTTGAGCCCGCCAGCCAATCATCCACGCGCACGCATGGCCGCCGCTCTTCTGAGCGTTGCGGCCGTTCACGCCGGCCTGTTCGTCGTGCTGAGCCAGGAAAAGGCGGGCGAGCCCGTGGTTTCGCCGCCGCCCTTCGTCGTGACCCTGACCCCGCCTTTCGTCATGCCGCCGCTGCCGCCCCCCCAGGCCGATCCGGCGCCCAGCGATGGCGGCGGAGCGCCGGCCGCGCCTTCCATCGTCCGACCCGCGCTTCGCCCGCCCGCCACGCCTGTCGAGATCACGGCCCCGCCCGAGCCGGTGCCCGAACCAGATCCGATCGTGGTGGGCCAGGCGCCGATCGCCGGGCCGGTAGCAGGTGCTGGGCAGGGCGGCGAAGGAACCGGGACCGGCGGAGGCTCGGGTTCAGGCGCGGGCCCCGGGGCCGGCGGGCGCTTTCAGGTGCTGCGCGGCCCCACGCTGGACGAGCGCCGACGCGCCCACCCCCCAGCCGCTCTGCGCGCAGGTCGATCAGGCCGCGCCGCCATGTCCTGCGTCATCGGCCTGGACGAGCGGCTCAGCGATTGCCGTGTCGTCAGCGAGACGCCGGAAGGCCAAGGGTTCGGCCAGGCGGCATTGACCCTCGCGCCTGCGTTTCGCGCCCGACCGCCGGTCGCGGACGGGCGGCCTCAGTCGGGAACGCGCGGAGTGTTTGGGGTCGTCTTCGGTCGGGATGGATGACCTATCCCGTTTGTCGGCGCTCCGACCGTTGACGAAATCGGAATCAGGGGTATAAGGGCCGCCTTCCGCGAAGGGCGCGCACGCTCCTGGTCTGTTGACCGGAGCGTTTCCTGCGTCTGACAACGCGTATCTGGAGATTTTCGTGGCCCGTATCGCTGGCGTCAACATTCCGACCAACAAGCGCGTCGAAATCGCGCTTCAGTACATCCATGGCATCGGCGCGCACGCCGCCAAGGAGATCACGGCGAAGGTGGGCATCGAGCCCGAGCGCCGCGTCAACCAGCTGACGGACGCCGAAGTCCTGCAGATCCGTGAGACGATCGACAAGGATCACACCGTCGAGGGCGACCTGCGCCGCGAGACGTCGATGAACATCAAGCGTCTGATGGACCTGGCCTGCTATCGCGGCCTGCGTCACCGCAAGGGCCTGCCGGTCCGCGGCCAGCGCACGCACACCAACGCTCGCACCCGCAAGGGTCCCGCCAAGCCGATCGCCGGCAAGAAGAAGTAAGACATAGCCATGGCCAAGGAACAGGGTCGCGTTAAGCGCCGCGAACGCAAGAACATCACCTCGGGCGTCGCCCACGTGAATGCGTCGTTCAACAACACCATGATCACGATCACCGATGCCCAGGGCAACGCGATCTCGTGGTCGTCGGCCGGTCACATGGGCTTCAAGGGTTCGCGCAAATCGACCCCCTACGCCGCCCAGATGGCCGCCGAAGATGCAGGCAAGAAGGCGCAGGAACACGGCGTGAAAACGCTGGAAGTCAATGTTTCCGGTCCGGGTTCCGGTCGTGAATCGGCCCTGCGCGCGCTGCAGTCGGTCGGCCTGACGATCACCACGATCCGCGACGTGACGCCGATGCCGCACAACGGCTGCCGTCCGCCCAAGCGCCGCCGCGTCTAAACGCGACAGCGCCGCACGACCCCCTATTCCCGCCAACCGCGCCCCGTCGACAGGGCGCGGATCTGGCGAAACCCGTTCGAGGGACAAAATGATCGAGAAGAACTGGCAAGAGCTGATCCGTCCCGAGAAACCGCAGATCGAGATCGGCTCCGACGCCCAACGCAAGGCGCGTCTGGTGGCCGAACCTCTGGAGCGCGGTTTCGGCGTGACGCTCGGCAACGCCCTGCGGCGTGTGCTGCTGTCCTCGCTGCAAGGCGCGGCGGTTACGGCCATCCAGATCGACGGCGTGGTCCATGAATTCTCGTCGCTGGAAGGCGTGCGGGAAGACGTGGTCGACATCGTCCTGAACATCAAGCAACTGGCGCTGCGCATGCACGCCGAGGGCCCCAAGCGCATGACGCTGAAGGCCACCGGTCCGGGCGCGGTGACCGCCGGCCAGATCGACGTGCCGTCGGACATCGAGGTTCTGAACCCCGACCACGTGATCTGCACCCTGGACGACGGCGCTTCGGTGCGCATGGAACTGACGGTCCAGAACGGCAAGGGCTACGTCGCCGCCGAAATGAACCGTCCGGAAGACGCCCCCATCGGCCTGATCGCCGTCGACGCTCTGTACTCGCCGGTGAAGCGCGTCGCCTATCGCGTCGAGCCGACCCGTCAGGGCCAGTCGCTGGACTACGACAAGCTGATCATGGAAGTCGAAACCAACGGCGCCGTGACCCCGGTGGACGCGGTGGCTTACGCTTCGCGCATCCTCCAGGACCAGCTGCAGATCTTCATCACCTTCGACGAGCCCAAGGCGGCGGTCGAACAGGCGGACGGCAAGCCCGACCTGCCGTTCAACCCGGCCCTGCTGAAGAAGGTGGACGAGCTGGAACTGTCGGTTCGTTCGGCCAACTGCCTGAAGAACGACAACATCGTCTACATCGGCGACCTGATCCAGAAGACCGAGGGCGAGATGCTTCGCACCCCGAACTTCGGCCGCAAGTCGCTGAACGAGATCAAGGAAGTGCTGGCGACCATGGGCCTCAGCCTCGGCATGGATGTGCCGAACTGGCCGCCGGAAAACATCGAAGACCTGGCCAAGAAGTTCGACGACCAGATCTAAGTTTCAACCCTCCGCCCAAGACCTTCGAGGTCGCGGAGCGGTTAGAATGAGAGAGCCCCAGGTCCGCACGGTTCGCGGAAACCAGGGTTGAGTAGGAGAGACCCCGATGCGCCACGGCGCCGCCTATCGTAAGCTCGGCCGTACGGTCAGCCACCGCCAGGCCATGTTCGCCAACATGGCCGCCTCGCTGATCAAGCACGAGCAGATCACGACCACCCTGCCCAAGGCGAAGGAACTGCGTCCCTTCGTCGAGAAGCTGGTGACCCTGGCCAAGAAGGGCGACCTGCACGCTCGTCGTCAGGCGATCAGCCAGGTCCGCGACGTGCCGCAGGTCGGCAAACTGTTCGAGACGCTCGGCCCGCGCTACGCCGAGCGCAACGGCGGCTACATCCGCATCATGAAGGCGGGCTACCGCCACGGCGACAACGCGCCGATGGCCGTGATCGAGTTCGTCGATCGCGACGCCGACGCCAAGGGTCTGGATTCGGGCCCGGTCGAAGCCTTCGAGGGCGACGACGAAGCCTGATCGGCCTCTGTGCCGACTGATCTATCAAGGGGCGGCTGGAGCGATCCGGCCGCCTCTTTGCATGCCGGAACCCAGATGACCGAAGACGTCTGCATCGTCGCATTCGAGCCCCGCCATGCCGAGGCCTGGGCCGCGCTGAACACCGCCTGGCTGATCGAAGGGGGCTTCGACATTGAGGCTAAGGACCGCAAGGTTATTGACGATCCGCAGGGGCAGATCCTGGCGCCCGGGGGGCGCATCTTCGTGGTGGAGCAGGCGGGGCAGGCCATCGGCTGCTGCGCGTTGATGGCCATGGAGGACGGCGGGTTCGAGGTGGCCAAGATGACCGTGGCGCCGGCCGCGCGGGGGCGGGGGTTGTCACGGCGACTGCTGGAGGCCTGCGAGGCCGAGGCGCGGACGCTGGGCGCGCACAGGCTGTATCTGGAGACTTCCAGCACGCTGACCGTCGCCGGGCGGCTGTATCGCAGCTGCGGCTTCGTCGAACTGCCGCCGCGGCCCACCCCGTATGTTCGCGCCGATGTCTTCATGGAAAAGACGCTGGGCTGACGCCTTATTCCTTCGACAGGTCCTGCCGCTGGAACCAGGCCAGGGCGGCGAAGAAGGGGATAAAGGTCCAGGCCGCCAGGCTGACGATCGCCTTGGCGACCAGCGTCGTCTGATTGGTCTGGATCGCGGCCTTTAGACTGTCGAACGCAAGGCCCGGCATGAGCATATGCGCCAGCCAGCCGGTCAACTCCAATCCGAAGACCGGGGCCAACTGGCCCAGGAAGAACTGGGCGATGCCGACGATCAGCGGCATGAACAGCGCCGCCAGCAGCGACCGCGTGAGCACCGCGGCCAGCAAGGCCAGCATCAGGAACTGCATCACCCGCACCATGCCGGCGAGAAACAGCAGCGCCAGATCACCCAGCTGCGCGCCGCTGAGGCTGAAGGCGAAGTTGCGCTGATACATGGCGCCGCGGATCGCCTCGGCGCCCATGGCGCTGGCCAGGTAGGCGACCATGGCGGCGGCGACCAGCATCTTCACCACGCCGACCTTGCCGATGATCGTATTGGCGCGGCTGTTGCGCGCCAACGTCAGCCGGGCCGTCTCCCAACGGTAGTCGCCCGCGAAGACGACGGCCGCGCCAATCAGCACAAAGGCCAGGACTGCGGGATTGGCCAGGCTTGCAGCCTGGTTGACCAGGGCCCCGCCCATATCCAGGACGCCCCCCGTTCCGGTCAGTTCGGGCGGCAGTTGAACGTCCTTCAGCTCGCTCGTCCGCTGCTGGATCATGAAGTAGCCGAAAACGGTCAGGGCGAGGCCGGCCAAGGGCGCGAAGAGCACGCTCCAAAACATGGCCGAGCGGTTGCGCCACAGGCGATAGCCCTCGGAACGAATGGCGTCAGACAGCATCACGGTCTCCCGTCTCGGCCATGAAGACGCTTTCCAGGTCGCCGCCGACCCAGCGCGCCTCGTCGATGTCGACGCCCTTTTCGATCAGGGCGCGGAGCAGGCCAGGGGCCTCGGCGCGGGCCAGGCTGGCCAGAACGGCGTCGCCTTCGATCGTCCCGCGCTCGCCCAGCACGCCCATCATCGTCGCCAGCGGCGTGCCGGACAGGCGCAGACGTTCGCCCGCGCCGGCCATCAACTCGCTGACCTTGCCCTCGGCGGCCAGGCGGCCCTTGTTGAAGATGGCGACGCGGTCGCAGACGCGCTGGACCTCAAGCAGCTGGTGGCTGGCGAGGATGACGGTGACGCCGTCATTGTCGGCCAGCGATCGGATCAGGGCGCGCATCTCCTGAATGCCGGGCGGGTCCATGCCCGAGGTCGGCTCATCCAGGATGACGAGGTCAGGCCGCGTCATCAGGGCGGCGGCCACGCCCAGCCGTTGCAGCATGCCGACGGAGAAGCCCCGCACCTTCCGGTTCGCCGCCGCCGACAGGCCGACCCGGTCCAGCCAGGCGTCGATCTCGACCGAGCGGGCCTCGCCATGGGCGAGCGAAAGCCAGACCAGAACCTGGCGCGCCGTCATGTAGGGCGGAAAGCGGGGCGTCTCGATCATGGAGCCGACGCGGCGCATGGCGGTGGGATCGCCCGGACGGCCGGCCAGAATTTCCACCTCGCCCTGCGTCGGCCGGATCAGCCCCAGCAGAATTCGAAACAGCGTCGACTTGCCTGCGCCATTCGGTCCCAGCACGCCGTACACGCCGCCGCGCGGCACGATCAGGTCGAGGCCATTGAGGGCGCGCACTGCGCCGTAGGTCTTGGTCAGGCCTCGGGTCTGGATAACGGTGCTCATAGAATGAAACCTGCCCCGGTTCGCCCTGAGGCGACAAGCCGTCTTACGCCTGTCGCGGATTAAGCTTAGGCAATGTTGGACAGCTGTTACGGAGTATCACGTGCTTCACCGTCTGGCCGGACTGGCCCTGACCCTCGCCCTCGCCGCCTGCGCCAGCGCACCGACCCAGGGGGTCGTCGATCAAGCCGAGCGGCCGCTGGTGATCCTGGTCTCGATCGACGGCTTCCATCCGGACTATCTGACGCGTGGCGATACGCCGGTCCTGTCCCGCCTAGCTGCCGAGGGCGCCAGCGGGCCCATGAGGCCGTCGTTTCCGACGGTGACCTTTCCCAATCACTACACGTTGGTGACCGGCCTTCATCCGGACAATCACGGCATTGTGGCCAACAATATGGTGGACGCCGAACTAGGCCGTTTCAGTCTGGGCAATGCTGCGGCGGTGACCGACCGCCGCTGGTGGGATCAGGGCGAGCCGATCTGGGTCACGGCCGAGAACGCAGGCGTTGTCACCGGCACCATGTTCTGGCCGGGCTCGGAGGCCGAGATCCGGGGCGTGCGGCCGACGCACTGGACCAGGTTCGACCAGTCGATGCCCGGCGATGCGCGGGTCGACCGCGTGCTGGGCTGGCTGGACCTGCCCGAGGGCCAGCAGCCGCGCTTCAGCACCCTGTATTTCGACATCGTTGACACCGCGGGTCACCGCCACGGACCGGACGGGACGGCGACGCGCGAGGCGGTGCGGTCGGTCGACGCCTCGATCGGACGGCTGGTCGAGGGGCTGAAGGCGAGAGGGCTCTATGAGCGCACCGTACTGGTCATCGTCTCCGATCACGGCATGGCGGCGACCTCGCCTGATCGGACGCTGTATCTGGACGACATGATCGATCCCGAGGCGGTTCAGATCGTCTATTCCGGCCCGGTCACCTTCCTGAACCCCATCGAAGGCCGCCGCGCCGAGGTTGAGGCGGCGGTGCTGGGCGCGCGGCCGCATCTGGAGTGCTGGCGCAAGGCGGACATCCCGGCGCGCCTGGCCTTCGGCCGCAACGCCAGGGTGAGCGAAGTCGTCTGTTTGGCCGAAACCGGCTGGCTGCTGGCCACGCGCGCGCGGCCGGTGACCCGCGAGGGCGGGGCGCACGGCTATGACAACCAGTCGCCCGAGATGCAGGCCATCTTCATCGCCCACGGACCGGGCGTGGCGCGGGGCCGGACCCTGACCGATCTGGACAGCGTGGACGTGCAGCCGTTCCTGGGCCGCCTGCTGGGCATCGAGGTCCCGGCGGGCGACGGCCGACCGCAGGACACCTTGGCGGTCATGGCGCAGTAACGCCTGACAGCTTGTGCACGACGGCCGCCGCGGCTTGAGCTAGAGAGCGGCGGCCATGTCCATCCTGCATCCCAAGGCCCGGCGCGCGGCGCTGGCCTTCATCTTCGTCACGGCCGTGCTCGACATCGTCGCCATGGGGATCGTCATCCCCGTGCTGCCCCATCTGATCGAGGAGTTCGTCGGCTCCAATGCGCGCGCTGGCCTGCTGAACGGCGTGTTCGTGGCGCTGTGGGCGGGCGCGCAGTTCCTGGCCTCGCCGGTGATCGGATCCTTGTCGGATCAGTATGGGCGCCGGCCGGTCATCCTGATCAGCTGCGCCGGCCTGGCGGTCGATTATGCGCTGATGGCGCTGGCGCCGAACCTGTGGTGGCTGGCGGTCGGGCGGCTGATCGCGGGCGTCACCTCGTCCAGCTTCACCACCATCTACGCCTACATGGCCGACATAACCGAGCCGGCGAAGCGGGCGCGGGCCTATGGCCTAATCGGCGCGGCTTTCTCGGGTGGCTTCGTGCTGGGGCCGGTGATGGGCGGATTCCTGGGCGAGTTCGGCCCTCGGGTTCCGTTCTGGGTGGCGGGGGCCCTGTCGGGCGTGGCCTTCCTGTACGGCCTGTTCATCCTGCCCGAGAGTCTGCCGATCGAGCGGCGCATGAAGTTCAGCTGGCGGCGCGCAAATCCGGTCGGCGCCATGATGCTGCTGAAGCGGCACGCGGAACTGGCCGGTCTCGCGGTCGTGAATTTCCTGCTCTATTTCGCCCACCACGTCTTTTCGGCGGTGTTCGTGCTCTACGCCGGGCTGCGCTATGGGTGGGGTCCGTGGCAGGTGGGGGCGCTTCTGGCCCTGGTCGGCGTACTCGACATGATCGTCCAGGGCGTGCTGGTCGGCCCGATCTCGAAGCGGTTCGGCGACCGCGCCACCATGATCTTCGGCCTGTTCGGCGGGACGGTCGGCATCGCTCTGATGGGCTGGGCGCCGACGGGCGTGGCCTTCATCGTCGCCATGCTGCCGAACGCCCTTTGGGGGCTGGCCATGCCCACCCTGCAGTCGTTGATGACGCGCCGCGTGGGCGAGGACGAGCAGGGTCAGCTGCAGGGCGCGAACATGAGCGTGGCGTCCATCGCCGGCGTGCTGTCGCCGCTGTTCTTCGGCTGGATCTATTCCATCTCGACGGAGGCGGATTCACCCATCCATCTGCCGGGCCTGGCCTTCTATCTGGCGGCGATCGTGCTGCTGATGGCGGCAGGGATCGGCTGGGTCACCGCGCGGCAGGCGGAACGCGCGGAGGCCGCGTCCGTTTGAGGCGCCGCGCCGCCTTGATCACGCCGGAAAAGCGTTGCGGAATGGCGACGCTGTTTTTCGCCTGATCGACGGATGACCATGAAGCCTTCCTGTATCGCCATCGCCGCCGCCATGGGTCTGGCCGCCTGCGGCCAGCCGCAGCCCTCAAAGGCCCAGGAAGGCGTCTTCGCCGAGGCTCCGCGCCAGCTGCCGGCCGACGCCGCGTCGATGAAGTCCAGCTTCGCCCCGGTCGTGCGACAGGCCGCGCCGGCCGTGGTGAACATCGCCGCGCGTGGCGTGCAGCAGGTTCGCGATCCCTTCTGGGGCATTCCCGGTCAGCGTCAGACCGGCTCGGTCGGTTCGGGCGTCATCGTGCGGTCCGACGGCGTGGTGGTGACCAACAATCACGTCATCCAGGGCATGCAAGAAATCCGCGTCACCCTGAACGACCGGCGTGAATTCCCCGCGCGCGTCCTCCTGGCCGACGAACGGTCAGACATCGCCGTGCTTCAGCTGGAGCGGGTCGACGGCGACCTGCCCGTGCTGCGGATCGACGACCAGGAAGAACAGCAGATCGGCGACCTGGTCCTGGCCATCGGCAACCCGTTTGGCGTCGGCCAGACGGTGACCAACGGCATCATTTCGGCCCTGAACCGAACCGAGACCGGCATCACCGATTCCGGCTCCTTCATCCAGACCGACGCGGCCATCAACCCCGGCAATTCGGGCGGGGCGCTGGTGGACATGGATGGGGACCTGATCGGCATCAACACAGCCATCTTCTCGCGCACGGGCTCGTCCAGCGGCGTGGGCTTCGCGGTTCCGGCGGCTATGGTCAGGCGCGTGGTGGAGAGCGCGGTCGGCGGCGCGTCCAGCGTGGTGCGGCCGTGGCTGGGCGTGCGCGGCGACACGGTGTCATCCGACATCGCGCGCAGCCTGGGGCTTGAGCGACCGCAGGGGCTGATCGTCACCGACGTCTACGCCAACGGCCCAGGCGCGCGCGCCGGTTTGCGCGAAGGCGACGTCATCACGGCCATCGACGGCGGCGAGGTCAACGATCAGGGCGGGCTGAACTATCGCGTCGGCACCCGTTCGCCCAATGACACGGTGCGGGTGACCGTTCTGCGCGATGGTCGGAACCAGACTCTGGACGCGCGGGTCAGCACCCTGCCGGGCGACGCCGATCCGGGCGACGGCCAGGTCGTGTCGCAAGGCGCGCTGGCCGGCATTCGCGGCGTGCCGCTGAACCCCGCGCTGGCCGACCGCCTGGGCGGAGATCCGTTCACCAACGGCGTGGTCGTCACCGGCGTGACGAGCGGCAGCGTGCCGGCCCGCATCGGTCTGCGGCCGCGCGACCTGATTCGTTCGGTGGACGGCCGGGCCGCGACCTCGCTGGCGGTGATCGGTCAGGCGCGGCGCGGGTCCGAGCTGGTGATCGTCCGCGGCGGGCGACAACTGACGGGCCGACTGCCCTAGGCGTCAGCGCTAGGCGGGCCCGCCGATCGACCACAGGTGCCCGAAGGGGTCGCGCAGCTGGCCGTAGCGGTCGCCCCAGAACTGCTCCTCCATCGGCATGATCGGCTCGGCCCCGTTGGCCAACGCACGCGCCCACCACTCGTCGGGATCGGCGACCTGAAGATGCAGGGTCACGCCCTTGGGCTTGATGTCGGCTTCGCCGTGATACTCAGGGAATTCGTCGTTCAGCATGACGCTGGCGCCGTTGATGCGGAGGTGACAGTGCATCAGCCGCTCGCCGTCCTCGGCCAACTTACGCGTCAGTTCGACGGCGGCGAAGGCGCGCTGGTAAAACTCGCTGGCCGCCTGGCCCCCGCGTGAGGGGATGGTCAGGTGCGGGGTGACGCCGCCGGTCGGGCCCTGTTCGTTATGGTCGTCGGACATGATTTCCTCCGTGCATGCGATGCTAACGCGTGAAAAGCCGTCGGCGACCGCCTATCTCTGACAGCTCATGAGCGATCTGTTCGAAGCCTCCGGCATCCACCCGCCCGACGCGCCTCTGGCCGACCGGCTGCGCCCCCGCACGCTGGATGAGGTGGTGGGCCAGGATCATCTGCTGGGCGAGGGCGGGCCCATCCGGCGCATGATCGAGGCCGGCCGACTGGGCTCGATGATCCTGTGGGGCCCGCCGGGCACCGGCAAGACCACCATCGCGCGCCTTCTGGCTCAGGCCGCGGGCTATCAGTACCAGCAGATCAGCGCCGTCTTCTCGGGCGTGGCCGATCTGAAGAAGGCGTTCGAGCAGGCGCGGGTGCGGCGCGCGGCGGGGCAGAGCACCCTGCTGTTCGTTGACGAGATCCACCGTTTCAACCGCGCCCAGCAGGACGGCTTCCTGCCCTTCGTGGAGGAGGGGGTGGTCACCCTGGTCGGGGCCACGACCGAGAATCCCAGCTTCGAGCTGAACGGCGCCCTGCTGTCGCGTTCGCAGGTCTATGTGCTGAAGCGGCTGGACGACGCGGCGCTGGATCAGTTGCTGGCGCGGGCCGAGGCGCACGAGGGCCGGCCGCTGCCGCTGACGCCCGAGGCGCGTCAGGCCATGGCGGCGCTGGCCGACGGGGACGGCCGCTATCTGCTGACCATGTCCGAGGTGTTGTTCGACCTGCCGCAGACTGAGCCTATGGACGTGCAGGCCCTGGCCGGCGTGCTTCAGCGCCGAGCGCCCGCCTACGACAAGAGCCGGGAAGAGCACTACAACCTCATCAGCGCCCTGCATAAGTCGGTGCGCGGCTCGGACCCCGACGCGGCGCTCTACTGGCTGGCTCGGATGCTGAACGGCGGCGAAGATCCGCTGTATCTGGCGCGGCGCATCGTGCGCATGGCGGTCGAGGACATCGGCGAGGCCGACCCGCTTTCGATCCTGGTCGCCAATGCGGCCAAGGACACCTACCACTTCCTGGGCAGTCCCGAGGGAGAGCTGGCTCTGGCCCAGGCTGTGGTGCATCTCGCCACCGCGCCGAAGTCCGTGGGCGTCTACGAAGCCTTCAAGGCCGCCAAGCGCGCCGCCCACGAAACCGGCAGCCTGATGCCGCCGGCCCATATCCGCAACGCGCCGACCAAGCTGATGAAGTCGCTGGGCTACGGAAAGGGCTATCAGTACGACCCCGACACGCCCGAGGGTTTCTCGGGCGCCGACTTCTTCCCCGACGAGATGGAGCGGCGCGTCTTCTACAAGCCCAAGGGCGAGGGCCACGAGGAAAAGATCAAGTCGCGGCTGGACCGTTGGGCCGAAATGCGGGCGCGGATGCAGGGCGACAATGGGGAAAACTGAACGCCGTTCATTGTTAACCCCCTCGACTTGGGTCTAGCGTCGGGATCGGAACTCCTGGGGAGGGGGCGATGATCGAGATGATGCGCCATCCGCGCGCGCCGTGGCATCTGTGGCTGGTCGGCGTGCTGTCGCTGCTTTGGAATGCCTTCGGGGCCTGGGACTTCATCCAGACCACCACCCGTGGCGAGGCTTATATGCGGGCCATGGGCATGAGCGAGGATATGATCGCCTACTATGAGGCCCTGCCGGCCTGGATGTACGGGCCGTGGATTCTTGGTGTTTGGGGCGCGGTGCTCGGATCAATCCTGCTGATGGCGCGGTCGCGCTGGGCGGTCGTGGCGTTGGCCTTGTCCTTTCTGGGGGCGTTGATCAGCCTGATCTACGGCAAGCTGGTCGACCCGCCGCCGGCGCCGCCGGTTGGCATGGAGGTCACCGAGTGGATGCCCTACGGCATTCTGCTGATCGCCGCTCTGCTGCTCTGGTACGCGCTGGCCATGGCGAAGCGCGGCGTGCTGCGCTAACCCCGGCGCGTGACCCGCGCACCCGTCGACCTGAGCCCCGAAGACATCGCCGCCGTCCGCTCGTGGGTGATCCACGAGGACGCGCATCTGATCGCGTTTGCCAAGCCGTCGGGCCTTTCCAGCCAGGGCGGGCGGATCAAGGCGCATACGCTGGACGACCTGCTGTGGGCCTTCATGCGCTCGAACGGCAAACGGCCCGAGCTGGTGCATCGGCTGGATCGCGACACCTCGGGCGTCATTCTGGCGGCCAAGACCAAGCCGGCGGCCGGCGCGCTGGGCAAGGCGATCCAGATGCGCAAGGTATCCAAGACCTATCTGGCGCTGGTGTCCGAAGCGCCCCAGCCGCGCGACGGGCGCATCACCGCCCCGCTGCGCCGCGAAGAGATCGGGCGCGAAAGCTATATGCGCGTCGTGGCTTTTGACGCCCCCGGCGCCCAAGGGGCCGAGAGCGGCTATCGCACCTTGGCGGCCAGTGAGGATGGGGCTTTGGTGGAGCTGTCGCCGGTGACGGGGCGGATGCACCAGCTTCGGGTGCACATGGCCTCGATCGGGCGGCCGCTGGTGGGCGACGTGCGTTATGGCGGCGCGCTGACGTTCGGCGGACGTGCGGCGTCGCGTCTCATGCTGCACGCAGCGTCGCTCAGCTTTCCGCATCCCGAAACCAGCGAGCGCACGACCGTCACTGCCCCTCCGCCGGAGGATTTCCAGGCGGCGATGCGCGCTGCTGGACTGGCGGGGAACGAACCGGGGGCATGAAGCGCTAATCTGGTGAAAACCGGAGACAACGCCATGAAGCGCCTCGCCATTCTGCCGATCCTCGCCGCCTCGACCCTGGCTCTGTCCGCCTGCGCGAGCCTAGCGCCGTATGGGCCGCAAACCTCGGCTGGCGGGCAGGGCTTCACCGAGCAGCGGATCGAGTCCAACCGGTTCCGGGTGAACTACTATGGCGTCGGCGCGCCGGGTCCCGTGGCCGATCTGGCCTTGCTCAGGGCGGCGGAGCTCACGACCCAGCAGGGCTATGACTGGTTCGAGGTGACCCAGCGTTGGATCGACGGCCGTCCCGACAGCGCCGGCGGCGTGCGTCCCTCGGTCGGTGTCGGCTACAGCTCGGGTCGCTATGGCGGCTATTCCGCCTCCGGCGTCGGCGTGGGCCTGGGGCTGAACTTCAGCGGTCCGTCGCCGACCTCGACCACGCTGGAGGTGCTTATGGGCCGGGGCCAGCGCCCGGACCGACCCAACGCCTATGATGCGCGCGGCGTGCAGGACTCGGTTGGCGCTCGCAGAGGTCTTTGAGCCTCTAGAACGGCCAGCGCGCCATGGCGGCGGCGAAGCCAAGCAGTGGGATGAACATCAGGGTCATCAGCGCAAGTCGGATTCGCGTGGCCTTGATCTCGACGAAGGCAGGCTGAAAATCAGGCTGGTCGCGCGCCGACTTCGCCCAGCGCATGAAGCGCAGCGTCGGGGTGATCGACAGCAGGCCGATCAGCAGGAAGGTCGCCAGCTTGGCCCAGAAGAAGGGGTTGGCTTCGTAAAAGCTCCACCCCTTTCCGCCCCACACCACCCGCGCCACGCCGACGCCCAAGACCAGCGCCGATGTCAGACCGACGCCGGCGTCGATGCGCGCCAGGCGGCGGGTGTCGATGACGGGCGCCGACACCAGGGCGCGTTCCAGAACCAGCATCCCGAACAGGCCGAACACAAGGACATGATGCAGGATGGCGAGCAGCAGGTCGGGCATGGCGGCTTCGCTTTCGGTGCAGCCTCTGTAATAAGCCGCCGATGATGACACGTTTTCTGCTTGTGGCGAGCGGCGGGGCCTTGGGGGCCATGGCGCGCTATGGCGTGGGCATGGTGGCCTTGCGCTGGGGCGGGATTGGCGGCTGGCCCTGGGGCACCTTTGCTGTCAACGCCATCGGCGGGTTGCTGATGGGTCTGCTGGCGGGCTGGCTGGCCTTGCGCGGGACCGCAGGGCAGGAGAGTGTTCGCCTGTTCGCCGCCGTCGGTCTGCTGGGCGGTTTCACCACCTTTTCGGCCTTTTCTCTGGAGACGGCGTTGATGATCCAGCGCCGGGAGCTGGCGCTGGCTGCCGCCTATGTCGCCGGCTCGGTGGTCGTGGCAATCGGGGCGCTGTTTGTCGGGCTTTGGCTGGCGCGGAGGGCCTTCGCATGAGCCGCGAAGTCCAGACCCTGTACGTCGCCGAGGCCGAAGACGGCATTCGCCTTGACCGGTGGTTCAAGCGCCGCTGGCCCCACCTGTCGCACATCCAGGTCGAGAAGATGGCTCGCAGCGGCCAAATCCGCGTCGACGGCTCGCGCGCCAAGCCGCAGGATCGGCTGACCGCCGGGGCCGCGATCCGCGTGCCGCCTCTGCCCGACGCCAATCCGCGCCAGCCGGGCGACAAGCACGAACTGACCGAGCGCGACGTGGCCTACGCCAAGTCGCTGGTGCTGTATGAAGACGACTCGGTCATCGCCCTGAACAAGCCGCACGGCCTGGCGGTGCAGGGCGGCACCAAGACCACCAAGCACGTCGACCGCCTGCTGTCGGCCTGGGGCGAGGGGATGGATCGGCCGCGTCTGGTGCACCGGCTCGACCGCGACACCTCGGGCGTGCTGCTGCTGGGCAAGGGGCCCGAGGCGGCCAAGCGGCTGGCCGGCGCCTTCGCGCGGCGTCAGGCCAAGAAGACCTATTGGGCCATCGTCATCGGCAACCCTAAGCCTGTGTCCGGCCAGGTCGATCTGGCGCTGAAGAAGACCGGCATCAACGACTTCGAGATGATGCGGCCCGCCGATCCCAAGGACCACGGCGCCGAGCCGGCCGAGACCGCCTATGCGACGCTCAGCCGGGCGGCGCATCGCGCGGCCTGGATGGCGCTGAGGCCCTTCACCGGCCGGACCCACCAGCTGCGCGCCCACATGGCTGCGATCGGCCATCCCATCCTGGGCGACCCCAAATACGGCACCGAGCAGTCGGCCGAGCTGAGCGGGCCGCTGAGGTTGCAGTTGCACGCTCGACGCATCGAGCTGGATCACCCCGGCGGCGGCAAGCTGATCGTCGAGGCCCCGCTGAGCCCCGAGATGAAGGCCGGCTTCGCCCACTTCGGCTTTTCCGAAGACGAGGCGGACGAGGACCCCTTCGCCGGAGTGAGGCGCCTGCGTTGAGGCCTCTGGCGGTCTTCGACATCGACGGCACCCTGGTCGACAGCCGAGTGCTGATCCACGAGGCGGCGGCGGCCGGCGCGCGGGCGGTGGGACTGCCGGACCCGACCTATGACGAAGTGCGCCAGACCGTGGGTCTGTCGCTGCCGGTCGCGATGCGCGCGCTGGCGCCTGACATCCCGGACGCGGCGCTGGATCGGTTCGTAGCAGGCTTTCAGGCCTATTTCCGGGCCCATTACGATGCGGGGCGCGAAGAGCCGCTGTATCCGGGCGTCGACGACATGCTGCGCCGTCTTCGAAAAGACGGCTGGCGGCTAGCCTTGGCGACGGGGCAGAACCGGCGTGGCGTGGTGCGGAACCTGGCGCGGGCCGGGTGGGGCGACACCTTCATATCGGCCCACTGCGCGGAGGACGGGCCGGGCAAGCCGGATCCGACGATGTTGCGCGCGGCCATGACCGCCTGTCGGGCCTGCGCCGCCACTACGGTCATGATCGGCGACACTGGTCACGACCACCGCATGGCGGTGAACGCAGGCGTGCCCGCCTATGGCGTGGCCTGGGGATTCAACACCGTCGAGGAGCAACTGGCCGCGGGAGCGGCGCTGGTTGCGACGGACTGGCCTGACCTGGAAGCCGCGCTCGACCGTTTCGCTGTCCAAGCCTTCGAGACCGCCTGATGCATATTCCGCCTCTGGATCCCAACGTCGCGGCCCGAAAGGGCTTTCGCGAGTCCGAAGAGCGCATCAAGCGCTTCTGGAAGACCGCCAGCACGGAGGCGCGTGACGGCGGCTGGATCGTTCTGCTGGACGGCCGCGCGCCCAAGACGCCGGCCGGCGCCGCGCTGGTCCTGCCGACCGAAGCCGCCGCGCAGCTGGTCGCGGATGAGTGGAACGCTCAGGGCGAGCATCTGGCCCCCGCGACCATGCCGGCCACCCGCCTAGCCTCCACCGCCATCGACCGCATTGGCCAGGCCCGCGAGCCGGTGGCTGACGAGATCGCCGCCTACGCGGGCTCGGACGCCCTCTGCTACATCGCTGAGGCACCGACCGGTCTGATCGAACGCCAAGCGCGCGAGTGGACGCCTTGGCGTGAGTGGGCGGCGCGGGAACTGGGCGTCGCGCTGCATCCGGCTGAGGGCATCGTGCACCGCGCCCAGCCAGCCGAGTCCCTGTCGCGGGTGAAGGCGCTGGCGCTGGAACTGGACGACTTCGCCCTGACGGGTTTGGCGACGGTCGTGCCGCTTTTCGGATCGGCGGTGCTCGGTTTGGCGATGCATAGCGGCGCTCTGTCGGCCGAGGAGGCGTTTGAAATCTCGCGACTGGAGGAACGTTTCCAGGAAGAGCAGTGGGGTCAGGACGCCGAGGCCGCCGAGCGCGCCGCCGCCCGCCGCGACGAGGCCGTGCTGTTGCAGCGATGGTTCGAGGCGCTGCGCACCTAACTTTCCATATCGGAAAGTTTTCACTTGCCAATGTGGAAAGTCTGGTTCATTTTCCATTGTGGAAAGTGAGGAAGGCACCATGACCGACGACAATCAGAGCCCGCAGGACGCACTGGCCTCCATCACCGCCGCCCGCGCGGGGATCGTCAAGGATACGCGCTATCCGCTGTCCTGGGACTTGGGCTACGGCGCGATCTGCGGCGCCATGGTCGGCGGTCAGGCGCTGCCGACCTTGTGGGCGGGGCTAGTGCTGGTTTTCGCCATGGCGGGCCTGGTTCTGGCGATCCAGGCCTGGCGCAAGGAGATGGGCTACTGGGTCAACGGCTATTCACCGCGTCGGGCGCGCTGGGTGGCGATTGGCCTGGCGGTGCTGCTGATCGCCCTGATGGGCGTGTCTCTGTGGTTCCGCTTCAACGGGATGCACTGGGGCGGTCTGATCACCTTCGCGCTGGGCTTCACGGCGGCGGTCGTGGGCGGGCGGCTGTGGATGAGGACCTGGAAGGCGGAGTTGGCGGAGGAGGGGCAGTGACTGCGCCGGCCTTCGATCCGATCATCCACGCCCCGGGACGACTGCAACTCTGCGCCATCCTGTCCAGTGTCGACGAGGCCGAGTTCACGGTGCTGAAGGAGGCGGTACAAGTGTCGGACTCCGTCATGTCCAAACACCTGAAGCAGTTGGAGGAGGCGGGCTATGTCACTCTGTCCAAGGCGGCGCGCGAAGGTCGGCAACGGACCTGGGCGGCCCTGACGAAGGCGGGGCGTCAGGCCTTCACCGCCCACGTCGCCGAGTTGAACCGACTGGCCGCCGCGACCCTGCCGGTCTGAGGGTCAGAAGAACAGCGAGGCTTCGCCGCGCAGGATCGCCTCGGCCTCAGCCGTATGCTTGGCGTCGGAGCGGTCATGCAGAATCAGGGGCGGCAGCAGGCGCAGCGGGGCCTTGCCGCCCCGAACGGCCTGGAACAGCACACGCTTTGCGGCTTCGTCGGCGTGGGGCTGGACCGGGCGAATGGCGAACGAGCCGGCCTTGGCGCCCAACAGCGCCAGCAGGTCGGCCAGGCGGTCGGCGCGATGAATGACGACGATGCGACCGCCGTCCTTCGTCGCCGCCAGCAAGAAATCGGTCCAGGCCTTCAGTCCGTCGTCGGCCATCCAGGCGGCGCGCTTGCCCTCGGCGGGCGCGCGCAGGGCGTTCGCGTCATCGAAAAAGGGCGGGTTAGAGACGGACCAGTCGAAACGGTCCAGCTCGAGCGCGCGAAAGCCGGCGGAGACGTCGCCGCTGATGATCTCCGCCGGCGCGCTGTTCATTGTGGCGTTCCAGCGCGCTAGGCCGGCGGCGTCGGCTTCGCGCTCCAGCCCGGTTAGGCTGACGCCGGGCCGCCGTTTCGCCAACTGCATCAGCACCGCGCCGGCCCCGCATCCGGCTTCGATCAGACGCTCGCCGGGCCGCGCCTCGACGGCGGCCGCCAGCAGGGCGGCGTCCATGCCGGCGCGGTAGCCGCGTTCAGGCTGCATCAGGCGGACACGACCGTCCAGCAGTCGGCTTTCGACGGCGTTTTCGGTGGCGGAAGAGGACGGGTCTGACACGGCGATCCTTCTTGACCCATGGGGGGCGCGCCACCATTGTGCGCCGCATCGCGACCGGGCAAGCCGGCGTATCGTTTTTGCGGGCGCAACGACGTCCGCCTCGGTGGTGAAAGAGTTTTCCTTTGGACGCTGCAACCGTCGCCGCTCCCCGCGCCAAGGGTGATGTGGAGGCCCTGGCCCGTCTGGCCAAGGTCGACATGGCGGCGGTCGACGCCCTGATCCTGGAGCGGATGCAGTCCGACGTGCCGGTGATCCCGCGCCTGGCCGAACATCTGGTTGCAGCGGGCGGCAAGCGGCTGCGTCCCCTTCTAACCGTGGCGGCGGCCCGCGCCTCGGGCGCGACCGACGAGATCGCCGCCCCGCGCAAGCTGGCCGCTGCCGTCGAGTTCATCCACACCGCCACCCTTCTGCACGACGATATTGTCGACGGGTCGGAGATGCGGCGCGGCAAGGTCGCGGCGCATCTGATCTATGGCGCGGCGTCGTCGGTGCTGGTCGGCGACTTCCTGTTCGCTCGCGCCTTCGAGCTGATGGTCGAAACGGACTCCATGCGCGCGCTGGGCGCCTTGGCCCATGCCTCCAGCGTCATCGCCGAGGGCGAGGTGCTGCAGCTGACGCGGGCCCACGATCTGAACCTGGATCAGGCTACCTATCTGCAGATCATCCGCGCCAAAACGGCCGAGCTGTTCGCGGCGGCCGCAGAATCGGGCGCGGTGGGGGCGGGCGCCGACGAAGCTGCGGTTAAGGGCCTGCGCGATTACGGCATGGCGCTGGGCGTGGCCTTCCAACTCGCAGACGACGCCCTGGATTACGGCGGCGCGTCCGAGGCCTTGGGCAAGAACGCTGGCGACGATTTCAACGAGGGCAAGGCGACGCTGCCGCTGCTGCTGGCGGTCCAGCGCACGCGCGGCCGCGAGGACGCCTTCTGGGAACGCACCGTCACCAAGGGCGAGCGCGCGCCGGATGACTTCCGCCGCGCGCGCGAACTGATCATCTGCACCGGCGCGGTAGGCGCGACCCTGGATCTGGCAGGCGACTACGCTGACCAGGCCAAGGCGGCGCTGAGCGTGCTGCCCGCTGGCGAATGGCGTGAGGCCCTGGAACGTTTGGCCGACTTCTCCGTCAGCCGCGCGGCCTGACCTACAGGCCGATCCGCGTCCGCACCTGTTCCGGGGTTACGCCATCGCCGCGCAGCTCCGCCAGGGTCACCGAGCGGTCGCGCTTGGCGTAGCGACGACCGTCCGGTCCGCTCAGCAGGCGGTGATGGCGGTAGGTCGGCGCGGGCCAGCCCATCAGGGCCTGGATTAGACGCTGGATGTGCGTGGCCTCGAACAGGTCTTCACCTCGGATCACCTGGGTCACGCCCTGCAGGGCGTCGTCGTGAGTGACTGCGAGGTGGTAGGCGACGCCGGCGTCCTTGCGCGCCACGATGACGTCCCCCGCCGTTTCCGGGCGCGCCGCTAAGCGGCCGGTCTCGCCGTTGGGACCTTGGCCGGTTTCACTGAACGACAGGGCGGCCCAGGCCTCTTCTCCCAGCGCCTCGCGCGCGCGATCCAGCGAGAGCCGCCAGGCGAAGGGCCGGTCAGAGGCCAGAAGGCGGGCTTCCTCGTCCGCCACGTGGGGTCCGGGACGCACAGCCTCGACGGGGCCATGGGGCGCGTCGCCGATGACGGCGGCGACCTCCTTGCGGGTGCGGAAGCACCGGTACAGCAGGCCGCGCGCCCGCATGTGTTCAATGGCTGTGGCGTAGTCGTCCAGATGATCCGACTGACGCCGCACCGGCCCGTCCCAGTCCAGGCCCAGCCAGGCGAGGTCCTCGAGAATCCCCGCCTCGTATTCGGGCCGGCAGCGGGTAGGGTCGATGTCCTCGATGCGCAGCAGGAAACGTCCGCCTGCATCACGCGCAGCCCGCCACGCGGTCAGCGCCGAATAGGCGTGGCCCAGATGCAGCCGGCCGGTCGGGGAGGGGGCGAAGCGGGTGACGAGCAAAGGCTAGACCGGCTTCAAGGCGCCGGATTGCCGACATGCGTCGATTGCGTCTCGAACCACGGTTTCCGGGATGAAGTCGAACTGAGCAATCATGTCCTCCAGAGCGACCTGCGGCTGCGTCAGCGCCCACTCGACCACTTGTCCGCCTAACCCCTTGATCATGGGGCCAGGCATTCCGGTTCTGCGCAGCAGGGTCAGCGCCGGCTGACGCGGAAGATCGAAACCGGCGTCGCGCGGCTGCAGCTTCTGCTGAGCCATCGCCACCTCGTCGTGGATGCCCGGGCCGGCGGCCAGCTCGGCCAACCGGCGTCCCAGATCGCTCAACATTTCGGACAGGTCGGCGCCATTATTTCGAGCGGCCGCCGGCAGCCAGGCCCTGAATGCGGGATCCTGCATGGCGGCTGTCTCAAGCAAGCTGAACAGGAGGCGGCCGTAGAGCGGCGTCACCGAGAAGGTGGCGTGCAGAGAGGCGCCGTCCACGGCTATCGCGTCATGGTACCAGCCTCGCGGCACGTAGAGCACGTCGCCGGGCCGCATTCTGACTTCGGAGACGAGGTCTCCCTTGGTCTGATTCAACCACTGACGCGTCTGGCGCGGGTCGTCGAACTCGGGATAGCCTACCGGTCGGTCCGCTTGATTGGCGTATAGGCGCCAGATCTTTTCGCCCTCGGTCTGAACGGCGAAGACGTCATGAAGGTCGAAATGCGGACCAAAGGCCTGAACGCCTTTGAAAGAGCAGTAGATATTGACCGCCACCAACGCCGCGAACTCGTGGCTCAAGGTGCGCGACGCCGTCCTGAGGGCCGGAGTCAGATACTGTGCGTCTTCCGCGATCAGGCTTGCGCCCATGGCCAGCAAGCCGTTCATCTTGCCGGGTTGAGGCTGGGAGCGGAGACCGCCGTGGATGTGAATCGGCGAACAATAGGCCGCCGGGTCGATCGGCTCGTTGTTGAACACCATTTTCAGAGACGTCGGCGTCCAGATTGACGATTGTGCCAGCAGGCCGTTCATCTCAGACCAGGACAACAGCGCCGCTCGGTTCGGATGGTCGGCCGAGGCCGGAATGTGCAGCGGTTTTCGGCCGGCATATTCGGCTTCGAACTGTTCTCGGGTGACGGGAGCGATGAAGTCGTCGAAACTGTCCATGATGCGACGTTAGAGACGCGCATCCCAGCTGTCATCAGGACTGCAAATGGCTCTCGCCCCCACCCCGTCCCAGATCACCGAGGCGCGTGCGGCCCTGGCCGCCGCCGATCCGGCGCTGGCGCGTGCGCATGCCACGACGCCGGACTTCGAATGGCGGCTCAGGCCCGGCGGTTTTGAGGGCCTGTTCCGCATGATCGTGGAGCAGCAGGTCTCGGTTGCGGCCGCGGCGGCCATCTGGGCGCGGGTGGTCGACGGGCTGGACGGGGCGGTGACGCCTCAAGCCGTGCTGGCGCGCGACGTGGAGACGCTGCGCACCTTCGGCCTGTCGGGTCAGAAGGCGACCTATGGCCGCGAGATCGCCCTGGCCCAGGCCGAGGGACGGATCGACTTCGACCATCTGGAGCGGCTGCATGACGCCCAGGCCGTGGCCGCGCTGACCGCCATCAAGGGCGTGGGCAAATGGACGGCCGAGACCTTCCTGATGTTCTGCGAAGGCCGGCTGGATGTCTTTCCGGGCGGCGATGTGGCGCTTCAGGAAGCCATGCGCTGGGCTGATCGCGCCGAGGTCCGGCCCACCGAAAAACAGGCCTATGCCCGCGCCGAACTTTGGCGGCCGCATCGCGGCGCGGCTGCACATCTGCTGTGGGCCTGGTATGGCGGGGTGAAGCGCGGCGAGATCGCGCTGGAGCAGGCCGAACAGAACGCCGGGGGAGGCGACTGATGGATCCCACCATCGCACATCCGGACCGTGTTCTGCCGCTGCTCGACTTCGCGGGCGTGGCGGTGTTCGCCGCCACCGGCGCCCTGGCCGCCGCGCGGGACAAGCACGACCTGGTGACCTTCTCCTTCTTCGCCGCCGTGACGGGCGTGGGCGGCGGCACCCTGCGTGACCTGCTGATCGGCGCACCGGTCTTCTGGGTGCAGGACTGGCGCTACATTGCAGTATGTCTGGTGGCTGCGGCGGCGGTCTGGGTGACGGGCAACCGCACTTGGCGTTTCCGCGCCCTGCTGTGGCTCGACGCCCTGGGACTGGCGGCCTACGGCGTGATGGGGGCGGCCAAGGCGGCGGCCTTCGGCGTATCGCCGCTGATCTGCATCGTCATGGGCGCGTTGACGGCGACCTTCGGAGGCATCGTGCGCGACCTGCTGGCCGGCCAGCCCTCGGTGCTGCTGCGCCGCGAGATCACCATCTCGGCCGGCATTGTCGCCGCGGCGACCTTCGTCGGCCTGAAGACGCTGGGCGTGCCCAGCTGGCCGGCAGCCTTCGCCGGCACGGGGCTGGGCTTTGCGCTCAGGGCCGGCGCCCTGACTTGGGGATGGAGCCTGCCGTCCTTTCCCGGCGCGCCGACGCGGCCCTAGATCAGATCCAGAATCGTCTCGACCGGGCGGCCGATGCGCGCGCCCTTGTCCGTCTCGACGATGGGCCGCTCGACCAGCACGGGGCGAGCAATCATGGCGTTCAGGATCTGATCGTCCGACGCGCCCGCGTCGGCCAGTTCCACCGCCTCGGCTTCCCGGCGGCGTAGCAGCCCCGCGAGACCCAGGCCCGATCTTTCGGCCAGACGCATCAGCGTGTCGCGATCCCAGCCGGTCTTCAGATATTCGACCACGGTCGGCTCCACGCCGTGTCCGCGCAGCAACTCCAGCGCCTTGCGCGAGGTCGAGCATTTGGGATTGTGGAACAGGGTCGGCGTCATCGTCAGCGGGCCGCTTTCAGGCGACGCAGATAGACCGCTCCCTTGAGTGCTGCGCCAGACAGCACGACCAGGATGGCTGTAGCCACCCAGTCCACCGCCACCAGCCAGACTGGCACGGGAGACGGGGCGACCTCGGCCATGCCGCCGGTGACGATCGCCGCCACGTTCATGAAGGCCCCCCAGCCGGTCAGGATGAGCGCGGCCATGGGGATGAACCGGGTCATCTTCGTCCACTGGAGCGCGGCGATCAGGCCATAGACCAGAAGGGTGAAGATAGCGGCGAAAACAGCGGCCACCGGCATGACGAGCTCCAGCGCCACTGTGCCGCCCGCCATGTTCTCCAGTTCCGGCGTCGCGAGCGTCATCGCCGCCTGTGGGTTGACGCCCATCCAGCCGATGAGCGCAACGCCTGCCGCCGCATGCGTCATCAGGGCGACGGCGCCCAGGCGCGCCGAGCGTTGGCCCTCCAGCATGCCGCGCGGCTCGCGCAAAGGATGAGCGGCCTGTAGCCAGGGCTTGAGATCGAAGGATGTCATGGCCGCCTCCTATCGTTCGAGGCGTCGAGACGCCAGCCTTCACCTTTGTGGTCGAGACCGTTAGGGTCCGGCCCATGCGGATTCTGGATGAAGACAGGGCCGTGCTCGACCATGTCGCGGCGCGGGCCGAGCGCATCGTCGGGCGCGCGGTGGACTGGGCCAATCTGAACTCGGGCAGCCGAAATCGCGGCGGGCTGGAGGCGGTGCTGAACGCGCTGGAGGCCGAGGCCCGGCGTGTCCTGCCCGAGGCGGCGCTTGCCCGCATCGCCACCACGCCTTCCGTGGTCGTTGGCGACGACGCGGTGGCGCGAGAAGAAGCCTATGTCGACGCTCTGAGCGTATCGATCCGGCCCCAGGCTCCCATCCAGGTCGTGCTGACCGGCCATTACGACACCGTCTTCCCGATCGACAGCGCCTTCCAGACCGTGGGCCTTCGCGCGGACGGCGCGCTGAACGGCCCGGGCATCGCCGACATGAAGGGAGGCATCAGCGTCATCCTGGCGGCGCTGGAAGCGTTCGAGACCCACTCTGCCAAGGGCGGCGTCGGCTGGACCGTACTGCTCAGCCCGGACGAGGAAATCGGTTCGCCCGGATCGGCGCCGCTGCTGGCCGAACTCGGCGCGCGCGGTCATCTGGGCCTGACCTACGAACCCGCCCTGGCGGACGGTTCGATGGCGGGCGCGAGGAAAGGCTCGGGCAACTTCCACCTGATCGTGCGCGGGCGGTCCGCCCATGCCGGGCGGGCCTTTCACGAGGGGGCGAACGCCGTGGCCGGCGCGGCCGCCGTCGCCGTCGCCTTGCACGACCTGAACGGCAAGCATGAGGGCGTGACCGTCAATGTCGCCAAGATCTCAGGCGGTACGGCGCTGAACGTCGTGGCCGACCATGCGGTGGTGCGGTTCAACGTGCGCGTTCCCGACGCCGAGGCGGCCGACTGGATCGTGACACAGATCGACGCCATCGCCGCCCGGCCGCCCTTCGAGGGCCTGAGCCTGGAGCTGCATGGCGGCTTCACCCGCCCGCCCAAGCCCATGGACGCGGCCCAGACGGCCCTGTTCGAGGCGGTGCGCCAGGCCGGCGAGCTGCTGGGCCAGAGCATCCGCTGGGCCCCTTCTGGGGGGGTCTGCGAGGGCAATAATCTGCACGCGGCGGGCCTGCCCAACATCGACACCCTGGGCGTGCGCGGCGGCGATATCCATTCGGACCAAGAGTTCGCCTGGCCCGATAGCTTTGTCGAACGGGCCCAGCTGAGCGCGCTCATCCTGTGCAAGGTCGCCTCGGGCGAGATCGACGCGCCGGGGCTGAAGGCCCTGCTTCTGGAGAGCCGCTGATGCTGGTCGTCCGCCCCGCCCAACCCCGCGATCTGGATCACCTGCTGGAATTGGCGATCCTGTCCGGCCCCGGCTTCACCAGCCTGCCCGAGGACCCGGACGTGCTGGCCGACCGGCTGGACGTCAGTCGCGACAGTTTCTCTGGTCAGCTGGAGCCGCAGGAGCGCTGGTACACCCTCATGCTTGAGGAGACCGACACCGGCGACGTGGACGGCGTCGGCTCGGTCAAGGCGGCCGTGGGCCTGAAACGACCCTTCTTCAGCTTCCGCGTCGTGAACAACACCCAGTCCTCGCCCTCGCTGGGCGTGAAGCTGGATCAGAAGACGCTGGTGCTGGTCAACGAATGCACCGGCTGGACCGAGGTCGGCTCGCTGTTCCTCAAGGCGGATCGGCGCAAGGGCGGGGCGGGGCGGCTGCTCAGCCAGTCGCGCTACATGCTGATCGGTGCCGAGCCTGATCTGTTCGCCGACAACGTGCTGGCCGAGCTGCGCGGCGTCTTCACGCCCGACGGCGCCTGCCCGTTCTGGGACCACGTCGCGCACAAGTTCTTTCCCATGGAGTTCGACGAGGCCGATCGCATGACCGGCTCGACGGACAAGCAGTTCATCCTGGACCTCGCGCCGCGCCACCCGATCTATATCGAGCTGCTGCCCGAGCCCGCGCGGGCGGTCATCGGCAAGGTGCATCCGCAGGGCGTACCCGCGATGGCGCTGCTGGAAAGCGAAGGCTTTCGGCCCAACGGACTGGTGGACATCTTCGACGCTGGTCCGACTGTGGCCTGCGGCCGCGACAACATCCGCACGGTCCGCGATGCGCGCAGGCTGAAGGTCGAGATCGTGGACGAGCCGGACGTCGAACTGGTCAGCCTGATCTCGACCGACAGCGTCGGCGACTTCCGCGCCGTGCGCCAGCGTGTCGAGATCGAGGGAGAGACGGCCCGCCTGAACCGCGAGACGGCGGCGGCGCTCAAGGTGAAGTCGGGGGACGTCGTAAGGGTGAAATCATGAGCCAGCTGACTTCGATCGATCCGGCCACCGATCAGGTGGTCTGGCAGGGCGCCGAGAGCACGCCGGGCCAGGTGGCCGACGCCGTCGCGGCCGCGCGCGCCGCCTTCCCCGACTGGGCCGATCGCCCGCGTCAGGACCGGATCGACGCCTTGAAGCGCTATCAGGCCGCCCTCAAGGCCCGCGCGACCGAAATGGCTCAGGCCATCAGCCGCGAGACCGGCAAGGCGCTGTGGGAGACCACGGCCGAGCTGGGCGCGATGCAGGGCAAGGTCGACATCTCCATCCGCGCCTATGACGAGCGCACGGGCGAACGGGCCAATGACACTGCCTTCGGCCGCGCCGTGCTGCGCCACAGGCCGCATGGCGTGGCGGCGGTGCTGGGGCCGTTCAACTTCCCCGGCCATCTGCCAAACGGCCATATCGTGCCGGCCCTGCTGGCCGGCGACACGGTGGTGTTCAAACCCTCGGAAGAGACGCCCTGGACCGGTCAGCTGATGGCCGAGTGCTTGGCAGAGGCCGATCTGCCGGCCGGGGTCTTCAACCTGGTGCAGGGCGGACGCGACGTGGGCGCGGCCCTGTTGGACCAGCCGATCGACGCCCTGATGTTCACCGGCTCGGGCGCGGCGGGCGCGCATTTCCGCAGGAAGTTCGCGGACGACCCGCATGTCATTCTGGCGCTGGAGCTGGGCGGCAACAATCCGCTGGTGGTGTGGGACGCCGCGGACGTCGAGGCCGTGGCCGGGCTGGTGGTCCAGTCCGCCTTTGTCACGACGGGCCAGCGCTGTTCATGCGCGCGTCGGCTGATCGTGCCGGAGGGACCGCAGGGCGACGCCATCGTCGAAGCCGTGGCGGCCCTGGTCGATCGGCTGATCTTCGCGCCCTGGGACAGCCAGCCCGAGCCGTATGGCGGGCCGCTCATCTCCAAATCGGCGGCGGCGGCGGCGCTCAAGGCCTTGCAGGACCGGATCGACGCCGGCGCGCGGGTGATCCGCGCCTCGGGGCCGGTCGACAATTTGCCGGGCGCCTTCGTCCGGCCCGCCCTGATCGACGTGACCGGCGTGCACATGCCGGACGAGGAGATGTTCGCCCCCTTCCTGTCGGTCACTCGCGTCGCGACCTTCGACGCCGCGATCCAGGAGGCCAATGCCACCCGCTACGGCCTGTCCGCCGGCCTCGTCAGCGACGATCCGGCGAACTGGGACCGCTTCATTCGCCGCATCCGCGCCGGCGTCGTCAACTTCAACCGCCCCACGACGGGCGCGGCGGGCGACATGCCCTTCGGCGGCCTGGGCGCCAGCGGCAACCATCGCCCCAGCGCCTATTACGCCGCCGACTACTGCGCCTATCCGGTCGCCAGCTTCGAAGCGGCGGGGGTGAAGAACATCGAGGGCGAGATGAAGGGCCTGCGATGAGCGGGGCGGTCGAAGCCAACGCCGACGGGCTGATCGGGCCGACGCATTCGTATGCGGGGCTGTCGCCGGGCAATCTGGCGTCGAGCCTGAACAAGGGGGAGGCGTCGAACCCGCGTGCGGCGGTGCTGCAGGGGCTCGACAAGATGAAGGCCCTGGCGGACCTGGGCCTGCCGCAGTTCGTGCTGCCGCCGCATGAGCGGCCGAACATTCCCTTCCTGCGCACTCTGGGCTTCGCCGGGACGGACGCCGAGGTTCTGGAGCGGGCGTGGACAGACGCGCCCAGCTTCGCCGCGGCGGCCTGTTCCGCCTCGCCGATGTGGGCGGCCAATGCGGCGACCGTGACGCCCAGCGCTGATGCGGCCGACGGGCGGGTGCATTTCACGCCGGCCAATCTGGTGACCAACCTGCACCGCTCGCTTGAGCACCAGCAGACGAAGCGGGCGCTGGATGCGCTGTTTCCCGACGCCGAACGGTTCGCGGTCCATGACGCCCTCAGCCCGGTCGCACATCTGGCCGACGAGGGGGCGGCCAATCATGTGCGGCTATGCGCCGAGCACGGCGCGCCGGGCGTGAATCTGATGGTGTGGGGCCGCGAGGCCTTCGAGGCCTGGGACGATCCCTATCCGGCCCGCCAGACGCGCGAGGCGTCGCAGGCCGTGATGCGGCGGCACCGGGCGTCTGGCGCCGTGCTGGCGCGCCAGGGGCGGGCGGCCATCGCGGGCGGCACCTTCCACAACGACGTGGTGTGCGTCGGCGCGCTGCAGACCCTGTTTTTCCACGACCTCGCGTTCGAGGACACGGCGGGGACCAAGGCCGCGATCCGCCGCGCCGCCGAGGGCCTGTTCGAGCCGATCTTCTTGGAGGTGGCGTCGACGGACCTGCCGCTGGCGGACGCGATCTCGAGCTATCTGTTCAACTCCATGCTGATCCAGGCGCCAGGGGACGACCGGCTGACGCTGATCTGTCCGACCGAGACGCGGGACAATCCTCTCAGCCATGCGGTGGCGCAGAGCCTCGCCGGGTCGAACGGGCCGATCGGCCGGGTCGAGTACGTCGATGTGCGCCAGTCGATGCGAAACGGCGGCGGCCCGGCGTGTCTGCGCCTGCGCGTGGTGCTGACCGAGGCCGAGCTTGCGGCGACCAACCCGGCCATGCGGCTGACCGACGAGCTGTACGGCCGGCTGTCGGCCTGGGGCGAGCGGCACTATCGCGACCGGCTAACGCCCGGCGATCTGGCCGATCCCGCGCTGCTGGACGAGAGCCGGCGGGCGCTGGACGAGTTGACGGGCCTGCTCGGCCTGGGCGCAGGCTTCTACCCCTTCCAGCGCTAATCTGACCTAGCGGCGGTTGGGACGTCGGTCGACCGGTTCACCGGGGCGGCGCGATTCTCGACGCCAGCGGATCGACAGGCTGGCGTCGCCCTGGCCGCCGAACTGCGAGCTGACCGCCAGATTGCGCCGGACCTGCCACTCCACGCGCACCGCCGAGCCCCCTTCGCCGCCGCCGATGACTTCCAGATAGATGTCGTCGGTGATGTAGCGGCCGCCGGCGACGGTCAGAGCCGAGGCGTCGCCGCCGAAGGAGAGACGGTCCAGCCCCGCCAGTTCGCGCAGGTTGCCGATGACGTCGAAGCCGCCGCCGCCCGCCAGAGACGCCACGCCGGACGCCAGCTGCGCCGCCTCGAAGGCCGACAGCTGAGACGCAGAGCGGCCGAACAGCACCTGCGACAGGATTTCGTCCTGGGGCAGGGCGGGGGTCGAGCTCAGCGCGATTTCGGGCCGTGCGGCCGTGCCGGTGACGCGGATCACCGCCGTCAGAGCGGGGTCCTCGCGCGTCGCCATCAGGTTCAGGCGGATGCGTTCCGGGTCAGTGGACAGGGCGATGGTGCCGGTGTCGTCGAACACGAATCGCTTGCCGGCGAACTCATAGTCACCGCGCACGATGCGCGCGTTTCCGGTCAGCTGCGGCTCAGCGATCGTGCCGCGCACCCGGGCGTTCAGGCCCAGCTCGACGTCCAGCCCACGACCGCGAACGAAGATCTGGCGGCCGGTCAGGTCGATGTTGAGCGCGATCTGAGGACCGCCCTGGCGACCTGTCGGCTCGACCGGATCACCGCCGGGGCGGTTGATCTCGATCACGTCCATGCGGACGACGCCGTTCGAGCCGGGCGGATTGGCCGCGATCTCGGCCTCGTTGACCGTCAGGTCGCCGTTCAGCTGAATGTTGCCGTCGGCGGCGCGAACCACGGTGATGGGGCCGGAGGCGCGAGCCTCCGCCAGGTCATTGTCGATGATGCGGAAGCGCGTCAGCTGAAGCTGCAGGCTCGACGCCGACCCCTGGCGCAGGCCCAGCCGGCCCTGGCCGGACACCTGCCCGCCCGAGCCGTCATTGCCCTCGAAGCGTTCCAGCACGGCCGTCGTGTCGTCGAAGCGTGTGGCCAGGCCGACGTTCTCGAGCCGCAGGCCGGTCGCGGTGTCGTTGAACGACCCCTGCGCCAGATCCAGCCGGCCGTTTATGCGCGGGGCGTTCAGCGTGCCGCCCAGGGTGGCGTTGGCGTCGATCTGACCCGCCAACGAGCGCTCGCCGCCCAAGAACAGGTCCCATATCGGCTGGATCTGCCCGTTGATGGCCACGTCGCCGCTCATGTTGCGCGTGCGGGCGATGGCCAGCCGCAGAGGCGCGGCAGAGGTCTCGACCGGCAGGGTCACATTGGCCCGCGCCTGAACGGCGTTGGGGCTGGCGGCGTTGGCCTGAATGGTCAGGGTGTCGCCGGCCAGGTTGGCCACGACCGTTCCGTCCACGGCCAGGCCGCGCGGCGCATCCACGCTGCGCAGCTGACGCAGGTCGACGTTGGCCGAGCCGGTCAGGTCCGATCCAGCGCCTCGCAGGGACACGCGACCCGTCACCTGACCGCGCAGGTCGGGCGCGATGGAGCCGACCTCGACGCCTTGCAGATTGGCCTCGATGGAGGCGGCGCGGTCGTCCTGACGCAGCTCGCCGGTCAGGAAGCCACCGCCGACGCCCAGATCGGCGCGGATCACACGGCCCGCGCCGCTGAAGGCCGCGACCAGCGGGGTGCGGGTGTTGAAGGCGACCTCGCGCACACGGCCTGCACCGTTAAGCGTCACGCTGGTGTCGTCCCCCCGGCGCGAGAATATCCCGTTGCCGTCGAAGTTGACCGGGTTGGGGCCGCCGACATCGGCGACCAGGGTGAAGGGCAGGCGCTCCAGCGTGCCCTGGCCGTTCAGGTCCAGGCTGCGGATGACGATGTCCGATCCGGCCGGGCGCACGTTGCGGCCGGTGACGTTCAGGATGGCGGTCTGATCGCCGCCGCCCTCGGTCAGGCGGACGCGCCCCTGCGCCTCGCCCGCCGCCAGGAAGGCGCCGGGGCGGGCAGTGAAGGTCAGGTCGGCGCTGGATGGCACATTGTCGGACAGGGCGATGGCACCCTGGGCCGTGATCCCGCCGGCGTCCAGATCGACGTCCGACAGGCGGATGCGGTCGCCGCCCAGGAAGAAGTTGCCCGAGGCGCGCGCCGGTCCGTAGTTCGAGGCCGACGTCAGGGCGACGCGGCCGTCGGACGAATCCGCGCCGCGACGGAAGCTGAGAACCAGGTCGGCCTGGGTCAGTTGCAGGGCCGCCACGTCGATGCGGTCGAAGCGGGCGCGCAGGTCGGCGCGCGGCTGGGCCAGGGTGCCGGTCAGGGCGCCGTCGCCGCTCATGTTGCCGACGATCTCGACCGGGCCGGCGGCGAAGGGGCCCTGGGCGTTCCAGTCCAGCGCCAGGCGCAGGCGGCCGCCGGTTTCGATCAGACCCTTGGCCCCGGCGCGCGCCTGGGCGCCGGTCAGCTGGCCTCGGTCGATGGCGATCCGTCCGTCGTTGAACGATCCGGCGAGCTGCAGGCGGGGCGTCTGTCCCAGCAGGCGATCCAGCTCGGCCATGCCGGTGACCAGGCGCTGGCCGCGGCCGTCGAAGGTCATGACCCACGGCGCGCCGGGGCGGGCGGACGAGGCCTGGATGGGGCCGCCGAAGGCGCCGCGCGCGCCGGGCTGGATGCGGCCGACGTCGGTGATGGCGGCGTTGCCCCGGAAGCCCAGGCCGCCCGTCAGATTGCGCTGGCCCGAGCCGGTCAGGGTCAGGGCCTGACCGCGCGCGTCGATACGGCGCAGCAAGAAGGCACCGTCAGCTAGGCGCGAAGCCTCCATCTGCACGCGCGGCGTGGCGCCCAGCAGGCCGCCGATGATGCCTTGGCCCGAGCCGCCGGTCGCGCGGATGTCGCCGACCACGTCCATGCGGCCGTTGTTGACCGCGACGTTCAACGGGCCCGAAATACGGGTGGCGCGGTAGGAGGCGATGTCGGCGCCCAACAGGCTGGCCGAGCCGTCTAGCTTCCAATTCTGAGCGTCGCCGGTGAAGACGCCGACGTAGGCAGCCGGACCTGCGATCGGCGTGCCAGCCAAGCGGCTGAGCGATCGGGTCGAAAGCTCCAGCTTCATGCCGTCGGGCGCCGCGCGGTCGCTCATGCGGATGACGCCTGAGGCGCGGCTGTCGATGTTGTCGGCATAAAGCCGCCAGCCCACGCCCTGGAAGCCTTCGCGCCGATCCGGCACGGCGGCGAAGCCGAAGCGGGCCGTGCGGCCGATACGCTCGACGAACGGCTCCAGCAGGTCCGAGCCCGAGAAGTCGAAGAAGCCGGACACCCGCGCGCCGTCGTCGCCGCCGTAGCGGCCGCGCACGGTCAGGGGCGTGAACTCGCCGGTGCGCATGACCACATCGACGATCTCGCCGTTGACGATGGCGGCGGCGGTGAAGGGCTGGTCGGGGGAATAGCCGAGCGCGCCGGCGATCGGGCCGCCCTGCGCCTCGTTGGCGCGCAGATTGACGCGCAGGTCATCGATCTCGCCGCCGAACACGGCGGCCAGGCGCAGATAGTCGCCCTCGCGGCTGAGGCTGTAGGCGTTGACGTTGGCCGCCTTGGCGCCCCGGCGCGGAATGTCGGCGTCACCCGACAGGCGCCACCGGCCGTATTCCTTGGAGAAGTCCTCCATCAGTTCGATGCTGGCGGCGAAGCGGTCGATCTTGACGTCGATGGGTGTGGGGCCGCCCGGTTCGGTCGGCGGCTCGACGATGGGCCGGCGGATGACGCGGATGTTGTCGGCCGAGATTTCGCTGGCGTGGAAGCGACGCATGACCAGGGGCCAGTAGCTCCAGTCCACGCGGACGTTGGTGGCTTCGAGCCAGACGCCCTCTTCGTCGGTGACGGTGACGCGCGCCAGGCGGAAGTCGTTGAACAGATCGCCCGACAGGCCCTCGACATTGATGCGGCCGTAGCGGCCGATCTTCTTGCCGGCGACGAAGCTGGTGACGAGGCCGCGGCCAGCGTCCGAGACGATGTACATCCGCCCGCCGACGGCCACGGCGATGACCAGGGCCAGCAGGACGGCGACGCCGATGCCGCCGAAGAAGGCAAGGGCCTGCAGGCGGGTGCGCTTGCGCTTTTCGCGCTTGGCCGGGCTTTCCGGCGTTTCGACGGTAGGAGGGGTCTCGGTCAAAACGCCTGGCCGATGCTGATGTAGAGCTGGAAGTCCGCGTCACCGTCGCGCTTGTCGAGCGGGAAGGCCACGTCGGCGCGGATCGGGCCGAACGGCAGCTTGTAGCGCACGCCGAAGCCGGCGCCGTAGCGCAGGTTGTTGAAGTTCGGCGTCTCCTGGAAGCCGATCGCGCCGGCGTCGACGAAGACCACGCCCTGGAAGCTTTCGCCGACGTCGCGGCGCACCTCCATCGAGGTTTCGAACAGGCTCAAGCCCCCGCGCGGGGTGTTGTCGGGTAGGCGCGGGCCGACGCTCTGATAGCTGTAGCCGCGCACGGACCCGCCGCCGCCGGAATAGAACAGGCGGTCGGCCGGCACGGTCAGCTCTTCGCCGCCGATTATGGAGCCCAAGCGCACGCGCCCGGCTAGCACGGTGGTTGCGCCGTCGGTCAGGGGCAGGTAGCCCGTCGCCTGACCTTCGGTGCGCAGGAAGAAGACGGTGTCGTCACCCGCCACCGCCGTCGGCTGAGCCGAAACGAGCAGGCGATAGCCGCGCACCGGGTCCAGCGGATCGTTGGAGCGGTCCATATAGACCGAGCTTCGTCCGGTCAGAATGGCCAGGTCGCGGTCAAACCGGACCGGCGTCATGGTGACCGGATCGAACCGGGTCTCGCGATAGCGGCCCGCGTCCAGGCCGACGCCATAGGTGAAGTAGGAGGTCTTGCCGATGCGCTGGCGCAGGTCGGCCGCCGTGGTCACGGCCAGGCGGCGATAAGCATCGGTGTCTTCGAAGACGAGAGCGGCGTCCAGCGTCAGCGTCCGGCCGGGGCGGCGCCAGTGCGGCAGGCTGAGGTTTGCGCCCAATCGGCTGTTGATGTCGGCCAGGCGCGCCTGGAACCGCAGGGTGTCAGCGCGGCCGAAGCGGTTGCGCCACGTCCAGATGCCTTCGACGCCGGAGCCTTCGGCCGTGGAGTAGGTGGCGCCCGCTTCCAACAGGCGCGGCGAGCTGTCGGCCAGGGTGACGACGACCGGACGAAGGCCCTGTTCATCGGTTTGGTCGATGGGAGCGAGGGCCACGCCGACGCCGTCGTAGACGTTGGTTTCGAGCAGGCGTCGCTCCAACTCGGCCACGTCCTCGGGGTCGTAGACGTCCCCGGTCGTCCACGGCGCCAGGCCGGCGACCCATTCGGGACTGGTGATGCCGCGCGTTAGCAGGCGGATGCCGTCCAGGCGGACCAGATCGCCGGATGCGATATTGTAGGTCGGGTCCACGGTGAAGGTGGCGTGATCGACCACCACGCGACGCGGCTCGGAGCGGGCGTCGGCATAGCCGCGTCGGGTCAGGGTCGAGACCACGCGCCCTTCCGCGGCGATGACATCGGCGGCGCGGCCGGGTTCGCCCGGCGCCAGCTGGATGGCTTCACGCGCGGCGGTCGCGCTCTCTGCGTCGGGCTCGGGCGCGCGCCAGGCGATGGTCGGTTCGGTCAAGACGAAGCGGCGACCAGGCTCGACCGAGACGATGGCGACGGCGGTTTCTTCACCCTCGACGATGTCTTCTAGGACCGGCTGATAGTAGCCCTCTGACCGGAGCAGGGCCTCGGCGGACTCGACCGCTGCTCGCGCGCGGCGGCGCGCTTCGAAGCGGTTGGCGGGCGCGTTCTCGGTCTCGCCGATGGCCTGTTCCAGCTGGCGGCGCAGGTCAGCGGTCAAGTCGCCACGGATCTGGGCGCGGGGTTCCGCCAGGGCCGGCGCGGCGAAGGTGCAGACGGCCGTGGCGAGAAGAAGCGAAGAGCGGAACGTCAAACCCAGGCCTTGCAGTCGGGCCGCAGAGAGGCGGCGATCGGAAACACGCGGTTGTCGCCGCTCAGTAGAACATTGTCTCGCTCTCGGGGCGGACCGTTTCTTCCGATGTCCGTTCTTCGGGCGGGAGGGTCGAGGCGTCGATGGGCGGGCCTTCGGGGACCGTTTCGGCTGCGGGCGCGGCAGCGTCTTCCGCCGGGGTCGCCTCGACCATGACTTCGGGGATGTCGGATCGCTCGGGCGTCCGGTCGTAGCGTGGCTCGTCGCAGGCGGTCATGCCCAGCACCAGGCCTGCGGCTACGAACAGCAGAGGCGATTGTCTCATCTGAAGAACTCCCCGAACTCGAACTCGCAACGCGGCCTTGCGTGCAAGGTTCCCGACGAGACGACAGACCCTCGGCAACGAAACCTTACGTTTTTCTGGGTTTAGTCGATCCGGGAGAGGATTAAAATGCAGCAATCGACCTACGCCATCGTCGCGGAGGTGCGCTTTCGCGAGCTGAAGACCCGCATCGGCCTGGCCGCATTCATCGGTTTGGTCGCCTGGGTCCTCTCGCCCTCGATCTTCCCTCTGGTCTGGTTCGGCGCGGTGATCGTCAGCCAGATGATCGACTGGCTGGTGTTCAGACCCTTCCGTCTCGAACCCGAACGACCCGTGACGCTCAGCCGTCAGATCGTGTGTTGCGTTACGGCCAGCCTGAGCGTCATCGTCTATTCCTCCATCGCCGCCTATCTGTGGTTCACGGCCGGCGAGGTGGGGCGTCTGTTCGCCATCGTCCAGGTGGCGGGCGGGCTGCTTCACGTCAGCCTGCACATGCACGAGGTGCGGCCCCTGCTTCTGTCGGCCGCCATACCGCACGGTCTGTATTTTCTGGGTCTGCCGATCCTGAGCGCCTGGATCACGGGGCAGAGGCATGTCGCCCTGATCGCCCTGGGCGGAGTGCTTTATCTGATGCATCTGGTCGTCGCCGTGCGGCAAAGCTCCCACACCAACAACGCCCTGCGGCGCGCCAATGAAGTGGCGGATCAGGAGCGTCGCAAGGCCGAGGTCGCCAGCGCGGCCAAGTCCGACTTCCTGGCGGTCATCAGCCACGAGATCCGCACGCCGATGAACGCGGTCATATCCTCGGCGAACCTGCTGCGCCGGACACGGCTGGACCAGCACCAGCAAGAGCATGTCGCCATGCTGACCGAGGCCGGAGATGTGCTCATGGGTCTGCTGAACGATGTGTTGGACTTCTCCAAGATCGAGGCGGGCCGCATGTCCCTCGAAGCCGCCGAGATGGACTTACGCGACCGGCTGTCCATGCTTGAGCGGATGTGGCGGCCTCGCGCGGAGGCGAATGGGGTCGAACTGACCGTCCTCGTGGCGGCGAACGCGCCCGCCTGCATCCTCACCGATCCGCTGCGGCTGCAGCAGATTCTGTTCAATCTGATCTCCAACGCCGTGAAGTTCACCGATCAGGGTCGCATAGATCTCACCGCGGAATGGGACGCAGGCGAAGGGCGTCTGAACGTGACGGTCAGGGACACGGGTTGCGGCATTCCGGCGGAAAGGCTGGCCAGTGTTTTCGACAGCTTCGAGCAGGCCGACGCCGGCACGACACGTCGCTATGGCGGAACGGGCCTCGGCCTGGCGATCAGCCGGCGTCTGGCGGAGTTGATGGGCGGATCGCTGACGGCCGCCAGTCGGGAAGGGGAGGGCTCGGCCTTCGTCCTGAGCCTCCCGGTGCGTGTGATCGATGCGTCGAACCCTCGGCCCGAGAGGCCCGAGGCCGATGGACAGGTCTTGTCGGGCCGGTCGGTGCTGGTCGTAGACGATCACGAGGTCAATCGCCGCATTGTCGGGCTGCTGCTTGAGCCGCACGGCCTGCGTCTGACCTTCGCGGCCAATGGTCAGGAAGCGGTGGAGATGGCCCGCGACGCCCGATTCGACGTGGTGCTGATGGATATGCAGATGCCGGTGATGGACGGGTTGGAGGCCACGCGGGTCATTCGTGCCGAGGGGGCCAACACGGGAACGCCGGTCATCGCCCTGACCGCCAACGCAATGGACAATCACCGCGCGGCTTGGGCCGCGGTCGGCGTGCGAGCCTTCCTGACCAAGCCGATTGAACCGAGCCTGCTGGTGACCACCCTGGCCCAGGCCTGCGCCTCAGCACGCGAAGATCACGGCCACAGCGCCAAAGCTTGATCCGGATTGAGCGCGGGCGGGAGCGGCTCGGCTGCGTCGTGTTCTCCGTTGAAGCGAGGCGCCGGTTGAGGCGCCCCGCCCGCGAACGTAGCCCTGGCCAGATTGTGCGGATGGTTGCGCGCCTCGGAGAGGGTCAGGACGGGCGTGACGCAGGCTTCCGTTCCCGCGAAATGGTCGGCCCAGTCGTCGCGGTCGCGCTCAGCAAAGGCCGCGGCGAAACGTGAATGCAGGCCGTCCCACGCTGCGAGATCGTACTGCGGCGCCTCGGCTGGCGGGATGTCCAGACCCGCCAGCAGGGCGGCGTAAAAGCGCGGCTCAAGCGCCCCCACCGCGACAAAGCGGCCGTCGCGGCAGGCATAGCAGCGGTAGAAGGGCGCGCCGCCATCCAGCAGGTTGCTTCCGCGACGATCCGACCAGAGACCGCGGCCCTCCAGGGCGTGAAACAGACTTGTCAGCAAGGCGGAACCGTCGGTCATGGCGGCGTCCACGACCGCTCCAAGGCCCGTCGCCTTGGCCTGGACCAGCGCCGCCAGCAGTCCGGTCACAGCCATCATGGCGCCGCCGCCATAATCGCCGATCAGGTTGAGTGGGGGGCGAGGCGGCCGGTCGGGCTCACCCATCGGATGAAGAGCGCCCGACAAGGCGATGTAGTTGATGTCGTGACCCACCTGGTCCGCCAGCGGCCCCGTCTGCCCCCAACCGGTGACCCGCGCGTAGACTAGCTGCGGGTTCGCGGCATGCAAAACGTCCGGTCCCAAACCCAGGCGCTCCATGACGCCGGGCCTGAAACCCTCGATCACGGCGTCCGCACGCGTGGCCAGATGCTTCACCGTCGCCAGATCGGCGTCCGATTTGAGATCGACCGGGAGGACGCGTCGCCCCCGATGCAGGATTTCGCCGCCTACGTCGTCGAACACGGCGGCTGGCGCGCCGCTGCCGCGCGTCAGGCGAATGACGTCGGCGCCGAGATCGGCCAGCACCATGCCGGCGAAGGTCACCGGGCCCAGGCCGTCAAATTCGAGAATGCGCACGCCCGCCAGAGGTCTCATGCGCTCTGGCTAGACGTCATGCAGGGAAAAATCGAGGGGAAGGCGGTCGGCGGGCCGGATGGTACGTCCTCTCGGGCTCGAACCGAGGACCCTCTGATTAAAAGTCAGATGCTCTAACCAACTGAGCTAAGGACGCATGCATTCCGGCGCCGCCGACGCGGGCGTCTTCTGTTGCAAACCGCCTGCGCGGTCAAGGCGCTGCGGTGATTTTCCTGGGTTTTGAGGAAGTGGGGCGTGAGCGGCCCGCCGCGAGGCGTCGGGGGGTGCATGGGCGGGCCGCTGGTCGCCCACCGTGTTGCAACAAGCGGTGGTGACAGGCGAACAACATCCAGTCGCCGGCTTGGTTCCGCTAATCAGCCTTTTCGGTACCCGGCGTCGGCGAAGCCTCGTCATCGTCTTCTTCTTCGTAGCCAACCAAGCGCAGGGCGCGGGCCTTGAGCCCGTTCAGCTCGGCCCAGCGGCACAGGCCTTCCTCGCGGCCGTGAGTGATCCAGATCTCGTCCGGGCGCAGTTCCTGGAACGTCGCCGTGAGTTCGGTCCAGTCAGCATGATCGGAAATAACGAGAGGCAGTTCCACGCCCCGTTGGCGCGCCCGCGCTTTCACGCCCATCCAGCCTGAAGCGAAGGCGGTCACCGGGTCGGCGAATCGCCGCGCCCAACGATCCTGGATCGCCGAAGGCGGGGCGATGACGACTTCGCCGCCCAGCGCGTCCTTGCCCAGTCCGGTGGCCGGCGCCAACGGGCCCAGATCGACGCCTTCGCGCTCGTACAGGCGGTTGAGCCGCTCGAGCGCGCCGTGAACGTAGATTGTGCGGTCCCACCCTCCTTCGCGCAGCAGGCGGATTACACGCTGGGCCTTGCCGAGCGCATAAGCGCCGACCAGATGCGCCCGTTCTGGAAACTGGCCCAAGGATTGGATCAGCCGTCCGATCTCCTCGGCGTCTGGCGGATGAGTGAAGACGGGCAGGCCGAAGGTGGCCTCGGATATGAAGACATGGCACGGCACGGGCTCGAACGACGCGCAGGTTGGGTCGCGCCGCCGCTTGTAGTCGCCGGACGCCACCATGGTCAGTCCACGCCAACTGATCACCGCCTGGGCGGAGCCCAAGACATGGCCCGCCGGCGCCAGGCGGACATCCACGCCCTTGTGAGACGCGGTTTCTCCATAGGGCGAAGGCTGACGGCGTTCCGCGAAGTCCTGGCCATACCTTTCCGACATGATCGCCAGGGTCTGGGGCGTGGCGAGCACGGCGCCGTGGCCCGATCGGGCGTGATCGGAATGACCGTGCGTCACCACCGCGCGATCCACCGGCCGCACGGGGTCGATGTAAAAGTCCCCGGGCGGGCAGTACAGACCGTGGGGCGTGGGACGGAGAAGGTCTTCAGGGCGGATCATGGCGTCGGTTGGCGTCGCGGACAGGCCCGCCAGTGCTAAGGTCCCGCCATGACGGATTCGTTCCTTGACGAGGTGCTGCCGCAGCTGGCGTCGGTCGCGGCCCACACCCATGCTCTAGGGTTTCGCTGGATTGGACGCGAGGCCGAGCGCGTTCGCATCGGCGCGCCTTGGCGCAAGGACCTGGTCGGCGACCCCGAGACCGGGGTGCTGGCCGGTGGGCTGGTGACAGCATTGCTGGATCATGCCGGCGGCCTGGCGATCTGGGCGCGGATTGGCGAGTTCCGTCCGGTGGCGACGCTTGATCTAAGGGTTGACTACATGCGCGCCGCCGTCACGGGCAGAGAGTTGCTGGCCGAGGCGCGTTGCTACAGGCTGACCTCTTCCATCGCTTTTGTGCGGGCTTGGGCGTTTGAAGACGATCCAGCCGATCCGGTGGCTGCGGCCCAGGCGGCCTATATGCTGACCCATCACAGGCCTGGTCGGAGCGCGAATAGCGCATGAGCATTCTTCAGACCTTGCCATATGCTCAGTTCCTTGGGCTGCGAGAAGAGACCGACGAGCAAGGACGGCTGGTCGTGATGCCGTTCCAGCCCATGCTGATCGGAAACCCCGTGCTGCCTGCCCTTCATGGAGGCGCAACGGCGGCCATGCTGGAGCTTACGGCGATCGCTCAGGCCGCTGCGGCCTTTCCCGCTGAACGCCTGCCCAAACCGATCAACGTGACCGTCGCTTATCTGCGGTCCGGTCGCGCGGTCGAGGTGCGGGCTCGGGCCCGCATCGGCAAGGCGGGCAGGCGTGTGGCCCATGTCGTGGCCGAGGCTTGGCAAGAGGATGAAGCTCAACCCATCGCCAGCCTGACCGCGCATTTCCTGCTGGGCGCTGACACGTAGGGATTGCGTTTTAAAGCAACCAAAGATTAGCCTCCCCATGACGGCTGGGTCGGATGGGGAGGATTTATGACCAGAAGCGACATAGGGCGATTGGTCGCCCAGCGTCTCTACGCGGCCGAGGCCGCTATCGACCTGGCGCTGGTCGAAGCGGCGGAACTGGCCGCCGAACTGCCCAGAGCGAGGGCAGAGGCGTATCTGTCGGCTGTCACGGGGCAGCAGGCCTTCACTTCAGCCGCCGCGGGTCTGTCGGCTTTGACCGAAGCCCGAGGGCATTTGGTCGATGTTCACAACACACTCGCCGCCCTCGCCCGGCGGCTGGATCTGGACGCGCTGGCTATTGGTCCCGTGGACAAGCCTGATGACGACAGCCCTCGCCGCCGCGGCGGTCCCGAAATGACCCATTCGCGCGTGGAGGGCGCAACCATAAGGTAAACAAAACCCTACCGTGACGCCCGCATCCGTGTTAACGGCTGGTTTACTATAACCAAGCTGGAGGGTTTTTCATGGACAGGACTGAAGTCGTCGCCGGCGTCGCCGGTGATCTGTATGCGACCGAAAAGGCCGTCGACGCGGCCATCACTCATGCTACGACCCTGGTTCAATCCATGATTGGCGCGCGCGTCGCTCTGGACGTTTCCCCGGTCGCTGGTTCGGGGTCGCAGGCCAAAGCTCTGGAAGCTATCGCGGCTCTCGGTGTTGCGCGCCAAGCGGTCGTGGCCTGCCATGCTGAACTTCAGAAAGACCATCGTCGCATGGGCTGGGGCGTCTATGCTGCCGGTCCGGTCAACAAGCCCGACGATTGGGAGACGCCGATCGGCAGCCGCCCCACGGGTCACCTGCGCGTCGCGTGAATTCGCTGTAAGATTGATGCTTGGCCGTTTCGGCCAAGCTCTAAATCAGGCAATGTCGCTCCCGTGCCGCAGGCGCGGGGGCGATTTGCATGTTCGACACCCTCTATTCTCAGATCGGCGCCGCCGTTATCGTGGCCGTTGCCGCTTTCGCCTTTCTGAAAGGTGATGAGCCCGAGCGGATCGGCGCCGGCGCCTATCTGTTTCTGTGGTTCGCTTCGCTGCTAGTGCAGAACGACAGCGATATTTACAGCCTTCAATGGAGCATGTTTGCGATCGACCTGATCGTTCTCGTTGTTTTCGCGGGGCTTAGCTGGAAAGCCGCGCGAAGCTGGCCTATTTGGGCGACCGCGCTTCAACTGCTGGCTGTCGCCAGTCACATCATGGTCTTCATAGACCTGAGACCTTCGGTGTCGGCCTTCTACACCGTTCTGAATATCGCCAGCTACGGGGTCATTCTCTGCATCGCCATCGGCACCTTCTGGGCTTGGCAGGAGCGTCGCGCCCAAGGCCTGGAGTAGGTGGATATTCCTATACTGGGCCGATAAGGTCGTCGGCAGGTGATTCGGCGAAAGGCCGCGCATGCCCCTGTCTCACGCCAAGCTTTGGCGCGCAGTCGATAATCTGGCGCGACGTGAGGGCCTGAGCCCGTCTGGCCTGGCGCGCCGCGCGGGCCTGGATCCGACCAGCTTCAATCCGTCCAAACGCATGGGGCCGGGCGATCCGCCCCGGCCGCGCTGGCCATCGACCGAGAGCCTGAACCGCGTGCTGGAAGCGACCGGCGCGACTCTGGCGCAGTTCGCCGCCCTGGCCGATGACGATGCGCCCCAGACCCTGCCGTTGCTGGGCTTGGCCCAGGCGGGTGAGGACGGGTTCTTCGATGATGCGGGCCTGCCGGTTGGGGAGGGCTGGGATCAAACCGAACTGCCGCGCGCTGGCGGCGCGCGCTTCAGCTTGAGGATCAGCGGCGATTCGATGGCGCCCCTGTATCGCGAGGGGGATCGGGTGATTGTCGATCGGGATGCGAACCAGGTCCGAAAAGGTGATCGCGCAGTGGTGCGCACGACCACCGGCGAAACTCTGGCAAAGGAGATCGCAGCTCAGAATGCGCGCGCGCTCACCCTGCGGTCCATCAATCCGGCTTATGAGGATCGCGTCCTGGCACGGGCCGATATCGCCTGGATGGCGCGTATCCTGTGGGTCAGCCAGTAGCTCAACGAAAGAAGCCGCCCCGAAGGGCGGCCTCCGTCCGTAGACATGGCGAAACTCACTGGGTGACGTAGTTGGCGTTCACCCAACCGCCGCCCGCGATCTGAATCCATTGACCCTGCGACGCTACTGCGGTGAAGGGCTGCCCGGCAGACAGAGTGCCCACCTGGCGGAAGCCGGTGCCCGGGCCGCCGCGAATGCGCAGATTGGATGCAGCGCGATACATGTTGGCGTTCTGCTGCGCGATGGCGCGTGTGCGTTGTTGGTTGCAGCCGATGTAGGACCCGGCCGCGGGGGCGGGGGCGGCGCCGCCCCCCCCCCCCCCCGCCCCCCCCGGGCGGGAGAGCCGCCA
>NZ_JBKBML010000002.1:0-143099 GCF_046295775.1 Brevundimonas sp. | reverse complement strand
GTGGTTTTTTGGTTGCTGCCGATGTTGCCCCCGGCCGCGGCGCCCGCGCCGGCGCCGACCACGGCGCCCAGGGCCCGCTCATTGCTGGACACCCGGCTGCCGGCCAGACCGCCGATCAGACCGCCGATCAGGGCACCAGCCTGCTGACGACCGCCGGGGGCGTCGCAGTTGGTGATGCCGTTGGCCTGCTGGGCCGAGGCGGCGGTGGGGACGGCGCCGGCGGCCAGGGCCGCCACCATGGCGACGCCGGCAAGGGCGGAGTTGAAGGTCTTCGACATGGCTCTCTCCTGTCATCGAGTTCGTCGATGAGGGGAGATTGGCAGGGTGAAGCTGAAGGCTGTCGGAGGCCGTCTGTCAGATTGCGTTCATATTGATTGCCCGCCCTAAGCTGACGGGCGTCAGGCTTTGTCGGCCAGCTCTCCGTCCGCGCCCTTTTCGATCAGGGCAATGGTTTCCGGCAGGCCATAGATGGCGGCGAACGAGCCGAAGCGAGGGCCTTGGCTGTCGCCGAGCAGCACTTCGTACAGCGCGGCGAACCACGCGCGGAGCGGCTGGAAGGCGTGCGCCTTGCCCACCGCATAGACCTCGCCCTGGATCAGTTCGCCGTCTGTCGTGTCGGCGGGCAGAGCGCGCAGGCGGGCGGCCAGGTCACGGAAGGCGACCGCTTCCTGTTCAGTAGGCACCCGGAACGTTTTTGTGGGCCGCACGAAGTCTTCGTAATAGTTCAGTGCGCGGTCCATCAGCTGGTCCAGCACCGGCTCGTTATCCGGCGTCGCCTCGGGCAGATAGCGCGCCATATAGGCCCACAGCTGGTCCTTGTTCGACGCATTGGCCACGCCGACCAGATTCAGCAACAAGGCGAAACTGACCGGGCTGGCGACCTGGGGCGGGGCGCCGGCGTGGATCGACCAGACGGCGTTGTCGACCTGCTTGGCGGGTTCCTGGGCGCGGAACTGGTCGATGAAGCTGAGGTAGTCGTCGATGGCGCGCGGGATGACGTTGAAGTGCAGGCTCTTGGCCGACTTGGGCGACTGGAACATGTACCAGGACAGGCTCTCGGGCGTGCCGTAGCGCAGCCACTGCTCCATCGTCAGGCCGTTGCCTTTGGACTTGGAGATTTTCTTGCCCTCGACGTCGAGGAAAAGCTCGTAGTTGAAGCCGACCGGCGGCTCGCCGCCCATGACGCGGCACAGCTTGGACGATTCGCGTACGGATTCGATCAGATCCTTGCCCGACATCTCGTAGTCGACGTCCAGCGCGGTCCAGCGCATGGCCCAGTCGGGCTTCCACTGCAGCTTCACGTGGCCGCCGGTGACGGGCACGGTCGTGCGGCCGCCCGCGGGGTCGTCGAAGGTGATGGTTCCGGCCTCGACATCGCGCTCCAGCGTCGGGACCTGCAGCACATGGCCGGTGATCGGGCTGATGGGCAGGAAGGGGGAGTAGGTGGCGCGCCGCTCTTCGCCCAGCGTCGGCAGCATCACCGCCTGGATGGCGTCGAAACGCTCCAGCACCCGCAGCAGAACCTCGTCGAACTGCCCCGAGCGATAGGTCTCGGTGGAGCTCATGAACTCGTAGTCGAAGCCGAACGAGTCCAGGAAGGCGCGCAGACGGGCGTTGTTGTGCGCGCCGAAGCTGTCGTGCGTGCCGAACGGATCGCGCACCTTGGTCAGCGGCAGGTGCAGGTCCTCGCGCAGCATATCCGGATTGGGCACGCCCTCGGGAACCTTGCGCAGGCCGTCCATGTCGTCGGAGAAGGCGATGAGGCGTGTCGGCCAGTAATCTCCGGTTAGGGCGCGAAAGGCGTTGCGCACCATGGTCGTGCGCGCCACCTCGCCGAAAGTGCCCATGTGCGGCAGGCCCGAGGGGCCGTATCCGGTTTCCAGAACGACCGGCTTTTGCAGCGCCTCGAACGTCGCCAGCGCCTCGTTGGCCTTGCCCGCGTCGATCAGAAGCCGGGCGGCGGCGCGGTCGGCGTCGGACAGCCGCTTCTTCAGGACGTGGTCCAGCAGGTTGCGGGCCTGTTCAAACGGCCAGGACTTGGCGTCGCGCGCGAGGGTCTCGAGGTTCTGAAGCATGGCACGGGCTTTGACGGTTCCGCCGCCGCCGGTCAACGGCGGCCCGCGTGCCTACGAACGTCAGTTTACGATTAAGGCAGGAGAAATGGTGGATGCGACAGGGATTGAACCTGTGACCCCCTCGGTGTGAACGAGGTGCTCTCCCGCTGAGCTACGCATCCAGCCTGGAACGGCGATGAAGTCACGCCGTCGGGAGGCGCGGACATAGCCCGCGTCGCCCGGCCTTGCAACATCAGATTCCGGCGGCGGGACCGGTTTCCATGGCGCGTTCGTCAGGGTCGCCCGGCAGCCAGGCGACGCGGCCCTCGTAGACGTCCTCGTTGAGGATGCCTTCCTCCTTGGCGACCAGGACCGGCACCAGCATCTGGCCCGTGACGTTGGTGGCCGTGCGCATCATGTCGATGATGCGGTCGATGGCGATGATGTAGCCGATGCCCTCAAGCGGCAGGCCCGCCGTCGACAACGTCAGCGTCAGCATAACGATGGAGGTGCCGGGCACCCCGGCGGTGCCCAGCGACCCCAGCACGGCGGTCAGGCCGATCAGGACGTACTGTGTCAGGGTCAGCTCGATGCCGAAATACTGGGCGATGAAGATCGATGCGATGGCCGGGTAGATGGCGCCGCAACCGTCCATCTTGACGTTGGCGCCCAGGGGCACCGCGAAGGAGGCGTAGGCCTGGGGCACGCCCAGCCGCTCGACCGTCTGGCGCAGGGTGACGGGCAGGGTGCCCAGCGAAGATGAGGTGGCGAATGCGGTCTGCTGGGCCGCAAAGGCGCCGCGGAAGAAGGACGTGACCTTCAGGCCGTGCAGCTTCAGCAGGCCGGAATAGACCACCAGGATGTGGAAGAGGCAGGCCGCGTAGATGGCGATGATGAACTTGCCCAGCGGCAACAGCGCTTCCCAGCCATAGCCGCCGACCACCGATCCGATCAGGGCGAAGACGCCGAACGGCGTCAGCTGGATCACCCAGCGGGTGATGCGGAAGATGATCGAGGCCCCCTCGTCGATCAGCCGGCGCGCGCCGGCCGCCCGCTCGCCCAGCGCCACCAGGGCGGCGCCGACCAGGGCGGAGAAGAAGATGATCTGCAGGATGCGCCCTTCGGCCAGGGCGGCGAAGGGGTTGGTCGGCACCACCCCGATCAGCACCTGGAGCGGCGTGGGAATCTCGCGCTCGGTCACTTCACCCAGCGGCAGGTCCGACAGCCCCAGGCCGGGATTGATCAGGTGGCCAAAGGCGATGCCCACCAGCACGGCCAGCAGGGAGGTCAGGGCAAACCAAAGGATGGTCCGCATGCCCAGGCGCACGGCGCCCGCGCCTTCGCCCAGCTTGGCGATGGAGGAGGCGATGGTGAACAGCACCAGCGGCGCCACCACCATGCGGATCAGGTTCAGATAGACGTCGCCGATTGGCTGCAGCCAGGTCTCTGCTGCGGGCCCCAGGATCAGGCCGGCCAGCACTCCAAGGGCGAGGCCGCCGAAGGTGCGCTGCCAGAGGGGGATGGCGAAGAAGCGACGAAGCATGGGGAGGCCTTCGGCTGTCAGATCGCCAATGTGTTGGCTAAGCCGGCAATCCGCAACTGCACCTGTTCAGAATACCGGTTCGCAAGATCCTCTGCCGGGGCTGAGCGGATTCAGCCCGCCGCCCTGGCCATGCATTTTCGGTACAGTTCATTCTGCTCTCGCGCCGCGACCTCGGTCCGGCTGAGAGTCCATTGCGCGCTCATGAGGCTGGGCTCGCTCAGATGATGCCAGTTTGATTGCTGAACCGGCGCATGCGGAGCGGTGCGGGCGGCGTCCAGACATCTCGAGGCTTCAGGACCATGAGCGGTCTGGATACGAGCGTCGCGGGGCGGCTGTGTCGCGCAGGCGGTCAAGCTCATCCCGGCCAATATCAGTAGAAAACTGCGCATGTCGCGTCCTCCCAGACCAGCAGGGTGAAGGTCGCCCTCCCCAAGGTCAAGCCGCCGCTCGGGGCGACGGCCTGACACGAGGCGTTGGTCTCTAGTTGCCCAGACCAAACAGTCTGGCGAAGAATCCCGGCTTTTTCGCTTCCGGCTTATGGGCGGGGGCCGCTGTGGGCACGGCAGCCGGCGTCGGGGCGACCACTGCGGCGGCCTTGGGCGTTTCGGCTGGCTTGGGCGCCGCAGCCTTGGCGGCGGCAGGCTTGGTCGCCGTGCTCTTGGCCGCCGGCTTGGCCACGGCCTTCGCGGCCGGCTTCGTCGCTGCCTTGGCTGCAGTGGCTGTCTTGGTCGAGCTCTTCTTGGCCGAAGCCGCCGCGGCGGCGGGCTTGACCTTCGCAGGCGCGGTCTTCGCCGCGGGCTTGGCGGCAGCCTTCGTCGCGGCCGGCTTTGTCGCTGCAGTCTTGACGGGGGGCGCCTTCACAGCGGCAGGTTTGGCCTTGGCGGGCGACTTGGCCTTCGCCGTCTCGGCGGCGGCCACCTTCGGCGCTGCCTTTGCGCTCGACTTCGCCGCCGGTTTGGGCTTGGAAGCGCCTGAAGCGGACGCAGTTTTCGACGCAGACGGTGACTTGGCCATGTTTTCCCCGACCCCTCGGTTGTTGGAGAGCCGCCCGGCCCGCGCCGGATAGCTGTGATTCGCCATCATAACCGGGTTTGAGAAATGTCAGAGTCCGCCGTCCAGATCACCGCTCGCGGCCCGCGAGACGCCGCCGAGGCCGCCGCCGCCGCCGTCGATGCGGACATCGCGCTGGAAGGCGCGACCTACTCGATCCTTGAGGAGGACGAGGACAAGGGCGTCTGGCGCATCGACGGCTTTCCCACCTCCGACGAGGAAGCCCACCTGATGGAGGCCGTGCTGCGCGGCTACGAGGACCTGGAGGTCGTGGTCGAGAAGCTGGCCGACGCAGACTGGCTGGCCATGTCGCTGTCCGGCCTGCCTCCGGTCGAGGCCGGGCGCTTCTTCGTCTATGGCGCGCACGATCAGGGCAAGGTGCCCGAGGGGCGGATCAATCTGAAGATCGACGCGGGCGCGGCGTTCGGCACGGGCCACCACGGGACCACGGTCGGCTGCCTGGAGGCGTTCGACCGCCTGCTGCAGACCGAGCGCTTCGACAAGGTTTTGGACGTCGGCTGCGGCACAGGCGTGCTGGCCATTGCGGCGGCCAAGACCGGTTCGCCCGTTGCCGTCGGCACCGACATCGACGAGCCCTCGGCCCGCATCGCCAACGAAAACGCCGAGATCAACGACGCCAAGTGCGACTTCTACTTCGCCGACGGCCTTAGCGATCCGCGCATCGCGCAGCACGCGCCCTACGATCTGGTGTTCGCCAACATACTCGCCGCGCCCTTGGTCGAACTGGCGCCCGAGATCGCCGGCGCGCTGAAGTCCGGCGGCGTGGCGATCCTGTCGGGTCTGCTGAGGACGCAGGAGGAGCGGGTGCTGGACGCTTATCGGCCCCTGGGCTTCGTCGTCGAGCAGACCATTCACCACGACGCTTGGTCGGCGCTGGCGCTGCGCAAGGGCTGAGGCCGGCAGATGGGTTAACGGCGGAACCGGGGCCTATTGGCCTCGTTCCAACGGCGACGCTTCAAGTGCTTCAAGGAGGGAGCCGCCGTGACCCATTACGACAACGATCCAAACCGGCCCGTCGAGGGCCCGGCCTATGTCGAACAGGTGCATACCGAAACCGTGGTGGTGCGCCCCGACCGCGAGAGCAATCTGGGCTGGTGGATCGCCGGCATTCTTGCCGGCGGGGTGCTGCTGGCGGTGATCTGGATCCTCGCCAACGGCAATGGGTCGGATCAGGACGCCATGGCGGCCGCGCGCCTGGCTGAAGCCGAGGCGATGCAGGCGCAAGCCGAGGCGGACCGCGCCGCGCTGCAGGGGCAGGCCGCCCAGATCCAGTCAGGGGCCGCTCAGGGCGTCGCTCTGGCCCAGGCCGATGCCGCCCGCGCGCAAGCCGATGCCGCCCGCGCCGAAGCCGAGGCGCGCGCCTCGGAAGCCCGCGCCGCCGAGGCCAGCGCCCGCACCGCCCTGCCGCCGCCCCAGGCCGCGACCGGGCCGGTAGTGATCACGCCGACCGCGCCCCAGCCCTGAGGCCGGCGGGGTTGAGGTCAACGAGCAGGGGGTTTAGGCCTCCCGCCATGAGACAGACCTTCGACGAAACCACCGATCCCTCGTTCGGCGAAAAGCACCTGCCGCTTGTGCGCGCCCGCATGGCCGCCCAGGGCCTGGACGGCTTTCTGGTCCCGCACGAGGACGAGCATCAGAATGAATATCTGCCTGAAGCCAATGAGCGGCTGGCCTGGCTGAGCGGCTTCACCGGCTCGGCGGGCGCGGGCGCGGTGCTGAAGGATCGCGCGGCGGTGTTCGCCGATGGACGCTACACGGTTCAGGTGAGGGCCCAAGTCGACGCCAAACAGTTCGAGATCCTCGACCTGACCGACGGCGGCGTTGCGGCCTGGTTGGAAGGCGTGCCGGCCGAATCGGTCATCGGCTACGACCCGAAGCTGCACAGCCCTGATGCCTTGGCGGCGCTAGAGACCGCTGCGGCCAAGGCCGGGGCGGAGTTGAAGCCGGTCGACAGCAACCCTCTGGATGAAGCGTGGGAAGGGCGGCCCGAACAGCCCAGAGCGCCCGTCGTCCCGCATGAGGACCGCTATTCCGGCGAAACCAGCGCGGACAAGCGCGCGCGGATAGGTCGGAGCCTGAAGGACAAGGGCGCGGACGTGGCGGTGCTGACCGCGCCGTCCTCGATCGCTTGGCTGTTCAACATCCGCGGCGGCGATGTTATCCGCACGCCGTTGCCGCTGGCGCAGGCCCTCGTTCGCGCCGATGGAACGGCGCAGTTGTTCATCGATCCGCGCAAGGTGACGAACGAACTGCCGGGCTGGCTGAGCAAGGCGGTGGAGATTGAGGCGTCGGACGCCTTCGCCTCGGCGCTCGAAAGCCTTTCCGGCCGACGCGTTTTGGTCGATCCGGCCGTCTCGTCCGCCTGGGTTTTCGACCGGCTGCAGGCCGGCGGCGCCAAGGTCATTCGCGCCATCGATCCTTGCGCCATCCCGCGCGCCGCCAAGAACTCCGTCGAGATCGAGGGCAGTCGCCAGGCGCACATCCGCGACGGCGCGGCCCTGACCCGCTTCCTGCACTGGGTCGACACGACCGCTCAGCAGACCCTGCCGGACGAGCGCGAGATCGCCGAGACGCTGGAGCGATTCCGCGAGGAAACCGGCGCGCTCAAGGACCTCAGCTTCGACACCATCGCCGGGTCGGGCCCCAACGGCGCCTTGCCGCACTACAAGCCCGTCAGCCGCACCATCCGGCGGATGGAGAAGGGTTCGCTGCTGCTGGTGGACGGCGGCGGCCAGTATCTCGATGGCACCACCGACGTGACCCGTACCATGGCCGTCGGTGAGCCGAGCGCGGATCAGAGGCGCATGTACACCTTGGTCCTGAAGGGCCACATCGCCATGGCCGTCGTGCGTTTTCCCGCCGGGACCACGGGGCATCAGCTGGACGCCCTGGCGCGACTGCCGCTGTGGATGCAGGGCTTCGACTACGACCATGGCACCGGGCACGGCGTCGGCAGCTATCTGGGCGTCCACGAAGGGCCGCAGCGCATCGCCAAGGCGCCGAACAGCCAGCCGCTGCTGACCGGCATGATCCTGTCCAACGAGCCGGGCTACTACCGCGAAGGCCATTGGGGCATCCGCATCGAGACGCTGCAGGTGGTGACCGCGCCGCAGGCCATCGCCGGAGGCGAGCGGCCCATGCACGGCTTCGAGCAGCTGACGCTGGCGCCGTTCGACCGCCGCCTGATCGACGTCAATCTGCTGACTTCTGACGAGCGCGCCTATGTCGACGCCTATCACGCCGAGGTTCAGTCCAAGGTCGGGCCTTTGCTGGCCGGCGAGGTCGGCGATTGGCTCAGGACGCAGACGGCGCCGCTCTGAGCCAGAGGGGGACTTTACAGCCGCCTGAACGCCTCACCCTCGGCGTCGAACAGGTGGGCGCGGGCGGCGGGCACGATCAGGTTCAGCGCATCGCCCGTCGTCGGCCGCACATCGCCGGACATCTGGACGGTCAGCGTGTCCTCGACGTCAGGGTGACGCACATAGGCGTAGGTGGCGTTGCCCAGGGTTTCGACGAAGGCGGCGGTCGTGGCGATCCGGCCGCCGTCACCCTCAAGCGCCAGATGTTCGGGACGGATGCCCAGCGTGACCGGGTCGCCCGCCTTGGCCCTGGAGGCGTCGACGTCGGCGCGCAGGGTCTCACCGGCCGAGGTGCGCACCACCGCGCCCGTGGCCGAGGCCTCGACCACGACGGCGGGGATCAGGTTCATCTTCGGGCTGCCGATGAACTCGGCCACGAACAGGTTGCGGGGATGCTCGTACAGTTCCATCGGCGCGCCGACCTGTTCGATGCGGCCGGCCGACAGCACCACGATGCGGTCGGCCAGCGTCATGGCCTCCACCTGATCATGGGTGACGTAGATCATGGTGGTCTGCAGCCGCTGATGCAGGCTGGCGAACTCGTAGCGCATGCGCACGCGCAGCGCCGCGTCCAGATTCGACAGCGGCTCGTCGAACAGGAACACCTGCGGCTCGCGCACGATGGCGCGGCCGATGGCGACACGCTGGCGCTGACCACCGGACAGGGCCTTGGGCTTGCGATCGAGATAGTCGGTGATGTTCAGCGTCTCGGCCGCGGCGTTCACGCGCCGGTCGATCTCGGCCTTGTCAGTCTTGGCCAGCTTAAGGCCGAAGGCCATGTTTTCGCGCACGCTCATGTGCGGATAAAGCGCGTAGGACTGGAAGACCATGGCGATGCCGCGGTCGGACGGCGACAGGTCGTTGACGCGCCGTCCGCCGATCTCGATGTCGCCATCGGTGGTTTCCTCCAGGCCCGCGATGGTGCGCAGCAGGGTGGACTTGCCGCAGCCCGAAGGGCCGACGAACACCACGAACTCGCCGTCGGCGATGGACAGATCGACGCCCTTCAGCACCTCGACGGCGCCAAAGCTTTTCCGCACGCCGGTCAGTCGGACCTCAGCCATATGGACTTTCCTACCCAGAACTTTCTTGGGGCGCACCGTAACCGGTTACATCGGGGGATCAACGGGGAAGAGGGCGCTGCGGCCGCTGTTGGCTGACAGGCCGGCTCTCCCGTGCCAAACCCGCCGCGATCAAAGGCGAGGCTCAAGCATGACCTACACCCTCCACGGCATACCCAACTGCGACACGGTCAAGAAAGCGCGGACGTGGCTGGAGCAGAACGGCGTCGATGTCGCGTTTCACGACTACAAGAAACAGGGCGTCGAGCGCGCGATGCTCGAACGCTGGATCGCCGCTCACGGCTGGGAGACGGTGCTGAACCGGGCAGGCACGACGTTTCGAAAGCTGCCGGACGAGGCGCGTCAGGCGCTGGACGCCGACAAGGCGATCGCGCTGATGCTGGAGCACCCGTCCATGATCAAACGACCAGTCCTGGAGCGTGACGGGCGCGACAGCCTTGTCGGCTTCAAGCCTGACGCCTACGCGGCCTTCATCGCAGGCTGAGGTCGGCGACCACGCCGAAGTGGTCGGACGGATATTCGCCGTCGGTCGGCCGGTCGCCGATCAGGCGGGCGCCGCGAACCACAAAGGCTTCGGGCTCGACGAAGATGTGGTCGATGACGCGACGGTCGTGGCCCTTGGCCGGGTTGAGCGTGGTCTCCACGGCCCCGTCAGGCAGGGCGCTGATGAAGCGCGGCGGGCCGAACGAGGCCAGTCCCGGATCCGAAAGCGGGGCGTTGAAGTCGCCCATGATGATCAGCGGCGCGCCGTCCTGAGGAATCCATGACAGCAGGTCTGCGGCCTGGGTCGCGCGAATGGCCCCGCCTTCGGGCGTGTGGTGGAAGTGGGTGTTGACCACGGTCACCTGGCGCTGGCCCACCTGGATCACCGCCCGCAGGGCCGTGCGCGAATCGTCCAGAGGGGCCAGCCGCTTCATGTCATGCGACACGATCGGCAGACGGCTGAGAAGGGCGTTGCCATAGCGGCGCGGTGCGCCTTCGGCGTCGGTGGAGGAGAAGACCACGCGGTATTCGCCCAGGCCCGCCGCGTTCAGCGCTTCGGCCAGGGTGTCGGCCTGGTTCGGCAGGCCCTTGGCGGCGTCTTCCAGAACCTCCTGCAGGCCGATGACATCGACATCGGCGTCCCGCACCGCCTGGATCAGCAGCGGCCGGCGCGCGGCCCAGTCCTGCATGTCGTGCCAGATATTGAAGCTGAGCGCCCGGAGATCGCCACCCCCGCGCGGCGTCATGGTGGCGCAGCCGACCAGGGGCAGGGCGGCGCCGGCGGCGAGAAGGGTGCGGCGGTTCAGCATAGCGAAGCTCCTTGTACCTCGACTGATGTAACCGGTTTCAGCCGCCTTACGAAAGTTTCACGTCGCTCGCCGCATCTGAACACGCCGGCGGGCGCCTCTTGTGATCATAAGGCCGGCGCATCAGGCTCGGCCGGTCTGGATCACAGGGGAAGTTTCATGCAGGCGTTGACAGGCATTATCGCCATCTTGGCTATCTTCGGAACAATCACGGCTATTGTCGTCGTGCCGACCTATCTGAAGAGCAAAGAAAAGCGTGAAACGCAGGAGACCATGCGCCGAGCGATCGATAAGGGGCAGCCTCTCCCGCCCGAAGTGATCGATGCGATGACGCGCGATGTGGCAAAAAACATCCCTTCTCGCACTCGCGATATCCGTCAGGGGATCATCTGGTTGGCTATCGGTGTCGGCATCGCCGCTTTTAGCTTGGTCAACGACAATGCGTGGAAAGGCAATGACTGGGGCTCCAACGCCTCGGGCGGCCTGCTCGGCGTCGCCTGCATCCCGGCCACCATCGGCCTGGCGTTCATCGTCCTGAGCTTCTTCAACAAGAACAAGGACTGAGCCGGGGCGGGGGAGGAGAACCGTCATGGCCATATCCTATCGGGATATGCACGACGTGGAGCTGGCGGCCCAGGCGGCCGCCGGCGGCCGGCGCGAGTTCGGTGAACTGGCGCGACGGCACGGCTCCGCGGTGCGCGGTCTGTTGCGGCGGATGGGCGCCGAGCCCTCGTTGGCGGACGACGTCGCCCAAGACGCTTTCATCGTGGCCTTTCAGCGCTGCGCCGAATATCGCGGGGAAGGCACGTTCGCGGGCTGGGTCAAGCGGATCGCGGCGCGACTTTATCTGAAGCGTCGCGCCAAGGACGCGCGGTATGTCGAGGAAAACACGTCGGAAGATGCGGCGCCTTTAGTCGACACGCCCGGTCTGATGGATCTGGACGAGGCGATGAAGTCCCTGAGCGAGGCGGAAAGGCTATGCGTGTCCCTGTGTCACGGGGCCGGCCTGTCTCATCCCGAAATCGCGGCGGCCATGAATTTGCCGCTGGGCACGGTGAAGTCTCATGTCAAACGTGGTCTGGATAAACTGCGCGCGCGGCTCCAGCCGGAGCCTGTCGGGAGGGTCGCTCATGTCGTCTGACGAGTTCGATCCCATGATCGAGAAGCTGTTCGCGCGACAGGCGCCGATGGCCGACGCCGATCTGTTCGCCGCCCATCTGGAAAAGCGGCTGGCGCGCGGTTCGGGCGTCCGGGCCCTGGTTCTGGGCGGAGCGGGCCTTGTCGGCGGCGTGCTGGCTCTGCGCGAGACGGTGGGCAATCTGTCCTTCTCCAGCGCGGACAGCCTGATCGGTGATGCGGCGTTGACGCGCGGTCTGCAAGAGGCCGGCGCCGGACTGCAGGCCAATCTGGACCAATATGGTCTGTCTCAGCTGTCGCTTGGGTCGATGGGCGGAATGCAGCTATTCTGGATTACGGCCGGCGCGATCGTGGCGCTGCTGGCCGCCGGCGTGGTGAAGCTGTCCCAGGAGGCCTGAATGTCCAGTCAGAAGCAGGAAGCGGTTCGCCGCCTGGCCGCGCCCGACATCATGGCGCGCAAGGGCAAGGCGCCGGTCGTCTGCCTGACCGCCTATGACGCGCCGACGGCGGCCCTGCTGGACGATCACTGCGACCTGCTGCTGGTCGGCGACAGCGTCGGCATGGTCGTCCACGGCCTGCCCAACACCGTGGGCGTGACGCTGGAGATGATGATCCTGCACGGCCAGGCCGTCATGCGCGGCTCGAAGCGCGCCATGGTCGTCGTGGACATGCCGTTCGGCAGCTACGAGGGCGGTAGGGAGGTTGCCTACGACAACTGCGCCCGCGTCATGAAGGGAACCGGGGCCCAGGCGGTGAAGCTGGAAAGCGGTCCGACCGTGCCTGAAACCATCGCCTATCTGGTCCAGCGCGGCATTCCGGTGATGGGCCATGTCGGTCTGCGGCCTCAGGCGGTGCTGACCGAAGGGGCCTTCAAGGCCAAGGGGCGCACCGACGACGAGCGTCTGCGGGTTATCGCCGAAGCCGAGGCGACCGCCGACGCCGGCGCCTTCGCCATCGTGATCGAGGGCACGGCCGAGGGGGTGGCGCGCGAGATCACCGAAACGATCGACAAGCCCACCATCGGCATCGGCGCCTCGGCGGCGTGCGACGGGCAGATCCTGGTCACGCCCGACATGCTGGGCCTGTTCGACTGGACGCCCAAATTCGTGCGGAAATACGCCGACCTTCGCGGCGAAATCGATCGCGCGGTCACCAGCTATGCAGAAGACGTCAAGGCGCGCCGTTTTCCTGCCGAAGTCGAGACCTACTTCTCGAAAAAGCCGGTTTCGTCCTAAGCGCCGCGTTGCGGGGACGCAGGCGACCTTCTAGGGTCCGGCCGGTTTTGGCGCCTCGTCGGGCGTCCATAGAGATTCTGGGGCGACGTTTCCGTGGTTGATGTCTTCGAACAGGTCGAGGAGGAGCTTCGCTCCGAGCGCATGAAGCGCCTGGCCCGGACCTGGCTGCCCGTATTCGGGGGCGTTCTGCTGATCGCCCTCATCGCCGCTCTGGCCTGGTGGGGTTGGCAGAGCTGGGAGACGTCCAAGGCCGACAAGGCTTCGGTCGCCTATGACCGCGGCATCGAACTGCTGGAGCAGGGCAATGCCGCGAGCGCTCGCACGGCCTTCGAGGAAGCCGCCGACGTCGGCAACGGCGCCTACAAGGCGCTGGCCCTGATGCAGCAGGCGGGAATCGCGATCACCGAAGCCAATGACGAACAAGCTCTGGCCCTGCTGGATCAGGCGTCGGACGCCGCCCGCGATCCGATCCTCGCCGACAATGCGGCGCTGAAGGCCGCCTTCCTGGTCATGGACACGGCGCCGCTCGCCGATGTCGAGGCCCGGCTGACGCCGTTGACCGGCGAGAACCGCCCGTATCGCGTCTTCGCTCAGGAAGCCCTGGCCCTGGCTCGAATCCAGCATGGTCAGACCCAGCCCGCGCGCGACGCCCTGGTGCAGTTGCAACTCGGCCAAGACGTGCCCGATCAGGTGCGCCAGCGCGCCCAGGCGGCGATTGAAGCCATCGATTCCGGCACCGCTGCCGCTCTGGCCGGCATAGTCGCGGCTCAGGCCAATGTCCCCGCTCCGCCGGCCGCGCCCGCGCCCGCCGAGGGGCAGGCCGCTCCCAACGCCCCGCCGGCCGCGCCGGCGCCGGCCAACCCGTAAGAGACCCCTCCAGGATGTCGTCGATGAATCGCGTGCTGAAAGTCGCCCTGGTCTGCGGCGTCGCCCTGACCGTCGCCTCCTGCGGAACGGTCCGTCGCGCCTTGCCGTTCGGCCTGGGCGGCGGAGAGGAGCCGCAGGCCACGGCCAGCGCGGGCGAACGCATCTCCATCCTGGAATTCGAACAGCAGCTGGCGCCGTCGGCCGCGCTTTCAGGCGCGGACTTCTTTCTGCCGGGCCCGCAGGCCGTGACGGCCTGGCCTCAGCCTGGCGGCACCGCCGAGAACTTGAATGAGCACGTTATCGCGGCGCCGAACTTCGCGGTGGCCTGGCGGCGTGACATCGGCGTGTCCGCGCGTCGGCCGGGGCGGATCATGTCGCCGCCGGTGGCGGCGGATAACCGCATCTTCGTGATGGACGGCGATTCTACCGTGACGGCCGTAGCGGCGGACACCGGCGCGGTGCTGTGGACGGCCAATGTTCGGCCCGAAGGCTCCGAGCGTGGCGACCGGCTTTTGGGCGTGGTGCCTCGCGGCGGGTCCAACCGCCTGACAGGCGGCTTCGGCGGCGGCGTGGCCGTGGGCGCCGGGCGGGTGTTCGTGACCTCTGGCTATCGCACCGTGACGGCGCTGGACGCCGCAACCGGCGCGGTCGCGTGGACCCAGGCTGTGGATGTGCCGATCCACAGCGCCCCGACCTTCGCCGGCGGCCGGGTCTTCGTGGGAGACCTGGAAAGCCAACTGTTCGCCTTCAACGCCGGCACCGGCAATCAGGAGTGGTCGTACCGCGGCATCGCCGAACCAGCGCGGGTCATGCGCGCGTCCAGCGTCGCCGTGTCGGGCGATACGGTGATCGCGCCCTTCTCGTCGGGACAGGTCGTCGCCCTGCGCGCAAACAACGGCCAGCCGGTCTGGGAAGAGGTGCTGTCGCGCACGAGCCGCACCAGCGCCCTGTCGGAAATCCGCGACGTGGCGGGTCGCCCCGTCATCAGCCGCGGCATGGTCTATGCGGTCAGCCACTCCGGCGTGATGCAGGCCATGGACGTGCGCTCGGGCAATCCGGCCTGGTCGCTGCCGATCGCCGGGGTGAACGCGCCCCTGCCGGTGGGCGACGTAGTCTATGTGTTGTCCAAGGACGGCGAATTGACCGTGGTCAATCGCACTTCCGGCCAAGTCTATTGGACGCGCGACCTGAATGAGGGGCGTGTTCGTCGCGAGGGCGGCTTCCTCGGCTTCGGTCGTCGCACCGTGCGCCCCGAATGGTCGGGCCCGATCCTGGCGTCCAACCGCCTGGTGCTGGTCAACTCAGACGGCGAGGCCGTGGCCTTCGATCCGAAGACGGGCGCCCAGCAGGCCAGCGTGCGTCTCGGCGCAGCCGCTTTCATCTCGCCGGCGGCCTATAACGGCGCCCTTTACATCCTCACCGACCGGGGTGAACTCGTCAGCCTGCGCTGAGGGGTCTATAGGCTGACATCATGGCATTGAAGGTCGCCATTGTCGGCCGCCCCAACGTGGGCAAGTCGACCCTGTTCAATCGTCTCGTTGGCAAGCGCCTCGCGCTGGTCGACGATCGCCCCGGCGTGACCCGTGACCGGCGCTACGCCGACGGCAACATCGGCGACCTCGATCTGACGCTGATCGACACAGCCGGCTACGAGGACGTAACCGACGAAAGCCTGGAAGCCCGGATGCGCGAGCAGACCGAGGCGGCCATGGACGACGCCGAACTGATCCTGTTCATGATGGATGCCCGCGAAGGCGTGACATCGCTGGACCGCATCTTCGCCGAGCGCCTGCGCAAGGTACAGCACAAGCCCATCGTCCTCTTGGCCAACAAGTCCGAGAGCCGCGAATCGGGCGGCGGCGTAGGCGAGGCGCACGCCCTGGGCTTTGGCGAGCCCGTCGCCATCTCGGCCGAGCATGGCGAGGGCATGGCTGACCTTTACGCCGCCATCGTCGCGGCCTCGGCCGACATCTTCGTCGAAGAGGTCGATGCGCCCGACAAGCCGATCCGCATCGCCATCATCGGCCGCCCCAATGCGGGCAAGTCGACCCTGGTCAATCGCCTGATCGGCGACGACCGCATGCTGACTGGCCCTGAGGCCGGCATCACGCGCGACTCCATCTCGGTTGATTGGGAATACGAGGGCCAGGCCATCCGTCTGGTCGACACGGCCGGCATGCGCCGCAAGGCGCGCGTCAACGAGAAGCTGGAGAAGCTGTCGGTCGCCGACACCATCCGCGCTATCACCTTCGCCGAGGTCGTGGTCCTGGTCATGGACAAGGACGACGCTTTCGACACCCAGGACCTGCAACTGGCCGATCTGGTCGAGCGCGAGGGCCGGGCGCTGGTCTATGTTGCGTCCAAATGGGACCTGGAAGAAGAGCCTCAGGCCCGCATGGCCGAGCTCAAGTCTCTGGCCGAACACAAGCTGCCCCAGCTGAAAGGCTCGCCCTTCGTCGCCCTGTCGTCGCATAGCGGACGCGGTGTTGACCGGCTGATGCCGGCGATCCTGAAAGCCTATGCGACCTGGTCTGTGAAGGTGAAGACCAAGGACCTGAACACTTGGCTGGCCATGGCCACGCAGCGCCACCCGCCGCCCGCCGTGGATGGCAAGCGCGTGAAGCCGAAATACATGGCTCAGACCAAGGCTCGGCCGCCGACCTTCGTGCTGATGGCCAGCCGAGCCTCGGACATGCCCGAGCACTACAAGCGCTATCTGATCAACAGCCTGCGCGAGAGTTTCGATCTGCCCGGCACGCCAATGCGGCTGACGGTCAAGTCCGGCTCGGCCAACCCCTATGCCGAGGGCGGCGCCAAGTCGGGGCCTGAACGCTACAAGGGCGCCGCCAAGACCGCGCCGCGCAAGGTGCAGAAGGCCGAGAAGCTGTCGAACCTGCCCGGCAAGGCGCTGGAGCAGAAGAAGACGCGCAAGCATCAGCCCAAGATCGTCACCGGCGTGAAGGCCTCCTCGTCCAAGAAGGCCGGCTCCAGCATCGCAGTCCAGAAGGGCGCCCGCGGCGGCGCCCGCCAGGTCTCGCGCTCGGGCCGGATCCGCACAGGCCAGAAGGGCGGCGCCAAGCGCTGACGCCGCCCCGCAGACAAGCAGTTTAGTCGCGGTCCCACTGGAAGGCCGCGTCCAGCCAGTCGCCGATGCGGCCGTCCGGCGCGGCCAAGGCGTGAATGCGCGCCATGTCGTCGTCGCTAAGCGCGAAGTCGAAGATGTCGAAATTCTCGCGCGCGCGGCCTTCCTTGGTGGTGCGCGGGATGGCGATGACCCCCTGCTGGATCAGCCAGCGCAGGGTGATTTGGCCAGCCGTCTTGCCGTGCCTCTCGGCGATCTCGAGGATGACAGGCTCATCGGCGATCTTGCCCTGGGCGAGCGGCGACCAGGCCGTGATGGAAGACCTCAGTTCTGCGGCCGTGGCGATCAGCGTCTTCTGCGACAGGAAGGGGTGATACTCGACTTGGTTGGTGACCAGCGGCGCATCCGATAGGGCGGCGGCTTCGCGAAACTGCGCCGACGGGAAGTTCGACAGGCCGATGTGGCGGGTGAAGCCCTGCGCGCGGGCGTCGTTCAGCGCCTTGATCGTTTCGGCCAGCGGCGGGCTGGGCTTGGGCCAGTGCAGCAGCAACAGGTCCGGCGTCAGGCCCAGCCGGCCGGCGCTTTCCTCGGCCTGCTTTTGCAGGTCGCCGTCATGGAAGTTGTCGACCCAGATCTTGGTGGTGACGAACAGATCGTCGCGCGCGACGCCCGCGTCCGCGATGCCCTGACCTACCGCCTCTTCGTTCTTGTAGATGAAGGCCGTGTCGATGTGGCGATAGCCGATGCGGATGGCCTCGGCGACCATGCGGCGCGCCTCGGCAGGCTCCAACTGCCAGGTGCCGAAGCCCAGAAGCGGGATCTCGACGCCCGAGGCGGTGACGGTCGGCTGGTCGGCGTAGGGCATGGGGAGGCTCCGTTGTCGTGTCAGCCCTGGCAGTTAGGCGCCCAAAGCCTCCCCTGAAAGACCAGGCACGACCGTTAATAGGCCAGCGCCAGGCCGTCCTTGCGCATTTCCGACGCCGCGCCATAGGTCCAGCGGCTGCCCGGATTCTGTTGCATGACCACGTTCTGATAGCCGCCGAAGCCGCCGTCGGGCGGGCCCAGCGTCCAGCCCATGGCTTCGAGCTGGCGCTTGGTGGCGTCCGGCACGCCGGACTCCAGATGCAGCCGGCCGACACCCTCGGCGGGCTGGCCAGTGGGCTCGGACGAACCGTAGTGCTGCCAGCGGGGGCTGTCGCCGGCCTCCTGAGGATCCAGGCCGTAATCGATCATGTTGATGATGATCTGGGCCTGGCCCTGGGGCTGCATGCCGCCGCCCATGACGCCCATCGCCATCCAGGGCTGGCCGTCACGCACCGCAAAGCCTGGAATGATGGTGTGGAAGGGGCGCTTGCCCGGCGCATACACGTTGGGGTGACCATCGGTCAGGGCGAACAGCTCTCCGCGATCCTGGAACATGAAGCCCAGAGTGCGGCCGTCTGGCCCGTCGGGCACCAGGCCCGAGCCCATGCCGCGATAGTTGGACTGGATCCAGCTGACCATCATCCCGTCCTTGTCGGCCACGCTGAAATAGGTGGTGTCGCCCTGGGTCGGGGCGTCGCCGGGGAAGACGCGGTCCATGACGCGGTCGGGGCGGATCAGGCGCGCGCGCTGGGCGGCGTAGGCCTTGGAGTTCAGCCATTCCACCGGCGCGGCGCTGAACCGCTGATCGGCGAAGAAGCGGGCGCGGTCCTCGAACGCCAGACGCTTGGCTTCGGCCTGGTGGTGGATCGAGGCGGCGGACTGGAAGCCCATGCCCTTGAGGTCGAACTGCTCGCAGATGTTCAGGATCTGATTGGTCGACAGGCCCTGGGTGTTGGGCCCCAGGCCATAGACCTGAACGCCGCGATAGTCGGTCATGATCGGCTCGACCCATTCGGTCTGGTGCGCCTTCAAGTCCTGGCGGGTCATCCAGCCGCCGATGCGACGGAAGTAGCGCTCCATATGGTCGGCCAACACCCCCTCGTAGAAGGCGTCGCGGCCGCCCTCGGCAATGGCGCGATAGGTGGCCGCCAGGTCGGGGTTGGCGAAGATCTGGCCGACCTTGCGGGTGGCGCCACCCGGCGCATACACCTTTTTGCGGTTGTCGTTCTCCTCCATCTGGTCGGCGTTGCGGTCGAAGCCGGCCATGTTGCGTTCCAGGTAGTAGGCGATGACCTGAGGCATGGGCACGCCCTGCTCGCACAGCTCGACCACCGGCATCAGGACGTCTTTCCACGGCAGCTTGCCGTAGCGCTGGTGGGCGCTCCACCAGGCGTCGACGGTGCCGGGGACGTTAACGGTCACGGCGCCGTAGCTGGGCAGATAGCCGTTGGGCCGCGCCTTGGAGCGGGCGGTTTCCAGCGACAGGCCTAGCGGGCTGTTACCCGAGCCGTTGAAGCCCACGACCTTGCGCTGGGCCGGATCCCACAGCATGGCGAAGGCGTCGCCGCCGATGCCGTTGGCCACCGGCTCCAGAAAGCCGAGCGCCGCGTTGATGGCGATGGCTGCGTCGATGGCGGACCCGCCGCGCCTCAGAGTCTCGATGCCGATCAGGGTTGCGGTCGGGTGCGCCGTCGCGGCCGCGCCGTTCGCGCCCCAGACCGTCGAGCGGCTGGCGAACCTTGGTCCCGTGATGCGATCGCCGACGCCGATGCCGGCATAGGGGTCGGGACGGCGGGCGGGGGCGGGCGCCGATTCCGTTGGACGGCCGGCCGCCGGCGTCGTGACCTGTGCGGAGGCGGCGGACGCAGCCAGGGCGCCCGCAGGCAGGGCGGACAGGAAGGTACGACGACGCATGGGCGGCCTCCGGGTCAGCGAAGGGCGTATCAAGGCCCGCGTCGGCCTCTGACGCAAGGCAAGAAAAAGGGCCGCGACCCGAAGGCGGCGGCCCTTTCATCTTGGAAGAGGCGCGGGGCCTATTCGATGTCTTCGTTCAGCAGGCCGACCTTGAAGAAGCCGTTCTCCTGAAGGGTGTTCATGACTTCCATGAACTGGTTGTACTGGACTTCGGCCTGAGCGCGGACGAAGACGCGCTCGTCGCGGCAGTTGGCCCCGCCCAGCGCAGCGCAGGCGTCAGACGCCAGGGTCGCCAGGGTGGTGGGGTTTTCGGCGATGAACAGTTCACCCGATTCCTGGATCGAGATGTAGACCGGCTCTTCAGGGTTCGGGTCGTCGTTCGGCACAGCCGGCGGAAGGTCCAGGCGGATCGACACGGTGGCCAGCGGCGCGGCGACCATGAAGATGATCAGCAGCACCAGCATGATGTCGACGAACGGCGTGACGTTGATGTCGCTGTTCTGTTCGACAGACTTGCCGCCTTGGCCGCCAGGGCCGGAAAGTTTGGCGCCCATGCGCTGCGTCTCCATCTGTGGTCCGCGACACGCGGACCCACCTAAGCTTTCGGCGTCGTTCTTGGCGTCCCGGGGCGAGCTTGTAAAGCGCCCGAGTGCGAAAGCGCGACGATCAGCCCTTCGCCAGCTTCAGGAAACGCTCCGTCAGCGCAGGATCGGACTTGAAGGCGCCAGTGAAGCGCGTCGTGATGGTCGAAACGTGGCGATGGTGCACGCCGCGCGTCGTCATGCACTGGTGGGTCGCATCGACCAGCACGGCCACGCCGCGAGGCTGCAGGTGCGATTCGATGGCGGCGACGATGTCGTTGGTCAGGGTTTCCTGGTTCTGCAGACGACGGGCGAAGATTTCCACGACCCGGGCCAGCTTGGAGATCCCGACCACCTTCTCGCCCGGCAGATAGGCGACCGAGGCCTTGCCCAGGAAGGGCGCGAGGTGGTGCTCGCAGTGGCTTTCGACCTCGATGTCACGCAGGATGACCATGTCGTCATAGCCCTGAACGTCTTCGAAGGTGCGGCTCAACTCGCGGCCCGCATCGGCGTCATAGCCCTCGAACCACTCGCCGTAGGCGTCGACCACCCGCTTGGGCGTATCGATCAGGCCGGGGCGGGCCGGATCGTCGCCGGCCCAGGCGATCAGGGTGCGCACGGCCTCCAGAGCCTGTTCGCGGCTGGGGCGCTTTGAAGTTTCGTCGCTGACCAGCACGGGCTTGGCGGGGGTGACGCTCATGAACGGACCTGCTTTCAACAATCCACGCGGACTGTATATCAGGCCGCTATATGGGACGGACCCCGCGTCCCGCAAGAAAACGAAGCCCGCGCGTCATGCCTCTGCACATCCACGATACCCTGCGCCGTGAAAAGCGCCTGTTCGAGCCGCGCGATCCGAGCCGGGTGACCCTCTATGTGTGCGGGCCCACGGTCTATGACTACGCTCACATCGGCAATGCGCGGCCGCCCGTGGTGTTCGACGTCCTGGTGCGGCTGCTGCGCCGGACCTATGAGCCCAGCGGTGGGCAGGTGATCTACGCCCGCAACGTCACCGACGTGGACGACAAGATCAATCAGAAGGCCGCGCGCGAAGGCGTGCCGATCGGCGAGGTCACGGCCCGCTACGAGGCGGCCTATCTGGAGGACATGGCCCGGCTGAACGTCTCGGCGCCGGACATTGCGCCTCACGTCACCGACCACATCGACGCCATCGTCGGTCAGATCCAGGCCATCGTCGACGCCGGCTGCGCCTATGCGGCCGAGGGCCATGTGCTGTTCGATGTGTCCAGCTATCCGGCCTATGGCGCGCTGTCGGGCCGGAACCTGGACGACATGATCGCCGGCGCCCGCGTCGAGGTCGCGCCCTACAAGAAAAATCCGCACGACTTCGTGCTGTGGAAGCCGTCCAAGGCCGACGAGCCGTCCTGGCCTTCGCCCTGGGGCGACGGCCGGCCGGGCTGGCACATCGAATGCTCGGCGATGATCGAGAAGACGCTGGGCCTGCCCATCGACATCCACGGCGGCGGCATCGACCTGGTGTTTCCTCACCACGAGAACGAGATCGCCCAGGGCGTCTGTGCCCACGGCCACGCCCACGGCGATGAGGCGCACGACGAGTACGCGCGCTACTGGATGCACAACGGCTTCCTGACCGTGGACGCCGAGAAGATGTCCAAGTCGATCGGCAACGTCCTGCTGCTGCATGATCTGGTCCAGGCCATGCCGGGCGAGGTCGTGCGCTGGGCCCTGCTAAGCGCCCACTACCGCCAGCCGCTGGACTGGAACCAAGGCCTGCTGGATCAGTCGCGCAAGAATCTGGATCGGCTGTACGGCGCCCTGCACCGCGCTGCGGACATCGCGCCGGACGGCGACCAGCCCCCGGCCGAGTTCCTGAAGGCGGTCGAGGACGACCTGAATACTCCCGGCGCCATGGCCAGCCTGTTCGCCCTGTCCAGCGAGATCGAGCGCGGCATGACCGCCGGCGACCACGCGGCTGTCGCGCGCGCCAAGGGCCAACTGATCGCATCGGCCGACATATTGGGCGTGCTTCAGTCCGATCCGGCGGAGTGGTTTTCGGGCGTCGATGAAGGCCTCAAGACCGAGGTCGAGGGCCTGCTGGCCGACCGCCAGGCGGCCCGCGCGGAGAAGAACTGGGCCGAGGCCGATCGCATCCGCGACCGTCTGAACGCGCTGAATGTCGTCGTCATGGACGGCCCGACGGGCGCAACCTGGCGGGTGAAGGGTTAGGCTTCCCCCACCAGCGCCCGGATCGGCGACCAGCTGCGCCGGTGGGCCGGGCAGGGGCCCATCGCCTTCAGTGCGGCCTGATGAGCGGGCGCATTGTAGCCCTTGTGGCGGGCGAATCCGTAGCCGGGATACCGGGCGTCCAGATCGACCATCAAACGGTCGCGCGCCGTCTTGGCCAGGATGGAGGCGGCGGCGATCGACAGCGATAATCCGTCGCCGCCCACCACCGTGCGCACGTCGCACGGCAGCTTGAAACGATAGTTGCCGTCCACCAGGGCGATAACCGGCTGAACCGACAGCGACTCGATGGCCCGACACATCGCCAGGCCGGTGGCGTGCAGGATGTTCAGTTCGTGGATTTCCTCGACCGACGCAAAACCGACGCTCCACGCGACAGCCCGAGCCTTGATCTCGACTTCCAACGCGTCCCGCCGCGCGGCGGTCAGAGCCTTTGAGTCGTCTATGCCAGTGGGCAGGTCGTCGGGGTTCAGGATGACGGCCGCCGCCGAAACCGGCCCGGCCCAGGGCCCGCGTCCCGCCTCATCAACGCCGCAGACCGGGCCGCTAGCGGCCTCGCGCGCCAGAGTTTCAAGCGCCAGGGTGGGAAAGGCGCGGGCGGGTTTGGCGGCTGACTTGCGCGGGCTCATCGGCCCTGTGTGCCGTAAACCGCGCCAAGGCGGAAGCCGTTGTTGCGTCAGGGCCGACTGCCAAGGTCCGGCGTCAATTATGGTCTTGGCCCTTGTAAACGTGGTGAAGACGGGCGCCGCATGATAACGCCACTGCGTCGTCAGACCGCAGTTTTGAGTATGCTTTCAATGGCCAAGTTCATTTCGGTTTCCGGAACCACCGGAGAGCCTTTTTACGTCAACGGCGATTTTGTTCGCTCGATCAGACCATCAAAACAGGCCGGCATGTCCCGCCTACTGATGGAATCGCCGGACGGCTCGGAGGTCGCGATCTCCGTGCACGGAACGCCACGTGAACTTGCGGATATGTTCAACGGGTCTGGCGGGAAAACCGACTAGCGAACCTCTTCGCGACGAAAGCATGAGGTTTGGTGGTCGTTGACCATCCCGACCGCCTGCATCAACGCGTAGGCGATGACCGGGCCGCAGAACTTGAAGCCGCGCGCTTTCAGCGCCTTGGACATGGCCTGGGATTGCGGCGTCTGGGTCGGGGCCTGGTGGTAGTCGGACCAGGCGTTCTGGACGGGCTCGCCGTCGACGAAGCTCCACAGCCACGCCGAGAAATCCTCGCCCCGGTCGCGCATGTCCACCCAGATTCGCGCGCCGTTGATGGCGGCGTCGATCTTGGCGGCGGAGCGGATGATCCGCGGGTCGGCCAGCAGGCGGGTGCGGTCGGCCTCGCCGTAGCGGGCAACGATCTCGGGGTCGAAACCGTCGAAAGCGTCGCGCATGCCTTCGCGCTTTCGCAGAATGGTGATCCAGGCGAGGCCGGCCTGAAACCCGTCAAGAACCAGCTTTTCCCACAGGGCTCGGGCGTCGTATTCCGGCACGCCCCATTCGGTGTCGTGGTAGGCGACGTAGAGGGGATCGGTCCCGCACCAGCCGCAGCGGCCTGAGGTGCGGTCGGTCACTGGATGCGACGGCGCTGTTCGGCCTGACGCAGTGTGGTGCGCATGAAGTCGGCCGGCGGGTCGGTTTCGGCCAGGACCTCATCCTTTATGGCGCGGGGCTCGCCGAACAGGTGACCCTGGCCCATGGCTACATCGAGCTCGAGAATGTCGACGATCTGGCGCTCGGCCTCGACCTTCTCGGCGATCACCTCGACGCCGTAGCGGCGCGTCAGCTGGGCGAAGTCGGCGGCCTGAATGTCGGGCAGCGAGGGCAGGGGCGCCGCGCCGTCGATGTCCAGCAGTTGTTCGATCAGCAGATCTGCCGCCACCTTGATGAAGCGCACGTCCGAACGCTGCAGATCGGCGAAGTCCAGGTCCAGCGTCTGCACCTTGTCGAGGGAGAAGCGGAATCCCAGGTCCGCCAGCTTGGCCATGTTGCGCGCTTCGACCGCGCCCCGCGCATCGAAGTTGGCCTGGCCCAGCTCGAAGATCAGCGACTGGTTCAGGTCGCGGTTCTCGCTGAGGAAGTGCAGGAACTGAGGGAAGAAGGTCTCGTCGCCCAGGCTGGTGAGGGCCACATTGCAGAAGACGCCGACCTTGCGGTCCTGGCGCGCTAGGCGGCGAACGATCTGGGCGCAGCGGAACAGCAGCAGATTGTCGATGGCGGGCACCAGGCCCTCGCCCTCAGCCAGGGACAGATACTCAGCCGGCATCATTACCCGGTCGGAGGCGTCGCGCAGGCGCGTGAAGCTCTCGTAGTAGACGGTGCGTCGCTGGGGCAGGGTGACCACCGGCTGCAGGTATAGGTCGACGCGGTTTTCGCTAAGCGCGTCGTGGATCGTGCGCAGCAGGGCGCCCGACTGTTCGCGCATCCGCGTTTCGAAGGGGTCGCGGGGCGGCGGGGCGGCGGCGAGGCGGTCCTCGATCGACAAGCTCATCTGCTGGACCAGCCCTTCCAGCATGCGGACCTCGCCGGTCAGGGCTTCGGTGCTGTTGACGGCGCCGTCCTCGATCGCCTGCGCCAGGTCGGTCAGGGCGCCCTGGGTGGACTCCATGGCGTCGGCCAACAGCCGGTGGGCGGCTCGGACCTGCTCGATTTCCTTCTTGAGCGACGAGCGTATGGCTGCGCCGGCGATCAGCGCATGACTGGCGCCGAACAGGGCGATCGCGCCGATGGCCCCAGACGCACCGGCGCCCGCGCCGAAACCGGCGCGCCAGATTACGGCCCCGACCGTCAGGCCGAGGAACAGGTAGGCGAAGAACAGGAAACCTGTCGTCAGATGGCGCATGGGAACGGTCAGCCCGCCTTCCCGGATGGAATCGGTCGAGTATCAGGCTATCAGAGGATTCAGGCTAGGCGTTAAGCGAACGAGGGATACGAGATGCAGTTGTTCGATCTGACCGGCAAGGTCGCCGTCATCACCGGGTCCTCTCGCGGGATCGGCCGCGCCGTGGCCGAGCGGCTGGCCGAGCATGGCGCGCGCGTCGTCATCTCGTCGCGCAAGGCCGGCCCCTGCGACGAGGCCGCCGCCGAGATCAACGCCAAGTATGGGGAAGGCCGGGCCATCGCCGTGCCCGCCAATATCGCTTCGAAAGAGGATCTTCAGCGGTTGGTTGATGAGACCAACGCCGCTTTCGGCCAGATCGACATCCTGGTCTGCAACGCCGCGACCAATCCCTATGCCGGGCCCATGGGCGGCATTTCGGACGAGCAGTTCGAGAAGATACTTCAGAACAACGTCATTTCGAACCACTGGCTGATCCAGATGGTCGCCCCCCAGATGCTGGAGCGAAAGGACGGCTCGATCGTCATCGTGTCGTCGATCGGCGGGCTGCGGGGCAACGCCCTGATTGGGGCCTACAACGTCTCCAAGGCGGCCGACATGCAGTTGGCGCGCAATCTGGCGGTTGAGTGGGGGCCGTCGAACGTGCGGGTCAACTGCATTGCGCCCGGTCTGGTGCAGACCGACTTCGCCAAATATCTGTGGGAAAATCCCGACCTGCTGAAGCAGGTGACGGACCCGGCGCCGCTGAAGCGCATCGGCCAGCCGGACGAAATCGCGGGGGCGGCCGTCTATCTGGCGTCGCCGGCCTCGGCCTATATGACCGGTCAGACGCTGGTGGTGGACGGCGGGATCACCATTGCCTGGTGACGAGGCCCGTGTCGGCTTCTGGCGGGACCTGGGCTGGCGGGGCGAGGCCTTGGCCTTTCGAGGCCTGTTCGCCCTGCTGCGTGCCCTGGGGGTAGAGCGCGCTTCAAACCTTGGCGGGGCGCTGTTGCGGCGACTGGGCCCTCACACCGGGACGCACCGCACCGTGCGGCGCAATCTGCGCATCGCCTTTCCCGAGATGGATGCGGTCGAGCGTGAACGACTGGCTGTCGACCAGTGGGAACAGACCGGCCGCACCTTCGCCGAACTGGCTGTGATGGACCACCTGACGCCTGAGGGAGGGCGGGTTGAAGTCGTCGGCATGGAGCGGCTGCACGCCATTCGAGACAGCGGCCGGCCGGTGGTCTTCATGTCCGGCCATCTGGCCAATTTCGAGGTGATGGCCGCGGTCATAATGGCGGCCGGCGTGCCGTGTCAGGTCACCTATCGCGCGGCCAACAACCCCTATGTCGACGCCCTGATCCGCCAAAGCCGCGAACGCTACGGCATCCGCCTGTTTGCGCCCAAGGGCGACGGCACGCGCGAGCTCATGGCGGGCATGAAGCGCGGCGATTCCATCGCCCTGCTGGTCGACCAGAAGTACAATCAGGGGCCGGAGGTCGAGTTTTTCGATCAGCCCGTCAACGCCTCGCCCGGCGCGGCCCGGATGGCCTTGAAGTTCGGCACGGTGATGCAGCCTCTGTCGGTCGTGCGCCTGCCCGGTGTGCGGTTCCGCGTCACGGCGCATGAGCCGATCTTCGTGCCGGACACCGGCGACAGAGCGGCCGACGTCATCGCCGGCGTCCAGGCCGCCAACCGCTTCGTCGAGGATCGGGTGCGCGAAGTTCCGGTGGACTGGTTCTGGGTCCACAAACGCTGGCCGCAGAGTGTCTATGCGGCGCTGGAGTCGCCTTCGGCCTGAACCGCTTCCGGCTTGGGATCGTTCGCGCGTCGCATCGGCCCGCGGTAATTGGCGCTGTCGGTGCGGCGCCGGCACGGCCCGAAATAGCCGTCCGTCTTCACGAAGGGCCGCGGCTTCAGGATCACCGCCCCGATCCGATCCAAAATCGCCTTGGCCGTGATCGGCTTGACCACGAACTCGGTCACCCCGGCGTCCCGCGCCTCCATCACCCGGTGCTTCTCGGAATGCCCGGTCATCATGATGATCGGCAGATAGGGATTGGCGCTGTCGGGGCTGTTGCGGACCAGACGGGTGAACTCTACCCCGTCCAGGGGAAACATGTTGAAGTCGACGATGACCAAATCGACCTCATGGTCGCGCAGCATCTCCAGTGCAGCGGCGCCGTCAGGCGCTTCCAGCACCCGCTTCATTCCGGCCGACTGAAGGATGGCCGAGGTAATGGCGCGCATGTGCTGATTGTCGTCGATCAGCAGCACCTTCAGCGATTGCAGGGAGGCCATGGGAAACCAGAAAGAATCGGAATGCGCGGTCGCGCTGGTCGGCCAAGGTTAATCCGGCCCTGGATCATCGTCCATGGGTCTTCAGGTCGGTGCGTGAACACCGATCATCAATGAGGGGTCCAGGTTGCGGTCCCGCCATTTCATGCGCCAGCACAGGTGTGGTCCAGTCGCCCGGCCGGTGGCGCCGACGCGGCCTATGGCCTTGCCCCTGCGCACGACATCGCCCTTGGCCACGTCTATGCGCGACTGATGCAGATAGGCGCTGACCAGCCCTTGGCCATGATCGATCAGAGTCAGGCCGCCTTCGAAATGCAGGTTCGCCTGCGCCAGCACCACCCGGCCGTCGCCGGGCGCCAGAATGGCCGTGCCCTCCGGCGCCGCCATGTCCAGGCCGTAATGAGGCCGCGCGGGCGTGCCGTTCAACACCCGCTGCGCGCCCCAGCGGCTGCTGACCCTGAACTGCGCTAGCGGCCAATCGAACCCGGCGGCGAAGGCGTCGTCCTCGGCGCGGCTGGCGAAGGCCTCGGCCTTGAGGCGGGCTTCTGCGGCAATGCGGGCCAGCAGGGCCGGGTCCGACGGTTCGACCGTGGCCGGGGGCAAGCCGTCGATACGGGTCTGGTCGAAGGCGAACGGCGCGATGTCCAGGGACCGCACGGCGCTGCGACCGCCCCCGCGCGCTTCGATCAGGGCGCGGGGTCCGGCGTCTCGATCAAAGCCCACGATAAACAGGCCCCGGTCCGAGGCGTGGGTCAGGGCCTCGCCGTCAACCAGCACCATCGCGCCGGGCCATGCGCGCCCCAGCACGAAGCCGCCCTGGCGCAGCGCCCCGTTCAACTTCAACTGCGCGTCGTCGGCGCGCGTTGGCGTCGCCAGCAGGGCAGCGGCTCCGGCCAGCAGGGCGCGGCGATCGGGGGTCACGCCGCGGCCGCGCCTATCCGGCTGGCCGCCTCGGCGGGGCCGGCGTAGCCCTCCTGACGTTGGGCGCTCCAGTAGCGCAACGCTTCAAGCGGCACGCGCTGACCGCTGACCGCGCAACGCACGAACCCGCCGGGCTTCAGGACGACGAACTCGCCGTCGCCATAGTGCAATTGGGCCTCGGTGGCGTTTTCAAGCTGGGTCATGGGCGCACTCTATCGCGAGAGCGCGGGATTAGAAGAGATCGCCCTGGCCAGGCGGCGGCGTCTGGCCGCGCGGCTTGGAGGCGGGCTTGGGACGCGAGGCTGCGTCGCCGTCGATGGTCGCGCCCTTCTGGCCGTCGGGGAAGGCCAGGCGCACCGCCTGTCCCGGCGACAGTTCGGCCGCGCGCGTAATCCAGCGTCCGTCGTCGGTCTCGACGCGGGCGAAGCCCGGCTTGGGCCGGGCGGGGTCCAGCCCGCTCAGCGCCCGGGCGAGCGCGGCAAGGCGGTCGCGGTCGCGGGCCAGCCTGCGTTCGACCGCCGGCCGGAACCGGGGCTCCAGCGCCGCCAGCCGGTCGGCGCGGCGCTCCACCGCCCGATCCAGCAGACCGCGGCCCAGCCGACCGCCGACCGCCGCCAGTTGCCGCTCGTGCACAGCCACGTTGCGGTGCAGGCCCGAGCCCAGGCGGCTGGCCGCGTGATCCAGCCGCTGCTGCGGCAGGGCCAGCAGATCTTCGGGGCGGGCGGGCAGGCCGCGCGCGGCCCCTTTCAGCCGTGTGCGTCGATCCTCGATCAACCGGTCAGCGGCGCGATCCAGCCTTTGGGACAGATCGCCCAGCGCCCAGCGCAGATCCGACAGGACGGGAGTGGCGATTTCGGCCGCGCCCGTCGGCGTCGGCGCGCGTCGGTCCGACACGAAGTCGATCAGGGTCGTATCCGTCTCGTGCCCCACCGCCGAAATGATCGGAAGGGAGGCTGCCGCCACGGTGCGCGCCAGGCCTTCGTCATTGAAGCACCACAGGTCCTCCACCGATCCGCCGCCCCTGGCGACGATCAGAAGGTCCGGACGCGGGATGGACCCCTCCGACCGCATGGCGTCGAAGCCGCGAATGGCGTTGCTCACCTGCCCGCAGGCGGCGTCGCCCTGGACCACGACGGGCCAGACGATGACGCGGCACGGCCAGCGTTCTGCGATACGGTGCAGGATGTCGCGGATCACCGCACCGGTCGGGCTGGTGATGACACCGATGACGGCGGGGAAGGCGGGCAGGGGCTTCTTGCGACCCGTGTCGAACAGTCCCTCCTCGCGCAGTCGCCCTTTCAACCGCTCCAATTGGGCCAGAAGGGCGCCCGCGCCGGCCACCTCCATGCTCTCGATCACGATCTGATAGGATGACCGCGCCGGATAGGAGGTGATCTTACCGGTGACGATGACTTCCAACCCGCTCTCGGGCTGTACGCCCAGACCGCGCACCACGCCCTTCCACACCACGCCGTCGATGGCGGACTTGTCGTCCTTGAGCGTCAGATAGACGTGGCCCGAGGCGTGGCGGTTGACCTTGGAAATCTCGCCGCGCAGCCGCACATGGCCGAACCGATCCTCCAGCGTGCGCTTCAGCGCGAAAGACAGCTCCGAGATCGACAGGGGCGGATTGTTGTCGCGTGGGGCGGCAGGCTCGGCCGGGCCTTCGAAAACGTAGGAGTCGTCGGTCATCGGCGCACCTTATCGTGCGACAAGCCGCGCGGGAACGGCGCCGCTCTCGGATCGTTGGGAGCGCATGTCGCCTGTTGATCCCCCCGAAACTGACCCTGCCGACCGCGATCCGCGAGAACAGGACCTATCGAGGCGCAGTCATGCGCCCGCCGTCAGTCCGTGGCTGGTCATCGGCGTCGTGCTGATGCTGGGTGCGTTCGTCTACGTCGCCTCGGCCTATTTCACCTGAAGCTGGAAGGAAGCATCATGAATCGCCTGCTCCTGCCCGTCGCGGCCTCGCTGGGTCTCGCGCTCGCCGCCTGCGGAAACAACACCACCGACGACGTGGTCCAACAGCCCGCCGAGGGCGCCGCGCCCGTGCCGGTGAGCGAGAACCGCGCCGCCACCGCGACGACCCAGACCGCCGTCGCCATGGGCATGACGCGCGATCAACTTGAAGACGCCGACCTGTTTTCCTCGACCCGCGTGAAGTTGGGCGAAGTCGAAAGCATCGTGCTTGGCCCCGACGGTCAGGCGACGCACCTGGTCATAGACCTGGAAGACTCCGACCTGGACGTCCTGGTCCCGATTGGTGACGTGCGCTCGATCAACTACGAAGGCGACGTCGACGTCACAACCGACCTGACCGTCGAACAGCTGCGCGCCCTGCCGCAGCATCGTCCGGCCGCTTAATCACGGCTCTGCCTTCCTCTGGCTTGACCGGTCCGCGAGGGCCGGTCATTGCCGGGAACATGAATATTCTGCTCGTCGGATCCGGAGGGCGCGAGCACGCTCTCGCCTGGAAGATCGCCCAGTCTCCGCTGCTGACCCGTCTGGTGATAGCGCCGGGCAATCCGGGCATGGAGAAGTTGGGCGAACTCCACCCCGTCAAGGCCGACGATGTCGAGGGCCTGGTGGCCCTGGCGCGAGAGATCGGCGCCGATCTGGTCGTCGTCGGCCCGGAACTTGCCTTGGCCGCCGGCCTCGCCGACCGTTTGGCCGAAGTCGGCATCCCCTGTTTCGGCCCCAGCGCCAAGGCAGCGCGGCTGGAAACCTCCAAGGCCTTCGCCAAGGCCTTTCTCGAACGCCACGACATCCCCACTGCCGGCTACGGCGTCTATGAGACCGCTCGGGAAGCGCGCGAAGCGTTGTCCGCCTTCAAGCCCCCCTATGTCATCAAGGCCGACGGTCTGGCGGCGGGCAAGGGCGTGGCCATCAGCCCCGATGTCAAGGACGCTGAGGCTGAGATCGAACGTATGCTCGGCGGCCGTTTCGGCCAGGCCGGCGCCCGCGTCGTCATCGAAGAGTTCATGGAGGGCGAGGAGGGGTCTCTGTTCGCTTTATCCGACGGCCGCCGCGCCGTCCTGCTGGGCGGCGCCCAGGATCACAAGCGCGCCTTCGACGGCGATGTCGGCCCCAACACCGGCGGGATGGGCGCCTATTCGCCCGCGCCCGTCTTCACGCCCGATCTGGTCAAGCGCGCCGACGCCGAGATCGTCCAGCCCACGATCCGCGCCATGGCCTCCGAGGGTTCGCCCTATCGCGGGGTCCTGTACGCGGGGCTGATGGCAACCGAGAGCGGGCCCAAGGTGGTCGAGTTCAACGCCCGCTTCGGCGACCCGGAGTGTCAGGTTCTGATGATGCGCCTGGCCGACGACATCGTGCCGGTGCTGCTGGCCTGCGCGCGCGGCGACGTCTCCACTGTGGCGGCGCCGAGCTTCAAGCCTCAGACGGTCATCTGTGTGGTCATGGCGGCCAAGGGCTATCCCGACAGCCCGCTGGAGGGGTCGATCATCCGAGGGGCCGAGCAGGACTTCGGTCCGCACGTCCAGGTCTTCCACGCCGGCACCAAGCGCCGGTCGGACGGCCAACTCGCCGCGGCGGGCGGCCGTGTCCTGAATGTCTGCGCCCTGGGCGACGACATCGCCCAGGCCAGAGAGCGCGCCTACGCCGCCATCCGCCAAATCGACTGGCCAGCGGGCTTCTGCCGCTCTGACATCGGCTGGCGGGCGCTGGACCGGGAGGGCTGAAGCCCGTCAGGCCGCTTGAAGCAGCTTGCGCAGCTGGGTGTGCAGTTCGGGGTTGGCGGCCAGGATCTGCTTGCCGTTCTTCGGATCGCCGTCGCGGTCGATGGTGGTGACCTGACCGCCCGCCTCGGTGACGAACAGGATGCCCGCCGCCACGTCCCAGGGGTTCAGGTTGCGCTCCCAATAGGCGTCGTAGCGGCCGGCCGCGACCCAGGCGAAGTCCAGGGCGGCGGAGCCCAGGCGGCGGATGCCGGCGACGCGTTGGCCCACGGCGTGGATGTCCTTGATCGCCTGGCCATGGCCGGTCTTGCCGATGAAGGGCAGGCCGGTGGCGATCAGGCTTTCCGAAAGATCCTTGCGGCCCGCGACGCGGATGCGGCTGTCGTTCAGGTAGCAGCCCTTGCCCTTCTCGGCCCAGAACAGTTCGTTCATGACGGGATTGTAGGTCACGCCGGCCACGATCTCGGATGAGCCGTCAGGCGCCTTGCGCTCCAGGCCCACCGTGATGGCGAAGTGGGGCATGGCGTGCATGAAGTTGGTCGTGCCGTCGATCGGATCGACGATCCAGGTGTGGGTCTTGTCGGTGCCCTCCACCATGCCGCGCTCTTCGCCCAGGAAGCTGTAGCCGGGGCGAGCCTTGTTCAGCAGCTCGAACAGGGTCTGCTCGGCCTTGATGTCGGCGGCGGTGACGAAGTCGCCGGGACCTTTGCGCGACACCTGAAGCTGAGAGACCTCGCCGAAGTCGCGCAGCATCGGGCGGCCGGTCTTGCGAACGGCGTCCATCATGACTTGAAGCAGGGCGGAGGCGAGGGCCATGGGGATCTCCTGGTCCGCCTGTCCTTCACAAGGCCAAATGGCCCGGACAGGCGGAGAAGTTCAGATGCTCGCCCCGAAGGGCAGGGATTGGATCAGTCCGCGCGGCGGACGTATTCGCCGGTCGTGGTGTCGACGATGATGCGCTCGCCGGCCGACATGTACGGCGGGATCATGATGCGCACGCCGTTGTTGGCGATGGCGGGCTTGTAGGACGACGACGCCGTCTGGCCCTTTACGGTGGGCTCGGTCTCGGCCACTTCCAGCGTGACCTGTTCCGGCAGCGACAGACCGATCGGACGCTCTTCATGCATCTCGATGACGACCTTCATGCCTTCCTGCAGGTAGGGGATGCGCTCTTCGCCGACCCAGTCCTTTTGCAGTTCGATCTGCTCGTAGGTGCCGTCGTCCATGAACACGAGGCTGTCGCCGTTGTCGAACAGGTAGGAGAAGTCCTTCTGCTCGAGCGTCACGCGCTCGACCTTGTCTTCAGACCGGAAGCGCTCGTTCAGCTTATTGCCGGTCTCGAGGTTCTTGGCCTCGACGTTGGCGAAAGCGCCGCCCTTGCCCGGCTTGACGTGGCTGGCCTTGGTCACGACCCAGAGGCCGCCGTTGTGCTGGAGCACCATGCCCGGCTTGATGGTGTTGCCGTTGATCTTCATCGGAGCGGTTCGCTGCTGGAGAATTGCGGGAGGGCGCGCCGGCGTCGCGGCGCGCAAATCGGGCGCGATCCCTAGAGGAAGCCGGGCGTCAGGGCAATGGCGGCAAACCTGCTCAATGCAGGGTGTCGGCCGCTTCCTTGTCGGCGCGATTGGCCAGTTTGACGCCCGCGCCGGTGGGCGAGGCGAGAGAGCCCGCAGTCTCGTCCAGCTTGCGCGCCTCGTGAGCGAAGGCGGCGGCGAGGCCGGCGCTGCTCATGGCCGCCATTACCTGGAGACCGCGAGACGCCGGCCGCACCGCCAGCCAAACAGCGTTGATCGCCTGGGCCGCCATCCACAGCCCCATGGCGTTGCGTCGCTCGGGCCGATTGGGGGCGTTCCAGACCCGGACGGCCGAAAGCGTCGTCGCCGAGAAAACGGCCGGCAGAATGAGGCTCAGCGGGCCGCGCGGCCGCTCGTTTACTGCGGCCTGCTTATCGCGGGCTTGCGACAGCGAACGCTTGTGCGGTGGAATGGTCCGGGTAGCCAGGATGGTGGCGGCCAGCGCGAAGCCGGCCGTCAGGGCGACGCCCATGGCGACGTGGCTCGCTGAGCGGCCCTCGCTGTTCAGAAGCTCCACGGCGCGGTCGCGCACCTCGTCCACGGCGGTGTCGATCGATGTCACGGGCAGATCCTCCTTCTCACGCAAGCGTGGGTGGAATGACCGCCGCGCCGTGGAGTTCCGATCAGTTGCCGGTGGCGCTCTTGTCGGGCTGGATTTCGGTCATGGCAGACTGCAGATAGTTCTGCGCGCCCAGCAGCTCGATCAGCTTCTGCTGGTTTTCCAGGAAGTCGATGTGCTCTTCCGTGTCGGCCAGAATGCGCATCAGCAGGTCGCGGCTGACGTAGTCATGCGCGGCCTCGCACTGGGTCACCGCCTCCTTGGTGGTGGTGCGGCTGTTGTATTCCAGCTGTAGATCGGCCCCGAGGCATTCGATCGGCTCTTCCCCGACCTTGAGCTTGTGCAGGTCTTGCAGATTGGGCAGGCCGTCCAGGAACAGGATGCGCTTGATCAGCATGTCGGCGTGTTTCATCTCGCCGATCGATTCGTCGTAGATGATCTGGCCGAGATGGCGCAGGCCCCAGCTTTCGAACATGCGGGCGTGCAGGAAGTACTGGTTGACCGCAGTCAGCTCGTTGGTCAGCACCGCGTTCAGCGTGCGGATGATCGCCTGATCGCCCTTCATGGCCCGTCTCCTGAGGCGAGGCGCGTCGCCGGATGGCGCCGTCACGACCTCGCGTGGCGCCGGTCATAACACCGATTCAGGCGATGTGTTCAGTTGCGAATGTTTTTCACCGCATTGAAAATGCGAGTGATTTTTGCGCGCAGTCTATTCGGCCGCCATGGCGTATGACTCGGTCGCGTCCTGGATCATCCGACGCATGTCGCAGACGCACTTGGCGCACTGGGCCTGGCACTGGTGACTGGCGAAGATGTCGCGCGGACGGATGGCTCCCGCCTCGATCGAGCGGGCCACATCACGCTGGCGGAGACCGTTGCAGTTGCAGATGTACACGGCGAGACACTCTGAACCCGACTGATAATCATTCTCTATCGCGACGTGTGAGTGAATGCAAGGCGTTCGCAAAAAGGCGACGACCTGCCGCAGGTTCGCGCCGAGTCGGCGGCCGGGCTTGCTGGGCTGATGGAGCGACGTATTGACCGCAAACCGTTCCGGCGTCACTGCGCAGCCATGGTCAAAGCTTCTTCCGCCCCGCCGCGCCCGCCGTGTCGGCTGTATCTGATCACCCCGCCGGTGATCGAAAACCTCAATGCGTTCGCCGGGGCTCTGGAGACTGCGCTCGACGCAGGCGACGTTGCCGCGCTTCAAATCCGGTTGAAATCGGCTGATCCCCAGATGATCCGTGACGCCGTCGCCCGACTGCTGCCCATCGCGCAATCGCGCGGCGTCGCCGTGATCCTCAACGACGATCCGGAGCAGGCGCGCGCCACAGGCTGCGACGGCGTCCATGTAGGGCAGAGCGATACGGACTTGGCCCAGGCACGGCGGATCATGGGACCCGACGCCATGATCGGGGTGACGTGTCACGACAGCCGGCACCTAGCCATGGAAGCTGCCGAAGGGGGGGCGGACTACGTCGCTTTCGGAGCCTTCTATCCGACCCAGACGAAGGCGACCGAATACAGGGCCGATCCGGAACTGCTTACGATCTGGCAGGAAACCATGGAGACGCCCTGCGTCGCCATCGGCGGCGTGACGCCTGCAACCGCTAGCGCCCTGGCCCAGGCCGGCGCGGATTTCGTCGCCGTGTCGGGCGCGGTCTGGAACCACCCCGAAGGTCCCGCCGCAGCCGTCAGAGCGTTCAATTATGCCCTGACCGAAGTCTGACCTGGCTTTCAGGGGATATTAGGAAGCTGGAGACGAGATTGGCGGCGGTTCCAGTCCGCCAAGGCGCTTTTTCATGCCCGTGAGCCGCGCGCTCGATCAGTCGATTTCGTCCTCGCCGTCCGTTCGGGTGCGGACCGAGGATCGTGGCCGCGCCCCCGCGAGAGACGCGGCGGGCATCGGCCACCCCGCCGTCCTGGTCTTCACCGCTGTCGGCGTGGTGATGCTGGTCGTCCTGTCGCTGCAGTTCAGTCGATCGGTCGGCGTCGTCGCCGCACTGTGGGGCGCCAGCGGCCTAGCGGTCGGCGTGTGGCTGAGATCGCAACGCAGCCTGGCCTTCGACACGGCGTTCGGCGCCTTGATGGCCGCAGCCTTCCTGATGGGCAATTTGCTGGCGGGCAATCGGCTGGATCTTTCGGTGATGTTCATGGCCGCCAACATGCTGGATGTCGTGGTGGCCGTGCTTCTGGCCCGCCGGTTCGCGCCCAGCCCCATGCTGCGCAATGTCGAGGAAGCGGGGCGATTCCTGCTCTCAGCAGCCGTGGCGGCGCCCTTGCCGGCAGCCGTCTTCGCCGGCGTCATGCTGAACCAGATGCACGGTAATTCCTTCTGGCCCACGTTCCAGACGTGGTGGTTCGGTCATGCCCTTAGCGTGGCGGTGGTAGGCTGTTTCGTCCTGTCGGTGCGCCGCCGCGCGCTGGTGCGCCTCCGAAGCCCGGCGCGCATCGCCGAGACCGCAGGCCTGTTCCTGCTGCTGATCGCGGCGTGCGCCGCCGTCTTCACGACCTTCAACCTGCCCCTTGGGTTCGCCATCCTGCCGATCATCCTGCTCATCGCCGTCCGAGCGCGCATGATTGGCGTGACGACGGCCCTGGTCGTGGTCACTCTCTTCGCCATAGGCGGCAGCATGGCGGGGCAGGGGCCCTATGCCCGGTTTGATGGGCCGGAACGGGCGCTGATGGGCCAGTTGCTGGTCCTGTTTGGCTACATGCCTGTCGTTCTCGTGGCGGCCTTGCTGGAGGAACGCGATCGGCTTGCCGCGCGGGCCGAAGCGGGCATGATCAGGGCCGAACGGGCGTCCGCCGCCAAGTCGCGCCTGCTGGCCAATGTTGCGCACGAGATCAAAAGCCCCATAGGCGGCGTCATCGGCATCGGCGATCTTTGGCGAACGGGCCAACTCGGGCCCGCCAACTCAACGCAGGTCGAGATGGCGGAGATGCTGGTGAAGACCGCGCGTCAGGTCGAGACTCTAGCGCACGATCTGCTGGACGTGGCGCGCGCCGAATCCGGCGAGGTCAAGGTCGAGCTTCGGCCAGTGAATGTCGGCGGACTTCTGCAGGACGCTCGCCGCGCGGCCCAACTGCGTCCCGAGGCGCAAAGCGTGCGGATAGAGGTCGAGATCGAGGACATGGACGCGGTCGTCCTCGCCGATTCCCAGCGTCTGAGCCAGGTCATAGGCAATTTGACGTCCAACGCGCTGAAATACGGGGCGTCGGGGGGCGTGGTGCGTCTCGTGGCGCGGGCGGATGGAGATTGCGTGAGGCTGGAGGTGGTCGATCGCGGGCCCGGCCTGTCGGTCGAAAAACAGGCGCAGCTGTTCGAACCTTTCAACCGACTGGGGCTCGAGCGTTCGGCGATAGAAGGCCATGGCGTCGGTCTCGCCTTGGCCAAGCGGTTGACGGAGCTCCAACACGGGGAAATCGGCGTGGACTCGACCCCGAGTCAGGGCGCGAGCTTCTGGATCAGGCTGCCCCGCCCCTGAATTTCATCACGTGACGAAATACTGCGACGCGGGCTCTGGACAAGCCGCCGCCATGAGCGCATAGCCCCAACATCCTTAGGGTCTTTCCGGGGGCATCCGTGGACTTCGACGCGCTGCTGCTATCGCGGCTTCAGTTCGCCTTCACCGTCTCGTTTCACATCATCTTTCCGGCCTTTACCATCGGCCTGGCGGCCTATCTCGCGGTGCTGGAAGGCTTGTGGCTGGCCACAAAGCGCGAGGCGTTCAAGACGCTGTATCTGTTTTGGGTGAAGATCTTCGCCCTCAGTTTCGGGATGGGCGTCGTGTCCGGCGTGGTGCTGAGCTATCAGTTCGGCACCAACTGGTCGGAGTTCATCCGCCTGACTGGCGGGGTCATCGGGCCGCTGCTGGCCTATGAGGTTCTGACGGCTTTTTTCCTGGAGGCCTCCTTCCTGGGCGTCATGCTGTTCGGCTGGAAGAAGGTGGGGCCGCGGCTTCATTTCCTGGCGACGGTGCTGGTCGCGATCGGCACCACCATCTCCGCCTTCTGGATCCTGTCGGCCAACAGCTGGATGCAGACACCTCAGGGCTATGAAATCATGGCCGACGGGCGGTTCCAGGCGACCGACTGGATGCAGGTCATCTTCAATCCCAGCTTCCCGTCGCGGCTGACCCATATGCTGCTGGCGGCGTTTCTGACCACGGCCCTGGTGGTCGGCGCCGTGTCGGCCTTCCACGTGCTGCGTGACCGCGCCCGCAAGGTCCGGCTGGAGGGCTGGGGCGAGAGCCGCATCGCGCTGGCCATGGCGGTCGGCATGATCGCGGTGACGGCCCCGCTGCAACTGGCGGCCGGCCACTGGTCGGGCGAGGTGGCGCACAAGCTGCAGCCGTCCAAGACCGCGGCCATCGAGGGCTACTGGACCAGCCAGGCTGACCAGCCGCTGCACCTGTTCGGCATCCCCGACCGCGAGGCTCAGAAGAACCATTTCGAGGTCTCCATTCCCGGCATCGGCAATCTGGTCCAGAACGTGCCCAAGGATGAGGTCATCCTGGGCCTGGACGCCTGGCCGCGCGAGGATCAGCCGCCGGTCGCCATTCCCTTTTTCGCCTTCCGCATCATGGTGGGACTGGGCCTGCTGATGATCGGCCTGGGCGCCTGGGGCGTGGTGCTCATGGTCAGGAAGCGGCTGTTTCAGACCGGATGGTTCCTGCGGTTCTGCGTTCTGATGGGGCCGAGCGGCTTCATCGCGGTTTTGGCGGGATGGATGGTGACGGAGGTCGGGCGTCAGCCCTGGGTGGTCTACGGCGTGCTGCGAACGCGCGACGCCGTTTCGCCGGTCATCGCCAGCCAGGTGGCGACCAGCCTTCTGGCCTATGTGATCGTCTATTCCATCGTCTTCACGGCCGGCGCCCTGTTCATTCTGCGGCTGATGGTCGAGGGGCCAGTAGCGGATTCGCATGAGCCGCAGCCCAGGCCGGATCGTGCGCCCGGCACCCCGATGGGCCAGGCGCCCGACAAGGGCGACATTCAGGACGGAGGGCGCTGAGATGGACCTGGACCTTCCCTTGATCTGGGCGGGCCTGATCGCGGTCGCGGTTCTGCTCTACGTTCTGCTGGACGGGTTCGACCTGGGGATCGGAATCCTGTTCCCTTTCGCCAGCTCGCCCGGCGAGCGCGACGTGATGATGAACACGGTCGCCCCCGTCTGGGACGGCAACGAAACCTGGTTGGTGCTGGGCGGGGGCGGGCTGCTGGCGGCATTCCCCTTGGCCTATTCGGTGCTGATGCCGGCCTTCTATCTGCCCGTGCTGCTCATGCTGGCCGGTCTGATCGTGCGGGGAGTGGCCTTCGAATTCCGATTTAGGGCGAGGGATCGCGGGCGCCGCTTCTGGACGCAGATGTTCGCGGGCGGCTCGATACTGACCACATGGGCGCAGGGCCTGATTCTGGGGGGCTTCATCCAGGGCGTGGTCGTGCGGGACGAAAGATTCGCGGGCGGGCAGTTCGACTGGTTCACGCCCTATACGCTGCTGGTCTCGCTGGGGCTCTTGGCCGGCTATGCATTGCTGGGCGCAACCTGGCTGATGATGAAGACCAAGGACAATCTGCACGGCGACGCCAAGCACTGGAGCCTGATCAGCGGTGCGGCCACGGCGGTTTTGCTGGCGGCCGTCAGCCTGGCGACCCTAGTGATCCATCCGCGCGTGGCGGCGCGTTGGGGAGTAGATCTGGGCGGTGATGTCGTCATCGACTGGGCCGTTCTGGCGCCGCTTCTGGTCGTCCCGCTGCTGGGTCTCGCCGGACTGGCGATTATTTTCCTGACCGCGCGCCGAGGATCGCACCGCTGGCCGTTCGTGGGGGCCTTGCTGGTTTTCCTGTCAGGCTATGTCGGCCTGGCGGTCGGCTTTGCGCCCTACGTGGTTCCCTATGCCCTGAGCTTCCGCCAGGCCGCGGCGCCCGACAACGCCCTAGGTCTGATGCTGGTGGGCACAGTGGTCATCCTGCCTATGATCCTGGCCTACACCGCCTGGGTCTACTGGGTGTTCCGGGGCAAGATCGATGAGGATGCCGGCTATCATCATTAGACCCGTACCCCCGCCCGAGCCCGATGAACCGCCGCCGCCCCTCTGGCGCCGGCTGATGTGGTTCGTCCTGCTGGCCGTGATGGCGGCCGGCGCCACCGGCGTTGTCGCCTATACGCTCAGGGCCTTGCCGTTCCGCTGAGGACGGAGGATGGTCGCGGCCATGATCGCATCTGTCCTCGTATCGCTTTCCATCCTGACACAGGCCGCTGCTCCGCAGAGCCGGCCGCCGGCCGAGCGGCCCGGCTCCGACCTGACCCGGTCGCTGAACAGCGGTCCGTCCTCAAGCGTGCTAGGAACGGCGCCGGCGGCATCCGCACCTGGGCGCTCAGCCGCCGCGCCAAGCCCCGCCATCGAATCCGAAGAGACGCCGGAACAGGACGTGGAGGAGGCGGTCGAGGCCGAGGTCGAAAACGAAGATCGTCCGGCGCCGCCTGCGGCTCAAGCCCTGGACGCTACGGCCATCGCCGCCTTGCCGTTCCGCATCGACGTGCCGCGCGGTTTCAGCCTGACGGCGCAGCGGCCGGCGCCGGGCGTCGGCATCTATTCGATCAAGCGCGGTGATCGCACCTTCGTCATGGTCTACGCCGGTCCGGCGTCGCAATTCCCGATCTATAGCGGCGAGGCGCGGACGGCCGCCGGCCGAACGTCCATCGTCGCCGCCAACGGCGAGGCCAGAACGGCCATGGAACATCTGTTCCAGCGCCAGACCGCCCCTGCGGAAATCCACGTCTGGCTGTCCAGCCTGGACGGCGCAGACCTGGCCCTGGCCGAGCGCATCGGCAATTCGGTGGAGCCGAAGTAGCGTCTAGTCCAGGCGTTGGATTTTCGACGCCATGTCAGGCCGAGGCCGCTCAAGCGCGGGCTCGGCCATGGATCCCAGGTGGATGAAGCCGGCGATCCGCTCGCCCGGCTGAATTCCGAATAGCGCGACGGCTTCGGGGCGGTAACTATACCAGTCGGTGATCCAGCTTGCGGCGTATCCAAGGGCACCGGCCGCATGTTCCAGGTTCATGCAGACCGCGCCGGCCGAGAGCTCTTGCTCCCAGACCGGGATCTTGTCGCTGGGGACGGGCGAGGACACCACCATGATGGTGACCGGCGGCGCGGTCAGCTTGACGAGAACCTTGGCGGCCTTGTCGGGGCCCGGTTGGCGGGCAGCAAGCGGCCTGAGGGCTTCGGCCGCCTCGGCGCGAAAGCGCGGCCCCAGCACCACGAAGCGCCAGGGAAACAGCTTGCCATGATCGGGCGTGCGCGCCGCCAGCGTTAGGATACGGTCCAGCTCCACTACCGACGGACCCGGTGCGATCAGGGCCTGGGCGGGGGCGGAGCGGCGCGAGGCCAGCCGAGCCTCCCATTCGGGCGAGGCGACGGGCGGGGGCAGGGCGGCGGACAGTTCAGCGTCTGACATGCTCGCTAGCTAGGCGTTCGCAGGCGCAGGCGCCATATCCCCGGAATGAGACGCACAGACGCCGAACCTTCGCCTTTCGACGACGACAGACCGGCTCCCGCCTGGCAGGGCGACGACCTGCCCACGCCCTGGACGGCGGACGGAGAAGGCGAGGTCGTGTTCGAGAACCCTTGGCTGAGGGTGACGCGCGACGCCGCGACGGCGCCGACGGGCGCGGCGGCGGACTATGTCGTGGCGCGGTTCCGCAATCTGGCGGTCGGCGTCCTGCCTCTGCACGACGACGGCACGGTGATCCTCGTGGGCCAGCAGCGCTTTCCGCTGAAGAATTACGTCTGGGAGATGCCCGAGGGCGGCGCGCCGTTCGACGAAGATCCGTTCGAGGGCGTGAAGCGCGAGCTGGCCGAAGAGGCGGGCCTTCAGGCCGAGCACTGGCGTGAGGCCGTGCGGCTGGAGCTGTCGAACTCGGTGTCTGACGAGCGCGCCATCGGCTGGGTGGCCTGGGGTCTGACGGCGGCGGTCGGACAGGCTGACGACACTGAAGAACTCCGCGTCGCGCGGGTGCCTTTCGCCAACCTGATCCACGAAATCGAGCGCGGCGCGGTTCGCGACGCCTTCACCGTGGCGACGGCCTATCGCGCCCTGCGTATGGCCCAGACGGGCGGCCTTCCGCCGAAACTGGCGCGGAACCTGCTGGCTGGGCTATCATTGGAGCCGTCATGAGCCAGTCGACCCCGCGCCTTGAAGTCGTCGCACCCGCCTCGGAGGTATGGTCGCTGCTGCGCGCCTCGGCGGAGGCCGCCGCGCTGGAGGAGCCGCGCCTGGCCAGCCAGGTCAACGCCGTGATCCTGGCCCACCACGACTTGGCTGGGGCGTTGAGCTTTCAGATCGCCCGCAAGCTCGGCGACGCCGAACTGGGGGCCATGACGCTGCGTGAAGTCTGCCTGGAGGCCTATCGCGCTGATCCGGCCATGGTGTCAGCGGCCGAGGCTGATTTGCAGGCAGTGGCCGAGCGTGACCCGGCGATCCGGTCGCTGCTGCAGCCCTTCCTCTACTTCAAGGGGTTTCAGGCGCTTCAAGCCTGGCGGGTCTCGCACTGGCTGTGGATGCAGGGGCGCGAAACCCTCGCCTTCCATTTCCAGAGCCGGATATCGGAGCTGTTTCAGCTGGACATCCACCCGGCAGCGCAGATGGGTTCTGGGGTCTTCCTCGACCACGGCACAGGCATAGTGATCGGCGAGACGGCCGTGGTCGGCGACGAGGTGTCTATGCTGCACGGCGTGACGTTGGGCGGGACCGGAGCGGAGCGCGGCGACCGCCATCCGAAAATCGGGCGCGGGGTCCTGCTGGGTGCGGGCGCCAACGTGCTGGGCAACATCGTGGTGGGCGACTACGCCAAGGTGGCTTCGGGCTCGGTAGTGCTGAAGCCGGTCCCGGCCGGCTGCACCGTGGCAGGCGTTCCGGCGCGCCTGGTCAACTGCCCGACCGAAGCCACGCCGGCGCGGACGATGGATCATACGCTGGCGGACGTGGTCTACGACTTCGTCATCTGAGCCGCGACGGGGTTTCAATGCCGGGGCGGCTTCTCTAGGGTCCGCCGCCAACACGAACACCGAGGCTGAGCCGTGAAAGACACCGATCTCAAGAACGTCGAAACCCACCTGAAGCGCACGTTCAATCACGGCGGCATCAAGGTGAAGGCTCGCAAGGTGGCCGACTCGGCCGAGGTCTATGTCGATGACGAGTTCATCGGCGTGATCTACGAGGACGAGGACGAGGCCGGCTCCTTCATGTTTGAAATGGCCATCCTGGCCGAGGATCTGCCGCAAGGCTGATCGGCAGGCGCGGGCGGGGGATGACGGCGTGAGCGACGAAGCGAAACCGCGCTGGTCCCTGATCGGTCCCGGCATTGTCGTCGCGGCGACCGGCGTGGGGGCCGGCGATCTGGTCGCCACCCTGATCGCCGGCTCCCGCTTCGGCTATGCGCTGCTGTGGGCGGCCGTCATCGGCACGATACTCAAGATCGCCCTGGCCGAGGCTGTTGGCCGGTGGACGCTGGCCAGCGAGCGCACCATCTTCGACGGCTGGTCGTCGCTGGGTCGAGGCGTTCGGGTGGGGCGTCGCGGCGGCGCGCTGAACTGGGCGGGCCTTTATTTCGGCATTTACGTCGTGATCTGGGGCTTCGTTTACGGGGCTGCGGGGATGACCGCCGCCGCCCTGCCGCTGGCGGCTCTGTTCCCGATCTTGGACCTTAAGGCCTGGGCCATGTTGTCGGGCGTGGCGGGGCTGCTGTTCGTCTGGTTCGGCCATTACGGCCTGTTCGAAAAGGTCATGACCGCCTGCGTGGGGGTGATGTTCGTCACCGTCATGAGCCTGGCGGTGCTGGTCACGCCTGATCTGCCGGCGCTGGCGACAGGCCTGATGCCGACCCTGCCGCCCGGCGCGGCCTTCTACACCTTGGGTCTGATCGGCGGCGTAGGCGGCACCATCACCATGGCGGCCTATGGCTACTGGCTGAACGCCAAGGGCTGGAAGGGGCCGCGCTGGATGGGCACCATGCGGCTGGACAACCGCGTGGCCTATATCGTCACCGGCGTGTTCGTCGTGGCCTTGCTGATCGTGGGGGCTGAGCTGCTGTTCGCGGCCAATATAGCCCTGTCGGGCGGCGACCGGGGCCTGCTCGACCTGGGCGCCGTGCTGGAAGAGCGCTTCGGGCGGTCGATCGCCATCCTGTTCCTTGTCGGGTTCTGGGCCACGACCTTCTCGAGCCTGCTGGGGGTCTGGCAGGGCGTCAGCCTGATGTTCGCGGACTTTCTGGCCCATACGCGCGGCCGCAGTGACGACGAGACCGCAAGGGGGGACCGCAGCCTGGCGTTCCGCACCTATGCTCTATGGCTGACCTTCCCGCCGATGCTCCTGCTGTTCATGGACCGGCCGTTCGGCCTGATCGTGGCCTATGGCGTACTGGGCAGCCTGTTCATGCCGTTCCTGGCCGGGACGCTGGTCTGGCTGCTGAACAGTTCGCGCGTGCCGGCGGAATGGCGCAGCGGCTGGCTGTCCAACGGGCTGCTCGCGGCGGCCACCCTGCTGTTTGCGGCGCTGGCCGGGCGCGAGCTGATCAATCTGATCTGACGTCGGGGAAGCGGCGATGCTTGCCGCTGGGCGGGCTTTGGCCTACCCCTCGCGGCCGGAATCAACGGTGACGGACCCCGACATGAGCATCGCCTTCCTGTTCCCCGGCCAGGGCAGCCAGAGCGTCGGCATGGGCTCGGCCCTGGCGGACGCCTTCGCCAGCAGCCGCGAGGTGTTCGCCGAGGTGGATGACGCCCTGGGTCAGAAGCTGTCGCAGCTGATGCGCGAGGGACCGGAAGACCAGTTGACCCTGACCGAGAACGCCCAGCCGGCCCTGATGGCCGTGTCCGTGGCGGCGGCGCGGGCGCTGAAAGCCGAGTTCGGGGTCGATATCGGCAGCGCGGCCTATGTCGCAGGCCATTCTCTGGGCGAGTACTCGGCCTTGGCGGCTGCGGGCTCGATCAGCCTGGCGGACACGGCGCGGCTGCTGAAGACGCGCGGACAGGCGATGCAGAAGGCGGTCCCGGTCGGCAAGGGGGCCATGGCTTCGCTGATCGGTCCCAAGACCGACCTGGCCCTGGCCGAAGAGGCCGCGCGCGCGGGCTCGGAAGTCGGCGTCTGCGTCGTCGCTAACGACAACAACAACGGCAATGTGGTCATCTCGGGCGACAAGGCCGCTGTCGACCGCGCGATCGAAAAGGCCAAGGAACTGGGCGCGCGCGCCATTCCTCTGAACGTCTCAGCGCCTTTCCACTGTCCGCTGATGCAGCCGGCCGCCGACCGCATGGCCGACGCCTTGGGCGGGGCGCGCATCGTCGCTCCCGCCCCGGCGGTTGTCGCCAATGTCACCGCTCGGCCTGAAACGGATCCCGAGGTCATCCGCCGTCTGCTGGTCGAACAGGTCACAGGCCGCGTGCGCTGGCGCGAAAGCATGGAATGGATGGCCGGTGAGGGGGGCGTGACGCGTTTCGTCGAGATCGGCGCCGGCAAGGTGCTGACCGGCATGGCCAAGAGGATCGCGCCGGACGCCGAGGGCCTGGCGTTGAACACGCCGGAGGACCTGGAAGCCTTCGCTAAATCGCTGTGAGGGCGCGCAAGCAGAGGCGGGTTACGCCGGGACGGATGGCGTTCTTGGCCGCCTGCGTGCCGCCGGTGGTCTTCGCAGTGATGGGCATGGCCGCCTTCATGCAGCGCGGCGCGGCGGATGCTGGCACGGACTGGACGGGCATAGGGCTGGCTGCGGCCATGATCGTGCTGGTGGTGCTCAGCCTGCGGGCTTTCTCCAGAGGAAGCCGCATCTCGGCCGGCGTATTGCTGTTCGCCGCCTATGCGCCGCTGGTGCTGGCGCTGTTTCTCATGATCGTCGTTCGTTTCTCGTAGGAGCCCATACATGTTCGATCTTTCCGGCAAGACCGCCCTCGTGACCGGCGCCACGGGCGGCATCGGCGGGGCTGTGGCGCGGGCGCTGCACGCCCAGGGGGCGACCGTCGTGCTGTCCGGCACCCGCGAGGCCGTGCTGGCCGATCTCGCTGGCCAATTGGGCGAGCGCGCCTTCGCCGCCGCCGCCAACCTGTCGGACGCCGAGAGCGTCGACGGCTTGGTCGCGCGCGCGGAAGAGGCGGCGGGTGCGCCGCTGGACATTCTCGTGGCCAATGCGGGCATCACCAAAGACGGTCTGCTGATGCGCATGAAGGACGAGGACTTCGAGCAGGTCCTGAAGGTCAACCTGGAGAGCTATTTCCGGCTCAGCCGCGCGGCGGTGAAGGGCATGATGAAGCGCCGGGCCGGCCGCATCATCGGTGTGACCTCCGTGGTCGGCGTCACCGGCAATCCCGGCCAGACCAACTATGCGGCGTCAAAGGCCGGCATGATCGGCTTCTCCAAGTCGCTGGCACAGGAGGTCGGCAGCCGCGGCATCACGGTCAACTGCATCGCGCCGGGCTTCATCGCCTCACCCATGACGGATGTGCTTAACGACGCCCAGCGCGAGACGATCCTGGGCCGCATTCCGGCCGGTCGGCTGGGCGAGGGCGACGAGATCGCGGCCGCCGCCGTCTATCTGGCGTCCAGCGAAGCGGCCTACGTCACCGGCCAGACCCTGCACGTCAATGGCGGCATGGCGATGATCTGAGCCGGCGATCACCAATCGCTACAGGCTATTTCCATGCGCCGGGCCTGTGCTAAAGGGCGCGAACGCAACCGGCCGGGCGCCCTGACGTTTCAGGACTTGCCTAACCGGGGCCGTCGTGAGACGGCAGGCGAGACAACACAACGCCGCGACGCGGCGATACAGAAGGCAAGACACTGATGTCCGACACGCTCGAACGCGTCCGCAAGATCGTCATCGACCACCTGGACGCCGATCCGGACAAGGTCACGGAAAAGGCCAGCTTCATCGACGACCTGGGCGCTGACTCGCTCGACAACGTCGAGCTGGTGATGGCCTTCGAAGAAGAGTTCAATATCGAGATCCCCGACGACGCCGCCGAGCACATCCAGACGGTCGGCGACGCGGTAAAGTTCATCGACGAGAAGTCGGCGGGCTGATCGCCTTACCCCGCAAGGGTTTCGATGGCCGTCGGATGCGCCTAGCGGGCGCGTCCGGCGGCCATTATCGTTTGCGGCCTATGATTCTGGTGGAGCCAAGGAGCGGGACATGCGCCGCGTCGTCGTAACGGGCCTCGGCCTTCTGACCCCTTTGGGCTGGGGCGTTGATCACAACTGGAAGGCCATACTGGACGGCCGGTCCGGCATCGGGCCGATCACCAACTTCGACACCGAGGGCTATGGCTGCACCATCGCGGGCGAAATCCCGTCCGTCGATGGCCGGGGCGGCGGCGCGCCGGACCAACCGGGCGTGTTCGATCCCGACAAGGTCATGTCGCCAAAGGACCGCAAGCGGGTCGATGACTTCATCGTCTACGCCGTCGCCGCCGCAGACGAGGCGCTGGCCGACGCGGGCTGGAAGCCCGAGAGCGACGAGGACAAGGAGCGCACGGGCGTCATGGTCGGCGCCGGCATCGGCGGGCTGGGGCCCATTGCCGACACGGCCACCATCCTGAAGGAACAGGGCCCGCGCCGCGTCAGCCCCTTCTTCATCCCCTCGGCGCTGATCAATCTGGCGTCGGGCCAGATTTCGATCCGTCACGGCCTCAAGGGGCCGAACCACTCCGTCGTCACGGCCTGCGCGACGGGTGCCCACGCCATAGGCGACGCGGCGCGGTTGATCGCCTATGGCGACGCCGACGTCATGGTGGCGGGCGGTGCGGAAAGCTCGATCGTGCCGATCGGCATCGCCGGCTTCCTGGCCTGCAAGGCCCTGTGCACCGCCTTCAACGAAACGCCCGAAAAGGCCAGTCGGCCCTATGACAAGGATCACGCCGGCTTCGTGATGGGCGAGGGCGCCGGCATCATGGTTCTGGAAGAGTACGAGCACGCCAAGGCGCGGGGGGCCAGGATTTACGCCGAACTGACGGGCTATGGCCTGTCGGGCGACGCCTATCACATCACCGCACCCTCCGAGGACGGGGAAGGCGGCTATCGGGCCATGCAGATGGCGCTGAAGCGCGCCGGGCTCGAGCCCTCGGACATCGACTACGTCAACGCCCACGGCACCTCGACCATGGCCGACTGGATCGAGGCCAAGGCGATCGAGCGGCTGATGGGCGATCATGCGCCGAACGTGGCGCTGAGCTCGACCAAGTCCATGATCGGCCACCTGCTGGGGGCCGCTGGTGCCGTCGAGGCCGTGTTCTGCGTGCTGGCGCTGCGAGACCAGATCGCGCCGCCGACCATCAACCTGGATAATCCCGAACAGGAAACGGCGCTGAACATGGTCAAGGACAAGGGGCAGCCGATGAAGATCGATGCGGCCATGTCCAACAGCTTCGGTTTCGGCGGTACCAACGCCTGCGTCATCTTCCAGAAGGCGAACTGAGCTTGGCCGGCCGCCCCCGCAAGCCCGTCGTCCGAGCCCCCGTCCCGCCGCGGCGGGGTCGTGGACGCAAGGAGGCGCCGGTGGCCTGGCTGACCGCAGCAGGCACGCTGGGTGTGCTGGCGCTGGTCGCCCTGATCGCGGTGCTGTTCCTGTATTTCGGCCCCGGACCGGCGGCGCGCGACGGCGAACAGACCGTGGTCGCCCTGCCCAGCGGCTCGGGCGTGGCGGCGATCGGGGCGCGGCTGAAACAGTCAGGCGTGATCCGCTCGGCCGATATGTTCCGCGTGGCCGTCAGCCTGACCGGAGCGGACCGCCGCCTGCGGGCCGGTGAGTATGAAGTGCCGTCCCGCGCCTCGCTGGCCACGGTCGTCAACCTGCTGGTCGAGGGCAAGGTGGTGCGCCACTACGTGACCCTGCCCGAAGGCTGGTCCTCGGCCCAGGCCGTCGACATCCTGATGCGCAACGAGGTCCTGACCGGCGAAGTCCAAACGCCGCCCGAGGGGAGCCTGTGGCCCGAGACCTATGAAGTCATGCGCGGCGACACGCGCGCCTCGGTGATCGCCCGGATGAAGCGCGCGCGCGACGACCGGCTGGCCGCCCTGTGGGCCGAGCGCTCGGGCGACACCATCGTGCGCACGCCTGAGGAAGCCGTCATCCTGGCCTCCGTGGTCGAGAAGGAAACGGCAGTCGCCGCCGAACGGCCCCGCGTGGCCGGCGTCTTCACCAACCGACTGCGCCAGGGCATGCGCCTGGAGAGCGATCCGACCATCGTCTACGGCATTACGCAGGGCCGGCCGCTGGGCCGCGGCATCCGCCTGTCGGAGCTGCAGGCGACGACGCCCTGGAACACCTATCGCATCGACGGCCTGCCGCGCACGGCCATCGCCAATCCGGGCGAGGAGGCGCTGAAGGCGGTGCTGAACCCGCTGCGTACCGACGATCTGTTCTTCGTGGCGGACGGCACCGGCGGCCACGCCTTCGCCCGCACCTATGCCGAACATCTGGCCAATGTGGCCCGCTGGCGCGCCATCGAGCGGCAGAAGGCGGGTCTGCCCGCCGATGCGCCGCCGCCTGCGGTCGAGGGCGCCGTGCCCGGCGTGCCGAACGCTTCGGGCGCCGACGCCGAGGCCGGCTCTCCGCCGCCAGGACAGGCCGTGATTACCGTCAACCCGGCGGCTGCACGATGAGCGCCATCTCGGGCATGACGGGTTTCGGCCGCGCCGACGGCGCGCTGGGCGACTGGAGCTGGACGGTCGAGGCGCGCTCGGTGAACGGGCGCGGCCTGGAGGTGCGATTTCGCGGTCCGCCCGGTTTCGACACCCTCGAGCGCACGGCCAAGACCGCAGGTCAGGCCAAGCTGAATCGCGGCCAGGTCACCGTCAACATCCAGGCCAAGCGCGCGGCCTCCGGCGCGGAAGCTCGGGTCAACCGCGAGGTGCTGGACCGCTATCTGGCGCTGGCCGAGGATCTGGCCGAGCGCGGGGCGACGCCGCCGTCCGCAGACGGCCTGCTGTCGCTGCGCGGCGTGCTGGAGGTCAGCGAAGACGAGGCCGATGACGCCGAGGCGCGCGGCACCGTCGAAGCCGCCATGGCCGTCACCCTGGAGCAGGCGCTCGACGCCTTGAAAGCCTCGCGCGATGATGAGGGCGCACGACTGACGCCGGTCGTTACGGGCTTCATCGACGCCATCGAACGCCTGACCGCCCAGGCCGAGAGCGAGGCGGCCGCCCAGGTCGAGGCGATCCGCGAGCGATTCGCTCGCCGCATGGCCGAGATCGCGCCGGATGCGCCGGGTCTGGACGAGCGGGTTTTCCTGGAAGCCGCCGCCTTGGCCGCCAAGGCGGACGTGCGCGAAGAGCTGGATCGACTGACCGCCCATGTCGCCTCGGCCCGCGATCTGTTGCGCCAGCCCCCCGCCGGACGAAAACTCGACTTCCTGATGCAGGAATTCATGAGGGAGGCGAACACCCTCTGCTCGAAATCGGCTACGACCGCGCTCACCGGAATCGGCCTGGAGCTGAAGGCCGTGATCGAACAGTTGCGAGAACAGGTTCAGAATGTCGAATGAGCGCACGCCCCGTCGCGGCGTCCTGCTGATCGTCGCCAGCCCTTCGGGCGCGGGCAAGACCAGCCTATGCCGGCGCCTGATGGCCGACCACGGCGGGCTGGAGCTGTCGATCTCGATGACCACGCGCGACATTCGGCCGGGCGAGGTCGCGGGGCGTGACTATCATTTCGTGTCGGACACCGAGTTCCAGACCCTGATCGATCAGGACGCTTTCCTGGAATGGGCCGACGTCCACGGTCATCGCTACGGCAGCCCCCGCGCGCCGATCGACAAGGCGCTGGCCGAAGGGCGCGACGTGCTGTTCGACATCGACTGGCAGGGCGCGCGCGACATCGCCGAGAAATGCCCCGAAGACGCCGTCCGCGTCTTCATCCTGCCGCCGAGCCTGGAGGAGCTGCGTCGCCGTCTGGTGACGCGTTCGCAGGACGCCGAAGAGGTGATCGAGCGCCGCATCCAGAACGCCAAGGGCGAGATCGAGCACTGCGAAATATTCGACTACGTGTTCGTCAACGACGACTTCGATCGGTCCTACGCCGAGCTGGCGCACATCTATCACGCCGAACGCAGCCGCCTGCATCGCAACCTGTGGGTCGCGGACTACAGGGACGCGTTGCTGGCGGAGGCGGTCTAGGGTCAAGGTGACAAGACCTTAAGGTGAAACGTCTGACGCCGGCTGATATCGCTGCGCCAAGATTGAAGGGGTTCCACCGTGTTTTCGTCGCTCGTTTTCGCCGCCGTTCTGACTATTTCGCCGATGCCGACGATTCAGGCTCAGGCTCAACAAGCCTCATCGGATGATCCTGTCACTGAAATCGAGGACGTTGTGGTCACTGGGCAGCGGCTGCGCGCTCTGGTCGACAACTTTGTGGGGGAGGTCGCCGCGCCCGCCGGGGCTGGTCGGGGGCTAGCGCGATGGCGCGCCAGCCTTTGCGTGGGCGTCGTCAATTTTCGAAGCGATGTGGGCCAATATTTGGCTGACAAGGTCTCTGACGAAGCGCGTGCCTTGGGGCTGGATGCCGGAGAGCCGGGTTGCCGACCGTCGGTCATTATCGTGGGAACGGACGATGGCGCAGGCTTGACCCGAGATTGGGTGAATACTCGACCCAACGCTTTTCATACCGGGATCGGGGCCATGACCCGCAGTAGAGCGGCCTTGAGAAAGATCCAAGAGGGAGATGCGCCCGTCAGATGGTGGCATGTCAGCATCCCCATGGACACTCACTCGGGCCAGGCCGCGATCCGCCTGCCGGGTGAAGAGAACGCGCCGCAGATCGCCACATCCAGCGCATCTCGGCTCCGCTCTCAAGTCGTGGATTATCTCGCTCGGGTGGTCATCGTGGTCGATGTGACCAAGCTGGACGACATCACTCTAGAACAACTGGCGGACTATGTGTCCTTGATCGCGCTGGCGCAGGTCGATCCACAAGGAGACGTCAGCGGCTTCAACACCGTCTTGAACGTCTTTGAAGATACCGCCTCAGTGACGGGCCTTACCGAGTGGGACCGAGGCTACCTGGCTGCCTTGTACGGCCTTGATGCGAGCCATGTGCGACCTGGCCACCAGGCTGGCGCCATGGCGGCGTCATTGGAGCGTGAGCGGCGCACTGCTGGCAGACGCGACGGCGCCGCCCTAGAGGATTGAAGCCTCGGCCAGGCGTACGAAGCCTGCTGGATCGACCGTTTCCGCCCGCGCATCCGGGTCTATGCCGGCCCGGTCGCACAGGTCGGCCCCGCCCAATGATTTCAAGCTGGATCTCAGCATCTTTCGACGCTGGCCGAAGGCTGCGGCTGTGACTTGCTCAAGCCGTTTCAAAACGGAGGGCTCAGGCACGTCGCTGCGCGGAACAAGATGCACCACCGCTGAGGCCACCTTGGGCGGCGGGGTGAAGGCGGCAGCCGGCAGATGCATCGCCAGGCGCGCCTCGGCCACGGTCTGGGCGATGACGGCTAGGCGGCCGTAGGCGGACTGACCCGGTTGGGCCACGATGCGCTCGGCGACCTCCTTCTGGAACATCAGGGTCAGGGCGTGCGGACGCCACGGGCCGGTCAGCCACTTTATCAGCAACGGCGTGCCGACATTGTAGGGCAGGTTTGACACGAGATGCGTCGGGCCGGTCACCAAAGCAGCCTCCTGCACGTGCAGGGCGTCGCCTTCCACGATCGTCAGTCGGCCTGATCCGTCGTCAAGTTCCGACAGCAGGGGGATGAAGCGCGGGTCCTTCTCCACCAGGATCACCCGGCCGGCGTCGCTTTCCATAAGCGCGCGCGTCAGGCCGCCCGGACCAGGGCCGACTTCGATGACCGCGCGGCCGTCGAAGGGGCCGGCCAGGCGAACGATCTTGCGCGTGACGTTCAGGTCCAGAAGGAAGTGCTGGCCGAAGCTCTTCTTGGCCATCAGGCCATGAGCATCCAGCGTTTCGCGCAGGGAGGGCAGGGCTGTCATCTTGTGGCGCGCGCCTCGGCCATCTGATCGGCCAGGCGGATGGCGGCGATCAGGCTGTCGGGGCGAGCGACGCCCTGTCCGGCGATGTCGAAGCCGACGCCGTGATCGGGCGAGGTGCGCACGATCGGCAGGCCCAGGGTGGCGTTCACCCCACCCCAGAAGTCCAGCGTCTTGACCGGGATCAGGGCCTGGTCATGATACAGGCAGATGGCGGCGTCATAGCCGGCGCGCGCCTCGTCGTGGAACATTGTGTCGGCAGGCCGCGGATCGGAGATGTCGATCCCCTCGGCGCGAAGGGCCTCTGCAGCGGGACGCAGCACCTCGACCTCCTGCAGGCCGATGGAGCCGCTCTCGCCCGCATGAGGGTTCAATGCGGCCAAGGCGAGGCGGGGCCGTGTGATGCCGAAGTCGCGCTTCAGGGCGTCATGGACGACGCGCGCAACACGCACGACCCTCTCATGCGTGACCAGTTCGGCAACCTGATCCAGAGCCACGTGTATGGTCACCAGACAGGCGCGCAAGTCTTTTGCCGTCAACATCATCACGGGTCCACGAACCCCGGCGAAGGGCGCGTCGGCGGTCAGTTCGGCGATGAATTCAGTATGGCCTGGAAAGCGAAAGCCCGCCGCGTACAGCGGCGCCTTTGCGATGGGTGCTGTGACGACGCCCGAGGCCTCGCCGCTCAGGGCCAGGCCGACGGCCTCCTCGATCCAGTCCGCCACCACGGGCGCATTGGCCGGATCGGGCGCGCCGGGCTTGGCGATCGTCGGCAGTGGGCGGTGAATAACGGGCAGAGCTTCGCCGAAGGCGTTTCCGGCCTCGGGCGCAGACATGATCTGACGAACCGGCGCTCCGCTCGCCTTCAGCACTTCGGCGTCGCCCAGCACGGCGAAGGCGGGGCCAGCGGCGGCTAGCGCACGCCAGGCCTTGACCACGATCTCGGGACCGACGCCGGCCGGTTCGCCCAGCGTCAGGACGAGCGGCGGCCGGGACGCGGCCGCCGCGGTCACTTGATCTCGATCAGCGAGTCGGCGCGCAGATCGCGCATGTAGCGGCGCTCCATCATGACCAGCGCCTGGTTGCGCAGTCGGTTCTCGACCTGTTGGAACGTCGGCGCGTCCGGTCCGCCCGAGCGGCGGCCGCAGACGGCCAGCACATGCAGGCCCAGTGGGGTCCTGACGGGCGTCGAAATGCTCCCGACCTCAGCTGAGCGGGCGACTTGTTGGAACTGCGGGGCCAGGTTCTGAACATCGGCTTCGCCCAGATCGGAACCCAGAAGGCCGGCTTCCGAGCGCGTGCGCGTCAGGATGTTGTCGCAGGTCAGTTGCGGACGCAGCGCATTCAGGCGTTCGGTCGCGGCGGCTACGTCGGCGTCAGATGCCGTTTCTGGCAGTTCGACCATCGCCTGGCGGAGTTGGACCAGATTGGTGTCGGCGCCCGATCGCTTGTCACGCATGTAGACGATGTAGACGCCGCCCTCGACCGGGATCGGATTGGAGAGTTGGCCGGGCTCCAGGGCGTCGAAAGCCTGCTGAAGGGCGGGTTGAACTGTGCCTTGGACGATCCAGCCGGCGTCGCCCGGCACCTGGGCCGCGGCTGAGGGGGCTGAGGAGAACTGCCTGGCCACGGCCTGGAAGGGCGCGCCCTGCAGTATCTGCTGAATCAGCTGCTGAGCGCCGTTCAGCGCCGCCTGCTGGCCGCCCGCGCGCGCGGCGTCGATGAAGATTTCACCGATCAGATACTGCGGCTTGGCCGCCGCCTCGGCGATCTGACGCTGGGCGGCCTCGACCTGGGAGCGGCTGACCCGGGCGCGCGAACCGAAGCGGCCGCCGACCAGTTCACGCCATCCGATCGACGTGCGTAGTTGCTCGCGGAACGGGGCGATCGCGATTCCGCTCTGCTGAAGCAAGGCGAGATAGTTCTGCGGGGTGGCGCCCGCCTCCCGCGCCATGCCGGCGATCTCGCCTTCGACGTCTTCGTCGCTGATGACGAGCGTCGGATAGCGCGTGATCTCGGCCGCCTGAAGCCGCTCTTCGATGAGATCGGTCAGGGCCTGCTGCTGGATCGCCTGGATATTCTCGTCAGTCGGCTGGACCTGCGTCATGGCGATGATCACCATCATGCGCTGGCGCAGGTCATAGCCGGTGATGATGCGGTCATTGACGGTGGCGACAATGCCGTCAGCCAGTTGAAATTGGGATCGACGCGCTGCGATGGGCGCGTCTTCGGCGGCCGGGTTCACCGTCCCGGCGGCCGGAGCGGGTTGAGCCGCAGGAGGCGCTGTCTGGGCCAAGGCCGGGTTGGCGGCCAGAATCGCGGCGATGGCGACGCCTGCCGTGTAACGCTTCAGACCCATGGTTCGTCCTGATTCCTCAAAGCCTTGGCGCCTCGCCGTCTGGAAGGGGCGGTCGCGAAAGCGCTCTCTGGGAGAGCAAACTGTCTGTCCTTAGCGTGTACCGCCGAAAGTGGCGAGGTTTAGGCGCAGATAGATGCCGTCCGAGGGACCGGTGGGGCGCACACGCGTATTGTCACGGCGATAACCCACCTCGATGCGGAAGCAGTCGTCGTCGAACACCAGGCCGACTTCCTGTCGGGTGATGATGTCCTGTTCCAGATCCGCGATGCCCGCGACGCTGACACCCCAGTGGCCATAGACGAACTGCTGGGCGGCCAGTTGCACGAACTCGTAGTTGCGATTCAGCGGCCCATCGACCGGGTTGGAGCGATCGACGATGTAGCTGAGCGACGCCAGATTGCGACGACCCCAGCGGCCGTCGACGGACGCCTCGGCGCGACGGATGTCGCCATTTCCGTCGATGGTGGCGTGGCCCCAGCCTCTGATGCGGTCCGATGGCGAGAACTCACCCTGAACGACCCAGTCGGAAGTGCGCGACGCCAAACCCGATGGATCGTAGATGCGCGAGGGGTCGTCAGGGATCGCCGCCTGAAACTCGGGAGCACGGTCAGCGCGATAGCTGCGTCCCACGAACAGGCTGACCGAGCGTCCCTCATCCCAGCGAAGCGAGGCTCGGGCGCCGGCGGTGAAGCGCAGGCCGCCCTCCAGCAGGTCGTAGCCGGGGAAGCGATCCATCCGAAACAGCGAATACTGGTCCAGTTCGAGCGTCTGGCTGTCCTCGTTCGGAATTCGGGGATCCAGGTCGGCGCGCGTCGAGGCGGAGAGCTGCGCCATCGGCTCGACGATCAGGTCGCCGTCGCCAACGGGCCGGTAGAGCGGATAGGACACATCGACGCCGACGCTGGCGCGACCGCGAGTCAACGTGGCGTCATCCTCACCCATGAAGGGCGGCAGGTCATCGATCGCATAGCCGTCCAGCCGCGCATCCACGAAGGGCTCCCAGCGCAGTCCGATCGGCGAGGTCAGAACGCGCCGCCAGTCGAGTTGACCCGTTATCCGGCGGCTCTCGACGCCGCCTAATCCAGCAGGATCGGCGGGGATGAGTTCGGGGCGCAGGATCGGCGCACCGACATATGCGTCACGGCTCAGCGACACGGCTGATCCCCTGAGCCGCAGCCGACCGCCCAGAACGGGGCTTTCCGGCTCCCACCGCGCTTCGATGAGCGGGGCCACAACGGGCAGGGTGCTGTCGTCCTCGAAAATGTTCAGCGCCGGCGTCACTGGGTCGAACTGCGAAACCCGCAGGCTCTGCAGCGTGAAGGCTGCGACCGAGAGATACGACCGGCGAGTCTGGCGTTCGGCGTACAACTGAGTGATCAGCCGGCGGCTGTCGCCGTAGTAGAGGCCGTTGTCCTGATAGGGATCGCGGACGTCATAGCGGTCGAACAGCGTCTTGTCTGACGTCCGCTCGGCCGTGAAGCCCCAACGCCAAGGCCCCTCGGGATCGAAACGGCCCGATGACAGGACGTAGCTTCGGTTCTCGCGCGGCCCGAATTTGACGCTGCTCTCAGCGGCGCCGTCGCCGTCCAGGTCGAAATCGCCGAAGTTGCGTTCGTAGGTGTAACCGCCGCGCGCGACCACCGTGCCGTCGGCGAATCGTCGGCGCCATTGCAGGTTCAGCAGAGGGGCGACGCGCGTATTGATCTGCGGGCTGATCAGCACGTCCTGCGATGGCGAGATGACGCGAAGATAAGGTGTCTCCACCGATAATCCGCGGCCGTCATCATAGTTGATGATCGGGATCAGGAAGCCCGACGCGCGCTCCACCGTGGGATCCGGATGGGCGAACACCGGCAGATAAAGCACCGGCACGCCGCCCAGCTTGAAGACGGCGTTGCGATACAGAATGGCGCGCAACGCCTCATCCTGGACAACCTTCTCCGCCTGGATCGAGATGCTGGGCGTCTTGGGCCCGTTGACGTCGCAGATGGGGCAGGGGGTGAAGATCGCGTAGTTCAGCTCCTGCACATTTTCAGAACGACGCACGGCGGTCGCGGCCATCAGGCTGGATCCGTCTTCCAGCCGGGTGGCGAAATCGACCGCGACGCCGGCGCGCAGGTCGGCGTCGAGCTCCAACCGCGAAGCGTAGATGATCGCCTGCTCCGGCGTGATCAGCTCGACCTGCCCCAGGGCCGAAGCGACGCCCTGGCCGAGGTCATAGGTCACCTCTTCGGCGCGCAGAGTATGGTCGCGGTAGCGCGAGAAAACCCGCTGACCGTCATCGCCCCGGGCGGTGACGATGTCGCCCTGGCGCGTGGCCTCACCGGCGTCGATATAGACAGCGCCCGGCGGCACGCCATCGGCGCCCGGCTGGGTCACCGGCACGGGCTGGGTCTGCTGGGCCTCGGCCCCGGTTGCGCACAAGGCGAGCGCAGCCGCGCCCGCCATCAGGCCGGCCTTGAGACGGAGCGAACGAGAGCGGTCAGCCGGCATGAGTCATCCGTAGAGTGCGGCCGGGCCGCTTAGCCGTCTTCGGTATAGAACAGCAAGGTGAAGGCGGCGAGCGCCGTCAGCAACGGCGGCAGCCAGGCCGCGACGACGGGCGGCACCACCTCGGCCGACCCCATGGCCGAGGAGAACTGGTTCAGGAAGAAGAAGGCGAAGCCTAGCACCACGGCCGACACGCTCATGCGCGCCAGATCGCCCAGCCGCATCAGCCTCAAAGAGAATGCGGCCGCCAGTATCGACATGGCTGCAAATACCAGCGGCGTGGCCAGAAGCTGCTGGAGCCTGAGCCGATAGGCGGTGGAGGCGAAGCCGGCGTTCTCGATCCGCTGTATCTGGTTCGGCAGTGACCAGAAGGGTGTGGACTGCGGTCGGGCGAAGCGTTCGAATACCTCGTCGTCGTCCAGGTTCGAGAGCAGGTCCAGAGTGGCGTACTGGACCGCGCGCTGTCCGATCAGGGCGCCCTCGGCCTCGGTCAGGCGCCAGCGCCCCGCGGAAAGCGAGGCCGTGGCCGCGTCGATCCGCTCGCTGAACTCGCGCCGGCCATCGGGATTGGTGTTGTAGATGAAGAAGGTGACGTCTTGGAGCCTCGCGTTGGCGGGATCCTGGCGCTCGGCCCTGATGATCATCTGGCGCTGGTCGTCGCCTTCTCGCAGCCAGACAGCGTCCTGCGACGCCTCGGCTGTCGGAGCGCCGCCCGACAGTCTTGCCCGCTCGCGCTGCCAGACGCCGTCGCCCGCCGCCGCCATCGGCCCCAGCACGGTCACCGTCAGCACACCGAACAGGAAGGCGAGCCCAGCCGCCGGCAGGGTGAACCTCCAGGCCGAGACGCCGGCCGCGCGCATGGCGATCAGCTCGCTGCGTCGGTTCAGCGAAACGAATGCTCCCAGGGTGCCGAAGAGGAAGACGAACGGCAGAAGCTGAAGGATGACGCTGGGCGACTTGATCAGCATCAGGCCGAAGATGCGATAGAGCGGCAGATCGACGTTGGATCCCACGCCGCGTGAGATCTCCACGAAGTCGATCAGCATGATCAGCGAGGCGATCACGCCCAGCGCCACCGCCAGCGATTTGATCTGCTGGGTCAGAACGTAGCGTTCGATGCGCCCGAGGCGCATGACGGCAAGCGCGCTCATGTCGGCCTCACGCGCAGTGCGCCGACCCGCGAGCGACGGCGGCGAGGCTTCAGGGCGCGAAACAGCAGCCGCAGCGCAAAGGCCGTCGCCAGGGCCGGAACCAGATACTGCAAAACATTGACCCAGCCGTTCCAGGCGCTGGCCGCGACCAGGCCGTAGCCGACAATGCGCAGCGCGAGAAAGGCGCCGGCGGCCTTGGCGATACGCAGCGTATAGCCGGTGCGCGAGAACGCCCCGCCGAGTATGGCCGCCAGCGCCATGGCCATGGCGGCCAAGGCGTACAGCGGCGACGACAGGCGTGAGTGGGCCTCGGCCAGCAGCTCGCCTCTCGAACCCGCCTGCTCCAGAACCGCCGGGGAAGGGCTAAGCAGTTGTGTCAGATACAGGTCCGACGGCTTGTACCGGATGCGTTGGTCCTCGGGCACATACGGGCCGAGTTCAAACGGGAATCGATCGAAAGACAGGTAGTTCAACACCCCGCGTGAGGAATACTCCTGCATTGACGCGTCGATCATGGTGAGCACGGGCTCGCCCCCGATCCGGCCGAAGCGGGCCTCGGACGCGCTCCAAGTGCGTACCGCACCATCATCGTTGAGGTAGATGAAGAGGTTCTTCATCAGCCCGTTCTGCTCGATGTCCTGAACATAGACCGTCAGGCCGTTCGGGCCTTGGACGAACTGGCCTTCCTCGACCAGCAGAGCGGCCAGGTCGGTGCGGATGGCGAAGGCTTCCGCTCTTGCCTGGCGCTGGGCCCAAGGCTGGACGAACAGGTTCATCGCCAGCGAGGCCAATGCAAACATGACGGAGATGCGCATGGCCGGCGAGATGACCGACCACCGCGTCATGCCGCTGGCGAAGGCGGCGGTCAGCTCCTGTTCGCGCTGAAGCCGGGTGAGTGCGATCAGCGCGCCGACAAACAGGCCGATCGGCAGGATCACGGCGATCAGCTGAGGCGTCGCCAGAAGCGTCAGCTTGATCATCACCCAGACGCTCTGACCGCGTTCGACGATGATCTCGAGCTGGTCCAGGCTCTGGCTCAGAATCCCGATTCCGGCCAGCGCGGCGCAGGCCGCGAGCGCGGGCATCAGGATCTGGCGAAAAAGATAGCCTTGAATCAGGGTCATGGGCGGTCGGAAATCGCCCGGTTGCAGGCGGCGGTTCAGAAGCGCATCTAGTAGCACATCGAGGCGGCGGCGAGACAAGCCGGCGTCGCCGTTCAGTTTGACCCCAAGACCGGGCGCTAACCCGGCCGGAGTATCGAGTTTCCCATGAAGATCGAATTCATCGCCCAGTCCGGCGCGGCCGACGTTCTCGCCGTTCTGGTTCATTCCGAGCGTCAGCTGACCGGCGCGGGTTCTTCGCTGGACCAGGCCTCGGGCGGCGCCCTGACCAAGGCGATGGGCGCCGGCCGCTTCAAGGGCGCGTCGGGCTCGACTCTGATCGTCGCTGCGCCGCAAGGCGTGGAGGCCAGCTCGATCCTGCTGGTCGGCGCGGGCGACGCGGGCAAGCTGGATGACGCCGCGGTCGAAGCCGCCGCCGGCCACGCCTATCACGCGGTCAAGCTGTCGGGGGCCGAAACCCTGGCGATCGACGCGGCGCATCTGACGCCGGAACAGGGCGCGCGCGCCGGCTTCGCCGCGCGTCTGGCCGCCTATCGCTTCGACAAATACCTGACCAAGCAGAAGCCCGAGAAAATTCCGTCGGTGACGACGGTCCAGGTCGTGACCTCCGACATCCGCGCGGCCCAAGCCGCATTCGAGCCGCTGTCGGCCGTGGCCGACGCCGTGCTGTTCTCGCGCGATCTGGTCGCCGAGCCGGCCAACATCCTGTACCCGGCCGAGTTCGCCAAACGCGTCAAGACGCTGGAGGCCATGGGCGCCAAGGTCGAGATCCTGGGCGAAGCCGAGATGGAAAAGCTGGGCATGCACACCCTGCTGGCCGTCGGCATGGGCTCTGAGCGCGAAAGCCAGCTGGCCGTGATCCAGTGGAACGGCGGCAATGAGGGCGACGCCCCCATCGCCTTCGTCGGCAAGGGCGTCTGCTTCGACACCGGCGGCATCAGCCTGAAGCCGGCCGACGGCATGGAGGAGATGAAGTGGGACATGGGTGGCGCCGCCGCCGTGGCCGGCCTCATGCACGCCCTGGTCGGCCGCAAGGCCAAGGTGAACGCCGTCGGCGTCCTGGGCCTGGTCGAAAACATGCCCGACGGCCGCGCCCAGCGCCCCGGCGACGTGGTCAAATCCATGTCGGGCCAGACCATCGAGGTGCTGAACACCGACGCCGAGGGCCGCCTCGTGCTGGCTGATGCGCTTTGGTACACGCAGGACCGCTTCAAGCCGAAGTTCATGATCGATCTGGCCACCCTGACGGGCGCCATGATCATCTCGCTGGGCATGGAGTATGCGGGTGTCTTCTCCAATGACGACGCCGTGGCTGCGGGCATTCTGGACGCCGGTCCCAAGGTCGGCGAGAAGGTCTGGCGCATGCCGATCCCGGCCGAGTACGACCGCCACATCGACAGCCCGATCGCCGATGTGAAGAACATGGGCAACGGCCGCGCCGGCGGCTCGATCACCGCCGCCCTGTTCCTGCAGCGCTTCACCAACGGCGTGCCGTGGGCCCACATCGACATCGCGCCCACCGCCTGGGTCAAGGACTCCAAGAACCCGATCGTGCCGGACGGCGCCGTCGGCTGGGGCGTCCGCCTGCTCGACCGCATGGTGGCAGACAAGTACGAAGGCTGATCGATCCATGGCCCCGGCTGATGGCGTGACCACTGAAATCTGGTTCTACCATCTAGAGCGGTCGTCGCTGGACGAGGTGCTGCCGGGGTTGCTGGACAAGACGATCGAACGCGGCTGGCGGGCGCTGATCAAGGCGTCCGACCGGCGGCGGCTGGACGATATCGACGAACGGCTGTGGGCCTGGCGACAGGACTCTTTCCTCGCGCACGGTCTGTCGGACGAGCCACATCCGGCCCGGCAACCCATCCTGCTCAGCGAATCGGGCGAGAACCTGAACGGCGCTCAAGCGCTGTTCATCGTCGACGGGTCAGAGCTTGGGCCGACGCAAGGGTATTCGCGATGCTTCATATTGTTCGACGGACGGGACGAGGCGGCTACAGCCGTAGCTCGCACGCGCTGGAAGGCGCTCAAGGACGCGGGCGAAAACCTGGCCTACTGGAAGCAGGACGCGGACGGGCGCTGGCAAAAGGCGGCCTGATCGGAGCCGGCTTGTGCGCGGTTCTGCTGGCCGGGTGCTCCACCCCGCCGCCCTCGGCTCCGGTGGCCGCGCCCGTCGCGGTCGAGCAGGCGCGCCAGAGCCAGCCGGTAGGCACGCGCATGCCCCAGATGGACGCCGATCTGTGCAAGGCGGGCGAGCTTCAGTGGCTGGTCGGGAAACCTAGGACCGACATCCCCGTTCCGGTGGACGTGGTCAATCGGCGGGTGGTCTGCACCGCTTGTCCGGTGACCGAGGAATTTTCGCCCTATCGGGTGAACATCTTCTTCGACCGGGAGACCGGCGTGGTCGAGCAGGTTCGCTGCGGCTGACGCCTCACATAGGAGAGAGACGCCATGAAAACCCCCCTGATCGCCGGCCTGGGCCTGTTCGCGATGGCGGCCTGCGCGCCGATGCCGACCGAGCCTGAAATCATCGACGCCGGTGGCGATGCGCAGCAGTGCAAGGCGAGCCAGTATCAAAGCTGGATCGGCCGCAACCGGTCCGAGCTGCCGGCCAAGCCCGCCAACGAGACCTGGCGCGTGACCTGCACCACCTGCCCGGTGACCATGGACTACAACCCCAGCCGCCTGAACATCCTGTTCGAAGAGCGCACGGGCGTGATCCGGGAAGTGAAGTGCGGCTGATTGGGGTCGCGGGCCTGATCGGGGGGCTGGCCGTGGCGGCCTGCGCACCGACGCCCATGCCTGAACCCGCGGAGACGCCTGGTCCCCAGCAATGCGACGCCGCGACGGCTGGGCGCGGGCTGATCGGCAGCCATGTGGGCGCGGTCACCTTCGTTCAGGATGCAGATGTCCGCGTTGTGTGCACGACCTGTCCGACGACACGTGACTATCGACCCGACCGGCTGAATGTCAGATTCGATCAGGCCACGGGCGTTATTCGATCCGTCGACTGCGGCTAAGCGCCATTCAGGACACCTCGGCCAAAGCTTCTTCTGCGGCCACCCAGGCGGTTTCGGCGGCGTCGAGGTCGGATTGGGTCTTGGCGCGGGCGCGGGTCAGGCCTTCCAGCGCCTTGGGATTGTTGACCGAGGCGTTGGCCATGTCGTCATCAATGCGGGCGATCTCGGCCGTCAGCTGGCTCATCCGTTCTTCCGCCTTCTTGACCGCGTGGCGCAGCGTGGAGGGCGAGGGCCCCGAGCGCTTCTCGGCCTTCTTGCCCTTGGCGGGTGCGGGCGCGGAAGCCGCCGTCTCTTCCTTGATCTGACTGGGCTTCACGGCCGCAGCCTTGGCGCGGTCGAGCACGAACTTGGCGTAGTCGTCCATGTCGCCCTCATAGGGCTTCACCGTGCCATCGGCGGCCAGCCACAGACGGTCGGCCACCATCTCCATCAGCGACCGGTCATGGGTGATCAGGATGACGGCGCCGGAATAGTCGTTCAGCGCGTCCAGCAGGGCCCGGCGGCTGTCGATGTCCAGGTGGTTGGTCGGTTCGTCCAGGATCAGGATGTGCGGCGCATCCATGGCCACCTGGTTCAGCAGCAGGCGCGCGCGCTCGCCGCCGGACAGGGAGGCGACGGTGGTCTCCTGCTTCTCATAGCCCAGGCCCCACTGCGCCAGCTTGGACCGGCGGCTGCTTTCCGACGCGTCCGGCATGGCGCGGCGGATGATCTCCAGCGGCGTGTCCGTGGGGTCCATCGCTTCGATCTGGTGCTGGTGGAACCAGCCGACCTTCATCTTGCGGTCGCGATGCAGCTCGCCGTCGGACACGTCCAGCGCGCCGGCGATCATCTTGGCGAAGGTCGACTTGCCCGCGCCGTTGACGCCCAGCAGGCCGATCCGGTCGTCCAGGTCCATGCGCAGGTTCAGATTGCGCAGGATCGGCTTGCCGGTCTCATAGCCGACGTTGGCTCTCTCAAGCCGGATCAGCGGCGGCGCCAGCGGGCGGGGCGGCGAGGGCAGGATGAAGGGGGCGACCCGTTCCTCGATGGTGGTCGATACCGGCTCCATCTTGGCCAGACGCTTCATGCGCGACTGCGCCTGCGCGGCCTTGGATGCCTTGGCCTTGAAGCGATCCACGAAGGCCTGAAGGTGGGCGCGCTCGGCGTCCTGCTTGGCCTTGGCCGACAGCTGCAGCCGGGCTTTTTCGGCGCGGGCCTTTTCAAAGGCGTCGTAGTTGCCGGTGTAGAGCGTCAGGTTGTGGTTCGCGAGGTGCAGGATGTGGGTGCAGACCTCATTCAGCATCTCGCGGTCGTGGGAGATGATCAGGGCAGTGTGCGGGTATTTCTTCAGCCGCGCTTCCAGCCACAGGGCGCCTTCCAGGTCGAGATAGTTGGTCGGCTCGTCCAGCAGCAGCATGTCCGGCTCGGCGAATAGGGCGGCGGCGAGCGCCACGCGCATGCGCCAGCCGCCGGAATATTCCGACATCGGCCGCTGCTGGTTCTCCTGGCTGAAGCCCAGGCCGACCAGGATTTCGGCCGCGCGGGCGGGGGCGGCGTCGGCGTCGATCTCGATCAGCCGGGTCCAGATCTCACCCATCTCCTCGGGCTCGGCGGTTTCCAGCCGGTTCAGCAGGGTGTGGCGCTCGACGTCGGCTTCCAGGATGGTCTCCAGCACGCTGACAGGCGTGGCCGGGTGTTCCTGATCGACCGAAGCGATGCGCGCGGTCTTGGGCAGGCTGATCTCGTCGCCGCCGGCCGCCAGTTCGCCCAGGATCAGCTTGAACAGGGTCGACTTGCCGATGCCGTTGCGGCCGACCAGGCCGACCTTGGCCCCCGGCGGCAGGCTGACGGAGGCGTCCTCCAGGAACTTGCGGCCCCAGGCGTTGAAGGTCAGGTCGGTGATCTGCAGCATGGCTTGAACTCGGGTGCCTCTCAGGCAGCGAACTGCCGCGCAGTGAGCGATAGAGGCGAAAATGTGAGGCGGTTGGAAACCGGGGAGGCCGCGTCTATAAGCCCCCACCTTCGAAGATTCACCCTTCAATCCCCGAAATACAGAAGTCTCCCATGACCGAACGCACCTTCTCGATCATCAAGCCCGACGCCACGCGCCGCAACCTGACCGGCAAGATCAACGCCGTGATCGAAGACGCCGGCCTGCGCATTGTCGCTCAACGCCGCGTCAAACTGACCACCGACCAGGCCAAGAAGTTCTACGAAGTCCACGCTGAGCGCCCGTTCTACGGCGAGCTGGTCGAGCAGATGACCGCCGAGCCGGTTGTCGTGCAGGTGCTGGAAGGCGAGAATGCCGTGGCCGCCTACCGTGAAGTCATGGGCGCCACCAACCCGGAACAGGCCGCCGAAGGCACGATCCGCAAGCTGTTCGCCCTTTCGATCGGCGAAAACTCGGTCCACGGCTCGGACAGCCAGGACAACGCCAAGATCGAGATCGCGCAGTTCTTCACCGACGACCAGATCGTCGGCTAAGCTATCCAGATAGCGTTGCTATAACGACCCGTGTCCGGAACCGGATGCGGGTCGTTTCGTTTTCATCGCAAGTCCCATCACCATTCGGAGATTTCGTTATGAAGATGATCGTCAAACTGGCCCCGATCGTTGCTGTCACGGGCCTTCTGGGCGCCTGCGGCACCACGATGGAACAGCGCGCCGCCACCGGCGCTCTCGGCGGCGCTGTCGCCGGCCAAGTGCTGGGCGGCGACACCGGTTCGACTGTTGCCGGCGCCGCGATCGGCGGCGTGGCCGGCGCCGCGACGACGCCGCGTCCGCGCTAAGCGTTTAGAGAAAACACGGATTGGCCCCGGAGAGCGATCTCCGGGGCTTTTTCTATGCCTGCAACCGACCGCAGAAGGCGTTCAGAGCGGCGGGATAAAGCTGGTGCTCGGCCACCTTGACCCGCTCTTGGAGCGCTGAGGCGTTGTCGCCGAGCAGGATCGGGACTCGGGCCTGGGCCAGGACCGGCCCTTCGTCGACGCCTTCGGTCACAAGGTGAACGGTGGCGCCCGCCTCCTTGTCGCCCGCCGCGATGGCGCGGGCATGGGTGTCGAGGCCCGGATACAGCGGCAGAAGGCTGGGGTGGATATTGACCATTCGCCCGGCCCAGCGACCGACCAGCCAGGGCGTCAGCAGCCGCATATAGCCCGCTAGGGCCACCACCTGGATATCGCGCCCGGCCAGCACGGCGTCTATGGCGCGCTCATGCGCCTCGCGATCCCGGCCGTGGTCAGCGTGGTTTAGGGCGACGGTCTCAACACCCTTGCCGGCGGCGATATCAAGCCCCGAGGCGTCCGAACGGTTGGACACCACGAGCACGACCTCGAACGCGGCGTCGTCGCGCCGCCCGGCGTCGATCAGCGCGGCCATGTTGGAGCCCGCGCCGGAAATCAGGACGGCGACGCGGGTCCGGGTCACTGAGCTTGAAGCTGACCGACGACGAAGGCGGCCTCGCCGGCGTTCAGCAGGGCCTCCAGAACCGGCTCGGCGTTCTCGGGCGCGACGATCAGGATGAAGCCGACGCCGCAGTTGAAGGTGCGGCGCATCTCGTGATCCGACACGCCGCCGGTCTGCTGCAGCCATTCGAAGACATGCGGCAGCGGCCAGGCGTTCCAGTCAAACGTCGCCTCAAGGCCTTCGGCGATGCAGCGCGGCGGGTTCTCGATCAGGCCGCCGCCGGTGATGTGGGCCGCCCCCTTGATCAGTCCGGCCTTCATCAGCGGCAGGACCGGCTTCACATAGATGCGGGTCGGCTCCATCAGCGCCTGAGCCAGTGAGCGATCCTTGGCGAAGGGCGCGTCGTCCGCCCAGGCCAGGCTCGAGGCCTCCACGATCTTGCGCACCAGCGAATAGCCGTTGGAGTGCGGACCCGACGAGGCCAGGCCGATGATGATGTCGCCGGCCGCCTGGCGATCCAGATACGGCAGGGCGTGGCCGCGCTCGACGGCGCCCAGCGAGAAGCCGGCCAGGTCGTAATCGCCGTCGCCGTACATGCCCGGCATCTCGGCGGTCTCGCCGCCCACCAGAGCGCAGCCGGCCTGGACGCAGCCCTCGGCGATCCCGGCCACGACGCGGCGCGCGTCGTCCACGCTGAGCTTGCCTGTGGCGTAGTAGTCTAGGAACAGCAGGGGCTCGGCGCCTTGAGCCAGCAGGTCGTTGACGCACATGGCCACGAGGTCGACGCCCACGCCGTCATGGCGGCCCGTCTCGATGGCGATCTTCAGCTTGGTGCCGACGCCGTCGGTGGTGGCGACGATCAGCGGATCCTTGAACCCGGCCGCCTTGAGGTCGAACAGGGCGCCGAAACCGCCCAGCGCCGCGTCCGCGCCGGGGCGGCGGGTGGACTTGGCCAAGGGCTTGATGGCGTCGATCAGCCGGTCCCCGGCGTCGATGTCCACGCCTGCGTCGGCGTAGGTCAGGCCGTTCTTAAGCCGGTCGGAAGTGTCGCTCATGGGTCACGCGGGCCTGAATCAGGTGGCGGAAATATGTCGCGGCTCTTGCCACAACGGCGTCGGCGCGGGCTATAGCATCGGAATGACGCCAATCACCACCAACGACGCGCTGGCCGACTTCTGCGCGCGTCTTTCCAACGCTCCCTTCATCGCGGTCGACACCGAGTTCATGCGGGAGACGACCTATTGGCCCAAGCTGTGCCTGATCCAGGCGGCGTCGGCCGAGCACTCGGGCATCATCGACCCTCTGGCCGAGGACCTCGACCTTGAGCCCTTCCTGGCCCTGCTGCGTGATCCGAAGATCATCAAGGTCTTCCACGCCGCGCGCCAGGATGTCGAAATCTTCGTCAAGCTGGGGGCCATGCCCTCGCCGATGTTCGACACCCAGGTGGCCGCCATGGCCGCGGGCTTTGGCGACCAGGTCAGCTATGAGGCCCTGGTGCGCCAGATGCTGCGCCAGGAGGTCGACAAGGGCAGCCGCTTCACCGACTGGGCGCGACGCCCGCTTTCGGACGCGCAGCTGACCTATGCGCTGGGTGATGTGACGCACCTGGCGGCGTTGTATCCCAAGCTGCGCGATCGTCTGGCCAAGGACGGCCGACTGGACTGGGTCATGGCCGAGATGCAGGGGCTGGTCGATCCGGCCCTCTATGACACCACCCCTGAAAACGCCTGGAAGCGGCTGAAGCCCAAGCGGTTCTCGGCCAGGTATCTGGCGGCGTTCAAGGCGACCGCCGTCTGGCGCGAGCGCGCCGCGCAGGAGCGGGACCAACCGCGCGGCCGGATCCTGAAGGACGACGCCATCGACGAGATCGCGACCCAGGCGCCGACCGACGTAGAGGCCTTCAACCGCCTGCGTTCGGCGCCCAAGGGCTTTGGCGGCTCGCGCCTAGGGCAGGAGCTGATCGCCGAGCTGAAGCGTGTCATGGCCGACCCGGAGGCCCATGCGCCCAAGCTGGATCGCCCGGCACACAACCAGCCCGCGCCGCCGTCGGTGGTCGAGCTGCTGAAGGTTCTGCTCAAGGCGAAGAGCGACAACGCCGGCGTGGCGACCAAGCTGATCGCCAATGTCGCCGACCTGGAAAAGATCGCCCTGGACGACAACGCCAAGGTCGACGCCCTGACCGGCTGGCGCCGCCAGCTGTTCGGGGAGGACGCGCTGAAGCTGAAGCGCGGCGAGATCGCCCTTGTGCTGAACGGCGCCCGGGTCGAGGTGGTGGAAATCGAGGGCTAGCTCTCGATCGTCAGCTTAAGTCCCATGACCTCGGCCAGGGCTTTGGCGCGGCGTCGGGTCTGATCGCCCAGCAGGACCTCGGGGCGATCGGACGCGCCGAGCTTGATTTCGGTCGGCGTCAGGGTCAGACGCGTCTTCTGCAGCAGGCCGGGCGCGCGCCCTGACAGGTCGCAAGCCAGCCGAATGGCTAGGCCCAGGGCGCGAGCGCTCAGGCGTTGGGGCTCGTCCAGCAACCGATCGATGGTGCGCGGCTCGGGCGTGGCGGGGGCACCACCATATCGGGCGTTGATGATCGAGGCCAGGAAGGCGCGCTCGGCGTGGCTCTGGCCCGGAACCGGCGCCCGCAGCACCTGATCGAAGGTCAGCTCCACCCGGTGGTCGGGGTGCAGTCGCGCGCCGATGTCGGCGAGGGCGCAGGCGGCGCGGATCAGCACCGCGTCGCGCTCGCGGCCAAAGGCCGGCGGCAGAGCCTGCACCAGCGGAGCCGCCCAGGCCTCCAGCGCCTCGGGCAGGTCCGGAGACACGCCTTGGCGCGCGCCCAAGGCGGCGCTGCCGGCCATCAGAGGGTCGACGTCGCGCACGGCGGGCTCGAGCGCGTCGAAGACCAGTCCCTCGCGAACGCCCCAGGCCGACATCTCGATTCGCTCGAGTCCGAGGCGGCGGATCAGCCGCTCCAGCACCAGGCAGGCGTAGGGCAGGGTTTCGGCGCGACGGCGCGAGACGCCCGGCAGCTTCTCCAGCCCCGCTCGCGACTGGCGAACGATCAGGGCCGAGGTTTCGAGGGCCTCCTCGGCGCTGAGGGCGTACTGGTGAACGACGCGCAAGGGGTAGTCGCGCAGGTTCATGTTCACCTGCGCCAGGGTGCGCCAGGCGCCGCCGACCGCATACAAGGTCGAGGATTGAAAACCCGCCGCCACGGGCTTGAGCTTGGCGTCGATGGTCTTGCGCAGCCGGTCGGCGTCGAAGCCTTCGCCCTGCGCCAGGGCGAAGGGGCCGAGCGGCAGGGTGACGCCCTGCTTCATCCCCTGACTGTCGAGCCGGATCAGCTCCAGGCTGGATCCGCCCATGTCGGCCGCGACGCCTGAGGCGTGGGGCGCGCCGGCCAGGACGCCGAGCGCGGCATAGCGGGCTTCCTCCTCGCCGGTCAGGACGCGGATCGACAGACCTGTGTCGGCCAGCACGCGCGCGCAGAAATCCGGCCCGTCGGAGGCCTCGCGCACGGCGGCGGTGGCGACCACCAGGGTGCGGTCGGGGCGCACGCCCTCCAAGACGGCGGCGAAGCGGCGCAGCGCGGTCAGCGCCGTCTGCGCGCCCTCGGCCGACAGGCGGCCGGTGGCCGGCAGGTCGCGGCCCAGGCCGGCCAGGACCTTTTCGTTGAACACGGTCCACAGCGCCCGGCCCTCGAGCCGGTACAGCACCAGGCGCACCGAGTTGGAGCCGATGTCGATGGCGGCGATGTCTCGCGCCGCATTGGGACCGGTCACCGGCGCTTCCGCGTCTTGGGTCGGGGATAGCTGAGCGTTTCGGGCAGCGTCTTCACCTTGCGGCCGCGGCCGGACAGGCTGGGATTGGTCATGAAATACTTGTGGGCCGAGAAGGGCCGGTCGGGATCGCCCGGCATGACCCGGCGATAGCGCCCGTCGCCGTCCAGCGTCCAGCTTTGCGCATCGTCCTTGAAGTTGGCGACCATGATCTGATCCAGAACCTGGTCGTGCACGGTGGCGTTGCGAACCGGGGTCATCAGCTCGACCCGACGGTCCAGATTGCGCGGCATCCAGTCGGCCGAGGCGATGTACAGGCGCGCCTTGTCGTGCGGCAGGTCGTGGCCGTTGGCGAAGGCGATGATGCGGCTGTGCTCCAGGAACCGACCGACGATCGACTTGACCCGTATGTTCTCCGACAGGCCCGGCACGCCCGGCCGCAGGCAGCAAATGCCGCGCACCACCAGCTCGATGCGCACGCCCCACTGGCTGGCGCGATACAGGGCGTCGATGATCTCGGGATCGACCAGCGAGTTCATCTTGGCCCAGATGGCGGCGGGCTTGCCCTTGGCGGCGGCCGACATCTCCTTGCCGATCGATTCGATCAGCGTTGCTTTCATGTTCAGAGGAGAGACGACCAGCGCCTCAAGCTCGTCGGGCGTGGCGTAGCCGGTGATGTAGTTGAACACCCGCGTCGCATCACGCGCCAGCACCGGGTCGCAGGTGAACAGGCTGAGGTCGGTATAGATGCGCGCCGTCACCGGGTGATAGTTGCCGGTCCCGAAGTGACAGTAAGTGCGCAGGGCCTCGGCCTCGCGCCGCACCACGACGCTGAGCTTGGCGTGGGTCTTGTACTCCACGAAGCCGAAGACGACGTGGACGCCGGCCCGCTCCATCTGACGCGCCCAGCGCAGATTGGCCTCTTCGTCGAACCGGGCCTTGAGCTCGATCAGGGCGGTGACGTTCTTGCCGTTCTCGGCCGCCTCGATCAGGGCGGCGACGATCGGGCTGTCCTTGGAGGTGCGGTACAGGGTCTGCTTGATGGCGATGACGTTGGGATCGCGCGCGGCCTGGCGCAGGAACTGGACCACCACGTCGAAGCTCTCGAACGGGTGGTGGATCAGCATGTCCTTTTCACGCACGGCCGCAAAGATGTCGCCGCCGTTGTCGCGCACCCGCTCTGGATAGCGGGGCTCGTAGCCCTTGAACTTCAAGTCGGGGTGGCCGGCGGGGATGAGCTCCGAGAGCTGGGCGAGGCCCAGCATGCCGTCAACCAGCACCACGTCCTGAGGCGCGGCGTCCAGTTCGCCGACGATGAAGGCGCGCAGATCCTCGGGCATGGAGGCCTCGATCTTGATGCGCACGACCGAGCCCAGGCGGCGCTGCTTCAGCGCCTCCTCGAACTCCATGACCAGGTCCTCGGCCTCTTCCTCGATTTCGATGTCGGAATCGCGGATCAGACGGAACACGCCCTTCTCCAGGATGTCGCAGCCCGGAAACAGGTGGTCGATGAACAGCAGCAGCAGCGATTCCAGACTTATGAAACGCCGGCGGCCGGGGGCCGAGCGGCCGTCGGTGGCCAGGGCCCAGAAACGCCGCACCTGGGTCGGGACCGGGACCAGGGCGTAGAGCACCCGGTTGTCGCGGCGACGACGCAGCTTCAGGCCCAGCGAAAAGCCGAGATTGGGCAGGAAGGGGAAGGGGTGCGCCGGATCGATCGCCATGGGCGTCAGAACGGCGAACAGCTGGTTCAGGAACTCGGGCTCCAGCCGCTCGCGCTCGGTCTTGGTGATGCGGTCGCCGTCGACCAGCTCGATGCCGGCGTGGGCCATCTCCTTGCGCAGCTGACGCCACTGAGCCTGCTGCTCGGCCATCAGGCCGCCGGCGGCGATGTTGACCTGCTCCAGCTGCTCCAGGGGCGTCAGGCCGTCGGGCGACACCACGCGGACGCGCTCGCGCACCTGGCCCTTCAGCCCGGCGACGCGGGTCATGAAGAACTCATCCAGATTGTTGGCCGAGATGGACAGGAAACGCACCCGCTCCAGCAGCGGATGATTGGGGTTGGCCGCCTCTTCCAGAACGCGGCCGTTGAAGGCCAGCCAGGACAGCTCGCGATTGATGAACCGCGACGGCGAGGCCATCAGATCTTCCGACAGCTCCAGCTGAGGAGCGCGGGAGGAGGGGACTTCCTCGCCGCGGGTGGCGTCGGCGATAGGCGCGATCTCGGTCATGCGCAGACAGTGACCCGCGGACATGACAGGCGCAATCGCCCGCGTGGTCTCACCCCCGCCGTCAGCTCTGATCCGGCTCGATCACGGCGCGGGCCAGGGCGCGGGTGACCGGGCGGTGAAGGGCGTCCAGACGCTCGACCACCGTTTCGGCGGCGGCGGCGGAACGGTCGATACGGCGCACCAGATAGTCGACCACGCCCGCGCCGGGCTGGATGCTGCGCTCGGCGAAGCGGGCGATCAGCATGGCTGACAGCACCGCGTCATCCGGAGCCTCGACGCCGACCGTCGGCGTGGCGTCCAGGCGCGAGCGCAGATCGGGCAGGTCCACCGTCCACTGGGCCGGCGCCGCGCGGGACACCAGAAGCAGTGACCCGCCGCCTGACTGGGTCAGGTTGAACAGGTGAAACAGGGTCTCGTCGTCGGCGTCCTGAGCGCGATCCAGCAGGATGGCGCGCCCCTCCAGCTCCAGCGGATCGGCCACCGCGGCCTCGGCGCCGTGCAGCGGAAAGGCGCCCAGCCGCTCGGCCCAGCGCTCGGCCAGACGGCTCTTGCCGCAGCCCGCCGGTCCATGCAGGGCCAGAATGTCGCCGGGCGCGCGCGGCCAGTCGGCCAGGCGCGCCGCCGCCGCACGATTGCTGTCGGAAATGACCAGATCGTCCGCCCAGGCCGGGACGTCCCGGGTGAGCGGCAGGCGCAGCTGGGGCGGGACGGGGGCCGAGGTCATGAGGCGTCAATAGCAGCCCGCACGGCCGTGCTCACGCCGGTTCCATCCACCGTGGTGGACAAGCGCGCGGGCCTGTGGGTGGTTGACTTTCGAGGGGGATGATGCGCCCTAGCGCGCTTCCGATTTCCCGCTGTTTCGCAGCCGACACCAGACGATTTTCGCCATGCACGCCTATCGCTCCCATACCTGCGGCGCCCTGCGCGCCTCCGACGCCGGCTCGAGCGTTCGCCTGTCCGGCTGGGTGCACCGCAAGCGCGACCACGGCGGCCTGTTGTTCATCGACCTGCGCGACCACTACGGCCTGACGCAGCTGGTGTTGCACCCCGAGACGCCGGGCTTTGCGGCGGTTGAGCGTCTGCGCGCCGAAAGCGTCATCAAGGTCGATGGCGAGGTGATCAGCCGCTCGGCCGAGACCACCAACGCGAACCTGCCCACCGGCGAGATCGAAGTACGGGTGCAGGCGGTCGAGGTTCTGTCGGAAGCCGCCGAACTGCCCCTGCCGGTCTTCGGCGAGCCCGAGTACCCCGAGGAAATCCGGCTGAAGAACCGCTTCCTGGATCTGCGCCGCGAGACGCTGCACAAGAACATCGTGTTGCGCTCGAAGGTCATCTCCTCGATCCGCAACCGCATGGTCCAGCAGGGCTTCCTGGAATACCAGACGCCGATCCTGACCGCGTCTTCGCCCGAGGGCGCGCGCGACTTCCTGGTGCCGAGCCGGATGCACCCGGGCCAGTTCTATGCGCTGCCGCAGGCGCCCCAGCAGTTCAAGCAGCTGCTGATGGTCTCGGGCTTCGACCGCTATTTCCAGATCGCGCCCTGCTTCCGCGATGAAGACCTTCGCGCCGACCGGTCGCTGGAGTTCTATCAACTCGACGTCGAGATGAGCTTCGTGACGCAAGAGGATGTTTTTGCGGCGATCGAGCCTGTCATGCACGGCGTGTTTGAAGAGTTCGCCGAGGGCAAGCCGGTGTCGCCCATCGACGGCTCGCACACCTTCACCAACGACGTCGGCGAGACGCTGGATCACGCCGGGTTCGAGCGCCTGACCTATGCGCAGTCGATGGCCTGGTACGGCACCGACAAGCCGGACACGCGCAACCCGATCAAGATGCAGATCGTGTCCGATCACTTCCGCGACGGCGGTTTCGGCCTGTTCGCCAAGATACTGGGCGCGGACGAGAAGAACGCGGTCTGGGCCATTCCGGCGCCGACCGGCGGCTCCAGAGCCTTCTGCGACCGCATGAACTCCTGGGCGCAGGGCGAGGGCCAGCCGGGCCTGGGCTACATCTTCTGGTCGGACGATCAGGGCGCCTGGGGCGGGCCGATCGCCAAGAACCTGGGCCAGGAGCCGACCGAGGCGCTGATGGCCTCGCTGGGTCTGGGCAAGGGCGACGCCGCCTTCTTCACGGCCGGGGATCCCGCCGTCTTCGCCAAGTTCGCCGGCCTGGCGCGCACCCGCGTGGGCACTGAGCTGAAGCTGATCGACGAGGACCAGTTCAAGTTCTGCTGGATCGTCGACTTCCCGATGTTCGAATGGTCCGAGGATGAGAAGAAGGTCGACTTCTCGCACAACCCGTTCTCGATGCCGCAGGGCGGGCTGGAGGCGCTGGAGACCCAGGATCCCCTGACCATTCGCGCCTATCAGTACGACATCGTCTGCAACGGCTATGAGCTGTGCTCGGGCGCGATCCGGAACCACAAGGCCGAGATCATGCTCAAGGCCTTCGAGATCGCCGGCTACGACGCCTCGGTGGTCGAAGACCAGTTCGGCGGCATGCTGAACGCCTTCCGCTACGGCGCGCCGCCGCACGGCGGCCTGGCGCCGGGCATCGACCGCATCGTCATGCTGCTGGCGGGCCAGACGGCGATCCGCGAGGTCATCGCCTTCCCGCTGAACCAGCAGGGCCAGGACCTGCTGATGAATGCGCCGGCCGATGTGCGCGAGGCGCAGCTGAAGGAACTGTCGATCCGCAAGGCCCTGCCGCTCAAGACCTGAGCGGCGGTCGCCGGCCTCAGTCGGCGGCGAGGGTGATGATGTTGCGAACGCGCGGCGGGACCGGCGGCGCGGGCGGCCGCGGCGGCGCCGGGGGCGTGCGGACGATGCGCAGAGTGCTGATCGTGCAGCTGCGGGCCGTAAGGTTTCCCGGCAGTCTAGTGGCGCCGTCGCCGCAGGCGCGGCCGATCTGTTCCTGCGTCAGTCCCCGCGCGCGCGACAGGTCCGTGCCCCGCACGTCGGTGCGGTTCATTTCTGCGCCGGTGAAGTCCGCTCGGGTGAAGGTGCCGCCGGTCAGGCGCGCGCTGTTCAGTTCCGAACCCCGGAAGCTGACGCTGGTGAAGTCGCCGTTCGACAGATTGGCGGCGTTGATCTCGGATTGAGACAGGTCGGCGCGGGCGGCGCGGACATTGGCGAGGGTGGCGCCCATCAGCTCGGAACCGCGCAGATTGGCGTTGTTCAGATCCGCGCCGTTGAAGTTGGCGCCCATCAGCTCGGATCCCGACAGGTTCGCATTGCCCATGCGGGCGCGGATGAAGCGCGAGCCCTGGGCCTCGACGCCCGACAGATTGGCGTTGGTGAAGTCAGCTTCCGAGAAGTTGGCGCCCGTCATCGACACGCCGCGCAGGTCGGCGCGGGTGAAGTCGCTGCTCGAAAAGTTGGAGCCCATCAGTTCCGCGCCGCGCAGGTTGGCGCCGACCAGGGTCGCGTTCAGGAAGGAGGCTCCGGTGAAGGTCGCGCCCGACAGATTGCGCCCCGACAGCTCGCACGCGTTGCAGGAGCCACCCAGCGACACCATCCGCGCCACCGACTGATCCTGGACCGTCACGTGCATTTCGCCGGCCAGGGCGGGCGTCGCGCTGGCCGTCAGCGACAGGCCCGCCGCGATCACCAGGGCGAAAGCCGAGGCGGGGGAGAGGCGACGGATGGGGGACGGTTGGGTCTTCATCACGAGACTGGTGTGCGACCAAAGCCCCGGAAAGCCTACTTAAATCGCGGTAAGGTCGGCGGCGCTCAACAGGCGGGAATACGCATTCCGCGCGGCAGGACGGTCGCCTCGTCGCCGCAGGCCTGGCTCAGCTGGCCCTGGGTCAGACCGCGCGCGGAGCCCAGCTGGGCGCCTGACAGATTGGCGCCCGACAACCGAGCGCCTGCCATATTGGCTCCGTTCAGATAGGCGCCGACAAGGCTGGCGTTGGTCAGGTCCGCGCCCGACAGGGATGCGCCGGTCAGCACCGCGCCATAGGCCTCGATGTCGCGCATGTCGGTGTTGGACAGGCGCGCGTTGCTGAGCACCGCCAGGGAGATGTCGGCCTGACGGAGGCGAGCGCCGGTTAGATTGATCCCCCGCGCCTCAAGGCCCGAAAAGTCGCCCTGGAACAGGTTGCAGCCGGCGCAGGCTGCGCCGCCGCGCACGCGGGCGATCTGGCCGGCGTTCTGAGCCAGGGCGGGGGCGGCGGCCGAAACGACGGCGGCGGCGAGGGTCAGGGCGGCGGCGAGGGTCTTCATGGCGAGCTCCGTTTCACCCCGGGACTAGCAAGAAGCGGGCCGGTCGGCGCCTAGAGCCCTTGAAGCCGGGGCGCCGCGCCGCAGGCGTCGCACTCCCACCCGCCGCCGCGCTGCTGCAGGGCGAAGTCGCCGCATTGCGGACAGGCCACGGCGTCCACGACGGGGGCCGGCGTCTCCGCGGCCTCTTCGCGCCGTCCGAAGGGCAGGACGACCAGATTGTCGGGCGCGGCGCCGCGGGCGAAACCCTTGGAGATGAAGCGGGCGGCCGGCACCAGTTCCTCGGCCTTGCCCTGGCCCAGACCGTCCGCGTCCAGAGGGTCCGCGTCGGCGTTGGCCAGCTCGGACCGGCCCAGATAGGACACGCCAAGCTCGCGGAAGATGTAGTCCAGGATCGAGGTGGCCGAGCCGATCGAATCGTTGCCGGTGACGCGCCCCGCCGGCTCGAACCGGGTGAAGACAAACGCATCGACAAACTCATCCAGCGGCACGCCGTATTGCAGGCCGATGGAGATGGCGATGGCGAAGTTGTTCATCAGGCTGCGGAAGGCGGCGCCCTCCTTGTGCATGTCGATGAAGATTTCGCCGAGTTCGCCTTCCTCGTATTCCCCGGTGTGCAGATAGACCTTGTGGCCGCCGACGGCGGCTTTCTGGATGTAGCCCTTGCGGCGGTCGGGCAGTTTGCGCCGGGCGCGTTCGCGCTCAATCACGCGCTCGATCACTTCGGGCTCGGGCGGGGGAGGGGCGGCTTCGGTGCGCGTCGGTGCGGGCTCGACCAGCTCCAGGCGCCAGTCGGACGGAGGCGCGGCGCGCGACAGGGTTACCGCGACCAGACCCTGTTCGAGGGCGGTAGTGAGCGCTGCGGCGGCCGTTTGGATGTCTTCGTCCCAGGCCAGAATGATCTCGGTCGGTTGGGCTGCGCCGAGGCCGCGCACCAAGGCTGCGTCCAGCGTCCTCGCCCAGACGGCGGGAGACGCCAGCACCTCGGCGAGCGCTTCGGGGGCGTCTGTCCAAGCGGACAGGTCGGCGTGACCGAACACGTAGTCGCGGGCCTGCTCCAGCGCATCGGCCGTCAGGTTCAGGCGCGGCAGGATCGGGCCCTGGTCGGGATCGAGGCCCAGCACGTCCCGAATGAACCCCTGATCCAGCACGGGCGGGACGAAGGCGTCCTCGAGCCGGTCGACGGCCGCCAGCTCCAGATCGGTGAAGCCGCGCGCGCGCAGCCCATCGTGATCGACGCCGGGAGCGCCCGCCAGGGTGCGCCGCCCGAACAGGTGCCGCTCGGCCGCCTCCAGGTCGGCACCGGCATGGCTCAGGGCGCGGGCCACGGACGGCCGAACGCGCCAGGCGATCTCGTCGTCGGCGGTCTCAAACGCGTCGCGCAAATCGAAGGCCGCGAGACCTAGCCGCAGGGCGGTCTCGGCATCCTGGTCGGGAACAGCGGCCACGCCGGCGGTCGTCAGCGCCTCGCCCAGAGCCTGGGCCGCCTCTGCGGGCTTGGCCTGGGTCAGCGCCCAATCGGCCAGGCCGTAAAGCGCCAGGGTCGATCCGCCTGCGTGGCGCGCCAGGTCGACAAGCCGCGCCGCCGTATCCTGGGCCGATAGCCCGGCCAAAACCGACAGGGCGACGGCGATCTGGGCTTGAGCAGGATTGGTGAAAGCCTGGGCGATCGCCGCGTCCGTCGTCAGCACTGCGCCGCTCTCGAGCAGAAGCGCGGGCAGGTCGGCTGTGGCCGCCTCATCCAAGTCGGCCGACAGGACGACGAGAGGCGCGCGAGGCGTCGCGGAGGAAATCAGGGCGGGCCGCTCGCCCAGGGCTGCGCGGCGGATGTCCAGGTCGGAGGCGCCGCAGCGGCGGGCGGCGAGGGCGGCACGCATCAGGGCGGGGTTGCGGGCCGGGTCGGCGCAGTCGCCAGGCGCGCCTTCGCAACGGTCGACCGCGTCCGTCACCGCCTCTAGCGCGCGCTGCAGGGCGGCGAGCGCACCCTGGGCGCGCTTGTCGGCAGCGATCTCGGCCGCGTGCATTCGCAAACGCGCGGCGTCGTCCTGGCGAGACAAGTCCAGCAGGACGGGCTTTGGCTGGGCGTGTGCCGCCGGTGCGATTAGGCCGGCACGCACGGCCGAGACCAGGGCGTCGGCCTGGACGCCCTCAGCCAAGGTATCAGCCCAGGCAGCCGGAGCGCCGCCCAGCAGGCGGTCGGTCTGATCGGTCGGCAGGGCGTGCATTTCGGCCCAGTCCAGCCAGGCGTCGATGCGCGCCTGGGTCCAGTCGGCCGGCACGCGAAGGCGGACGACGCCGTTGGGGCGTTCGATCTCGCGCGATTCCAGCGGCGAGCGTGAGCGCGGCGTCTCGGCGCTGGCGGTCGGCGGCATGAGCGGCTCCCCTGCAACTCGTGGGCGAAGATCGCGATCAAGCCTAGAAGCGAGATTGGCTATCCGCCATAGATTTAGACGCTATGGCCGGGGTTACCCCCAAGATGTTGATCCGAACCGCTACAAGCTTTTGAGGATCGGGCGTCGCCTTGATGGTGGACGCGCGACGCCGAGGTTTCTATGATCGCGCGCGTCGCCGGACCCTGCCGCGCGGCGGATTTCGCGTGGATTGAACGACGTGCTCAGCAAGATCTTCACCTGGTGGAACGGCGCCACGATCGGCACCCTGTTCACGATCGCCAAGCGCGGGTCGCTGGTCGGCTCCGACGAGTTCGGCAACCGCTATTACGAGTCGCGCGACACCGTCAGCTATGACGGCCGCAAGCGCCGCTGGGTGATCTACGAGGGCTACGCCGACGCATCGAAGGTGTCGCCCGACTGGCACGGCTGGCTGCATTACACCTTCGACCTGCCGCCGACCGAAGAGCCGCTGCCGCGTCGCGCGTGGGAGAAGGACTATCTGCCCAATCTGACCGGCACGCCGATGGCCTGGCGTCCCAGCGGTTCGCTGGCCGCCGAGGGCCGCCGCCCCGCCGCGACGGGCGACTACCAGGCCTGGACGCCGGGCGAATGAGACGGGCGGCCGCCCTGATCGCGGCGACGGGCCTGCTGGCGGCAGGCGCAGCGGGAGCCAACGCCCTGCTGGACCAGCCCCAGGACGCCCGCCCGGTTCAGGATCCGGTCGGCGACCTGCTGCGCGACACCAACCGCACGCCCTTGCAGAGCCCAAATCAGGCGCCGCCGCCGCCCGCCAGTGCTCCAGTCGAGGCGGCGCCCGAGGCAGCTCCGGCTCCGGCTGCACCTATCGTCATCGCCGCGCCACCTGCTGAGATCGCGGCCGTGCCCGAGGTCGAGGCCCCGTCCGAAGAAGAGGCGGCGCCAACCGTCGCGCGTCCCGCCGAGGAACCGGCGACGCCGGGCCCGCGTCAGCGTCGCCGCGTGGCCATCGTCCAGGCGATCGACAAGGTCACGGCCGAGACGATGAAGTTCGAGGTCGAGGTCGGCGGACGCCCCGTGCGCTTCAAGAATGCTCTGATCTTCAGCGCCCGCGCCTGCGAGGTTTCCGCGCCCGACGAAGCTCTGGAAGACGCGGTGGCCTATCTGGACGTTTCGGTTCAGCCGCGCGCGCAGGGCTCGGAGGCGCGTCAGATATTCCGGGGCTGGATGTTTGCCTCGGCACCCGCCGTCAGCGGGCTTCAGCATCCGCTTTATGATGCTTGGGTCGTAGGCTGCAAGGCGTAGGCGACCGCTTGGGCCCCTGTAATCGGGGCGCTCAGCACGGCGATGTCAGGCTTGACCGCGAGGGACGGCTTCAGTCGGCGCAGATAGGCGGCCTGGGGCGTTTCGATCGCGCCGAACTGGCTCAAATGCTCCGTCAGGAACTGCGCGTCCAGCAAAACGAAGCCGCCCCGGCGAAGACGCGCGACCAGATGCACCAAGGCCACCTTTGAGGCGTCGCGCGCCCGACTGAACATGCTTTCGCCGAAGAAGGCGCCGCCCAGGGTCACGCCATACAGGCCGCCGACGAGCGTCTCGTCCCTCCAGCATTCCAGGCTGTGCGCATGGCCGCGCGCGTGTAGCTGAAGATAGAGGCCGCGGATCGGGCCATTGATCCAAGTATCTTCCCGATCCTTGCCCGGTGCGGCGCAGGCGTCCAGCACAGCGTCGAAAGCGGTGTTCAGCCGGACATTGAACGGTTCTGCGCGAACCGTGCGGCGTAGGCGCGAGGGAATGTGGAAGGCGTCCAGCGGAATGACGCCGCGCTGATCCGGCTCGACCAGAAAAACCCGATCGTCGTCTCGGGCCTCGGCCATCGGAAAGACGCCGCGGGCATAACAGCGCAGGAGCTCGTCCGGGCCGAAGCCTTCGGGCGGTCCTCCTGCGCTGAAATCCGGCTGGGTCAGGCCTCGCCCTTTTGCCGTTTCGCCCACTTTTCAAGCCAGTGGATGTCGTAGTCGCCAGACAGGATGTCGGGTTCGGCCAGCAGCTTTTGGAACAGCGGAATGGTGGTGTCGACGCCGCCGACGACCATTTCGCCCAGCGAACGACGCAGGCGCGCGATGCACTCCTCGCGGTCGCGGCCGTGGACGATCAGCTTGCCGATCAGGCTGTCGTAATAGGGCGGGATCGAATAGCCGGCGTAGATGGCGCTATCCAGCCGCACGCCCAGGCCGCCCGGGGCGTGGAAGTCGGTGATGGTGCCGGGCGAGGGGGTGAAGGTCTCGGCGTTCTCGGCGTTGATTCGGCATTCGATGGCGTGGCCTTCGAAATGCACGTCTTCCTGGGTGAAGCTGAGCGGCAGGCCGGCAGCGATGCGAATCTGTTCGCGCACCAGGTCGACGCCGGTGATCATTTCCGTAACCGGATGCTCGACTTGCAGGCGGGTGTTCATCTCGATGAAGAAGAACTCGCCGTCCTCCCACAGAAACTCGATCGTGCCGACGCCCAGATAGCCAATGGCGGCGATGGCCTTGTTGACCGTCTCGCCGATCTGCTTGCGGCCTGCGGCGGACAAGGCGGGCGAGGGGGCCTCTTCCAGCACCTTCTGGTGGCGGCGCTGCAGCGAGCAGTCGCGCTCGCCCAGGTGCACGACATTGCCGTGGCTGTCGGCGATGACCTGGATCTCGATGTGGCGCGGCTTCTGGAGATAGCGCTCCATATAGACGGCGCCGTTGCCGAAGGCGGCCTTGGCCTCGGTTTGCGCGGTTTGGACGGCCTCGACCAGATCGTCGGGCGTCAGGGCGACCTTCATGCCTCGACCGCCGCCGCCGGCGGCCGCCTTGACGATAAGAGGGAAGCCAATGGACTTGGACGCCTCGATGGCGGCCTCAACGGTCTCTACCTCGCCGTCAGAGCCCGGAACGACCGGGATGCCGGCGTCCTTGACGGTCTGCTTGGCGGTGATCTTGTCGCCCATGACCCGGATGTGGTCCGGCTTGGGACCGATGAAGGTCATGCCGTGCGCTTCGATGATCTCGGCGAAGCGGGCGTTTTCGGACAGGAAGCCGTAGCCGGGGTGGATCGCCTGGGCGCCGGTGATCTCGGCTGCCGCGATGATCGAGGGGATGTTCAGATAGGACTTGGCCGCCGGTGCGGGGCCGATGCAGACGCTTTCGTCGGCCAGGCGCACCCACATGGCGCCGCGGTCGGCTTCCGAGTGCACGGCGACGGTGGAGATGCCCATCTCCTTGCAGGCGCGGTGGATGCGAAGCGCGATCTCGCCGCGGTTGGCGATCAGGACCTTGGTGAACATGACTGGCCTTAAGCCTCGAGCAGGACGAGGGGTTCGCCGAACTCGACGGGTTGGGCGTCACCGACGAGGATTTCGGAGACCACGCCGTCACGCGGCGCCTGGATCGGGTTCATGGTCTTCATGGCCTCGACGATCAGCAGGGTCTGGCCCTTCTTGACCTTGTCGCCCGGCTTCACGAAGGCCGGAGCCTCGGGCGAGGCCTGGAGGTAGGCGGTGCCGACCATGGGCGACTTCACCTCTTCACCGGCGCGGGCGACGATGGTGGCGGGATCGCTGGGCATGGACGTTGGCGCGGGAGCCGACGCAGGCGCGACCGGCGCGGCGGCGGGTTGCGGCGCATAGTGGATCGGGGCGGCGGCCACGGTGACCTCGCGCTTGACCTTGATCTTCAGGTCGCCGCGCTCGACTTCGATCTTGGTCAGATCGGTATCGTTGAGAATGTCGGCCAGGCTGCGCACCAGGGCGGCGTCGATTTCGCCGGCGGCGTCGTTCTTGAGGGTCTTCTTGTCGTCGGCCATGGTTCAAGCCTCCTGATCGGTTTGCGAACGGGCCGACGCCGGGGCGCGTTCCCGCGCAAGCTCCAGCGCCGCCTTGACGGCCAGTTCATAGCTGAGCGGGCCGAAGCCCGAAATGACGCCGACGGCGACCGGCGAGACGAAGGACCGATGCCGGAAACGCTCGCGCGCGGCCGGATTGGACAGATGGCATTCGATCACCGGGATCGACAGCAGGCGAAGCGCGTCCAGCAGGGCCACCGAGGTGTGGCCGTAACCGGCCGGATTGATCACCAGCGCCCCGGCGCGGTCGCCCGCTTCCTGGACCCAGTCGATCAGCTCACCCTCATGATTGGTCTGGCGAAACACGACCTCGGCGCCCTGAGCCGCCGCCTCGCACCGCGCGCGCACGTCTTCGAGCGTGTCCGAGCCATAAATGGCCGGCTCGCGCGTGCCCAACCGGTTGAGGTTTGGGCCGTTCAGGACGTAGAGGACGGTGTGATCGGCCATTCGCTCTGACAGGGTGGGGGCCCGGCGGGCCATCATGAATCGGGCGCGCCTTGTAGCGGACGAAAGGCGCGGGTTAAAGCGCGCATGGAACAGGTTGACCTAACGGCATGCAGATCGAAGTCAACGGCGAGCCCCGCGACACATCCGCGGCGACGATCAGCGACCTGATCGCCGAGCTGGCTCTGGACGCGCGCAAGGTGGCGGTGGAGCGCAATCTCGAAATCGTCCCGCGCTCTCTGCACGCCCAGACGCGACTGGCCGAGGGCGACAGGATCGAACTGGTTCAGTTCGTCGGCGGGGGTTGAGCCTCCTCAGTTCACCGAGGCGGCGCGCCAGTCCTGGAAGCTGACGCTGAGCGGAGGCTCCTGATCCGGTCGCGCTAGATCGACCACCAAGGGCGCGATTTCCGACGGATGGGGCAGGGTGGTCGGATCCTCGCCCGGATAGGCCTGTGCGCGCAGCTGGGTGCGCATTCGGCCGGGGTTCACGATAGCCACGCGAATCGGCATCGACTCCGTCTCATCGGCCCAACACCGCATCAGGTTCTCGGCGCCCGCCTTGGTGGCGGCGTAGGCGCCCCAGAAGGCGCGCGGCTCGGCGGCGACGCTGGTGGTGAAATGGACCACACGCGCCGCATCGGAGGCCTTCAGCAGGGGCTCCAGCGATCGGATCAGGCGATAGACTGCCGTGAAGTTTATCTTTTCGACCTTGGCGAAGATTCGCGGATCCGCATGGCTGACCGGCGTGAGCCCCTCGGCCCCCATGGTGGCGGCGGCCTGAACCCAGACGTCCAGTCGGCCGAACCGTTCGAACAGGGCGCCACCTAGTCGATCGATCGCGCCGCCGTCGACCAGATCAAACGGGATCAAGGTCGCATGCTTGCCTGTCGCTGCGAAGATGGCGTCATCCAGCTCTTCCAGTCCGCCCTGAGTGCGAGCGGTGGCGACGACGTGCGCGCCGGCCTTGGCCAACGCAAGGGCGGATTCATATCCAATTCCGCGAGAGGCGCCGACGACCAGCGCGATGCGATCCGAGAGGGGGAGGGGCGTTTCCGTCATGCCGCGCCTCATAAATGCAAAATCGCCTGGACGCGAATGGGCAAGGGTCGGGTCTGCCCATCCGCCGCCGAAATGAAGCGCCTCATGCGCTCATGCCGCGAGCGACCGCGTCGCGAGCATAGCGCCACAAATGAGAAACCGCCGGAGGATTTCTCCACCGGCGGCTCCCGTCACATCGTCGATCGACAGGGGGGCTGATAATTAATCGACGACGCGATAGCGGCCGTACTGGTCCGGGCAGGTCCGCACATAGCGGGTGTCTGTCCGACCGTCGGGAAGGCGGATGCGGCTCTCGGCCAGGCGGCAGCCGTCTGAGTTCTGATAGTTCTGGACCGGATAGCCTTGGCTGTAGCCTTGATCATATCCGTAGTCGTACCGGCGCTCCTCGTAGCGCACCGGAGGCGGGCTGTAGGCGCGATCGTTGTAGCGGTCGTAGCCGTAATTCTCGCCGTAGTAGTCGTAGCCGGACGCGCGGTTGTCGTAGCTGCGCGTGTCGCAATAGCTGGAGGAGTTGTTGCGGCCGACGCTTCCGCCGACGACCGCACCCAGGACGCCGCCCAGGACGCTGCCTTCGGTGCGACGACCGCGGGCGGCCACTTGCGACCCGGCGACCGCGCCGAGCACGCCGCCGAGCACAGCGCCGGCGCCGGTGCGGCCGTCGCGTTCACGGACGCAGGGATCACCATAGCCATAGTTCGAAGACCCGTAGGACGAGCCATAGCCGTAGGGCTGGCCATAGCCATAAGACTGAGCCGAGGCGGGGGCGGCGGCGGCCAGGGCGGCGAATGCAGCGGCGGCGACGGCGGCTTTGCGGGGCAGGTTGTCGATGAAAGACATCTGTTCAAATTCCTTTCCAGACCTGGCCGCAGAACGGTTCCGGCCCCCATCTGTTGCATCCAGGAATAGGCTTCCGAAGCTGAACGGGTTTTGAGCGGGCCGTTCATCTTCGTTCATGTTTCGCATCGCGTGGCTTTGGCCCTAAAGAGCCGCCATGACCGCCACCTTCACGATCGACCGCATGGGCCACCAGGGCGACGGGATCGCCGACACCGCCGAGGGGCCGGTGTTCGCGACCGGCGCTTTGCCGGGCGAGACCGTGCGCGGCCTGCTGGGCGATGATCGTCGGCTGACCGACATTCAGATCATCGAGCCCAGCTCGGATCGGCGGCCGGTGCATTCCGACGCCTATGCCGAATGCGGGGTGGCGCCGCTGCAGCACTGGGCCGAAGAGCCCTATCTGGCTTGGAAGCGCAGCCTGGTGGTCGAGACTTTGCGGCGAGAGGGGCTGGAGGCCGAGGTCGAGGCGACCGTGGCCACGCCGCCCGCGACACGGCGTCGGCTGGCCCTGCACGCCCGGCGCGGTCCCAAGGGGCGAGTGCTGCTCGGTTTCAAGGCGCGCAAGTCCTGGCGGCTGGTGGAGATCACGGACTGCCCCGTGTCCGATCCGCGCCTGACCGCGCTGCTGCCGGCTCTGGCGCGAGTGGCAGACCCTTTCCTGAGCCACCCAAAGTCGGCCCCGACCCTGCATGTCACCCTGACCGATACGGGCGTGGACGTGGACATCACCGGCGTGGAGAAGAAGTCTGGCGGCCCCAGCGGCGACGCGGCGGCGCGGGCCATCGCCGAGGCCGCGGCCGCCGATCTGGCGCGCCTCAGCCTGGACGGCGAGGTGCTGATGATGGCGCGCCAGCCGCGCGTCACCTTCGGCCGCGCCAGCGTGCCCTTGCCGCCCGGCGGTTTCCTGCAAGCCTCCCCCCAGGCGGAGGCGGCGATGGTCGAGCGGACCATGGCGGCGACCAAGGGCGCCAAGCTCGTGGCGGACCTGTTCTGCGGGGCGGGGACCTTTACCTTCCCCCTGGCCGAGCAGGCCAAGGTCATCGCCGCCGATTCGTCCGGTGCGGCCATCGCCGCCTTGAAGGCCGGCATCGGCACGGGCTCGGGCTTGCGAACCATCGAGGCCCAGGCGCGCGACCTGTTCCGCCGCCCCCTGTCGCCCTTCGACCTCAAGGGGTGCGAGGCGGTGATCTTCGACCCGCCGCGCGCCGGGGCGCTGGAGCAGACGCGTCAGATCGCGGACGCCAAGGCCGGGGTGGTGGTCGGCGTCTCGTGCAATCCGACCAGTTTCGCGCGCGACGCTCGCATTCTGGTCGACGCCGGGTTCCGGCTTGAGACCGTCACGCCTATCGATCAGTTCGTCTGGTCGACCCATGTCGAACTGGTCGGGGTGTTCCGCCGCTAGACCCCGGCCGCGCCAAGGGCTATTCACCGGCCTCGTTTCGAACTGCCCGCTTTCAGGAGCCGCCATGCTCGCCCGCATCTACAGACCGGCCAAGACGGCGATGCAGTCGGGCAAGGCCAAGAGCCTGGCCTGGCGGCTGGAGTTCGAGCCGGCGTCGGCCCGCACCATCGACCCGCTGATGGGCTGGACAAGCTCATCGGACATGAACGGCCAGGTCCGCCTGACCTTCGACACGGCCGAGGAGGCGGTGGCCTATGCCGAGCGCCACGGCATCCCGTTCCGCCTGCAGGAGCCGCAGGAGCCGCCGGTTATCATCAAGGCCTACGCCGACAACTTCGCCACCAACCGCAAGCAGTCCTGGACGCACTGAGCGCCCGACTGTCGCCGCGCGGCGCCCGTAGCTCAACCGGATAGAGCATCCGCCTTCTAAGCGGACGGTTGCAGGTTCGAGTCCTGCCGGGCGCGCCAACCTTGACCGATCATTGAACCAAGCGCCTCGCTACTCACCCCGTGAGCCATATTTCGCATAATATATCTTAGGCGATAACGAGTTGTCGAGATTTTGCGTCCGTTCGAGGCCCGCCTCTCTCACTCAGATGTGTATGACACGTCCGTAAGCGTCTAGCGCGGCTTCATGCATCGCTTCACTCATCGTCGGGTGCGGATAGACGATGCCGTGGATGTCTTCTTCCGTCGCCTCCATCGTGATGGCGGTTACGTAGCCCTGGATCATCTCGGTCACCTCGTGGCCGATCATGTGGGCGCCGATCAGCGCCCCGGTCTTGGCGTCGAAGATGACCTTGACGAAGCCGTCGGTGTCGCCGGACGCGATGGCCTTGCCGTTAACCCTGAACGGGAAACGGCCGATCTTGACCTCGCGCTTGTCGGCCCTGGCCTGCTGTTCGGTCACGCCGACCGAGGCGACCTGCGGCTGGGCGTAGGTGCAGCCGGCGATCGGAGAATGCACGTTCGGCGTCTTGAAGCCCGCGATGTGCTCGGCGGCGTGGATGCCTTCATGCGACGCCTTGTGCGCCAGCCAAGGCGCGCCGGCGCAGTCGCCGATGGCGTACAGGCCTTTGACGTTGGTCTGGCAGTGGCTGTCGGTCTTGATGTGGCCGCGGTCAAGTTCGACGCCCAGCGCTTCCAGACCGATACCGTCGGTGTTGGCCGTGATGCCGACCGCCGAGATGCAGACCTCGGCCTCCAGCGTCTCGGCCTTACCGCCGACTTCAACAGCGACCTTCACGCCCTTGGAATCCTTGGAGACCTTGGTGACCTTGGCTCCGACCTTGAACTTCATGCCGCGCTTTTCGAACGACTTCTGCGCGGCCTTGGAGACCTCTTCGTCCTCGACGGGCATGATGCGGCCCACCGCCTCGACGACGGTCACATCGCAGCCCAGCGCGCGATAGAAGCTGCCGAATTCGATGCCGATGGCGCCTGAGCCGATGACGATGAGCGACTTGGGCAGGGACTTGGGCGCCATGGCCTCGCGATAGGCCCAGATGCGCTCGCCATCGGCCTCCAGACCGATCTGCGGCAGGGCGCGGGCGCGGGCGCCGACAGCCAGCATGACAGACTTCGCCTGAAGGGTGCGCGACTGGCCGTCCTTAAGGGCGACGACGACCTTCGGGGCTCCCTGCCCTTTCTCGAGCTTGGCGTCGCCCGACACGACCTCAATCTTGTTCTTCTTCATCAGGAAGCCGACGCCCTGATTCAGCTGCTTGGCCACTCCGCGCGAGCGCTGGATGATGGCGTCGAAGTCGAACGACGCGCCCGAGGCGGACAGGCCGTACTCCTTCAGATGCGACAGACTTTCGAACTTCTCGCCGGACTTGAGCAGCGCCTTGGTGGGGATGCAGCCCCAGTTCAGGCAGATGCCGCCCAGGTTCTCGCGCTCGACAATGGCGACCTTCAGGCCCAACTGGCTGGCGCGGATCGCGGCGACATAGCCGCCCGGGCCCGAACCGATGACGATGAGATCGAAGGTGTCAGCCATGAGAATCAAGCCGTTGCAGTCAGGCCTTGCGGCCGGAAGTTAGACACGTGAGGGGCGACGCCGCCGCCCCTCGCCTGGCGTCAGGCCAGCATGGTGACCGGGTCTTCGATCATAGCCTTGAAGACCTGGAGGAAGCGGGCGCCGACCGCGCCATCGACGACGCGGTGATCGCAGGTCAGGGTCACCGTCATGACGGTGGCCACGGCCAGCTGCCCATCCTTGACCACGGGCCGCTGTTCGCCCGCGCCCACGCTCATGATCGCGCCCTGAGGCTCGTTGATGATCGAGGCGAAGTGCTTGATGCCGAACATGCCCAGGTTGGACACGCTGAAGGTGCCGCCCTGGAACTCGTCGGGCTTCAGCTTGCGGTCGCGGGCGCGCTTGGCCAAGTCCTTGGACTCGGTCGCGATCTGACTCAGCGACTTGGTCTCGGCCTTGCGGATGATCGGGGTGATCAGGCCGCCGTCGATCGCCACCGCCATCGCCACATCGGCGTTGTGATGCATGGCGATGCCTTCGGGCGAGTAGCTGGCGTTGGCTTCGGGCACGGCCTTCAACGCCATGGCCGAGGCCTTGAGCACGAAGTCGTTGACCGAAACCTTGATCCCGTCCTTCTCCAACATCGCATTGACCTTGGCGCGCGCGGCCAACAGACCGTCGATCTCGCAGTCGATGGTCAGGGGGAAATGCGGCACGTCGCGGAAGCTGTCGGTCAGGCGGCGCGCGATCGCCTTGCGCATGCCGTCCAGCGGGACCAGGTCGTAGCTGCCGTCGGGAATGCCCATCTGGGCCAGCGACTGGACCTTGCGCGGTTCGCCGCCGGCCGTGGCCGCAGGGCTGGCGGCGACGGCGGAACCGCCCTTGGCCCCCTCGACGTCACGCTTGACGATGCGGCCGTGCGGGCCGGTGCCCTTGATCGATTTCAGGTCCACACCGTTCTGCGACGCGATTCGGCGCGCCAGGGGCGAGGCGAAAATGCGGGCGCCGTCTTCAGACTTGGCCGAGGCGGCCGCCTTCGCCGGCTCGGCTTTGGGCGCTTCCGCCTTGGAGGGTGTGGCTTCAGCCTTCTCAGCCTTGACGGGAGCTTCGGCGTCCGATTTGGGCTCGGCCTTCGGCGCTGGCGCAGCCGCGCCGTCCTCGCCTTTCAGGCGGGCGATCACGCTATTGACCTTCACGCCCTCGGAGCCTTCCGGCACTACGATTTCGGCGACTTCGCCCTCGTCGACGGCCTCGACCTCCATGGTCGCCTTGTCGGTCTCGATCTCGGCGATGACGTCGCCGGCCTTGACGGTGTCGCCGGCCTTGACGTGCCACTTGGCCAGCACGCCTTCCTCCATCGTGGGCGACAGGGCCGGCATCAGGATGTCGGTCATCAGGCGTCGCCTCCCTGACGGCTCAGCGGCTCGGCCACGGTCTGGACGTTGTCGGCCTTCACTACCTCAGTGATGCCGAGCAGAATCCGATCGTAAGCGTGTTTCTGGTCGTGGCCATGACGCACCGCATAGCCATGCGCCATGTGGCGCGCCGCATACGCCAGCATGCGGCCGAACTGCATCGGATCGTTGAACGCCGGCTTTACAGACATCACCGGCTCATTCTTCGACCACCACATCCGCAGGATCTCGATGGCTTCGGGATCCGCCACGACGCTTTCAGGCGTGGTCAGCTGATGTTCGGGCTTCTCGCTCATGCCGTCACCTGCTTCACAGCCTTGATGATCTTGTCCACGCCGGGCAGCGACAGGGCTTCCAGGTTGGCCGCATAGGGCAGCGGCACGTCTTCCTGGTGCACCCGCAGCGGCGGCGCGTCGAGGTAGTCGAAGGCGTGCTCGATGACGCGCGCCACCACCTCGGCGCCGACGCCCATCGGGCCCCAGCCTTCCTCGGCCGAGACCAGACGGTTGGTCTTCTTGACGCTCTCGACGATCGTTTCGTGGTCGAGCGGGCGCAGGGTGCGCAGATCGATGACCTCGGCCTCGATCCCCTCTTCCGCCAGCTTCTCGGCGGCGGCCAGGGCGAAGCCGACCATGCGGCTGTGGGCCGTGATGGTGACGTCCTTGCCTTCGCGACGGACCTTCGCCTTGCCGATCGGCACGACGTAGTCCTCGACGTCGGGCACGTCGAACTCCAGCCCGTACATCATCTCGTGCTCGAGGAAGACGACGGGATTCGGGTCGCGGATGGCGGCCTTGAGCAGGCCCTTGGCGTCGGCCGCGTCATAGGGGGCGATGACCTTCAGGCCGGGCACCTGGGCGTACCAGGCGGAATAGTCCTGGCTGTGCTGGGCGCCGACGCGGCTGGCGGCGCCGTTCGGGCCGCGGAACACGATGGGCGCGCGGATCTGACCGCCCGACATGTACAGGGTCTTGGCCGCCGAGTTGATGATGTGGTCGATGGCCTGCATGCCGAAGTTCCAGGTCATGAACTCGACGATCGGCTTCAGCCCTGCCATGGCGGCCCCGACGCCCAGGCCGGCGAAGCCGTGCTCGGTGATCGGGGTGTCGACCACCCGCTGGTCGCCGAACTCCTGAAGCAGTTCGCGGCTGACCTTGTAGGCGCCCTGATACTGGGCGACTTCCTCGCCCATCAGGAAGACGCGGTCGTCGCGCCGCATTTCCTCGGCCATGGCGTCGCGCAGGGCGTCGCGGATGGTGGTCTTCACCAGCTTGGCGTCGGCGGGGATCTCCGGATCGCGGAGCTCGACCTTGGGCGTGACGGGCGCGGCCCCCTCGCCTTCCGGACGCGGCTCGGCGGCCTCAGGCGCCTTTTTCTCGGGATCACCAGCCTGCTCGGCCTTTGGCGCATCCTGTTTGGCCTCGGCCGTCTTGGGCGCGGGCGCGGCGTCGTCGCCGGACAGGCGTGCAATGGGGGTGTTCACCTTCACGCCCTCGGACCCTTCGGCCACCAGGATTTCGGCGACTTCGCCTTCGTCGACGGCCTCGACCTCCATGGTCGCCTTGTCGGTCTCGATCTCGGCGATGACGTCACCGGCCTTGACGGTGTCGCCGGCCTTGACGTGCCACTTGGACAGCGTGCCCTCTTCCATGGTGGGCGACAGCGCCGGCATCAGAATGTCGGTCACTGGGCGGCCTCCACATAGACGTCGGTATAGAGTTCGGACGGGTCGGGCTCCGGGCTTTCCTGAGCGAACTGGACAGCTTCGGCAACGATCGCCTTGATTTCGCTGTCGATCGCTTTCAGCTCGTCCTCGGTGGCCTTGGCCTGGTCGAGCAGGATCTTGATGTGCTCGATCGGGTCACGGGTCTTCTTGACCTCGTCGACCTCTTCCTTGGTGCGGTACTTGGCCGGGTCGGACATGGAGTGGCCGCGATAGCGGTAGGTCTTCACTTCCAGGATGAAGGGGCCGCCGCCTTCACGGGCGCGCTTGACGGCGCGCGCCGTGGCGTCGCGAACCGCCAGAACGTCCATGCCGTCGACCTGCTCGCCCGGAATGCCGAAGCTGGAGCCGCGCTGGAACAGCTCGGTCGTCGACGAGGCCCGCTCGATCGACGTGCCCATGGCGTACTGGTTGTTCTCGATGATGTAGATGGCCGGCAGCTTCCACAGCTGGGCCATGTTGAAGCTCTCGTAGACCTGGCCCTGGTTGGCCGCGCCGTCCCCGAAATAGACGAAGGCGACCGAATCATCGCCGCGATACTTGCCGGCGAAGGCCAGGCCGGTTCCCAGCGCCACCTGGGCGCCGACGATGCCGTGACCGCCGTAGAAGCCGGTCGGCACGTCGAACATGTGCATCGAGCCGCCCTTGCCCTTGGACGAGCCGCCGATGCGGCCGGTCAGCTCGGCCATGACCTCTTTGGGGTCCATGCCGGCGGCCAGCATGTGGCCGTGGTCCCGGTAGCCGGTGATGATCTTGTCGTGACCCTGTTTGACGCTCTCCTGAACGCCCACCGCCACGGCTTCCTGGCCGATATACAGGTGACAGAAGCCGCCGATCAGGCCCATGCCGTACAACTGGCCCGCGCGCTCCTCGAAACGACGGATCAGCACCATCTCGCGGTAGAAGCGCAGCAGGTCCTCCTTGGAGGCCTGGGGCGTGTTCGGAATCTTGTCGTCTGACGATTTCTTCGCGGCGGCTCTCGCCATCCGGCATCTCCCGGCTGAGCCCCGCGCGGGGCCTCTTATCGTTACGGAAAGGGGGCTTTAGCAGCCTTCGTTCCCGAAAGGCAAAGTCGCCTTCACGGCTTGTAACAATAGTTCAGCGTGGACTTAGGACAGGCGCGCAGCGGCCTGCGTCGAAGGCGCCGGCGACAAACGAACCACGTAGTCGCGCGGATCCGAGAAGCCGATCACCGCCCGCGCACGCTCTTCCAGAAGATCGCGCGACAGATTGTCGGTGCGCAGATAGCGGACGCGGACTTCAAGATCCCTGCGCTGTTCGGTCAGCCTCGCCAACTGGGCCTCACGCCGCATCAGCAGCGCTTCGCGCTCGGCGCCGCTCAGCAGTCCACGCTCGCCCGTCAGCGCTTGCACGCCCAGATAGACGATCAGCAGACCCAGCAGCAGGGACGGAAGGTAAGGCTTCATGGACTCGGGCACGGAACGCTCCTTCTGAGCGTGCGGGACAGTTACCCAGTCGTGGCCGAAAATGCCTAACGAACCGTAGCTTGGCCTTACTATTTCAGCAGCATTCCGTCGCCGAAATAGGCGCCCTGATCGCCCAGCATCTCTTCAATGCGCAGCAGCTGATTGTACTTGGCCGTGCGGTCCGAGCGGGCCAGCGAGCCGGTCTTGATCTGCCCGCAGTTGGTGGCGACAGCCAGGTCGGCGATGGTCGAATCCTCAGTCTCGCCCGAGCGGTGGCTCATGACGGCTGTGTAGCCGGCGCGCTGGGCCATATCGACGGCGTCCAGCGTCTCGGACAGGGTGCCGATCTGGTTGACCTTGATCAGGATCGAGTTGGCCAAGCCTTCGCCGATGCCGGCCGCCAGGCGGCGCGGATTGGTCACGAACAGATCGTCGCCGACCAGCTGGATCCGGTCGCCCAGGCGATCGGTTAGCAGCTTCCAGCCGTCGAAGTCGTCTTCCGCGCAGCCGTCTTCGATCGAGACGATGGGGAAGCGTTCGCACAGGTCCGCCAGATAGCCGACCATGCCGTCCTGATCGAAGGTCTTTCCCTCGCCGGCCAGCACATATTTGCCGTCCTTGAAGAACTCGGTTGAGGCCACGTCCAGGCCCAGGTGGAAGTCCTCACCGGCCAGATAGCCGGCCGACTGGCCCGCCTTGGTGATGAAGCTCAGCGCCTCTTCGGCCGAGGCCAGGTTCGGGGCGAAGCCGCCCTCGTCGCCGACGTTGGTGTTGTGGCCCGCATCCTTCAGCGCCTTCTTCAGGGCGTGGAAGATTTCGGCGCCCATGCGCAGGGCTTCGGAGAAGTCCTCGGCGCCGGTTGGCAGGATCATGAATTCCTGGATGTCGATCGGATTGTCGGCGTGGGCGCCGCCATTGATGATGTTCATCATCGGCGTCGGCAGGACGCGCGCCGAGACGCCGCCCAGGTAGCGGTGCAGCGGCAGGTTCGAGGAGATGGCGCTGGCCTTGGCCACGGCTAGGCTGACGCCCAGGATGGCGTTGGCGCCCAGGCGCGCCTTGTTCTCGGTGCCGTCCAGCGCGATCAGCGCCTCGTCAATGCGGCGCTGGTCTTCGGCGTCCATGCCCGACAGGGCGTCGAAGATTTCGCCGTTGACGGCGTCGACCGCCTTCTGGACGCCCTTGCCGCCCCAGACCTCCTTGTCGCCGTCGCGCAATTCGACAGCCTCGTGCGCGCCGGTGGAGGCGCCGGACGGAACGGCCGCGCGACCGAAGGAGCCGTCTTCCAGCACCACATCGACTTCCACCGTCGGATTGCCGCGGCTGTCGAGGATCTGGCGGGCGACGATGTCGGCGATGTCGGTCATGGGAGCGCTCTATCTGAAAGGATCAGGCCGCGTTTAGCCCGCCCCTGCCCCATCCGGCAAGGAAGCGAACCCTACAGGCAGCCTTCGACATACTGGATCGAGGGGCCGCCGCCGGTGATGGAGCTGACCCGACCATCCTGGCCGATCTCGAAGCGCAGCCCGCGCGCGTCCGGCGTGGCGCGAGCGGCGCCCGACCAGGCCGTCAGATATCTCGCCGGGGCGGCTTCATAGGCATGCGCCTGTTCGTCCAGGGTGGGATAGGCGGCCCGCACGGCGGCCTCGCTGTCGCCGATGGACACGCCAGCGTCGGCCGTGACTGTCGAGCTGCGGGTCAGACGCACGCTGGTCAACACGCCGCGTTCGATCATGACCAGAAGGCCTTCGGGCGCTCGGGCCGGGCGGAATTGGTCGCAGACTTCAGGCTCGGGACCGCCGACGGCCTCAGGTTTGGCGTCGGGGCCCAGCGCCGCCTCGACTTGCGCAAGGCTCATGCCGATCCGCAGAGGCCCGAAGCCTTGAGCGCTCAGCGTGTCGGCGCCGGACGCGGGCGTCATGGGACTGACGGCCGGCGCAGGCGATTCGACTGACGCCGACGCGGGTTCCGAGGCGCGGTCTCCGCAGGCCGAAAGGCCGGCGACCAGCACGGCGGCGACCATCAAGCGCATCACGAGCAGCCCTCGACATACTGGATCGACGGCCCGCCGCCCGAGATGGAGCGCACGGCGCCATCCTGACCGATCTCGTATTTGATGCCGCGCGCCGCCGGGCTGGAATGGTCGGGCGTCGCCCAGGTGGTCAGATATTCGGCCGGCGATGGCTCATATTTGTGCCCCGACGCCTCGATGGCCGAACCATAGACCTCGCGGACCCGCGCAGCGGTGTCGCCGACCCTGATGCCCCGCTCGCTGACGGCGGTCGACCCTTCGCCCAAGGTGACCCGCGTCACCAGCCCGTTCTCGACCATGACGTAAAGGCCCTGAGGCGCGCGTTGAGGCCGAAGCTCGTTGCACTGCTCGATCGGGTTGTCGAGCGCATGGGCGGGCGACCCCATGGCGGCCTCCAGCTCGGCCATCCGCATGCCGACGTGCACCGGGCCGAACCCGTGGGCAGTCAAGGTCAGGGCGGGCTGGGTCTCGGGCTGGGCCGGGCCGGTCGCAGCCGGCGGGTCGACAGGTTGGGCGCCGCCGGCTGCGGCGGGATCGCGCGGCGAATCGCAGGCGCTTAACGAGAAGGCGGCCAGCGACAGGGCGGCCACGTAGGCGATAGGGCGGATCATGGGCGTCTCCCAGACAGGTCCTGACCCCAAACGCACGAAAACGGCGCGCGAACCCGTCGCGCGCCGCTAAAATTAACGCCCGGCCGCGAGGCCGGAAAGCGAAAGACCTTTAGTCTTCCTTGGGCGTCAGCACCTGACGGCCACGATAGGTACCGGTCTTCAGGTCGATGTGGTGCGAACGACGCAGCTCGCCCGTGTCCTTGTCCTCGACGTAGGGGTTGGCTCCCAGCGAGTCGTGGGCGCGACGCATATTGCGACGCGAGGGCGATACTTTGCGCTTCGGAACGGCCATGTCCGTCTCAATCTCTAAGTCGGTGCGCCGGGACCGGCGCGAAAAACAACAGGGGCGGCCCGAAAGAGCCGCCACGCGAGCGCGGGCTTATGCATGAACCGGCCCATGAGTTCAAGTCCGCGCGCGGACCGGACCCGCGCGACCTCAAACGAGCTCGCGCTCCAGCACCGCAAAAGCCAGGTCATCGCGGCGGGGCAGACCAAATCGCGGGTCGGTGGCGGGGAACGGCCGCGTCTCGCCGGTGCGGCGGTATCCGCGCCGCACATACCAGTCGATCAGCTCCGTGCGCTGGATGATGACCGTCATCTCCATGCGAGAGGCGCCGAATCGATCACGCGCCGCGGCCTCGGCCGCCGCAATGAGGGCGCGCCCCATCCCCTGACCCTGATCGTCCGGTGCGACCGACAGCATACCGAGATAGGCCAGGCCCTCGCCCTTGTCGGTCACCTGCACGCAGCCAGCCAGCCCGCCGTCACGCTCGGCCATGACCACGACCTGCGCTGGATCGGCGATCACCGCCGCCAGGGTTTCCGCGTCGATGCGGTTTCCGTCCAGCAGATCGGCTTCATGGGTCCAGCCGCGTCGGGCGCTATCGCCGCGATAGGCCGCGTGGACAAAGGGCTGCAAGGCGGCGACATCCGCCGCCTTGGCCGCGCGGAACGTCAGCTCACTCACCCAGCCGCTCCGCCACCGCCTCGCCGATCGCCAGCGAACTGGTCAGGCCGGGGCTCTCGATCCCGAACAGGGCCATCAGGCCCTCGATGCCGTGATGTTCGCGCCCATGCAGCTGAAAGTCAGGCTGGACCTCGCCCGGACCATGCAGCTTGGGCCGGATGCCGGCGTAGTCGGGCGTCAGCCGCTCGACCTCCACGCCGGGCCAGAAGCGGCGGATGTAGCGGGCGAACTCTTCGGCCTTGGCCGGGTCGACCGAATAGTCCTCGCTTTCGACATAGGCGAGGTCCGGCCCGAACACCCCCTGCCCGCCCAGATCCTTGCGATAGTGGGTGCCCAGCGCGCCGGGGATGGGCGGCGGATAGATGAGCCGGTCGAACGGCGCCGCGCCCGTCAGGCGGAAATAGACGCCCTTGCCGAAATGCCCCTGGGGAATGTCACCGGCCGGATAGCCCTCGATTCTCGCCGCCACCGCCTGAGCCTGCAGCCCCGGCGCAGTGACCAGCAGGCGGCTGGTGACGGTCATCGCCCCCTCCCCGCCGACCCGGATCGAGAAACCACCGGCCGCCAGGGACTCCGCCCCCTCGAACGGCGCGGAAACCACCACCGAACCGCCTGCGTCCTCGATCTCGCCCTGCAACGCCAGCATATAGCCGTGGCTGTCGAACACGCCGCTCTCGGGAGACAGGATGGCGGCATGGGCGTTCAGCGCTGGCTCCAGCGCGCGGGCCTGGGCGCCGGTCAGATGCTCCAGACCTTCGACGTCATTGGTCGTGGCCTGCTGAAAGATCGCCTCGATGCGTTCGACCTCGGCCTCTTCGGTCGCCACGACCAGCTTGCCGCATTTCCAGTGCTCGATCTTGCGGCTTTCCAGAAAGGCGTAGAGCCGCCGCCGTCCCTCGACGCAGAAGCGCGCCTTCAGCGAACCGCTGGGATAATAGAGGCCGCCGTGAATGACCTCGCTGTTTCGCGAGGAAACGCCCTGTCCGATGTGCGGCTCGCGCTCCAGCACCAGCACGGTCAGGCCGCGCTTCGACAGCGCCCGGCCGCAGGCCAGGCCCACGGCCCCGGCGCCCACGACGGTCGCGTCGAAATCAAAGGTCATCGCGAACCGTAGCGCCGTTTGGCCTCGGCCTCGAAACTGCCGATCAGCGCCCCGACGGCGCGGTCGAAGTTGGCATGGAGCATGGCGTCCAGCATGCGCGACTTGAAGGCGAAGTCGATCATGAACTCCAGCCGCGCGCCTTCGGGGTGGGGAAAGAACTCCCAGCGATTCTTCAGATGCCTGAACGGCCCGCGCAGCAGGCCGACCTCGACCTTGGGCGCATTGCGGTCGTGTCGCACCCAGGTCGAGAAGGTCTCGTTCAGGAACGAGAAGCCGACCTTGGCCTCGGCGTCCAGAAGCGTCACGCCCGGCGCCTCCTCGCGGGCGTTCCACGTCCGCATGGACGTCACCCAGCGCACGAAGTCGGGATAGGCCCCCACGTCCGCCACCAGCTCGGCGAGCTGGGCGGGTTCATAGGGCAGGATGCGGGTCAGGCGATGGACGGCCAAGCCGGATCAGCGCGCGGCCAGAGTGGGGCTTTGGGCCATGCGCGCCGCCTTCAGCCGCGCGAAGTCGTCGCCCGCGTGGTGCGAGCTGCGCGTCAGCGGCGAGGACGACACCATCAGGAAGCCCTTGGCCCGGGCGATCGCCTCATAGGCCTTGAACTCTTCCGGCGTGACGAACCGTTCGATCGCCGCGTGCTTGCGGGTGGGCTGCAGGTACTGGCCGATGGTGATGAAGTCGACGCCGGCCGAGCGCATGTCGTCCATCACCTGCATGACCTCTTCCTTGGTCTCGCCCAGTCCGACCATGATGCCGGACTTGGTGAACTGGTTGGGGTCGCGCTCCTTGACCATCTGCAGCAGGCGCAGGGAGTGGAAGTAGCGCGCGCCGGGCCGGATCTTCAGATACAGGCGCGGCACGGTCTCCAGGTTGTGGTTGAAGACGTCGGGCGTGGCGTCGATCATCATCTCGGCCGCGCCGTCCTTGCGCAGGAAGTCGGGCGTCAGGATCTCGATGGTCGTGCCGGGCGCCTGCAGGCGAATCTGGCGAACCACCTCGGCGAAGTGGGCGGCGCCCCCGTCCGACACGTCGTCGCGGTCGACCGATGTGATCACGACGTGGTTTAGGCCCATCTGCTGGACCGCCAGGCCGACCTTCACAGGCTCTTCCGGGTCCAGCGGCTGGGGCAGGCCCGTCTTGACGTTGCAGAAGGCGCAGGCCCGCGTGCAGGTGTCGCCCATGATCATCAGGGTGGCGTGCTTCTGGCTCCAGCACTCGCCGATGTTCGGGCAGGCCGCCTCTTCGCAAACCGTGTGAAGACCCTTTTCCTTCACGATGGCGCGCGTGGCGTTGTACTGGCCCGAGCCGGGCGCTTTCACGCGCAGCCAGTCGGGCTTCTTCAGCACGACGGAGTCCGCCCGCTTCTGCTTTTCCGGGTGGCGCAGCGCCGCAGGCGACGCCTTCAGGGTGTCGATCAGGGTGACCATCGCCGGCTATGTCGGGCCTAAGCGGCCTGATGGCAAGCCACGGACGGTTTCAGCGCGTCACGATCACGCGCCGTAACGTATCTTTTCATTCCCGGCGGGCCTCTCTAGGTTCGTGCAGAGTAAACCGAGAGGGCGCAACGACCCTCAGGGAGATTGCGCCTTGCGGCCTGCCGCCGACTGGAAGACCCAACCCGAGACCCTGTTCGATTCCCTGATCTCCGCGCGTGCGCGTTTTGGCGACAAGGAGATTCTGGAAGACCAGGACCGCAAGCCCCTCACCTACACCGGCCTGATCCGCGCCGCCCTGGTGCTGGGCCGCAAGCTGGCGGCCATGACCCAGGCGGGCGAGCGGGTCGGCGTGCTGCTGCCGTCTAGCATGGGCGTGGTCGTCACCTTCTATGGTCTGCACGCCTACGGCCGCACCCCGGTCATGCTGAACTTCACCTCGGGCGAACTGAACCTGAAGGCCGCGCTCAAGGCGGCGGGCGTCAAGAAGGTGCTGACCGCCAAGCGCTTCATCACCCAGGCCAAGCTCGAGGAGCTGGTCGAGGCCCTGGCCCAGGACGCCGAGATCGTCTGGCTGGACGATGTGCGCAAGACGATCGGCTTCAAGGACAAGCTGTTCGGCCTGGCCGCCGGCCTGGCGCCCGAGCGGTTCCGCGTGAAGACCGACCCGCAGTCGGCGGGCGTGATTCTGTTCACCTCCGGCAGCTTCGGCGCGCCCAAGGGCGTCATGCTGACCCAGGCCAATCTGGTCGCCAACTGCCGCCAGGTCGGGGCGCACATCGATCTGAAGCCCGAATGGGTGATGTTCAATCCGCTTCCGACCTTCCACTGCTTCGGTCTGACCGGGGGCGTGCTGCTGCCGCTGGTGAACGGCCTGAAGGCCTTCCAGTACCCCTCGCCGCTGCACGCCAAACAGATCGTCGAGCTGCTGCCTCAGGTGAAGGCGTCGATCCTGTTCGCCACCGACACCTTCCTGAATCAGTACGCCCGCGTCGCCTCGCCCGACGACTTCGCCACGCTGCAGTTCGTGGTGGCCGGCGCCGAGAAGGTGCGCGACGAGACGCATCACCTGTTCAACACCCGCTTCGGCGGGCTGAAGCTGCTGGAGGGCTATGGGGCGACCGAGGCTGCGCCCGTGGTCGCGGTCAATCACCCCGACCGCAACCGCCCCGGCACCGTCGGCCAGCTTCTGCCCGGCATGGAGTTCCGACTGGAGAGCGTGTCGGGCATCGAGGACGGCGGGCGCCTGTATCTGCGCGGGCCCAACGTCATGGCCGGCTATCTGTCGCCCGAGGATCCGCTCAAGGTCGAGCCGCTGGACGGCGGCTGGCATGACACCGGCGACATCGTCGACATCGATCCGGACGGCTATGTCGCCATCCTGGGTCGGGTGAAGCGCTTCGCCAAGATCGGCGGCGAAATGGTCTCCCTGACCGCCGTCGAGGGTCTGGCCAGCGCCGTCTGGCCCGAGGCGCGCCACGCCGTCGTGGCCATCGCCGATGCGCGCAAGGGCGAGAAACTGGTGCTGGTCACCGACCGCAAGGACGCCGACAGCGGCCGTCTGGCCGAATGGGCCCGGACCCACGGCGCGCCCGAGCTTGCGGTGCCCAAGAAAATCGTCAAGGTCGCCGAGGTCCCGGTGCTGGGCACCGGCAAGACCGACTACGTGGCCATCCAGAAGATGGTCGAAGGCGAGGCTCGCGCCGCCTGAACGGGCCGTTTCGGGGGACTTCCAGGATGAACGCTCTTTCCGCCCATGCGCCCAAGGTTCTGGGGCTGCTGCGCATCGTCACCGGCCTGATGTTCATGCAGCACGGGACGCAGAAGATCTTCGGCTTCCCCGCGCCCGCGCGCGGCCCGTTCGAGCTGTTCAGCCAGATGGGGATCGGCGGCGTGCTGGAGCTGGTCGGCGGCGCGCTGATCGTGCTGGGCCTGTTCACCCGCCCGGTCGCCTTCATCCTGTCCGGCATGATGGCGGTGGCCTACTTCCAGTTCCACTTCGCCACCGGCGGGATCTATCCGCTGGTCAACGGCGGCGAGCTGGCGGCGCTGTACTGCTGGGTGTTCCTGTACCTGGCCTTCGCCGGACCGGGCGCCTTCGCCCTGGACAGCGCCTTCCGCGGCCGTCGCGCCTACCGCTGACGCTCAGCCGAAGCGGACGCCGGTCATCGAGATCGAGCCGCCCTCGATCACATCGTTGAAGAAGACCGGCGTCTCGCCCGGCCTCTGCTGGGCGGCCACATAGAGCAGCGGCAGATAGTGCTCATCGGTGGGCACGCTCATCTGCGCCTCTTCGGCCAGGCCGACCCAGTCGATCAGGGCGTCGTGGTCTCCGCGCGCCAGCGCCGACTTGACCGCTTCGTTGAAGCCGCTGGCCCAGGCGTGGGGCTCGCCGCCGTCACGCTTCCAGGTCCGCAGATTGTGCACGAAGTCGCCCGAACCGGCCACCATCACGCCTTCGTCCCGTAGGGGCGCCAGGCGTCGCGCCAGCTCATAGTGCCCGCGTGCGTCCAGGCGGCGATCCAGCGACAGCTGCACGATCGGCACTTCGGCGCCTGGAAACACATGAGCCAGGACCGACCAGCTTCCGTGGTCCAGACCCCAGCTGTCGGTCGGCTGCGCGCCCGTCAGTTCGGCCACACGCGCCGCCAGCGCCGGCGAACCCGGCGCCGGATACTGCATCTCGTGCAGCTCACGCGGAAAGCCGCCGAAGTCGTGGATGGTCGGCGGTTTTTCCTGAGCGGTGACGCCCAGACCCATCGTCTCCCAATGGGCGGAGACCATCACCACGCCGCGAGGCCGGCCGATGGCCTGGCCCAGCTTTCGCCAGGCGTCGGCGTGCGGCCCGCCCAAGGCGTTCATGGGCGAGCCGTGGCCGAAGAAGACGGCGGGCGCGGTCATTAGCCGTGCAGCTTGGTCGCCAGTTCGGCGATGTGGCGGCCCTGGAAGCGGGCGCCGTCCAGCTCGTTCTCGCTGGGCATCCGCGATCCGTCGCTGCCCGTGATGGTGCTGGCGCCATAGGGCGAGCCGCCCGTGATCTCGTCCAGGCGCGACTGCCCCTGGAAGGCGTAGGGCAGACCCACCACCGGCATGCCGTGGTGCATGAAGAAGTTGTGCAGACCCTGGAAGGTCGTCTCCTGCCCGCCGTGCTGGGTCGCCGTGGCGGTGAAGGCGCCGCCGATCTTGCCCAGCAGCGCGCCTGTGAACCACAGGCCGCCGGCCTGATCCAGGAAGGCGCGCATCTGCGAGGCGACCGAGCCGAAACGGGTGCCCGCGCCGATGATGATGGCGTCGTAGTTCTTCAGGTCGTCGATGACGGCGATCGGCGCGGCCTGATCCAGCTTGTAGCCGGACTTCTCGGCCAGCTCCTGCGGCACCGTTTCGGGCACGCGCTTGATGTCGACCTGCGCGCCCTCGACCTGGGCCGCGCCCTCGGCGACGGCCTGGGCCATGACCTCGAGGTGGCCGTAGGTGGAGTGATAGAGGACGAGGATCTTGGCCATGCGGGGCTCCCTGGGAGATGGAACGACGCATAAGCAACTGCGTCAGTGGCTGATCTAAGCCCGCGCGCCGCCGATGCAAGGTCTCCTCGTCAAATTTCCATCCTTGCGCCCAGCGGGCAGACCCGGGCGTAGAAGTCGCGGCCCGCGGGCGCGCGTCCGCCCCGTGAAAGCAGGAAGCGGTGCTCGACCACCATGGCCTGCTGCTCGATGTTCAGCCCGCGCCATTCGCACTCGGGCCCCAGCGGGTAGGCGTAGGCGCCCGGCCCGTCGCCGGCCTTCAGCTTGCCGACCAGCAGGCTGACGCCCTGCCGCGCCTGCCACACGTGAACCATCTCGTGCACCAGCACGCCCTGCTGAGCCAGCGAGGCCGTCGCGAAGTCGGTCGGTAGGCTGCGTCGGGGCCAGACGATCCAGTCCCGCCCGAACCAGCGGCCAATGACGAAGGCGCGTTTCACCGGCCAGGGCGCGGCGAGGATGCGCACCGGCGTGGCGTCGAAATCCTGTCCCAGCGCCTCGCGCGCCAGGGCCGCCTCTCCGCTCGTCAGTTGTGTGGCCACGGCCGCACATACTCCCAGTGCCAAGGCTCATAGACATAGGGGACGAAACCGAACCGGCCAGCATTGCGCACCAGCCAGCGATAGGCCGCGCCGTTCGCCATGTGCCGGCGGCTCCAGGCGTCGGTGGAGTCCACGCCGAATCCTTCGACATGGCCGACATACAGATCGACCGCCGTGCCCGTGCGGTGCGGCGAGCAGACCGCGCGTCTCAGACCGTCGCAGTTGCCCTGCTGGGCGCATCGCGCCGCGTCGGCCTCTGGATCGCGAAAGCCGGAGAAGATCTGCAGCAGCTCGGGGTTGGCCGCGATCTCGGGAACCTCGGCCCGCGCCGCCGCCGCCATCTGGCGATAGGCGTCCAGCACGTCACGGCGCAGCAGGCGGGTGATGCGGTCGGCGTGTTCCTCGCCCGGTGACAGGTAGCCCAGTTGCGCGATGGGCGGCGGCTCGGGGCAGTCACCGCCGACGCGCGCCATCACGAAGGGCCGCCGCTCCTGCCAGAGTCCACGGAACACCTGAAAGGTCGCCGCATCGAACTGGCCGGTCGCCGGCAGTCCACGGGTCTGCTGAAAGCCCGCCAGATGTTGGGCGAACACAGCCGATTCGGGCGCGCAGCCGGTGTCGATCTCCTTCTGGATCAGCGGCAGATAGGTTTCCCAGCCGTATTCCATGCCGGCGAAGGGCGACCATTCCATCACGCTCAGCGACCGGGCGTTGGCCTCCGCCGTCAGATCCCAGGCCCCGTCGTCCAGGTGGCAGACCTCGGCCCCGTCGGAGGCCCGAACAGGTTGGGCCTGCGCCGGCCGTTCGGATACGGCGCAGGCCAGGGCGATCACAGCGAGGGATAGGAGACGAAGCGACATCGGCTGATGGTGGCCCGGTCATGATGGCGACCGCAAGGCTGCGCTGGCGGCTCGCGCGTCTGACGCGAACACGGCATGGTGAGCGTGGCGGCCGACTCGGCGCCGCCGCCGGACCGCGTCCATGACCGCCGCCTCCTCTTCAGCCGCTCCGACCGGACGCCGCTCGAACCGCACCCTCGCCGCCTTCGCCGCCAGCTGCCTGCCCTATGCGGCGCTCGGCCTGCCGGTCTACGTCACCCTGCCCGAGTTCTACGCCAGCCACGTCGGCGTGCCGTTGGCGGCGGTCAGCCTGATCTTCCTGATCGTGCGCCTGGGCGACATCGTCACCGACCCGCTGTTCGGGGTCATCATCGACCGCACTTCGACCAAATGGGGCCGCTATCGCGTGTGGATGGCCATCGGCATGCCGATCCTGATGGGGTCGGTCGCCATGCTGTTCTTCGTCGGCCAGGGCGCAGGCGCCACCCACCTCGCCGTCTGGCTGGTGGTCATGTACATCGGCTATTCGATCAGCCTGCTCAGCCAGACCAGCTGGGCCGCGGTCCTGTCGCCGGATTACGACCAGCGATCGCGCATCTACGCCTTCTGGCAGGTGGCCAACATCCTGGGGGTGCTGGCGGTGCTGCTGATCCCGGTGGGCGCACAGGCCCTGGGCCACACCTATGTCGAGGCGGTCAGGATGCAGGGCGGCTTCATTGTCGTGCTGTTGCCCGTGGCGCTGCTCGTGACCTTCCTGTTCACGCCCGAGCCGCGCAACGTCACGCCGCCGCCGCACGGCGGGCTGAAGGCGACCCTGTCGCTGATGGCCAAGCCGGTGCTGCGCCGCCTGCTTCTGTCCGACCTGCTGCTGGGCGCGGCGCGCGGTCTGATCGGCGTCTTGTTCTTCTACTTCTTCGAACAGGCGCGGGGGTTCGAGCGCGAGCAAACCTCGCTGCTGCTGCTCGTCTATTTCGTCGCCGGCTTGGTGGGCGCGCCGCTCTGGGCCATGCTGGCCACGCGCATCGGCAAGCATAAGGCCCTGGCCGTCGCCAGCGTCTATTTCGCGGTCAGCTTCGCCGCCGCAACCCTGCTGGTGCCCGCTGGCAACCTGCCCGCCGCCATGGCCGCCATCTTCGGCACGGGCCTGGCGTTCGGCGCGGCCGACCTCTTGCTGCGCGCCATGATGGCCGATGCGTCGGACGCCATCCGGCTGGACGCCGGCGCCGACCGCACGGGCTTGCTGTTCTCGATCCTGAACGCGACGTCCAAGATGGGCTACGCCGTGTCGGTCGGGGCCTTTGCGGTGCTGGAATGGATCGGCTTCGACCCCGCCCCCGGCGCCGTCAACGACCCTGGCGTCATCCTGGGGCTGCAATGGCTGTTCATCGCCGTGCCGGTGGTGCTGCTGCTGATCTCGGCGGTGGTGCTGCGCCTCTACCCCCTGACGCCCGAGCGTCACGCCGAGGTCCGCGCCGCCCTGGCCGCTCGCGACGGAGAGGCCGCATGACCCCCATCGACCGTTTGAACGCCATCATGGCCCGGCTGCGCGATCCCGACGGCGGCTGTCCCTGGGACGTCGAGCAGACCTTCGCCACCATCGCCCCCTATACGATCGAGGAGGCCTATGAGGTCGCCGACGCCATCGAGCGCGGCGATCACGACGACCTCAAGAGCGAGCTGGGCGACCTGCTCTTCCAGGTCGTCTTCCATGCCCGCATGGCCGAGGAACAGGGCCTGTTCGCCTTCGACGACGTGGTCGGAGCCATCGCCGACAAGCTGGAACGCCGTCATCCGCACGTCTTCGGTGAAGAGGCCGCCAAGGCCGACGGCGCGGCCCAGAAGGCCCGGTGGGCGGACATCAAGGCCGCCGAGCGTCAGGCGCGCGCGCAGCACGGCGTCTTGGACGACGTGCCTGTGGGACTGCCCGCGCTCGCCCGCGCCGCCAAACTGACCAAGCGCGCCGCCCGCGTCGGCTTCGACTGGCCCAGCGTCCACGAGGTGATCGACAAGCTCGACGAGGAGGTCGCCGAACTGAAGGTCGAGATCGCCGAGGGCGACACCGCCAAGGCCGCCGAGGAGCTGGGCGACCTGCTGTTCGTTATGGCCAACCTGGGCCGCAAGCTGGGCGTCGAACCCGAAGACGCGCTGCGCGCCGCCAACGCCAAGTTCGCCCGCCGCTTCGCCTTCATTGAGGCCGAGCTGGCCAAGGCCGGGCGGACGCCGGATCAATCGGACCTGGCCGAGATGGACGGGCTGTGGAACGCGGCGAAGGCAGCGGAGCGCCGCTGAGCGGACCTAGTGAATGTCGGACAAGGGTGGAAAGCGGACGGTGCTCCTGTAGGCTACCGGCTCCCTTGGGACGTCAACTGGTGAAGATGTTCATGCGCTCTGCGGCTATCGCGGCTCTCACGCTCATAGCCGCACTGGGTGCGTGCACGACGAAGCGGCCCGAATATCCTTGGGTGGACACAAGGGACATGTGCGCGGGAGAGATCATTGGCGCGGGAGTGCATCGAACCCTTCCCTCCATTCCTTCCGCAAGTGGGACCGTGGTGGCCGTCAGTGGAGAACCGTTGCCCGAGGGACTTCACTACCGCATTTCATTCTCAAGCGATCATGGTGCCCAAACCATGACCACGACAAGTCCTGCCTTCTCCCTGTGCATCGGTAACCCTGAGAGGAAGAGCGACTACCAGTGGTTTGCCGAAGTCAGAGAAAGCGCGACGGGGCGAACCCTATTTCGATCTCCGGCTCCTCAACCCTTCAAAGCCACGGCACCCATCGTGGTTTTGGTGGATGCCCTTCCAGATTAGCAAGTAAGAGCCCGACGTCCGCAACGGGTCGAAAGCACACCCTGACTAGGGCACCGTAAACTGCCGCTCGAACCGACCCAGCGCCGCTGGGTGAAGGCGCACCGAGACTCGCGTCCGCCCCGCTTCGTCGGTTTCACGACCCGTGACGCGGCCGTTTTCATAGAGCCAGGCCAGGGCCTCGCCCTGATGCGCCTCAAGCACCAGCTCGCTTTCTGGGTCGTCGTCGATCAGGCCGGCGATGGTTTCGCGCAAGGCCTCGATCCCCTCCCCGGTCCAGGCCGAGACGGCGACCGCCTCGCCGTCGCGGGCGCGGCGTTCGGCCTGGCCCAGGACGACCTCGCGGGCCTCGTCGTCCAGCAGGTCGATCTTGTTCCAGACCTCCAGCACGCGGCGCGGGCGGTCCTCGGGGATTTCGATCTGCTTGAGCACGGCCTCGACATCGGCCGCCTGGGCGGCGCTGTCGGGCGAGGCGATGTCGCGCACATGCAGGATCAGGTCGGCCTCGCCCACCTCTTCCAGGGTGGCGCGGAAGCTCTCGACCAGTTCGTGCGGCAGGTCCGAGATGAAGCCGACCGTGTCGGCGATGATGGCGGGACGCCCCTGCGGCAGGCGGATCGTCCGCTGGGTCGTGTCCAGGGTGGCGAACAGCAGGTCCTTGGCCATGACCTCGGACCCGGTCAGCCGGTTGAACAGGGTCGACTTGCCGGCGTTGGTGTATCCGACCAGGGCCACCGTCGGGAACGGGACCTTCTTGCGGGCCTTGCGATGCAGGCCGCGCGTGCGGCGCACCTCCTCCAGCTCGGCTTTTAGCCGCACGATGCGGTCGGCGATCAGGCGTCGGTCGATCTCGATCTGGGTTTCGCCGGGGCCGCCTGTCGCGCCGGTGCCGCCGCGCTGGCGCTCAAGGTGGGTCCAGGTCCGCACTAGGCGCGAGCGCTCATAGTCCAGCCGCGCCAGCTCGACCTGCAGGCGGCCTTCCTTGGTGCGCGCCCGGCGACCGAAAATTTCGAGGATAAGGCCCGTGCGGTCGATGACCTTGCAGTTCCAGGCCTTTTCCAGATTGCGTTGCTGCACCGGCGTCAGCTGGTCATCGACGACCACGGCCTCGGCCTCGGCGGCGCGGACCAGGGCGGCCAGCTCGTCCACCTTGCCCGTGCCGAACAGGGTGGCGGGCGTGGTCTTGCGCAGGCGCACGATCTCTTCGGCGCGCACGTCCAGATCCAGCGCGCGGGCCAGGCCCGCCGCCTCCTCCAGCCGCTCGGACGCCAGACGCGGGCTGTCGCTGCGTCCGTCGGGGTGGATGACGACCGCCCGGATCAGCGGAACGGCGTGGTCGATGAGTTTTTGGGTCAATCAGTCTTCTTCGGCGTCGGGCTCGTACAACTGCACGGGCGCGGACGGCATGATGGTGGAGATGGCGTGCTTGTAGACCAGCTGCGACTGGCCATCACGACGGAGCAGCACGCAGAAGTTGTCGAACCAGGTCACGATGCCCTGAAGCTTGACCCCGTTGACGAGGAAGATGGTCAGCGGCGTCTTGGTCTTGCGGACCGAATTCAGGAAGGTGTCCTGCAGGTTTTGGCGTTTGTCTTGCGACATGGCAGGTTTGTCCTGTTCTTGTTTCTGGCGGCGGATCGAGCGCCGAGCGCGACCTTAGACGCCGTCGGACGGCCGTCGCAACACGCTAGATGGCCTCGTCACGCGCCTGGTCAAGATACAGGGTGCGCAGTTTCGTGGCGATGGGCCCCGGCTTCCCATCGCCAATGCGCGCGCCGTCGATCGACACCGCCGGCATGATGAAGCCGGTGGCGGAGGTATAGAAGGCCTCCCGCGCCCGCTTTACTTCCTCCACCGAGAAGGCGCGCTCGTCCAACTCGAGGCCCTCGGCCTCGATCAGCTTCATCACCGCCGCGCGCGTGATGCCGCGCAGGATGTTGGACTGGGTGTCGCGCGTGCGCAGCTTGCCGTTCTCGTCCACGATCCAGGCGTTGGTCGAAGACCCTTCGGTGACCAGCCCCATCTCGTCGACCATCCAGGCCTCGGCGGCGCCCATCTCCTTGGCGGCCTGCTTGGCCAGGACATTGGGCAGCAGGCCGACCGTCTTGATGTCGCATCGGCCCCAGCGGATGTCCGGATGGGTGACGACGGCCACGCCCTTTTCGGCGCTGGCGTTGCCCTTCGACAGAGGCATGGACCGAGCCGTCACGACGACGCTGGGCGGCGTGCCTTCGGCCGGGAATGGGTGATCGCGCCGCGCCGTGCCGCGCGTGACCTGCAGATAGACCAGGCCTTCGTTCACGCGGTTGCGGCGAACCGTCTCTTTCAGCACCCGCTCCATGGCCTGGCGGGTCATCGGAATGGGAATGCGAAGTTCGTCCAGGCTGCGATGCAGCCGGGTCAGGTGCCCGTCAAAGTCGGCCAGGCGACCGTCGAAAACCGACCAGACCTCATAGACGCCGTCGGCGAACTGGAACCCACGATCCTCGACGTGAACCGTCGCCTGGCCGTGCGGCTGGTAGGTTCCGTTGACGTAAGCCACCCGCGACATCAGTCGGCGCTCCCTTCCTCGTCATCTCCACCCCGTGAGGGCGACACGCCCAGCGACTTCAGCTTCCTGTGAAGCGCGGAACGCTCCATCCCGATGAAGGCGGCGGTGCGGCTGATGTTGCCGCCGAACCGCATGATCTGGGCCGCCAGATACTCGCGCTCGAAAACCTCGCGCGCTTCACGGAGCGGCAGGGCGATGGCGCGGTCCGCGCCCATGCCGCCGCCGCTAGAGGCCGCGACCTCCTGAGGCAGCATGTCGGCGGTGATGGGTTCGCCTGCGTCGCCGGTGGCAAGGATCAGCAGGCGTTCGACGTTGTTGCGCAGCTGCCGGACATTGCCGGGCCAGGGGTGAACCTGAAGCACCGCGACCGCGTCCTCCCCCACCCTGCGCCAGGGCAGGCCCTGCGAGGCGCTGAGGTTGTCGATGAAGTGCTCGATCAGCTCAGCGATGTCCTCGCGGCGCTCGGACAGGCCCGGCACACGGATCGGCACGACGTTCAATCGGTGGAACAGATCCTCACGGAACCGTCCTTCGGCGATCTCTGCTTTGAGGTCCTTTGAGGTGGAGGAAATGACGCGCACATCCACCTGAACGTCCTGCTCGCCGCCGACACGACGGAAGCGCTGTTCGACCAGCACGCGCAGAATGCGGCTCTGGCTCTCAGGCGGCATGTCGGCCACATCGTCTAGATAGAGGGTGCCGTTATGCGCTCGCTCGAACACACCGATCTTTCGCGGCCGGCCGTCGCCGCCCTCTTCGCCAAAAAGCTCCACGTCCAACCGCTCGGGCGTCATGCCGGCGGCCGAGATGGCGACGAATTCAGCTCGGGCGCGGGGGCTGGCCTCGTGGATCTGGCGCGCCACCAGCTCCTTGCCCGAGCCCGGCGGTCCGGATACGAGGACGCGGCTGTTGGCCGGCGCGACTTTCGCGATCGTCGAACGCAGGGCCTGGGCGGCCGCGGATCGACCGATCAGACCAATGGGCGTCATAGTCTGAGCGCGCAGGCGACGATTCTCGCGTTTAAGGCTGGCGGCCTCCAGCGCGCGCTCGACCACCACCACCAGTCGGTCGGACTTGAACGGCTTCTCGATGAAGTCATAGGCGCCGCGCTTGAGGGCGCTGACCGCCGTTTCGATGTTGCCGTGGCCCGAAATCATGACAACCGGCAGGTCAGGGTCGATTTCCTTGACCACGTCCAGCAGTTCCAGCCCGTCCAGACCGCCGCCCTGCATCCAGATGTCCAGGACCGCCAGCGACGGCTTGCGGGCCCGCACGGCGGCCAGGGCTTCGTCGGAATTGGAGGCCGTTCGCACCGCGTGGCCTTCATCCTCCAAAAGACCAGAAACCAGGTCCCGGATGTCGGCCTCGTCGTCAACGACCAGTATGTCTGCGCCAGTTGCTCGCATGTCGCCTCGCTATTCGGCCGCCGCGACGCGTTCACGCGCGGCCGCCTTGCCAGTCGGATCCAGGGGAAAGACGAGGCGCACCCGAGCGCCCTTCAGCGTCTCGGCGTCGGCCAGCCGAAGCTCGCCATTGTGGTCCTCGCAGATGCGCTTGACGATGGCCAGGCCCAGGCCCGTGCCCTTCTCGCGCGTGGTCACATAGGGTTCGGTCAGTCTGTCGCGGTCTTTTTCCGGTAGGCCGACGCCGTCGTCTTCGATGGTGAAGCAGGCGAGCCCCTCCTCGACCGTCAGGCGCGCGATGACCCCTGGCGTCGCCCGATCGAAAGTCATGCCTTGCGCGGCCCGCCGCGCCTGGACCGCCTCGCCGGCGTTCTTGAGAATGTTGGTCAGCGCCTGACCCACCATGCGCCCGTCGCAGCTCAGCGACGTGTGAGGCAAGGGCTCCATCAGCGTCACGCCGATGTCGGGCGCGGCGACGCGCTGGGCGAAGACCGCCTGCCGCAGCAGTTCGGCAGGATTTTCGGGCGCGAAGCGCGGCGCGGGCATGCGCGCAAACGCCGAGAACTCGTCGACCATCCGACCGATGTCGCCGACCTGACGGATGATGGTGTCGGTGCAACGATCAAACACCTCCACTTCATCGACCTGACCACGATACTTGCGACGCAGACGCTCGGCCGACAATTGGATGGGCGTCAGGGGGTTCTTGATCTCGTGGGCGATGCGGCGCGCCACGTCGCGCCAGGCAGCGTTGCGCTGGGCCGTTACCAGGCGGGTGATGTCGTCAAAGGTCAGCACCATTTCGCCGCCCACGCCGCCCTCGATGCGCACCCGCAGGCGCCGGGTGTCCCCGTCACGGCTGACGTCGATATCTTCTTCGATGTGCGCCTCGGCGCGCTTCACCAACTCACTCAGTTCGGGCGAGACATCCGCCAGCGGACGGCCGTTCAGGTCAGAGTCGGTGATCGCCAGCAGGTGCGCGGCGCTGTCGTTGATGGCCGAAATCCGACCCTTGCGGTCCAGGCCGATGACGCCCGCCGACACGCCGGACAGCACCGTCTCGATGAAACGACTGCGCGCCTGAGCGTCGTCGCTCGCGGCCTTCAGCGCCGTTTGCTGGTCCTGTAAGTCGCCTGTCATGCGGTTGAAGGCCTGCGAAAGCATGGCGATCTCGCCAGGCGCGCCCGTGCTGTCCACGCGGGCGTCGAGATCGCCGGACGCCACCTGATCCGCCGCACGGACCAGACGCCCGATTGGCCCGGAAATCGCACTGGCGGCCGACATTCCGAGCCACACCGCCCCTACCAGCACCAGCAGCACAGTCTCCAGATAAGACAGGGCGAATGCCGCCTGAATGCGTGCCCGGCTGTCCTGCGCCTCACGATAGGCCTGTATGGACTGGTCGCCGTTCTTCATCCGCGCCACCAGGCCCGGTTCCAGAGGCCTGACGAGGTACAGAAATGCGTCGCCGTAGGCCGGCAGGGCCGAGACGGAACGGACTACGTCCGGATTCTCGGTCACTTCCTGCGGAGGCGCCCCACCTTCGGCCGCCGCCTCCAGCGCCGAGCGCGGCGGGGCCAAATAGGGCGGCGCAGCAGCAGTTTCGCCGCGCGCCAGCACCTGACCTTCGCCGTCCAGAATGTAGATGGCGGGATAGCCGAATATTTCGGCGGCCTGGACCAGGGCGTCGGAGAACTGAATTCGATTGCCGAACAGTGGCCTCGCACCGGTCAGTTGATCGCCGATAGTCGCCAGATCCGCGTCCATCTGTCCCGAGACGTCGCTGATGTAGGCGCGGCCGATGTCGGCGCCGTTCTCGACCGCTGCCTGGACGTTCTGGCTGAACCACTGGTCCACGCCTCGATTGACCAGAACGCCGAACACCAGGGCCACCAGGATGGCTGGAGCGACCGCCACCACGGAGAAGATCGTCACGAACCTGAGATGAAGCCGGGCGCCGGGATCGCGTCGTCGCTGGGCCAGCCGCAGCACCCGGGCGCCGACCACCAGGGCCAACCCTCCGATCAGCAGCAGATTGCCGATCAGGACGAACAGCACCGCCTGACTGGCCGCCGCCTGCGCCCCGCCGCCGGTGGCGCCCGGCGTCGCCACGACCAGCCAGATCGCCGCTGCGGTGACGAGCACGGCCAGGACATAGGCTGAGATGAAGACGTTGCGCGCAGGCCCTTCCGCCAACCGGCCCAGCCACGGCCGTTCATCGGCGGCGGCGGCGTCAGCCAAGGATGCGGGCGCGTCAGTCATGCCAACGCAGCTTCCGCCACCTGTTGCGGATTTTCAACGGTCCTGTCGCCTGAAAGCGTCACTTCCGTCAGCCAAAGCTCGGAAAGCGCGGCTTCCACCGCGCCCGGCGTCTCCAGCCGGCACAATCGAGCCTTGGCGACGCGCCGTTCAGCGGGATCCAAAGGCCAGGGGGCCTGTTCGATGTACCACCCCAAATGCTTGCGGAACATTTTCAGGCCCAGCGGCAGACCGTAGAAGCCGACCGAAGCACGCAGGTGTTCTACGACGACGGCGAACCGTTCAGCCCGACCCGGCTCCGCCGCGATGGCGTCTCCACGGAGCGCGGCCTCCAGCTGCGCCGCCAGCCACGGCCGACCATACACGCCGCGCCCCAGCATCAGTGCGTCGGCGCCCGAACGATCAAGCGCCTCTCGGGCCTGCTGCGCCGTGACGATGTCGCCGTTGACGATGACGGGAATAGCGACCGCGCTCTTGACCTCGCCCACCGCGTCCCAATCGGCCTGGCCGGTGTAGAACTGCTTGCGGGTTCGGCCGTGCACAGTCACGGCCGATACGCCGGAGTCCTGCGCTTGCCGCGCCAGATCGGATGCATTGACGCTGTTTTCGTCCCAACCCAGCCGCATCTTGACCGTCACCGGCCGAGACACCGCGCCGACGACCGCGTCGATGATCCGCAGCGCCAGGTCCGGATCGCGCATCAGCGCCGATCCCGCCGCCGAGCCCGTAACTTCTTTGGCCGGACAGCCGTAGTTCAGATCGATGAGGTCGGCGCCGGCCTCCTCAGCCATGCGTGCGCCCTGCGCCATCGCGGACGGGTCGCGCCCGACCAGTTGGATGACCGTCAAAGGCAAGCCGTCACCAACCGCCGCCCGCCTCACTACGTCGGGCCGTCCACGCGCCAGCTCGGCCGACGCCACCATCTCGGTCGCCACATAGGGCGCGCCCAGCCGGCTGGCGACCTGCCGAAAAGGCAAATCGGTGATCCCGGTCATGGGCGCCATCAGCACCCGCCCAGGAATAGTCACGTCGCCAATGGTGAGGCTGTGGGTCATTCCGCCGCTTTGCGCCTGTCCAAGACCCTCTCGTCAAGCCCGAAGGCGGCGCTTAGAAGGCGGAATGACCTTGCAGACCGTTTTCGACGCCGTCGTGGTGGCCGCCGGTTCCGGCTCGCGCTCGGGCGGCGCCAAGCAATGGCGGATCCTGGGCGCACAGACCGTGGCTCGACGCGCCGTCCAAGCGCTTTCAGGCGCGCGCCATGGCGTGCTCGTTGTACCTTCCGGCGACGAGGCGCTGGGTGAAGCGACGCTGAATGGCATGCAGAACTGGCGCGTGGTCGCGGGTGCGGCGGATCGTGCGGGATCGGTCAGACTAGGGTTGGCGGCCTTGATCGGGGACGACGACGCTCCCGTGCTCATTCATGATGCGGCGCGCCCACTGCTCCCCGGAGCCGTGATCGACGCCCTTCTGGCGGCGGTCGAGGACGCCGACGGCGCCCTGCCCGCCCTGCCCTGCGCCGACAGTCTGCGCCGAGTGCAAGGTGGATGGATTGTCGGCGCCGAGGATCGAAACGGTCTTTTTCGCGCCCAGACGCCTCAAGCGTTCCGCCGCCGCATCACCCTTACTGAGGCTCTGGATCGCTGGACTGACGACCGTCCTCCTACCGACGAGGCCGAGGCAGTTCTGGCCGCCGGCGGACGCGTGCGGACCGTTCCGGGCGATCCCCGCCTGATGAAGCTCACCTACACTGAGGATTTCGCCATGGCCGACGCCTTGATCCCACGCCAGATCCGCGTCGGCACCGGCTTCGACGTGCACCGTTGGGGGCCTGGCGCATCGGTGTGGCTATGCGGTGTCGAAATCCCGCACGACCAGACGCTGATCGGTCATTCCGACGCCGACGCGGGCCTGCATGCGCTGACGGACGCGTTGCTAGGCGCGATCGGAGAAGGCGACATCGGCGACCACTTTCCGCCGACCGACCCGCAGTGGAAGGGGGCGGCCTCGGATCGCTTTCTGGTCCACGCCGTCGAACTGATCGCGCGCCGGGGCGGGCGGATCATCAATGTCGATGTCACCCTGATCTGCGAGCAGCCCAAGGTGAAGCCGCACCGCCAGGCCATGCGCGAACGCCTGTCGGAACTGCTGGCCATTCCGTTGGAGGCCGTGAGCGTCAAGGCTACCACGACCGAGGCGCTCGGCTTCACCGGTCGCGGAGAAGGCCTGGCCGCCCAGGCCGCGTGCAGCGTGGAGCTGCCGGCCTGACGCCGATCAATAGCTGTGCCGGCTCAGGCCGTGGTGGCGCAGCAGCGAGCCGAACAGATTGACATAGTCGTCCGTCCACGGCCGCACTTCGGTCGGCGCCAACTGGTTCCAGCGCCCAGTCGCGTCGAACTCGGCCAGGCCCTCTGCCGTCGGCGACAGGATCAGCGCCTCGGTCGAAGCCTCGGCCATGTCCGGGGTGTCCGCCCGCTCGATATAGACCTGATGTCGCGAAGGTACGCCCAGCGCCTGAGCCGCAGCCTGAGCCGGCAGCGTGATCTCCAGATTGCGGTTCGACAGGTGCAGGACCAGGACGCCGTCCGGCTTCAATAGGCTCAGATATTCCCGCATCGCTTCGACCGTCAGCAGGTGGGTCGGGATGGCGTCCGAGGAGAAGGCGTCGATCAGCAGCATGTCGTAGATGCCGGCTGGTTCCTTGGCCAAGGTCAGGCGGGCGTCGCCCAGCACGGTGCGGATCGGCCCGTCGGCGCAGTCGGAAATAAAGGTGAACCAGCGAGGATCGCGCGCCACCCGGTCAACCATCGGGTCGATTTCGAAGAAGGTCATGACGTCGCCGGCGCGCTTGAAGCCCGCCATCGCGCCGGCCCCCTGACCGACAACCCCGATGACGGCGTCGGCGCGGCGTGTCTGCACGATCTGGGTCGCCTGGCCCAGCGAAGTCTGAGGTGCGTAGTAGAGCGTCGGCATGCAGCGGAAAGCCGGAGACGTCGGCTGGGCCCCGTGCAGTGTCGTCCCATGCATCATGACATGCACGTCGCCGCCCAGGCTCGGGTCTGGCGTGCTGGCCACCCGCATGACGCCGAAGAAGCTTCGTTCGGACAGGGACCAGTCGTAGCCGCGCCCGACGTGCTGAGCCGACAGGTTGATCATGAACAGCGCCGCGACGAAGAGCAGAGCCCGTTCACGCAGCAGGAAGGCCCCAATGGCGGCCGCGCCCAGAATGATCTGCGTCGTCTGGATCAGGGTCGTGGCGTCGAACATGGCCCTGAACTCGGGATTGTAGCGCATGATCTCCAACGCTACGGGCGGCGCTGCGGTGATCACGGTGACGGCGACCAGGATCATGGCGTCCATGGTGCTGATCTGGCTGTTGCGCCACGGCCGCGCCAAGCCGACGGCGATCAGCACCAGCGGATATTCCCACACCATGTTGAAGATGACCGGGGCGATTAGGGCGTTGAAGGCCCCGCCCAGCACACCGCCGAGCGACAACAGCAGGAAGAACTCGGTCAGCCGGTCCGGCGGCGGCCGTCTGAGTGCCAGCAGCTGGTGACACATCAGAGCGGTGAAGAAGAAGGTGGCGATGTGGATGGCGAACATCACCGGCCAGAAGCCGGTTCGGAACGCCAGCATGCTGACGCAAGACGCCACCAGGGCGGCCTGAACCAGAAGCGTCACCCATACCGGAATGACCGGCTTGCTCGCGAAGGCGATCACGAAGGTCAGCAGGTACAGGGCCAGCGGCACGACCCAAAGAAAGGGCGCCGAGGCGACGTCCGTCGACAGGTGGGTCGTCACGCCCAGCATCAGGCTGGATGGCGCGGCCGCCAGCAGGACCAGGATGCCGCGTTGCTTCCATGTCAGGGGGGCGCTGCGGGCCAGCGGGGCCGGCTCCGCCGTTGATCGATCTTCGCGCCGACGCCACACGACGAAGGCCAAGACCGCCACCAGAAGAACGAACACGCCATAACCGCCGCTCCACAGACCGCGCTGGCCTGAAAGCGTCATCAAGGGCTCGACGAGCGCCGGATAGGCCAGCAAGGCCAGGAAGCTTCCAAGGTTGGACGCCGCATACAGAACGTAGGGGTTCTGGCCGTCCGGATAGCCGGCGCGCACACGCGCGTACCAGGCCTGCAGCAGCGGCGCCGTCGCCGACAGCACCGCAAAAGGCGCCCCGACCGAGATCGCCAAGGTGGCCAGAAGCCACAGGATCGGCGCCGCCGGGTCGGGCTCTCCCATCAGGCCGGAGATTTGCAGCGGCAGAAACAGGGCCGCAGCCAGCAGCAGCGCCAGGTGGATGCCGGCCTGCAGCCGGATCGACTTCACCCGCTGCAACAGGTGGGCGTAGCCGTAGCCTGCGAGCAACGCCGTCTGGAAGAAGACCATCGAGGTGTTCCAGACCGAGGGCGACCCGCCCAGCATCGGCAGGATCAGCTTGGCCGCCATGGGCTGGACCAGAAAGACCAGTGACGCCGAGGTGAAGATGGCCACGGCAAACAGCATGGGCGTGGCCGGATCGGGTCTGGGCGCGGCGGGTGCGCCGGTCAGTGCCGCGTCAGTCATCGATAACCCCGCTCAGCCCGCCGTCGACAGATCGGCGCATCGGACCTACCTAAACCGACTCGCAGGGCTTACGGATAGACCCATGTTCCCAGACGACATCCTGACGCAGGCACAGGCCGTCTGCGACGCCGCGGGCCGCGCGGGCCTGATGGTGGCCACGGCGGAAAGCTGCACTGGCGGGCTGGTCGCCGCCGCCCTGACCGCCCTGCCCGGCTCGTCGAAGATGCTGGACCGAGGGTTTGTCACCTATTCCAACGCCGCAAAGGCCGACCAACTGGGCGTGGCGACCGAGCTTATCGAGCAGCACGGTGCGGTGTCCGAGTCGGTCGCCCGCGCCATGGCCCAGGGCGCGGTCGCGCGGTCCCTGGCCGACGTTGCTGTGGCGGTGACGGGTATCGCCGGGCCCGGCGGGTCGGAGCACAAGCCCGCAGGGCTGGTCTGGTTCGCCAGCCAAGGGCCGCTCGGTCTCCGCGCGGAAAAGCGAGAGTTCGGCGATATCGGCCGCACCGAAGTGCGCATGGCCAGCCTGCGCCTGGCCCTGGATCTTTTGAAAGCTCAGCTGGACGCTCGTGCCTGAGGCGGAAATCATCGATGCGAGGGGCCATCGCTGCCCTGTGCCGACTCTGCGGCTGCGCCGTGCGCTTGAAGGGCGGCCGCCCGGGACGCGGCTGACGCTTCTGGCCACCGATCCCATGGCGCGGATCGATGCGCCGTTTCTAATGGATCAGCTGGGCGGGCGCGTGGTGACTTTGCAGGAAGCCGACGGCGTCCTGTCCATCACTGTCGAGACGCCCGCCTCGCCGACAGGCTGACCACGCGCGGATCGTCTTCAGGAGCCGGCAGAGCCGCACGACGGCGCGCCTCGACAGCCATCTCAAGCTCGGTGGCGAAGGCCCCGCCGTAAAAGACCGCATTGACGTTCCAGGACAGCCAGATCAGCAGGACGACGACCGCCCCGACCGACCCGTAGGTCGCGCCCAGATGGACGATCTGTTCGACATAGATCGCGCACATCCACGAAAAGACCATGCAGAACACCGTCGCCACCGCACCGCCCGCTATGGCCGCGCCCCAGGCGACCCGGTCGCTGTGGCTCATGGCGTAGCGATACAGCAGCGTCAGCCCGCCCCCCAAGCCCAAGGCCGGCAGCAGACCGTTCAAGGGCAGGCCTAGCTCCATCAGCTCACCATGGGTGTGAGCGAACAGACGCAGACCCACGACCGCCCCCGATACGACTGTGAACAGAGCGAAGGCGAACAGGGCCACAAAAAAGGCCAGCAGGTTAAAACGGAAGAAACCGTGCGGCTCCACCTCGTCATGTATGAGGTTAAGGCCGGCCAACAAGGCCTTGAATCCACGATGCGCAGCATAGGCGCCAATGACCAAGGCGATAGCGCTTTGTGCAGAGATCGTCCGCGTCGATGCGGATGCGAGGCGCTGGATTTCAGCCAGGAATATCCCCTGCGCCGCCTGGGGCAGAACATCGGCCAACGCCGAGGCCTGTTCGTTCACGGGCCCGATCGACAGGCCGAATTTGTACAGGCCGATCAGGATGGCGATGGCCGGAAAGACCGCCAGCAGGGCAAAGAAGGACACGCCCCCGGTGAAGAGCATGACGTCACGGCCCCAGCTGCGAGCGAAGGCCCTTCCCGACAGGCGAAGCCAGAAGCCGAGAGACGTCATCTCCGTGTTCGGTTTGCTCAAGTCCCGCCCCCGCGGAGGTGACCGGCTGTGCCGGACTCAAGTGTCGCACCTTAGGCTCATTTGACCGCCTTAGAAACGGTTTGCGGCGATCTGGGCCGATTTGTGCTTTCGCCGTTGCGCCCACCGCCTCGCTTGGGGGATATGCTGAGGACCGACGCCTGGGGGCGTTTTGCTGTTCCGGAGACACGCCGCTTGGCTTCTCAACCCCGCATTCTGGTGGTCGCGTCCGACGATGTCCGCGCGGCGGAGCTGTGCGACGGACTGGACGAACTCGGCTGGCGAACGGTGACGGCGCGTGACCCCGAATCCGCGCGCGCGGCGCTGAACGATCTGCCGCTGGAAGCGGCGATCATCGACGGGGCCTCTCCTGTGGTCGATGTCGCCGCGCTCAAGGCCGCCGCCAGACCTCGCAGTCTGCCAGTGCTGTGGTTCGGCCCGGGCGGCGAGGCGGCAGATCTGGCGATGACGCGCCCGCCCCATCCCGCGCAGGCGGTCCTTCGCATCGAACAGCTTGTGCGCGGTGCGATCGCCGAAGAAGAGTTCGACCTGCGCAGGCAGAGCCTTGCGGACCTCGGGCTAGACCTTCCCACGGTTCAGGCTGACGGCGCTCCCCTGCGCGTGCTGGTGGCTGGCCAGCCGGACCGGCGCTTCCTGGGCCTGTCCAACGCCCTGGCCGAGGCAGGCGTTGAGACGGTCGCGGCGCCCACGCCCTATACGGCTTTCGACTATCTGCACGAAAGCGCCTTCGACGCGGCGGTCCTGTGGGGCGGCGAGGATCACGCCCCGGCCCTGTCGATCGCATCAGGCATGAAGCGCAACACACGCCTCTATCACATCCCGCTGATGCTCTACCTGCGGGGCTCGGGCGACATCAGCCTGACCGATGTCTTCAACCGCGGCTTTTCCGACGTGGCCGCGGCCGACACGGATGAAACCGAAACCGCGCGGCGGATCATCGCCCTGGGCCGGACCTATCGCCGCCATCTGGAGATTCGCAGGGCGCTGGACGCCGGACGGGAGTCCGGCGCCATGGAGGCGACGACCGGCCTGTTCGGACGCGATCTCTTCGCCGCACACCTCAAGCGGATCGCGGAGGGCGCACGGGACAGGCGTCGGCCCCTCTCGGTATGCGTATTGCGTGTGGCCGAGAGCAACGCCGTGGCGGCCGCCCGTCAGGGGGGCTGGCTGGATCGCGCCCTGCCTCAGATCGGCGCGATGGTGTCGCGCCTTGTCCGTGTCGAGGATACGCCGGCGCGGCTGGCCAGCGAAGTCTTCGCCTTGGCCCTGCCGGCTACTCGCGGTCCTGCGGCGCGGTTGGCGGCTGAACGCATCGCCGCTGTCATAGCCTGCACCGCTTTTGACGCCGGCCCGGACAAGCCGCCCTTCGTCGTCGAGTTCCAGGTCGGCGTGGCCGAGGTGTCCGAGGGTCAGACGCCTGCCGCCGCCTTGGAACGCGCCTCCCAGAACCTTCAGGAAGCCAGCCGGGCCTGACCACGGTCAGCCGGCGGCCGCCACTCGCGCCAGATCCGCGGTGATGCGCTCGGCGACCTTCAGCCGGTCTTCCGGCGTGGGCCAATCGCCCTTGACCACGATCTTCTGGTCCGGACGGATTTTCCAGAAGGCCTGGTTCTTCTGGATCAGGCCAATCAGGCCCGCCGGGTTGGGGAAGCGGTTTCCGCGCAGCGTCAGCACGGCCCCCTTGGGCCCCACGTCGATCTTCTCGATGCAGGCCGTCTTGCACGCCGCCTTGATGCCCACGATCCGCAGCAGTTGTTTCGCCTCGTCCGGCAGCGGACCGAACCGGTCGATCAGTTCGGCGGCTAGGGCTTCCCGATCTTCGGTGTTCTCGGCGTCCGACAGGCGACGATACAGGCTCAGGCGGACGTTTAGGTCCAGCACGTAATCCTCTGGAATCAATACGGCCGCGCCGACATTGATAGCGGGTGACCAGCCGCGATCGACAGCTTCGCCCTCGCCGTTGGCCTTCAGGTCCGCAACCGCGTCTTCCAGCATCTGCTGATACAGTTCGACACCGACCTCGCGGATGTGACCTGACTGTTCGTCGCCCAGCAGATTGCCGCCGCCGCGCTGATCCAGGTCGTGGCTGGCCAGCTGGAAGCCGGCGCCGAGGTTGTCGAGCGACTGCAGCACCTGCAGCCGCCGCTCGGCCGACAGGGTCATGGGCTTAATCGGATCGCTGGTCAGATAGGCGAAAGCACGGGCCTTGGAGCGGCCGACACGGCCTCGGATCTGATACAGTTGGGCCAGGCCGAACATGTCGGCGCGATGCACGACCAGGGTGTTGGCCGTGGGAATATCCAGGCCGCTCTCGACGATGGTGGTCGAAACGAGCACATCGTACTGCCCGTCGTAGAAGGCGCTCATCACGTCTTCCAACTGGGTGGCCGCCATCTGGCCGTGGCCGACGACGAACTTCACCTCGGGCACCTGCTCGCGCAGGAACTTCTCGATGTCGGGCAGGTCCTTCAGACGTGGGGCGACGTAATAGGCCTGGCCGCCGCGATACTTCTCGCGCAGCAGGGCCTCGCGCACCATCACCGGGTCGAACGGCGTGACGTAGGTGCGCACCGCCAGGCGGTCGACCGGCGGCGTGGCGATGATCGACATCTCGCGAATGCCCGACAGCGCCATCTGCAGGGTGCGCGGGATCGGCGTGGCCGTCAGGGTCAGCAGGTGCACGTCTGCGCGCAGCGTCTTCAGCTTCTCCTTGTGCTTGACGCCGAAGTGCTGCTCCTCGTCGACGATCACCAGGCCCAGGTCCTTGAACCCGACCTGTTCGGCCAGGACGGCGTGGGTGCCGACGACGATCTCGACCGAGCCGTCCTTCAGGCCCGCGCGCGTCTCGTTCGCCTCCTTGCCGGTCACCAGACGCGACAACTGGCGCACCTTAACCGGCCAGCCGGCGAAGCGTTCGGTGAAGGTCTTGAAGTGCTGGCGCGCCAGCAGGGTCGTCGGTGCGACGATCGCCACCTGTTTGCCGGTCATGGCCACGACGAAGGCGGCCCGCAGCGCGACCTCGGTCTTACCGAAGCCCACATCGCCGCAGATCAGGCGGTCCATGGGCGTGCCCTTGCCCAGATCCTCCAGCACGTCGCCGATGGCGTTCAACTGATCGTCGGTCTCTTCATAGGGGAAGCGGGCGCAGAACTCGTCGAACAGGCCCGACGGCGGGGTGACGGACTCGGTCACGCGCAGCGCGCGCTTGGCGGCCAGGGCGATCAGGCCCTCGGCCATGGCGCGCAGGCGCTCCTTGGCCTTGGCCTTGCGCGCCTGCCAGCCCGCGCCACCCAGCCGGTCCAGCTGAACGCCTTCGCTGTCGGACCCGTAACGGGTCAGCAGGTCAATGTTTTCAACGGGTAGATAGAGTTTGCTCTCACCCGCGTAGAGCAGTTCCAGGCAGTCGTGCGGCGCGTCCTGAATGTCCAGGGTGCGCAGCCCTTCATACCGTCCGATGCCGTGATCCAGGTGCACCACCAGGTCGCCGGTCGTCAGCGCAGACGCCTCGGCCAGGAAGTTGGAGGCTCGACGCTTCTTGCGCGGCCGCGCCAGGCGATCGCCCAGGATGTCGGTTTCCGAGATCACCGCCAGGTCGTCGGTGACGAACCCATGCTCGACCGGCAGAACGCCGCGCAGATACAGATCCTTCGGCGCCGCATGTGCGTCGGCCCAGTCGCGCACGGCCACCACATGGGTCAGCCCGTGATCGGACAGCATGGCCGCCAGTCGCTCCGACGAACCTTCGCTCCAGGACGCGAACAGCACGCGCTTGCCCTGCCCCCTCAGCGTCTCCGCATGGCGCGCCACCGCCTCGAACAGATTGACGCTGTCCTGCGCGCGCTCGGCGGCGAAGCTGCGGCCCAGGCGGCCGCCGGCGTCTTCACCCTGCGTATCGAAGGGCGTGAGGCGACGCACGGCGCGGCCCGCCAGCGCGCTGTTCCAGTCCTCAGCCGTCAGATACAGCCGCTCGGGCGGCAGCGCCCGGTTCGCGCCCAGCGGCGCGCCGGCCGCCCGCTTGGCCTTGGCGGCTTCCTGACGCGCGTCATAGGCGTCATCGATCAGCGTCCAGCGCTCGGCGCGCGCCGCCTCTACCTGGTTGTCCAGAAACACCGGCGCATCGTCCGGCAGATAGTCGAACAGGGTGTCCAGCCGGTCGTAGAACAGCGGCAGCCACTGCTCCATGCCCTGGCGCCGCGCGCCTTCGCTGATCGAGGAGTAAAGCGGATCGTCGCCCGACGCCCCGAACAAATTCAGATAGCCACTGCGGAAACGCGAAATGCTTTCGCGATCCAGCAACACCTCGGACACAGGCGACAGCGAGACCGATTTCAGCTGACGCGTCGACCGCTGGGTCTCGGGATCGAAGGCGCGGATCGATTCCAGCTCCGAGCCGAACATGTCCAGGCGAACCGGCTCGTCAAAGCCCGGCGGGAACACATCGACCACCCCGCCGCGCACCGCGTACTCGCCGCGTTCCGACACGGTCGAGGCGCGGACATAGCCATTGGTGCTGAAGTATTTCTCGAGCGCCGCCATATCCAGATCGCGGCCGATGCGCGCCTCGAAACCTGCCGCGGTCGTGACCGAACGCGGCGGCGTGCGCTGGGCAGCGGCCGCGATGGTGGCGACCACCAGAAGCGGTCGGTCATCCTTCGGTCCCTGAGCCAGGCGCGTCAGCGTCGCCATGCGCTGGGCCGAAACCGAAGCGGTGGGGCTGAGCCTATCGTACGGCAGACAGTCCCAGGACGGATACTCAAGGACTTCAATATCCTTGGCGAAGAACTGAAACGCCTGAACAAAGGCGGCTGAGCGCTGATAGTCGCGCGCCACGAACAGGGCAACGCCGCCATTCGCCTGCACGCGCTCGGCCACCACCAGGGCGTCCAGGCCCTCGGGCGCGCCGCCCAGTTCGATGTCGACGCGCGGGGTCTTGAGTTGAGCGTCCATCAACCGATCCCCTCGCCGACAGCGCTCGCCACATGGGCGCGCATGAAGGCGCGAATGCGGTCCATCACCGGCCCCTGGTGTTCGGGCGGCGTCGGCTCGCGCTCGATGATCCAGGCGTAGAGATACTGGTCCTCGACATCCAGCAACGCCTCGAACACGTCCAGCTCGGCCTCGGTCAGGGTGGGCGCCACCTGATCGGCGAAGGGCCCCAAGACCATGTCCGCCTCGCGGAATCCGCGACGCCAGGCGCGGAAGGCGATGCGGCCCAGCCGCTGTTTCAGACGCGCGTCGATGTCGGCCACAAGGATCCTTGCCCGGTTCGTTCATTCAACAAGAGCGGTCAGATAGCGTTCCAGTCGCCGTTTCGCCAGCTATGCTGGGCGGATCATGCGGCCGCAGATTCTCTTTCCCCTGTTCGCGGAGGTCACCAGCCTGAAAGGCGTGGGGCCGCGCGTCGCGCCGCTGGTCGCCAAAGTGGCCGGGCCTCTGGTGCGCGACCTTCTGTTCCTTTCACCCTCAGGGCTGGTTCATCGCCGCCCCATGACCGCTCAGGGCGCTGTGGAGGGCGAGGTCGGGGTCTTCGACGTGACGATCGACCGGCTGTTTCCCCCGCACAAGCCCGGCGCGCCCTTCCGAATGCGCGCGTCCGACGACACCGGCTTCATCCACCTGGTCTGGTTCGGCGGATCGCCGCGTCACATCGAAAGCCTGGCCCCCAAGGGCGCGCGCCGCCTCGTCAGCGGCCGGGTCGAACGGTTCAACAACGAGGTGCAGATCCCGCACCCCGACCACATCGTGCCGCCTGAAAAGGCCGCCGACATTCCCGAGGCCGAGACGGTCTATCCCGCCACCCAGGGCCTGACCTCGCGCGTGGTGCGCAAGCTGGCCTTGCAGGCGCTGGAGACCGCGCCGGAGCTTGAGGAATGGCAGGACGCGGCCTGGCTGGCCAAGCGCGCCTGGCCGGGCTGGCGCGAGGCGCTGGGCCAGCTTCACACGCCCCGCACCGAAGCGGACCTGTCGCACGAGGCCCCGCCGCGTCAGAGGCTGGCCTATGACGAACTGCTGGCCCACCAACTGGCCTTGGCCCGCCGGCGGCGCGCGCGGCAGATCAATCCGGCCCCCGTCGCCCGCCCCGGCGAAGCGTCCGCACGCCTGCTCGACGGTCTCGGTTTCGTCCTGACAGACGCTCAGTCGCGGGCGGTCGAGGAAATCCGACACGACCTCGCCTCAGGCAAGCAGATGGGCCGGCTGCTGCAGGGCGACGTGGGGTCGGGCAAAACCGCCGTGGCTGCGCTCGCCCTCGCCGACGTGGCGGATTCCGGCTTCCAGGCCGCCCTGATGGCGCCGACCGAAATCCTGGCGCGCCAGCATCACCAGCGCCTGTCGCCCCGGCTGCAGGCCGCCGGCGTCTCCAGCCTGCTGCTGACCGGGCGCGACACTCCGGCCGAGCGGCGCGGCAAGCTGGCGGCCCTGGCGTCCGGCGAGACCCAGGTCGCCATCGGCACACACGCCCTATTCCAGGACGCCGTGCGGTTCGACAGGCTGGCCTTGGCGGTCATCGACGAACAGCATCGGTTCGGCGTGTCGGAACGTCAGCGGCTGCAGGCCAAGGGCGATCCGCGTCTGGGCGGCGTGCACCTGCTGACCATGTCGGCCACCCCGATCCCGCGCACGCTGGAGCTCAGCCAGTACGGCGAGCTGGATGTTTCGCGGCTGGACGAAAAGCCGCCCGGACGCACGCCGGTCGCCACCGCCGTCCTGCCCGCCACCCGCATCGGCGAGGTCGCGCGCCGCATGAAGGCCGCCGTCGAGGGCGGCGCCCAGGCCTATTGGATCTGTCCCCTGGTGGCCGAATCCGAAGCGATCGATCTGGCGGCCGCCGAGGCGCGCGCCGCCGATCTGCGCAAGTTCCTGGGCATCGAGGTCGGCCTGGCCCACGGCCAGATGCCGGGCGCCGAGCGCGAAGCGGTCATGGCCGATTTCGCCGACAGCCGTCTGCCTGTGCTGGTCGCCACAACGGTGGTCGAGGTCGGCGTGGATGTGCCCAACGCCTCCATCATGGTCATCGAACACGCCGACCGTTTTGGCCTGGCGCAACTGCATCAATTGCGCGGCCGCGTCGGGCGCGGCGCGCGATCCAGCGCCTGCATCCTGCTGTACGGCGGCGAAGACGGGCAGCTGGGCGAGACGGCCCGCGAGCGGCTGGAGACCCTGCGCCGCACCGAGGACGGTTTCGAGATCGCCGAGGAGGACTTCCGCCTGCGCGGCGGCGGCGACCCTCTGGGACTGAAGCAGAGCGGTTTTCCGGCATACCGATTCGCCGACCCCATTCGTCATCGCGGTCTGATGCTGGCGGCGGCCGACGACGCCCGGCTGATCCTGGGGCGCGATCCCGACCTGACGTCGGAGCGCGGCCGCGCCGTCCAGGTTCTGGAGGCGCTGTTCGACTGGCGAAATGACAGGCCCAACGCCGACTAGCCGAATGAAACTATGGTGGGCGGCGAGGGGTTCGAACCCCCGACCCCCTCGGTGTAAACGAGGTGCTCTGACCAGCTGAGCTAGCCGCCCGACATGTCGGTTTCTGCCTGTCGAAACGCCGACGCGCAAGACAAAGGGCGGCCGGACCGAAGTCCAACCGCCCCTCTTTTCAATCAGTGGCTGACGCTGGCCGCCGCGGCGTCGGCAGGCGCAGCCGGAGGCGGCAGCGGTTCGGCCGTCTCGTCCCATTCGACGGGCGTCAGCGTGCCGGTCAGCGACCACTTCAGCGCCTCGTCTGCCGTCGAGATCGGGATGATCTCCAGCGCGCCCTTCACATTGTCGGGCACGTCGGCCAGGTCCTTCTCGTTCTCCTGCGGGATCAGCACGGTCTTGACCCCGGAACGCAGGGCGGCGAGCAGCTTCTCCTTCAGGCCGCCGATGGCGGTGACACGGCCGCGCAGGGTGATCTCGCCCGTCATTGCGATATCCTTGCGGATCGGCACGCCCGTCAGGACCGAGACCATGGCGACGGTCATGGCCACGCCGGCCGAGGGGCCGTCCTTGGGCGTCGCGCCGTCCGGCACGTGGACGTGGATGTCGGTCTTCTCGAACACCGGCGGCTTGACGCCGAAAGCCAGGGAGCGCGCTCGAACGTAGGAAGCGGCCGCCGAGATCGACTCCTTCATCACCTCCTTGAGGTTGCCGGTGACCGTCATGCGGCCGCGGCCCGGCATCTTGATCGCCTCGATGGTAAGGATGTCGCCGCCGAACTCGGTCCAGGCCAGACCGGTGACGATGCCGACCTGATCGTTCTCGTCGGTCTCGCCGTAGCGGTATTTCCGCACGCCCGCGTATTCGGCCAGCTTTTCGCTGTCGACCGTGATGGTCGTGGCGCCGGTCTTGGCCATCTCGCGCACGGCCTTGCGGGCCACGCCGCCCAGAGCGCGCTCCAGCGAGCGCACGCCGGCCTCGCGGGTATAGTAGCGGATCAGCTCGCGGATTTGGTCCTCGGGCACAATCAGCTCATTGGCCTTCAGCCCGTGGTCCTCCAGCTGTTTTGACAGGACGTGGCGCTTGGCGATCTCGACCTTTTCGTCCTCGGTGTATCCGCTGACCCGGATGATCTCCATGCGGTCCATCAGGGGCTGCGGCATGTTCAGGCTGTTCGCGGTCGTCACGAACATCACCTGCGACAGGTCGTAGTCCACCTCCAGATAGTGGTCGCCGAAGGTCGAGTTCTGGGCCGGGTCCAGCACCTCCAGCAGGGCCGAAGACGGGTCGCCCCGCCAGTCGGCGCCCAGCTTGTCGATCTCGTCCAGCAGCACGAAGGCGTTGGTCGTCTTGGCCTTCTTCATCGACTGGATGATCTTGCCGGGCATGGAACCGATATAGGTGCGACGGTGGCCGCGGATTTCGGATTCGTCGCGCACACCGCCCAGCGACATGCGCACGTATTCGCGTCCCGTGGCCTTGGCGATCGACTTGGCCAGCGACGTCTTGCCGACGCCCGGAGGGCCGACGAGGCACAGAATCGGCCCCTTCAGGCTGCCGGTGCGCGCCTGGACGGCCAGATACTCGACGATCCGTTCTTTGACCTTCTCCAGACCGTAGTGATCCTCCTCGAGGATGTCTTCGGCCTTGGCTAGGTCGATGGGCTTCTGCTTGGCCTTGCCCCACGGCACCGACAGCAGCCAATCGAGATAGTTCCGCACAACGGTGGATTCGGCCGACATCGGGCTCATGTTGCGCAGCTTCTTGACCTCAGCCTCGGCCTTGGCGCGCGCTTCCTTGGACAAGCGCGTCTTACGAATGCGCTTCTCCAGCTCCATGATCTCGTCGCGCTGATCGTCGGTCTCGCCCAGCTCGCGCTGGATCGCCTTCATCTGCTCGTTGAGATAATATTCGCGCTGGGTCTTCTCCATTTGCCGCTTCACGCGGCTGCGGATCTTCTTCTCGACCTGCAGGACGCTGATCTCGCCCTCCATCAGGCCGTAGACCTTCTCCAGCCGCTGGGGCACGTCGAAGGTCTCCAGCAGCCCCTGCTTGTCGGCGATCTTGACGGAAAGATGGGCCGCCACGCTGTCGGCCAGCTTGGACGGGTCCGCGATCTGGGGAATGGAGCTGAGGGCCTCGGGCGGTACCTTCTTGTTCAGCTTCACATAGTTCTCGAACTGCTCGATCACCGCGCGCAGCAGCGCCTCGGATTGCGAGGTCTCGCCGGGCTCGTCTTCGATATCGACGGCTTCAGCCTCATAGTAGTCTTCGCGGTCGGTGAAGCGGGTCAGACGCGCGCGGCCCTTGCCTTCGACCAGCACTTTAACCGTGCCGTCTGGCAGTTTCAGCAGCTGCAGCACCGTGGCCAGGACGCCGACGGGATAGATGGCCTCGGTCGACGGATCATCGTCGACCGAATTCTTCTGGGTGGCCAGCAGAATTTGCTTTTCACCCTTCATGATCTCGTCCAGCGCGCGCACGGACTTTTCGCGCCCCACGAACAGCGGGACGACCATGTGCGGGAACACCACGATGTCTCGCAGCGGCAGAACGGGGAGGATTTTGCTCTCGGACATATGCCTACTTTCCGGGGCCCTTGCTGATCTCCGGCCCGCCGCGCCCCAGTGATCCGGCGTAAGCCCTCTCGCTGCGACTCGGCCCGCCTTTCCGGCGGCTTTCAGGGAAGTATGTGGCCTCGCGGACGCACGGTTCAAGCGTGACGGCCCACAGGGCGAAAACCTTGTCGTGAACAACCCACACGCATGATCCCGCCGATACGGGATCGTATGGCGCACGCAGGTGCAGCTGGGCTGGTCTTGGGCCGGACGATTTCCCTGCCGCGACCTGTGGCGCCATGGCCTCGGTCGGCAACTTCCCTCGAGCTTCGCCGTTCAGCGAACACGCATTGAGAGGGAGGAACCACCATGCGCCTGTTCATCGTCGCCTCGGCCGTAGGCTTGCTCGGCCTCGCCGCCTGCCAGCGCGAGGAAGCCCCCGCCCCGTCCCCCGCTATCGACGACGCTGTGCCGGCGGACGGCATGACGCCGGGCGCCGGCGCGGCATCCAGTTCAAGCGCAGCCACCGGCGCCTCCAGCGGTTCGGCGGCCTCGGCGACCGACGCCGGCCGCGACGCCGCCTCGGCCGAGAGGATGGACGCCTCAGGCGCCCGATCGACCCAGGGGTTGGGCTCGGGGCCAGGCGGTCCTGTCACGCAGGAGACCCGCGACAACGCCAAGACGCGGGCCGAGGAAACTAACCTGCACCCGCGCACACCGGGCTGAGGACGCGAAAAAGGGGCGGATCATCGATCCGCCCCTTGTCCGTCTCCGACCTCTGAGCGCGATCAGGCCGCGCCGTCGGCCTTCTTCTTCGACGCTTCGGAATAGATGATCAGCGGCTGAGCCTTGCCGTCAATGACCTCCGCGTTGACGACGACTTCCTCGACGCCCTCGAAGGTGGGCAGTTCGAACATCGTCTCCAGCAGAATGCCTTCCAGGATTGAGCGCAGGCCGCGCGCGCCAGTCTTGCGCGTGATGGCCTTCTTGGCCACCGCCGACAGGGCGTCGTCGGTGAAGGTCAGTTCGACATTCTCCATCTCGAACAGACGCTTGTACTGCTTGACCAGGGCGTTCTTGGGCTCGGTCAGGATGGTGACCAGCGCCGCCTCGTCTAGATCCTCGAGCGTCGCCAGCACCGGCAGGCGGCCGATGAACTCCGGAATCAGTCCGAAGCGCATCAGATCGTCCGGCTCGACGCCCTTCAGGATGTCGCCCGTGCGCCGCTCGTCCACTTCCTTGACCTTGGCTCCAAAGCCGATCGAGGCGCCGGCCCCGCGCGCCGAAATCACCTTCTCCAGGCCGGCGAAGGCGCCGCCGACGATGAACAGGATGTTGGCGGTGTCGACCTGCAGGAACTCCTGCTGCGGATGTTTCCGGCCGCCCTGCGGAGGCACGGAGGCGACGGTGCCTTCCATGATCTTAAGCAACGCCTGCTGCACGCCCTCGCCCGACACGTCGCGGGTGATCGACGGATTGTCTGACTTGCGCGAAATCTTGTCGATCTCGTCGATGTAGACGATGCCGCGCTGGGCACGCTCGACGTTGTAGTCGGACGACTGCAGCAGCTTCAGGATGATGTTCTCCACATCCTCGCCCACATAACCAGCTTCGGTCAGGGTCGTGGCGTCGGCCATCGTGAAGGGCACGTCGATGATCCGCGCCAGCGTCTGGGCCAGAAGCGTCTTGCCCGAGCCGGTCGGCCCGATCAGCATGATGTTCGACTTGGCCAGTTCGACGTCGTTGTTCTTCGTCGCGTGGTTCAGGCGCTTGTAGTGGTTGTGCACCGCGACCGAGAGCACCTTCTTGGCGTGGTTCTGGCCGATCACGTAGTCGTCCAGGACGTCGCGGATTTCCTTGGGCGTCGGAACGCCGTCCTTGGTCGTCTTGAAGGAAATCTTGTGTTCTTCGCGGATGATGTCCATGCACAGCTCGACGCATTCGTCGCAGATGAACACGGTCGGTCCGGCGATGAGCTTACGCACCTCGTGCTGGCTCTTTCCGCAGAAGGAGCAATACAGGGTGCTCTTGGCGTCTGTGCCGGCTGCTTTGGTCATAGACCCTTCTCACTCCCGTCAGTGGACCCGACATGGGCCCTCGGACGCTTACCCCGCCTCGAGTCGCCGACTCTGAACGCGAAGGTCTTCAAAAATTGACAATCACCCATCACAGCCGCCGCCACAACCCCGAGAGGTCGAACCGAGCAGCCGTCCTGTGCAACGCATCAGCATCGCTGGGGATCGCGGCGAATGTCTGACATGGGAAATCCTCCCGCTTCGCGCCAGCCCCTGCCCGGTCAGCCTATCGTCGCCTTCGACTTCGACGGCACCCTGACGATCCGCGACAGTTTCACCAGCTTCCTGCGCTGGCGAGCCGGGGCCGGCGGCTGGGCCCTGGGCCTGGTCAAGATGGCGCCGGCGCTTGCGGCCTACGCCCGCGACCGAGACCGCGGCGCGATCAAGGCGGCCTCGGTGAAGGTCTTCCTCAAGGACGTTTCTCGGGAAGAACTTCAGGCGGACGCCGCGCGCTTCGCCGATCACGTCTGGGGCCAGTTCATGCGGCCAGACGCTTTGGCGACCTGGGAGGACTGGGGCCGCCGGGGCGCGCACCGCGTCATCGTGACCGCGTCGCCCGAACTGACGGTCGCGCCTTTCGCTCAGCGGCTCGGCGCCGAAGGCCTGCTGGGCACGCATCTGACGTTCGACGACCAGGGCCGGATCACCGGCGCCTTCTCAAGCCCCAACTGTCGCGGCGAGGAGAAGGTGCGGCGCTTGCGCCAGGCCTTCGGCCCCGACATGGCGCTGGCCGGCGCCTATGGCGACACCTCGGGCGACACCGAAATGATCGCAATCGCCGAGGTGAAGGGCTTCCGGGTCTTTCAGCAGCGCCCCTAGGGATCAGCGCCCGTCGGCGTCCACGTCGAACACCACGGGCTTGCCGCGCGAGGCCGGGTCCCAGCCCGCCTCGATGGAGGCTGTCACGGCGTTGCGCACGGCGTCCAGATTGACCCGCTGCTTCTCCACGTCCGGCCGACCGTTGGGGCGCAGCGGCGGCGGGAACTGCACGATCGCTTCGCGCTTGAAGTCCTGATGCCGAAGCGTGATCGCCACGCCCTCCCACTGGTTGCCCGTGGTCGGACGCGGCTGGCGACGGAGCGACCAGTGATAGGTCTCTCCATCCACTTCCAGCGTGCCTTCGCTATCGCGTGTCAGCGCCATGGTCGGATCAGACCGTTTTCACGCCATCCGCATCGGCTTGTTCGCGGCGATCGTAGACATGGTCGACGATGCCCCAGGCCTTGGCGTCTTCCGCGCTCATGAAGTGGTCGCGGTCCAGCGTTTGCTCGACTTCTTCGTAGGTCCGGCCGGTGTGGTGGACGTAGATCTCGTTCAGCCGTTTCTTGGTGTAGCGGATGTCCTCGGCGTGGCGCTCGATGTCCGAGGCCTGGCCGCGGAAACCGCCCGAGGGCTGGTGCACCATGATGCGCGCGTTCGGCAGGGCGATCCGCTGGCCCGCTTCACCCGCGGCCAGGATTAGCGATCCGGCCGAGGCCGCCATGCCCATGACCACGGTCGAAACCGGGCTCTTGATGTATTGCATGGTGTCGTAGATCGCGAGCGCGGAGGTCACCTGACCGCCGGGGCTGTTGATGTACATGCTGATTTCCTTCTTCGGATTCTCCGATTCAAGGAACAGCAGCTGGGCGCTGATCAGCGACGCCATGCCGTCCTCGAACGGACCGGTCAGGAAGATGATCCGCTCGCGCAGAAGACGCGAGAAGATGTCGAAGGCCCGCTCGCCGCGGCTGGACTGCTCCACCACCATGGGGACCAGGTTCATGTTCATCAGTTCGATCGGATCGCGCATTCTCAGCCTTCTCGGGATGCCGTGGCGCGCGACTCGGTCGGCGGCGCACCGTGTAGACAGCATATCAGGTCGAGACACGCCGCACGCAAGCGCCCTAGCGATCTGAAGCCGCGGGCGCGCACAGTTAACTCCGTGCCGACAACCACGACGCCAATCGGCCTCGCGCGTCGACTTCGATGTCGCCGTAGAACAGATTATAGGGCCGCGCCTTGCGCCGCTCAGTCCAACTGCCGATTTCGCGATAGGATTCGCTGGTGGGCTTGGTGTGCCGCAAGAAGCCGTCGCGGCATTCGGCTGCGATCTCACGACCCATCAGGGCCGGCCGCGCGCCCCACTCTAGCCCAGTCGCATTGGTCGCACCGTGATGGCGGCGGGAGTCGGTCGAGGCTCCGCCATTGGAGCCGCTTACGGGGTTTACGCACACGACCGGTCGATCGCGAAGCTCCGTCAGCCGGTCGCCCTCCCAGACAAGCGCGCGGCGAAGCCGCCGGCGCACGGCTCCGTCATCGCCCTCCCCGACCTGGGACCAGCCGACCACGCAACCGGTCTCGTCCGAAGAACGGCACGCTGGCGTCGTGGGCGACAGGCCCTCCTGCGCGACAACGGCATCGATCAGATAAGCCGCGACCAGACGCCGTCGTAGTGCAGCATCCGGCGCTACACGCTCGCGCAGCAGCCTATCAATGATCTCAGCGCCCTGCTCCACCCCTGCCAGAATAATCGGCCCGTCAGGGTGGCGCGCCAGCCAGGCGTCGAAGGCGCGCTCCACGTCCTGATAGGCGAAGGCCCGGGCCTCGCGCGCATCATCGCGCAGGGTCAGCCGGGTATAGAGGCTGGCTTGGCGGTAACGCGGCGCACTGATCGCCCCGGCGCGCGCAAACGGCCCGGCGTAGTTGGGCAGCACCACCCGCGTGAGGTAGGCGTCGGCCGCCGGGTCGCCGATCGGCCCGTTCCAGTCGCGTCCGCCGTCGTAGGTGGTGGAATGCACGAAGAAGACGGCCGCCGGCCCGCTGTCGGGCGTGCGCGCCTCGTTAAGCGCCCAGGCGTCGGCGCGGGCGTAGTCTGGCGCCGGCGGCGGATCATATGTCTGGAACGGCACCTGGGGATCCAGACCAGCCCTGAGGATGTCGCCCCGCCACACTGCCACGGCCGCGACCAGCACGAAGACGAGCGCGAAGCCCGCATAGCCGACCCACTGGCGAAAGGTCAGCTTCGGCCCTCTCATCGATAGGGGTCCGGCTTGGCCAGATAGTCCTGGACGTAGCGGCGCACGCCTTCCTCCAACGGGGTCGACTGGCCCGGATAGCCCGCCGCCCGAAGCCGACCCATCTCGGCCTGGGTGAAGTACTGGTACCGCTCGCGCAGGACCTCCGGCATGTCGACATAGGCGATGCTGGGTTCGCGTCCGGCGGCCGCGAAGGTCGCCTTGGCCAGGTCGGCGAAGGACCGGGCCTGGCCCGACCCCGCGTTGAACACGCCCGTCACGGCCGGCGTCTCCAAGAGCCAGGCGACGATGTCGACAATGTCGTTCACAAAGACGAAGTCGCGCAGCTGGCCGCCGTCGGCATAATCGGGCCGGTGCGAGCGGAACAGGCTGATCGTCTCGCCCGCCGAGGCCTTGGGCCAGATCTGGGCCACGACCGACATCATGCCGACCTTGTGGTATTCGTTGGGCCCATAGACGTTGAAGAACTTCAGCCCCGCCCACTGGCGCGGCGCCTGCCCTCGACCGGCCTGGCGGACGGCGTATTCGTCGAACAGTCTTTTCGAATAACCATAGGCATTTAGGGGTTGAAGCCGACCCAGACTTTCAAGGTCGTCGCGATCCTCGAATCCCTGCTCGCCCTCGCCGTAGGTGGCGGCGGAGGAGGCGTAGATCAGCCGCGCATCATTGGCCGCGCACCAGTCCCACAGGTCACGGGACAGGGCGAAGTTGGTGCGCATCACCCGGTCGGCGTCAGGCTCGGTCGTGGACGATATGGCGCCCATATGCACCACGGCCTCGATGCGGTCGACGTGCCGATCCAGCCGTTCGAACAGCTCCTCGGGCGCCCACAGATCGGCGATCGCGTGTTTGGCGATGTTCTTCCATTTCGCCAGGTCAGCGGTCTCCAGGCGGTCGCACACCACCACGTCGTAGCCGCCCTGCTCGCACAGGCGCGCGACGATGTTCGAGCCGATGAAGCCGGCGCCGCCGGTGACGACGATCATCCGCTCGCTCACGCCCGACTCTCCGTCATCTTCTCGATGGTCCGTGTGGTGGAGAAGCCGTCCTTGAAGTCGGCCAGGCGCACTTCGCCGCCCCAGCTTTCGACCAGATCGCCGCCCACCACGCCTTCGCGGGTGTAGTCCGAACCCTTGATCAGGACATCAGGGCGCAGACGCTCGATCAGCTCCAGCGGCGTTGGAGCGTCAAAGCTCGTCACTCGATCCACGCTGGCCAAGCCGCCGATGACGGCGGCGCGGCTGTCCAGATCATTGACGGGGCGCCCCTCCCCTTTCAGGCGGCGCACGGAAGCGTCGGTGTTCAGCGCCACGACCAGTCGGTCGCACCAGCTGCGCGCCTGGGCCAGATAGGCCACGTGCCCGCGGTGCAGAATGTCGAAACAGCCGTTGGTGAAGCCGACCCGCAAGCCCTGCCGGCGCCAAGCCTCGACCTGATCGACCAGGTCTTCCACCGGCGTCACCTTGGCCGACGACAGGGCGGCGTGGCCGCTCATCTCGGCCTCGATCAGTTCGGACGGCGTGACCACGGCGGTACCGCTCTTTCCGACCACGACGCCCGAAGCCAGGATGGCGAATTCGACCGCCGTCTCCAGCGATGCGCCCGCGCCCAGCGCCAGGCCCAACGCCGCCAGACCCGTGTCGCCGGCGCCCGAGACGTCGAACACCTCGCGCGCGCGGCCCGGGAAATGCTTCACCGCTTCGCCGCGCCGCATCAGGCTCATGCCCTTGCCGGCACGCGTGACGACCAGAGCCTTGGCCGTCGTCGCGGCCATCAGCGCCGTCAGCGCGGTTTCGACCGCGGCGTCGCTTTCGACTGTCAAGCCTGTGGCGGCGGCCAGCTCGCTGGCGTTGGGCTTGATCAGGTCGACCGCGCCATAGCGCGCGAAGTCGCGGCCCTTGGGATCCACGACGACCGGCGCGCCCGACGCCGCACCCGCCTGGAGCGCCGCCGCGATCAGCGCGTCGTCCACCACCCCCTTGGCGTAGTCGGACAGCAGGATGGCGGACGCGCCTTCAAACACAGACGAGTCAAGACGCTGGCCCGCGCCGCCCTCCTCGTCATCCAATCGCAGCAGCTGCTGACCGGCGGCGACGAAGCGGGTCTTGACCGTCGTTAGCGGCGCCGAGCGCGAGACGTAGCTGTCGATGGCGGGATCGGCGTCGATCAGGGCGGCCAGTTCGTCGCCCGCAGCATCTGGCCCCGCTGCCCCGCCCAGCCGCGCCCGACCGCCCAGGGCCGCCACGTTGCGCGCCACGTTTCCGACCGCGCCGGGCATGGCCGTCTGCCGTCGCGCACGCAGCACGGGGATCGGTGCCTCGGGCGAGATGCGGCTGACCTCTCCATAGACGTAGCGGTCCAGCATCAGGTCGCCGACGCAGGCGACCATCAGGCCGCGCGCCTTGTCCAGAAGCGCCTGGAGGGCGCCGAGATCGAGGGTCCGTTCAGTCATGGCACGGACCTATCGGATTCAGGCGGCCTTCGCCATCGGCGCCTTGGCGCCCGACGACCGGGCCAGGTCATCGAAGGCGATCAGCTGGGCCGCCAGGGCCTCGAACTGATCCATCGGCACCATATTGGGGCCGTCCGACGGGGCGTTGTCGGGGTCCGGGTGGGTCTCCATGAAGACGGCGTCCACGCCCACGGCCACGGCGGCGCGCGCCAGCACCGGCACGAACTCGCGCTGGCCGCCCGAGGACGTCCCCTGCCCGCCCGGCTGCTGCACGCTGTGGGTCGCGTCGAACACGACCGGGCAGCCGATCTCGCGCAGGATCGGCAGCGAGCGCATGTCGCTGACCAGAGTGTTGTAGCCGAAGCTGGCCCCCCGCTCGCAGGCCATGACGTTGGGATTGCCGGCGCCGACGACCTTGGCGATGACGTTCTTCATGTCCCAGGGGGCCAGGAACTGACCCTTCTTGATGTTGATCGCCTTGCCCGTCGCGGCCGCGGCCAGCAGCAGGTCGGTCTGGCGGCTGAGGAAGGCGGGGATCTGCAGCACGTCGACGACCTCGCCAACCGGGCCGCACTGGGCCTCGGAATGAACGTCAGTCAGGGTCGGCAGGCCGGTCGTCTCGCGAATCTCGGCGAAGATCGGCAGGGCATCCTTCAGGCCGATCCCACGCGCGGCCGAGGCCGAGGTGCGGTTCGCCTTGTCGAAGCTGGTCTTGTAGATGATGCCCACGTCCAGCCGCGCGCCGATCTCCTTCAGCGCCTGGGCCGTTTCCAGCGCGTGCTGGCGGCTCTCCATCTGGCACGGGCCGGCGATGAAGACGATGCGCGCGCCGCCGCCGATGACGACAGGCCGGGCCAGGCCTTCGGACAGGGCGATGACGGCGTTGGGTTGGGTCACGGCTGCAAAATCTTTCGTCTGGATCGTCTGGCGGCGACGCGCATTTGGCGCATCATTGGGACGAACAGGTGGCGTCGGGCTTTCCTGCACACAAGATAGACGGAGCTGCGCCGCGTGACCACAGAGCCCCCGGTCATCCTCTGGTTTCGCCGCGATCTGCGGCTGCAGGACAACCCCGCCCTGACCGCGGCGGCGGAAACCGGCCGGCGAATCATCCCGCTCTACATCCTCGACACGGCCGGGTCCGAGCGTCTTATGGGCTCCGCCTCGCGCTGGTGGCTGGACAAGTCGCTGTCGGCGCTGGACGGCGCGCTGCGCGAGCGTGGATCGCGCCTGATCCTGCGCGCCGGTGATCCAGAGGCCGTGCTGCGCCAGATGGTCGAAGAAACCGGCGCCGACCATCTGTTCATGAACCGCCTGTTCGAGCCTGACGCCTTCGCGCGCGACGCCGACATCGCCCATGCCCTCAAGGACGAGGGTGTCACCTGCCGCGGCTTCAACGGCTCGTTGCTGTCAAAGCCGGGCGATATCCGCACCGGCCAAGGCGGGCCCTACAAGGTGTTCACGCCGTTTCTGAAGGCCCTGCTCGCGCAGATGGAGCTGCGCCCGCACACGACCGGCCCACGCGCGGTGTCGTCGCCGACCGTGAAGAGCGAATCGCTGAGCGATTGGGACCTGCACCCCACGAAGCCCGACTGGTCCAAGGGGTTCGACTGGACACCGGGCGAGGCCGGGGCCGGCGACGCCCTGTCCGCCTTCATCAAGCGAGGCCTGCAAACCTACAACAAGGGCCGCGATCATCCCGCTCAGCCGGGCGCCAGCCGCCTGTCGCCGCACCTGCATTGGGGCGAGATCGCGCCCTGGCGGGTGGTGGAGCGGGTTCGCGCGTCGGACGCGCCTCAGGCCCAGATCGACAAGTTCGTGTCCGAGTTGGCCTGGCGCGACTTTTCGGCCCAGCTGCTGCACGCCTTCCCCCAGATGACCGACACAGCCTTTCGTCCCGAATACGACCAGATGCCCTGGCGCGACGACGCCCTGGGGCTGAAGGCCTGGAAGACCGGCCAGACCGGCTACCCCATCGTCGACGCCGGGCTTCGCCAGCTCTGGACCACGGGCTGGATGCACAACCGGGTGCGGATGATCGTCGCCTCCTTCCTCGTGAAGGACCTGTTGATCGACTGGCGAAAAGGCGAAGCTTGGTTCTGGGACACCCTTGTCGACGCCGACCTGGGCAACAATGTTCAGAATTGGCAGTGGGCCGCTGGATCCGGAGCGGACGCCGCTCCGTATTTCCGGGTCTACAATCCGGTCAGCCAGGGTCAGAAGTTCGATGCAGACGGTCAGTACGTTCGACGGTGGATCCCGGAGCTCAAGCGCCTGCCCGACAAATGGCTGCATCAGCCATGGGCTGCGCCCGGCGAGGTGCTGGACCAGGCCGGCGTGCGGCTGGGCCGCGACTACCCGCGCCCGATCCTCGATCACGCTGAGGCGCGCGACCGGGCGCTGGACGCCCTCAAGACCGTCAGTCGTTCGCGCCATGACAGCTGAGGCCGCGTCGTGAGCGTCGCCACCTCCGAACCACGTACCGAAAGCGCCCGCACGCCGCGCGGCGCCGCCCTGCTGCTGCGCCTGCTGGGCTCGAACTGGCGCAGCGGCCGCCTGACGGTGCTGCTGCCCAATGGCGAGACACACCGGCTGCAGGGACCGGAGGCTGGTCCGTCAGCCGTCCTGCAGATCAAGGACTACCGCTTCGCCCGCCGCGTGCTGGCCAATGGGGATATTGGGTTCGCGGAAGGTTATATGGCCGGCGAATGGGACAGCGCGGATCTGGCGACCCTGCTGGAGACCCTGGTCGACAACTACGACCACATCCGCCGTCTGTTCGACGGCAATCCGCTGATGATCGCGGTCAACTGGGTCAGCCATCGCCTGCGCCGCAACAGCCGACGTGGGTCCAGGAAGAACATCCATGCCCACTACGACCTGGGCAACGCCTTCTACGCGACCTGGCTCGACCCCTCGATGACCTATTCGTCGGCTCGGTTCACTTCAGGCGCGACCGATCTGCAGGCCGCCCAGACCGAGAAATACGCGTCGCTGGCGCGTCTCATGGATCTGCGACCCGGTCAGACGGTGCTGGAGATCGGCTGCGGCTGGGGCGGTTTCGCCGAGTTTGCGGCGCGCGAGGTCGGGGCGCACGTGACCGGCGTCACCATCTCGCAGGAACAGCACGACTTCGCTCGCCAGCGCCTGTTCGAGGCCGGCCTGGCGGATCGCGCCGACATCCGGCTGATGGACTATCGCGACGTTCAGGGCCGCTTCGACCGCGTCGCCTCCATCGAGATGTTCGAGGCGGTCGGCCGCGAGTACTGGCCGACCTATTTCGACAAGGTGCGCAGCGTGCTCGAGCCTGACGGCCGCGCCGGTCTGCAGATCATCACCATCCAGGAAACCCTCTTCGAGGAGTACAATCTGCGCACGGACTTCATCCAGAAGTACGTCTTCCCTGGCGGCATGCTGCCGTCCGAAGAGCGGCTGGCCCCCGTGCTGGACAAGTCAGGTCTGCGCCAGACCAACATCGAGCGCTTCGGCCTGGATTACGCCGAGACCCTGAAACAGTGGGAGAACCGCTTCATGGGTGCCTGGCCGGAGATCCGGCGCATGGGCGGCTTCGACGAGCGCTTCCACCGCCTGTGGCGCTTCTATCTGGCCTACTGCCAGGCCGGCTTCCGCACGCGCCGCACCGACGTGGTGCAGCTGGTTCTTTCGCCGAGCTAGATCAGTCCGCTGAGCGGCGAGGACGGGCTAGCGTACATGCGCTTGGGCATGCGGCCGGCCAGATAGGCTTCGCGGCCTGCGATGACGGCGTGCTTCATGGCTCGACCCATACGGATCGGATCCTGGGCACCGGCGATGGCCGTGTTGGCGATCACCGCATCGCAGCCCAGTTCCATGGCGATGGCGGCGTCCGAGGCCGTGCCGACGCCGGCATCGACCAGGATCGGCACCTTCGCCTGCTCCACGATCAGGCGGATGTTGACGCGGTTCTGGATGCCCAGGCCCGACCCGATCGGGCTGGCGGCCGGCATGACGGCGGCGGCGCCCGCCTCCTCCAGCCGCTTGGCCATGACCACGTCGTCGGTGCAGTAGACCATGACGTCGAACCCGTCCTTGACCAGCAGGTCCAGCGCCCGAAGCGTCTCGACCATGTCGGGATACAGGTGGGCGCTGTCGCTCAGCACCTCCAGCTTGACCAGGTTCCAGCCGCCGGCCTCGCGCGCCAGGCGCAGGGTCCGCACAGCGTCCTCACCGGTGAAGCAGCCGGCGGTGTTGGGCAGGAAGGTGAACCGCTCGGGCTTCAGATGGTCCACCAACATGGGCTGGCTGGGATCAGACAGGTTCACCCGACGCAGCGCCACCGTCACGATGTCCGCGCCCGCGGCTTCCGCCGCCGCGGCGTTCTGGGCGTAGTCGGCGTATTTGCCAGTCCCCACGATCAGGCGCGAGGAGAAGGTCCGTCCGGCGACGGACCAAGTGTCGGCTGCTGTCTTGTCCATGGCCCCGTCCTAGCGCCCTCGCCGACGTTTCGCCAGCGAGGGCGTAAAGGTCAGCCGCGCGCGCCGCGCACCGCGCTCAGGAAGCTCTTCCAGCTGAGCTTCACGTCCGACAGGGCGCCCGCCCGGAAGGCGCGACCGGCCAGCCAGACCATCAGCAGGGCCGTGGCGAACATGCCGACCAGGGTGCCGATGACCTCGACCATGGGCGGATCGCTCGGTGCGCGCGCGCTCATCAGGAAGGGCGTAAAGAAGGGCACCCAGGACAGAACCTTGACGAGGGTCGCGTCCGGCGTGCGCAGCGCCATCTGCATGACGATGATGGGCACGACCAGGATCATCATGATCGGGCCCATCAGGGTCTGCGCGTCACGCGGCGTCTCGCAAAAAGCGCCGATGGCCGCGAACAGCACCGCATACATCAGATAACCGCCCACCATGTAGAGCAGGAAGTAGATCACGAGACCGTCGTGCATCAGCACCGAGGCGACATCACGCGCGATGTCGGGCGCGGCCGTCACCAGGCCGATACCGCCCAACAGGCCCCACGACACCAGAACCGCCAAGGTCAGCAGCGCCACGCCCAGAACCTTGCCCGTCAGGATTTCGGTGGCTGAGGCCGAGGACAGAAGCACCTCCAGGATCTTGTTGGATTTCTCCTCCATCACGGAGTTCAGCAAGATAGACGCGCCCGTAATGATCAGCGACCACAGCAGGAATCCGGTCAGAAGACCGATCAGACCCGGCATGCGGTCGCGGAACGAAACCTCGCCGCCGCTGGCCGATCGCGGTGAGAAAACGCTGACCTGGGGCCGGAAGCGCTCTGTTTGAACCACGACCTGAGGGTCGATGCCGGCCGCGCCGAACACCTGCTGCCGGTTCGCGGCGCGCAGAGCGTCGCGCACGGCGTCCTCGACCGTGCTGTCCGAGGTCCGGGCCGTCCACACTCGCGCGGCCGGTCGGCCGTCGATCTGGCTCAGGAAGACCACGGCGGACAGGCGTTCGGCCTCGGGAACCTCGTCGCCCAGATAGCGCCTGACCTCCGCGTCGCGCGCCTCGCCAGCCGCAGCCTGCGCCACCGCGGACGGCGCATCGACCAGTCGAATGGTCTGACGCGGCGGGGAGAAACCTTCAGCGGCGCGCGGCGCCTCACGGCGCAAAGCCTGAAGGCCGGCGTCATAGCCATCTGCATCAGCCACGGCCCGAATGCGGTCACCCGCCGCCGTTCCACCTTCGGGGACGGCGGCCAGTCTCAGGGCGTTTATGGCGCGCCGTTCCTGATCGGAGGCGAGCGCCTGGCGCACAGAAGCCGCCAGACCGGCCTGCGGCGGGG
>NZ_JBKBML010000001.1:0-291871 GCF_046295775.1 Brevundimonas sp. | reverse complement strand
CATCTCCGCCCAGGTCTCGACCAGCCGACCGAACATGCGGGTGACCGCCACAGTCTGCCGCTGCTGCGGAGCCAAAGTGAGCGGCAGGCAGGACAGCCCGTTGAGTTCGGCGTGGGTGCGCTGGCCGGTCACGGTCATCAGCTTGCGCACGGAGGCCGACGGCAGGGCGGCGAATTGCCCGACCGTGACGACGCCCAGGTCGTTGAGCCTCGCCTGATGGGCGCGCCCCACGCCCCAGATTTCGCTGATGGGCATGGAGGCGAAGGCCTCGCGCCGCACCTCCAGGTCGCTGAAGTCGGACACCCCGGTCGCCGTCTTGGCGTGCTTGTTCGCCAGCTTGGCCAGGGTCTTGGTCGGGCCGATGCCGATGCAGGTCGGGATCTTGGTGATCCGTCGCACGCGGTCGCGGACGCGGCGGCAGTAATCCACCCGAGCGAAGGCCGTCAGGTCCAGGAACATCTCGTCGATGCTGTAGGGTTCGACCCGGGCGAAATGATCACTCAGCACCTCGAACACCCGTCGGCTCATGTCGCCATAGAGGGCGTAGTTGCTGCTCTTGGCGATCACCTCCCGGTACTCGGGCTTGCGGCGCGACAGGTGCCACACCTCCCCCATCTTGATCCCCAGCGCCTTGGCCTCGGCCGACCGGGCGATGGCGCAGCCGTCATTGTTGGACAGCACAATCACCGGCCTGCCGATCAGGGTCGGGTCAAAAGCCCGCTCGCAGCTGACGTAGAAATTATTGCCGTCGATCAGTCCGAACATCAGACATTCGTGCGCACGAGCGCCGCGATCATCGCCCAGACCTCGGTGTCGTCGCTCACCGGCTGAGCGGGCTGGTTGGACGGCTCCAGCCACCAGTGACCGTCCTTCTCGGTCAGGACGGCCAGCACCACATCCCCGTGCAGGAAGGCCACGCACACCTTGCCGGACCGGGGCTCGGCGTCGGTGTTCACGACGAGGATATCCCCGCCGTGGATGCCCCGCACCCGGAGCCCCTCCCCCTTCACCCGAACGGCGAAGCGCTGCGGTCGGCGAAGTTCGAGCAGGTCGGCGAGATCGGGGACAGCCTCGACATGATCCTGCGCGGGGCTCTGGAAGCCCGTTGTCTCATCACCCTTGTATGCGGCCGCGCCCATTCGCCTTGATGAGATCAAAACGTGAACATGCGCAAGGCCTGACGTGGAAGAACCCACAGAACGCCCCGATCCAGACGACCGCTTCTGGCGTGCCACCACGGCCGACGCCGAACCCGCGACGCGCGGCCGGAGGACCCGAGTCTACCGCGACAGTCCCGCGTCCCGGCCAAGCCGCACCAGCGCCGCCCCCCGCGCGCCCAGGTCCAGCTCCGCCGCCTGCCCGACCCTGGGCAGGGCCGCGCCCGTCCCCAGCCGCGCGAAGACCTCGTCGCCGCTCGCCTCGCGGACGATCACCCAGGGCGAGGCGCCCGCCTCGTCATGGAAGCCGGTCTTCACCACCGTCCCCCGCACGCGGTCCTGCCCCAGGGTCCGGACCGCCCGTCCCGCTTCCAGCCGGCGCTGGTTCATCGTTCGGATGATGTCGCTGCGAAGCTGGAGCCCCCGCAGCGTCCCTTCCAATCCGTCCGCAAGGCGGTATCCGCGCCCGTGACGCTCAGCCAGGCCCAGCGCCTCGAGGTGACGGAGCCGGCCTCTGGTCAGGGCCGCCCAGCTGTCCCCGACGCCCACCCCGTCCGGGACCAGACCGTGCTCATCCCGCGCGGCGAGCAGCCGGCGATCCAGCCCGGTGAACCGATCGGCCTGGGTCTCGCGCCAGACCCGCCGCTCGGCGTCGCCCCTCGACAGATCGCCCAGCCGCTCCTGCGCCGCCTCCTGGGCGCGCGCCCGGAAGCCGTAGGCGATGTAGTCGCGCGGGATCACCAGGTCCCGTCCGTCGCCCCGCCGTCCGCGCACCAGGACATGAGCGTGGGGCTGGTCGGTGTCGTAATGGCAGGTCGCCAGCCACCTCAACTCCGGCTCGCCCAGGTCGGCGCCCACCCGCTGCATCACGTCGCGTACATAGCCCCTGAGATCGGTGATCCGGTCGCCGTGTTCGGGCGAGACGATGAACCGGAAATGATGCCGGTCCCGGCTCCATCCCGCCGTCTCGGCGCGCGGGTCGACCCGGTCACCACCCGCATCGAAGAAGACCGCCCGGCTCTCCTCCTCGCCCGCGCCGTCCCGACCCAGATAGAGGAGGTGTTTGGCGAGGGCCGCGCCCCGCTGGCCGCCCTTGCCGCTGTGTCGGGACACCAGCGCCTTGACGATCACCCGTTGCCGCACGTCGAGCCTGAACCCCCGGCCAGACCGTTTCGCCGCCGCGCTGAGGCAGCCCTTGCGGTCGCCCAAGGCGAACAGTCGCGAGGCCGCCAGCCGCATCATCATCGCCGTCCGCACCCCGGTCCGGTCGCTCTTCAGCCGGTCGGGCAGACGCGCGAGCGGTCCTTCCGCCGGCTCGACCGCAGGCAGGCTCTCCAGTCTCGAACGGATCGCGTCGCCCACCAGCACGGCTGCCTCCAGACCCTGCGCGCGGCCCCGGCCTCCACAGGTCGCCGCACGTCGCCGGCGGGGATCCTCACGCGCTCCAAACGTCTGACGAGACTAGACAAACGGAGCCGCCGCAGGCGCCCCTTTTTATCTTGCCCTCCAGCCCCAAACGCAGATTCCCGCCGCCTCCGATCAAAGGTCATCAACACCGATCAAACCCCCGCGCATCGTCCGAAGAGCCCCCGCCAACAAAACGAAACCCGCCCGGCCGAAGCCGAGCGGGTTGCAGGTTCAAACGCCGTCGTCGCGTCTAGCGCGCGCGGATCGGGAGGTGACGCATCCCGTTGTCCCTCGCCTTCTGACCGAAGTTCAGCGCCGGTCCGAACGGCCGGTAGTCCGACCGCGCCTCGGCCACCGACTGGGCCAGGGTGAGGCAGACCTCGGGTTCGAGCGCGATCAGATCGTCATTGGCCCGGAACGGCGCCGCTTTGCCGTGGCTGTCGAAGTCCGCCCGGGCCAGGATCAGGGTCACCCCCTTCTGCTGGGCCCAGCGGATGGCCAGCTTCTCCGATCCCTTCGCCCCGGTCGTGGCCAGGGCCATGTCCGGCCACTGGGTCCGGGCCCAGTTCAGGGCGTCGAAGATCCGGCCCGCATCCTCGGCGCTGTCCGCTGTCGGCGCGCCCCGGAAGGCGACCACCGGCCCGCCCGGATCGGCCTCTCCGGCTTTCCGACTGCGCACCGCTCGGATGGCCTGCTTGGCCTCCAGCTGGGCGGCGGTGAGGTGGGCGCCGCGCCGCGATCCGCGCCAGGCCGTCCAGACTTCGCCGGTCGATACGGTCCAGGCCTGCGCCGCCGCGTCCCGGATCAGTTCACTCGCCCGCGCCGCCACGTCCGCGCCGTGGGCTCGGGCCGTCGCCTCCTGCAGCTCCGTGTCCGCCGCCTCCGACCCGTCGAAGTCGCGGTCCAGGGCCCGCATCCGGTCACGGGCGCGGTCGGCGTCCCGCTCGATCCGCCCCGCCGCCGAATGGAAGGCGCCGATGAGGGACTCACCGAGCATGGTCTGGTGATCCTCGAGCGCCGTGCCCGAAAGCAGATCGACCAGTTCGGTCATGATCGCGCGCCCGAACTGAACCAAGGCGTCTTCGGTCGGATAGGGACGCTCTTCGGCCAGCGATGCGGCCAGGTCGTCGAAGGCGGACCCGGTCTTGGTGGCCGGGGTCGAGTGGGTGATGAAGGTCATGAGCGCAGTTCCTTGAGACTGCCGTGCGCCCCATGCGCAACGACCCCGCTCCTGACGACGCCGGGGTCCCCGGCAGTCACCGGAGCGCCGGGCCCTGCCCGGCGTGGAGGGGAACGGCGCAGCCGTTGACTTCCGGGGTGGCGTGACAGGATCGGAGGGCGTTGTGTGGGGGCTCGTCGGCGTCGCCCTGGCGACGCCGACCCCGTTCGGCGCGTGGCTTGCGCCGAGAGCGACCTCGGACCCTCGGCTCCGGCCCGCCTCCGACGGCGCATCGCCGTCGGCGCTGTGCCCGCTCAGCCGTCTGCCCGCAGGCGGCGCGCCGTGGGCGAGCTTCCTGAAAGCCGACTAGGGCCTGACCCGACCCTGCTCGCACCAATAGGGGACGAGGGTGCCGTCGTGAGCATTCAGGGATTCAGCCGTCGCGGAGCAATTCAGCCAGTTGAAGTTTCGGCCGTCCCTGGCGTCGAACGTCGCCAAATGGACGCGTTCCATTCCCACCACGGACTGCCGATAGAGGGTGGCCACCTCGCTATCAGGAACAGGCCGCTCGCATCCGGCAAGGGCCAGTCCGGCAAGGGCCAATCCCGTAAGAGCAAGGGTGTATCCGCGCATCAGGCGTCCTCCGGCGTCGAGCCTAGGGCGAGATGCCGCCGAAAGTCCAAGAGGTCGTCGCCTTCGAGACCGGCGAGAGCCAAGAGCGACGGCTGGGTCATGCCCAGGGTGCTGTAGCCGACCCCGGCGTGACCGCGGCAATAGGCGCCCCGCGACACGGGCCTTCCACAAAAGGTCGTCACCCCCCGGTCCGGCCCATAGGGCCAGCGGCACTGGCCCCGCCTCAGATCCAGAAGGCCCAGGCCGCCGGACGGCAGGTCGGCCGTTTGCGGAGGGCGCGGCGACAACCCCGCCTCAGGACGGCTCCGGCGCTTGGAGCCTCCCGAGCCGGCCGCCAATGCCTCACCTGGCCGGCGAGCCGCCGCAGCCGCTTCCGCCGCCGGACGTCCCATCGCCTGCGGCCTGCCCGACCGGCGAGGCCGGTCCGCCGACAGGCCCAGCCGGTGCACCTTGCCCAGCACGGCGCTGCGGCTGATGGAGGGGCCGAACTCGGCCGCGATCTGAGCGGCGGTCCAGCCGTCGCGCCACAGGCGGCGCAGACGGTTTACGCGGTCTTTGGTCCAGACGGTCGCGGTCATGGCGGGGCTCCAGCTCACCGGGCCCGATCGGCCCGCCCCGCTCCGCCCTTCCTCCCACCTTCCCCCCGGCACGCATGGAAACAGCCCGGCGCGCTCGCGTCGGGGCTGTCCCTGCCTAGTCCCTGGTCCATCTTCAGAACGGGATGTCGTCCTGAAGGTCCTGGCCGGCGTCCGGCTGCGGCCCGTCCACCGTCACTTCGCCCCCTTCGACCCGGGGCTCGCGGCGGTTCTTGAGCCGGATGTCGCTGACGATCAGACGGAGGTCGTAGTGCTCCACCCCGTCCTTGCCGGTCCAGCTGTCGTTCTCGACGTGGCCCTGGACGACCGCCCGCGTGCCCTTGCGGGCGAAGGCGCCGATATAGGCTTCGGCCGTACGCTCATTGAAGCAGACGCAGTTGAAGCCGGTCGTGCGTTCGCCCGGCTGGCCGTCGGCCTTGCGGAAGCGGGTGGTCTCCACCAGCCGGAAACTGGCGCGCTTGCGGCCTGAGCCCTGGGCCGAGAGCACCGAAGGGTCTGCGGCCAGAAAGCCCTCCACGATGAAGGTCTGCATGATCTGTCTCCTGGGATTGATGATGGTGCGGGTCAGGCCGCCTGGGCGGCGCGGCGGCGGCGGGGACGAACCGAAGCGGGTGCAGCCTCGGGCGGCGTCCCGGCGGCCGCGTGCTCCGCCTCCCGATCCTGGGCCCAGTCCAGGACGGTCAGCCGGTTGACCACCAGTTCCTTGGCGGCGCGGGCCTGGCCGTCCCGGGTCTCGTACTGGGTGTCGACGAAGACGCCGGTGACGACGGCTTCGCAGCCGCGCGCCAGGCCCGGCGCCACCACCTTTTCGTTGAGGCCCTTCGACCAGCTGACGCAGTTGACGCCGACCAGCCGGGGCTTGCCGGCCGCGTCCACGCCGCGCTTCTCGATCAGCCGGAACACCGCCTTCGCGAAGTCCTCGCTGATCTGGGGGTCGGCCGACAGCCGGCCGGTGAACACCATGGTCTGCATATCCATCTCCTTGTGATCCGAGACGCCCTGGAGCCGATCTCCCGTTCCCGCCTCGCCCCTGGCCTCCCTTCCTCCTTCCGCCTTTCGCCCGGCTGCGCGCTCGACCCTGGCAGGGAATCCCGGCGGCCTACGCCAAGAGGTCGCCGCGCCTTCGCGCGACGACCTTCCGAAGCCGGTGTCAGGCCGCAGCGCCCTCCAGGGCGGCCTCGCCCTGGGGCGTCACGACGAGACCACCCCGCCCCTCGTCGAGGTCCGGCCCGGTCGTGCTTTCCGACCCGGGCTCGGTCTCCGACCCCGCCTCGGGCGCGGACGCGGCCTCATCGCCCTCGTCGCCCGCCGCCGGCGCGGCCCAGGACAGGGCCGTGGGAATCCACCCCCGCGCAGCCGCCGTGGCCTCGACCAGGGTCACCAGATCCGCCTTGAGCAGAGCGCCCGCCTGGGGCGCCGCCTTGCCCATGGCCGCCAGCATCTCCAGCAGCTGGGCCTTGCTGTGCGCCTTCAGGAAGACGGCGTCGGGCGTCCAGTGGCGCGACAGTTCGGCCCCCGACAGCTCGGCCAGTTCGACCGCATCCGCCCGCGCCTCACGGCGGATGAGGCTCGTGCGGTCCTCGACGAGGTCCAGGGTCAGGGCCGTCAGCTCGCCGAGCAGGCCGAGCCGATCCGCCTCCTCCAGTTCGTGGATCCAGCGCAGCAGGGTGAGGCCGGACGCCTCCCAGGCCGCCTGCCGCGCGTCCAGGCGTTGCCGCACGACGCCGTCCAGCGCCTCGATCACCCGCCCGGCGCGCGGGTCGAACCGCGTCGCCGTCATCGACAGGGCGGCCTGGCTGCGCGGCCGGGCGGCGCCGCCGACAATCAGGCCGAACAGCCGCGCGATCAGGGCGGTCATCGCCGTACGGGGATCGTCGGCCAGGGCGCGGATGAGCCCGCGGGTCGCCACCTCCGTTCTCAGCCGGTGCAGGGCGTGCCCCACCCCCTCGACGTCCGGCTCGGGCGCCTCGACGCGCGGCGGTTCGAACCGGGGCGCCGCCGGCTCGGGCGCACCGTCAGTCTCGCCGGCCTCAACCTCCGCCGCCGCCTCCGGCTCGACCGGGGCGTAGGCGCGAACCCTCAGCCCCTCCCGCAGCGACGGATGGAAGACAAGGACGGTGGCCACGCGTCCGCCCAGGGCGATCTGGTCCATCGCCAGTCCGGCCTGGATCAGGCCGGCGAGAGCGTCGTCCACGGTCTCGGGATCGGCGCCCTCCTCCAGCAGCGCCGCCACGGCCTCGGCCGCGGCGTCCCGCGACGCCTGCGCGCGGCGATAGTCCGCCATCTCCTCCGCCCCCAGCCGGCCGCGATACACATAGCCGGCCGTCTCCAGGTCGTCGGGGAGCTCGGGCGGCTCGCCCGGCGCCACATGCACCGTCAGGCCCTCGGCCTCGAACGGCGCGGCGATCGCTTGCGCCCGCGCCGTCCAGAGGTCGGTCAGCCGCGCCGGATCCCGCAGCACCGGCGGCCGCTCGTCGAACAGGTCGGTCTCGATCGCCCCGCCGGCCGCCGCATAGGCCTGCGGCGTCACCAGGCCGCAGCGGGGATCCGACGCGTCCACCTGGCCCGCGTCCAGCCGCTCATTGACACGCCAGTCCGGGAAGCCCTGGCCGTCCAGCGCCGCCTGGGCGAACTCGGCCTGAGCCTCCGGATCCTTGAGCCGGGCCAGCAGCCGGGCCTGGCGCAGCGTCATCCGGCCCGCCCTGAGCGCCTGGAGCGCCGTCTCCGGCAGGGCCGAGAGCGCGGCCAGGCGCTTCACCTCCGTTTCGCCATAGCCGAGCGCCCGGGCGATGACGGGAACCCCGAGCCGGGACTTCAGCATCCGGCCGATGGCGGCGATGACGTCCGCCACATGGACGGGCGCGGCGGTGTTGGTCAGGACCACGGCCGCGGCCTGGCGCACCGGATCGGTCTCCACGATCACCTCCACCGGATGGCTCGCCTCGATCCGGCCCTGGTCGGCCAGCAGCCGCAGGGCCAGCAGCCGGCGGCGGCCGTCGAGCGCCATCCAGGGCGTCTCCCGGCGTCGGCCCGGCCGGACGGTGAGGGCCTGGAGCTGGCCCGCCGCGAAGAGAGCGTCCGCCAAGAGCGGCACCTCCGCATCGGCGGCCTCGCCGGCGCGCAGATTCTCCGGCGCGATGTCGAGATCGCCCAGGGGGACCGTCCGGCGGGGCCGCGCGGCGGCGGCTTCGGACGGACTGGGCGCCGCGCGGGCGGCTAAAGAGGAACGGGGCATTTGGAAGTCTCCCGCCGGCGGCCGGGACCATCCCCGCCGAACCGGCGCCCTTCAGCCCCCTTCCCTTCGCCTTTCCGACACCGCCAGCGCGTTCCAGTCGCCGGCCCCCGCCGGCGGCAGCGCCACCTCGGCCTCGACGCCCTGAGCCCCCAGCCCCCGCGCCAGCCGGGCGGCCGCGGCCTCGCCCGCAGCCCCGGGATCGGCGGCGATCAGCACCCGCCCCACCCCGTCAGGCGCGCGCCAGACCGCGAGATTGCCGGCCGAGCCCAGGGCCCAGGCGGGAAGGCCGAACCGCTCGCCCGCCGACAGGGCGGTCATCACCCCCTCCGCGACCAGAAGGGCCGCTCCGGGCGGGTCCAGCCGCACCGCCGATCCGGCCGGCACGAGACCCACCGTCTTTCGCGACAGGCGCAGCCGCGCGTCCCGCCGGCCGCCCGGCGCCAGATAGGTGACCTCCACCGCCGTCAGGCCGCCGTCGGGCGTGCAAACGGCCGCCACCAGGGCCGCCTGGCCGGGACCGCCGGCCCGATAGACCGATCGGGGGGCCGCCGGATGATGGCGCAGCGCGGCGATCCCGGCGGGGTCGCGTCCGATCGCCCGGCCGGCCAGATGGCGGCTCGACAGGGTCGCGGGCGTGAGGGGGCCCGCCTCGGCCCACAGCCGGCGCGCCGCCGCCAGGCGGACGGCGGCGGCGGGCGCGGCCCGGACCTGGGCCGCCCGCCCCGTGGCCGCTGAACCGGTGATCCGTCCGGCGCGGTCGATCAGGCCGGCCGCGACCAGATGGTCCCGGACCTCGGTCCAGGCCGCCCCGCCGAAGCTGTGGATCACCACCCGGTCTCCGCTCAGGAGAAGGGAGACCGACCGGTCGGCCGGACTGTGGCCGGGCGCGGGCACGCTGGCGCGCGCGCCCCCGGCGTAGAGATCGCCGCCCAGGGCGGCCACGAGAACTCTCAGGGACATGGCGGCCTCACATCAGGCCCAGGGCGCGGAAGCTGGCCGTGCCGTTCCGGCCGACGATGATATGATCGTGCACCTGCAGGCCGAGCGCCCGGGCCGCCTCCACCACCTGCCGCGTCATGGCGATGTCGGCCTGGGACGGCGAGGGATCGCCGGACGGATGATTGTGCACCAGGATCATCGACGAGGCGGAGATTTCGAGGGCGAACCGGACCACTTCACGGGGGTAAACCGGGGCATGGCTCACGCTGCCCTCCGCCAGGATCTCGTCGACCATCAGATGGTTGCGATGATCGAGGAACAGCACGCGGAACTGCTCCCGTGGCGCATTCGCCTGGAGCGTGCGCGCATAGGCCTGCAGGGCGCTCCAGGCGCCGATCACCGGCCGTCTTGCGGCCGCCTCCCGCGCCAGCCGCGCCGCCAGCTCCCGCAACAGGACCACATCCTCCAGCGCGGCTTCCGACAGCGCAGCGGCCCGCGCCAGGGCCGGGCGATCCGCCCCGACCGCGCCGCCGAGCCCGTCGAAGCGGGCGACCAGCCGGGCGGCGGCGCCCTCCGGATCCGGCTCCCAGCGGCGCAGCCACAGGGCCAGCAGGGCGGCGTCGTCGAGCGCCGACAGGGGCTGGGCGACGGATTTCGGCGAGCGAGGGCGATCCTCCGCGGCGGGCCTCAGGGTGTGCTGTGTGGATGCTGGACGGGACATGACAGTCTCCTTGCCGCTCCGGACGTGGAGCACCCGCTCTCCCGCCTTCCCTCATCCTTTCAGGCCGCCGGGCCGGCTCCCGATCGACAGGCGTGATCCGGCTCCCCGTCGGCTCGTCCAGTGTCGCCTGCCCCTCCATCCGGCTGGAACGGGCTCCACACTCCCATCCACAGAAACAGAACAAAAGAAGAACTTTTAGTCTGGCCGCAGTCAGGAGCGGCGCGTATGCCTGTCTCCGGGTCGGCAACCGGAGACGTGACATGCAGCAGGACGCCTTTCCCACCCGCCCCCACGATCAGCATCGCCTCATGGAGAGGCTGGCGAACGCCCGGGTCACCGAGGAGCGCGCCAGCGAGATCATGACCAGCCGGGAGGCGCATCGCGCCTTCATGGCCGAGATCGCCACGGGCCTGGGACCCTATGCGAGGGGGCCGCGCCCCTGAGACGAAGGGTCCAGGCGTGACCCGCCCACCGCGCCACACCGCGGGCGGTCAGCGGCCGTGCCTGCGGGGCACCGGCCTAGGGCCGGATGAAGTGCGGCACGAAGCGTGACGTGTTGCGCGTGATGCGGCCGGGGTCCTCGCGCAGGGCGACGCCCGCGGGCGCATCGCCCACCACCCAGGAGCCCACGATGACGTGCTGGCCGTCGAAGCGCGGCGGCGCGTGGAGCGCCTGACGGATGTGCGGCCCGTCTCCATAGCCGCCGTCGAGCCCCTCCTCGCGGACCGCGCCCTCCACGATCGAGATGTTCGCCCCTTCCCGTGAGAAAAGCGGCTTGCGCACATAGGCGTCGCCCAGGGACGCATGCGCCGGGTCGCTTTCGAAGTAGGCCGCCAGCAGATTGGGATGTCCGCGATGACGCTCCCACAGCAGCGGCAGCAGCCCCTTGTTGGACAGCAGCGCCTTCCAGGCCGGCTCCAGCACGGTCACCCCGGCCCCCGGCAGGGGTTCGGCGTAGTCGTCCCGCAGCATCTGCTCCCAGGAATAGAGCTTGAACAGGGCCTGGATCAGCCAGTTCTCGTCGTCGACGAAGCGGCCGTCGGCGTTCAGCCCGATCTGGTCGATCGCCACGAACCGGGGGTCCAGACCCGCCTGGCGGGCGAGGTCCTCCAAAAAGCGCACGGTCTGGCGGTCCTCGACGAACTCCGGGTCGGAGGAGAAGTGCACGAAGCCGCCGTCGGGAAAGATCGCCCGGAACCGGTCGACCAGCTTCTCATGCAGGCTGTTGAACTGGTCCGCCTCGGCCGGCAGGGCGCCGTCGGCGATCCGGTCCTCCAGCCACAGCCACTGGAAGACGGCCGTCTCGAAGACGCTGGTCGGAGTGTCGGCGTTGTATTCATAAAGCTTGGCCGGCCCCGCGCCGTCGAAGGCGAAGTCGAACCGCCCGTACAGCGAGGGCTCGCCCCGCGACCAGCTGTCGGCGACATAGTCGCGCGACGCCGCGGGGATCTGCAGAAGCTCCATCAGCCGTTCGGACCCGCAGGCCTCGTCGACCACGTCCAGACACATCTGGTGCAGCTCGGACGTCGGCCCCTCCAGCCCCTCCTCCACCTCGCTCAGGGTGAGGGCGTAGGCGGCGCTTTCGTCCCAGTAGCGTTCGCCGGAGTCGTGATGCCAGGTGAAGCCGACCGCCTCGGCCCTGGCTTGCCAGTCCGGACGCGGATCCAGCGCCACGCGCTCCATGGGCTCAGGCCGGGTCCTTGGCGGGCGGGACCGAAGCGCCGATCCGCGGCGTCACGACCTTCACCTCCTGCGCCGTCAGCCGGGCCAGGACATCGTCCGCCGAGGCATGGCCCGGCAGGATGCCGGCGTCGCGCAGCTTGGCGTCCAGGTCGGCGCCGGTGCGCCGATCCTCGAGCTCCTGGCCCACGCGCAGGCGTTCCTCCTGCACGGCCTGGCGCTGCTTGATCCGCTGCAAGCTGTCCGCCGCCGAACCGATCCGCGACTGCGCCCCCTGCGACTGCAGGGCCACCGAGGTCTGGGCCTTCTGCACCGAGTCATTGACCTTCACGATGTCGATCTCGCGCCGCAGCGTCTCGATCTTGCGGTCGGTCGCGGCGATCGCCTGGCGCAGGCGGGCCTCGGCCTCCTTCATGCCGTCGATCATCGGCCCGCGCGTGCCGATTTCGGTCTCCAGCTCGGCGATGCGGCCGGCGACCTCGCGGGCCAGGTCCGTCTTGCCCTGCGCCATGGCCGCCCGGACCGAGCTTTCGTATTTGGCGATCTGCTCGCCGAAGCTGTTCAGTTCGTTCTCCGCCATGCGCCGGCGCGCCACCAGTCCGGCTAGATCGTCGCGGGCCTTGCCCTGGGCGGTGTCGGCGTCGCGGATTTCCTGGTCGAGGATCTTCAGCGCATTGGCGTCGACCACGGCCTGGCCGGCCTCGTGGGCGGTGCCGCGGAACAGGGCGGAGAGTTTGGCGAGCATGGACATGAAGGTCTCTCCCGGATCAGGCGGCGCCGGCGGATGCGGCGCCGAAGGTTTCGCGCAGTTCGGTCGCCTCGATGGCGTTCTCGGCGAGCGTGCGCAGTTCGATGAGGATGGTCTGCAGCGTCGTCCGGCAGGACAGCTCCCCCATCAGTTCATAGACCTCCTCGCCATTGACCGTGGTGATGGCGAAGTTGGACAGGGGCACGACGCGCTGCGCCTTCAGCAGGAATTCGTTGAAGGCGTGCCGGTCCGGCTGGTCGGCCACGGGCCACAGGAGGACCGAGCAGACGATCTGTTCGCCGCCGACGCTGAGATAGACCGGCAGGTCGCCGTAGTCGTGCATGGTGGCCAGCAGGACCGGCTCGGCGCCCTGGAGCACGCGCGCGGACAGCTCGCCGTCTCTCACCAGTTCGGACGTCTCCAGCGCCGCCTTCACGGCCGGAACGGTCCAGGGGGTTTCGATCACGGCGTCCATCCGACTTCCTCCTGCGGCGGTTGAACGCCTTGTGCACGGACGGCGGGCCGGATGTCGAGCCGCCTCATGCGTCGACGCCCCCCGCCGGCCGCCCCCGAGCGCCGGGCGCCGGGCGCCGGGCCCGGCCCCAGGCGGGCCGGCGACGCGACGACCGCACCCCCGCCTGCCTGCGACAAGACGCCGTGGGCTTCGGGCGGCGCGGCGAATGCGCCGATCGGCCCTCGCGACCGCGCGCGCCTTCGGCTAAGGGAGGCCCATGTTCAGGCGGCTCTTCGGACAGCGCGATGCGGAACCGGCCAGTCGGCTGGCCCAGGTGCGCAACATCACCGTGGGCCGCACCGTGGCGCTGGATCCGCTGGCCTGGCGCAGGCTGGGCGCGGAGACCTGTTTCACCCTCGACCGGGACGCCCTGGAGATCACGGCCCAGGGCCTGATCCAGCTCGACGACGGGCCGTTCGTGCATCGCTTCTACACCGACGACCATGTGATGCTGCAGGCGATGAGCGACGACGCCGCCGGCGCGGCCGCCTATGACTTCACCCTCTTCACCCCCTGGTCGTCGGCCTATCCGCCCGACGGCGCCGCCCGACGGGCCTGGGCGGACCGGCTCTCGGAACCGGTGTTTAACGGCCAGGCCGAGGGCCTGCCGTCCTATCCGCGGTTCTGGTTCTCCGAAAGCGAGGCGCGCCAGCCACCGGTGAGGCTCTGGGAGAGCGTCTATGACGACCGGACGGCCCTGGAGCCCTATTCAAGGATCTTCCAGACCTGCATGCTGTACGCACGGGACCTGGCCGGCGGGCGGGAACTGATGATCGCCCTCGAGCAGGAGCCCCAGGGCGGCGAACCCACGCACGAAATCATGATCGGCATTCCGCTCGACATGGCGGAATTCAGCGCCTGAGGGGCAGACGATGTTGGACTGGTTCGCGTTTCAGACGGGGGCGATCGCCTTCGTCATCGCCTTCGTGGCGGCCGTCACCTTCTTCTCGGCGTTCAAATTCGTCTACCAGATGATCACGCCCTACAATGAGCGCACCCTGATCCGTGAGGGCAATACCGCCGCCGCCATCGCCCTGGGCGGCGCGCTGATCGGCTATGTCCTGCCGCTGGCCTCGGCCCTGTCGCAGACCGTCAGCCTGGCGGAGTTCGCCGCCTGGGCCCTCCTGGCCGGCGTAATCCAGATCCTGGCCTTCATCGTCGTCAGCCGCCTGCTGTACCGGGCGCTCGCCTCCAGGATCGAGGCCGGCGAGACGGCGGCGGGCGTCTATCTGGCCTCCATCTCCATCGGCGTCGGCCTGCTCAACGCCGCCTGCATGACGGCCTGATCCGATGAGCGACCGGACTCCTGCCGAGACCACGACCCTTCGCCGCCTCAAGCGGTCGCGCACCCTGCAGGTGAGCGGCTTCATGGCCACCGTCAGCTTCTCCATGGCGGCCTGCGGGGCCCCTCAGGCGGTCGCCCCCCTCCCCGACCCGGATCCGGCCCTGGCCTACACCTCGACGGCGGACTGCAAGGCGGCGAATGATGTCAGCGCCGCCGAGTGCGACGCCGCCTACGCCGAGGCGCAGCGCCAGTCGGCGCAGACGGCGCCGCGCTACGCCACGCGGGAAGAGTGCGAGGGCCAATGGGGCCCCGAGCAGTGCCGGCCCCTCAACTCGGGCGGCGGCTCATTCTTCGGCCCCCTGGCCACGGGTTTCATCATCGGCCAGCTGATCAACGGGGGCGGATATCGCGGCGGCGGCCCGCTCTACCGCGACCGGAACGGGGCCTTCTCCAACGGCTATGGCGGCGGTTACCTGTCGCGCGACTACCGGACGGGCCGGACGGTGGCGAACCGCAATGACGTCGACGTCGCACGCCGGGCCCCTGAGCGCGTCCAGAGCCGCACGGCGGTCGTGTCGCGCGGCGGCTTCGGGGGCGGCGGCCGGAGCTATGGCGGCTGAGGCGCCGGCGGCCGGCGCGCTGGGCGGGCAGCCGCAGTCTCCAGAAAAACGTCGGCTCGACCCCGGGCCGGAAGCCATGACCGAATGTCGCAGGAGCGAAAACCTTCCGCCTGTGAAATGAAACATTCACTCAAGACGCGCTAGTTCGGGACCTTAACTCCGGCGTGTCGAGTCTCTGTGTTCAAACATCTCAAGACGCGCCTGCGCGACCTTCATCTGAACGATCGCGGTTCGGTCGCCCTGGTGTTTGGTCTGTCCGTTCCTGCCCTTATACTTATGGTCCTGGTCGCCGTAGAGCTTCGCGCCCTGGCCAACGACCGGGGCCGCCTCCAGGACCTGGCCGACGTTTCAGCCCTTAACACCGCGGGCCAGATGCGCATCGGCGCCAACGCCCAGCTGCTGGAGCGGGCCCGCGCGGCCGTGCAGGCGCAGGCCGGTGACCTGACGGCCACGCTCGAAACCGCGGACCTCCAGTTCCTCGAGGCGCAGGACGGCCGGTCCGGCGTGCAGGTGAGCCTGACCGCCCGCCGCACGTCCTTCTTCGGCAACATGCTCCCTCCCGGCGGCTTCGTTATCCGCGCAGAGGCCACCGCCCAGCAGCTGGGCGCCACGCCCCTGTGCGTGCTCGCCCTCAGCCAGACCAGCGGCGCCGCGCTTCACCTGGAGCGGGGCGAGATCGTGGCCCGCGCCTGCCTGGCCCATTCCAACCGCGACATCCAGCTCGCCGCCCAGGGCTCGATCGACGCCGCCGCGGTTCAGGCCGCCGGGGCCATCAAGGGCGGGACGCCGGCCAATGCGGGATCCGGCGCCCCGCTCGTGGCGGACCCCCTGGCCGGTCTCTTCACCGCCGGTGCGCCCCCCCGCACGGCCACCTCGGGCGTGAAGGTCGATGACGACGACACCGTCCGGACCGTGCCGCCCGGCGTGCACTGCCGGCATTTCGACATCGAGGAGGGCACGCTGAAGCTGCTGGCCGGCGTGCACCATTTCCGGTCCGGCGAGCTTCAGTTGAAGGAGGATGCGAGGGTCGAGGGCGACAATGTCACGCTCGTGTTCTGGAAGGATGTGAAGATCGATTTCTCGGATGGTCGGGTCGACCGCCTGACCTTGGTGGGCAATCAGGCCGCCGGCGACCCGTGGGCGGGCGTCGTCATCGCCGTCGATCCGATGCGCACCGAGGATTTCGTGTTCGACTTCAACGATATTCGCCGCCTGGAGGGCGTCGTCTACGCCCCGGGCGCCCGCCTGGTCGTCCCGGGCGGCGCGAACTCCAACGACGCCACCCCCTGGACGGTCGTGGTCGCGCGCGAACTCAGGGTGGAAGGCGGACGGCGGCTTGCCATCAACGCCGACTACGCCGCATCCTCCGTCCCGGTGCCCAACGGCGTGGGCAACAGGGCGGAAGGCGGCGGGCCGACCCGTCTCACCCACTAGGCTGCGCCGGGGTTCTCCCCGCCGACGCGCACGTCCGCCGCTCCATCGTCACCTCTCGGACCGAATGCGCCAACCGGCCCCCGCATTGACCCCCTCGCCCACCGCGGTCATCATCGCTTCATGAACGGTCGAGCGCGCACCTATCGCCGGTCTCTGCATGCGGGGCGCTTCGTCGGAGGCGCCTAGCCCCGGGCCCGCACGCCTTCAGGCGGCCGGGTTTCGGGGAAGACGTTCGGGGTTTCGGCGCACTGGATCGATGCGATCCGCGCCGGACCGTTTTCGACGCCGGGCCCAGGGCCGGCGTTTCCGGGCCCAGGCCCGCACCGCAAGAGTGTCCGACATGACCGCCACCGCTCCACGCCGCCGGCTTCCGCCGGTCGCGTTCACCGCTTCAGACATCGAGATAATCGAGGGGCTGCTCGCCTCCGGGGCCCCGACGCCCGCCCGCAGCCTGCTTGAGGCCGAACTGTCCCGCGCCGCCGTCGTCTCCGACGCCGCCGCGCGCGGCGCCGCCCGCCTCGGCGACTGGGTCGAATACCGCACCGACGACGACGGTCCGGTCCGCCGCGTGCAGCTCGTCCTGCCGGCCGCCGCCGATATCGACCAGAAACGCGTGTCCGTCCTCAGCCCCGTTGGGGCGGCCCTCATAGGCCTCAAGGCCGGAGCCCGGTTCGAATGGACCGACACGCGCGGCCGTCGGCATCGCCTGCAGCTTCTCTCGGTCTCGGGCGAAGGCGAAGACCGATGATCTGCGCCCACGGAGGCCGGCGCTGATGCGCGCCCGCCGCACCATTGCCGGCAATGAAGCCGGCCGGCCCGGACCGCCGGTCTACCTCCGGGGCCATCGGCGCCGCCGAAGGCGAGGCGCCGCCCCGCTTGTGCTGGACGTCCTGGTCCTGGCGAGCCTGGCCCTGATCGTCCTGTTCGGCCTGGAGGCGGCCTTGAACCCCGCCTGAGGCCGCGGGACGCCTGGACTGCGTTTCAGGGGCTGCCGCGCGCGGGCGCATGGCCCTATCGTCGATGCCGGACCGAGGGGGAAGGCCGCCGATGAACCGCAAGCCGCTGATCGCCGCCATCGCCGCCGCCGCCCTGCTGGGCGGCTGCGCTGATGTCATTCGCAACCAGGTCTTCCAGCCCTCGCCTCTGGCGCAGCCTCCTGTCTGGGTCCGCACCCCGGAGACGCTGCAGGTCACGACCGCGGACGGACTGACCCTGAACGGCCTGTTCTGGGCGCCGCAGGGCGATCACCGCGACATCCTGGTCTATTTCCACGGCAATGGCGGCAATCTGAACGACGACGGCGACTATGCCTCGCCTCTGGCCGGCGACGGCCGCGGCCTGCTGATGACCAGCTATCGCGGCTATTCCGGCAACCCCGGCCGCCCCACCGAACAGGGGCTCGCCGCCGACGCCGACGCCTTTCTGGCGGAGGCCCGCCGGCGCCTCCCGCCCGGCGGCCGGCTTTTCGTCTTCGGCCATTCCCTGGGCGGGGCGGTCGCCCTGGGCGCCGCCGCCCGGCAGCCGGTCGACGGCGTGGCCACGCTGGGGACCTTTGCGCGGATCGGCGATCTGGCCCCCTGGGGCGTCAGACCCTTCATGCCGGACCGCTTCGACAACGCCGAGGCGATCGCCAGGATCTCGGCCCCCATTGCGCTCTTCCACGGAACCGCCGACGACATCGTCCCCTATGACTCGGCCGAAACGCTCCGACGGGCGTCTGGAGGGTGGGCTCGGATCCTGCCTCTCAACGGCGCCGGTCATCATCCGGACATGCGCCGGCTGGCCGCGAGGGTCTGGGCGGCGCTCGCCCCCGTTCCGTCTCTGGACTGAGCGTCAAAGGCACGCCTCGCGGCCGTCCAAGATTGGCAGGGATGTCACATCCGGCCCGCCGCGCCGATTGGGGTCCGGCCAGAGCGCTGATCGTCAAACGCGCCAGTCCTATCCACCGCTCGGCGGCTCCCATCGCCGAGACACAGCCAGAGTCGATGCGCTGGCTTCCGCCCCGAGGTTCAACGGCTCATCGGACGTCGGGCCGGCGACGCCGCCGCATCGAGCCCGGTTCAATAGTAGCGATAGGCGCCCGGACGCGGCACGCGCGTATAGCCGTAGCGGCCGTCGCGGTTGTAACCGCCGAACCCGTAGCCGCAGGGATCCTCGCGCTCCGACAACTGGTTGCCGAGCAGTCCGCCCGCCAGGGCGCCGATGGCTGCGCCCTGTTCCCGGTTGCCTTCGCCGGCGATCGCCGCGCCGGCGAGCGCGCCCAGGGCCGCGCCGCTGGCCGTCGCATACTGGCGGTTCTGGGCGTAGTCGCGCTCGCACCGAGAGGCGTAGCCGTCGGTCGTCGCGCAACCGCTGACGATCAGTCCGCAACCCGTCAGGGCCGCCAGGCTCAGACCCATGCGCATGAACTCACCCTCTCGCCGATACGCTCCAAACCGCAAACGCTGCGGTCCGGCGCTCGTTCCCGCATGGGGGCGAGAGCGGTCAGGGGGTGCGGCCCTCCAGGCAGACGGCCCCGGAGTCGTTGCTGACCAGGGCGATATCGGCGACGGAGACGCGCAGGGGAGCGCTCGATCTCAGGGAGAACGGCGTCTCCACGGCGGATACGCCGGCGGCCTCGCCGTCGAAACACGCCAGACGCAGCCGGAGGTGACGCCACTGCCCCACCGCCGCATCGGCCAGCAGCGGCGCGATGTCGTGACGCTCCGCGCCGAAGCCCAGGACGATCGGGCCGCGCGCCGCCTCATCCAGCCGGACCGACAGGGCCAGCACCATGTCGCCGTTGCGCTGGCGAGACAGATCGACGGCCGGCCCGAAGATGGCCGCCTCTCCGGCTGCGGAGAAGGTCAGGGCCATGGCGCTTTCCTGGGCCGTCCCGTCGGTCGAGCGCACGCTGACGGCGCCGCGCGGGCTGGAGCCCCCCAAAACCTGTCCGACCCGCGTGTCGCCGCCGCCGTCGCGCAGCAAAAGCGACCACGGGGCCTGGACCCGGCCGTCCGCGAAATAACGGTCCAGATTGCTGCGCGTGATCTCCACGCCCGGGTCTTCGCCCAGGGCGGCGACAGCGGCCGGCCGGGCGTAGCTGAGCCCATAGCCATAGGCGAACTGCGGATCGTAGCCGGGATCGCCGACGTTCAGCACGTCCTGGGCGGCGGTCCTGGGCCAGGAGAAGGACAGCCGGCCGGAAAAGTCGTGACGCGAAGCCCCGTCGCGCCCAGCCACGAGCACATCGGCGACGCCGGCGCCCTCCGTCCCCGGCAGCCAGGCGGCGACGAAGGCGTCCGAGGCGTTGACCTCGGGATTGGTCCAGAGCGGCCGCCCGCTCAAAAAGACGGACACCGTCGGAATGCCCTGGGCCTTGAAGCGCCGCAGCATCTCCAGCGGCCCTTCGGGCAGGAAGTCCAGCGTCTGCACGTCGCCCTGGAACTCCGCATAGGGGGTCTCGCCGAACACGACGATGGCCACGTCCGGCTTCTGCGTGAAGGCGCCCGAGGCGCTCAGCTCGGCGGCGCCGCCGGCCTCGGAGACCGCCTGGCGCAATCCGGCCCAGATGGACGTCCCGCCGGGAAAGTCGGCGTTGGTGGTGTCCGTGCCCTGCCAGGTGATGGTCCAGCCGCCCGAGGCCTGGCCGATCGAATCCGCCGCCTCGCCCGCCACCAGCACCCGCGCCCCCGGCCGGATCGGCAGCACGCCCTCGTTCTTGAGCAGCACCAGGGACTTGCGAACGGCCTCGCGGGCCAGTTCGCGATGATCGGCCGAGCCCAGCAGTTCGGCGCGTCCCTCCAAGGACCGGTCGCGGTCGAAGACCCCCAGCTTGGCCTTGACGCGCAGGATGCGGCGCACCGCGTCCTCCAGCCGGGCAGCCGGGATCTCGCCGGCGCGCGCCTGGGCCAGGGTGTTGTCGTACAGGCCGCGCCAGCTGTCGGGGGCCATGAACATGTCCAGGCCCGCGTTGATCGCCTGGGGGCAGCTCTCGTTGCTGCAGCCCGGGATCTGGCCGTGCGCGTTCCAGTCGCCGACCACGAAGCCGTCGAAGCCCATCCGGTTCTTCAGCACATCGGTCAGCAGCGACCGGTTGCCGGTGATCTTGACCCCGTTCCAGCTCGAGAAGGAGGCCATGACGGTCAGCACCCCCTCGTCGATCGCCGGCACATAGCCCTGGGCGTGGACGCCGATCAGCTCGGCCTCGGAGATCACGGCGTCGCCCTGGTCCACGCCGTCGGTCGTGCCGCCGTCGGCGAGGAAGTGTTTGGCGGATCCGGCGATGCGGTCGGCCGCCAGCGGCCGCCCGGCCTGCAAGGCCCCCTGCAGGCCCAGGGTCATCGGGCCGGCGTAGGCCTTCACGATCTCGGGGTCCTCGCCATAGCCTTCGTAGGTCCGCCCCCAGCGGTCGTTGCGCGGCACGGCCAGAGTGGGCCCGAAGGTCCAGTCGGCGCCGGACGCCACCACCTCCAGCGCCGTGGCCTCGCCGATGCGCCGGATGAGGTCGGGATCGCGGGCCGCGCCCAGGCCGATGTTGTGCGGAAACAGGGTGGCGCCGACGATGTTGTTGTGGCCGTGCACGGCGTCGATGCCGAACATCAGCGGCACCGCCGCGCCCGGTCTCGCCTCTGCGGCCTCGCGGAAGGCGCGCGACAGGGCGACCCACTCCGCCAGAGGCGCGCGCTCATTGCCGCCGGGCGATGAGTTGCCGCCGGCCAGGATGGACCCGATCGGATAGGTCGCCAGGTCCTGGGGCGTGATCGAGGCGATGTCGGCCTGGATGATCTGGCCGACCTTCTCCTCCAGCGTCATGCGGGCGATCAGCGCGTCGATGAAGGCTTCGGTCCGCGCGTCCGTCAGGGCGTCGGGGCTGGCGGCCTGGGGCCACAGCGCAGGCGTCGCCCGCGCCTGGGCCGGCGTTGCTGCGGGCTCCGCCGCCGTCGCGCAGCCGACGAGCGCGACGGTCAGGGCCAGGGCGGAGATGACGGCGGGGCGCTGCAGGAACATGCGGGGACCTCGATACGGCAAAAAAAACGGGCGGCGCAGCGGAGGCCGCGCCGCCCCAAGGCTCAGGAGCTCAGAAGTTGGCGCGCAGCCGCACGCCCATCGTCCGCGGCTGGTTCAGGAACAGCACATTGACGACCTCGTCGGACACCAGCTGCTTCTCGACCACCGTCTTGTCGAAGACATTGTTGACGTAGGCCTCGACGCGATAGCGGCCGCTGTCCGGCTCCCACCCGGCCCCCAGATTGACCGTCACATAGCCGCCCTGCCGCGCCCAGAAGCCGCCGTCCCGGGCGTCGGTGCTGCGCAGGAAGGGGCTGGCCAGCGGGGCCGTCGGGTTGATCGTCGCGCCTTCGACCGAGGCCTTGAAGGCGTCGTAGGCGGCCTGGGCGGCCGGATCCGTCGGCCGGTCGACGAACTGGATGACGGGCAGCTCATTGTAGATGTTGAGCTGGTAGGACGAGCGATAGTTGGCCAGCAGGTGGAAGTCGGCGCGGCCGCCCATCAGGGTCGCCGTCTTCTGCAGGTGGGCGTTGAGGTTAACCTTCGACACGTTCGGCAGGTCGTTGCCGGCGATGTCGATGTTGAAGTTCGGCGTGCCGTCGCCGTAGTCGGTGCCCCGTGTGTCGGTCAGGGCGCCGCTGTCGGCCTGGGCGTCGATATAGGCGCCGATCAGGTCCAGGCGCATGTCCCAGGGCAGGTCGAACCGGGTCTCCAGCTCGAAGCCCTTGATCGTCGACTGGGCCACATTGATGTTCTGCTGCGAGAAGCCGGCGCTCGAGCCGCCCGGCCCGACGCCCAGCGACACCAGGGTCTGAAACACCTGATCCGAATAGTCGTAGTAGAAGACGTTGGCGTTCACATCGATCCGGCCGGTGTCCAGGCGGAAGGTGTTCTTCGTGCCCAGCTCGTAGAGGGTGACAGCCTCCGGCGCGAAGGTCGGGGCGGTCTGGACCCCGTTGATCGTGATGGTGTCGTTGAAGCCGCCGGACTTATGCCCGGTCGAAATCGCGCCATAGAACAGATTGTCCGAGGTGAAGTCGTACTCGAACCCGACCCGGTAATCGCTGAACGAGTCCTCGTAGGACCCCACCTGTTCGCCCGGGGCGCTGATCTCGAAGAAGCTGTGCTGCCCATCGGCGGGGCAGACCTGGCCGCCGTAGTCCGGCTGGGTGTCGGGACGGTTCACGCAGGTGCCGTTCGGACGGGAGCCGTCCGCAACCCCGGCGATCTGGTCGAGGAAGGTGTCGCGTGCGCCCGGGCGAAACGCGCCCAGGAAGTATTGCGCGGCGGCGGCCTTGTCGCCCGGCGCCGGCGCCGCATAGCTCGTCCGGCCCCGGAAGATCGGCCGGAAGCCCTCGGTGCCGAGACGGGTGGTGAAGCAGCAGCCGAAGCCTTCCGAGCCCAGTCCAAGCGACCAGTTGCCGCCGATCCCGCGGCGCGACTTGCTCTCGTCGGTGTAGCGGAAGCCGCCCTTCAGGCGCAGCTGCTCGGTCACCGGATAGGTGAGATCGAAATAGGCGGCGAAGGATTCGGACTTCACTTCCGGGAAGGTGAATTCGGTCCCCGAATAGAACAGGCCCTTGTCCACCACCGACAGGAACCCGACCTCCTGCTCTTCCTTGAAATAGAACAGGCCGGTCGACCAGACGGCCCTGGAGTCCGCCGGCGACGACAGGCGCAGCTCGTGGATGTCCGAGGTCGACAGGGTCAGCCAGTACTGGGTGCCGAAATTGTCGTAGTCGACGTCGCCCGCGCCATAGCCCGGCCGCACCACGCCCTCATTGGCGGCGTTGACCTGATAGTAGTCCACGCTGCGCCGGCTCGCGATGTATTCCACGACCGCCGGCCCGAGATCGTAGGAGGCGTTCAGCGCCAGACCCCAGTTGTCGTTCTCGACCAGGCCCTGGGGCCCGCGAAACAGCACCTCGCGCAGCTCCAGCTGGTCCGGCGTGCCGCCGTTGACCAGGCCGTTGCGGATGTTGGTGGCCGGATATCCGGTGCCGCGCTCGGACTCATAGTCGCCCATCAGCGTCAGCCGGAACTGATCATTGGGCTCGTACAGATAGGTGGCGCGGGCCGAGAACAGCTCCTGGAGGCCCGTCGGCTTCAGCGACGAGTCGGCGCCCACATTTTCATAGGCTGTGCCCTTGTCCATGCCGTACAGGGCCAGGCGCACGGCCTGGGTGTCGCCGATCGGCAGGTTGACGGCGGCTTCAAAGCCCGTGGTGTCCAGGGTGCCGATCTCCCCCTGGACGAAGCCTTCGCGCGAGCCCAGACGCGGCATGTTGGGGATGATGTTCAGCGTCCCGGCCACCGCATTGCGGCCGCGCAGCGTGCCTTGGGGGCCCTTGGCGATTTCGACCCGCGCCAGGTCGAAGAACATGCCGCCCAGCCCGCGGGGTCGGGGCAGATAGACGCCGTTGAGGTGGGTCGCGGCGGACGGATCGCCGAGCTCGGTGTTATTGGCGGTGCCCACGCCGCGGATGTAGATCTGGACGTTGCCTTCCTGGTTCGAGATCGACAGACCCGGCACGGCCGACTGCAGGTCCTCGATCTGGTCGATGCCAACGGCCCGCAGGTCCTCGCCCGTAATCGACTGGGCCACGCCCGCATAGTCCTGGAGGTTCTGCTGACGACGCTCGGCGGTCACGACAATGTCGCCGACCTGGGTCGCGGTCTCCGGCTCCGGCGCAGTCTGAACCGGCGGGTCGGCCTGGGGCTGCGCCTGGGCGTTCGCCATCGTGGCGGTCAGGGCCACTGCGGCGCAGCCAAGCAGAAGCGCATTCCTGTAACGGACCATAGTATCCTCCCCCGGCCCCGTTTTCGGGCGCCCATGTTTGCGGCTCTGATGGAGCCCAGCGTTTCCGAAGCGGAAGGTGTCCCGCTTTGACAGCGCTGTCAACGCGCCTCGCGTCAGTTTTGCGCAGGCGGCTGGGTGGAGGGCCTCGGAAGCAGGACGTAGTCGATCTTCTGGCTCGGCGAGACCTCGCCCCTCTTGGCGGCGAGCAGCATGCGGGTCGCGGCGGCCGCCATCTCGGCCACGGGCTGGCGGATGGTGGTGAGGGCCGGGCTGCTGAACAGGGCGCCCGGCGTATCGTCGAAGCCGCACACCGACAGGGCGTGCGGGGTTCGGACCCCGAGATCGGCGGCGGCGGCCAGCACGCCCAGCGCCATGTCGTCATTGCTGGCGAAGATGGCGGTCGGGCGCTCCTGGTCGGACAGGAGCGCGCCCCCGGCCCGCCGACCGGAATCGAAGGTGAAGTCTCCATCGGCCACGCCCGCGGGCGCGAGGCCCGCCTCCGACAGCGCGGCCAGGAATCCCTCCCGCCGCGCCTGGCTGGCGGCATAGGCCGGCGGTCCCGACACGAAACCGATTCGCCGATGGCCCAGGTCGATGAGATGGCGGGTCATGTCGTGCGCCGCCTGCCGGTCGTCCATGTGGACGCGCATGCCCCGGTCCAGGTCACGCTCGGCGCCCAGCCGCACGAACGGCGTGCCCGAACGCTCCAGAATGTCGAGCACCAGCGGATCGTCGGCGTTGGGCGGCGTCAGAAGCACGCCGTCCAGCCTCAACGCCTTCAGCAGGGCGGTCAGTCTCGCCTCGAGACTGGGCGAGCCGTAGTCGATCAGCTCGACCAGCAGATGGTGGCCGGCCTCATGGCATTCGACCAGCGCTCCCAGCTCCAGCCGGCTCAGATAGTCGTTGCCCCGTCCGCTGCGCATATGCTGCAGGGTCAGGGCGGCGTCGACGAAGGCCGCGATCAGATAGGAGGAGGCCCCGGCCAGGCTGCGCGCCGACAGGCTGGGGCGATAGTCCAGCGTCTCCACCGCCGCCCTCACCTTCTCCTGGAGCGCCGCACTGACATTGGGCTCGCGGTTCAGAACCCTCGAAACCGACTTGATGGAGACGCCGGCCAGGGCGGCCACATCGTAGATTGTCGCTGCCATGGTCCACCGCCCCGCCGCGAACCCTGTCCGCAGCCCAGATATGCTTTGCTCCGTCGCCCAAGCGCAAGATTTCCCTCGCATCCCGACGCCGTCCTGCACCAGTGTCGCCCCCTCATGCCGACGCAGACCCACCCCGACACCTCCATCTCGCCGCGCGTCGGACCCGGCTTCGTCGCCCTGCTCACCCTCGCCTATGTCGGCGCCTTCAGCGCCTTTGTGCCGCTCCTGTCGATCATCGTGCCGCTGCAGGCCCAGCAGGTGTCCGTGGTCGACAAGGTCGGCCTGCTCGGCGTCGCCACCGCCTGGGGCGCGGGCGTGGCCAGTCTCGCCAATCTGGCCGCCGGCTGGGGCAGCGACCGGACCCGGTCGGCCTGGGGACGCCGGCGGCCGTGGATCCTGCTGGGACTCGTCGGCGTCCTGGCCGCCTACGGCCTGATCGGCGCGGCCCGCACGCCGGCCGGCCTGATCGTCGGCGTGATCGCCTTCCAGCTTGCGTTCAACCTGATGTTCGCCCCCCTGACCGCCATCCTGGCCGACCGGGTTCCGGACGCCCAGAAGGGCCGCGTCGCCGCCTTCCTCGGCCTGGGCGCGCCGATGGGGGCGGCGACAGGCGTGCTGATCGCCGGGCCGGCCCTGCCCGACGCCGGCGCCCGGCTGGCCGCGCTCGGTGTGATCGTCGCCGCCTGCGTCCTGCCGCTCCTGCTGGCCTGGAAGGAACCCGCCGCCCAGCTCCTCGATAGGCCGCGGCGGTCGCGGCTCCACTTCACCGCCGACTTCGGCTTCGCCTGGATGTCGCGCTTCTGCTTCCAGATCGCCGCCAGCGTGATCAACGCCTTCATGCTCTTCTATCTGGCCGACCACGCCCGTTACGCCGAACAGTTTCCGGGCCAGTCGGCCGAGAGCGGACTGGCCCGGCTGATCGCCTTCTCCACCGTTCTGATCGTCGCCTCGGGTTTTGTCGGCGGCCTGCTGTCGGACCGGCTGGGCAGCCGACGCCGGTTCATCCTGGCCGCCTCCGTCATCCTGGCCGCCGGACTGACGATCTTCGCCCTGTGGCCCCAATGGCCAGGGCCGCTGGTCGGCTACGCCCTCTATGGCGTCGGCTTCGGCCTGTATACGACCGTGGACGCCGCCCTGGTGGCCCAGGTCCTGCCCTCCCGCCGCGACGCCGCCCGCGACCTGGGCGTCATGAACCTGACCAACACCCTGCCCGCCGTCGCGGCGCCCCTGCTGGCCCTGCTGGCGCTGGGCCCCGACCGTTCGGACTGGCCCACGCTGATGGCCTTTTCGGCCGGCGCCGCACTCGTCGGCGGCCTGCTGGTGATGGCGGTAAGGCATGTCCGGTAAGCGGACCAGGACTGAGCGCCCATGCTGTCGACAACAGGCGACAAGGGTTGCGACAGCGCTGTCAATTGTTCATGGTCGGGACGGGAGGAGTTCGACGACATGCGTGCAACCCTCGTCCAGGCTCTGCTCCTGGCGGGCGCGGTCCTCTGCGCCGCGCCGCCGGACCCGGCCCGCGCGGCCCCCGTCCCGGCCCAGGCGATCCTCCCGGCTCCAACCGCCCACGAGGCGGCCGCCGCCATGGGCAAGGGGTTCAACCTGGGCCAGATGTTCGACAACGATCAGCACCCGCCGACCTTCGAGGCGGCGCGGCCCAAGATCGACGCCTACTATGACCGCGGGTTCCGGACCCTGCGCATCCCTGTCACCTGGACCGAGCCGATCGGCGGCTATCCCCTGGCCGATCCGGACACGGGCGCCGTCGATCTCGACGCGCCCCGGCTGGCCGCCCTGGTCCGGATCATCGACCATGCGCTGTCCAGGCCGGGCCTCTACGTCGTCCTGAACGCCCACCACGAAAAGTCGCTCAAGGAGGCCGCCCGCGCCGAGGTGCTCGAAAGGCTCTGGGCCGACATTTCCGCGATGCTGGCGGACCGCGATCCGCGGCTGCTGTTCGAAATCCTGAACGAGCCCCACCTCGAGAACGGCGACCCCATGGCGCCCGAGGCCCTTCGCGCCATGACGGGCGGGGCCTATCGCCGGATCCGCGACCGGTCACCCGACCGCATCGTGATCATCGGCGGGAACCAGTGGTTCGGCGCCGGCGAAATGGCCAAGACCTGGCCGCACCTGGAGGACGTCGGCTCGGGCCGCGATCCCTATCTGATGGCGACCTTCCACCACTACAGTCCGTGGACCTTCGCCGGAGACAATCAGGGCGACTACGCCGACCCCTGGACCGAGGCCGATATCCGCGAACCCATGCAGGTCATGGCCGACTGGGCGCGGACCACGGGCCGGGGCATGCCGGTCTTCATCGGCGAATGGGGCGTGGGCTGGGGCAGCCGCCTGGCCACGCCGGACTGCAACAATGTCCGCCTCTGGTACGCGCGCTTCCACGTCGGGCACGCGGCAGAGATGGGCATGCCCACGGCCGTCTGGGACGATGGCGGCTGGTACCAGCTCTACGACCACGCGCGCGACGCCTTCAACGGCGACCTCATCGACTGCATCGACGGCTCCTGCGCCTGGACCGGCGAAGACCGCTTCAACCCGGCCTGTTTCTGACGGCCGCCCTCCACCTTCTTCAGGACGAGTTCGCATGGACACCGCAGCAACCGCACCGCGTCAGGGGACGCGACTGGCCTTCGCCTATGTGACCAGTCTCTTCTTCGCCTGGGGCTTCGTCACCTCCCTGATCGACCCGCTGATCCAGGCAGTGCAGCGGGTGTTCGACCTGACCACCGCCGAGGCCATGCTGACGGCGTCGGCCTGGTTCATCGCCTATGGCGTGGCCTCCCTCCCCGCCGGCTGGGTGCTGTCGCGCCTCGGCTACAGCCGCGCCATCCTGGCGGCCCTGGGGGCCATGATCGCCGGCTGCATCCTGGTGCCGCTGGCCACCATCGTCGATCTCTATCCCCTGGTGCTGGCCTCCCTCTTCGTCATCGCCTGCGGGGTGACCCTCCTGCAGGTCGCGGCCAATCCGCTGTCCACGGCGCTCGGCGCGCCCCAGACCGCGCACCTGCGGCTGACCTTCTCCCAGGCCTTCAACTCGCTGGGCGCCACCCTGGGCCCGGTGATCGGCTCGACCATCCTCCTGACCGGCGGCGTCTTCGCCGCGGACGCCATCGTCACCCCCGCGACGCGCGGCGAATCCCTGCGGTCGATCGACCTCGCCTTCCTGGCGGTCGGCGCCTTCTTCGCCCTCGTCGCCATCTTCATCTGGACGGCGCGCAAGCGGATCGAGGCTTCGGTCGCCGGCCGCGCGCGCGGCCCGGTAGTCTCGCCCTTCACCGCCTTCCGGTCGCGCTGGGCGGTGTTCGGCGCCCTGGCGATCTTCTTCTATGTCGGGGCGGAGGTGACGATCGGGGCCCTGCTGATCCCCTTCATCAGTTCCGCCGACGGCCTGGGCCTCCCCGCCCACGAGGCCGGTCATATGGTGGGCTGGTACTACTGGGGCGCGGCCATGGTGGGCCGCTTCGTCGGTTCGGCCCTGCTGACCCGCGTTAGGGCCTCCGTCCTCCTGTCGGTCTGCACCCTCGCGGCGGCCTGTCTGGCGTTCGTGGTCACCCAGTCGGACGGACCCACGGCGGCCTACGCCGCCCTGGCGATCGGCTTCTTCAACTCCATCATGTTCCCGACCATCTTCAGCCTGACCCTGGAGCGCTCCAGCGCCTCCCCGGCCGCCACCTCCGGCCTGCTGGTGTTCGGCATCATCGGCGGCGCCATCCTCCCGCCGCTCGCGGGCCTGGTGGCCGACACCTACGGCGCGGTCACGCCGGCCTTCTTCGTGCCCTTCGTCGGTTATCTCATCCTGGTGGTCTTCGCCGTCGCCTGCGTCCGCACGGCCGGGAGACGGCTTGCGGTCTAAACCCCGCGCCTCGACAGCGGCGAACGGCGTCGAAACGACATCGGCCCCTGGGCGCTCGGCCGCCCAGGGTCGGATATCCGACATAGGAACGCCTTGACGCCCGGGGGCTTACGAGTCCGCCGGCCTGCCCGGACCACGGGGAGGACCGCGTCGTGCGGATAGGCGTCATCGCGCATCTGAAGCATCCGATCGCGGAGCCGTTCGCCGGCGGCCTGGAAAGCCACACCCACCTCCTCGCCCGCAGGCTCAGGGACCGGGGTCACGACGTCGTGCTCTACGCCTCCACACGCTCCGACCCCGCCCTCGGTCTGGAGGCCATCTGCGACGAGACCGCCCTGGCCGACGTCGGCCTGGCCGAGGCCGGCGACGTGGCCTTCTTCACCGAACACCACGCCTATCTGGATCTCATGCGGCGCCTCAGCGGGGGCGGCTTCGATGTGGTCCACAACAACGCCCTCCACTACCTCCCCGTCGCCATGGCCGGCGCCCTGCCGTGTCCCATGGTGACCACCCTGCATACGCCGCCCTTCTGCTGGCTGGAGAGCGGGGTGCGCGCCAATGTCGGCCTGCGGTCCCGTTTCGTCGCCGTGTCGCAGGCGGTCGCCCGGGCCTGGAGCCCGATCACGCCCGTGGACCGGGTCATCCTGAACGGAATCGACCTGGCGCGCTTCCCCTTCAGCCCCGAGCCCGATCCCGCCCCCTATCTGATCTGGTACGGCCGGATCGTGCCGGAGAAGGGGCTGCATCACGCCATCGACGCCGCCGCGCGCCTGGGCCTTCCGCTGAGGATCGCGGGCCCGGTCTCCGACGACGCCTATTTCTCGACCCTGATCGCGCCCCGGCTCGGCGGCCCGGTCCAGTGGCTCGGCCACCTCGACCAGACGGCCCTGGCCCGCGAGATCGCGGGCGCCCGGGCCTTTCTCTGCACCCCCTGCTGGGAGGAGCCCTATGGGCTGGTGGTGGCCGAGGCCCTGGCCTGCGGCACGCCCGTGGCCGCCTTCGACCGCGGCGCCATGAGCGAAATCCTCGACGACCGCTGCGGCCGCCTGGCCGCCCCGGACGACGTCGACGCCCTCGCCCGCGCCGCCCGCCAGGTCCTGGACCTCTCCCGCCAGGCCTGCCGCCGCCGGGCGCTGGAGCACTGCGGCGTCGACGCCGCCATCGACGCCTATGAGGCCTGCTATGGCGCGGAGGTCGCCCGCTGGCCGGACCGCCGGGCGGCCGCAGAGCGCGCGCCGGCGGTTCGCGCCGCCGCGCCGGGCCTCCGGTCGGCCGAGCGCCCGTCCGAACGGGCGGTCGCGTGACCGCGACGCCAGGGTCCAGGCCCGATCCAGTCGCCAGCCGCTGGATCGTCTGCGTGCCGGCGCGCAACGAGGCGAAGCGCCTCGGCGCCCTTCTCCAAGCCCTCGCCGCCCAGGACGTCCCCGGCCCCGTCCCCGTAGTGGTCGCGCTGAACAACACTGCGGACCCTTCCCGATCCGTCGTCGAGGCGGCCGCGGCGCGGTTCGGCCGGCTCCGCGTCACCGTCGACGAGGTCTGCTTCCCGCCGGCCCTGGCCCATGCCGGCTTGGCGCGGCGCCGCGCCCTGCAGCTGGGCGCCCTCCGGCTCGACGGCCGGGCCGACGGCGTCCTCATCAGCACCGACGCCGACACCCGGCCGCCGCCGGACTGGATCTCCGCCAATCTCCGGGCCATCGACGCCGGGGCGGATCTGGTGGGCGGCCGGCTGGCGCTGGACGAGGCCGAGCCCCTGTCGCCCGCGGCGGCGCGCCTCCGCGGCTTCTGGGACGCCTACTGGGCGAAGGTCCGCCGGATCGAGGACGCCTACGATCCCTGCCCGCACGACCCCGCGCCGCGTCACGGCGACCATACCGGCGCCAGCCTGGCGATCCGCCTGTCCCTCCACGAGGCGGTGGGCGGCGTCCCGCCGCTTCCCGCCGGGGAGGATGTGGCCTTCGTCCGCGCAGCCCAGGCCCTGGGCGCCCGGCTGCGCCATCCCGAGGCCGTCTGGACCCGCGTCTCGCCGCGGCGCGTGGGCCGGGCCGAGGGCGGCATGGCCGAGTGGATGGCCGGCCTCGAGCGCCAGGCCGAGGGCGGCGCGCCGCTCCGGGCGCCGGATCTGGCCCACTGGCGGGCGCGCGTCCTGTGGCGGCGCGCCTTCCGGGCCCTGCACGGCGAGGCCGCGCGGATCGAGGCCGAGGCGGCGCTCGCCCCCCTGCCGATGGATCTGGTCCTCGCGCCCGTCGGTCCGCAGTCCGTCGAGAGGGCGGCCGCGTGACCGGCGTCATCGGCTACTATGTCCACCACCAGGGCGAGGGGCATTACCGGCGCGCACAGAGGCTGGCGCGCGCCCTGCCGGACCGCATCGTCCTGCTGGGCGCCGGACTGGCCGCCCGCCGGCCCGACACCCCCTTCGTCGACCTGCCGGACGACAGGCTGGACGGCGACCGCCTCGCGGGCCGGCGATCGGATTACGGCAGACCCGAGGCCGGGGCCTTCGACGGGGCGGACGGGGCGGCGCGCCGTCCGAGCGCGGTCCACTATGCTCCGCTGCACCACGTCGGCGTGCGACGCCGGAACGCCCTGGTCACGGACTGGATCGACCGCGTGCGCCCCGACCTCTTCATCAGCGACGTCTCTGTCGAGATGGCGCTGCTCGCCCGCCTGTCCGCCACGCCCACGGCCTGCGTCCGCCTGAACGGCGACCGAAGCGATCCGGCCCACGCCCAGGCCTTCGCTTGGGCCCTGGCGACGATCGCCCCCTTCCATCCCGACCTGGAGGACGCCTCGACGCCCGCCTCTGTCCGCGCCGAGACCCTCTATATGCCAGGACTCGCGCCACGCCCGGCCGCCGCGCCGGTCGATCCGCGCCGCATCGTCGTGGTGTTCGGCGGCGGCGGCGGCCGCGCCGATGTCCGGGCCCTGGCCGAGGCGGCCCGGGCCACGCCGGACTGGACCTGGAGCGTGCTCGGCCCGACCGCGGGCGTGTCCCGCGACCTCCCGCCCAATCTGCAGCTGGAGGGCTGGGTCACGGATGCGGAGACGCGCATCGCCTCCGCCGCCCTGGTCGTCGGCTCGGCCGGCGACGGCGTGGTCGAGGCCGTTCTCGCCGCCGGCCGCCCCTTCGTCTGCCTGCCGCAGGCGCGGCCCTATGGCGAACAGGAGAGCAAGGCCGAACGGCTGGAGGCGGCCGGCGCGGCCCTCCGCCTGGACGCCTGGCCGGCCGGCGCGGCCTGGCCCGGCCTCATCGACCGCGCCCTGGCGCTGGACCCGTCGGTCGCGGCGCGGCTGCATCCCTCGGACGGGCTGACGCAGGCTGTCCGGGCGCTCGAGAGCCTGGCCGCCCGCGCCGCACCCCCGCCCATAACCCGCCCAGCGACGGCACCGTCGACATGACGCCCGCAGCCTTCGCACCGGCCGCCGCTCCGTCGGAGCCGCCCCCCGCCGCGCGGGTCGCCGCCCTGGCGGACCGGCTCCAGGCGCTCGCGGCGCAGCACGACGCCGAGCCGTCCTTCCCCGCGCCGGCTCTGGACCTCTTGAAGACCGCAGACCTCCATCGAACCTTTGCGCCGCGCGAGAGCGGCGGGCAGGTCTTCGCGAGCGTGGAGGACCGGGCGCTGGCCCTCATGGATGGGCTCAGGGCCGTGGGCCGCGTCGATCTCAGCCTGGGCCGCCTCTACGAGGGCCACGTCAATGCGCTGCAGCTCTTCGACTGGTACGGCCGGCCCGCCCAGAAGGCCTGGCTGGGAGAACGCCTCCAGGCGGGCGCCCTGTTCGGCGTCTGGGCCACCGAGCCCCCGCCCGGGGTGCGGATCGAGGACCGGAACGATGGCCCCGTCCTGTCGGGCCGCAAGAGCTTCGCCACAGGCGCGGGCGGACTGGACTACGCGCTTGTCACCGCCCAGGACCCGGCGACCGAGCGCCGGCTGGTCATCGCCCGGGCCGACGCCGCGGACCGCGCCGACCTGTCCGGCTGGACGGTGCGCGGCATGCGGGCCACCGGCAGCGGCCTCTACGACCTGTCCGGCCTGCCGGCCGGGCCCGAGGACTGTCTCGGCCGGCCGGGCGACTATGACCGCGATCCGAGATTCACGGCCGGGGCCTGGCGGTTCACGGCCGTCCAGCTGGGCGGCGTCGAGGGACTTCTAGTCCATCTGCGCGACGGCCTGTCGCCGGCGGCCCGTGCCGATCCCCTGCAGCGCGCCCGCTTCGCCGATGCGGTCGCCGCGGTCCGGTCCGCGGGCTTCTGGGTGCGACGCGCCGCCCTCGCCCATGCGCGGGACGCCGAGGAGGCCGTGCCGATCGCCAGGATGACGCGCGGGGTCGTCGAACGCGCCGGCCTGGAGCTGATGGAGACCGCGGCGCGCGGCCTGGGCACGCGCAGCGCCTTCGACGGACAGCCGGCCGACCGCATGATCCGCGACCTGAGCCTGTATCTGCGGCAGGCCCAGCCGGACCAGGCCCGGGACGAGGCGGCCCGGGCCTGGCTCGAACGCGACCCCTTCGTCGAGGACCCCCTGTGGTGACGCCCCTCCCCCTGGAGCACAGCCCCTGGCGAGCCAGCCGCTGGCTGGTGCTCGCCCCCCACCCGGACGACGAGACCCTGGGGGCCGGCGGCCTGATCGCCCATCTGGCCGGGCTCGGCCGGCCGGCCCAGGTCGTCTTCCTCACCGACGGCGCCGGCTCCCACGCCTGCGACGCACCGGCCCGGGCGGCCCGCCTGGCCGCCCTGCGGCGGTCCGAGGCCCGGCGGGCGCTGTCGCGGCTCGGCGCGGGCGCGGGTCCGCCCCCGGTCTTTCTCGACTGGCCCGACGCCCGCCCTCACAATCCGGGAAGCCCGGCCTGGAGCCGCGCCCGCCGCCGTCTCGCCGCCCTGTGCCGCCTGAGGGGCGTCGACGCCCTGGCGGTGACGGCGGCCGACGACCCGCACTGCGACCATGCGGCCGCCGCCGCCCTGGCCCGGTCGGCCGCCCGTCGCAGCCGCCCGCCGGGCAGGCTGTTCGGCGATGTGGTCTGGGGCCGCACGCCCCCTGCGGGCGCCCGGCTCTGCGTCTCCGTGCCCCAGGGCGCCCCGGGGCGCCTGGCCCATGCCCTGTCGGCCCACCGCAGCCAGCTGACGCCGCTGGCCGGACCCGGCTTCCGGCTGCAGACGCCGCCCAGCTTCGGGCGCGCGCGTCTGCGCCTCTATACGGACCGGCCCGGCCATGCCCTCTGAACACAGCCTCAAGGCGGACTATTTCGAGGGGATGTTCCGCAACGACCCCGATCCCTGGGCCCTCTCCTCCAGCCCCTATGAGGCCGCCAAACACGCCGCCACGGTCGAGGCCCTGGGCGGCCGCCGATATCGCCGGGGCCTCGAGGTGGGGTGCGCCGGGGGCGCCCTGACCCGGCGTCTGGCGCCGGGCTGCGACCACCTGACCGCCCTGGACATCAGCGAGACGGCGGCGGCCCGGGCGCGCGACCGCACGGCGGACCTGACCCAGGTGGAGGTCCGCCGGATGACCTTTCCCGCCGAAACCCCCTCCGGCCTCTTCGATCTCGTCGTCCTGTCCGAGGTCGCCTACTACTGGAGCGACGCCGATCTGGAGCGCGCCGCCGCCTGGCTCCGGACGGCTGTCGAGCCCGACGGCGATCTGCTCCTCGTCCACTGGACCGGCAAAACCGACTATCCGCAGTCCGGCGACGCGGCCGTCGCGAAACTCTGGACGGCCCTGTCCGCCGACTTCCTCCGCCTTCGGGAAGAGACGACGACGGCCTATCGGCTGGACCTGTGGAGACGTCGATGACCGGCCTGTCCGTCCTCACCCTCGTGAAGAACCGCGAGGCCCATCTGCAGCAGCTGGTCGAGGGCCTGCGCCGGTCGCGGCGGCCGCCCGACGAACTCGTCGTCGTGGACATGAGCGACACGCCGGTCGAGATCGGCCCGACCGCCTGGCCGGTGCGGGTGATCCGCCTGGAGACGGACGGACTGCCGCTGGCGGCGGCCCGCAATCAGGCCGCGCGCCACGCCCGGGGCGACACCCTGATCTTCCTCGACGTGGACTGCATCCCCGGCGCCGAGGTCCTGGACGCCCTGGCCCAGGCCGTCGCCGACACCCGGGCCCTGGTCTGCGCGGAGGTCCTCTATCTGGGCCCGGACGACGCCCGCGGCGCCTGGACGGAGGTGGAGCTGATGCGCCGCGCCGCGCCCCACCCCGTCCGGCCCTTCCCGGCCTCCGGCCTCATCGCCGAACCCAATCCCGGCCTGTTCTGGTCGCTGGCCTTCGGCGTCACCGCCGCCGGCTTCAAGGCCCTGGGCGGGTTCGACGAGGGCTACACCGGCTACGGGGCGGAAGACACCGACTTCGGCTTCAAGGCGCACGCGAACGGCACGCCGCTGGTCCTGATGGGCGGCGCGCCGGTCTTCCACCAGCATCACGACGTCTACGATCCGCCCCTGCAGCATTTCGACGCCCTGGTGCGCAACGCGCGCCTGTTCCACGCCAAATGGGGCGTCTGGCCCATGGAAGGCTGGCTCGACGCCCTGGCCGCCCGGGGTCTCGTCGACTGGTCGCCCGACCGGCTCACGGTCGCGCGCCCGCCGACCCCGGCCGAGATCCAGGCCGCCCGCGTCACGGGCTGACCGGCGATGCGGTCCGGTCGGTCTGCCGCGACTAGCGACCGTCAGGGACCAGCAACAGGCCGTAGTCCGATGTCGAAAGCAGCAGGCCGCCGTCTCCCGTCTTCTCCACCAGGGGATCGGCGTGCAGAAGCCGCAGCGCCTGCGACGGGCCCGGCAGCAAGGGCGCGTCGGCCTCATCGCTCACGCCCGCGCATCCCAGCGGTCCAGACGCCGGCGTCGGACCCCCGGTCTTCACCAGCCGCCCCTCGGACGCATGGCGAAAGCGCAGGCCCAGTTCCGGACAGGCGCTGAAATGGAGGCGATCCCCGGCGATGATCAACCGGCCCGGGATTTCCGACAGGCCCACGCCGGCGACGCCGCCCTCCGGCAGATAGCGGGTGACCTCCATCATGCGCCAGGCGCCGTCGAGTTCGGCAGGGCTCGGCAGATGGGCCAGCCGCCGCACCGCCGGCCGCTCCAGCACCAGTTCGGCGCCGCCTGCGCGCAGCCGCAGCCGATCCGCGCCCAGGGTCTCGACCGTCGGCGACTGTTCGAAGAAGTCGAAGAAGCGGACCTCTCGCGGACCGTGCTCCGGGCCACACCCGATCGCCGTCTGGATGCGGCTGTTGTTCCCCCCCAGCACGAACCGCCCGTCGCGCACCGTCCCGGGCCGACCCGAGGCGTTGCATTCCAGCTGCAGGCTCACGCCCTCGGGCCCGAAGTCCGCATAGGCGGCGCGTCGGGTTCCGGACAGTCGCCCCGGCCGGTATCCCTCGAAGCTGACCACGTCCCACTGACCCGCGACCGATCTGGCGTCGGCCGGGCGGGGTGCGTGCGGCTCAGCCGACGCCGTCGATTGCCCCCTCGCGTCACGCGCCGATGAGGGCGATGCCGGCGTCGGCGTACAGGCCATCAGGCCAAGCACCGCCCCAAGGCCCAAAGCCGCCCCTCCGACGCTTGTTCGCAGAACCGTCATTCTCGTCCCATCCCCTCCAGGCGTGATCGAGCCCGCCATTCGCCCTGGATGAGATCAGGCGATCACGGCGAGATGTCGGCAGCGGCCGGAGTCGCGCCGGTCTGCGCCCCATCCGGGACGGCCTGCGGCGCCCAGCCGCCGGATGCGGTCGTGGCGCCGGCGGTCGCCGGTCCGCGCCTCGCACTCTGCAGCAATGTCGGTCGCCGCCCTTTTGGAACAGCCGCCTGCGCCCCGGGTTTTCGAGGTCCATCCCCGAACCCCTGGAGACCTCATGGCCGACCGCCTGCCGATGCAAGACCCGCGCGAGCAATATCCGAAGCCGCCCTTCCCCGAACAGCCGCAGCCGGCGCCCGGCCTGGCGGTCAAGATGGACCCCGAGCCGGACCACGGAGAAACCTCCTACACGGGCGCGGGCCGGCTGAAGGGCCGAAAGGCGCTCGTCACCGGCGGGGATTCCGGCATCGGCCGCGCGGCCGCCATCGCCTATGCGCGCGAAGGCGCCGACGTCGCCCTCTCCTATCTGCCGTCCGAAGAGAAGGACGCCCGGGAGGTGGTGGCCCTGATCGAGGCGGAGGGCCGCAAGGCGGTCGCCCTGCCCGGCGACATCACCGACGAGGCCTGGTGCCGCGAGCTCGTCTCCAGGACCGTCTCCGAGCTGGGCGGGCTCGACATCCTGGTGATCAACGCAGGCCGCCAGCAGTATCGCGACAGCATCGCCGAGGTCTCGAGCGAGGACTTCGACCAGACGATGAAGACCAACCTCTACGCCCTGCACTGGATCGCCCAGGCCGCCACGCCGCACCTCCAGCCGGGCGCCTCGGTCATCACCACGGCCTCGGTCCAGGCCTATGAGCCGTCCGCCATCCTGCTGGACTACGCCACCACCAAAGCCGGCATCGTCGCCTACACCAAGGCCCTGGCGAAACAGCTGATGGAGAAGGGCGTGCGCGCCAATGTCGTCGCGCCGGGCCCCTTCTGGACCGTGCTTCAGTCGAGCGGCGGCCAGCCGATGGACAAGGTGACCCAGTTCGGCGAGCAGAGCGCGTTCGGCCGTCCCGGCCAGCCCGTCGAGATCGCGCCCGTCTATGTCCTGCTGGCCTCCCAGGAAGGCAGCTACATCTCGGGCGAGGTCTTCGGCGTGACGGGCGGTGCCGGGATCGCCTGATGCGGAACGGGGGGCCGGCGCTCCGGCGCCGGCCCCCGCCTCCTGCGTCCTAGTCCTGGCCGGACAGGGCGACCGCGCATTCGACGAGGGCCAGGTGGGTCAGGCCCTGGGGCAGATTGCCGAGCCACTCGCCCGTGTCCGGATCGATCATCTCCGGATAGACCCCCTCCTGGTCGAGACTTTCGAGCAGGGCCGTGAAGGCGGTCCGCGCCCGGTCCGTCTGACCGAGCAGGGCCCGCGCCTCCGCGATCCAGAAGCTGCAGGCGAGGAAACACCCCTCCTCGTCCTTCGTCGCCGTCAGCCGGTGATGGAACGGCCCGGCGCCCAGGCGCGCGTCGATCGCGTCGAGCGTCCCGGCGAGCCGCTCCGGCGCGTCGAAGCCGAACCGCACGGCGAGCGCCACGGAGGCGTCGATCTCCTCGGACCCCGGCCAGGCCACATAGGCCTGGAGCGCTTCCGACCAGCATTCCTGGTCGACCCAGTCCCGGACCCGGTCGGCTTCCCGCGCCCAGCGATCGCGGCAGGTGGTGGGTATGTGGCCGCCGTCGGCCAGGGCGACCGCGCGCGTCAGCGCCTGCCAGCAGCTGATCTTGGACATGGTGTACTGCCTCGCCTCCGGCAGCTCCCAGATGCCGGCGTCCGGCCGGCGCCAGCCGTCGGCGCAGACGTCGGCCAGCCGCATCAGCACCTCCGCGGTCCGGTCGTCGAGGATGTGACCGGCCTCCACGAAGCGCCAGGCCACCTCGAACAGGTCGCCATAGACCCCATGCTGATGCTGGCTGGTCGCGGCGTTGCCGACCCGGACGGGTTTGGAGCCGCGATAGCCGGGCAGGTCGATCTCCGAGACGTCGTCGACGGTGTCGCCTTCAAGGGTGAAGAGCACGCGGCAGCCGTGCTCGGCCACCCGCGCCACCAGCCAGGTGAAAGCGGCCTTGGCCTCCGCCTGCACCCCGATCCGGAGAAAGGCCTTGATGCTGTAGCCGGCGTCGCGGATCCAGGCGAAGCGATAGTCGTAGTTCTTGTCCCCGCCGATCCGCTCCGGAAGGGAGGTGGTCGGCGCCGCGACGATCGCCCCCGTGGGCGAATAGAGCAGCAGCTTCAGCGCCAGGGCGCTGCGCAGGACGGCGTCGCGGTGCGGGCCGGCGTAGACCACGCCCTCGCTCCACGTCTTCCACTCCGCGTCGGAGACGTCGATGCGGGCGTCGATGTCCTCGATCGCCGGCCGCACGAGGGGCTCGTCGCGTCCGGCGACAACCGCCAGCACGGCGCGGTCGCCCGCCGCCACCGTCACCCGCCCCGCGATCCGGCGGTCGCTGCGGACGTCGACGACGACCGCCTCGCTGAACAGCAGCAGGCCCAGGACGGCGCCGACGTGGAACACCGTTCCGTTGGCGTTGGCGGCCAGATAGGGGCTGCGGGTCCCCGCGCGATCGCCGAAGACGACCTCGACCGCGAACTCGACCTCCCCCTCGAGCCCTTCCAGCCGGCGCGCCAGTTCGGCCCAGGGCAGACGGCCGGCGGTGCCGCTGTTCAGCGATTCCGTCAGCCGAGCCCGCCCGGTCGGGGTGACGAAGTCCGTTTCATGCACATTGCTCTCGGCTCGGTAGCGACGCTCCACCGAGAACGGACCGACGGGGGTGATGGAGAACCGCCCCCCCTGTTCGGGATTGAGGAGCCGGTCGAACAGGGGCGGCGAATCCATATTGGGAACGCACCACCAGTCGATCGATCCGTCGGCGCCGGTCAGGGCCACCGCGCGCCCGTCGCCCAGGCCGGAATAGGCGTTCAGCGGCAGGAAGCCGCCGCGTCTCTCAACTGCAGGCATTCGACATCTCGGCTGGGTCATCCTCGCCCGCCGGCCGGCGCAACAGGAGCCCGCCGCCGGGCGGGCGTCCTCAAACGCACGACGCCGCATCGCGTTCGCCTCCCCGACGACGAGGCCGGACCTGGCCGGGCCCTGGGGGGCACGAGCCCCGCAGGCCAAACGGCGATCTCTCTGCAATGCGGCCGACCGGCTGCCGGGCCCGCTTGCGTCCCGAAACCCCGACGCTGAAGCGGCGTTGTCTCCATCCGCCGGAGACGCCCCATGATCCTTCGCCCGCCCCTGTGCCACCCCGGCCCTGCGCCGCGCCTTCCCGGCGCGAGGCCCCAGCCGTGAAGCCCAGGCCGCTCGAAGGCCAGCGGGCCGTCGTCACCGGCGCGAGCTCGGGGATCGGCCGGGCCATCGCGCTCGCCTTCGCCGAGGCCGGCGCCGCGGTCGTCGTCAACCACCACAGCGACGCCGAGGCCGGCGAGGCGGTGACGAAGGACATCCTCTCAATGGAAGGCCGGGCGGTCTCGGTGGGCGCCGATGTCTCCAGACCCCGCGATGTCCTGAAGCTGTTCGACGCCGCCGACGCCCATTTCGGCGGGGTGGACATCCTGGTGGCCAACGCCGGCGCCCAGGCCGACGCCCCCTTCCTGGAGATGACGCTGGAGGACTGGCGCAAGGTCATCGACCTCGACCTGACCGGTGCCTTCCTCTGCGCCCAGGAAGCCGCGCGACGGTTCCGGCGCCAGGGGCTTGAACCCAACCGGTCGGCCGCGCTCGGCAAGGTCCTGTTCGTCAGCTCGGTCCACCAGCGCATCCCCTGGGCCGGGCGCGCCAACTACGCCGCCGCCAAGGGCGGGGTGAAGCTGCTCATGGAATCCATGGCCCAGGAGCTCTCGGGCGAGAAGATCCGGGTCAACGCCATCGCCCCGGGCGCGATCAAGACGCCGATCAACGCCGAGGCCTGGGATACGCCGGCCGCCGCGCGCAAGCTGCTGAAGCTCATCCCCTACGGCCGTATCGGCGAGGTGGAGGACATAGCCGCGAGCGCCGTCTGGCTGGCCTCCGACCAGGCCGACTATGTGGTCGGAACCACCCTGTTCGTCGATGGCGGCATGAGCCTCTATCCGAGCTTCGCCGACGGCGGCTGAGCCGCCAAGGCCATCCGTCTGACCCAGCCAACCGACCCAGACATCGAGCGAGCCGTCAGCCGAGCTGTCGGGCGATGTCGCGCAGGGCCGTGCGGAACCCCTCCTCCACCGTCGGATGATAGAAGGGCAGCTCCAGCACAGCCTCGGCGGTCAGTTTCAGCTGCACGGCCCAGGCCAGCAGATGCGCTATATGTTCGACGTCGGGGCCGAACAGTTCGCCGCCCACAAGCACGCCCGTGGCGGCTTCGGCGTAGACCCGCGACACGCCGGGGTCCCGCCCGTCGACCCTGGCGCGGCCCACGCTGTCGGAGCAGCCGATGACCCAGTCCCGGCTCGCGTCCTCGCTGTAGCCGGGGCCGATGCGGGCGATGTCCGGATCGGCATAGATCAGGGCCATCTCCGGCATCGGCGCCCGACGCTCCAGGTCCGGGAAGCGCGCGGCGTTGGCGCCCGCCAGACGCCCCTGAAGCGACGCTTCGTGCAGCACGGGACGGTCCGCATTGGCGTCGCCGGCGATGAAGAGGCTGGACCGTCCACACTGCAGCGTCCGCGGATCGAACACCGGAACCCCTGTTTCATCCCGCTCTACGCCCGCCAGGTTGAGGTCGAGCCCATCGACCGCCGGCGGCCGTCCGGCGGCGGCGAGGACGTAGTCGAACCGGCCCCGCCGGTGTTTGCCGGCCGCATCCGTCCAGCTCAGGGTGACGTCGCCGTCCCCCGCGCGTCTGGCCGCCACCCTCACCGCCTGGTGCAGGGTCAGTTCCGTTTCGACCGCCGACCGCACGGCCTCGGCCACCACCGGATCGCCGACGCCGCCGATCTCCGATCCCTCGTCGAACAGGGCGGTGCGCACCCCCAGCCTCGCGCAGGCCAGGGCGAGCTCCAGGCCGAGCGGCCCCGCCCCGATCACCGCCAGGGCGCGCGGCAGGTCCGTCAGGTCGAAGATCGTCTCGTGGGTCAGCAACCGGTCCCCGCAGGCGGCCTTGAGATCGTCGGGCATCGTCGGACGGGCGCCGGTGGCGATGACGACGGTGCGGGCGGAGACGCGCGTATGGTCGTCGACCGTCAGTTCGGTCGGTCCCGCGAACCGGGCCCGCCCCTGGATCCTGTCCCTTTCCGGGATGGCGGCGACCGTTTCCATCACATCGGCGAGGAAGTCGTCCCTGAGGCGATGAAGCCGTCTCATGACCGCCCGGCCGTCCACCTCGACCGGTTTCGCGCTCACACCGAACACCAAGGCTTCGCGCGCGTCTCTCGCGGCGCGGCCGGCGGCGAGAAGGAGCTTGGACGGCATGCAGCCGTACCGGACGCAGGTCGTGCCGCCCTCCCCGGCCTCCATCAGAAGCGTGCGCGCGCCGGCCCCGGTCGCCGCCCTGTAGGCGGCGAGACCGGCGGAGCCGGCGCCGATTACGGCGACGTCGCAGGTCCGGGGTTTGAGCATCAGATCATCCTCGTCGGATCGTGGCGCCATGGGCGGCCGCTCACGCAACTGAAGACCCAACGCAGGAGTATTCGCGGCGTTCGCCGCTGGGCTGCGCCGGCGTGCGCCGGGGTCCTCCGCCATCGATCGACGATGATCAGCCGCGCGTCCGATCCAGCCCCGCTCAGGCAGACGTTCGCCTACGGCAGGTCAATGGATGACGCCTGGGCCTGTCCCCCAACAGAGATGTCGCGTTAGTCGCCGCCAAGGCAAAATCGGAGGACCCCGCTGGGGCGGACTGGGCCTCGCCCCCGAGCGGCGGCTGGGCATCAGCAACAGCTCCCGCCTCTCAGACCTGATCACGCTCCATTTGCGCGTCGAGGTTCGTGATGCGCCCATCTCTGGAACGTCCGCACAGCGGCTTGCCCGAGGCCCGGGGTCCGCAGTCCATCGCCGGCCTGCACGATGTCGGCCTCAGTTCGCCTTGGGCGGCACGATCCACAGGTCCTCAGCGTCGGGGGCCGAGGCGCGTCGACACGGGATGTCGACGCACAGGGGCGGTCGACACCCAGACTAGGGCCGCGGTCGACAGCAGGACGCCAGAGACAAGGCCGCCGACTGCGATCAGCCCTTCCGCCGTCACCGCCACGCGCGCCCGCAGGCGTACCGGACCCGCCTTGAGATGAAATTCGGCCGTGTTCGGGGCTGCGGAAGCGCTGGCGTCTTTGGTCTTCATGGGTCTGCAAGCCGCAAGCTGAGGACGGGTTCCACGACGCCTGGCGAGGCGTGCAGCCGAAAGCCGACCCACTCCCGGTTTCCGTAGGAACTGCGGGGCCATAGAGCGACTGTCCCTCCCTAGCGGGCCATCGCAACGGCCGAAGGGAGTGGTCAGGGTCGCAGACGCCTCGCGCCGGAATCATAACCCGGCCGAGTCACGCGCATGAAACGCAAATGGCGACTGGAACCCGCCCGGTCTTCACGGATTATGTGGGCGAGGCGGCGATTCCCCCCCGATGACCCCGCCGGTCGAAAGGCTCCCCGGACTTTTTCGGGGAGCCTTTTTTCCTACACATCACTCCGTCGCCTCCGGCTCGTGCCGGACCGGCGCCAAGGTCCGGGTGCCGGCGCGGCTTTCGCGCTTCATGAGAAGGGGGGGGGGCAGTCTTCGTGGCCCGAGGCAGGCGCCAAGGCGGCGTCGGCGATGGCGCAGGACCCCGCAATAGCGATCATGCGGGCCCAGGACCACTGAATAGTCAAGACCGCAACAATGAGACCGTCCGACCGTACCGCTGGGACGTGCGCCCGCCCTGCGGAAGCTTCAAGATGTCCCGGATCCGGCGTTCCTCGCCCGACGCCCGCAGCGAACGGGCGTCAATCGATTGGGGCTGCCGGAGAAAGAAGCATCTGCCGGACCCTCCTCGTCAGTTCCGCCATGCCGAACGGCTTGGTCATGACCTCCATGCCCGGCGCCAGATCACCGTCTCCTACAGCGGCGGCGTTCTCGGCATAGCCGGTGATGAACAAGACCTTCAGATCGGGGCGCGTCTCGCGCGCAGCGTCCGCCACCTGCCGCCCGTTGAGGCCTCCGGGAAGGCCCACATCGGAGACGAGCAGGTCGATTCGCCGGTCCGACTGCAGCAGCCGCAGCGCCGAAGGGCCGTCTGCCGCCTGGACGACGCGGTATCCGGCCTCGCCCAACACGTCCGCCACCAACATGCGAAGTGTTTGCTCGTCGTCGATGACCATCACGGTCTCGCCGTCTCCGCCCTCTGCCAGACCCTCGTCCGACATCGCGTCGGACGGTTCGGCCACACCCGCATGCCGCGGCAGATAGAGACACAGGGTGGTGCCGCGACCCATTTCGGAGGCGAGCCGCACCATTCCGCCCGACTGGCGTACGAAGCCATGGATCATGGAGAGGCCGAGGCCGGTCCCCTGGCCCAGGGGCTTGGTTGTGAAGAACGGATCAAACGCCCTAGCCTGGACCTCCGGCGGCATTCCCGAACCGGTGTCGGTCACGCGCAGCGAGACATAGTCCCCGGGCGGGAGGTCCTGGTCCAGGGTGTCCTGGGCGGCCAGTGTCGTGTTCGACGTCGTGATCGTCAGCCGTCCGCCGGCGGGCGCCATCGCGTCACGAGCGTTGATGCACAGGTTTAGAACCGCATTCTCGAGCTGCGAGCGGTCGACCTTGGTGATCCACAGATCCTCTGCGCCCTGTACCGCCAATTCCACGCCCGGGCCGATGCTGCCCCGAAGAAGGTCGTCCATCCCCCGGATCAGCCGATTCACGTCGGTCGGGGTCGGGGCGAGCGTCTGTCGGCGCGCGAAGGCCAGCAGCCTCTGGGTCAGGGCGGCAGCGCGCCCGGCGTTGGCGAGGGCGGCGTCGATGTAGCGCTCCATGCCCGCGAGACGCCCCTCCGACAGCCGCCGGGAAAGGAGCTCTAGGCTGCCGGAGATGCCCGCCAGCAGATTGTTGAAATCGTGAGCGATGCCTCCGGTGAGATGTCCGACCGCCTCCATCTTCTGGCTCTGGCGCAGGCTCTCGTGGGCGGCCTGAAGCTCGTAGGTGCGCTCCTCGACGCGCGCCTCCAGGGTGGCGTTCAGGTGGCTCAGCTCCGCCTCCCGAAGGCGCAGCGCGTCCTCCATCTCGCGCCGCTCATCGATGTCTATCACCGAGCCGACATAGCCCAGATATTCGCCCGCCGTGCCGAAGCGCGGGCTGGCGGCGTCGATGGCCCACCTGTAGGTTCCGTCCGCCCGGCGCAGCCTGTATTCCAGGCTGAAGGGTTGGCGCGCCGCATTGGCTGTCACGAAGACCTCGTGCGCACGCGCCCTGTCCTCAGGATGGGTGGCCTCCAGCCAGCCGAAGCCCTCGGCTTCGGCTTCGCTCTGGCCAGTGAAGACGTACCACGTCCGGTTCAGATAGGTGCAGCGGCCCAAGGCGTCTGTCACCCACATCATCATGGGCGTGTTGTCGGCTATATTGCGGAAGCGCCCTTCGCTTTCGCGGAGTTCGGCCTCGGCGCGCACCCGCTCCACATAGGCCCAAGACCGCTCCGTCACCTCCCGGATCGTCTCCAGCTCTTCCGCTGTCCACACATGGGCGTCCCTATGATGTACGGCCATCAGTGCGGTGAGACGCCCATCCCTCACAAGCGGCATGCAGAGGGTTGCGCCGATGCCTAGGGCTCGGAACGTCTCGGCCTCGTGAGGGGCGATCTCAGTCAGGCTGTTGATGATCAACGGCCTTTGGGCGCCCAGCTCCTCCACGGCCCGAGCCCCGAACTCAGCCAGGCTATAGCGGCCGACGATGCTCGGCATGCCGGGCTCCGCCCAGTCGCCGCGAATGTTGAAGCCGTCCTGGTCCGGATCCATGTCGGCGTAGGCGCAGTTGGCCGCGCCAAGATGATGCGCGGTCATGCGGGTGGTGACGGCCAGGACCTCATTAGCGCCGGCGACCCGCGCGACCTCTCCGGTCAAGGCGTCCAGGAAGCGCAGCCTTGCGGCGTTCCGGCTGAGAGCAACGCCGGCCCGTGCCCGTTCGGTGGCGGTGCGGACGCGCTCTGCCACTTCCCGCACAAGGGAGACATCGCTGTCGGACCAGCGCCGCGGCGTGGCGTTGTTCACGAACAGCAGGGCGACGACTTCGCCGCGTTCGACCAGGGGCAGGTTGATAAGCGCCCGCGCGCTGACGCGCTCGAGAGCGGCGCCGCGGTCGGCGATGCGCGGGTCTGCGCCGGCGTCGTTCAGCACCACGATTTCACCGCGCGCCAGGTCGTCGACATAGTCGCCGAAGTCGCGGAAATGGATCACCCCTGCGAGACTGTCGACGCCTTCGGCGTTGTAGTCGCGATCGATCGTCACCGTTTCGGCGGCCACGTCCATCACACCGTATCCGACGCGGCTGACCTTCAGCGCCTGGGCCAGGATGCGTGCTGAGGTTTGAGCGATCTCGGACGGATCCGCGAGGTCGCGGATGGCGTCGTTGAGCTCGAGCAGGACCTGCTGCCGGACCTCGAGCGCCTTTCGGGACGTGATGTCGTTGAACAGGATGGCCACACGGCGCGCCTCCGGCGCGCCAATGCGCATCGCCTGCACGTCATACCATCGGCCGAAAAGGTCGGCGGGATTTTCGAACCGGACCGGCTCGCCGGTCAGCGCCACCTGACCGTAGAGATCGAACCAGTGCTGCTCCAGGCCGGGCGCGACCTCCGACACCCAGCGCCCGTTGACGCCCCTCAGCCCGGTCTGCCGTTCAAAGGCGGAGTTGCCCTCGACAATCAGATAGTCGATCGGCCGGAGCGCCGCATCGAACTTCATTTCTATGATGCAGAGACCGGTCGTGCTCTGGCCGAAAAGGGTTCGATAGAGCTCTTCGCTGTCGGTCAGGTCGTTGACCATGCGACGGCGCTCAGCCTCTTCCGCGGCCTGTTCGTCTGCGCCCAGCACACTGTCCTCCCGCCGCCGGCGGCCTGTCCTGCTTGAAGGCCGGCCACGGTCACTGCCGCAATCTAGGGGCTACGGCGCCCCGGGTACAGCCTGCTCCCGGGCAGCCTCCAGAACCGCGGCCGCCAGCCCCCTCGTCACTACGGCCCTGCGCCGCTACAGTTCCGCATTCCACCGGCCCCTTCCGCTCGGCCTGAAGCGCCCGACCACGATCAGGCCTTCAGGTCGGTAGTCACGCTCGAGACGCCCGTTCAGCTCATGCTTGACGAGGCGATCAATCAGACGGCTGCCGAAACCCGACCGCTCCGGGGGGCGGACGGGTGGTCCGCCGCGCTCGCGCCACGTCAACTCCACCCCATCACCATCAATCGTCCAGCTTAGATCCACGCGGCCGTGCGAGCGCGACAGGGCGCCATACTTCAGGCTGTTTGTCGTCAGTTCATGCAGGCACATGCACAGGGCCAGCGCGGCCTCTGGCGGCAGGAGGACCGCAGGTCCGTCGACGCGGACCTGTTCGGCCCCGGCTGGGCCGCCGCAGCGGGCCGCGACCTGGCGGATGTCTACGGAGGACCATGTAGTCTGGGTAAGCAGGTCGTGGGCCGCCGCCAAAGCTTCGAGTCGCTGCTCGAATTTCGCCCGCAACTCGTCATCCGCACCCCGGAAGGTCTGGGCGGCCAAGGACTGGATCGTCGCCAAGGTGTTCTTGACGCGATGGTTCAGCTCATTGATCAGAAGCATCTGCCGCTCCTGGCGACGCAGCAGTTCGGCCGACGCCTCGCTGAGCGCGGACTGAATACGATCCAGATTGACCACTCGCACAGGCTGCCGATCCACGAGCCGGCCCTCAGCGATTGACCGCGCGTCCTGTTCAAGGGCGTGAATGTCAGCGGTCAGGGCGTGAACCTGCCGGCGCGCCGCCCACAGGCTCGCGGCGCCGAGACCCGTCAGCAGAATGGCCAAGGCGAAGGCGTTCATCCAGACGGGCTCCAGAATGAAGGACCGGGGCACCACCACCATGGTCGTCCAGCCGGAAAGCCTGGATCGATGATAGGCCACCACCGTGGGCTGCCCCTCCAGGGACCGGCTGGCGGTGACCCCCTCCGACGCCTCATCCATGGCCGCAATCATGCCCGAGGTGGCGGAACGGCCGACAAACCGGTCATGATGTCGGGACCGCGCAACAACGCGCCGATGCGTGTCCACCAGCGTCACCATCGCGGTCTCGGGAAGTCCCCATGACGTCTGGCCGGACAGGAAGAAGCGGGGGTCAATCCACAACGCCACCGAGACGTCTTCTGCCGCACCGGGGGCGGGCGCGGACACCACCACGGCGGCCGGGACGTCCGTCCCTGTGATGACGCCTGAAACGGTCGTCCGCCGGTCGGCGGGCGTCGGCGGCTGGCCGCCCCAGTCGACGACCGGTCCCGCCCGGCGCGCGATCAGCCCGGATGGCGGCGTCGTGAACACAGTGCGCGGGCTGGCGGAGCCTTCGACCCTTGGCACGACACCTGCCGGAAGATCGGCCCGGTCGATCCGGCGGCTCAGCCGAACCCAGTCGCCGGCCTCGACGGCGTCGGATTCGGCCAGGCTTTCAGCGGTGGCGGCCAGGGTCGCCAGCTGGAGATCCACCGCAGTCGACGCAGCGCGCGCCGCCGCCAGCAGCGAGGCTTCCTGTGCGCGCCGGGCTTCAAGGATGTTCAGCCCGAGCAGGACCGCCAGGGCCAGGACGCCTGGAAGGAAGACCGCCGCAGCGAAAACCGCAAGGCGTCCCTCGATGGATTGAACCGTAGCCACCAGGACACTCCTCCGGCTCGCGGCACGCCGAAACCACCCGACCGCGCCGGACGGTGTCAGCGGTATCGGCTCTTGACGCAACATCATAGGTTGGCCGGAGCGCCAACGAGCTCCAAGGGGGCGAGACGCGCTGGACTTGGGCGCGGTCGCCGGACTCAGTCCGCCGATAGCCGCGGCGAGATGTTCGATGCGGGCGCGCCCCCCTCGCCTGGCTGACGCAAGAGTGGAACGCCGCCTGCCGCGCGCCGGCCAGGCCCGCCGGCGCGATCGTGGGCAGCAGCGCGTTCAGGGGCCCAGGCACGGCGGATGTCCGCGACAAGCGCCACGGTGTCGCGAACCTGCCGACTCTACCCACTTCAGGTTTTCGGGCGAAGCCGTCCCAACGGGGTCACGTCGAAACTCAAGCGGTCAGGCGGGGCGCGCCGTGAGCAACGGCGTCAGGCAGAGCGCTCCAGCGCTTCCACGACCAGCGGCGCCAGGCGTCGGGCGACAGTCTCCACCCCCAGGGCGTTCGGGTGGATGCGGTCGGGTAGCGCCAGTGCCGGGTCAAGGGCGACGCCTTCAAGCAGAAACGGATCAAAGGGCAGGCCGCGCGCACGTGCGACCTCGCCGAACAGGCTGTCGAAGGCGACAGCATACGGTCCGAACCAGGGGGGCGCGCGCATGCCGCAGATCATGACCGGGACGCCTCGCGCCGCGAGGGTGTCCACGATGGTCTCCAGGTTTTGGCGGATAACCGCCGTCGGCGCCTTCTGCATCATGTCGTTGGCGCCCAGAGCCACAAGGCAGAGCCTTGCGTCGGTCGGCACATCCTGGTCGATGCGGCTCAGGCCGTCGGCGGTCGTATCCCCCGACACGCCCGCGTTAGCGACGACGGCGGACACGCCCAGCGCCGCCAGTTCCGACTGAAGACGGACCGGCAAGGCCTCCGCTGGTCTCAACCCGAACCCTGCCGTGAGCGAGTCCCCGAGCATGACGATCCTCCTGGGTGTCACGCGGCCTGAGTCTCCAGACAAAGGGATCGGGTGCTGAAGCCGAGCGCCGGATTGGCGATGACCAGGACAGAGCGCTCGCCCTCGTAAAGAGCGACCGTTTCAAAGCCTGGCCACACGTCCGCCACACGATGGGCCTCGCCGCCGGCGGCGACGTCGTCAATCGCCTGCAAGGCGGCGATCTCCCGGACCGGCACGCCCGGCATGTTGACGATGCAGTAGTAGGCCTTCACGCGAAACACTCCCGAGGCGCCCCCGGAAACGGCAATCTGTCCTCTGGGTTCCTGAAGCCGGGCGGGTACGGGTTCGGCGACCGTCCGGGGCGCCGCAGCCATGATGCGACGGCTCTCGCGGACGATCCGCCGGACCTGACCAAGCCAGCCACGCGGGGCCGCAAGCTACCTCACATTTTAAAAGCCGGCCGCCCTTTGGCGGGCCGCCATAGATCCCGGTCGCGAAGGTCACGCCCCGACCGCGCTGAATACGCGGCGTTTCGGACGGCCCGTCCCGAGCGTTCAGTCTGCCCCTGCCGATAACCCGCCCACATCAATGGATGCAGACCGGGTCCAACCCCATGCGCCGGAAAGGCCGCGGGTGGAGGCGTTGTCGAGAGACTTAAACCCCGTATTGTAACGCTTCAGGATCGAGCGCGGAGACCGGCAATGGCCCAGGGGACGGTCAAGTTCTTCAACAGCAGCAAGCGCTTCGGCTTTCTGACGCCCGACGACGGCGGGACCGACGTCTTCGTACACATCTCGGCGGTCCAGGCGGCAGGCCTCACGGAGCTGAACGCGGGCGATGTGGTCCGGTACCAGCTGGAGCCGGACCGGCGCGGGGCCCTCCATGCGGCGGTCAATCTGGTTCGTCTTCACGCCGCCTCCCCCCGAGCCGCCGGGGTGAACCGGTCGAGCGCGCGGCTGGCGGTCCGGCGTAAGGCAGGCTCCGGCGAGGGGGTCGTGAAATGGTTCAACGCCGACAAAGGCTTCGGTTTCATCACGCCCGCTTCCGGCGATGCTGACGTCTTCGTTCACGCCCGTACCGTGCAGCGGTCCGGTATTTTCGGGCTCAGGGAAGGCCAGGCCATTCGCTACGACCTCGAGCGCGACGAACGCACGGGCAGGGTCTCAGCGGAGCGCGTCGCGCCGGCATGAGTTCGACGGGCCTGCCGCTAGCCAGCGGCGGACACCCTTAGGGCGGTGTCGGGCCTGGCTTCGGACGGCGTATCGTCAGCAGCCGACGCTCATTTTCAAACACATGTATAGCATAGCCGCCGGCATGAGCGCGCAGGAGACGCTCGGCCTCGGCCCGAGCTTCCGCAGCCGTCTCCGCAGCAAGTGGTTGCGTGCGCGGCGAGGCGAGAATGTCGGACTCGACAAAGCACAGGTAGGTCATGATCCTAAGTGCACGTTGAGGACACCGCCTATACAAACTTCCGGTCGATGTTATTGCAAGCGCCATGGCGCACTCAGCCGCTACGCTCGTCGCCTCACTGCTCTGCGTATTCTAATAGCGACCACGCTTCGACTGAAAGCGGCATTCAGAGCAATTTCTGACGCTGCAGTTCCGAATAGGGTCGGACGCTTTTGAGCATCCCTCGACCCGGGTCGCCCTGGGCAGGCTTCGGACAAGCACAAACGGTGAGCATGACCCGCGCCGCTGTCGGCGCGCGGGGCTCTGGTTCATCCCCGGGAACGCCGGCATCCTTCGGGCTGTCGCGATATGATCCAGATCTGGAGGGTCCAAGCGCGTCGCGGGTCTTGCGTTGCAAGCCCGGACCGTCGCCGCACGCGGCGCATCTAAGACGACGATTTTAGAACCAGTCTGACAGGCGGCGGCTTTAGGTAATAGAGGGTCGGCTTCTTGCGCCCACACGGCGAATGCGGCAATCAGACACTCAGTATCGGGGGCATGCCAATATGAGTGTCGGACGCGCCGTCCTTGTTGGGACGATGTGGGTCAACGGGAGCGTCCTGGCAGCCTTCACCCTGTGTTTCGCGGGAACTATTTCCGGCTTGATCTGGGCGGGGGCCGGCAAGATTGGCGATGTCGCGATCATGGCGGGGATGATCCTGAGCTTTATGATATCCTTTACGGCGGGATGGTGGGCCTGGTCGATCCAGGTGGGTCGATGGCGCATTTGGGCCTATCGCCGTGTCACGGATATCGAAGCGCTCAAGGCGGCGGCCGTGTCGGCTGGCGTCATCTGGCCTCAAGGTCACGTTTTTCAGCGGACGGAAAGGTTGACACCGGCCCAGTCCGCCGAGCTGGCTCGCCTCGAAATGTCATTCGCGAGGGAGGCGTCCACCTCGTCACCTTCCGACTCTCTGCCCGCGTAGGCGAGCGAACTCTGAAATCCTGCGGATATTATCAGCCCCAGGTCAGCGACGCCCGAACCGACTTAAGTCCGAACAGACCAACGCCGTCCTCACGGGCCGATTCAGACAGGGCCGCTCTGAGAAGCGTCTTTGAGCTTGATCTCGCTTTCATCCTGCCTTTGCCGGGCCGGATGACGTCTCTCATGATCGGACGGCGTCCGGCGCGTAGTGCTCCAAGGGTCTCGGGCCGTCGCCCTTGGTCCTTAAAACGACGGGCGCCTTTCAGCTCGCTCGCCGCTCAGCAGTGCACCCCGCAGCCACCATAGCCTAGCGATCAGGGCGGTCAGCCGGCGGCGTATCGTGCCCCGTCATGCCTTGAGACGGATCGTCCGAGGGGGTGTCGGGGTCGATCTTCTTTTCATAGCTTCGTGTTCGCTGGCGCGCCCAGAAAAGGACAACGAGAAGCAGGATGGGGCCGCCGATGACGACGGCGCCCCAGGGAAATGCGTTCAGCATGGCGGCCTCCAAGCCCATGGGACGGTTCAACGATCAGCTTGCGACAATCGCCCCCGATGGCGGTTATTGAACATAGAGAAACCCTGGAGAGGACGTCGGAACGGGGATTGCTTCACGCTCCGCTTAAAGCGACCCCGCGTCAGACGTGCGGTCTTCCGTCTGGCGGGTCAGCCTTCGCCCGGCTTTGGCAAACTCCCTGGAGGTCGGCACCTGAAACCGTCGACCGTCGCCGATGCACGATGTCGCTCCGGCGACGGCCGGAACTCGAGCCGAACATCGCACTGGGGCCCTCATATCGCCGGCCTCGCCGGAAAGGCTGCTGCAACGCTTCCAGTCGAGCGTGAGCATCGATCTCGGCCGGGTCGTGAGCGACTGACTGCGACCGCCCGACGCGCCAGCCCCGCTCTAGCGGCGGCCCATCGACCGTGGAGCTTGGGGTCCGGCTCAGGGCCCCGGCCAACGCCTAATAGCCGCGGTACGCAGCCGCCTTCGGCCCGAGGACTGTCCAGCCCGCCGTCGTCGGCCGGTAGCCGCGCTTCCTGCACCGCTCGGCGAGTCCCAGAACAACCAGGGCCTCAGCCGCCTGGTCGTCCCGTGCGCGTTCCGGGTCGACAAGGCCGAGGAGCGCCTCGACCTGTGTTTCGTGATTCATTGCTTCATCCCGCAGGGCCAATCGCCCCCTCTACAGCAGCCGAACCGCAGCCGCACCGGACTTCGTTGGGTTAGACGCCGCCGCACATATCGGGCTTGGTCGTCCTCCGGGTCGCCGGGCAGCCGTCGGCGCGTGGGCACGGCGCGGCCCCGCGACACAGGATGGCGACGCCGTTCCCGATCTACACCGCCCCGTAGCCGGCGGCCTCGATCGCCGCCTGGGGAAAGGCGTCCTGGGGCGCCTTGAGCTCCTGCTGGCAGACCACGTCGGGACGGCGCATCTCCAGCCAGCGCAGGAGAACGTCCAGACGGCCGCGCACCCCGTTCACATTGTAGGTCGCGATGCGCACGCCGGCTCCCCCGTCCAAATGTGGCCGTCTTCTCGCGGCGGCGGCGGCCTCCGCGGGAGCCGACGCGCCGCGCTCCACCGCGCTCCACCCCGCTCCACCGACGCCCCGACCGCCGGGCGGCCGAAACCGTCAGCCTGTGGTGGGTCGACTTCCCGACACTGGCAACGCTTCTGGGCCGCTTGGCTTCGTCAGCCGTCCGCTGCCTGAACAGGAACCGAAGGCCGATGACCTCAGCCCGTTCACCGCTGGAGCGATCCGCATGACCGCTGGGCTCCGTTTCGGCCCCATTCCGACCGACGCGGTCCATCTCTGCGTGGACATGCAGCGCCTGTTCGCCGAGGACACCGGCTGGCGCACGCCATGGATGCCGCGGGTGCTCCCCGCCGTGCTTCGCCTCTGCGCACACCGGCCTGACGCAATCTGGTTCACCCGCTTCATTCCCGCCCGGTCCCCCGACGCGGCCCAGGGGGCCTGGGCGCGCTACTGGCGGCGCTGGCCCGCCATTACGCTCGAAAACCTCGACCCCAGCCTCATCGAGCTTGTCCCGGAGCTTCAGCCGTTCGCGCCGCCGGGGCGTCTGCTGGACAAGGCCACCTATTCGCCCTGGATCGACACCGATCTTCACGCCTCCCTGTCCCGCGCCGGGGTGGACACCCTGGTGGTGAGCGGCGCGGAGACCGATGTCTGCGTCCTGGCCGCGGTCCTCGGCGCCGTCGACCTGGGCTACCGGGTCATCGTCGCCTCCGACGCCGTCTGCAGCTCGTCCGATGAGACGCATGACAGCCTGCTCGGCCTCTATCACCAGCGCTTCGGCCAGCAGATCGAGACCGCTGCGACAGACGAGATCATCGACGCATGGCGCTGAAGCCTGCCGCAGCCGACGGGCGACCTCCCGTCCCAAGTCCGGCTTGGGCCGCGAGCATTCGGCCGGACGGTGGTGCGAAGGACCGCAGGGCGGCCCGGGCGGCGACAGGGGCTGGACGCCTTCCAGTCGGAGGATGGATCGTCCGTCCGCTCGCCGCCGCGCAGGCGCGCCCAGGGTTGACCGGACCGCCGCTTTCGCCAGCCTCACCACGGTTCCAGCCGGCCTCTCCGAGGACCGGCTTCGTCTGCGTGTCGGGTTTCCGACGGTCGGAATGCGTCGGCAGCCGGCCTGATGAGGCGCGTCCTGCGGCGATTTGCAGCTCGGCTGCCCTTTATCGCCGGCCGATTCTTTCACCCCGACCAAGCATGCTGCACTGCAACATCCATATTCAGCAGGCCGGGCCTCTCCGGTGATGGAGATCTCTGCATGCGACAGCCAGGCCTCGTGGAGCATTCGTCAATGCTCAGCTCCGCCGACAACCCCGGACACCTGCGGATGCTGACCTACGCCCCGGCCGGCCTGGCGCCGGGCGCGGGGTTGGTCGTGGTGCTCCACGGCTGCACGCAGTCGGCGAGCGGCTACGCGCGGAGCGCGGGCTGGATCGAACTCGCCGACCGGTTCGGCTTCGCTCTGCTGTGCCCGGAGCAGTCCCGCGGCAACAACCCCAACCTTTGCTTTAACTGGTTCAGACCCGGTGACGTGCGGCGCGGCGCCGGCGAAGCGGCCTCGATCGCGGCCATGGTGCGTGCGGCGTCGAAACGGTTTGCGATCGATCCGTCGCGGATCTTTGTGACCGGGCTGTCCGCTGGCGGGGCGATGGCCGGCGTCATGGCCGCGGCCTATCCCGAACTGTTCGCCGGCGCGGCCCTCATCGCCGGCCTGCCTTATGGCGTGGCCGCCGGGGTGCCGGACGCCCTGGCGCTCATGGCGGGCGACAAGCTCGGGGACGGCTCAAGCCTGGGCGACCGGGTCAGGGCGTCAGGCGCGGGCGCCTCGGCCTGGCCGTCGATCGCCGTGTGGCAGGGCCAGGGCGATCAGGTCGTACGCCCCGTGGTGGGAGAGGCGGTGGCGCGCCAATGGCGGGACGTCCATGGGGTCCGGTCCGAGCCGCGCCGCGCCCGCACCCCGGCAGGACGGGAGTTCGAGCTTTGGGTGTCGCCTGGGGGCGCGCCTGTCGTCGAGGTGCACCGCATCGCCGGGCTGGGCCATGGGACGCCGCTCAAGACGGACGGGCCCCACGGATGCGGAGCGGTCGCCCCGCATCTCTTCGATGTCGGGGTGTCCTCAAGCTTCGAGAGCGCCCTGTCCTGGGACCTGGCGGATCTCGACGCCGTCCGCCAGCCGGCCGTGGCCGAAGCGCGGGACGGGGGGCGATCCCCATTGGTCGCGCCGAACGTCCAGGGCGTCATCGACGCGGCGCTCCGGCGGGCGGGACTGATGGCGTGATCGTTCCGCCGTCGCCCGGCCGACCCGGGCCGCTAAGCGTCTGTCGTCCGCGACCTGGATCAGTGCTGCGTCAGGCCCGCCGTCAGCCGCGTCACCAGCGCGCCGTGCGCATCGTGAACCTCCACCACGAAGCCGGAACCTTCACCGCCGGAGATCGCTAAATCCCTCAGCAGTCCGGACAGGAGCATGAGGGCTTCGCGACGCGCGGCGGCTGCATCCACCGCCGCGTCCTCGACGCTCGTGACCTTGGTGCTGTCTGTGACGGTGTACTGAAACTGGGCCATGCAAGGGTATCTACGCTTCGGGGTGAACTACGGATGTCTCCTGTCCAAACGCCGACACAGGCACTCATAGCCAAGCTAAGGCGTCGGGATCAGGTCTCTGACGACGAGGCGGCCGCCCTTGAGGATCTGCTCGAGCCGCCTCGATGTCATCCCGCCGGCAGTGTGATCATCCGTCCGGGTGAGCGGCCTGCGCGCTCGACCCTCCTCGTGGAAGGGTGGATCGCCCGGTTCAGCGTCCTGCGGGACGGCACCCGGTCCTTCACCCAGCTGGGGGTGGCCGGGGACTTCATTGATCTCCACAGCCTGCTGATGAAGCAGATGGACCATGGGGTGCTGGCCCTGACGGACTGTGTGACTGCGGCCGCCCCTCACAAGCGGCTTGTCGACCTGTCGCAGACCCATGCCCATCTGACGCGACTGCTGTGGCTGGACACGGTGATCGACGGCGCCATTCATAGGGAATGGCTGCACCGCATGGGCACCCAGAACGCCCTGGGGCGCACCGCGCACATCCTGTGCGAGATGGAGGCCCGACTGGCGGTGGTCGGCCTGGCGGGACCGGACGGTTTCGAGTTTCCCCTGACTCAGAACGAGCTGGCCGACTGCCTGGGCCTGTCGGCCGTCCATGCCAACCGGACTCTCATGGAGCTGCGCCGGCTCCGCCTGATCTCCTGGCAGGCCGCCCGGGTCCGGCTGCTTGACCGCGAGGGCCTGGTCGATCTCGCCGAGTTCGATCCGACCTATCTGCGGCTCGAACGCGCTCCGGTCTGACACTTCAGCGACGCCGCCCACGACGCCGGCGGACGGCGTTGCCCCCGGTGTTCGGGACGCGGACCTCCAGTGTCGGTTTTCGGCACTTGGAACGGCGGTCCACGGGGGCGGTTCGGCCAGCACCCCAACCGGACGCCCCTTCGATGATCCTGCTTTTTCTCCTCACCCGGCTGCTCGCCGTGCTCTCCCTCGCGATCCCTGTCGGGGCGGCCTGGCTGATCTGGTCGTGGCGCGAGCAGCACCGGCTGGCGGACCAGGCTGGCCTGCCCGAACCGGGCGACCAGAGGCTCTGGATCGCCCTGGCGCTCATCACCCTGGCCTTGTTCGGCCGGTTCCTGATCCTGGCGCTTCTGGCCCGCCCCGGGCGGGCCGCGCCTGGCTCGGACGAGGGCCGTGTCGAAATCCGCGGAGCTGACGGCGCCATCCTCAGTGTCCGGACCACGGGCGCCTCGACCGGCCCCATCCTGGTCCTGACCCATGGGTGGGGGCTGTCGTCCCGCATTTGGGCGGATGAACGGAGGGCGCTGGAGCCGCATTTCGGCGTCACCACCTGGGATCTGCCGGGCTCGGGACGCTCGGGCCGGCCGAAGGGTCGCTGGTCGCTCGAGGGCTTCGCCGGCGATCTGAAGGCGGTGGTGGAGAGCCTGCCCGCAGACCGGCCGGTGGTTCTCGTGGGCCACAGCATTGGCGGCATGACCGTTCAGACCCTGTGTGGACGCGACGTGGTCTGGGCCGGCGACCGCATCGCGGGCCTCGTCCTGGAGAACACCACCTTCCACAATCCCCTGCGCACCATGGCCGCCAGCCCGGTGTTCAGCGCCCTGCAGCCCCTCATCGTCCTCGTCCTGCGGCTGGACATCGCGATCTCGCCCCTGATCTGGCTGATGAACTGGCAGGCCTATCTGAACGGCTCGACCCATCTGGCCATGCGTCTGGCCGGCTTCGGCTCGCGGCCCGCCTGGGGCGATCTGGACCTGTGCGCCCGGCTGCCGACCCTCACCTCCCCCGCCGTCCAGGCCCACGGCAATCTCGCGATGATCCGCTGGTCGGTCGCCGAGGACCTGGCGAATATCCGCTCGCCCACCCTCGTCTTCATCGGCGAGCGGGACCTGGTGACCCGGCCGCGCGCCGGGGCAGCCATCGCCCAGGCCGTTCCAAAGGCGCGCCTCGTCTCCATCCCGGGCGCCGGCCATCTGGGCCCGGTCGAAAAGCGGGCCGACTATCTGCGTCTGCTGACGGAGTTCGCCGCCCGGCACGCCGTCGTGGCTCCCGACGAGCGAAAGGGGACGTAGGCGGTCATCTGACCCAGCCTGGACGGACGAAGGCAGGCTGCGCGGACGTCCGCGCAGCCTGCACTATGGTTCACCCGGCCGATCAGCGCGGGCTGTCTTCGTCTCCCAGCCGCGTCGTGCGGCCGGCGCCCGGTCCTGCTCCCAGGTCCGCGCCGGTGACCGGGTCGCTGTCGGGGTCGGACCGGGTTCGGGCGGCGAAGGCGTCGACCGCCGCGCCGGACGTCTCATCGAGCCCGACGCTGGCCTGCCCGTCGCCGCCGTCAACCGCCGCCTGGGCCTCGCGATCGGAGATGACCGTCCACTGGTCGCCGGTGTTCCAGGGGCCCGAGCCTTCGCCCTCGCCCTGGGACATGTCGAAATAGACATCGGCGAACTGAGGATCCGCGGGCAGCTTTCCGGGCGGAAAGTTGTCAGGAATGGCGTAAAGCGCCTTTTCGAACGCCTTCTGGTGCGCCACCTCGCGCGTCATCAGGAAGCCCAGCGCATCCTTGATGCCGGGATCGTCGGTGACGTTGATCAGGCGCTCATAGACGATCTTGGCGCGCGACTCCGCCGCGATGTTGGAGCGGAGGTCGCAGGCCGGGTCGCCGATGGTGTCTATATAGGCGGCCGTCCATGGCACGCCGGCCGAGTTCACCAGCGCCGCTCCCCCGCCATAGAGGATGGAGGTGGTGTGGCTTTCGCCGCCGGACGTCATGCTGGCGTAGAGGTCGGCCTCCTCTTCGGCGGCTTCGGCCAGCTTGCCCTTCGCTCCGCGGTTGAGCATGGCCACGATCGAGCCGATCACCTCCAGATGGCTCAGCTCCTCGGTGGCGATGTCCATCAGCAGATCGCGGCGCGCCACGTCCTCGTCGGCCAGGCCCTGGGTGAAGTATCGCATGGCCGCAGCGAGCTCGCCCTGGGGGCCGCCGAACTGCTCAAGCATCAGGGTGGCGAGGCCGGGGTTGGGCTCCGCGACACGCACGGTGTACATCAAGCGCTTGTTATGCATGAACATTGGGATTGACCTTCTGCGGGCGCTAAGGGCTCGCGGTTTCGCCTGGACGGCGGGTTAAGCCTTGTCGGCCAGCACCCGGCTGATGCTGATCGCCCAAGGCCAACCGCTCGGAGCCGAAGACGGGCCCGAGTGTCGGAAACCGAACCCGTCAGGACGACGGGGCCTGCCCGTCCGGTGCGACCCGCCGGCCCGCCTGATGCAGGGCGGCGGGGTCCGGCAGCACCACCCGGCCGCCCTGGTAGGAGATCAGCCCCCGGCGGCGCATCTGCTGCAGGGTCCGGTTCATGTGCACGACGCTGAGACCCAGGATGTCGGCGAGGACGTCCTGGGTCAGCGGCAGGGCGATTTCGCCGGGAGGGGCGAGACCGACGCGCACCTGGCGTTCATGAAGCTCGACCAGGAGGTGGGCGGTGCGTTCGAAGGCGCTCAGACGGCCGAGGCGCACGATCTGATGGACCAGCCGGGTGCGCTCGGCGGCCCTCAGGGCGTTCCAGGCGGGGCCGACGCCCTGCCCGGCCGCGCGCGCCGTTTCCGCTTCGCGCCAGAACCGCTCCGCGCAGATGGTGGCGGCGTCGGTGAGCGTCCAGACGGACAGATCCGCCTCATTGGCCGCCGGAGCGGCCATTACGTCTCCGGGGAGGTGAAGGCCGACGATCTGGCGCCGGCCATCCTCAAGGGCGGCGCCGCGTGCGATCCAGCCACGCACCACCAGTCGGGCCGCCGAGCGACGAAACTCCGGCGTCAGGTCCACGCCCGGGCCGTGGAGCATCTCGACGCTCGTCGCGAAACAGGCCCGCACCGCCGCCAGCCCCGTCTCATCAAGAGGCTTGTGGACGGAGAGGGCGCGTTCGAGGGCGACAGTCGCTGACGTCGCGGGCGCGGACAGGAAGGGCTGATTCGGCATCTGCAATCAGCAACAGCACGCCAGCCGCCGGCCCCTCCCTTACATAGGTTAGTCGCGTCCGCGCCCGACCGCGCCGCCGGACTCCGACGCCGAAAGCTCAAGCGGAGCCAGCCTCCCGGGCCGGCTCAGCTCATTCCTGGCAGGAGCACGACCTTTGTCCATTCGTTCTGGTTCTCCTTGAAGTTCTTGTAGCCCTCGGCCGCCTGCTCCAGCGGCAGCCGGTGGCTGATCAGATCGGTCGTGTCGATCCGGCCCTCCAGGATCATCTCCAGGAGTCGGGGGAGATAGCGCTGGACGTGGGTCTGCCCCGTCTTGAGGGTCAGCCCCTTCTCCATGAACGCGCCCACCGGCCATTTGTCGGCCATGCCGCCGTAGACCCCGGGGACGGACACCGTGCCCCCCTTGCGGACGGCCATGATGGTCTCGCGCAGGACGTGGGTCCGGTCGGTGCCGATGCGGGTCGTGGTCTTGATGGCGTCCACCACATTGTCCGGGGAGAAGCCGTGCGCCTCCATGCCGACGGCGTCGATGCAGCTGTCCGGCCCCAGGCCCGCCGTCAGCTCCAGCAGGGCCTCGCGAACCTTCACCTCATGATAGTCGAGCACCTCGGCGCCGTTCGCCCTGGCCAGGGCCAGGCGGTTGGGGTGATGGTCGATGGCGATGACGCGGCCCGCGCCCTGCAGGAGGGCGCTCTTGATCGCGAACAGCCCGACCGGGCCGCAGCCCCACACGGCCACCGTGTCCCCGGGCTCGATCTGGCAGTTCTCCGCGGCCATCCAGCCTGTCGGGAAGATGTCGGACAGAAACAGGACGCGCTCGTCTTCTATGCCGTCGGGGATCTTGATCGGACCGTAGTCGGAATAGGGCACGCGGGCGTATTCCGCCTGTCCCCCCGCATATCCCCCTGTCAGGTGCGAATAGCCGAACAGGCCGGCTACAGACTGGCCGTAGGCGATCTCCGTCGCGTCGGCCTTGTCGGCCGGATTGGAATTGTCGCAGGCCGCCGGCATCGATTTTTCGCAGAAGAAGCACTGCCCGCAGGCGATGACGAACGGGACCACGACGCGGTCCCCTTTCTTCAGCGAAGTGTTGCCGCGGCCCACCTCCTCGACCACGCCCATGAATTCATGGCCCAGGATGTCGCCGTTGGACATCCCGGGAATATAGCTGTCGTAAAGGTGCAGGTCCGAGCCGCAGATGGCCGTGGCGGTGATGCGGATGATGGCGTCCCGCGGGTTGATGATCTGAGGATCGGGCACGGTGTCCACTTGGACGTTGTGCTTGCCGTGCCAGGTGAGGGCGCGCATGGGCGTTTCCTTGAAACTGAGGTCTGAACAGGGGCAGGAGGGCGGGTTCGCCGTCAGAAATGGCGCGAGCCGCGCGGCGTGGCGTCCGGCGCCCGCGAGGTGGAGACCTCGCCGGTCTCCATCAGCTGCTTGAATCGCCGGAGCTCGCGTCGGGCCTGAACGCGGGGCTCGCGCTGCATGACCTTGGCGACGACCTTGCCGACGACGCCGGCCGGGGGGTCGTAGCTGATGAAGAGCCGGACCTCCGTGCCGCGGCCGAAGGCGTTGTCGCGGAACTCGATCCATCCCTCATGATCGATGTCCGACCCTTCGGCGGCGCGCCAGGCGATGTACTGACCGGGCCGGTCCTCGGTGATCTCCGAGGTCAGTTCGACATCGTGACCGCCGGGACCTTCCACGACCCAGATCGACTGTCGGGAATCCGACACTCGGACGGCCTTCAGGGTCTCCATGAAGGTGGGCAGGTTCTGGAAATCGCGCCAGTAGCGGTAAAGCGTTTCGCGCGGCCGGTTGATCAGGACCGCCCGCACGCTGGCCGACGCATGATCGCCTTCGTGCCGGTCCCGGTCGAGGAAGGCGGTGGAGTCGACCGATGCGTCCGTGACGGGCGCGTCGGGGTCGGATGAGGTCTGCGGCATGGGAGCATCCTTAAGGGGGTCGCAAAGCCAACCCTCCGCCCGGTTCGTCGTTCCCCTGCGTCGCGGCATGAACCCTGGCGCCCCCGTCGGGTTGGTCGGGCTCACCGAGCCGGAGTCTCCGATGACCGACGTCCACACCGCTGCAACCGCCGGCGCCGCCCCCTGGCGCTCGTGACAGGCGCCTCGACTGGCATAGGACCGGAGCTGGCGCTCTGTTTCGCCGAGGACGGCTTCGATCTGACCCTGGCGGCCGACACTCCCCTGGACGAGGCGCGCCGCATCGCCGAGGCGCTGGGGGCGCGCGTGGAGACGGTCCAGGCGGACCTGGCGACGCCGGAGGGCATCGGGGCCATCTGCACGACCATGGGCGCCCGGATCCCGGACGCCCTGGCCGCGAACGCCGGCCATGGCCTGGGCCACGCCTTTCTCGACCAGAGGTGGGACGACATCCGCCATGTCATCGACACCAACATCACAGGGACGGTCGCCCTGCTGCACCGCCTGGTCCCGGCGATGCGGGACCGCGGTGAAGGCCGTATCCTCCTGATCGGCTCCATCGCCGGCCTGATCCCCGGCAGCTTTCAGGCCGTCTACAACGCGAGCAAGGCCTTCGTTGACAGCTTCTCCTTCGCCCTGCGCAACGAGCTGAAGGACACCGGCGTGACGGTGACCTGTCTCATGCCGGGCCCTACCGACACCGACTTCTTCGCCCGCGCCGACATGCTGGACACGTCGGTCGGCCAGAGCGGCCACAAGGCCGATCCCGCCAAGGTGGCCCGTACAGGCTACAAGGCCATGAACGACGGCGTCGGCGACGTTGTGGCGGGCCTTGGCAACAGGATGCAGGCCGCCCTGGCCGCCGTCACGCCCCAATCCGTACTAGCCGAGCAGCATCGCAAGATGGCCGAACCCAAGCGTTGACGCCTAGGATTTGAAGGTGTCGCCCACTTCGCGGGCATCGGGCCCGTCGGGTCCGGCGCGGCGTCGGCCCTGTTCCCCGACCCGCTTGACGTCAGCCTTTGACGTTGAGGCGTCGGGCCGACCCGGCGGATAAGCGCCGTTCCTGTCCCGTCCCTTGGTCTGATCCTTCGACATGGCCGCGCTCCGATGGCTCAAACAGCCGCAAGACCAACCAACATCCGAGCGCCCTGTTCCCCCGCGCTCGGCAAACCGTCCGTGCGGACGCCCTGTTGCGTTTAACCCATGTGAATGCGGGGCTGGAGGCCAGGGGCCACCCTTGTCGAATGCTCGACGCCCTGGCTTTCACATCGCCGTCGGTCGCCGTTTCGACCGCGTTTGGCCTGACGGACGAGCTGCTCGATCGTCATCCGGTCTTGCGGCTACTGCCGCATGCGCTGCGCGACTCCACGCGGCGCGAGGGCCGATTGTGCGCCTGCGAGTCCGGTGACAACCTTTTCGCGACCTCCCCCGTCGTCGGCTTCATGCTGAGCGGGACGCTCGCCACTTTCGACGATCGCGGACTGGCCTGCGTCAGCCTTCTGGGCCCGGGCGCCACCTTCGGCTGGGAGACCGCCTTCGCGCCGGCGTCCGGCGGCCGGCGCCTGGCCCTGCTGGACAGCTGCTGGATCGAGACCCCTGTGCGCGGGCTCAGGGACGCCATGGGCGCGGCCTGGCTGGAGCACGTCTTCGCCCGCCACGCCCTGGATCGCATCCAGCGGCTTCAGGCCGACTCGGCCTGCCACGCCGTCCATCCCGTCACCCGGCGCGCCGCCAACCTGATCCGCCGGCTTTATCAGGCGGCGGGTCCGGACGTGCGCACCACCCAGTCCGCGATCGCCGAGGCCATGGGCGTGCAGCGCACCAGCGTGAACGCCGCCGTCAAGGCCTTGGAACGCGCCGGAGCCGTCAGCCTGCGTCGCGGCCGGATCCAGATCCTCTGCCATGAACGCCTGGCGGGGGCGGCCTGCGGCTGCTGACAGGTCGCTGTGTCGGGGATTGAACGCTCCGACACGCCGGGTTCGCCCGGACGTTCGATAAGGACGCTCGCCTAGGCGGCGCACTGCCATTCAAGGAGTTCCCATGGCCGAGAAGACTCTCGACAATCTCTTCTACGATACGCTCAAGGACATCTATTACGCCGAGCGCAAGATCCTGAAATCCCTGCCCAAGATGGCGCGCGGCGCTCAGTCGCCCGACCTCAAGGCGGCTTTCGAAAAACATCGCGAAGAAACCGAAGGCCAGATCGAACGGCTGCAGCAGGTGTTCGAGATCATCGGCAAACGCGCCATGGGCAAGACCTGCGACGCCATCGAAGGCATCCTGGCTGAAGGCGAGGAGATCCTCGAGGAATACAAAGGGACGGACGCGCTGGACGCCGGCCTGATCGCGGCGGCGCAGGCCGTGGAGCATTATGAGATCACGCGCTACGGCACCCTCAAGCGCTGGGCCGCGCTGCTGGGTTACGAGGACGCCGCCCGCCTCCTGGACGAAACCCTGCAGGAGGAAAGTCGGACGGATGAGGACCTGACAGCCTTGGCCGACGGCCGGGCCAATGAGAAGGCCCAGGGCGCGGACGCGCGCTGAACCGCTTGCATCAAGATGCTCTGAAGGGGCGGCCGGCGGGCCGCCCCTTTGCTTTGGTTGAAAGAAAGCGGACTGAGCCGACGCGCTTTTACAGTGCAGACTGGAGACGCTCCGCCCCCTGTAGGTGCGCCTCGATCTTAGGCGTGACGGTCCGGGCGTGTTCGGCCAGGGCGGGCGCATCGGTATTGTCGGAGAAGCCGCGATGCAGGGTCAGGGCCTCCTGGTGGGCCGCCACCTGCTGGTCGATCCAGGTGCGGTCGAAGGCCTCGGCCGAGGCGGAGCGGAGGTTGTCAATCAGGCCCTGGCGACGCTGGTCGAGTTCGGCGGGAATCTCGACGTCCGGCGCGGCCTGAGCGGCCAGGGGCTTCATCGCCGCGCTGGCGGCCGTATGATCGGCCTTGATCATCTGGGCGAGTTCACGGATCTGCGCGTTCTGGCTTCGCTCCAGGGCGATATCCGCAGCCTGGATCTCGTACATGTCGCCCATGGCGGCGTTGGGCACATAGGCGCTGACCATATTCGATCCCATGACGGTGGCCGAGGTCTGGCCGACCGGGACCGAAGCCGCGTCCTGGGCCGAACCGACGGCGTCAGGCTCCTGTTGGCCGCAGGCGGCGACGGCGAGGGCGGCCGAGGCGGCGAGCGCCCCACGAAGCACGAAGTTCATGATGGTGGATCCTTTCACGGGTGGAGCCGGGCCAACGCGCCCGCGCGCGCCAGGCTCCGGCATGTCCGAAACCCGACGCGGCGTCAGGCCGGGCGTCAGGCCGACCGCGCCGGCGGACCGCGCCGGCGGCGCTGGTAGACAAGCCGCGCGTCCGCCCAGACATCGACCGCGTCCCGGCTGGGCGCGCGCAAGAGCTCGGCGGCGCCCCGCTGCGTCGCCGTCGCGTCGTCCACGCATTCGTGGCGTTCCTGCACCGGATTCTCCGCTCCGGCGTAATAATAGACAAAGCGGTACACCATGACCTCACAGTCGGGCTGTCGCCGCCGCGGCCGGCGCGGACGTCCGCGCCGCCCGCTGTCTGCGCCATGTCGCCAACGCCTGACCGGTCACCTGATCCATGTTGTAGTAGCGGTAGGTCGCCAGCCGCCCGATGAAGGTGACGTCCGTCCGGGACATCGCGAGGGCCTCATACTGCTTGAACAGCGCTTGGTTCTCCGCCCTGGGAATGGGATAGTAGGGATCGCCCTCCGCCGCCGGATATTCATAGGTCACGCTCGTCTGCGGATGGGTCTGGCCGGTGAGGTGCTTGTATTCCGTGACGCGTGTGTACGGCGTCGCCTCGTCCGGATAGTTCACCGTCGCGACGGGCTGGAACTGCGCCTGGTCCAGGGTCTCGTGGCGGAACCGCAGCGAGCGATAGGGCAGCGGCCCGAACCGATGGTCGAAGAATTCGTCGATCGGCCCGGTGAAGACCAGATGGTCGTGGCGGACCTCGTCCAGGACATCGCGATATTCGACGCCGGTCTGGACGGTGATCAGCGGGGACGCCAGCATGGTCTCGAACATCCGCGTGTAGCCGGCGGCCGGCATGGCCTGGAAGGCGTCGGTGAAATAGCGGTCGTCCGTGCTGGTCCGGGTGGGCACCCGCGCCGTCACCGACCTGTCGAGTTCCGAGGGGTCCAGACCCCATTGTTTGCGGGTATAGCCGCGAAAGAAGGTTTCGTAGAGCTCCCGCCCCACGGCCGCCACCACCACATCCTCCGACGTGCGTATGCGCTCGACCGGCTCGGCGCGCTCGGCCAGCCAGGCCTCCGCCGCCTCGTCCGAACGCAGATCGGCGCCATACAGGGCGTTGATGGTGGTGCGGTTGATCGGGATGGGCACCAGGGCGTCCCCGACCTGGGCCAGCACCCGGTGCTCATAAGGCCGCCAGTCGGTGAACCGCGAAAGATGGTCGAAGACCTCCGCGGAGTTGGTGTGGAAGATGTGCGGGCCGTACTGGTGGATCAGCAGGCCGGCCGCATCCAGGCGGTCGTGGGCGTTGCCGCCGATGTGTCCCCGCTTGTCGATGACCATCACCCGTTGGCCCTCCGAGGCCAGCCGCTCGGCCATGACCGCCCCTGCGAAGCCCGCGCCCACGACCAGGGTGTCGAAGGCGGCGATCCGATCCGACGGCCGCACCGCCGGCGCAGCGACGCGGGCCGGTCCGCGGCGGTCTGAGGCCGCCCGTTCGATCAGGGCGTTCATGCGCAGTTGGGTCTGATCCCAGGACAGGGCGGCCAAGGCGTCGTCCGCCTCGGCGCGCCAAGCTCCGGAACGGTCACGCGCCCGAGCCAGCGCGTCCTCGCACGCCGCCACAAAGGCCTCGGCCGTATCGGCGATGGCGACGCCCTGGAGCGAGCCGTAGTGGCGAACGACATCCCGGATGGGGGTCGAGACCACCGGCAGGCCGGCGGCCAGATACTCCGGGGTCTTGGTGGGGCTGATGAAGCGGGTGGAGGCGTTCATGGCGAACGGCATCAGCGCCACGTCCCAGGCCGCCATGCGCTCGGGGAGGTGATCATAGGCCGCCGGGCCGGACCAGATGATGTTGGCGCGCCGCGGCAGATCGTCGGCCGAGACCTTCACGACCGGCCCGATCATCTCGATCTCCCACTCCGGCCGCGCCTCGGCCAGGGCGGAAACCAGCTCCAGATCCATCCGCTCGTCGATCACGCCGCAGAAGCCCATGCGTACGCGCCCGCGCCGATCGTCCCGGATCGATGCGCCCGAACGGGCCCGGGCGAAGTGGGCGGCGTCGACGCTCGACGGAAAGGGATGGATGTTCGGATGCTGGTCGCGCTTGGCCTCGAAGAGACTGTAGCCGCCCGTGAAGACGATGTCGGCCGCGCCCATGAGCTCGCGCTCCAGCGTCGTCAGCTCGGGCGGAGCGAACCGGAAGGCGGACAGTTCGTCCATGCAGTCATAGACCACCACCGCCGCCGGCACGTGCCGCGCCACCGGCAGCATCATCGGCGTGTAGTACCAGACGACAGGGGCGCGGATGTCGCGTTCGGCCAGCAGCTCGTCAAGGAGCTGCCGCATGACGGCGTTCCGGCTCGCCCCGTCCAGACCGTCGGGCAGCCGGGGGGTGGCCACCAGGACGCCGCTGGCGGCGCAGGACCGCACCTCGAGACTGACGCCCTCGCCCGTTGGGGCCGGCAGCGGCTCTTCGAAAAAGACCACCGTCCGCGTCGCTGCAAACCGCGACATCAGATGTTGGGGGCGCTGGAAGACGAAGTCCCAGCGGAGATGGGACAGACACACCAGGGGCGCCGCATCCACGGCGGGAAGGCGGAGGACGTCAGCGCTCAGGTCAGACGGGGCGGAATACGACATCGGCGGCCTTTCGAACTTGCCAAGGCGCAAGCCGTCGCTGCACTGCGAGTTCCACTGCACTGAAAAGGCTTTACTTTCAGTCGACTCAGTGTCGGACTTCGAACATTGGGCTCAGTCTCGCCGGCGGATAGATCAGCCGATCGGCCGTTCGCCACCAGCCGTCCCCCTCGGTGGCGGACCCGCCGCCTCCGGCCAGGCGCCGCACCAGGTCCGCTAGAGGGGTCTTGCGGGGTTCGCCGCCTGAGACGTCGAAGACCCCCGTTTCGTAGCGCCCCTCCCAGCGGGTCACCAGGCTGTCCCAGTCATGACTCCCCAAAAGGGCCCAGACGGTGACGGCCTCAACCGGGATCCCGGCCTCGCGCGCCCTCTGCGCGGCGTTCCAGCATTCGGCCAGCCAGCGGCGCTGGTCGGCGACCCCTGCCCCCAGGTGACATTCCGTGACGGCCAGGGGTATCCCGTACCGCCGCCACAGCCCCTGCAGGGCGTGGGTCCAGCCGCAGTCGCGCGTTTCGGCCACCCGCACCGCCTCGACATCGGCGTAGGCCAGCCGTCCATTGCCGCCATGAAGGGTCTCGGGATAGGCCGAGACGTCCGGATCCAGCACACGATCACTGGTGACATAGTGGTTCAGCCCGATCAGGTCAGGCGGACAGGGCAGGCGGCTCAGATCGTTCACCGCGTCGGCCAGTCCGGCCGCCTCGAACGCCGCCTCGAGATCCGCCCCTCCCGCGCCCCGCCCCGTGAGCAGGTCCCAGGTCAACAGACGCCGCCGGTTCTCATAATCCGCCTGCGCCTCGCAGGCGCCCAGGCCCCAGGTGCGTCCGAAATCTTCGGTCTGGATCAGCCGGGCGTCGGGCCGAACCTGCCGGATGGCTCCCATCGCCGCGCGGACAGCCAGCAACTGGTGGACCAGGGCGGTGAGGAAGCCGGCCTCGTCGGACCGATGCGGATGCCAGTGGCCGTAAAGGGCGGCGAACCGGGCGGTCGTCAGCGGCTCATTGACAGGGGTCCAGTCTCGCACCCAGTCGTAGCGCTGCGCCGCCGCGCCTGCGAAGCGAGCCAGGCCGGTCGCGAACGCCGGGTCCAGAAGGTCGGTCCAGGCGGGTCCGGACCCGTGATGGAGGAGACCGATGATCGGCCGCACGCCCAGAACCCGGAGGCGCTGCAAACGGGCGTCAGCCCAGGTCCAGTCATAGACGCCGGGAGCGGTTTCGGTCCGTTCCCAGAGCACGGGATAGCGCAGCGCCGTGAATCCGAGATCCGCGAAGCGGTCCAGATCGTCGATGCGGTGATGATGACCGGATGCGACTGTCTGGTCGCGCCAGTCGTCGCCGACACGATTGACGGTGCATTCGTGACCGCCCCAGAGTTCGAGCGGCGTCACGCCACCGCCCGGTCCGGCGCCGCGGCCGGGCCGAAGGCCGGGGCCTCGCGCCACTTCACCGCCGATCGGACCACCGCATCGAAATCGGTCCATCCGGGACGCCATCCCAGGCAGCGGCCGGCCCGGCCGGCGTCCGCCACGAGACAGGCTGGATCGCCGTCGCGCCGCGGACCGATCTCGGCCGGGGGGCGCCGCCCGACCGCGCGCCCGACAGCCTCGATCACCTCCAGCACCGACCGCCCCCGTCCCAGACCGAGGTTCAGGGCCATGAAGCCGCTGTCGCCCACATCCGCCGTCAGGGCGAGCAGATGCGCCGCCGCCAGATCCTCAACATGGACGTAATCGCGCACGCAGGCGCCGTCGGGCGTCGGAAAGTCGGTCCCGAATACGGTCAGGGCGGGGCCCAGTCCCAGGGCGGCCTCGATCGCCAGCGGGATCAGGTGGCTTTCGGCGCGATGGGCCTCGCCCAGCCGCCCGTCGCGGTCGGCTCCGCAGGCGTTGAAATAGCGCAGCGCCACCGCCTGAAGCCCGTACGCCCGGGCGCAGGCCGAGATCAGGCGCTCGCCCGCGAGCTTTGAATCGCCGTAGGGATTGATGGGCTGCAGCGGCAGGCTCTCGACCAGCGGGGCCGGTCCGTCGTCGAGGGGCTGGCCATAGACGGCTGCGGTCGAGGAAAAGACGAGCCGCTCCACCCTGGCGCGACGCATCGCCGACAGGACCGCCGCCACGCCGCCCAGGTTCACGTCCCAGAACCGGTCCGGTTCGATGGCGGACCGGCCCACCTCGATCAGGCCGGCGAAGTGGATGACGGCGTCAATCCTATGCTCGCGCATGCACCGGGTCAGGGCGTCCGCGTCGCGCACATCGCCCACGACAAGCGGGCCCCACTGGACCGCGGCGCGGTGGCCGTTGCTGAGATCGTCAAACACGACAGGACTATATCCCGCCTCCGCCAGGGCCTTGGCGGTGTGCGAGCCGATGTAGCCCGCGCCGCCGGTCACCAATATGCGCTTCATGCGATCGTCTCCTCGACGCCGATCGAACCGCTGTCCCGGTCCGCTGTTGCGAAGGTCGGAAAGCCGACATGGAGCTTACCTGGCGGCGCGTATCACGCAGCGTCGGAACCCCGGCCCGCCGGCGCGGCTTGGGTCTGCGGCGGAAGAGGATGGAGCCATGCGTTTCCTGTTCACCACCTTCGAAGGCGGCGGCCATGTGCCTCCCGCCCTGCTCATGGCCCGGACGCTCCAGCAGCGCGGCCACGAGGTGCTGGTCGTCTCCGATCCCGCCAACGCTCTCGCGGCCCAGGCCGCCGGCCTGGCCTTCACGCCTTGGCGTACCGCGCCCCGCCGCCTCGCCACGGCGCAGGTCGACGACCCGCTCCAGGACTGGCGCCGCCGCTGGCCCCCCGCCGTGGTCCGCGCCGTCTGTCGGGCCGTAATGACCGGTCCGGCCCTGGACTACGCCCGAGACACCCGCGACCTGATCCAGGCCTTCGATCCCGACCTGATCGTCTCCAACGAGCTCCTGCTCGGTTGCCTCCTAGCCGCCGAGGCGGGGGCCCGCCCCGTCGCCCTGCTGACCGGCAATCTGTGGCCCTATCCGACCCGGCCCGATCTGCCGCCCTTCGGTCCGGGCTGGGCGCCTCCCCGCACGGAGCGGGCCCGACGGGCTCACGACTACGGGCGCGGCCTGATCGGCCGCTGGTTCGACGCGGGGCTGCCTGCGCTCAACGCCGCCCGCGCCGAATTCGGCCTGGCGCCCCTGGACGCCGTCCTCGACCAGCTCGACGCCGCCCAGGGGATTGTGCTGGGCGCGAGCCGGGCCTTCGACTATGGCCTTCAGCCGCCGCAGGGCTATGTTCACGCCGGCGCCCTGATCGATTTCCCGCCGGCGCCCCCTGAGACCAGCGCGCCCGGGTCGCGGCCCAAGGTGCTGATCTCCTTCAGCACCACCTTCCAGAACCAGACGGCGGTGATGGCGCGGTGCCTCCGAGCCCTGGCCCCCCTGCCCGTCGATGTGATCGCCACCACCGGCCCGGCGGTCGACCCGCGGGACCTGCCGTGTCCCGCCAACGCCCAGGTGACGCCCTGGGCCGATCATGACCGTCTCGTGCCGGAATGCAGCCTCGTGATCTGCCACGGCGGCCACGGCACCCTCCTGCGTCCGCTGCGCCATGGGGTGCCGGTCCTCTGCCTGCCCATGGGCCGGGATCACCCCGAGAACGGCCGTCGCCTTGTGGAGCACGGGGCCGGTCTCATGGCGCGCAAGGGCGCGCCGCCGCGGCGGCTGCGCGCGCTCGCGCTCCGCCTATTGGATGACGCCCGGTATGCTCGGGCCGCGGACCGTCTGGGCAAGCGCATCCTCGCGGATCAGCCGCAGGAGCGGGCCGCCGGCGTCGCCGCACTGGAAGGCCTGACGGTGCGATCCGAAGGGTCCGTCGCCCGGGCCGCCTGAGCCACCCGTATGCGGCGCGGGGTGTGGACCGACGGCTGATGGGCGTCGCGCGCGGCGCCCGCCCCCCCCCCCCGACGATCGGGACCGGCGAAGGGCGAGCCGGCGCTCCCTGCACGGTCCGCTTCAGCCGTGTCGGTTCGCCGACATCCCCGACGCTTGACGAGGGGATGGAGGAACTCCGTCAGACGGCCCGGCTTCTCACAGGATGGATCAACCGCCTCCCCCCCGCCGCCCGCTTCGACCTGGCCCCACAGCCGTAGGCGGGCGGGGCGATCCTGCCGACGAAGAACTGCTCATTGATGGTCAGGAGGAGGTGTTTTCCCGCTCGGAGGTCGAACTCGGCCGGATCGAGCACGGCTCAGGCGGGGATCGGCCCAAGCCGGCCGGAGAGACCTAGACCAGACCGAGCTGCTCGTGCCTATCGTCCGGCTCGGCAGCCCCGCCGGAACGGACAAAGGGCAGCGCCCCCGGGGCCAAGCCTTTGTGTTTGGGTCCGGTCTTCAGCGTGCCCACCAGCAGCGCAGACCCTTCCGGCAGGGTCCTCTTTATCCGGTGGTAGAGCCTGGACTGGGAGAGGGCGGTCCGCACAAGACACAGCCCCGGCGTCAGTTCGAACACTTCGCCGGGCCACGGCGCCGCGCGTTCCGGGGCGGACGCCCACACGACATACAGGTCGCGGTGAGGGGTTGGGACGGTCATGACCGTCCCAACGTCCCACACGCGCGCCCGATCCCACGTCGAAGGCCGGGATCAACTGTCGTCGCAAGAGGGCTCTGTCAGCCGTTGGATGTCCGCCAGTCCGGCCGCATGATCCAGGCGGCACGATAGCGCCCGCGCGGCCTCGACCGTATAGACCGCCTCCACGCCCGGCCCGGAAACCAGCACTTCCCCATTGAGCGCCACCACCCGCGGCGGCTCCGGATGGGCGTCCAGCGCCTGGGCAGGCGGGGTCGGGCGTGGGGTCACCGCGCCCCGCCGTCCCCGCCGGCATCAGCCGGCTGCCGACTCGACACCCGCTCGCTTTCCATTCCGGCGTCAGTCGCCGAGTCGCCCGAACCGGGACCGGTTGGCCCAAAGCCGGAAGCCTCGGCCTTCTGCTTCGGCGCCGGGCTTGTCTCCCCGACCCGCTGCTGTCCCACGCCAGCGCTTTCGACAGCCGGATCGCCCTGAGACGGCGTGTTGATGTCATTCATTCGGGTGTCCTTCACTATGCGGAACAGCGGCCAGAGGGCCGTCCGGCGCCCCTGTGACCGGTTTCCGACAATTCCAACGGGTGGACGTCGAGGTCCGGACTCTGAAGGGGGCGCTTGCGACATGACCCGGCGCCAGGCGTTCCAGACCCATGAACATGCTGCTCGCCTTGGCCGCCCGCTGGCTGGCCCTCCAGAGCGGACGCCGGCATCGGGCTCTTTCCAAGATTCCGGGGGAACGCCGCGGCTGGCTCTAACAGCCTGTCTTCGCCTGACAGCTCTCTTGACTCAGCCCGAACGTCCGTTGAAGCCGGCGCCCGCATCCTGTTCTGTCTTGATCTCAGCACGGTGAAGGCGGCGCCCATAGACGAGCGGCGCTCCGGCTCACTGTTCGGATCGGCTGAGGCTCTATTCGATGCCGACGGGCGGCGCAGCGTGAGATCGCGATCGCCCTACGGCTTCAGGTCCCGCCCCGCGGTTCCTGGCTGACTGGTTCCAAACACAGCCTCGGCGCTGGCCCTCCTGCCGGGCTTCGTTTCTTTCCACAAGGAACGCCGGGGCCTGTCTGGTGTTGGCATTCAATCGCTGATGGGGAGAGATGAGAATGACTTACCGCACAAACTACGAATTCATCGGCTGGGAGCCGCTGCTCTACGAATGGTCTCCCAAGGTCCTGGGGGCCGTGCTTATCCTGGTCGCCGCCTGGTTCATCGGCAAGGCGGTCAAATGGGCGCTGGCAAAGGGGGTAGACCGGATACCCGGCTCATCACGAGCCAATCTCACCGATGATCCTCGGCTAACTGTCGGCCGCAGCTTGGGCGAGGTCGCCTTCTGGCTCATCCTCCTGTTCGGCGTGGTAGCCGCCCTGGGCGTTCTCAACCTGGGCCAGGTCGTCACGCCCCTCAACACCCTGCTCAATCAGGTCGCGGGCTTCCTGCCGAACATACTGGGCGCGTCGCTGATCTTCTTCATCGGCTTCGTCTTGGCCACCTTGGCCCGACGCGTGACCGAGGCTGCGCTGCAGGCGGCCAATGCAGACCATTGGCTGGACCGCGCCGGTGTGACACGAGCCACCGGGTCCACCGGGCTCTCGACGGCGGCCGGCACCCTGGTGTTTGTCCTTGTTCTCATCCCCATCACAATAGCGGCGCTGGAGCAGCTGGGCATCCAGTCCATCACCCTGCCTGCAGTGGCTGTGCTGTCGATGGTGTTTGAAGCCATCCCCCGCGTGCTTGCCGCCACACTGGTCCTCGCCGTCGGCTGGCTGATCGGGCGCTGGGTCGGCCAAGTGGTCGAGAGGGTTCTGCCGGCCACAGGTTTCGATCGGAGCGTCGATGGCGTTACGCGGCTGTTTAAACGCGATCCGGCGGCGTCCACGACCGGAGCCGCGCCCTACGCAGGCGATGTGACGCCCGCCACCGCCGCCGCCCTCAGCGGCGATGCCGCTCCTGCCCTCACCCCGTCGCGGGTGGTTGGACGCCTCGTCATGGTTGCGATCGTGGCTTTCACTGCGGTGGAGGCTGCCCGTCTGCTTCAGTTCGACACGCTCGCTGCGACCGTTGAGGAAATACTTGGGCTAGCGGGACGGGTCATTGTCGGCGCGGTGATCATAACGGCAGGCGTGCTCATATCAGACATCCTGTCCCGGCTTATCAACAAGGGCACCGCTGGCGCCGACCGCTTTGCCTCTACCATCGTTCGGTGGGCGACTATCGCTCTGGCTGTAGCCATGGGGCTTCGGTTCATGGGCATCGCTGACGACATTGTTCTGATGGCCTTCGGGCTCACGCTTGGAGCGGCGGCTGTCGCTGCGGCTCTGGCGTTCGGGCTTGGAGGCCGGGGACCCGCCGCCGAGGTCGCCCAGACCTGGGCTGATCGGATCACGGGGCGTCGCCCGCGCGGTTGACCTGCCCTGCCCAAGGGGCGGAAAACTACCCGCTTCGGCCGAGACGCCGAAGCGGGCCCGCCTAATTGTCTCACATCAGCCAGACAGTCCCAACGGCCTCGACGCGTGGCAGAATAGGCCGGCGGCCAATGTATGTGACGGCGCCGGATGTCGAGCGACGCCAGCGCAGAAATGACAGTCGGCTAGAAGGGGCCTTGCCACTGGCGGCAGGGCCTGAGCCGTCCGGTCGAAGATTCGGCCATAAGCCTTCCTCAAAGCTGGCGGGCCGTCTGGCGACGATGGGACCCTCGAGCGCGATTGATGAGAACCAGAGTGACGAAGAGCAGGGGCGCCGCCGCGCGTCTTTCAGCCTAGATCAAGCCGCTCGCTTGGTGGAACGGTCTCCCTCCTCAGACCGTCCGCCCGGCATCCAGCGACGTCTCGACCGGCTCCAGCTCCTCCACAGACGCGGCCACGACCCGGGCCACGGCCAGGTCACCGGTGACGTTGATCACGGTGCGCCACATGTCGAGCAGCCGGTCGAAGGGCAGGATCAGGCCGATGACCAGCGCGATCTGCGCGCCCGACAGCCCCACGACGTCCAGCACCGTCGCCATCAGGAACAGCGACGCCGAGGGCACGGACGCCGTGCCTATGGACACGAAGGTCGTGGTGAGCGCGATCAGCGCGTAGTCGCTCAGGGATAGTTGAACCCCAAAGGCCTGGGCGGCGAAGACCGCGACTGCGGCCACATAAAGCGCGGTGCCGTCCATGTTGATCGTGGCGCCCAGGGGAATGACCGACGACGCCACCGGCGGCCGAATTCTCAGATTGGCCTCGGCGGCGGTCAGGGTGGCCGGCAGGGTCGCCGCGCTCGAACTGGTCGAGAAGGCCAGAACCTGGGGTGTTCGAATGGCGGCGAAGAAGTCCCTGATCCGCATCTTGCCAAAAGCCCGGACCAGGCCCGCATGGACGATCAGCATCTGCAAGGCGCCGCCGACGTAGACGATCGCCGCGATCAGGAAGATATTGATGAAGGCTCCCGCCCCCTGGACCCCCACGACCCAGGCGACCAGGGCGAAGACGCCGAAGGGCGCCAGCTCCATCACCACGCCGGTGACCTTGAGCATGACATCGGCGCCGGATTCGAACAGGCGTCCGATCGGACGCCCTCGCTCGCCGGCCAGCAGGACGCCGACGCCGAGCAGGACGCCGAAGAAGATCAGAGCCAGGATGTCGCCCTCGGCGAAGGCCGCGAAAACATTCTCGGGGACGATGGCCAGGAGCCGCTCCGCCAGAGGCACGGGCGCGGCCAGCTCGACCGCATTCCCACCCTCGCTCAGGGTTACGCCGCGGCCTGGTCCCAGCAGGCCGGCGAGACCGAGCCCGATGACGATCGCGCCCAGGGTGGTCACGATATACAGGCCAAACGCCCTGCCCCCGATGGAGGCGATGCGGGTCGGCTCCTTCATCGCCGTAATGCCGGCGACCAGGGTGACGAACACCAGGGGCGCGACCAGCATGCGGATCATGCGCACGAACAGGTCGCCCATCCAGCGGATCGACTCGATCTGAGGTCCTGCGATCCATCCGACCAGGGCGCCGAGTATCAGGGCCGCCATGATCCTCCGCCAGAGCGGCGTCGCCAGCCACAACCTCAGAATCGTCTTCATCCCGAACCTCCGTCCCACCGCGCGGGCGCCGGCGGCGGCCCTGAAGGGGACGCAAGGGGGTAGCCGACGCGCCTGCGAGAGGCAAAGGCGGCGGGCTCGCCGTTTCGTCTTCAACCAGGCGGGCGTACCTCGATCTTGGAGGGGGAGCCTTCAAACCGGTCGCCGGCCGCAGGGCGAGTGCGCGACACCCTTGGGGTCTCGACCATCATGCATGGTCCGGGCCGAGCACCCTGCCCCTGGCGACAACCGAGCCGCCCTTGCCTCCCCGTTCCTCGTGCAGCCCCGCTGCCCCGCCCTCTGCTCGCCCAAGGCGGTGTCGGCTATCGGCTTGAGGCTCAGACGGCGACCGCCCCTTGATGACCAGACGCTCCAGCCCGGTTGGCAGGCCCTGACGGCGCCCGGCGCACTAGGACAGCAAATCCCTATCCCCCGCCGTCGTCCCTCGCCGCCGATTCCGATCATACGCTTTCTTTCTCAGACGCAGGATCAGGACAGACGTCCGCGAGTTGGAGACTCGAACCCCGAGGCGCTCCGCGATCACACGTTGCGACACGTCAGGCCTCTCAGAAAGACCGCGATGATCGACCTGGCCGCCCATGACGTCGCTCCCTTTCCCTCCTTCACCAATGCGCGGGCCCTGTCGGGCATCGCCCTGTACAGCCCGACGGACCAGACGGGCGGCAACCGCCATGACCAGGTTTCGCGCGAAGTGCTGGTGACCCGCCTGGCGGCGCTCCTGCGCCTCCCTCTCAGGCCCGAAGTCGTGTCGACCGACGACGTCGGACCCGACGTTCTGCTCGTCCCGCGCGAGACCCTGGTCGACGGCGTCGGAATGCAGGCGCCGCTCACGACGACCAGCCTGCTCGGCGTGCGGGTGCCTCACGCCTTCGTGGCGACCAAGGCCATCACCCATGGCCTGATCCATCCCGACGCCGCCTGTGCGGCGGGCTGGTCCAGCGCCATGGCGGAGCGGCTCGGCGACGCCGCCCTGGACGGCTACACCGCCTTCTGCCTTCCGGACGCGCTCGAGGCCGGCCGTCGGCTGCTCGAGACCGGGCCGGCGCGGGTCAAGGACGTGAACGGCAAGGCGAGCCTGGGCCAGACGGTGGTCCGCAGCGCCGAGGAGCTCGAAGCCGTCATCGCTGCGCAGGATCCGGACGAACTCGCGCGGTTCGGCGTGGTCATCGAGGAGAATATGGACGAGGTGGAGACCTACAGCGTCGGCAGCCTCTCCGTCGCCGGCCTGGAGATCAGCTATGTCGGGGACCAGCAGGAGACCGTCGATCACAAGGGCCGGACCGTCTACGGCGGGAGCCGGCTGCGCTGCGTCCGCGGCGGCCTCGACCGCCTCACCCACCTCGGCCTGCAGCCTGAAGCGGTCGAGGCGGTCCGCTGTGCGGCGGTCTTCGACGACGCGGCCCGACGCGCCTATCCGGACATGATCCTGACCCGGCGCAACTATGACGTCCTGGCCGGACGGGACGTCCGCGGCCGGCGGCGCGTCGGCGTGCTGGAGCAGTCCTGGCGAGTCGGCGGCGCCACCGGCGCCGAGGTCGCCGCGCTCGAAGCCTTCGCCCGGTTCCCCGATCTCCTCCAGGTCGAGACCGCGACGGTAGAGGTCTATGGCGAGGCGGCCGTGCCCGAACAGGCCGTCACCTATTTCAGCGGCGTCGATCCCAGGGTCGGGGCCATGACCAAATATGCGGTGAGGCTGGCGTGAAGGATCAGGTCGACATCCAGGAGGGCCGCGTCGAGCTCAAGGTCGACGGCCAGAAGCTGTCCGGCACCCTGCTGCAGCCCGAGGCCCCCGTCCCGGGCTTCCTCTTCGTCCACGGCTGGGGCGGAGACCAGGAGGAGGATCTCGACCACGCCGAGGAAATCGCCCGACTGGGCTGCGTCTGTTTCACCTTCGACCTGAGGGGTCACGCCGAGAGCGATGCAAGGCGCGATGAGGTGACCCGCCAGGACGGTCTGGACGACGTCACGGCCGCCTATGACTATCTCGCCGCCCAGCCCCTCATCGAGGCCGACTCCATCGGCGTGATCGGCACGAGCTACGGCGGCTATCTGTCCGCCCTGCTGACGGCGGCCAGGCCGGTGCGGTGGCTGGCCCTGCGCGTGCCCGCCCTCTATCCCGACACCGGCTGGGAGACGCCCAAGGCCCGGCTGGACAAGGCCGAGGTCCGCGCCTACCGCGAGCAGCCCCGGACACCGCAGGAGGACCGCGCCCTGGCGGCCTGCGAAGCCTTCGAGGGCGATGTCCTGATCGTTGAATCCGGCGAGGACGACCGCATACCGACCGAAGTGATCCTGTCCTACCAGTCGGCCTTCAAGCGCGCCAAATCCTTCACCCATCGCGTCATTCCGGGCGCCACCCACGCGATGCGCGATCCGGCCGACCAGCGCGTCTATGCGACGATCCTGATCAACTGGCTCGAGGAGATGGTGCGCGCCAGCCGGAAGTCCTATCGCTGACGGGGTCTCCCACCGTGCGGCCACGGCTGCACGCAGGTGGTTTGTGGGGATATCCACGACGGATCGATAGGCGAGCTGCAGCAGATTCGCTTGAGCCGGACGCGTTGGACAGACCGACGCTCCGCTCCTGCCGGCTCCGGCTCATTCCCGGCCCGCGTCCCCCGTCTCAGGGCGCCGCCGTCAGATCTCGGTAAGGTTCGCCCGCCTTCCCCGCTTCGGCGCGCGTGAGCACCTTCGTCTCCGCCGTCGAACTCACCGCGACCTTTATGTCCCGGATGCGGATGCCGTCCGCGATGGTGCGCGGCCGGGGGCGGTCGATGGTGGCGATCCGCTCGATCCAGTCGTCGGTCTGGACGGTGATCAGGCCGGGCATCCGATCAGGATCGCCATTGGCTTCCGCCGCCATGGCGTCGAGACGGGCGTTGAGGTCTTCGGGCGTCATGCGCCGGCGTTTAAGCCGAGTCGCTCAGCAGATCGCCAAGGCGCCGTCCGGCAGGGCCCGCTGCAGCCCCTTCGCCTCCTCCCACGGCGCCCGCATCCAGGCTTCGCGCTCTTCAGCCGTCGTCAGGATCACCGGCATGGCCTTGGGGTGCACCGACTTCACCGGCTCGCTGGGTTCGGTGGTCAGAAAGGCGAAGAGGTCGCACGTCTCCATGCCGGTCCTGATCTTGCGGACGCAGGACCACCCGCGCACCTGGACACCGGCGAAAAAGGCCAGGGGATCCGGGTCGTCGCCATCCATCCGAAACCAGACCGGACGATAGCGGCCCTCGGCGTCCCGGCCCGGCTCGCTGAAGGCTGTGAACGGGACCAGGCATCGGTGCTCCGGGGCCAGCCACGGCCGCCAGTGCGCCGAGGCTGTGTTGCGCACATTGGTCGTGCCGCTGTCGGGCTCCATTTCGAGCAGTTTCGGAAAGTCGACGTCCTTGCCTCTGGCGCGCAGCTTGTCCGCCCGCTTCGTTGCGGCGTCGAACAGCGCCTTTTTCGACGACGGCAGGCCCCAGCGCGCCGAGGTCAGGACACGCTCGCCGCCCTCCCAGCGCACGATCGGCGCGGCGTAGTCGGGATAGACCTCGCCCGGGGCCAGATTGCCCACGTCCGACCGCATGGCGTTGGCCAGATCCAGGATGGCCTGCGGGCCGCTGCGCTGGCGATAGAGATTGCACATCGGCGGACGCTCTCACGACGACCGGGGTTTGTGGAGTCCAGCAGCTTTCAGCGCAGCCCGCGGATCTTCTGCATGAGCGCTTCGCGCGATTTGCGATGGACACTGGCCGCCTCATCGCGTTCGTCAGCCAAAGCGGCCTCGCGCGCGTCGAGGTCCGCCTGAGCGGCCTTCCACTTTTCGTCCAGCGCCTCGACCTGGGCCTCAAGCGCTTTCCGCTTCCTGTCGGCGGCTGACGGCGCCGCCGCCTTCCGGGTCTTTGGACGCTTGCCGAGTTTCCCCTTGTCGATCGCCTCGCCGCGCTGGATGACCTCTCCCGGGGCAGCCATCGCCGCGTCGTAGTCCGATCCGCTCTGGATCTCACGGGCCAAGCCGTCCTTGAAGATGTCCCGGCTCATGCCCCAGGCAGCGAGCGCCTTGGGGCGCGAGGACGCCGCCACGGTGAAGGCATGGAAGCCGTCCGACCACGAAAAGACCTTCAGTCTCGCCTTCGCCATCTCGAGAAGCTCTCTTCTCAGCTATAACATCCGCTCGCGCCCTGACAGGACAAGGATCAGGCGGTGCGTGGCGGCGACAAGGTATCCCAGAACGGTCATGGAACCCCAATGCAAGGGCCTGTGCTGAGTTGCCTCACGATTTCGTCGGCCAGATCGAATGCCGCACCGCAACAAACCGGTTGCACCCCGCCTGTCGCTGGGCTCAGTCTGCGGTGCTGACCGCAGCGAGGGCCCATGACCCAGGCGTTCGACGAAATGGCAGGCGACGGATCCGGGCCAGTTCGGGACGGCTACCACGCCCTGTCCGAATGGCTGAAGCAGGCGCCGCCGGACCTGCTGCAGGCGCGCTCCCGGCAGGCCGAGCTCTTCTTCCGCCGGATGGGGGTCACCTTCGCCGTCTATGGAGACGCGGACTCCAACGAGCGGCTCATTCCCTTCGACGTGGTGCCGCGCATCATCAATGCGGCGGAATGGGCGCGCCTCGAGGCCGGGCTGAAGCAGCGGGTGGGCGCCCTGAACGCCTTCCTCCACGACATCTACGGTCCTCAGGACTGTCTGCGGGCCGGCGTCGTGCCGGCCGAGCTGATCCTCACCAACCCCCAGTACCGCCCCGAGATGCAGGGCCGCCGGCCGCCCGGCGGGGTGTGGTGCCATGTCGCCGGGGTCGATCTGGTGCGGACCGGCGAGGACGGCTTCTATGTCCTCGAGGACAATGCGCGCACTCCCAGCGGCGTCTCCTACATGCTCGAGAACCGCGAGATGATGATGCGGCTCTTTCCGGACCTGTTCGCCGATCATCGGGTGCGGCCCGTCGACGACTACACCGACAGCCTCCTCGGCGCCCTGCAGGCCTCCGCCCCGCCCGGCTCCGGCGACGATCCGACCCTGGTCGTCCTGACCCCCGGCCCCTTCAACTCCGCCTATTACGAACACAGCTTTCTGGCCGACAAGCTTGGGGTGGAGCTGGTCGAGGGCCGCGACCTGTTCGTCAAGGACGACACCGTCTTCATGCGGACGACGGAGGGGGCCCGGCGGGTCGACGTCATCTACCGCCGCATCGACGACGACTATCTCGACCCCCTGACCTTCCGGCCGGACTCGACGGTCGGCGTGCCCGGACTGATGGCCGCCTACCAGGCCGGACGCGTCACCCTGGCCAATGCGGTCGGGACCGGCGTCGCCGACGACAAGGCGGTCTACACCTATATGCCGGAGATCATCCGCTTCTTCACCGGCGAAGAGCCCCTGCTGGCCAATGTGCCGACCTGGCGCTGCCGCGAGCCGGACCACCTCAAGGCCGTGCTGGACCGTCTCGACCAGCTGGTGGTCAAGGAGGTCGGCGGCTCGGGCGGCTACGGCATGCTGGTGGGCCCGGCGGCGACCCGGGCGGAGCTCGAGGCCTTCCGCGCCCGGCTGATCGCCGATCCGGGCGCCTTCATCGCCCAGCCGACGCTCAACCTGTCGACCGCGCCGACCCTGGCGGGCGGAGCGCTCGCCGCCCGCCACGTCGACCTGCGCCCCTTCGTCCTGAGCCGCCCCGGCGCGGTCGAGGTGATCCCGGGCGGCCTGACCCGGGTGGCCCTGACGGCCGGTTCGCTGGTGGTCAATTCGAGCCAGGGCGGCGGCACCAAAGACACCTGGGTCCTGGACGACTGATGCTCTCGAGAACCGCGGACAGCCTGTACTGGACCGGCCGCTACATGGAGCGGGCGGACTTCCTCGCCCGCATCCTGGAGGCGGCGGTGCGGCTCGCGGCCCTGCCGACCCGCGACGACGCCGCCCAGCCGGCCTGGGCCGGCGCCCTGGCCTCGTCCGGCATGAAGGGGGCGTTCGATGCGGGGGGCCGGACCGTCTCCGAGAAGTCGGTGCGCGAATTCCTGGCCTTCGCCGCCGACAATCCGACCTCGATCAAAGCCTGCCTCACCCGGGCGCGCACCAACGCCCGGTCGGTGCGCACCGCCCTGACCATCGAGCTGTGGGAGGCGATCAACGGCGCCTTCAACGGGCTGAACGAGCTCGGCCAGCCGACCCGCCGCGACGACTTCGTCGGCTATCTGGATTTCGTCAAGGCGACGGCCCTCGCCGTCGAGGGCGCGGCGTCCCGCACCATGCTGCGCAACGACGCCTACTGGTTCCTGCGCCTGGGCATGGCGCTGGAGCGGGCCGACAACACCGCGCGCCTGCTCGACGTCAAATATCACCTGCTGCTGCCGCCCGGCGAGCGGGTCGGCGGCCAGCTGGACTATTTCCAGTGGACCACCCTGCTCAGGGAGGTGTCCGCCCTCACCGCCTACCGCTGGGTCTACCGCGGCTCCGTCCGCCCCTGGCTGGTGGCGGACCTGCTGGTCCTGAACCGTCAGATGCCCCGCTCCCTGGCCAGCTGCCAGGGGATGATCGTCAGCTATCTGGAGCGGCTGGCGACGGACTACGGCCGACGCGGTCCGGCCCAGCGGCTGGCCTCAGCCCACCTGGCCCGCTTCAACGCAGCGCGAATCGAGGACATCTTCCAGTCCGGCCTGCACGAATACATCCAGGCCTTCCTCAAGGAGAACAACGCCCTGGGCGCCGCCATCTCCGACCAGTACCTGGCCTGACCATGCGGATCCGGATCGACCACGCCACCCGCTACAGCTACGCCCGGGCCGCCCGCCACATCATCCAGGTGCTGCGGCTGACGCCTAGCGGCCATGACGGCCAGCAGGTCGGGGACTGGCGCATCGAGACCGATGTCGACGCGAGCCTGCGCCGGTCCGAGGACGCCTTCGGCAACATCGTCCACACCCTCTACACCGAGCGTCCGACCGACGCCCTGACCCTGCGGGTGACCGGCGACGTCTCCACCAGCGACACCGGCGGCGTGCTGAGCGGCCAGGTCGAGCGCCTGTCCCCCCTGGTCTTCCTGCGCGACACCCCGCTGACCCGGGCGGACGCGGCCCTGGCCGACTACGCCCGCTCGGTCCGGCCCGGCCCCACGCTCGAGCGGCTCCACGCCCTGATGGGCGCCGTCCGCCGGGATGTGGCCTTCGAGATCGGCGCCACCACCGCCGACCATTCCGCGGCGGAGGCCTTCGCCCTGGGGCGCGGCGTCTGCCAGGACCACGCCCAGATCTTCATCGCCTGCGCCCGCCGCCTCGGCGTGCCCGCCCGCTACGTTTCGGGCCACCTGAACCGGTCCGACGGCCGTCATGCCCAGGAGGCGGCCCACGCCTGGGCCGAGGCCTATGTCGAGGACCTGGGCTGGGTCGGCTTCGACCCCGCAAACGGCGTCTGCCCCTCCGAACACCATGTCCGGGTGGCGGTCGGTCTGGACGCGCTCGGCGCCGCGCCGATCCGCGGGTCCAGCTACGGCGGAGGCTCCGAGCAGCTGTCCGTCGTACTCAACGTCCGCCCGGTCCAGGCGGCGTCACAACAGTAGGTCGTCGCTCCGGGCCTCACGCCGTGCGGGCTCCTCCCGCCCGCCCCGCTCCGCCCGCCCGCGAATCTGCTAGCGTGGGGCCTTCGCATCCGGGGAGCGAAGACCGCCATGACCTATTGCGTCGGCATGCTGGTGGACGAGGGCCTGGCGATGATCGCCGACACCCGCACCAATGCGGGCGTGGACAACATCTCGTCCTATCGCAAGCTTCACACCTGGTCTGTCCCGGGCGAGCGGGTCCTGGCGGTCTGCACGGCGGGCAGCCTGTCGGTCACCCAGACCGCCCTGGCGCGGGTGCGCGAGGGGATCGTCCTGTCGGATTCCGACGCGCCGGAAACGCTGGAGACCGCCCCCACCCTGTTCCGCGCGGCCCAGATCCTGGGTCACGCGCTGGCGACGGTGCGGGCCACGATCAACACCCCGCCGACGCCGACCGCCGACGGGCTGAACGTCAACGCCTCCATCCTCCTGGGCGGACAGATCGCCGGCGGCGCCCCAGGGCTCTACCTGATCTACGGCCAGGGCAATTTCATCGCCTGCGGGCGAGACACGCCCTATCTGCAGATCGGCGAGCTGAAATACGGCAAGCCGATCCTGGACCGCGCCCTGAGGGCGGACACCCCGCTGTCGGAAGCGGTCAAGCTCGGGCTGATCTCCTTCGACTCGACCATCCGCTCCAACATCGCCGTCGGTCCGCCGCTGGACCTCATCCTCATCCCCCGCGACGCCCTGGCCGGCGAGGCGCGGCGGCTGGAGGCCGACGATCCCTACTTCCGGGATCTCGGCCGTCGCTGGTCAGAAGCCCTGGCCGCCGCCCATCGGGCCATGCCCAATCCGCCGTGGCTGGAGGACGCCCCGCCGGCCGCCGCCGGAACAGGGGGCGCCGGCGGGCGTTGAGCGGCCGGCGACACTGACGGACCCCTCCATGAAACTGCGTGTGCGGGCCGTTCTGGCCTACGGCTTCGTCCCCCCGACGGACGCCATCTACAAGATCCAGGCGGCGCGCTGGCCGGGCCAGGACATCGTCAGCGAGACCCTGACCCTCGATCCGCCGCTCGCCTGCCACGAGGATCTCGACCCCGAGTTCGGCGCGCGGACCCTGCGCTGCCACCTTTCGGGAGAAGTGACCCTGACCTATGAGGCGGTCGTCGACAACGGCCGGCTCCAGCCCCTCCGCCCCGAGCTGTCCCAGGCGGACTGGGGCGACCTTCCCGCCGAGGTGCTGCCGTATCTCTCGCCCAGCCGCTACTGCCCCTCCGATCAGTTCGGCCGGTTCGCATCGCGCGAGTTCGGCGACACGGTCGGCGGGGCCCGGGTCCAGGCCGTCCTCGACTGGATCGGCGCCAACATCGACTATGAGCACGGGGTGTCCGACACCGACACGACCGCGGCCCGCACCCTGATCGACCGGGCGGGCGTCTGCCGGGACTTCACCCACCTCGGCATCACCCTGTGCCGCGCCTCCGGCATTCCCGCCCGCGCCGTCAGCGCCTACGCCCACGAACTCGAGCCCCCGGACTTCCACGCCGTCTTCGAGGTCTGGCTCGACGGCGGCTGGTGGCTGGTCGATCCCACCGGCCTGGCGCCCGTGGAGGGCCTGGTGCGGATCGCCTGCGGCCGGGACGCCGCCGACATCGCCTTCCTGACCACCCGCGGTCCGTGCACGCTGATCCGGCAGAGCATAACCGTACAGCCCGCCTGACCCGGCCCCCAGCGATCCGGGTGAGGCGGGCGTCCGGTCCGCCGAGCCGGCGGACCACCGCTGCCGGTCCGAGAACCGACGCCGGGCCGAGCCCCCCCCGGCGGCGCATGTCGTCGCCGAGTAGGACCCAGAGCATGGGCGGCGCCTGCTCTGTCAGTTCCGGCCCAGGCTGCATCGATCACGCCTTCGCCAGCCGCTCCGGCAAGCCCCGCAATCAAGCCCGTCCGCCTGCCGGTCCGGCCACCGGCCCGCACCGCCTGCGCGCGCTGGCCTGTCCCAGCCGCCGGCCCGCGCCCCGGCCTCTCCAGAGCCGCCAGCCGGGGTCAGGACCCAACAGAAGGTGGTCGATATCCAGACGCTCCTTTTAGTCGAAGCGCCGACGCTTGCGCGTTTCGCATGCGGTCAGCGCTGGCTCACAAGCGCCATTCACGCCTCAGCACATTCGCCGCCGCCACGGAACCTATTGGCGCCGAACGTATTTTCCGGTTTCTCCGGATCGAGACCGATGACCACCCAGCAGACCGACTCCCTCATCAAGGCGAACCGCCAGGCCTTCGCCTCGCCCGACATCGTGCTCCACGGCTCGGTCGATCACGCCATGTACAACAATTTCCGCGCCCAACTCGCCCGCGCCAAGCTCCAGGGCGTCATGGTGATGGAGCTCTCGACGCTCGGCGGCGACCCCGAGGTGGCCCGAATGATGGGCGAGGACGTCCGTTTCCAAAGCGAACTCTATCCGGAGCGGCGCATCGTCTTTCTTGGCAAGGCGGCCGTCTATTCGGCCGGCGCGACCCTCATGAGCTTCTTCGCTCGCGAAAACCGTTTCGTCACGCGCGGCGCCCGGCTCATGATCCACGAACGGATCATGATGAAGTCGCTGCAGATCTCCGGCCCGCTCACCAGCTGCCTGGCGTCTGTACGCGCAGTGCTCAACGAGCTGGAGCAGTCGATCATCATACAGAACGAGGGCTTCGCCAATCTCGTGTCCGGTTCATCGGTGAGCTATGAGGAGGTGCTCCGACGCGCACCGGACAACTGGTACATCGAGGCCGAGGAAGCCCGGTCCCTCGGCCTGATCGCGGACATACTGTGATGGGGCCGCTGGCGGCGGATCCGCGCAATCTCCAAATCGTTCCGCCCGCGAATGACGCCGGCCCGGCCGCATCGGGGGGCCTTCGGCCGGCCGAGCCACGCAGCTTTGCGCCCTCCGAGGCGGCTCCGGCGCCCGCGCCCCCGCCCGCCTTCGACGAGATGAACGGCTTCGGCCTGGGCGTCCGCCCGCCCTGGACGCCGGTGGCGGACTGGCTCGAAGGGCTGGCGCCAGGCGATCTCGGCGAACGCACCGCAGCGGCGGAAGCCCTCTTCCGACGCCAGGGGGTGACCTTCGCCGTCTATGGCGAGGCCGCCGCCGAGGAACGGATCATTCCCATGGACCTCATCCCGCGCGTCATTGCGGCCGAGGAGTGGGAGGCCGTCGAGGCCGGCGCGAGCCAAAGGGTGCGCGCCCTCAACGCCTTCCTGGCCGACGTCTACGGCCAACAGGCCTGCTTGGGAGCCGGAGTGGTGCCCCCGGACCTGATCCTGTCCAATCCCGCCTTCCGCCCCGAAATGATCGGTCTGCAGCCGCCGGCCGGCGTCTTCACCCACGTGAGCGGGATCGACCTGGTAAGGACGGGTGAAGGCGGCTTCCAGGTGCTGGAGGACAACGTCCGCACCCCGAGCGGCGTGTCCTACATGCTCAAGAACCGCGAGATGACCGCCCGGCTCTGCCCGGAGCTTCTGGCGGCCTCGTCCGTACGGCCGGTCGATGACTATCCGGCCCGCCTGCATGCGGCGCTGCGGGCCTGCGCGCCGGCCTCGGCCGGGGACGATCCCCTCGTCGTGGTGCTGACCCCGGGGGCCCTGAACTCCGCATACTACGAACATCTCTTCCTGGCCGGGCGGATGGGCGCGCCCCTGGTGACGGGCGCCGATCTCTTCGTGGAGGACGACGCGGTCTGGATGCAGACCCTGCGCGGGCCCGTCCGCGTCGACGTCATCTACCGGCGCATCGACGACGACTTCCTGGACCCGGAAGTCTTCCGCCCGGACTCCGCGCTCGGCGTGCCTGGTCTGATGCGGGCCTACGCTGCCGGCCGCGTCACCCTGGCCAACGCCCCCGGCACAGGGATCGCGGACGACAAGGCCGTCAACACCTATGTGCCGGACCTGATCCGCTTCTACCTCGGCGAGACGCCGAGGCTCGAGAACGTGCCGACCTGGCGTTGCCGCGAGCCCGATCATCTCAAGGCGGTCCTGGACCGTCTGGACACCCTGGTGGTCAAGGCGGTCGACGGCTCCGGCGGCTACGGCATGCTGATCGGCCCGGCGGCCACCCGCGCCGAAATCGAAAGCTTCCGCGCCCGACTGATGGCGGCCCCGCAGAATTACATCGCCCAGCCCACCCTTGCGCTGTCCACCGCCCCGACCGCCGACGGCGATGTCCGGGCGGCCCGGCACGTCGATCTTCGGCCCTTCGTGGTCCTGGGCCCCGACGGGGCGAGCGTCACCCCCGGCGGCCTGACCCGGGTCGCGCTCAAGCCGGGGTCCCTGGTGGTGAACTCCAGCCAGGGCGGCGGCGGCAAGGACACCTGGGTGCTCGCCGGATGATCACCCCCCGCCAGGCCTGGGAGCTGATCTGGCTCGGGCGTCACCTGGAACGGGCGGACTTCGGCCTCAGGGTGCTGGGCGGCCTGGCGGCGGCGGCCCAGGCCGCCGATCCGGCCGCGCAGGCCCGGATCCAGGCCGCCTCCCTGAAGGCGGCCTGTCCGTTGAAAGACGACCAGCCCCTCGCCCGGTCAGCGCCACCGGATATGGCGGACCATCTGCTCATGTCGCCGGTCAATCGCGCATCGGTCCGGGCCTGCATGGCCCTGGCGCGGTCCAACGCCCGAGAATGCCGAGCCCTGGTGACCGACGAGGTCTGGGAGGCGCTGAACACCGCCCATCTGCAGGCGGCCGTCCACGGGCCTGGCGGCGGCCCGGCCCCCCTTGGCTCCCATGTCGACGAGGTCCGCAGCCTGCTGTTCGCAGTGCGTGGCGCGATCGTCGCCACCCAGCCGCTCGACGACGCCCTGGCCTGCCTCACCCTCGGGGACGCCGTGGAACGCGCCGACGGCGTCGCCCGGCTGATGCTGGCCTATGGCGAAGCCGCCGCCGAGGACGCTCCCGAGACCGTCTTGGCCGACATCCTGCTGATCCAGGCCGGCGTCCCGCGCCGCGGGCCGGTCGATCTTCCCGGCGCCCTGGAGCGGCTGACCGCCTCGCCCACGGACCTCGCTTCGCTGGAGACCAGCGCGCGCCGCATCCGCTCGGCCCTCGAGCAGCTCGACCTGCCTGTCCGGCTGGCGTTCGACCCGCAGACCCCCTCCGCCGCCGCCTCCATGCAGGCCGCGGTCGCGGACCTCCATGGCGCCCTCATGTCGGACCTCCCGCCGTTCGCCTCCGCGCCCCGAGACAGGCCGTCCCGGTTGGCGGATGCCGGCCTCCCTTCCGCCTGACGGCGCGCAAATCCGTGCGTCCTGGTCTTGGCGGCCTTGGTCCTGCTCACGCTGGTCGGACTGGAGGCGGCGGCTAGCACCGATTGGAGCCGACGAGAGCCGGGGCGGGTTTGGCCCTGACGCGCGCCGGTGCAAAGCCCTATCGTCACCCCCGGACCGAGGGGAAGGCCGCCGATGAACCGCAAGCCGCTGATCGCCGCCGTCGCCGCCGCCGCCCTGCTGGGCGGCTGCGCCGATGTCATTCGCGACCAGGTTTTCCAACCCTCGCCTCTGGCGCAGCCTCCTGTGTGGGTCCGCACCCCGGAGACGCTGCAGGTCACGACCGCCGACGGGCTGACCCTGAACGGCCTGTTCTGGTCGCCGCAGGGCGACCACCGCGACATCCTGGTCTATTTTCACGGCAATGGCGGCAATCTGAACGACGACGGCGACTACGCCTCGCCTCTGGCCGGCGACGGCCGCGGCCTGCTGATGACCAGCTATCGCGGCTATTCCGGCAACCCCGGCCGCCCCACCGAACAGGGGCTCGCCGCCGACGCCGACGCCTTTCTGGCGGAGGCCCGCCGACGCCTCCCGCCCGGCGGCCGGCTCTTCGTGTTCGGCCATTCCCTGGGCGGGGCGGTCGCCCTGAGCGCCGCCGCCCGGCAGCCGGTCGACGGCGTGGCCACCCTGGGGACCTTCGCGCGGATCGGCGATCTGGCGCCCTGGGGCGTCAGAGCCTTCATGCCCGACCGCTTCGACAACACCGCCGCCATCGTGCGGATAAGCGCGCCGGTCATCCTGTTCCATGGCGCCGCGGACCCCGTAGTCCCGTTCGCTTCAGCCGACGCGCTCAGGTCGGCGTCCGGCGGCCGGGCGCGGGTCGTCCCCCTCCAGGGCGCCGATCACCATCCGGACATGCGCCGCCTGGCGCCGCTTGTCTGGGCCGCATTCGCGCCGGATCAGACGGCTTTTTGAATGTCCGGGCACGGATGATTGCCGTGCCGGCGCCCAAGGCGTTCCAGACCCGGTGCTTGGACGGACGCCGGACGAAGGCGGCCTTGGGGCCATCGCCCTTTATACAGGCGAATCGAATGGCGCCGCTTGTCGCCCCGCGCTTTGCGACAATCGCGCCCTCCCGGCGCCGAACGAAGGGGACGCCCGTGCGCGGCATGGATTTCTGCGCGTGGCGAAAGCCTTCCGGTCAGCCTGGTGGCGCTCGCGCTGTCCGCTCTGATCATTGCCCGCATCCGCCGGGTCATGGCGACTTTCCAGCAGCGCCGCGAACGGGCCTATCGTCAGATCAACGAGCGGCTGAACACACCCCAATGGCGGCCCATAAGGCGCCAGGAGGGCCGTTCACCGGAGACCGCCTCTTGGCCCCCCGACGTCTCAGACCGCTGCGGGCGGCGGCGCCCGCCCGACCGATCCGCGGCGCGCTGAGCCGCGCGCAACGGCCCTGACGACGCGGCGCCATAGAGCCACGACCGACCCTGACGCAGGGTAGGACTATAGTCCTATTTTTTGAACAGGAAACCGATCATGGCTGTCACGCCGGAGCACATCACCGCCCTCGCCGTCCTCCTGACGGCGCTGTCGGGCCTGGTGTGGAACCTGCGGCGCAGGCGCTGATTCCCCTGGATCCGGAGCGGAAGCCGCCCGCCCGACACTCAACCGCTAGGGTGCGTCCGCCGACCCTCTGCGGTCGAGCTCCAGCCAGACCGGGGCGTGATCGCTGGACCTGTCCCAGCCCCGCACCTGACGGTCGACCCCGCCTCCCCGGAGCCGCCGGCCGACGTCCCGGCTCAACAGAAGGTGGTCGATGCGCAGGCCTTCGTCCCGGTCGAAGCGACGCCGCTTGTAGTCCCAGAAGGTGTAGAGCGGCGCATCGGGATGGAGCGACCTGAGGGCGTCGGTCCAGCCCTGGTCCGCCAGCCGCCCGAAGACGGCCCGGACCTCGGTCCTGAACAGGGCGTCGTCCCGCCAGCGGTCCGGCGCCCAGACGTCGAGATCGTCGGGGATGATGTTGTAGTCGCCCGCCAGGATCACGGGCGCGCCGGTGTCCAGGAGGCTTCGGGCATGGCCCTCGAATCGGTCCAGCCAGGCGAGCTTGTAGGCCAGCTTGGGGCCCGGCGAGGGATTGCCGTTGGGCGCGTAGAGACAGCCGACCAGAACACCCTTGCAGGCGGCCTCCACGTAACGGGCCTGGTCGTCCGTCGGGTCACCGGGCAGCCGGCGGCGGGTCAGCACGGGCGCGGCGCCGCGACACAGGATGGCGACCCCGTTCCAGCGCGGCTGCCCGCTCCACAGCGCCCCGTAACCGGCGGCCTCGATCGCCGCCTGGGGAAAGGCGTCCTGGGGCGCCTTGAGCTCCTGCAGGCAGACCACGTCGGGACGGCGCATCTCCAGCCATCGCAGGAGGACGTCCAGACGGCCGCGCACCCCGTTCACATTGTAGGTCGCGATGCGCACGGGCCCCTCCTTCTTTCCGGACGGCCGTGTGAGTGCCCCCGCCCCAACCTCGACCGTTGAGCGGGCGCCGCCCGACCGTTCGGTCCAACGCTCCGCACGCGGCGTCGCTCCATCGCCGGGGTGAGCGGCGCCTGTTGCCTTGCCCCCGCGCGCGGGGCCAGGATCGACCCATGCGCCAGCGCACGAAAGAGCACCTGCTGATCGCCGGCGTCGTCGGGCTGACGCTGCTGCAGCTTGGCTTCAGCGCCTGGATGTTGCTGCGCTGATCATTCTCCGGGGGGCGATCAGGACGTCCTCGCATTTCCGGTCATCCTGACCGGCTGCGACCATGCAGACGTCGCGGGCACGCTCAAAAAACCAGGGCGCCCGACCATTCGGCAAGGCGAGCCCCAACATCTGCATGACGATGAACAGGCGCGGCCTTCGCATCGGCTGACGCTGGCAAAGGGCTACGCCCCGCGCATCCGCCGACACTTGGAGATGGTCCCATCTCCTCACGCGCGGGGCCGGCCGACGCGGTGCGCCCGTTCGCGCCCGGCGGCGAACGTCTCACCGCGCGTGCGCCGGCCTTCGACGCCTCGGCGGATGTGCCGGGCGCGCCTCGCGACGAGCCCGGCGCGCGTGGAAGGATTGTCACTGAGCTGACTGGCCAGGACTTCGCCGACGCGGCGCGCGAGCGACGAGATGGCGTGTGTGAACCCTCGGCGCCTTCGCTTAGACCAGGCCGGCCAAGAGCGTCAGGGCGCCTAACCCGACCGAGAGCGGCAGGCGGAGAGCCAGCCACCCTGGCGGGGTCATGTCCAGCGACCGAAGCCTCAAATCCACGATCGCGCTCGACATGACGAAAACGCCCAGAACCACGAGGGACGGCCCGCGCCACGCAAGGCCGGCCGCCCACGGCAGGGCAGTGGCGAGCGCGATCAGCGACGGCAGGACCGCAACAGCCCAGATCCCGCGTGGAACCGTCCGCCGGGCGGCTGCCGACAAGCCCCACCACACCCCGCCCAGAAAGCTGAAGATCAGGGCCGCATAGGCCAAGCCGACGGTCTGGGCGGTGAACCTGATGTCCGGCCCGCCCAGGATGAGGCAGGCGACCACGCCGACCTGTGGAAGCAGCCCGGCGTAGCCCAAGAGCCGGGCGAAGGTCGGTACGGGCGGCGGGTCTTGAGGGTTCACGGGCCTGGACCTCCTGAGTTGAACATCTCGGACGAACGACGCAGTTTCACCCGTCCGTGCGATCGACGCGTTCGAATCTCAAGCCATGAGACGTCCAACCCCGCTCTCAGTCGAGCTTTTGTCGCTCGCCTCGACCCAAAAGCCGCACTCCTCGGCTGAAGATGGCTTGACCCTTCGCCGCAGAGCCCGGGGCCTGTCGCCGCGGCCGGATGAAAACGGCGCGGCGCGCCCCATATCAAAAGCATGACCACTCTGATCGTCTGGTTCGATGGAGGCTGCCCGCTGTGCAGGCGCGAGATCGCGCTGATGCGCCGGCTGGACCGGCGCCGGTCCATCGACTTCGTCGACCTGAGCGCAACCGCGACGGCGTCCTGCCCTGTCGACCGCAGCGCCCTTCTCGCCCGGTTTCACGCCAGCGAGGACGGTCGGCTGCTGTCGGGCGCCGCCGCCTTCGCCGCGATGTGGCGCGCAATCCCCCTGCTCCGCCCCCTAGGCCTGGCGGCGAGGTCGCCGCTTGTGCTTGCCGGGCTGGAGGCGGCCTACCGCATCTTCCTGCGCATCCGGCCCGGGCTGCAACGGCTCGCGGCGCGAGGGGGATATCGATGAGACCGCAGCCTGACGCTCCCCAGACCGGCCAGGAAAGCGTCTGGGCCTTCCCGCGCCCGGCCGTGGCCGAGGCGACGTCCGCCCATCTGCTCATTCGCCATCGCGGGCTGGTTGTCGCGGACACCCGAAGGGCCGTCCGCACGCTCGAAACCAGCCATCCGCCCACCTATTACATCCCCCCCGAGGACATAGCGCCGGACTGCCTGCGGCCGGCAGGCGGCGGCTCATTCTGCGAATGGAAGGGCGACGCCCTTTACTGGGATGTCGCGATCGGCGACGCCGTCCTGCCTCGGGCGGGCTGGAGCTATCCCAAGCCCGCCCCGGGCTTTGCCCTGCTGCGAGACCACGTCGCCTTCTACGCCGCGCCGTTCGACCTCTGCGCCGTCGATGGCGAAACGGTTAGGCCCCAGGCGGGCGGCTTCTATGGCGGCTGGATCACGTCGCGGCTGGCCGGTCCCTTCAAGGGCGGCCCCGGCACACAGGGTTGGTGACGATGACGACGGGCAAGCACACGGCCCGGGGCCGAAGCGTTCCGCACGGGCGGCTGACACGGCTGGGCCAGTTCGGCCGCCTGGCGGGATCTGTCGCCGGCGGAATGATGGCCGAGGGCGTTCGCCGGCTGGCCGACGGCGAGCGCCCCCATCTGCGGGACATGCTGCTGACGCCCCGTAATGTCGGCAAGATCGCCGACCGCCTGTCTCATCTGCGCGGCGCAGCCATGAAGCTGGGCCAGATCATCTCGATGGACGCCGGCGACCTTCTGCCCGCCGAACTGACCCGGATCCTGTCCCGGCTGCGCGACGATGCGCATCACATGCCGCCGGCCCAGCTCCAGAGGGTTCTCGCGCAGGAGTGGGGCGCGGACTGGAGGTCGAGGTTCGCGCGGTTTGACCTGAAGCCCATCGCCGCTGCCTCCATCGGCCAGGTTCACCGGGCGGTCACACGCGACGGACGGGAGCTGGCGATCAAGGTCCAGTATCCCGGCGTGGCGGAGAGCATCGACGCCGACGTGGACAATGTCGCCACCCTGCTCAGGATGTCGGGCGCCCTGCCCCGCGGCCTGGAGATCGCCCCGCTGCTGTCCGAAGCCAAGCGTCAGCTGGCCGAAGAGACCGACTACGTCCGCGAAGGTCGGCAGATGACCCTGTTCGGCCGCCTGCTGTCAGACACCCCTGAGGTGATCGTGCCGGTGCTGGACCCGGACCTGAGCACGGCGCGCGTGCTGGCCATGACGTATCTGGAGGGTGAGCCGATCGAGTCGCTCGAAACCGCGCCGCAGGACCGGCGCGATGCGATCATGCTGACCTTGATGACCCTGGTGCTGCGCGAGCTTTTCGCCTTCGGCGTGATGCAGACCGACCCCAACTTCGCCAACTACCGCGTCCAGCCCGCGACCGGCAGGATCGTGCTTCTGGACTTTGGCGCGGCCCGGCCGGTCGACGCCGCGACGGCGGACGGCTATCGCGACCTTCTGCGCGCGGCCATCGGTGGCGAGCGCAACACTGTCCGCGACGCGGCTCTGGCGGCCGGATTCATCGGGCCCGCCGTCGTGGCGAGGCACCCGCACGGGCTGGACCGCATGATCGACGTCATCCTCGGCGAACTGAACCGGCCGGGTCCGTTCGACTTCGGCGAGCGGGCCTTCGTCGCCGCCCTTCGGGACCAGGGAATGGAGATCGCGTCGGACCCGGCCGCCTGGCATCTGCCGCCCGCCGGCGTCCTGTTCGCCCAGCGCAAGATCAGCGGCACCGCCCTGCTGGCTGCACGACTGAGGGCGCGGGTGGACGTGCGCGCCCTGGTCGGTCCCTGGCTGGATGGGGCGCCGGGCCAGGGGCCCGTCTGACCAGCACATGCGGACCGCGACCCCTCCCCGGCCTTCCCTGGTCCGGCGTGCGCCGCCCAGCCTGCGACCGGCCGTCGCCTGCCGAACCGCAAACACGCCCGCGCGGCCCAGAGGCCGAATGAAGCGGATCTGATAGGACGTGAAGGTGTCCACAATCCCGAGCCTGCACGTCCTAACCCTATCGCCGCCCTGCACGTCCCCGCCCCTGTGCGTCAGGAGCTCGGACCTGCACGGTCGTCCACGGTCCGCCAGATGACCGGCATGGCCATGACCTGTGGTGTCTTCGCGCGCGCTGACGGCCGTGGGAGCGCGTCCGGCGCATCGCCGCGCCGCCCCGCACCGCGTGGCGGCGGACGTCTGGCGCGGCGCCCCGATCCGACAGGCGGACTGGGCGATGGCTGAACAGGCCCCCCTGATCGTAACGGCGGCCCTCGACGGGGAGGCGTGGGCCTGGTTCGAGGATCTCCGCCAGGCGCACTTCCCCCGTCATCGCAACCAGGTCCCCGCGCATCTGACCCTCTTTCACGCGCTGCCGGGCGAACACGAGGACGCTGTTGTGCAGACGCTGAAGGCGGCGTGCCGGGGCGTCGCGCCCATCGAGATGGATGTCCGGGGGCCGTGGTCCCTGGGTCGCGGCGTCGCTTACAGGCTCGCCTCCGCAGACCTCGAACAGCTGCGCCGCGATCTGGCGGACGCCTTCTCACCCTGGCTCACGCGTCAGGATCAGGCGCCCCTGCGGCCTCACATCACGGTTCAGAACAAGGTCGGGCCGGACGAGGCCCGCCAGTTGCTTCAGCAGCTGCAGGTGGAGTTCGAGCCCTTCTCCATCCGTGCCGAAGGCCTGCTGCTTTGGCGTTATCTCGGAGGGCCCTGGGCCAGGGTCGAACGGTTCGAATTCGGCGCCCCTGCGCCGTGACGACCGCTCAGCGCCGAAAGCAGACCTTGACCTCCCGCCCGATAGCAGACCTTCGGTCCTGCCGCTTCAGGGCTGGAATACGACCTGCCGCGCGGCCCAGACGCAGACCCAGGCTTTACGCCATGCTGCCCGACTGAGAGCGAGATGGCTTCGCGGACAAGGCGAAGCGGCGCCCGTTTCGTCATATCTGATTGCCATCTTGGTAATCGTTCCGTCTCGTCAATGTCATAGGCTCGCCGGAACTGCGTCGCTTGACGCTCTTGTGCACACAGGCCGATGGGAACCGACGTTTCGACAGGATCAGCCTCGCGGCCCCGCGTGGCGGCGATTTGGATCAACGAGGGCTTCAGTCGGAATCCGGAGGCGGATCGGTCTGTGGCGGAAGGCTTCGCCGAAGGCCGAGGCCTGGTCATCGGTCGTGACTATAGACTGGAGCGCGGCGCTGGTGACCGCCTGCGCCGGTTCTGGATCGATCGTTTGCTTGAAGACGCCGCTTCAGGTCAGATTGAAGCCGTCGTTTCGCCGAGCCTTTCAACCCTGGCCGCCGACCCCGGTGACTTGACCCGAATGCTTGCCGAGTTCCGCGCAGCCGGATTGCGGTTGCTGCTGGCGGCGGAAGGCGTCGATACGGCCGATCCCGGCGGTGAGGTCCTGTACGCATTCGCTCAATCGATGGCGAAATGGGCGCATCACCGCAGCGGCGCAGCTGAGGTCCCTGCGGGATTTCACGTTCGTCAGAAGGGGCTGGCCGTACGCAACACAGCACCCTTCGGCTACCAGTGGCTGGAAGGCCGCCTCGTGATAAACAGTCGTGAGGCCCCGATCAGACGACTGCTGTTCGAGCTTTACGCCGCAACGCCTAACCGCAGAACGGTCGCCTCAACCCTCAATTCTCGAGGCCTTCGACTGCGCCGCGGACAGAGGTTCACCGAGCGCCATGTTCGCGCCCTTCTTGAAGATCCGGTGGCAAAAGGCCTGTTTCGGGGGAACTTCAAAAGCGCCGTAGACCACACACGCCATCACAGCATCAGGTCCGAGGCGTTCGCACACATTCAGGTCGAAGCCATCGTGTCCGCCGAGCTTTGGGAGGATTGCAACGCCAAGCTAGGGGCAGAGGCTTAAGGCGTTCTGTTCGCTGGCTCGGGCAAGGTCGCCGACATCTGCAAGGTGGCGTCCGCGTTCTCCACGATTGTAAAGGCGGCCGGCCCCAACCCGTCGGTATCGAGTTGCGCCAGGTACGGAAGCAGTGCGGTTGTGCGGGCGGCCGCGACCGTCAAATCGATCTGATCGCCAGATTCAGCAATTTCCACGCCGAGGCCGGACTGTTCCGCCTCGTCGCGCAGCGCCTGCCCAATTCGACCACTCCCGCCTCGCGCCTTAAGCCGCTGAGCCGCCTCAAGCGTCTCTTCCGCCGCCAGCCAACCCGCCTCTGCACCGTGCCGCGCCTGTCGCGCGGCCCCGCTTGCGAACCACAGCCCCAGACACAGGGCCAGCACGGCCGCGCCGGCGATGAGGGCGCGTTCGCGCGCGGTCCTTGCCGAGAACCAGGCCCAGGCGGTCATGGCTGACGCTCCAGCCGCAGATCACTCACGATACGCCCCTCGTCTTCCACCGTGGACAGGTCGTCCGCAACGAAGCCCGCCGTGGCCAGTTCGGACTTCAGCTGATCGAGATCCTGAAACGCGGGATAGGTGACGACGGCGTTCAGCCCCTCGCCCGGTTCGGCGCCGAATGCATCCAGCTCGGCGCCCGGCACGCGCTCGATCGCGGCGGACAGGGCGGCGGCCCCGGCGGCGAGATCGCCAGGCGCGCGGGCGGCCCCGATCCGGCGAGACAGCTCCGCGTCGCTCGCCTGCCCGACGTCGGCCCAGATCAGGGCTGCGGTTGATCGGACTTCGCGCCGCGCCTCCGCCGTCCTCGATTTGAAGGCCAGAGCCTGGGTGAGGTCCACGATCATCGGACTCAGGACCAGAGCCGCAGCCAGACCGGCGGCCAGCGACCAGCGCTTCAATGGCTCTCCGGCCTGTTTGGCCTGGCCTCCCAGGTTCAGGGGCGGGTTCAGGGCGAGGCCTGATAAGGTCGCCTCGAAGAGGTCGTCCGCTGGCGTGTACGCCAGCCCCGGCGTGACGGTTTCGACCAGATCGGGCTGGACCACCGCCGCCAGCGCGCGGCCGCGTGCGACCACGCCGCCCGCCGCAGAGGCGGTCAGAACCGCCTGAGGCTCGTCGGGCCGAGGCAGGACGAGACTGTTCGGCACGACCGCGACCGGCTCGAGGTGCAGGGCCTCGAAATAGTCGCCCCACGCCTCCACGAGGGAGGCGGCGGCGACCGCAATCAGCTGCCCGTCTTCCTGCATCGGCCCCAGAGCCGCCACGAGGCGGTCCGCCGGGGCCGCAAGCTCGTCGCGCAGCGCCCACAAGGCCGCCGCGCGCCTTTGGGCGGCGTTGCCCTGCGCTGGCTCGACCCATCGGACCAGCACGTCCGACCCCGGAACCAGGGCCACGTCGCGAACTTCCGGCCGCGGCCGGGCCGTCTCGAGCGTGATCTCTCCGCGCTCCAGCAGGGCGCCGGCGCTGTCGAACAGGCGATAGGGCGCGGGATCGGTCGCCCGTTCGGGGATCAGGATCAGGCGTGTCGGCTTCATTCTTCCAGCGTCCAGCGGCGGATGACGGTGCGCACGGCGCCATCGGGCGCGGCGTGCAGAACGGCGGTGCGGACGGCGCGCGCGCCGCCCTGTTCGACCTCGATCCTCAGGCGGAACCAGCGCGGGTCGAACGCGGGCTGGGCGCGGGCTTCGTCGGAGATCGGAAGGGTCGTCAGCGGCGGCTGGCTCCAGAAGACCTCGGCCTGGCCCCAGCCTCCTGCCGGGCGCGCGACCAGCACCTGCCGCGCGGCCGGCGCCGGCAAGCCGCCCAGGGTCAGCATGGTCAGCAGCGGCGCCTCTTCCGGCCTCAGGGTGTCGGGATTGAGGGGCGACAAGGCGGTCGTGGGCAGGGCGCATACCCAAGGACGCAGGCGGTCATAGAGGTCGGGCGCAAAGCCCTTGATCGCGCGCAGCTCGCTGACCTCGGCCAGCATCACGCCGCCGGTGCGATAGGCCCCGCCATAGGCGGCGTCCTCCGCGCCCAGCGGGCGCGCCTGCGTATCCGCGTCCAGCCAGTCGACCAGAGCGTCGCCCGCCGCCGCCATGCGGCCGGTCTCGACGCCCAGCGCACGGCCGAGGGCCAGAAACTGCGCCAGCCCCAGCTCGCGGACCGACAGATCCTCGCCCACGCCCTGGACCACGCTGTTCAGATTGAAGCAGGCCTGGCCGTCGTCCAGCGTGGCCGCCACCGCCCCGCCGTCGATGGGCAGCGTCAGGGTCTGGCCTCGCCAGGCCTCGGGAGCGGGTCTGGCCGCCGGGTCCCGCAACGCCGCGATGCGGCTCGCCGCCAGACGTTCGGCGCCCGCGGCCAGCGCCTGGGCCTGGGCGCCGCTCTCGGCGTTCACCGCGCGGCGCACCGAAAACCGCACGTCATCCAGAATCACCACAGCCACCGCCGCCATGGCCGCCGTCAGCAGCAGCACGGTCAGCAGGGCCATGCCCTCGCGCTCTGCCCGTCCCTGCCTCATGCCTCCGCCCCCGTCAGGAACAACTGCTCTATCGCGCCCAGACCATCCAGCGTCAGGCGGATACGCACCGCGTCGGGCAGGGCGCGGTCCGTCGAGGCGGCGTAGGCGGGCGCGGCCTGGCCGTCGACCATGAAGCTGACCTCGGCAGCGCGGACTCCGCGCGCCAGCACCTGCGGCGGGCCTGGCCGGGCGCCGTCCAGATGGTCGGTGAAGCGGCGCTCCAGCCGGTCTTCCACCAGCCGATACTCGACCCTTTGCAGCGACGGGCGCGGGTCTTTTCCCGGATTGGTCCAGCCGGCGCGGGTCAGCACCAGCAGCGCCTCCCCCGGCCCCTGGCCGGTCATCATGGGCTGGGCCGAGGGTCGTCCGTTGGCCCCGCGGGTGCGCCGCTCGGTCGCCTGGCCGATGTCGGCGCGCAGCATGGCGCGCAGGCGCTGCAGTTCGGCCACGCCCTCGCCGGCCTGGCGCACGCTGTCGCGAGTGTTCAGGCTGACCGCCAGGACCGCGGCGCCTGCGCTCGCGATCAGGGCGAAGACAGCCAGGGCGACCAGCACCTCGACCAGCGAGAACCCCGCGCGCCTGCTCACGCCGGGCTCCGTCGGAACATTACGCGCTCGCCGGCCAACCGTCCGTCGACGCGCGCCTGAACCGAGATGCGCAGAATGGCCGGGTCTTCGGTGGCCACGACCTCTCTGCGCCAGGCCCAGTCTCGGCCGGCCAGCTGATCCACCCCGTCGCTGAGACCGACCGGGGGTGTGGGCGCGATGACGGCTTCGATGGCGCGGTTGTCCGCCACGACGCCGGCCAGGGTGCGCTCTTCCACCCGCACGGCCGAGCGCGTCGCCTCGCCCGTCAGGTGCAGCAGCGCCAGCGCCGCCAGCGAGAACACCGCCAGGGCGACCAGCATCTCCAGCAGGCTGAAGCCCCCCCGGTCAGTCATAGACCGACACCTCGCCAGCGGCGTCCACAGCCACGGTGCGTTGGACCCCGTCGCGGCTCAGCACCAGACGGGCCACTTCGGCCGCGCCGACCGGGTCAAAAACAAAGCGCCCATTGGCCGGCGCCAAGGTGGCCTCGACCCCTTCGGCCCACTCCGCGCGCCTGAAAGGCCCTTGCGCCAGCGGTGTCCAGCCCGACTCGACGTCGAAGGCGGAGAAGCCGTAGCCGGCTGCATCGACCGCCACCGCAACGGGGCGGTTGGTCAGCACAGCCTCTTCGCGCGCTCGGGTCAGGCGGGCCGCGAACGTCTCGGCTTCAGAGGTGACGCTGGGCCGCGCGTCGGGCGCGGTCAGCACGACGGCGCCTGCGGCCAGACCGACGATCAGCAGGGTCATCATCAGCTCGACCAGGGTGAAGCCCTGGCGTGACGTCCGGTCACGCCTGCCAGTTGCCGATGTCGGCGTCATCGCCCTCGCCTCCCTCTCGGCCGTCGGCGCCGAAGGAATAGACGTCGAAGGCCCCGCCGTGCGCGCTGCGGCGGCGGTACTGATAGGGATTGCCCCAGGGGTCGGCCGGCAGACGCCTCACGTAGCCGCCCTGGCGATAGCGGTCCGGCTGGCCGAGGTCGGCGGGCGCGCGCGTCAGGGCCTCAAGACCCTGCGCGTCGGTCGGAAAGTTCAGGTTGTCCAGACGATAGGTCTCGATCGCCTGCTCCAGGGTGGCGATGTCGGCCCGGGCCTTGCCGACCATGGCGCGGTCCTGGGTAGGCAGGACGTTGATCACCACGACCGTGGCCAGAAGACCGATGATGACGATGACGACCATCATCTCGACTAGGGTGAAGCCTTGACGTGATCTGGTCCGCGCGCGCGCGCGGCGGCCCGCCGTTTCAGGACAGGTCTTCGCCCTTTCGCATGCGGCTTGAGGGCGGGTTCGGAGAGCGGTCAGGGGCATGGACGTCATCCCAGGGCCAGGGTGTTGATCTGAAGAATGGGCAGCAGGATCGACAGCACGATCAGCGCCACCAGCCCGCCCATGACGACGATGATCGCCGGTTCCAGCAGGCTCAGCATGGCGGTGGTGAAGGCGGCGAACTCCTGCTCCAGATAGTCGGCCGCGCGGTCCAGCATGGGGGCCAGACGACCGGCGGCCTCGCCGGACGCGGTCATGTGCATCAGGATGGGCGGAAAGACCCCGCCGCGCTTCATGGCCGCCGACAGGCCGCCGCCTTCGCGCACGGCATCCGCCATGGCCTGGGTCGAGGCCTGGAGCGCACGGTTGCGGACCGTGCGGGCCGTCAGGGTCAGCCCTTCCAGCACCGGCAGACCGGCGCTCAGCATCGTCGCCAGCGTCCGCGCCATGCGCGCGCCGTGCAGGTCGCGGGTCAGCCGCCCGACCACCGGCGCCCTCAGCCACCCTCGGTCGAACGCCAGCCGCGGACCGGGTCGATGCAGCAGGGCGGCCGAGGCGAGGCCCGCCAGCACCAGGGCCAGCACGCCGGCCCAGCCCCACGTCCGCATCGCGTCCGACAGGCCGATGACGATACGGGTCAGCAGGGGCAGGGTCTGGTTCATGCTGTCGAACTGCTCGACCACCTTGGGCACCACGAAGGTCATCAGCGCCGCGATCACGCCCAGGGCGACCACCGCCAGAACGGCGGGATAGATGAGGGCCGTCAATACGCGCCCCTGGATCATGCGTTCGCGCTCCAGCCCCTCGGCCAGCCGCTCAAGAATAGGCTGCAGCGCGCCCGAGGCCTCGCCGGCGGCGATCATGGCGCGATACAGCGGCGGAAAGGCGCGGCCCTGACGGCCCATGGCGTCCGACAGCCTCTGGCCCTCCATCACGCCCAGATGCACGCCGTTCAGGACCCGCTTCAGCGCCGGCTTCTCCGCCTGCAGCACCAGGCCGCGAAGGGCCTCTTCCAGCGGTGAGACGCTGATCAGGGTTGCGAGTTGCCGCGTCGCCATCGCCAGGGCGCGGGTGTCCAGGGGCCGACCGCCGCGCGCTTCCGGCCCGGCCTCCCCGGCCCCCTGCGCGCCGGACCGCAGCTCCAGCAAAGTCAGGCCCTTGCGCGCCAGAGCCCGCCGCGCCTGCACCTCGTCGGCTGCGGTCACCTCGCCCGAGACGCCGCGGCCGGACGGATCGACCGCCAGATAGGCGAAAGCCTGGCTCATGCCGCGGCCCCGGCCGGCGGCGCGTCCTGACGCGCCGCGCGCACGGCCTCCTCCACCGAGGTCACGCCCTCACGGACCAGACGCCGCGCCTGATCGCCCAGGGTCCCGCCGCCGGCGAAGGCCGCCTCGCGGATGTCGTGCTCGTCCGCGCCCGCGGCGACCAGACGGCGGATGCGGTCGTCCACCGCCATCACTTCGTACAGGCCGACGCGGCCCACATAGCCGGTGTTGTCGCAGGCCTCGCAGCCCGCGGGACGCCAGACGGTCTCGCCTTCGTCGATCCCCGCCAGGTGCGCCGCGGCGGCGTCCGCCGATTCGGCGTTGCGGCAGTGCGGACAAAGCCGACGCACCAGACGCTGGGCCGCCACCAGACGCAGGGTCGAGGCCAGAAGGAAGGACTCCACCCCCATGTCGCGCAGCCGCACCACCGCGCCCGCCGCATCGTTGGTGTGCACAGTCGACAGCACCAGGTGGCCCGTCAGGGCAGCCTGGACGGCGATCGAGGCGGTCTCGGCGTCGCGGATCTCACCGACCATGACCACGTCCGGGTCCTGGCGCAGTATGGCGCGCAGGCCGGCGGCGAAGGTCATGCCCACACGTGCGTTGACCTGGGTCTGGCCGACACCCTCCACCGCATATTCGACCGGATCCTCGACCGTCAGGATGTTGCGGCTGCCGTCGTTAAGCAGCGACAGGCCGGCGTACAGGCTGGTGGTCTTGCCCGAGCCCGTCGGCCCGGTCACCAGGACGATGCCGTTGGGCTCCGACAGGCTGCGGCGGAAGACGTCCAGCGTCTTGGGATCCATGCCCAGGTCGGCCAGCCCCAGACCGGCCTGATCGCGGTCCAGGATCCGCATCACGACCCGCTCGCCTGCCCGCGCCGGCAGGGTGGAGACCCGCACGTCCAGCGCCCGCCCGCCCAGGCTCAGGGCGATGCGACCGTCCTGCGGCAGTCGGCGTTCGGCGATGTCCAGACGCGCCATGACCTTGATGCGCGACGCCAGCAGCGGCGTGACCCGCGCGTCGAGTGTCAGCATCTCTCGCAGCACGCCGTCCACCCGCATGCGCACGCGCAAGAGCGTCTCATAGGGTTCAAAATGGATGTCCGACGCCCCGGCCCGCGCCGCCTCAGCCACCACGCCGTTGATCAGGCGGATGACCGGCGCATCGTCGGCGCCGTCGAGCAGATCGGCTGTGGCCGGCAGGTCTTCGGCCAGACCTTCAAGCCCGGCGGGCATGTCCAGCGAGCCGGACAGACCCTCGTCGGCGTAGATGTCCGACAGCGCCCGCTCAAAAACGCCGCGCGCCATCCGCTCGACCTTCAGCGGCCGTCCCAGCGCCCGCCGGGTCTCGACAAGCGCCAGCGGGTCGGCGTCCTCGCGCAGGCCGACGACCGCGATCTCGCCCGCATCCAGCAGCACCACGCCGTGACGACGGGCGAAGGCGTAGGGCAGCGTCGGATTGACCAGAGTGATCATGCGCCGCCTGCAGGAGTGCTCGTCGGCGGCAGGGGCCGCGCCTCTACCGGTGCGGTCGGCGCTGCGGGACCGACTGCAGGCCGGTCAGGCAGGTTGGGCGCCGCCGGCGGCTGGGTGCGCATGTAGTCGCGCAGCATCTCGTCCAGGCCTGGCTCGCGGGTCGGATCCGCGCGTAGCTGCTCGCCGCGCATGTAGCCCCAGCGATCGGCGGTCAGCGCCTGGGCGTCGGCCGGGCTGCGGATGATCGTCGGGCGAATGAAGATCATCAGATTGGTCCGCCCGCGCTGGCGGCTGGTGGACCGGAACAGGCCGCCGACAACCGGAATGTCGCCCAGCCCCGGCACCTTCTGCACGTCCAGCCGGTCGTTCTGGTCCAGCAGGCCGCCCGCCACGGCGATGTCGCCGTCATCGACCACCAGGGTCGTCTCCAGCTCGCGCTTGTTCAGCACCAGGTCGGACGCGCCGGCGCTCAGCACGCCGTTGATGCTGGACACCTCCTGACGCAGGTTCAGCGTGATCGATCCGCCCGCATTGATCTGCGGCTTGACGATAAGTTTGACGCCTATGTCCTGGCGTTGGGTCGTGCGGAACGGGTTGGTGTTGCCGTCCAGCAGGGTCTCGCCCGTGGTGATCGGCACCTCTTGCCCAACCAGGATGGTGGCCTCGGCGTTGTCCAGCGTCATCAGCGACGGCGTCTGCAGCAGGTTCGACCCCTGATCCGACTTGGCCGCATTGATGATGAAGCCGAAGAGCCCGTCAGAGCCGATGCGTCCCCCGCCTCCACCGACGAAGCCGTTGGCGCCCAGCAGGCTGTTGAGCGCCAGGTTCTGCAACCGCTCGCGCAATGGATCGTCCCGATCCAGCTGACCGGCGGCCGCGCCCCCCGCGATGGGCAGCAGCGGCGCGGCGCGATCCGAATAGTTGGTCAGACCCACCGGATTGCCGTCGGACCCGGCCAGCAGCCACTGGACGCCCAGTTCGCGCACCGCCGTGTCGCTGAGCTCCACCACTATGGCCTCGATCAGCACCTGCTGGCGGCGAGCATCCAGCTGACGGATCACGTCACCTAGCATCCGCTGGGTGTCGGCCGGCGCGGAGATGACCAGGGCGTTGGCGCCAGGAAAACGCGCCACGCTGGCGCGCTGGCCCGGCGAAGGCGCGGCCGGCGCGGCGACGGATGCAGCCTCGGCGGTGGTCGTCTGCGCCCCGCTCGGGGTCGGCGCCGAGGGCGCCGTCTCAGGGGTCTGACCGACGATCTGCTGCAACACGGGCAGCAGTTGCTCGGCGTTGGCGTGCTCCAGGAAGACCACGCGGATATCGGCGCTGGACTGCGCCCGCGTGTCCAGGTCGTGGATCAGGCCCCGCACCCGCGCGACGGCGGTCGGATCGCCGCGCAGCACGATGGCGTTGGAGCTTTCGACCGCCGTGGCGGTAACGCCGCCCGCCGAGCCGCCGGGCGCGGCCAGCACGCGCTCCAGAACGCCGGCGATCTCGCGCGCCGAGGCGTTCTCCAGCGTCACCACTTCGAACGAGGAGCGGTCGACGTCGATGCGGCCGACCAGGGTGCGGATGCGGCGCAGGTTGTCGGCGAAGTCGGCGACCACCACGCTGTTGGCGCCGGGATTGGCCAGCACTTGTCCCTGAGGCCCCACCAGCGGGCGGATGGTCTCGGCCGCCGAGGCGGCGTCAATGTTTCGAAGCGGGAAGACTTCGGTAGAGAAGCGCTCGGACCCCACAGTGGACGGCCCTTGCGCCGCGCCCTGGGCCGGGCTGATGCGATAGGCGCCCGACCCCGTCGGCGTGACCACCAGCCCATTGGCGCGCAGGGTCGACAGAAAGACCTCGAACAGTTCGGCGCGCCCCAGCGGCCGCTGGCTCGATACGGTCACCGTCCCGGTCACGGCCGGATCGACGATGAAGGTGCGGCCGGTCATGCGGGCCACGTCCTGGATGAAGGCGCGGATGTCGGCGCCCTGCACGTTCAGCGTCTGGGCCTGGGCCGCCGGCGCCGCCGCGGCGGGCAGGACCGGCGCAACAGCCAGGGTCAGCGCCAGGGTGCTGCAGAGGGCGCCGCGCAGGGCGGCGCGCGAACGGGGTCGCGTCATCAGGGACGGGTCCTCAGGGTTGTCGCGCGGGCTTCGCCGTCGCGCTCGTATCGGATCTCGACCGACGCCTTGTCGGCCAGTTGCGTGCGCAGCGACGCCAGGGCCTGGGGCGAGTTCAGCTCGGTCCCATCGACCGCCAAAATCACGTCTCCGGCCTGAAGGCCGGCGCCCCTGAACAGGGCGGCGTCCGGGCCGTCGGCGATGCTGAGACCGCGCATGCTGAGGCCCTGCATCCGGGGACGAAGGGCGCCCGCCAGACGCGACGGGTCGACGACGGCGGGCGCGGGCGGCGGGGCGACGATCTGCTCGCCTTCGGGCGGCGGCGGGGGTGACGGCGCGCCCACGGGAACCTCGGAAAACTCGAGCCGGGTCAGGGCCTCGCCCCGCGCCAGCACCGCATGGTCCGCACCGACCTCGCGCAGGACCAGGCCGGGCTCGACCTCCTCGCCCACGCCGATCGAGACTTGGCGGCCGTCCGCCAGGCCGATGATGGCCGAGCCCTGCGGCCCCGAACGCACGCCGTAAAGCCGCATCTGGCCGGCGGCGTCCGTCTGGGTTCCCGCCAGCGACCCGGCTTCGCCGGTGCGGAAGAAGGCGTCGAAGCGCGACAGGATCGACAGGTCGGGCGTCGGCCTTTCGGCCGTCGTCGCCGCCGGCTGTGGCGCCACGAACGGCCAGGCTGCCCGCCCCACCTGGACCACAAGCAGGGCGATCAAGGTCGCTTCCACCGCCCGACGTGCGAGGACAGGCCGTATCGCGACCGCCTCGCGCGCCGAAGCCAGGAACTGGGGAATGCCGCGGATCACCAAACGCCCCTCGGCCCATCGGGGCCTTTCGAGCGATGTCTAGCGGCGCAAGCGTGACGCTGCTTGATCGCTGGCGCGACAGTCCCGCGACGCTACGGTGACAGCGTCGGGATCAGAACCGGGCCGTCAGGCTGACCGAGCCCGAAACCCCCAGATCATAGCCGTTCACGATCACGCGCTGGCCCAGCTCCTGATACTCCAGGAAGTCCTCGTTCAGCAGGTTGCGCAGCTCCAGGGCGAAGCCGAGGGTGCGCCGGCCGACGTCAAGATCCTTGCGGTAGACGAAGTCCAGCATCACGCCGGGCCGCTGGATCAGGTCGGGCTCGCCCGGACGCCCGCGCGCCGAACTGCGCTCGGACACATAGTTGGCGATCAGGGTCGCCTGCGAGCGCGCCGCGTCGTCCTCCCAACCCAGCTGCAGGTTGGCGACGTGCTCGGACTGACCCTGAAGGCGGCTGCCGTCTATGATGTAGAAGCTGGCCGGCTGGGCCACGCCCAGGCTGTTCTGGGTGATGACGGTGTCGCCGTCACTCACCTGCACCTCCGAGTCGGCCCAGGTGTAGTTGCCCTGCACCAGCCAGCGCTTGTCGGCGACGAAGCCCAGGCCCGCATTGGGGAAGTCGAAGTACTTCTTCGCTTCCACCTCGAAGCCCCGCACGACGGCGGCCGGAGCGTTCAGGAAGGTCTGCGAGATCGAGGCGCCCTGGTCGACGACGCTGGATTCCACCGGCTTGTCCAGGTCCTTGTAGAAGACGCCGGCCGTCACATACTGGCCGCTGGCGAAGTACCATTCGAGCCGCGCGTCCAGGTTCACGATTTCGGTGTTCACCAGGTAGGGGTTGCCGATGAAGGTGCGGTCGCTCTCGGTGTCGGTGTACTGCTGGGGCGCCAGTTCGCGGAACTGCGGCCGTCCCAGGGTCTTGGACGCGCCCACGCGCAGCTGCAGGTCCTCGGCGAAGTTCCAGGTCAGGGTGGCCGCCGGCAGGATGTAGTCCTGCTCGATCTGGGTCGGCAGGAAGCCGGTCTGGCCGCCGAACAGGTCGATCGGCGTCACGCTCTGCCGGCCGTCCTCATAGCGCGCGCCCAGGGTCAGATTGACCAGCGGGAGGATCTCGGCCTCGACCTGGGCATAGCCGGCCCAGACGCGCATGTCCGCCTCGTAGGCCGCCGCGCCGTTCGAGCCGGTGACCTCTTCGATCTGCAGCACCGGACCGATGTTGAAGTCCGAGAACAGGAAATCAACCCGCGAGCGCACCTGGTCCGGCGTCAGGCCGTTCGGCGCGATGAAGCGCAGGGTGCGCTGGACGCTGTCGCGCTGGTTGTCATAGCCGGAGACGCCGACGGTGAACTTGGCCTCGCGCGCGTTCGACAGCGGCAGAATGTAGCTCAGATCCGCACCGCCGCTGACCACCGTGTCGTCCAGTTCGCTGAACGAGATGCGGTTGGACTGGATGTTATGCACGAACGTCCCGTCCGGCAGCTGGCCGTAGCCGAAGCGGGTTTCGTAGGGGGCGTCGCGCGAGGTCTGGGCCCAGCTCCCGCGCCATTCCAGCGCCCATTCGTCGCGGCCGCCGAAATAGTGCTCGCCCGACAGCTGGGTTGAGAAAAGCTCGCGCTCGAACCATTCGGTGTAGTCGTCGCGCGTATTGTTGCCGGTCAGGTCGTTGAAGCCCTCGCGGCTGCGCGTGGCCTTGGTGACGTTGCGTACATAAAGGTTAGTCCACTTCACCGTGTTGGCGCCGTTTTCCAGGCTCAGCGAGCCGAACAGATCCACACCGATGTTGTTCTGGGTGTTCTGGAAGTCGTAGTCGGCCTGGGCCTCGATCTCGCCCTGCGACAGGCGGCCTTCCTGCTGAACGCCTACGCGACGGCGCCAGCTGTTGTCATAGGCGGCCACGAAGACCGCGCCGACCTCACCAAAGCCGGTTTGCACGGCGTTGCCGCCGCTCAGCTTGACGCCGAAGTTGGCCGGCAGGATCTCACGCTGCAGCAGGCGCAGAGGCGAATTGACAAGCGACTGCCCCAGACGGCGCAGTTCGGCGTCGGAATAGTTCTGACCGGCGATGATGCGGTTGCCCGAAGCGAAGGCCAGGCGGAAGCCGCCGGGCAGGTCGCGCGTGCCGTCATCGAAGCTGGTGAAGTCAGTCCGCGAGCCGAAGTGGATCAGCCCTTCGCGGCCCGTCGTCTCGTTGTTGGCGCCGACCGTAAGGCCGAAGTTCAGGAACGGCTCGCGCGGGGTAGCCAGGGTCGTCAGGTCGATGACGCCGCCGCCGAACTCGCCGGGATAGCGGGCCGAATAAGTTTTTTGAACCGTCACGCCCGCCAGGATGTCGGCGGGAAACAGGTCCAGCGGCACGACGCGCTGCAGCGGCTCGGGGCTGGGCAGCGGCGAACCGTTCAGCAGGGCCGAGGAATACCGCTCGCCCAGACCGCGGACATACACAAAGCGGCCTTCCACAATCGACAAACCCGTCACGCGTGTCAGGGCCTCGGCCGCCGAGCTGTCGCCGGTGCGCTGCAGGTCTTCCGAGGTCAGGAAGGCCGCGACCTCGGAGCTCTGACGATTGGGCTCGGGGATGTTGCGTCCGAGGACGACGATCTCATCGACCGTCGAAACCTGCTCCTGCTCGACCACCGGCGCCTGTTGAGCAGGCTGAGCAGCCGCTGCAGGCGCGGTCTGAGCCATCGCGAGCGACGGCAGGATCAGGGCGCTGGTCGCCATCAGGGCGCCGGCCAGGGTCAGGGTGACGGTCTTCATTCTGGGCCTCGGAGTGGATCTCGACGGGAAAAGGAGGATCGGGGGGCGGTCATCCGCCCCCCGTCCATCGTCAGCAGGTCGATCCGGCCTGCAGGCCGCAGGTCCAGCCCAGGTACCAGGTGTCCGCCGCGTTGCGGACCGCGCCGATGTAGGTCACCGGCTGGAAGTAGCTGTAGATGGTCTGCGGGTTCACCGGGGCCACGGCGGTTTCGTTGGCGCCGTTGATGAAGGCCAGGTTGGTGTTCTGCATCGTGGCGCCGGCCGGGGCGGTCATGGTCGACGTGCCGTTGGCGGTGTTGCCGGTGTTGGTGGCGCTGATGAAGATGGCGCCGGTAGCCGCCGCGTTGACGTTGCTGTCGTCTTCGTACGGACGCGAGCAGGCCAGGTAGACCGAGCGGAACACAGGCGCATTGGTCACCGTCTGGGCGTCGTCGATGTCCAGGCAGGCCGCGGCCGAGGTCGACGGATTGGTGAAGACCGAGTTCAGGATGGTCGGCTGCACGCCCGTGTTCAGGGTGATCACGGCGTCGGCGGCGACAGCGGCGTTGCGGCCGACAATGGTCCAGTTGGAGACCTTGGGCTGGGTGTAGAAGGCCGTTCCAGTCGGGGCGGCCGACCACTCGAAGCCGCGGCTGCCGTTGGTTACGGCCGTCGGACGCTGGGTGACGATGCCGAACTGGGCCCCGCCGCGCCAGCCGGTGTCGACGTCGAAGCCGTCGTCGTCCGCGCCGTTGATGACGATGTAGCGCAGATTGACGGTGCCGCCGAAGATTTCGATGCCGTCGTCAGAGCTGTTGTAGGACTGGATATATTCGACAGTGGTGCCGCGGCCGACGCCGGCCAGAGTCAGGGCCTGAAGCTCGTTGTTGGGCGAGATTTCAAAGCCGGAATAGTTGATCTGCACATAACGCAGGCGGCCCGAGTTATCGTCGGGGCTGTTGCCGCCGTAGTTAGCGCTCGTGCCTTCGACCACGCCGACGCAGGCTTCGTTCGGGGCCGTCACGCCGACCGGGCAAACCGCGCCCGGCGCGCGGCCGGCCAGGACGATGCCGCCCCACTGGCCCTGTGAGTTGGCCGTGGTCTGGCCCTCGATGTTCTGGCGGCTGGTGAAGATGATGGGGTTGGTGGCCGTGCCTTCGGCGAAGATCTGCGAGCCGCGATTGACCAGCAGATAATCCGAGCCGCCCGAGGCGAAGACCTTGACGCCCGCCTCAACGGTCAGCACGCCCTGCTGGCTGCCGGCCACCGGCGCGTTGGGGTTGGCGCCGCGGTCGGTGCCGACTTCGGTGCGGCCGCTGATGGCGTAGATGGTGCCGGCGCGCAGCGGCAAGGTCAGATTGCCGATGATCTGCTGGGGCAGCTGGCAGGCGCGCAACGTGCCGTTGGCCACTACGCCGATGTTCGACAGGCCGGTCGGGCAGTCGGCCGCCGGGGTGCCCGGCGGCGGCGTGGTGGGGGGCGGCGTCGTCCCGCCGCCGCCGCCGCCGCCGAAGTCGCCTTCGCCGGGCGAAGCCACCTCGGCCGACCCGCAGGCCGAGAGCAGGAGGGCGCTGGCCGCTACGGTCAGCAGGGTTTTCAGTTTCAAGCCGGTCATTTTGGTCACCGTGACTGCCAAGGGTTTCGGCAGACATGGAGCGGAGCGTCATGCTCCGCCCCGACAGCGCCCAGCGCCTTGCCCACCCGAGGCCGGAATAGCGACGCTGTGTGACGATGACGGATGGCTTGGGTGACGCTTGGACCAATCTTCCGCAAACCTTCCGAGACGCACGTGTGACATTGGCGCAACGCGCGCCCCCCCATCTGTGGGGGACGTGCGGGTCCAGAGCGATGATCAGAATGCCATGTCAGCCGGGCTCTTGGCGGCACATCGACGGCGGTCGGTTGATTAAGGTGCGGAACATGAAGATCCGTGAGGTCTGCGATCTCCGCACAACAAGCTAAAGCGCCGGATGAGACCGAATGCGCGGCCCATGGCCCGTTCAGTCCGCAGGACGTTAGAAGCAGACCCGAACTTACGTTTGGCGCAGCTCGTTCGGACGCCAGGCGACGACGAAGCGTCCGGGGCGCTCAGTTCGCCTTAGCCGCCGGCCTTGCACACCGCCTCGCGTAATCCGGCTCAGATCGGCAGCACGCCCTCAGTCTTGGGCAGCAACGGGGACCCGCGCGGCCGCAGCTTTCCCGGGCCCGGCGTTGCGAGGCCGTGCCGGCCAGCTGAAGCGACGCGGTTCTGGGTGGAAAGCGGGAGACCCCGCCTCCGGCCTGCACCGCCTCGGCGGTCGGCAGAGGCAGATCCGTCCGAGCCTGTCCCGGTCCTAGGGATCGCCGGACAGTCTGAACACCTGAAGGAAGTCGCCGGGCGTCGTCTCGAACCGGCCGTGTCCCGTCGCCGTTATGGCGACGTACTGGCGACCGTCGTGCTCATAGGTCATGGGACCGGCCTGTGGGCCCGCGGGAAGCCGCGCCTCCCAGACCAGCCGGCCCGTCTCCGTCTCGAAGGCGCGCAGGAAGTCGTCCTGGGCCGCGCCGATGAAGGTCAGTCCGCCGGCGGTGACGAGCGGTCCGCCCAGGTTCGGCGTGCCCATGGCGATCTTGAGGAAGGTGGGCAGGCCGAGAGGACCCACATCGAAGCCGGTGCCGAGCGGCCTGGACCAGACGATCTCGCCCGTGTCGATGTGGGTGGCTGTGATGTAGCCCCAGGGCGGCGACAGGCAGGGCACCTTGAGAGGCGACCACCAGATCGGCCGCGTGACGCCGAAGGGCGTGCCGGAATGCGGAGCCACCGCCTGGTCCGGCCGGGCCCCGCCCGAACCGACGGGCGCGTCGCTCACCTTTTCGCGCGGGTGGAGGACGATCAGGTTCGGAAGGCGCGAGTTGTTGCTGATGATGAGGCGCCGCTCGGGATCAAAGCCGAGGCCGCCCCAGTTCGGCCCGCCCACCGTGCCCGGAAACAGAAGGGTCCCGGCCTTGTCCACGGTCGGCGGCGTGAACATGCCCTCATACCGGTGGCGATGGAAGCTTATGCGGCAGAGGGCGGCGTCGATCGGCGTCAGTCCGAAGGCCGACCGGGCGTCGATCCGCTCCGGCTCACGGCCCGGCACGCCGCCGACATTGGGGAAGAACACGGACTGGGGCTGTGCGGCTGCAACCCAGTCCCCAGGCGGAGGCCCCTGCGGCGCGGGGCGGGACTCGACGGGGCGCAGCGGCTGACCGCTGGCGGCGTCGAGCAGGAACAGGTTGCCCGTCTTGCTGGCCTGCATCACCGCGCGCCGCGTCTGACCGTCGATCGCCACATCGACGAGCATCGGCTGGGCGCCCAGATCATAATCCCACAGGTCGTGATTGACTGTGGTGTAGACCCAGCGCGTCTCGCCGGTCTCGAGGTCCACCGCCACCACGGCGTCCGTGTGGCGGTCCTCCTGCGGTGATCGATTGCCGCCCCACTGGTCCGCAGCCGCATTGCCGGTGGCGAGAAAGGCCAGGCCGAGGGTCTCGTCCGCCGAAATCACATTCCAGACGTTCGGCGTGCCCCGGGGATAGATTTCGCCGGGGGCCAGGGCGGCCCGTGCGTCCGGCCGCAAGGCGTCCCAGGCCCAGAGCAGCGCCCCCGATCGCGCGTCATAGGCGCGGACCACGCCCGACGGCGCATCGCGCCGCTGATTGTCGCTGACCTGCTGGCCGAGGATCAGTCGATCGCCCGCCACCGTCGCGCCCGAGGTGTTGGAGGCGAAGCCCGGGTCGCGAAGGCCCATCCCCGCTGTCATGTCGACGATCCCCTCCTCGCCGAAGTCTCGGCAGACAAACCCGCCCACCGCGTCCAGGGCGATCAGGCGCCCGTCCGCCGTGGCCACGAAGACGCGGCGATGGCATCGGGCGCCGTCGCGCGGGACAGGGCTGTGCACCCCGGGGGCTGCGGGCATGCGGGCGATGGCTTCCGGCCGCGCTTCGGCCGCGCCGTCGTCATGATAGGCCACGGCCCGACAGGCGGCGGTGAAGAGAGACTCCATATGGCGGGGCTGCACTCCGGGATCGTGGCTCCAGCGGACCTCGCCGGACCCGGGATCGAGGGCGAACACGCGGTTGGAGGGCGTGCAGACATAAAGATGGTCTGCCGCCTTGATCGGGGTGTTCTGCGATGAATAGAAGACGCGGCCCTCGCTCGGATTGAGGTCTCCGCTGCGGAAGGACCAGGCTTCCTCGAGCCCGGAGACAGTGTCGACGTTGATCTGCGACAAGCTCGAGTAGCGCCGTCCGGCGTTCGTGCCGCCATAGGCCAGCCAGTCAGCCCCGGCCTCGGGCGCGCCGGCCATCCCCACCGGCCGGAAGGCCGAGGCGGCGGGCGACGGCCGCTCCCAGCTGACGGCGACAAGCCCGACCAGGGCGACGGCCAGTCCAGCCACGCCGCCAATGGCGAGTCGGCGCGCGAGCGCACCGCAATGCGGGTGTCCGAGCAGGCGGCTGAAGCCTGCCCCGATCGTCAGCGCGGCCAGAAGTCCGACGCGCCCCGCCAGATCGATGCCCCAGGCGGGCAGCCAGCCCTTGCCGCCGATTTCCATCAGGGACCAGACCGCCGTGGCGGCGAGCACGATCCCGAAGAGCCCCAGCGCAACGGCGGGGCGGCCCCGCCAGGCGAAGATCGACCCGGCGGACAGGCCAGCCCCGGCCAGAAGGTAATAGGCCGTTCCGCCGAGGCTGATCAGCCAGACGCCCAGGACGGCCATCGCCGCGCCGGAAAGCCCGAGGAGGGTCGCGAACGCCAGAAAGGTCCAGCGCCAGACCCTGGACGTCCAGTCCGTGTCCGTCGACTTCGCCATCAGCCGCCCCTCCCCCGGCACGGGCCACGCGGCCGCCCACACGCTACGCCCAGGGCCGCGATCGGTTGCGAGGACGCAATGCCGCAGGCTGGGGACCCTCTGGCGCTGACAGGCCTGCGGCAGGCTGCACGGTGGCTCCCGGCTGCCGACCGCGTTAGGACTGGCGCATGGGGCGACTCCTCGATCGACTGAAGCGCGATCATCCGGCCTACCGGCTGGAGACGAACGAGGACGGGCTCACCCTCATCCGCCGCGACGGCCGCCATGAGGCGTTCAACAGCCTGGCGCGCCAGTTCATCAACAAGCCGGACGCCGAGGTCCTGGTGCTCCCGTCTCCGGACGGGACATCGGGTTACGACCGCCTGTTGCTGGTTCCGTTAGACGACGCGGACCCCGGAACGACCTGAGGGCGACCACACTTCGGTCTTGGCGACATCAGCCCCGGCGCCGGCGAGGGTGGTCCGCCCCCGGCCGGGGGCCCAAGGCAGCGCCGTCCGCTCAGGTCACCCGTCCTGTCCGATCTCCGCCAGATGCGTATTCAGAACCTCGACCAGGAGAGGAAGCGCGATGGGCTTGGGCACGACGGCCGTCATGCCGGCGTCCAGGCACTCCTCGACCTGGTGCCGCATCGCATTACCCGTCACGCCGATGACCGGCAGACGCGCCGCGGCCGGGCCGGCCTCGCCCCTCCGGATGGCGCGCGTGGCCTCCAGACCGTTCATCTCAGGCATCTGCACATCCATCAGGATCACATCGAAGAGCCGTCGGTTCAGGGCCTGAAGCACGGCGCGGCCGTCCGCCGCCATCTCGACCTCGGCGCCCAGGGACTGAAGCAGGCCGGCGATGACCAGCTGGTTGGTCGGATTGTCCTCCGCCACAAGGACGGAGAAGCCGCCTGCAGGCGGCGGCGGCGCCGCGTCTTCGGCCGCCGGCTGGGGCGGGGCGGACTGACGGGCCGGCAGGACCAGGGTGAAGACGCTGCCGTGGCCAAGCCGGCTCTCGGCGGTCAGCCGCCCGCCCATGAGCTCCGCCAGCTGGCGCGATATGCTGAGGCCCAGTCCCGATCCGCCGGGATGCGCCGGCCCGGCGGCGCGGCCCTGTTCGAACGGGCTGAAGATCAGGTCCAGGTCCTCAGGGGCAATCCCCCGCCCGCTGTCTTCGACCGAGAACCGGAGGTGTTCGGCGTCCGCCGTCGCCGTGAGCCTCACCTCGCCCGCATCCGTGAACTTGATCGCATTGCCCACGAGATTGCCCAGGATCTGGCCGAGGCGGGCGGGATCGCCTTCGAAGACGCCGGCGGCGGAGCGATCGCACCGGGCCACGAGTCCGACGCCCTTGAGGCGCGCCGAGGCCCCGAAGGCGGCCGCCGTCTCCCGGACAAGCGCCTCCGGCTCCACCCGGCCCGCGCTCAGGTCCAGCCGCCCTGCCTCGATCTGGGAGAGGTCGAGCACGGCGTTCAGGGTGGTCAGCAGGCTTTCCCCGGACCTGCGTATGACCTTGAGGCGTGCGCGCTGGGCCTCATCCAGCGGGTGAAGGTCCATCACCTGGGCCATGCCCAGTATGCCGTTCAGGGGCGTCCGGACCTCGTGGCTCATGGTCGCCAGGAAGACTGACTTGGCCCGGGACGCGGCCTCCGCCGCGACGGTGGCGGAGCGCAGGTCGCCGATGAGCGCTCCATTGGCCGACCAGGACGCCTGCCAGGCGGCCCAGACCCGGCCGACCTGCCGGCCGATCACGACAAGCATGAGAATGAGCAGCCCAAGCGACAGGCCGAGCGCCGGGCCGTCCACGCCCAGCAGATACGGCCAGATGGCGACCACCACCGTGGCCAGGGGCGGGGCGATGGCGATGAAGAAGAGCCGCGGGACGGCGCAGAACTGGGCCAGCGCAACGCAGATGGACCAGGCCTGGAGCATCAGGATCGCGGCGATGGTGGACGGCGCGTGGTCCGTCGATACGACGACCAGCGCCCCGGCCACGCCCAGGGTGAACCGGGTGGCGACGATCGGCGTCAGGCGGGCGATCCCTGCAGCGGCCGTCAGCCCAGGGTCGGCCGAAAGACGTTTGAGCCGCCTCTGAAACACGGCGTCGACGGCCGCCCCGCACAGGCTCGCGACCAGGCCGACCTGCCAGTAGCCCAGGAGCGCCAGGACCAGCCCGCCGACGGCCCAGGCGCCGTAGAGCAGCCAGGGCTCGGTCCGCATGCCGGCCAGGGTGAGCCTGAACCGGTCCGGCATCTCGTCGCCGAGCACGGGCGGCGCGGCGCGCGCGAGAAGGCGGAAGTCGGAAGCCGGCATGCACGCGTCCCTTACTGGAGCGGACCTTAGTAAGCCGGCTCTTGCCGAGGCGTTGATCGACAGGGTTAGCGGCCCGCCCCTGCGACCGAGGGCCGCGCGCGCCGAGGCAACCTCGACCAGGGGGGCGGGTTCTTTCCTGGACAGCGGAGGCGCACCTCCGAACGGCGCTTTCAACTTCACTGGGCGACGCCCTGGTCCGGAGTGGGCGCGCACGGTGCGCTGAGCCGGTTCCCCAGCAAGGAGACCCCATGGATATCCAGATCAACACCGCGAACAATGTGGCCGGCCGCGAGGCCGTCACCGAAAAGCTTGAGGCGACGGTGCGGAACCGCCTGTCGCGCTTTGAGGACCGGGTGACCCGGATCGAACTGCACGTCGGCGACGTGAACGGCGAGCGCAGCGTCGGGGGAGACATCCGCTGCCAGATCGAAGCCCGTCCCGCGGGCCAGGACCCTCTCTCGGTCAGCGACCAGGCCGACAGCATCGATCAGGCCGCGACGCGCGCCCTGGCGAAGATGGCGACGGCCCTGGACAGGGCGTTCGGAAAGACCACCAACCGCAAGGGCCACTGAGAACGACGCTCGTGGATTCCGGCAGGACGGCTTTGCGCCCATGATCGGCGTCTGCGCCTGACGGGCCCTCCGCCACGCGGCGACGGCGGCGAGGGCCGCCGGTAAGGATGTGGCGATCGGCGGGATCGAGGTCGACGGGCAGCGCGTGATCCCTGCGGACGGCCTGAATCTCTCGGATCGGGGGCGTTCACGATCGACCGCACCGCACCGGTCCGCGACTGACCTGGACCGTTCACAAGGCTCTGCTCCGACCCGTCCGGACGTTTCGCCGGTTTCGATCCGGTCCTGGCCGTGCCGCCCCCCGCAGTTTCGGCCGCCCTGGATGATCGACGTCGGCGCCGGGACGTCCGGAGCCGGGGCGGCTGCAGACGGGCCAGGCGCCGAACCCCGCCTCGACCTCTCTCCCAGGCGGCGCTAGGCTCGACGCCATGCCCGGCCGCCCTGCGGCCGCGATCGACGAGAGGAGATCCCGCCCTGCCCGGTCCTCTGCTCGCCGCCGTGCTTTCGGTCGCCCCCGCGGTCGCGGCGGGCGTCATCGCCGGCCTGATCCCGCACCTTCACCCGCCCGGCGACCGGGTCCGCGCGCACATCGAACACCTGGCCGCCGGCGTGCTCCTGGCCGTCATCGCCTTCAGCGTGAGCTATGAGATCCGCCAGCTAGATCACCTGGCCGCCGCGGTCGGCGGGCTGGCTGCGGGCGCCGCCTTCATGGTGGCCATGAAGACCGTGCTGCGTCGGTTTCAGTCGCCGCGGAAGGACCGTTCCCCTGTCGGCTTCGTGGCGGCCGCCGGCATCGACACCTTCATCGACGGCGTCCTCATCGGCGCGGCCTTCGCCGTGCGGCCCGAGCTGGCGATGCTGGTTCTGGTCGGGCTGGGCATCGAGCTGTTCGTGCTCAACATGTCGGTCGCGTCGGAGCTTCTGGCGCTCAGGATGAAGCGCTGGACGGTGATGGCCCTCACCACCCTCACCGCCCTTGCGCTGGCCGTCGGCGCGGCCGTCGGGGCCCACGGCCTGTCAGACGCGCCCCCGGCGGCGCAGACGGCCGCCCTCGCCTTCGCGCTCGCCGCCCTGCTGTACCTGGTCGCGGAAGAGCTCCTGCTGCGCGGAAACGACGAGGAGAATTCGCCCACGACGACCACGGCCTTCTTCGTGGGCTTCATCGCTCTCGCCGGCTACATCATGGTTGTCGGAGGCTGACGCCCCGCCCGTCAAATCCGGGGCCGGCGTCGTCAGATCAGTCCCAGATCCTGGTCCGGAGCCGGCGGGGCGCCTCGCAGGAAGGCGTCCGCCCCACTCGCCAGACCCCTGAGCTTGGGTGCGTCCTCCATGAGGCCGACGAGAAGCGAAGACCCGGCCGGCAGGCCCCGCTTGACCCGATGATAGAGTTGGGACCGCAAGGCGGTGCTGCGCACGAAGTGCAGGCCGGTGGCCAGTTCAAAGACCGCATCGGGTCCCGTGCCCGGCCGCCAGGGCGCGCTCGTCCAAACGAGATACAGCCGACGGTCGGAATCCAGGGCGTCGTCCATGGCGCATGAACACCCTGGGTCCTGGCGGGATCCGTCAGGAATGCGCCCCGCCGCTCGAGCCGGCCGACCCCTGGGCCGTTCGCCGGGTTTTGTCACGGCGCCGGACCCGGTCGTCACGGCCGTGTCGGGCCCGGGCGCTCGAGGACGCCCGAGGCGGCGGCTCCCCGGAGTCAAGGTCTCGCGTCCGTCGTCTCCGCCCACGCTAGGGGCCGTGGACACCAGGACGCCGCCGGCCGGTCGGCCCGAGCGTCTCCCGGCCCCTACCGTCGCCAGAAGCCCGGCACGAGGAGGACCAGGATGGTGAAGAGTTCAAGGCGGCCCCGGAGCATGCCGAATGACAGAAGCCATTTGGCGCCTTCCGGGAGGGGTTCGAAGGTCCAGTGCGCCGAGGCCCAACCCGCACTTCCCGCTGAGCGCGGCCACCCGCGACGGTTTGGGGCGCGCATCCAGCGTCCACGCCCGGCAGGGTCGGGCACAGGGTCACCGGCCCCGGCCGTCCCTGGATGTGAGACGTTCTCACCTCGCCTGGCAGCTCTTTCGACCCAGCCCGCACGCTCTGCGCAGCCGGGGCCAGAAAGACATCCCGTTCAGGGAGCCCGCCGACGTTCTGCTTTCGGCCCGAAGCGGCCATGAGCGTCACAGGCTGAAGGGCGCTTCCTCGTTCACGCGGACATCGTCACCACCTGTCCGCAAGGCGTGCTCAGGCGCGGCGCGCCACTCCGGGTGTCGCCCTGGCCCACGCCACGACAGGCATGGCTTCGATCTCAGGTTTCGCGAGGAGATAGCCCTGCATCAGTGAGACGCCCAGATCGCGCAACGCATCGTGCTCGCCGACGGTCTCGATCCCTTCACATACCGGATCGATGCCAAGGTCCCGCAGCATGCTCAGTGTGTTGCGGACAATCGTCCGTTTGACCGGGTCCTTGTCGATGTCCCGGATTAAGTCCATGTCGAGCTTGACGATGTCGGGCTGAAATCTGGTCAACAGACCCAGTCCGGCGAAACCAGCCCCGAAGTCGTCTATGGCTGTTTTGAACCCCATGGCGCGGTAGGCCCGCAGGATGTTCAGCACATGTTGGGCGTCGACCTGTTCGGCCTCGGTAAACTCGAAAATGATGTGGTCGAGGGGGAAGCCGGTCTGCATGGCCGCCTCCAGGGTGACCCGGATGCATGCCCTCGGTTCATAGACCGCGTTAGGCAGGAAGTTGATCGACAAGAAGGCGCCCGTCGAGGCCAGGTCCAGGCTGGCGGCGAGGGTGATCGCCGTCTTCCGGCAAAGCTGATCGAAGGCGTAGCGGTTCCCCGACGAGACCTGGGCCAGAACGGCTCCGGCACCCTGATTGTCCCGCCCCCGCACCAGAGCTTCATAGGCGAAGACCGTTTGTCGATCGACATCGACGATCGGCTGGAAGGCCATGGTTATCGGCAGCTCAAAACCACCGCCGCCTTTGCACGCTACGCAGGACATTTCGGCTCCATTTCAAGCTGACACTGGGCGACGAGTGTTAAGGACCCGTCTCCCCCGTTCGGGATCACCGTCATGGACGCCCTATCGGGCGGATCGCCTGCGTAAGCCGAGCCATGCATCGCGAGCTGGGAAGTCCGCTGATGGACTGGAGGTCAGGACGAGGCCCCGCGCCCGGCGAGGGCGGCGGCGCCTTCGCCGGCATCAGGATCGCGGCCTTCCCGGCGATCGAACCACCGCATCACCGGGGTGACGGTGACGCCGTGCAGAAGAATGGACATCAGGCAGATCAGCCCCACGAGCGCCCACAGGCGATCCCCGCCTTCGAACGGCGCGGCGTTCAGGCCGTAGGCCAGGTAATAGAACGAACCCACGCCCCGAATGCCGAAGAAAGACAGGATCATCTTTTCGCGCAGGGGCGCCTTCCAGCCGATGAAACCGGCCATTCCGGCCAGCGGTCGAACGACCAGAACGATGGCGCAGGCCACCGCCATGTCCAGGGGCCGGAGCGGGGCCAAAAGTCCTGAGGCGAGGGCGCCGCCGAACAGAACCAGCACCACCATCATGGCCATTCGCTCGATCTGCTCGATGAAGTCATGCATCTCGATGTGGAAGTCGTGGTCGCGATCCGCGTGACGGAAGGCCAGGGCGGTGATGAAGACGGCGAGGAAGCCGTAGCAGTGCAACATCTCCGTCACCGAATAGGAGATGAATGTGGCGGCCAGGACGATGAAGCCGTCGCGGGTGGCCGCCAGCCGGGTGCTGACCGGGATGGTGAAGGTCAGCCAGCCGAACAGCCACCCGATCAGCCAGCCGACGACCAGGCCCGCTCCCGTCTCCCACAGCACATTGACCGTCAGCCACTCTGCGAACCACTCGCCCTTCTCTCCCGACGCGACCAGAGCCAGGGCGATGGCCAGATGGACGAACGGAAAGGCCAGGCCGTCGTTCAGGCCGGCTTCGGATGTCAGCCCGAACCGGACCTCGTCCTCCCGCCCCTGCCGGGGCGCCCCGACCTGAATGTCCGAGGCAAGGACGGGGTCGGTCGGGGCCAGGCTCCCCGCCAGCAGGATGGCGCCGGCCACGCCGAGCCCCAGAACGCCGTAGCCCAGGAGAGCGATGGCTGCGATCGAGAGGGTCATGGTGACGCCGAGCAGCCTCCATGTGACGCCCCAGCGCCCCAGATTGAAAATGCGGTCGATCTTCAGTCCCGCGCCCATGAGGGCGATGATCACCACGAACTCGGTCAGCCGCTCCGTGATCTCTGGATGAGACTGCGGCAACGGATCGAATCCGACCTGCGGCAAGCTGAAGAGTACGGCGCCCAACCCGACGCAGACGATCGGCAAGGACAGGGGCGCACGCCTGAACACCAGGGGCAGCCAGGCCACCAGCGCAATGAGCGCTCCAACCAGGAAGAGGACGAGGATGTAGGGATCAGGCATCGGGCTTCCAGCGGATCCACCGATCCCGATCTACAATGCCCCAGCCGTCGGAAAGTCGCCGCCCCCCCTGGGCTGTCGTCAGACCCGCCCGGTGTTCCCTCAAGGCCAACTGTCCTGCCGCTGCCCCGTCGAGGACCTGGGCCGACCCTTTGGAGGCCGGGTCGGCCGCCCCCCAATAAAATCAGTCACAGGCGTCTGCTGGACCAGGCGCCACAAGCCTGACAGCAGACGCTCGCGCCATGGGCGCCGTGCCTTGTCACGAAACCTCCGCAGCGCTGTCGCCGCGTTTATGCCTCCCCTTCGTTCTGCCGTCGCAGGCTGCCCCTAGTCACGCCTCACAACGCCTGACGGGGGAAACGTTCATGGCCCATCTTCGCTACACAGTTTTCGCCGGTGCAGCCGGCGCTGCCCTGGCCTTCGCCTCGGCGACGTCAGCCCAAGACATGGGGCCGGTGGCGGAGGTGGGCGACATCATCGTCACGGCCCAGTTGCGTGAGCAGCGCGCGCTCGAAGTGCCCTTTGCTCTGACGGCTTATTCCGGGGAGCGCCTGGACGCCTTGGGGGTTCAGGAGTTCGACCAGCTGTCCGCCTTCACGCCCGGCTTCCTCGTTCAGAACCAGTCGCCCAACAATCCGGGCTTCGTCATGCGCGGAATCACATCGGACTCGGGCGCGGCGACGGCCGAACCACGCGTCTCCGTGTTTCAGGACGGCGTGTCGATCTCCAAATCCCGGGGGTCCTATGTTGAATTGTTCGACTTGGAGCGCGTCGAGATCGCCAAGGGCCCTCAGTCGACGCTGTATGGTCGGGGCGCGCTGATCGGCGCGGTCAATCTGGTTCAGAACCGGGCTCGACCGGGCGTCAGCGAGGGCTATGCGCGCGCCGAGGCGGGCGACCTGGATTACCGGCTGGTCGAGGGTGCGGTGAACCTGCCGCTCGGCGATGACGCAGCCCTGCGTCTAGCCACGCGAATGAAGACGCGAGGCGGTTTTGTCGAGAACCTGCTGGGCAGTGAGGATTACAACGCCATCGACACCCGGGCCTTCCGTCTGGCCGGCGCCTGGACCCCGACCAATGCGGTGCGGCTGGACCTGATCGCCAACCATCAGACCGATCAGGCCTCAGGGACGCCCTTCAAGTCGATCGCCTATGCCCCATTCGACCCCGTGACCGGCGCCGTCCTCGGCGGGGCCGATCCGTGGGAGGGCGCGGCCCTGACTCCAGGCGCTGACTTCGACGGCGGCAAGAGCCTCGGGCTGGACCGCGATGTTTGGGGCGTGACCGGGCTGGCGCAGGTCGATCTGTCACCGTCACTGACGTTGACCTCCACCACCGCCTACCGCGAGTTCAGTTCGTACGAGACGTTCGACGCGGACGGCGTGTCCCTGCCCATCCTGACCGCCGCGGAAGACGCCCGTGGCGAGCAATGGAGCCAGGAGCTGCGGCTGAACTACGACGACGGCGGCCGTCTGTCGGGCTTCCTGGGCGCAGGCTGGTTCCGTGAGGAGGGCTATCAGCGCGCGCCGACCCAGTTCGACGAGCGCTACGCCCTCTTGCAGCTGGCGGTCCCGCTGGGGCCGCAGCGGCTCAAACTGCCTTACGCCCTTCCCCTGAACGCCCTGCTGAACGGCGTGGTCGGCGGCCTCCTGCCCGCCAGCGCCCAGCCGTTGGTCCCCGGGCTGGTCACCAATCTCAAAGGCAATCACACCGAGGTTTCGACCAACAGCAGCGAGCTGACCTCCTACGATGTGTTCGCCGACGCGACCTATCGGTTCACCGACCGGTTCGAGATGTCGGCCGGCCTGCGCTGGACGCGCGATGACAAGACCACGGGTCTGTCCAACACGGTGACGAACGGCCGCTCGATCGCCGGCGGCCTGATCGCCATCCAGACACTCGGCGCGCGCGCCCAGGCCCTGGCCGCCGCCGGCGACCTGGCGGGAGCAGCGGCGATCCAGGCCCAGATCAACGCCCTGCTTCCCGCGCTCGCCAGCCCCGGCGCCGCGAACTTCCCGATCGCCAGCGGGCTGCCGCTATTCGGCCTCACCGCACAGCCGACGGCCAATAACGGCGACTTCATCTATCAGGATCACACGGACGACGGCCTGACCTGGCGGGTCACGGCGCGCTACGCCCCGTCCGACGACGTCAGCCTCTACGCCAACTATGCGCGCGGCCGCCGCCCCGAAGTCGTGAGCGTCAGCGCACCGTCCGTCCCGTTGGGCGCGCCCAACTTCCAGGTCATCGAGGCGGAGACGGTCGACAGCGTCGAGGTTGGCGCCAAGACCGCGCTGATGGACGGCCGCCTTCGGCTCGATGGGGCGGTCTTCCACTACGCCTACGACAACTTCCAGACCACCGAACAGGTCGGCACCACCTTCATCACCGTGAACGCCGGCGAGGCTCGGGCCTACGGGTTCGAGGGCCAAGCGTCGTTCGACGTGACGTCAAGCTTCCAGCTGTTCGGCACCTATGGATACAACCACTCGCGCTTCACCACCGGCGCGCGTGACGGCAATAGATTCCGCCTCTCCCCCGACCATATGGCGTCGATCGGGGCCGTGTGGCGCATGCCGGTGACCGGGGGGGCCGTCGAAATCCAGCCGACCTGGACGTGGCAGTCCAAGATCTTCTTCGATGACGACAACGACCGGCCCGAACTCCAGACCGGCAACTTTGTGCCGGACCTGGTCCAGGACGAGTTCCAGGACAGCTACGGCCTGTTGAACCTCCGCCTCCGCTACGCCCCCAACTCGGGCGCCTGGGGCGTCGAGGCTTTCGGCGACAACATCCTGGACGAAAAGTACGTCAAGGACGCCGGCAATACGGGCGACGCCCTGGGCCTGCCCACCTTTATCGCCGGACGCGGCGCCACCTACGGCGTCGGCTTCAGCGTGCGGTATTGAGGTCGAGCGCCATGAACCTGCATCGTCGCGGCCTCCTCGGCCTCCTGGGCGCCGGCGCGACCAGCGCCTGCGCCTCCGCGCCCGCTACGGGTCCCCGCCCCGTCGCCTTCCGTCACGGCGTCGCCAGCGGCGATCCGGACCAGACCTCCGCTGTCTTCTGGACCCGCGTGACGCCGCTTGACGTCGCGGCCGGAGACATCGCCGTGACGCTTGAGGTGGCCCGGGACATGGCCTTTCAGAACGTCGTCTTCCGATCGTCCGAACTGGCGGCGCGTTCAGAGCGGGACTTCACGGTCAAGCACGACCTGAGCGGACGCGGTCTCGAACCCGGCCAGGAGTATGTCTATCGATTCACCGCCGAGGGCGTGACCTCGCCTGTCGGCCGGGTGCGCACCCTGCCGGCCGGTCCGACCGCCGATGTCGTGCTGGCCGTCGCCTCGTGCCAGCTTCATCCCGGCGGCCTGTTCAACGCCTATGAGGCCATGGCTGGGCTGGAGCGGCTCGACGCCGTCGTGCACCTGGGCGACTACATTTACGAATACGGGGCGGATCCCGACGCCTATGGCATGGTCACCGGCGCGCCTCTGAACCGCGTGCCGGAACCGGCCCATGAGATCGTCAGCCTGGCCGACTATCGAACGCGTCACGCCCAGTACAAGTCGGACCCCGACCTCCAGGCGGCCCATGCGCGCGCGGCCTTCATCTGCGTCTGGGACGACCACGAGGTCGCCAATGACAGCTGGCTGGCCGGCGCCGAGAACCATTCGCCCGAGACCGAGGGCGATTTCGCCCAGCGCAAGGCCGCGGCCCTGCGGGCCTATTACGAGTGGATGCCGATCCGCGAACCAAAGGCCGGCGCGCTGAAGGAGGCGGTCAACCGCGTCTTCCATTTCGGCGACCTCGCGTCCCTGATCATGGTCGAAACCCGCCTGCTCGCCCGCACCGAGCCCCTGAGCTATGCGGACCTGAGTCCAGGCGCGGACGGGCGGCCCGACGTCGCGGCCTTCCGGGCCCGTCTCAACGCCCCTTCCCGCGAGCTGCTCGGCTCAGATCAGCGCCGGTGGCTCGGCCGCGAACTGGCGTCGTCCAAGGCCGCCGGCCGGGCGTGGCAGGTGCTCGGCAATCAGGTCGTCACAGCCCGCGTGCGCGGGCCGGATGTCGAACGGATGATGCCGGCTGAACAGGTGGCCGCCCTGCTGGCCACCCTGCCCGAGGATGTCCGCACCCAGGTCCAGGCCTCGATCCAGCTGTTCAGGTTGGGCCTGCCTTTCAACCTCGATAGCTGGGATGGCTATCCAGCCGCGCGCGAGCGCCTCTACGACCTCTTCCGCGAGGCCGGCGTGGAGCCGATCGTCCTGGCCGGCGACAGCCATGCTTTCTGGGTGAACGAACTGCACGACGCCCGTGGCGAGCGCCGCGCCGTGGAGTTCGGCGTCACCGCCATTTCCAGCCCTTCCCCGGGAGACTTCATCCGCGGCCTGCCTCTGGGCCAGGCGCTGGTCTCGGCCAATCCGGAAGAGGTCCGGCTGTGCGATCAGACCGCCAAGGGATACATCCTTCTGACCTTGACGCCGAAATCGGCCAGAGCGGATCTCATGGCCGTCTCGACAATCCTGAAGAAGCCCTTCGAGGTTCGCACCTTGGCCAGCGCCCATGTCACGCGCACGCCTGCCGGAGCCGAACTGCGGCTGGTGGAGAGCTAGACCCGTCGGAGTGTCGCGCGGGGCCGTCGCGCAAGGATGGACCGGGCGTCGATACGCACCGGAGGCGGCGGATCGACCTCTTCTCGGCGGCGCGCGATAGACAAGTGGTTCGGGCGCGGCTTATCGCTGTTCAAATGCAGGCTCGTATTGTTCAGGACCATCGGCTCACCAGAGGCGGGCTGCGTGTGTTCCAGCTGGAAACCCGGAGCGGGGTCAACAGCCATTGGTCTCGCGTTTACGGCGGCGGCCATACATCGACGAACCGCGACGATCTTCTCTCCACTGTCGAGACCAACGGTTGGCGTCTCGTGCTGGATAGCGCTCACCGTCGGCCTGAATGGGCCTAGGCTGGACGCGCCGCCACGCCCCTCCCCGGGCGTGACGCCGAGGGCCATGTGAATCGGACTGACATGAAGCGAGCGCCGGAACCGCACGACCGTGAGCCGACTGCCTTGAAACCCCCGACAATCGAATGGGCCGAAGGCGAGCGCGTGAGCACAGTCGATGAAATCCCCATGGGGCGTCTGGATTCCATCGGCTTAACGCAGGTCGATCGCTGCGGGCCCGGTCCTCGTGGGATAAAGCCTTGGAAAGAGCGCCGGCAATCTCCCTAAGGAGGTCAGCGGAGCTGGCTGTCCTTGCTGCCCCGGCGATTGACGCCGCCGAGGATCACCCGGCTGACGCGGCTGGACTGACAGGGCCCGCAAGTGGCGACGCCCGGCAATGTCCGACGGCGCGCTTCGGGTATGAAATCACCGCATTCAACGCAATCCTCGGCGCCCACGGCCGCGGGCATGGGCGCGCGTGCGGTCAGGACGCCCTCGAGGATGGTGTCGTGGATTTGATCCAGCACCGCTCCATCGCGGGTCCAGCCACCAGCCATCGGAGGCTCCGTCCCAAGCGTGTTAGAGATGGAGAGATAGGATCTTCCAAGGCCAACCTGCCTGCGGTGGTCAGGCGCGCGGACGACGCCATCCGCTGTTGGCGACCAGGGCCATTACGCCGATCGCCGCGAGGCCGAGCATGCCTGCCGATAGGACAGGCCTGCGCACCGCCATGGTGTAGGTGCTGAACGGACGGCCAGCGCCCTTCCGGCGGTGCAGCCGGCCTTCCGACCGGCCTTCGAACAGGTTGTCGCCCGGCGTCTCTGGGTCGTCGCTCTGCTGCACCATAGGCATCGACCAGCCGAATACGCGGTCCATAATCGTTGGCATCAGCTGGGCGCTGCCCACCATCACCCGGCCGGCGCCCCCCACAGTGACGCTGCGGGCCTTATGCGTCGCGGCGTGCAGGATGGCCTTGGCCACCACTTCGGGCGCGTAGACCGGGGGCGCCACCTGAGGCTCGTTCTCGGTGTGGTTTCGAGCGTGTTCGGAGAAGGGGGTGCCGATGCCGGAAGGTTTGACCAGGGTGACCTGGACCGGCTTGTCTGCATGCCGCAGCTCCATCCGCAGCGCGTCGGTGAAGCCCTTCACCGCATGCTTGCTTGCAGCGTAGGCCCCCAGGAGCGGGATCGCGAAGTCCGAATTGATCGAGCCGACGTTGATCAGGGTGCCTCCGCCCTCGCGGGTCTCCAGATGCCGCACCGCGGCCATTGAGCCGAAAACCACGCCCCAGTAGTTGGTCTGAAACAGGCGCCGATGCTCGTCGGACGGCAGGTCCATGATCTCTCCATAGATCCCGACGCCGGCGTCGTTCACCCAGGTGTCAAAGCCGCCGAAAGTTTCGACCGCATGATCCACCACACCCTGAACCTGGGCTTCGTCCCCGACATCGGCGACCCTGGTCGTCGCGCGACCGCCCGCAGCTGTGATCTCTCCAGCAACCTGTTCCAGCGCGTCGCGGGTGCGGGCGACGAGGACCACGGCCGCCCCCTGCTTGGCTGCGCTCCTGGCGGTCGCTAGTCCGATTCCAGACGTCGCTCCCGTGATGACGATGGTCTGCTGGCTGAGCGGCTTCTGGCGAACGGTCATGTCGCTTCCTCTTTGATCTGGGGGTATCCAGCGAACCGCTCCGCGCCGCCCATGTTCCTGTCCGACGCGGGCCGATGGTCGCACTCCGGCCGCCATCTCAGGATCAAAAGGCGAAGCTTTGTTCGAACGAACCGGCTGAAGGCGAACGCTCCGCTTGTCGCGGTCCTGTGACCCAACCCGTCGGAACCCCGCGGTCTGCGTAGGGTTTGCTAGGCTGATAGGAGACGGCCATGAGCAAGCATCCCGCACCCCAGGACCAACCGGTCAAGGGGCCCGACGATCTCGAGCGCAACCCCGGTATCGGCCAAGGCGGCGGAGTGTACCGTCGTGAGGGCCTGGAACCGATTGAAGGCGAAAGCACGGTAGTCGGCGACACCGACAACAACGTCCAGCCCGATGGGTCGGTCAACCCAGACGATCGCGGCCGGGCGAACCCCTAGCCCTTGAACCCGACGGGTCGGGCAAAAACGGCAAAGCCCGATCGGTTCTCGGAAAAAAGCCCGACGCGCTCCTCGTCATGAAGCTGGGTCAACCAGCCGGCAGCTTGCTGCGGCTCCTCCCCCCGCCCCCCACAAAGGACTAAACCATGACCCAGCTGCGCTTTCCGGACGGGACATTCGTCGTCATCGCCAGCGGAGAAGAAGCCAAGACGTTTCATGTAAAGGGCGGGTCACTGGCGCACGACGCCAACTGGACCGCGGCCAATCTGGGCGAAGAGGGGCCGGCGGGAAAGAGCCCCCCGGATGTCTCAGCCCGAGACCTTAATGAAGCCACGTTCTCGAAACAGATCGCCGAACGGCTCCACAAAGCCGCCCATGCCCGGGCTTTCGACCATCTCATCCTGATCGCCGATCCCGGCACCTTGGGTGAGATTCGTCCGCTTCTTCACCAGGCCGTGACCGACAAGCTTCTTCTCGAACAGGCCAAGACCCTGATCAATTCTCCCGTCAAGGACATTGAGCAGGCTCTGCACGACGAGGGCTGACGAAGGTCTGCGCTGTCAAGGAGACCGAAGCGAGCCGCCGTCCCCACAAGTCGAAGACCCGCTTGCCTCTGTCGATAGCCTCGCCCCGCTGGATCACCTCTCCGGGGGAGGCTGTGGCCTCGTAGTAGTCCGGGCCGCTGTCGATCCCCTTGGCGAGGCCTCCCTTGAAGACGTCCCGGCTCACCCCCAGGCTTCGAGGGCCCTGGGGGGCGGGGGTGCCGCAACGGAGACGGCATGGAAGCCGTCGGACCAGGAAGAAGACCTTCAACCTCGACTCGCCATCGTGCGCGCATGCTCTGCGGCTACAACAGCCGCTTTCGCCCAGTCAGGATCAAAATTAATCGGTGCGCAGCGGCCAACACAGACCCCGATGCACCATCGGCGATATCGGCGCGCGGCGGGTCGATGGCCGCTGCGGGCTGGAGCGGCTGCAAACGATCGTGCAACACACGCTCGGTGTGTTCCGCCATCAGCGCGCGCACTGCCTCTTGGACATGGTCGAAATGGCCCAGGCGAGCGAGGGAGTCGGTCACGGCCTTGGCCAGGCGGTCCACTTCGCCGGGCAGAACGGCACGGAGGTGGGCTTGGCGCGGGAGCGATCTCCCAGCGGCGGCCCGGCAACGATCAACCGCGTCGGTTGCGAAGCCTGTAAAGGTTTTGGCCAGCTGATGGACCGTCGCGCTGCTGGCCAGGCCGCCAGTAGCGGCGTTGGCCGCGATGGTCTGTTCGACAGCCAAATCCAGGTCTGCCCGCGCAGTCTGGAAGGCCTCGCGCACAAACATTTTGTACCGTTTAAGCGACATGCTGTTCCTGTCTGCGCGTCTTGATCAGCCGGGTCTCTATCAACCCTTTCCCGATCGCGAAGACCTAACCGGCCCGGAGCAGACCCCTAATCATCGTAGCGATTTCGGTCGCGGCGATCCTGCCATCTCGAATAGAGTTCATATCCAACCACTAACACCACAGCAGCGCTAGCCGTTAAAATCGAGAGGTTTAGGGGGCTCATGGCCTCATGACCGCACGCCGTTATGTCCAAAATCGGTCCGGCCCGGCCCGCGTTTGCGGCGGCAGCGGGACGAAAACGAGGGCAAGTCTTCCCAGAGATCGCAGCCGACGCCGCAGGCTGACAGCGCTTCAAACGCCGCCAGAAAGATCGCCCCGAAAAGCATCGTCGCGGTGGTCTGACGCAAGCACCGTGCCCCATCCGTAGGGCGTCCCCGGAAACGACTGGAGCTCAGAGGCAACAGCCGCTCGATAGACTGTCTAAAGCGTCACATCAGAGTTCGTGCTCGTCATCGCTCGGCATCCAAAGCTAGGCCATGACAAGAAGGTGGAAGCGATCCGGCCAGGTTGCACGCCGCACCCGCCCGGACCGCCCGCCGAACCTCGGCACGAGGCCCAGCAAGCCGCGCCACTGAGGGGTAGAGTGACGTCGGCGCTGGTCTAGCGCCGCACAGGATAATTAGGTTGCCGGTGTCGGGAGTTGAACGCAGCAACACACGGAAACGGCCTGACGGAGAAAGCAGAAACTCAGCCAGGCCGTCCGGTCGAAGCCTCGGCCACAAGGCTTCCTCCAAGCTGACGGTTTGCGGTCGCCAGCTCATCGAACTTTAGCAGCGCTATTGTCCGGCGAGTCTCCCTGCGACAATCACGACCCTTTGCTCGCCGATAAACAAGGCAAACCCCGTAGCAGGGCTGGGGGGTCGTCGCAGGGCAGCGACGGACAGGGCCGCTTTCGCCAATACCAAGCTAAACACTCCGATCCGCCTTTTTCGACACCGTCAACGTAGCGCACACAGCTGCGAAAGCAGTTGTCGAGCCTGGGCTCGAAGCCTGCCCGCTCCGGTTCGCCAGAGCCGGCGTTTTTTGCGTCAGGGCGCCGCCGTCAGATCACGATAGGGCTCACCGGCTTCACCGGCCTCGGCGCGCGTAAGCACCTTCGTTTCCGCCGTCGAACTGACCGCGACCTTGATGTCCCTGATACGGATGCCGTCCGCGATGGTGCGCGGCCGGGGGCGGTCGATGGTGGCGATCCGCTCGATCCAGTCGTCGGTCTGGACGGTGATCAGGCCTGGCATCCGGTCAGGATCGCCATTGGCTTCCGCCGCCATGGCGTCGAGACGGGCGTTGAGGTCTTCGGGCGTCATGCGCCGGCGTTTAAGCCGAGTCGCTCAGCAGATCGTCAAGGCGCCGTCCGGCAGGGCCCGCTGCAGCCCCTTCGCCTCCTCCCACGGCGCCCGCATCCAGGCTTCGCGCTCTTCAGCCGTCGTCAGGATAACCGGCATGGCCTTGGGGTGCACCGACTTCACCGGCTCGCTGGGTTCGGTCGTCAGAAAGGCGAAGAGGTCGCACGTCTCCATGCCGGTCCTGATCTTGCGGACGCAGGACCACTCTCGGACTTGGACGCCGGCGAAAAAGGCCAGGGGATCGGGGTCGTCGCCGGCCAGCCGGAACCAGACCGGACGATAGCGGCCCTCGGCGTCCCGGCCCGGCTCGCTGAAGGCTGTGAACGGGACCAGGCATCGGTGCTCCGGCGCCAGCCACGGCCGCCAGTGCGACGAGGCTGTGTTGCGCACATTGGTCGTGCCGCTGTCGGGCTCCATTTCGAGCATCTTCGGAAAGTCGACCTCCTTGCCCTTGCCGCGCAGCTTGTCCGCCCGCTTCGTCGCGGCGTCGAACAGCGCCTTCTTCGACGACGGCAGGCCCCAGCGCGCCGACGTCAGGACACGCTCGCCGCCCTCCCAGCGCACGATCGGCGCGGCGTAGTCGGGATAGACGTCACCCGGGGCCAGATTGCCCACGTCCGACCGCATGGCGTTGGCCAGATCCAGGATGGCCTGCGGGCCGCTGCGCTGGCGGTAGAGATTGCACATGGCGCGACGCTCTCATGGCGAAGCGGGTTTGTGTAGCCGATCTTCGCCTCGCCCATCGGCACGCCTTCACGGCGGATGCCGCCGCCCGCCGCCGTCCCGAGGATCGCTTAGGCGTCCCATGCGCGGTCAGGTCGCGGTTGACCCAGGCTTCACGTCGTGAAGTCTGCGCAAATGGGGCGCTTTCTGGACAAGGTGCGCGACAATCACCCGGCCTATCGGCTGGAAGCGAGCGACGACGGCCTGATGCTCATACGCCGGAAGGGTCGGGAGAAAGAGTTCAATCGACTGGCGCGGTCGCTCATCAACGACGCCAATGCTGGCGTTGTGGTGTTTCCGACCCCTGATGAACAGGGATATGAAAGGGTCTTCGTCGTCCCCCTTTAACCGGACCCCATGACCGCGCGCGGCGGGTGCCCCTACTGAACCGGCTCGTCGGACGCGGACCGCGACCAGCTTGTCGAGCTTCGGCTGATCCAGCCGGCTTTGTGAGCGGCCGACGCCGCGCCGTCCGGCCAGGCCAAAATGTAAGGAGGGAAGGTCCCGGAGCCTGGCCTGAGGCGTGGCGAGCGGCACGGACGGACCTCGGGTTGATGTCGGAGGATCGCTGTTCGGCCCGCCCGGCCGCCCCCGGATGGGAAATCGAACCCGTTCTGCCCCTAGCCAATGCGCGCGCGACGTGGCTTCGTCGCAGGCTCGCCCGGCTTCGTCCTGGATTTATCCCGCGGACGCTCTGGTCTGTCGAGGCTGCAGGCGGACCCGGCACGAGGTCCCGCCGAGCCCCCTGCCCGGCGGCGGGGACGATCTGCGGGGTCTTCTGCTGGGTTCAACCTCAAGGCGCGATGGTCTAGGCCACAGGCCGCAGGGTCTGCTGATGCTGGACCACGCGCCAGTCATCGTGGCCCAGGCGGCGGTAGGTGGAGGTGCAAAAGGCCTGATAGACCTCGTCGGATCGCTTGGCGCGAACACCATAGGCGACGACGATCAGGCCCTGCTGCGGGCGCGAGATGCGGCCGTCCAGGATATCCACTTCGGTCCACCGCGGAGTGTCGCTCACGGCTTGCACAGCCTCTTCGCCGGCGACGATGAATGGGTCGGCTGGAACCACCATCAGACAGTCGTCGTCGATTAGGCTGCGGTATTGATCCTCGCCCTCCGTCCAGAGACTTTTTTCGGTTTGCCAGACGCGGGCGTCTTCCATGCAACTGCTCCATAGATGATCGGCGAACCGAGCCGCCAGTCACCGGACAACTTGATCGGACAGCGACCGTTCCCGGCCGAAACGCAGCCCGCCCGCCGCGCCTAGTCGGCTACGAAGCCGTGGAGATCACGAAGATAGAGACCATTGGGAGAGGCGAACGTGTCCGAAGGGGTGGTCCCAGCGGCGCTCCCACGTTTCACCTGTCGATCTGCGGTTTGTCGCTGGACGTCAAAGGCCAGCCGTTCGTCCCAGTTCACAAAACCCTAGAGATCCAGCCAGTTCGCGCCCGGCATTGGTGACCGTCAGCGACATCGACGCGGCGCCTCGCCGAGCTGCCTGTTGAGCGCCTTGCTCAGGGACCAAACCGTCGAAAAGGTCTCGCCTTTGAATTCATATCCCCGTGAGGTTTGGCGGACGATGGCCTCAGCGTCTGCCTCTGCACCTCCAACCGAAAAGCCCAGCCGTTCGACGGCCCGGCCGAGCCAGACCGCCGATGGACCGTTGGCTTCGATAAAGACCGTTCCACGGTGGCCCCCCCGCGTCTCAAATCGGCCGTTCAGCAGCGAAAACGCCAGATTGGCCTGATCGAAGGCCTCGCCGATCGCGCCTGACAAAGCCACATCCTCAGGCGCGCCATCAATGAACCTGCCTCCGCCCGGCAGCAGCCAGACCCGGTCCGCGGCGTTCAGTGAAAGCTCCAGATCATGGCTGGACAGGATGATGGACACCCCTGTTTCGTGCGCTATCCGGCGCAGGGTCGCGGTGATCGTCACTCGGCTAGGCAGGTCGAGGAAGGCGGTGATCTCGTCCAGCAGCATCACTCGAGGGCGCTGGGCGAGGGCCCGGGCGATCATCACCCGCTGCCGTTCGCCATCGGACAGGCTGTCGACAAAGCGGTCGCGCAGATGGGCGGCTTCGACCTGTTTCAGGCTTCCGTCGCAGATTTCGCGATCCTTGTCCGAAAGCGCGCCGGTCCAGCCCGTGTAAGGCTGCCGGCCCATGGCCACCAGCTCATGGACCCGCAGCGACCCGACCATGGGTCGATCCGTCAGGACCACGGCGACTTTGCGCGCTCGCTCGGACGCGGGCCACTGCGGGACCGGCCGTCCATCCAGCCGCGCTTCGCCGTTCACGGCGGAAATGAATCCCGCCAGCGTGCGCAGCAGGGTCGACTTACCCTGGCCGTTGCGGCCCAGAAGACAGATGAACTCGCCCGGCTCGACGAGTACGTTTTCGAGCGTCGAGAGGACGGTTCGTCCATAGCCGATCTCCAGACCTTCAATCTCGTACATCAGCCCTCCCCTCCCCGCAGGCTGCGGGATTTCAGAAGGAGGAGGATCACGAGCGGCGCGCCGATCAGCGCCAGGATGGCGTTGAGGTGCAGGAAATGCTGGTCCCACGGCAGATGAACCACCAGATCCGCCGCCAAGGCCAGGGCCGCCCCAATGAGGGCCGTCGCCGGGATCAAGGCGCCGATCCGCGCTGACCCGATCATTGCGCGCGCCAGATGCGGCACGATGAGGCCGATGAAGGCCACCGGACCGCAGAAGGCCGTTACAGGCGCGGCGAGCAGAATGGTCGTCCCAAGCACCAGTCGCCGCAGCCGAGGCACATTCACGCCCAGGCTTTCGGCATAGACGTCGCCCAGCATCAGGGCTGTCAGGGGCTTGGCCAGCACGACGGCGCCCGCCACACCGATCATCAGCAAAGGCGCCAGGGTGAGGAAGTCGCCCCAGACCACATTGGCGAAAGTGGCGTCGTTCCAAGCGGCGAAGATCCGCCCTGGCTGCGGTTAGTGAAATGCAGCAGCACGCTGATCAGGCCCTGGGCGAGGAAACCCAGCATGAGACCCAAGACCAACAGGGTGACCGTGCCCACGCGACGCGCCATGGCGCTCATGGCCAGCGCCACGCCCAGCGTGCCGAGCACCGAGCCGGCGACGACACCCAGTCCCGCGAAGCCGCTCAGGACCATCAGGAAGCCGGGACCGACGATCGCCCCGGCCACGACGACCAGCGCCGCGCCGAACTGCCCCCCCGCCATCAGACCCAGCGACCAGGCGTCGGCCAGCGGGTTGCGGAACAGGGTCTGCATCAGCAGGCCGGCCAGGCCCAGGGCGGCGCCACCGATGACGGCCGCCAGGACCCGAGGCAGGCGAAGATCGACGACGATCCTGGATTCCATCGATCCGGTTCCGATCGATCCGAGGCCGGACAAAACGTCACCGGGGCTCAGCATGACCTGGCCGATCATCAGGCCGGCCAGAATCACGACCAGAAGCACAAGGGCTAGGGCTCCTGCGATGAGCGCGGGCCGCGCGTGGGCGGCGGTCATCTGTAGGCGCCTCGGGGGACGGGCTTGAGGAAGCGAAAGGGCTCGTCGACCAGGTCGGGATGCAGCGCCTTCACGAAATCGGCCAGGACCCAGTCCGGCCGGACAAAGGCGGTCTGGTACCAGTCATAGGCATTGGCGGGGAGATTGCTGCGCCCGGTGTTGGCGAACAACCGACCAGCGCGGAACGCTGGCGAAAGGCCCTCCACCACGGTGCTGCGCGGCGGGGCCGCGTGCAGGTCACCGACAATCCAGACCTGGGCCTGTTCCGCCACCGGCAGAATCTGTTCGGTCGCCAGGGTCTCGGACGACCATCTGCGCGGGTCTTCCGGCCGGAGCAACAGGTTGCGCCCGCCGGCGTCGGACAGATAGGCCTGTTCCGCCCCGCGAACGGTGGCCACCCAGCGGTCTCCGCCAGCCGGATAGGCCCACAGCGTCGGAACGGCCGGGCGCGCCGCCGCCGCGGCCTTGAGCGCCTCGACCCGCGCTTCGATCTGGCTGATCAGGCGATCGGCCTGCGCCTCCCGCCCCGTCAGCATCCCATGAAGCCGTATCCATTCGGCTCGGCCCAGATAGGTGGGCTCATCCTCGGCGAAGGTCGGCGCCACGACCAGGCCGAGCCGCCGCGCCCGATCCAGCACCGGGGTGTGGGCCAGGTCGGACAGGCGCATCAGAAAGACGTCGGGCCGCGCGGCGAGCAGCACATCGAGATTGGGCGGAGCGTGCCAGTTGTAGCCGATCTGACCGATCCGCCCCTCGATGACGCCGCGTCGCACCTCGTCGTCGAAGGACACCCGGCCGCCTACGGCCACGAGGCGATCCTTAACGCCGAGCTGCCCCAGGTAGGCCTCGTCGGACCCGGCGTTGGCGGCGATCCGGGTCACCGGGGTGCGGATCAGGGCGGCGTCTCGCAGTCCGGCCGGAAGCTTCGGTTCCGGCCCCTCGCGCGGAGCCAGGACAAGGACGGCCTCCTGCTCCTTTGCCTGACCGCCGCTCTGATCGGCCACCGGCGCCCGCAGTCGCGCGACAACATATCCGTCGTGGCGCTCGAGCTTCAGGTAGCGGGCGTGTCTGAGCAGGATGGGCGTCCCCTCGCCGTCCTGCGTCTCCGACAGTTCTTCCTGAGGAGCCGAACAGGCTGAGAGCGCCGATGCCCCGGCGGCCAACAGGAAGGTTCGTCTCAGCATGTCTCACGCGTCCGGATTGATGGAACTGAAAAATCCATCCCGCAGGGGTGACTAGATGCAATGTTATAGCTTAACAAGCCCCACCATTCGTTGGGGGATCCATGAAACTTTTGCTCACCACCGCCAGCCTCGCCGCCCTTCTGGCCGCCCCAGCGCTCGCTCAGGACGCTCCGATCCTCACAGCCGACGACGACGTCGTTGAACTGGACGCCATCACGGTCTTCGGCCGTCCGCTTGGCCGGCTTCCCGGGGAAACCGCGACCAAGACCGGCGCGCCGGTTCTCGAGACGCCCTTCACGGTCAGCATCGTGTCACGGGAGCTTCTCGACCTGCGCAACGTCTCCAACATCGGCGAGGCCGCCGAGACCGTCAGCGGCGTCCAGCGCACCATCGGCTTCTCGGGCAATCAGCGTTTCCGTATCCGCGGCTTCCAGAACATCTCGACCCTGCGTGACGGCTTCCGCCAGTCGGTCAGTCAGCCGGAGATCGACCTGCAGGGCGTCGAGAGCATCGAGGTCCTGAAAGGTCCCGCATCGGCCCTCTACGGCCGTTTCGAGCCGGGCGGCGTCGTCAACTTCGTCTCCAAACGGCCCTACGGCTGGTCGGGCGGCGAGGCTTTCCTCGTCGGCGGGTCCAACGAATACTGGCGCGGCGGCCTCGATGTGAACACGCCGATCACGACCGACGGCACGGTGCTGGCGCGCCTCAACGTCGGCTATGAGACCGCCGGCAGCTATCGCGACCTGGTCGACAACAGGCAACTCTACATTTCCCCCGTCGTGGAATGGCGTCCGGACGCTGCTACCAGCCTGCTGGCCCGGCTCGAATATCTCCAGCGCGACGCCGCCTTCGACCGCGGCTTTGGCAACGGCGCCGCCTTCCTCGCTCAGCCGGTCAGCCGCAACTACGGCGAGGACTTCATGCGGATCGAAAAGGAGCAATGGGTCGCCGGTGTGGAGTTCAACCGCCGCCTGAACGCCGACTGGCGCCTTCGCCTGGGCGGCTTCGTTTCGGCGGTGGACGTGCCGGAGGAACAGTTCTTCAACTACGGCTTCCCTCCGCTGTCCGGCACGACCGTCAACCGCAGCTTCGTCAGTTACGACGAGACCCAGGACGATCTGACGCTCCAGGCCGAACTCTACGGCCGGATCGTCACCGGCCCGCTCACCCACCGCCTGCTGATCGGGCTGGACTACAGCCGCGATGAGCTGTCCTTCCTCAACGGCCAGATCGCCTACGGCCAGCCGATCGATCTGCTGAACCCGGTCCGCACCGGCCGCCCAACGGGCTACATCCCGGTCGGCGACAGCCACTACGATTACACCTCGACCGGCCTCTATGTTCAGGACGAGATCGCCTGGAGCAACTGGCGGCTGCTGCTCGGCGGACGTCTGGAGGAGGTTAAGACCTACGCCTTCAGCGCCGACTTCGTCGATCCGGGCGTCAGCCGCACAGACCGGCCCTTCTCACCCCGGGCCGGCCTGACCTATCTGGTCACGCCGGACTGGTCGATCTATGGCAGCTGGGCCCGGTCCTCGCGCAACGAGGGCGACGCCGGCCTGCTTGAAAGCGGGCTGACGCCCAAGCCCACCCGCGGCGAGCAGTTCGAGATCGGAACCAAGGCGCTGGCGTTCAACGGCAGGGCCGAACTGACCCTGTCGGCCTTCGAGATCACCAAGACCGACGCCGTGGTCTCCGACCCCGTCGATTTCAACCTGGTCATCCAAGCCGGCGAGATCCGTGTGCGCGGCGTCGAGGCCGAGGTGTCCGCGCGGCCGCTGGAGCCGTGGACCCTCGTCGCCTCCTACGCCTACAGCGACAGCGAGATCGTCGAAGACACCTCGAGCTTCATTGTCGGCAACCGGTTGGCCGGCGTTCCGGACCATCAGGCCGCCCTGTGGACGTCCTGGGCCTTCAACAGCGCGCTTGAAGGCCTCTCCGTCGGCGGCGGCGTCTTCCACGCCTCCAGCCAGGCGGCCACCACCAGCAACACCCTCGATCTGCCCGGCTATACCCGGGTGGATCTGAACGCCGCCTACGCGTTCGGCGAAGGTTACGAAGTCCGTCTGAACGTCGACAACGTGACAGACGAGACCATCTTCATCACCGGGGGCTTCTCACAGATCTATCCGCAGGCGCCGCGCACCGCGCGCCTGACGCTCAGCAAGCGGTGGTAGGATGCGGATCGTCCCACTTGCCGTCAGCTTGATCGCCCTGGCGACCGCCCCGGTCGCCAGGGCCGGCGCGGTCGGGCCCGATCCCGGCGCTTCAGAGCCGGCCACGCAGGCCGCGGCGCTGAACCACGTTTATGTCGTCGTCGACGCCGAGACCTTCGCTGTCTTCCGCGACAGCGCGGAACTCGCCAAACTCCTGGGACGAACCGACGGCGGGCTGCCGGATTACGCGCCGCCGACGCCCGGCGCGGACAGGGTCTTCTTCCGCGGGCGGCGGACCTATCTGGAGATCTTCGCGCCGGACAACCGGTTTGGAGAGCCGGTCGGCAAGGTCGGGCTTGCGATCGGCCATGACGACCCTGCCGCCTTCGAGGCGCTTGACGCCGCCTGGCGCGCGACCTGTCGGGAAGAATTCACGCGCACCCCCGTATCATACCGGCGGGCCGAGCCTCCGGTCCCCTGGTACGATGCGGTTCAGTGCGACGAGACTGCGGCCGGCGACCATCTCTCCGTCTGGGCCATGGTCTATCTGCCGCAGTTTCACGCTTGGCAGACGGGTGACGTCGCCGGGGCCCCGCGGACCGCGCGCGCCGAAATCCTCGCCCCTCGGGCGGCGCAGGGCCAGGGCCGCTTTGACATCATCGGGCTGTCCCTCGACGTGACCCCTGAAATTTTCGACCGGCTCGCCGAGCAGCTGACGCAGGCGGGTCTCATCCGTCAGGACACGACCGACGGGGCCGTGCTTAGGGGATCCGACTGGGCCCTGGAGCTTGGCCGTTCCGATCAGCCGCAACTCAGGGCCATCGATTTCAGCACCGGCTCAGCCCTCGCCGAGCCCCTTACCCTCGGCGGCGGAAGGCTCCTGCCTCACGTCGTCGGCCAAATGCGCTGGGCGCCGTAATCATCCGATTCCGGAACACGCCTATCCACCGTCCTTGGCGCCTCTGGAAAGGCGTCGATGACAAAAGAAACCTTTTCGGCGATTGCCCGCGCTCACCCGAAACGATACGTTATAACACCCTCCATTCGCTCCCTGGATTTGTGTCTTGCCCCGCGCGTTTCCGTTCCCGCCGTCCTCAACATCGGGCCGCAGCAGACTCCTGACCGCCGGGGCCAGTCTCCTCGGACTTGTGGCAGCCTTCCCGGCTTCAGCGCAGGCAGTGAGCGAAGGACCGGTCGAGATCGGCTCGATTGTTGTGATCGGGACCCGCACATCCCGGGACCAGACCCTGTCCTCTGACCGGGCGACGGAAGTCATGTCCCAGTCCAGTCGTTCGTTGGAACAGGACATCCTGCAGGCCGCCGGAGCCTATCGCCTCAGCGACGCCCTGGAGCTGGTAAGCGGCAGCAGCCAACAGAACAACCGCGGCGGCTTCGCCGACAATTTCGCCATCAGAGGCTTTCTCAGCACGGCTGACGGAGGCGGCGAATATTACGTTGACGGCTTCATCGCCAATCGCGGCAGCGCCCCCGCGCGCGATCCAGCGACGATCGAGCGGATCGAAATCCTGAAGGGTCCGGCCGGGGCCGTGTTCGGCGACATCGATCCCGCCGGCCGCGTCAACATGGTGACGAAGACGCCCCGCTTTTCCTCGCAGGCTTCGGCAACCTTGACCCTCGGCTCGTTCGGCACGCGCCGGGTGGAGCTGGACGCCGCTGGTCCGTTGTCCGACACCCTGGCGGCGCGGTTGGTCGTGGCGGCGGAGGAAAGCGACGGCTACCGCGATCATGTCGGGCTCGATCGCCGGGTCCTCTCGCCGTCCCTTACCTGGTTGCCGACCGATACGGTCCGTCTGACCTACATCGGTCAGCACATTCATTACGATTCACCCTTCGATCGGGGCGTGGCGGCGGTCAACGGCGACCCGCTGGCCCTGCCCGCCTCGCGGTTTCTCGGCGAGCCGGATAATGGCGACACGGATGCTCGCGACACCCGGCATCACTTGACTGGCGATATTGAACTGTCGGGCGGGTGGTCGCTGGTCGGCGGCGTCGCCTGGCGCACAGGCTCCCTGCGCGGCTTCTCGGCCGACCAGTCGCGGCTGCAGCCGGATGGGCGGACGCTGTGGCGCCAACGCCGGGAGCGCGGCTACGAGGTGGAGGACCTGTCCGCCCGGGTCGAGCTACGCGGCGAGGTCCAGGCCTTCGGCACGCACCGGCCCAGCCTTGGGCTCAAGGCCTATAGGCTGGACTATCTGGAGCTGCTGAACCGGCGCAACCCAACGGCCGCCAATCCCTATGCGATCGACATCTTCAATCCCGTCTACGGCGTCGCCGAGGCCCTGCCGCTGCTGCCGTCGATTGACCAACGCGAGACCCGTCGCGTCGTCACCCTCTATGCCCAGGATCTCTGGGAGGTGACGGATCGCCTGACGCTCGTCGGCGGGGTGCGGCTGGACAGCTACAAACAGGAACTGCTGAAAAACCTAACCGGGGCGACCAGCATCGCCGAGGACAAGCCGCTCAATTTCCGCCTCGGCGCGCGCTTCGCCGTCAGTGACGCCGTCTCGGTCCACGCCAACTGGGGCGAGTCCTTCCAGCTCAACTCCGGCAGCGGGGCGGGCGGCGCCGCCTTCGCGCCCGAAGAGGGAAAGGGCTGGGAGATTGGCCTGTCGGGGCGGTGGGACGTCCTGGATGTGGGCATCACCGGCTTCGACATTGAAAAGAGCAATGTCCTGACCACCGACCCGAACGACGTCAACTTCCTGGCGCCGGTGGGATCATTGCGGAGCCGGGGCGTCGAGTTCGATGCCTCCCTGCGCCTCGGTCGAGGCTGGCAGGCGGTCGCCAACTTCATCTGGAACGAGGCCCGCAACAACGACGACGCCTTCGCCACGCCCCTGGCTTTGAACGTTCCGGATCGGTCAGGCGCAGTCTTCGCGGTCTATCGCTCCGAAGGGCCGCGCGAATGGTCGCTCAGCGGCGGCGTCAGCTACGTTGGTGAACGGTCGGGCGCGACGGACACCAGCGGACTGCTGCTGCCCGGCTACTGGAAGGCCAAGGCCGCCTTCGAGCTGCCAGTCACATCCAACCTCACCTTCCGGGCCGAGGCGGACAACCTGCTGGACGAACACTATGCCCAGAGTTCGTACAATTCGAACTGGATCTATCCGGGGGCCCCACGAACCCTCCGCGCGTCGCTGAGGGCCGAATTTTGAGAGCTGACATGGATACACCCGCCCTCATCGCCGATGATCTCGTCGTGCTGCGCGGCGGACGGAAGACTGTCGACGGAGCCTCGCTCACGGTCGCGCCCGGCGAGATCTACGCCCTGCTGGGCGGAAACGGCGCAGGCAAGTCGACCACCCTGTTCGCCATCCTGGGTCTGATCAAGCGATCAAGCGGCGTGATCCAAGTCGCTGGGCACGATCCCGAGGTCGCCCCCGACGCGGTCCGGGCAGCCGCAGCCTATCTCCCAGAAAACGTCGCCCTCTACGACCACCTCTCCGCGCTCGAAAACATTCGCTACTTCCTTGGCCTCGCCGGCCAGACGCGGACCGGGGCCGAGCTGGATCAGGCGTTCGACGCCGTGAAGCTGGCCCCCGCGGCTCGGACGCGCCGCGTCAGCGGCTTCTCAAAGGGTATGCGTCAGAAGACGGCGATCGCCCTGGCCCTGTTGCGACAGACGCCGGTTCTGCTGCTCGATGAGCCGACTTCGGGCCTCGATCCCGCGGCGGCGCGGGACTTTCACGATCTGCTGATCGACCTGCGGAAGCGGCGGGTGGCGACCCTGATGGTCACTCATGACCTGTTCGGCGCCGCTGACACCGCTGACCGGATCGGCGTGCTCCAAGGCGGGCGCATCGCCCAGGAATGGACGGCTGCAGCGCAAGGACCGCGCTTCGACATCCAAGCTCTGCACCAGAGCTATGCAGGGCCTGACGCCGCATGAGACGCGCCCTTCGTATCGCGGCGGGCGAGCTACGGTTGATGACCCGCACGCGCACCGCCTGGCTGGGCCTGATCGCTCTTGTTCTCCTCTCGGCGGTCGCCGCCGCCACTTCCTCAGCGCATATCGCCAGCGAGCGGGCCGCCCGGGCCGAACACCAGGCGGCCGCAGATCATGCATTCGAAGCCCAACCGGATCGCCACCCGCACCGCGCCGTGCACTACGGCACCTATGTCCAGCGACCGGTCAGCCCGCTTGCGGCCTTCGAACCGGGCGTTGATCCCTTCACCGGCACAACCCTGTTCCTGGAGGGCCACCGTCAGAACTCCGCGACTTTCGGAGCGATGCGCGAGTCCTCGGGCCTGATCCGCTTCGGCCAGTTGACACCGGCGTTCGTGCTTCAAACGCTGGCCCCGCTGCTGCTGATCTTCCTCGGCTTCTCCACGGTCGCCCGCGAGCGCGAGACGGGGGTGCTCAAACAGTTGCGGCTTCATGGCGCGCACGCCGGCGACGTGCTCGTCGGCAAGGCGCTGGCGCTGGGCGCCATCGGTGGCGTCGCCCTTGCGCCGGCGCTTGTCTCACTGGCTGTCCCCGCAGCCTCCGCACCGGCCGAAGCCGCTTCGGCAGCCCTGATCGGCGGCGGCTATGCCGCCTATCTGGCGATCTGGGTTCTGGGGGTGGTGGCGGTCTCGACCCTGGCCCGGTCCAGCCGCGGCGCCCTGCTGAGCCTGATCGCCGTATGGGCGGTCGCGGTCGTTGTCGTGCCTCGCGGCGCCGCGGCCTTGGCCGCTCAGGCCGAGCCTGCGCCGACGCGCGTGGAGATGGATCTTCGCCTCGCCCAGGACGCCCGCCGGATCGGCGACAGTCACAACCCGGACGATCCCTTCTTTACGACCTTCAGAGAGCGGACACTGGCGGCCTATGGCGTCGAGCAGGTCGAAGATCTTCCCGTGAATTTCCGCGGTCTGGTCGCGGCCGAGGGGGAGGCCCTGACATCGCGTCTGTTCGCCGACTCTGCGAAGCGGACGGCCGATCAGCAGCGCGCCCAGTCGGCCTGGCTCGAAGCCGGCGCCGTCCTGAGCCCCGCCCTCGCGGTGCGTCAGGCGTCTATGGCAGGCGCCGCCACCGGTCTCGAAAACCATGTCAGCTTTCTCGAACAGGCGGAGGCCTACCGCTTCGACCTGATCCAGCGGCTTAACCGCCTGCATACGGAGGGCGTCCGAGCTGAGGACGACGCAGCCCGCAGTCGGGACCCGGAAGCGGAAAGGCGGACGCGCGTGTCGGCGGACAACTGGGCGACCCTGCCCGACTTCGAGTTCCGCCCCGCGACGCCGGCGCAACGCGTGGGCGGGATGCTGCCGGGCCTGGCGGTTCTGACCGCTTGGCTGCTCGCGGCCATTGGATTGTTTGTGATCGCCGGCCGGCGGCTCGGGCAGGTGACGACATGAGATCTCTGGCTCGTGAAATCCGGTTCTTCGGTCGGTCGCCAGCGGCCCTGGCCGGGGTCATCGTCCTGTGCCTGCTGTCCTGTGTCGCGGTGGCGTTCGGAATGGCGGAGGTTGCGCGCGAGCGCGCGTCGATCACGCGCGTCCTTCAGCTGCAGGCGGGTGAGGAGCAGGCGTTGATCGGCCATGCCGAGGACGCGGGAACGTACGCCTACAGCGATTTCCGCGTGACTTGGAATGCGCCGTCCGGCCTGGCGTTCGCCGCGCTGGGACAACGGGACACCGCCCCGTCGATCCTGCGCGTCCGGCCCCTCGCGCTCGAAGCCCAGATTTATGAGAACGAACAGACCAATCCCGAGCTGGCCCTGCCCAGCCGGTTCGATCTCGCCTTCGTCGCCATCTATCTCGCACCGTTGGTGCTCATCGTTCTGCTGCACGACCTCTGGTCCGGCGAGCGGGAGGCTGGGCGGCTCGGCGCGCTGCGAGCCCTCCCGAGGGCGGCTTCGCGCATCTTCCTGCCCCGCGTCCTCGTACGGGCAGGGCTGGTCGGAGCCGCCCTGGCGCTCCCGTTCGCCGTCGGCGCCGCGTTCGAAGGCGCTTCTCCAGACAAGGCTGCTCTTTTCGCCTCCGCCTTGGTCGGCCTGGTGGCTTTCTGGACACTCCTCGTGGTGCTGGTGGCGCGGTTTGGCGGCCGGTCGACGGTTAACGCCGCCGCCCTTGCCGGACTGTGGTTCGCCTTGACGCTGGTTGGTCCTGCCGCTGCAAGCCTGGTTGTCAACGCGGCGGTTCCCACGCCGGAGGGGGCCCGGCTCATGCGCGAGAACCGGGACGCCGTTCACGGCGCGTGGGACCTGCCCCGGCAGGCGACCCTCGACCGGTTTCTCGCCCTATATCCGGAGTGGTCGGACACCGAGCCCATGACCGCACCCTTTCACTGGAAATGGTATTTCGCGGCCCAGCACCTCGGCGACGTGGCCGTCGCCGAGATGTCAGCGGCCTATAGGGAAGGGGTTGAACGGCGCGAAGCACTGGCCGGAACGGCCGGCTGGCTGATGCCGCCCGTCGGCTTCCAGCGCATCATGCACCGCGCTGCGGAAACCGACGTCGTCGCGCAATTGGCCTATCAGCAACGCGTCCGGGATTTCCACGAGAAGCTGCGCACTTTCTATTACCCGTATCTCTTTGAGGACCGCGACTTCGGTGCAGCCGACTATGCGTCGGGCCCTCGCTTCAATGTCGCGTCGCCTGCCGCGCCGGAGCGCGGAAGCGGAGCTTCCGACCCGCGCCTTTAATTCAGCAGCGGATCTCCCCTGCCCGCCTTGGTCAGAGCGGGGCGATGACCGCTATTGACGCATCTGAGACATTGGAGTTTCCGCCACCCAACGGCGGGCCGAAATGCCCGGCCTCCTCATCAAAGCGGACGTTTCGAAGCGCGCCTACCTGTGAAAAGCGGAGGCCTCCGGCCGCTGATCCGGCGACGATGCGCTCAGCGACAGTACAAAAGAAAAATGCTCGCGTCGGACCCATGTGAGTTCCGACCCGTTTGCCCCTGATGGATGTCGCAGGGATGCTCTTTCAAGACTGGCAGGGGTTAGCGAGAACTGCTCTGGTTGGCCTGCTGGCGTATGTGGGGCTTGTCGTTTTTCTTCGGCTGTCGGGCAAGCGGACGCTCTCAAAGCTCAACGCCTTCGACTTAGTCGTCACTGTGGCCTTGGGGTCCACATTAGCGACCATTTTATTGAACGAAGATATTGCCCTGGCGGAGGGTCTGGTCGCTTTTGCGACTCTGATAGGCCTGCAATGGTTGGTGGCGTGGTCGTCGGTCCGGTGGCCGGCGCTGGCCAGGACTGTTCGTGCTGAGCCGGCGGTGCTGGCCCGCGACGGTCAATCCATTCCCGCCGCCCTAAAGCGTGAAAGGATCACCGAGGAAGAGCTGCTGAGCGCCGTTCGCGACGCCGGTGGGCGGAATCTCTCTCAGGCAGACGTGGTGATCTTGGAGGGCGACGGCGCTCTCACGGCCATCCTCAAGCGTTGAATCTTCACTGGGCAGCAGAGGTTAGCCGACGATGACTGTGCTGGACGGCCAAACATTTCACCATCTCATCGGCACACAGGGCGAGGTGATAGGTTGGTCGCAGATGTCACTTCGGGCCGCGCTGATCTTTGCAATCGGCTTGGCCATCATGAGGTTTGCGGCTGCACGAGCCTTTGGCAAATGGACGGCGCTCGACATCATCCTGGCCGTGATTGTGGGATCGAATCTAAGCCGGGCGCTGACCGGCAGCGCTCCTTTCTGGCCGACGATCATCGCTACGCTGGTGATCGTCGCCTTGCACGCCGCGTTGTCACACGCCGTTGTCCGATGGCCCATTCTGTCCCGGGCGCTCAAAGGCCGCCCGGTATGTTTGATCAAGGCCGGAACGCTGGATAAGCTCGCCCTGCGCCGCCACGGGATAGGTGAAGGCGACCTGCGCATGGCTTTGCGCGCTCAGGGCGTCGCCCAAATCGAAGACGCAGAGACCGTCTATCTTGAGCGCAACGGCGACATCAGCGTGATCACGAAGTCGCGATAGTTTCTGGCTCAGAAGCCGCCAGCCCGGCTTTTCAGTCTGCAAACGGCCGTGGGGGATTTCCGATGAGAGTGGAGATCAGACGTTGGCGCGCCTGCGCCTCTGAGCATTCACTTGGGGCGCACCGGGCCTCCTCGTAACGCAAGTTCTCAGGACGGTGTGCGGCGATGATGGCGCATTGGTCGTCGATCGCCCTTCGATAGGCGGGACGGTCCAGGCAGCGTGTCTAAAAGTTTCCAGCTCGGGATATTTTATCAGGAGGTCCACAGACACGGCGATCTTAAGCCCTGAGCTCATAATGAAATCGTCGACGGAGAAAGTGTCGCCGACCAGCCAGTCATGATCGCCGAGAGCCGCATGAAGCCGCCCTAGTCGATGGTGAGCGAAGGGCAGGACCTGAGGCCGCCGCCCGGCCTTGGCGGCCTCGTCCGGCAGGAAGAACTCTGCCTCCGCAATGTTCATCGGCACCCCCTCGATCGTTTTGAGAGCCGCAAAATACCACTCGAGGATTCGGGCGCGTTGCACGGCCCCGGTGGGGATCAAAACGCCCGCCCGTTCAGCCACCGTCCAAACCAGGGCGCCGCTTTCGAACATCGGCGGCCTGCCGTCTTCTTCAAGCGTAGGAACCTGACCACAGGGTTGCTTCGCCCGATGGGCCGCCGATTTCTGGTCCGCGGCGTCGAGAATGCGCACTCGTAGGACCACTCCGCATTCATTGAGGATTCAACGCACCCGATGGTCGCGGACCTGTCCGGCAGCGAAGGACGGCACCCATCTGAAAGCTGTAGTGGTGATCATGGCTGGCATCCACGAGAAGTCCGACGAAGACCTAATCGGCAAGACGCATGAAAGGTTTTAGGACGCGAACACCATGTTGGTCCAAGCCCTTGCGAAGCTCGTCGCTCGGCTCGCCCCACGTCTCGCCTTCCATATTCACGATCTTGAAGATTGCTTCGGCGTTGTCGCCCATGTTCTCGAAGTGCTTCAACGCCGCGTCGGAACTCTCGTATTCTTCGTAGACCACCGCCTCAGTCTCATCGTCGTTGAGGAAGATGTCATAGCGGAGGGTGCCGGCATTGTTCGCACGCGCCAGCTCCATGCAGTTGGTCGACAGCCGTTTGAACTCATCCGTCTTGCCGGGATGGATTTTGAAACGCGCGATGCTTTGGATGCGGCTCATCATGTCTTCCTCGGTTCGAGGTCTGAATGAGAAGGTGCAGGTTCTGGTTCCGAGACTGGAAGACGTCTGGACTTGAGCCTTCTTGGACCCCGAACGAGCATTATTGTCAGGGGCTCGCTTTGTGTCATTCGGCAATCGTTAGCGCCGGAGCTCGGTGACTGGTGCCATTCACGTCCTTCAGCGAGCCCGGCCGCGACGCCGAGGGCCGTTATCGACCAGTCTGGTTTCGGCTAGCCGGAGGCGAACCCGACCCCTTCGCCTTCTTTACCGGCCTTCATTTCCGCGAGTGGTCCTGCGCCCGCAAGATCAAGAGCGGCATGGCGACAGCGGGCGCTGTCGAATCGGGCGCTGGAGTTCGAGCGACATGAGCTCGACTGTTGTCCCCAGTTGGAGGCTAACAGCAGACCCCGGCCCTGCCGAGCCGGGGTGTCTCGTAACAAGGCGCTCAGCGCAGAGCCAAGACGACGACGGGTGAGAGGGTTGAAGGGCGGTCCTGCACGACACCGCCGGCCCCTCAACCGCCAGACAGGGCGGTCGCCACGACTGGCGCAAGACCTTCGGCGATGATGCGCACCCCTTCAGCATTGGGGTGGATGCCGTCTGGCTGGTTATAGCGACGATCCAGCGCCACGCCTTCCAGCAGAAAGGGATAGGACATTACATCTTCATCGTGAGCCATATCCACGAAGATGCGGTCGAATTCGGCGGCATAGGCGCCATACTGCGGGGGCGCTCTCATCCCGGCCAACAGAACCGGAATGTCGCGCGCCTTGAGCGATGCGATAATGGCTTCCAGATTGGCCCGCACCGTCTCCGGATCCACGCCTTGGAGCATGTCGTTGCCCCCCAGGGCGACGATGCACAGATCGGTGTCGTCCTCGACACTGTAGCCGACCCGGGCGAGCCCGCCGCCGGTCGTATCGCCCGACACCCCGGCGCCGCGAACCCTCGCCTTGAGACCCTGTGCACGCAAGGCCTCTTCCAGTCGCGCCGGCAGAGCCTCGGCCGACGGCAAGCCGTAGCCGGCGGTTATGGAATCCCCCAGCAGGGTCACGATCTTCTCCGGCGCGCCTGAGACGCTTGTCGGCGACGGAGAAGCGGCCGAGGGCTCCGCCGGTGACGGCGACGTGTCCCCGGGCGAGGGGCCGCATCCGGCGACCGCGAGCCCCAGCCCTGCGGTCAAAAGCGTACGACGAGGAATAGACGGCATGAGACAGGCAGGCTTTGGCGTGATGATCTGCGCCCCCATATAGGGGTCAGCCTTCCCACTCCCAATGCAGCGGACGACATATCGATGGCTTCAGCCGCTCCGCTCGTCCTGGACCGCGTCGTCCTCACCCTGCCTTCGGCGGCAGGCCCCGTGGAAATCCTTCGCGGCGTGGATCTGGTCGTGGGACCGTCGGAGACCGTCGCGATCGTAGGCCCCTCCGGTTCAGGCAAATCCTCGCTGATCTCCATCGCCGCCGGTCTTGAAACGCCGACCCGCGGCCGGGCGATGCTGTTCGATCAGGACCTGGCCGCCCTGGGCGAAGACGGCCGAGCGCGTCTGCGCCGGGGGCGCGCCGCCCTGGTGTTTCAGAGCTTTCACCTGCTCCCCAACATGACCGCCGAGGAAAACATATCCGCGCCGCTGGAGTTGGCTCGCCGTCCGGAGGCGGTCGCGCAGGCGCGGGCCTGGCTGGAACGGGTCGGCCTTGGCGCCCGGCGGTCGCACTATCCCCACCAGATGTCTGGCGGCGAGCAGCAGCGCGTCGCCCTGGCCCGCGCCCTGGCCGTGGGACCGGAACTGCTGTTCGCCGATGAACCGACCGGCAATCTGGACGGGACCAACGGCGCCCTGGTCGCCGACCTGCTGTTCGACCTCGTGCGCGACAGCGGGGCGGCCCTGGTGCTTGTGACCCATGACGACCGTCTCGCGGCCCGCGCCGACCGGATCGTGACGATGCGCGACGGCCAGATCGTCGCCCCGGCGCCCGCCTCCGCATGAGCCTCGCCTTTCGCTTCGCCCGCCGCGAACTGCGCTTGGGCATCGCCGGATTCCGCATCTTCCTGGCGTGTCTGGCGCTGGGCGTGGCGGCGATCGCGGCGTCCGGTTCGACCGCCGAAGCCTTCCGGCAGGGCCTGGCCAGCCAGGCGCGAGAAATCCTCGGCGGAGACGTCGTCTTCAGCCTGGACCAGGGCCGGTTCAGCCCCGACCAACGCGCGGCCTTTGAAGCTCTGGGGCCGGTCGCCTATTCGGTGCGGGCCAACGGCATGGCGGAAACCCGCGCCGGCCAGCGTCGGCTGGTGGACATGCGCGGCGTAGACGCCGCCTATCCGCTGGTTGGGGCAGTCCAGCTGTCCGGCGCGCCGGATCTGGCCACGGCCTTGCGCGTCGAGAACGGCGTGGCGGGCGCCGTCGTCGAGCAGGGCCTGCTGGATCGCTTAAGTCTGAGACTCGGCGACACCTTCACCGTCGGCGGCGCGCGGTTCGTCGCCCGCGCCGTCCTACTTTCCGAACCCGACCGGCTGGGTCGAGGCTTCGCGCTCGGTCCGCGCGTGGTCACGACAGTCTCCGCCGTCGAACAGGCGGGCCTGGTCGCGCCCGGCGGCCTGTTCGGCGAAGCGGTGCGCATCGCCCTGCCTGCCGCGGCCGATCCGAAGGCCGCTATCGCCGACGTCGAAGACCGGTTTCCGCAAAGCCGGCTCCAGGCCCGAGATCGCTCCGAGGCCGCCGCCGGCGCCGGACGGCTGATCGATCAGCTCGAATACTTTCTCGGCTTCATCGGCCTGGCCTCATTGGTGGCCGGGGGGCTCGGCGTCGGGGGGGCTGTCTCAGCCTATCTGGAGGGCCGCAAGCCGTCGATCGCGACGCTCAAGGCGCTCGGCGCGGAGGGCGGGCTGATCCGCGACATCTATCTGATCCAGATCGGAGTGCTGGCTGCGGTCGGGGTCGCCATCGGGCTGGTGATCGGGGCTGTCGCGCCGCTCGTCATCGGCGCGCTGGCGAAGGACAGCCTGCCCATCCCCGCCCTCTTCGCCCTCTATCCGGCGCCGCTGATCAAGGCCGGGACCTTCGGCCTGCTGGCCGCCGCCGCTTTCGCCCTGGCGCCCCTGGCGCGCGCCCGTGCGACGCCGCCGTCGGCGCTCTTCCGCCGCCAGCTGACCGATCGACCCCGTCTCGGCATCGAGCTGGTCTTCGCCCTGCTGGCCGCGACCGGACTGGCGGGCCTCGCCCTGTGGAGCGCGCCGTCCAAAGCCGCCGCGGCGGCCTTGATCGGCGGCACGGTTGTCGCCTTCGCCCTTCTCTGGGCGCTCGGCCGCGCGGCGGCCGCCCTGGCCGGACGTCTGCGGAGCCAGGCCGGCGGCGCGGTCCGCCTGGGCCTGGCCAACCTCGCCGGCCCGCGCTCTGCGGCGCGCACGGCGTCACCCGCCATCGGCCTGGGCGTCGCACTTCTGGCCATGGTCGTGCTCATCCAGTCCAGTCTGCTCGGCCAGATCACCGAAGTCGCCCCGCGATCGGCCCCATCCGTGGTCTTCACTGAGATCCCGGCCGATCGCGGGGCGGACTTTGATGTCGCGGTGGCTGAAATCATGACCAACCCCGGCCCGGATCGCTACCGCCGCCTGCCTCTGCTCACCGGGCGGATTGTTCGGCTGAAGGGCGAGCCGGTCGATCCGGAAGCCCTGCCGCCAGGCGAACGCTGGGCCTTCGATCAGGACATCCTCCTGACCGCCCTGGCCGAGGCGCCGGACGATGCGAACATCGTCAGCGGCCGATGGTGGGCCGCCGACTACGCTGGTCCGCCGCAGATCGCCCTCTCTCAAAACCTGGCCAGGGCCGCGAACCTCAAGGTGGGCGACAGCCTGACCCTCCAGCTGCTGGGGCGCGAGATGGACGTCCGTATCGCCGCCCTGCGCCGAACCGATCCGGGCGGCTTCGGCACCAACTTCCTGCTCGTCATCAACACCGCCGCCATCGAGGGCGCCAATCCCCGCAGCGTCGCCCTCGCCCGCGCGTCGCCCGCAGAGGAAAGCGCCCTGACCCAGGCGCTCGGCGCGGACTTCCGCGAAGTGAACATCATCAGCGTCAGAGAGCAGCTTGAGGCCGCCGCCACCCTGTTCGATCGATTGGCCCTGGCCATCCGAGGGGCCGCCGCCGTCGCTGGTCTCGCCGGCCTGCTCGTCCTGATCGGAGCCATCGCGGCAGGCGTGCGCGAACGCGCCCGCGAGGCGGCGATCCTGAAGGTGCTGGGGGGCTCCCATGCCCAGATCCTGACGGCCTACCTTGTCGAATACAGCCTGGTCGGCGCGATCGCCGGCCTTGCCGGCCTGCTCCTCGGCGCCGCCGGCGCCTGGCCCGTCGTGACCCTCGCCTTCAAGGCGAGCTGGACTATGGATTGGACCGGGGTCGTCCTCCTTTTGGGCGGCGCAACGGGCGTCGCGGCTCTGGGCGGCGGCTTGGCGGCCTTGCATGCCCTCTCGCGGCGCCCCGCACCGGTCCTCCGCTCGGATTGACCGCAACCACGACCCAGCCCTACGCCGCTCAGACCCGAGCCCCGATCGCGATGGCGGCGAAGCGAATGATCACCAACGCCGTCTTAACCAGCCCATCCGTGTCTACGCTGAGGTCGAACGACCGATAAGCGCCGGAACCGGACGCTGCCGCAGGGTCGCAGATCAGACGTTCGTGCTAATGTGCTGTCTCCGGCGCGGGGTCGACGTTAGGGGTTTCAGATGACCGAGAGCGTGTTGAAGGGGCCTGCCTCTTACTTTCCATCAATCGAGAAGAAGTACGGCCGACCGATAGCGCATTGGCAGCAGATCGTCCGCGACAGCTACCCCGCCAAACACATGGAGCTTGTCGCACTTCTGAAGGACGAGCATGACCTAGGCCACGGCCACGCCAACGCTCTCGTGGCCCACACCTTGACGCAGGATGGCTTGAAGTAGCCGCCATCAGGCTTGGTGTGTTTCGACGGTGAATTTTTCTGGTTGGGGACGCGGGACCTGCGGAAATTGGCTGAAGGACGTTGGCCGGGCCGAGGTTTAGAGCGCCTGTTCAAACATCGCGATGAGAGACAGGTCACCCTCGGTAATATAGTCAAGCAACGCCCCGCCATTAGTTTGACGGAGGCGGTCCCCTAGACGGGTCGAACTGCTCCGCCACGGCGTTGATCTGTACGTTAGCGCCGTGGACCAGTTGCAAGCCCGCCGACGTCCGACGGAACACCAGGGTCATCCGGTCGTCTGAGGCGGGAACGATCGATCCATCAGGCGGGCTGAACTGGCCAACCGACCAGCGCACCACCGCGATGACGACATCGGAACTTACAGCCCTGATGCTCTCGATCGACTTGAGCGACATCGGCACGCCCTTGAACATCGTGGTCAGGTACAGGTGGTGGACGCTGACGACCTGCGCCTTCCCGCGCCAATGCATGCCGACGATGTTGACCCACTCGACATCGTCAGACGCCATGCGGAACATCCGTTCCGCGTCACTCGTCGCCCAGGCGGCAGTGCATTCCTCCAGCCAGGCCTGGACGGCGGCCCGGTCTGCATCTGCGACTTGTGTATGGCCCTGGGCCGGGACGGCGGTCATCAGGCTGGCTCCTGCAAGGATGGTCATAAGGGTGCGGCGGTTCATTGGCTTCTCCTCGTTCAATCGAAGGATGCCGTGTGCAAAGAAAAGCTCGCTAGGAAGAATCGGACATGGCCGCGGCTTCCGAAACCAGCGCGCTCGGCGGCATGCCTGTGAAGGCGTGGGCGTCGCGAAGCAGATGGGCTTGATCGAAGTAACCGAAGCGGTGGGCCAGCGCCGTCCAAGTCAGATCCGGCCGTCGCTCCCGCGCCTCCAGAACGGACTCGAACCGCACCGTGCGCGCGTAGAGTTTCGGCGTCAGCCCCACATGGTCGATGAAACGCCGCTGCAACTGGCGCGGCGACAGGTCCAGCCGTTCAGCCATCCTAGCAACCTGCGGCGCTCCGTTCGTCCGCCTGATCAGCCGCGCTAAATGGTCCAGCGGCTCGGCCGCGCGCGCCTGCGCTAACTGATGAGCCAGCCAGTGGTCGGCGGCCCTGACGCGCGAGGGAAAGTCAGACGCCAGCCTGATCCTATCCACCAGTTCGTCAAGCGGCTTCAGGCCCAGGTCCCCGGTCGCGACAGCGACATCGCTCAATTGCCCCATGCCGACGCCGAACAACCGCTGAAATCCCGTCGGTTGGAAGGCGACATGAAACGCGGCAACAGGTCCCGCAAGCAACAGCCGCGCGCTGTGGCGTGACGACGGACCGACCACCACGGCCTCGGGCGTAGCATCGAAGACGCCGCCATCGATGCTGACGCGATAGGGCGTGTCCAGATAGACTTCCAGAAACTGCGCCGGCCGACCCGGCAGCGGCACAACAACGCCGGATCCTGCGCTGAAACCTGTGCGCTCGCGATAACCGCGCACGACAGTTGCAACGGCGGGCGAGGCCCGACAAGCAAGCGCCGATATCATGGTCTTTGCACCAGTCGTGGAGATCGCCGATCCACCACAGCCTCCCGCTCGGCCCAAGTTTAGCACGATCAAATGATGGAGGCGTGCCTCACGCAAGGGTGCTCGTCAGGCATCATGCCTCCACGCACGGCAGCGGTTGAGCGGATCGTCGCCACCGTCTCAGCACCTTCTTCCAGCGAAGTATGCTGCAACTCGGTGAGGCGAACGGAATTGTTCGGCGCATCTGAACTTGATCAAGCAACCCTGTCGGGCCCTCTGGCCCAAGGGCTAACACTGCCAACCGGCGTAACCCGTCGGAGCAGCGGCAATGAATCAAGATCGGCGATTGCCTGACAAGGTCTCAGAAGCGCCAGAAGAAGACTTTGGCCTAAGTCCGAATATGAGACATTACGCCGCTTCGATCACCAGCTTGCGCCATGTCACCAGGTCGTCGAGCTCGGTCGCGAATGCCGAAGGCATGATAGCGTCAGTGACGGTAGGATTGTCGGCGACAACGCGAAGCGTCAGTAATGTCTCTCGTGCCTTCCCGTTGAAACGAGCCGCCGCAAGCGACGCCCTGTGGCTGCCGAAGTCCGCTACGGGAATGGCCTCAAGCTGGTGAACGGATCCGGTGATTGCTTCGATTGCGATTAAGGCCGCAGCCTGGTTCGTCCGCTTTTCGATAACGCGAGCCCTCGCGTCACGGATAGCCTCAACTACCCGCTCGCTAGCGACCCGAAAGGTCGCAAATGCATTCGACCGACGCTCACTCGACTCACTTCTGCGTACGCGAGCGGCGTGATCATTCTGGTAAAGCGCGATCAGTACTGCGATCAGCACAGCGCCTACGGTCCCGATAGCTTGCGCCCAAGCAGCGAACCCCGCGCTGTCGTGAGGGACAGGCGATAGCACTGCCAAGCCGATGAGCAGCGAGACCGTCACACATACTGTCAGAACGACCCAGAATTTAATCATGGGTGGAGACTGCACGCTCATTCAGGCCTGTCCAGCGCTGAGCCTACCCACTTTCAGAGGTCGAATGAGCGCCAAGAGCGGACACTCGCTTCGTCGCCCAAACTGGACGTCCCCGAACGACGAAAGCCGGCACCGCATTGCTGCGGAACCGGCTCCCGTCATCCCTTGACGCACACCACCTGACGCAGGGTGTGAACCACCTCGATCAGGTCGGACTGGGCCGCGATGACCGCGTCGATGTCCTTGTAGGCCATCGGCGTTTCGTCGATCACCTCGGCGTCCTTGCGGCATTCGACACCTTTGGTCGCGCGGACGTGGTCCTCCACCGTGAAGCGCCGCTTGGCTTCAGTGCGGCTCATGGCCCGACCGGCGCCGTGCGAGCAGGTGCAGAATGAGTCCGCATTGCCCTTGCCGCGCACGATGAAGGACTTGGCCCCCATCGAGCCGGGGATGATGCCCAGCTCTCCGTCCTTGGCCGACACCGCGCCCTTGCGGGTCAGGTAGACGTCCTTGCCGAAGTGCTTTTCCTTCGTGACGTAGTTGTGGTGGCAGTTCACCGCCTCGGCTGTGGTCTCGAAGTCGGGCCAGAAGGCGCGCAGCACCCCCAGGACCTGATCCATCATCACCTCGCGGTTGGCGCGGGCGTATTTCTGCGCCCACGACACCGCCCGGACATAATCGACGAAGCCTTCGGTCCCCTCGGGGAAGTAGGCCAGGTCCTGGTCCGGCAGGTTGATGTGCCAGCGGCGCATCTCGTGCTTGGCCCGTTCGATGAAGTAGGTCCCGAACCGGTTACCCACGCCGCGAGAGCCGGAGTGCAGCATCACCCACACGTCGCCCGCTTCGTCGAGGCACAGCTCGATGAAGTGGTTGCCCGTGCCGAGCGTGCCCAGGTGGCCATAGCCGCGCGCGTGCGCCGCCTTGGGGTGCTTGTCCACCACGGCGTCGTATCCGGCCTTGAGCACCTCCCAACGGGAATGGGCCGAGACCGGCGGCTCGGACGCCCAGGCGCCCTTGTCGTTGCGGCCGCCGTTGTCGGTCCGGCCGTGCGGAACGGCCGCCTCGATCGCGGAACGGATGGCAGACAGATCGTCCGGCAGATGTTCGGCGCGGATCGAGGTCCGCACCGCCATCATGCCGCAGCCGATGTCCACGCCCACGGCGGCGGGGATGATGGCTCCCACTGTCGGGATCACCGACCCCACTGTCGCGCCCATGCCCCAGTGCACGTCCGGCATCACCGCCACGTGCTTGTGGATGAACGGCAGCGAGGCGACGTTCTTCAGCTGCTTGAGCGCGGCATCTTCGATGGGCACTCCCCGGGTCCATGCCTTTATCGGCACGTGTTCCGGACCTTCGATCACGTCGTAGTGCGACATGGTCGTTTCTCCTCTTTCGTCTGATCCTCTCGGACCGGCCGGCGGAGCTCTCGCGGATACAAGAAACCCCTCCGGCCGGTGGCGGGAGGGGTTGCTGGAAATCCGAAACGGTCAGACCGGTTCGCCCCTACACTCCCTCCGCGCATGCGACATTGCCCTCGACCGGCTGGCGGTCGAGCTGCATGGGCAGGCTCAAGGTGGCGTAGGTGCCGTGCATGGGTCTTCTCGTTATCGGGAGGCAGCTCACAGCTCAGCCCGGCTCGCAACGCCAGTGTTCGGTGAACTCACACTTCACCTATGCGCCAAAAGTAAACCCTGGCTTCAACCCGAAAGAAAGACATTCGGTCCCCAAGTCGAGCACTACGGGGGGCGACCCGAAGCGCTCCGTGCTTCCAAGGGTCCAGCATCATCTCCCTTTCCTAGGGCTTGATTCACTTCTTGCCTGCATCATGCCCAATGTGAGGGCGGGCCGGTTGTGGAGTGAGTTATGGCGCGCATCCTGATTGCTGACGATGATCCGCTGTTGCGGGCGCTGCTGCAGCACAAGCTGGCGGCGGAAGATCATCAGGTGTTTGCGGCCGAGCATGGCGGAGAGGTGGCCGCGCTGATTCGGGACCACGCGCCGGACCTGATCGTGCTGGACGCCATGATGCCGGTGATGGACGGGTTTGAGGTGCTGCGAAGGCTGAAGGCTGATAAAGCCACGCGCCACATTCCCGTGGTCATGCTGACCGCCCTGAAAAGGGAGCAGGATGTGGTTGGCGGTCTTCAGCTCGGCGCCGCGGACTACCTAGCCAAGCCCTTCATTCCGGACGAGCTGGTGCAGCGTATTCGTCGCATATTGAGCGCCTCGGACATGGAGCAAGGTGATGATCGTTCAAGACGTCCCGCCTGAGGTCCGCACGGACCCGACAGCCCTGTACGAGGCGGCGGTGGCCGACCGGCGCGCGGGACGACACGAGGCGGCTCTGATCAAGTTGAACACGGTCTTGCAATCCCGTCCTGGCGACGTGGACGCTCGACTGAATCGCGGCCTTTGCCTGCTGGCCCTCAATCGGCTGGATGAGGCTGAAGCAGACTTCGAGAGCGTGCTGGTCGACGCGCCGGATTATGTGGACGCCTTTCTCGGTCTGGCGGGGGTGGCTCAGCGACGCGGCGATCTTTCTCGCGCCCGAACAGAAGTCCAGAGGGCCGCGGCGGCTGCGCCTGACCGGCCCGACGTCGCAGCGCTGGACCGCGCCTTGCGGCCGTCATTAGCCTGGCGGGTCGATCTCGACGTATCAAAAAGCCGTCTCGGCGCTGACCTGCCCGACTGGACGGAGGTTCGACTGGGCGTTGTCCGCGCGCTGGATGAGCGCTGGACGTTCGCCGGCTCGGCGGAGTGGACCGAGCGCTTCGACAATGAAGACCTGCTGCTTGAGGCGCGGCTGGATCGTCGTTTCGCATGGGGCGCGGCCTATGCCGCGCTGGGCGGAGCGGTGGAGGCCCAGTATCGACCGGAAGTCTCGCTTCGCGCCGGAACCGACATCCGTCTCTCGCCGACATTCAGTGGCACCCTGGATACTTCCGTCGCCCGATTCGCCAGCGGCGATGTCATCAGCCTACAGCCGGGTCTGGCGGCCGATCTCGTGCAAGGGCGGGTCCGGCTGGCGGCGCGCTGGATCAATCTATGGGACGAGGCGGATGAGCACCGGACCGGCTATTCCCTGAGTGCCCAATGGGCGGCCAGCGACCGTCTGAGCCTGCGCCTGAGTCACGCCGACGCGCCGGAAACGAGCGAAGGCGTCACCGTGGACGTGCGCGCCGTCAGCCTGGGCGCTGAAATCGGCCTGACTGATCAGATCACCCTGCGACTAGGCGCCCTGCACGAAGAGCGTGGAGCCTATGATCGGGACGCGATCACCCTGGGTCTTGGCTGGCGGTCCAGGTGAGCATGCTGGCGCTCCTGTGGTGGAGCTCTTTGGTCTTCGGAGCGACGGCGCTGATCTGGATGACCGGTCTGATCCTGGCGCGTCTGTTGCGCGAGCGCATCGACCAAAAGCGAGCTACGGATCAGGCGCGCGTCCGCGCGTTGTTTCTGGAGATCATGGCCGGCGACGCGAACGCGGCGCAGCGTCTGAACCCCTACGTCGAACGTGCTCGGTTGATGGCGGAGACGCTTGTTGAGGTGCTCGCTCTGGTGCGGGGGGTGGAGCGGGAACGGTTGACCGAAGACCTCGCAAACCTGGGATTGGCCGAACACCTGCGACTTCGGCTCAACCGCGGCGGCAAGGCTGGGCGCATCGCCGCGGCCGAAGCGCTCGCGGCGTTTCCAGACTTAGCGACCGCAGATGCCCTGCGCGCGTCGCTCGGGCGATCCCGTGACGGCGATTTTCGTGTGGCGGTTCTCACAGCTCTTCTGGACATGGAGGCCGCGCCGCCGCTGCAGGACATGGTCATCGACCTGGCCAATCGCGACCTGCAGGACTCGCTGCTGTACGAACCGGTCATCCGACGGGCGGCGGCCGCCTCGCCGCTTGAGGCGCTGCATGTGTTCCTGTTGTCCGAAGCGCCGTCCGCCACCCGGGCTGTGCTGGCCGACGCTTTGGGAGCCTCGGGTGACTATCGGGCTGTGGAGCCGCTATGCCGAACCGCCGCCGCGCCTGAGCTGGAGCTGCGCATCGCCTCGGTCCGCGCGTTGGGGCTGCTCGGCCACCCCGCTGCCGAGGGAGCCGTTACAAGTGCCTTTTCAGACCCGGCGTGGGAGGTGCGGTCCGCCGCGTGCGAGTCCGCCGGCCGGATCGGCCTGGTGCGGGCCTCGCCCATGTTGATCCAGGCGCTGGGAGATCCCGCCTGGTGGGTGCGGTTCCGCGCCGGCGAGGCCCTCGCCGCCCTGGGCGAAAAGGGTGTCGCCAGCCTGCGCATGGCGGTCGGCATCGATCAGGACGTGGTGCGCCGCGCGGCTTCACTCGCACTGGCTGAGCGCGGAATGGCGGAGGCGGCGCCATGACCCAGGGCCTGGCCGTCGTCATAGCGGGGTTCGCCCAGTCCATCGCCCTTTTCGTTATCGGCATGGGCATAGCCCAGAACGTCATCTATCTGATCCAGCTGGTACTGGCGGCTGGCGCCCTTTCTGCGCGCCCGTCGATCCCGCAGTCGGGTGTGCTGTGGCGCCGTTACGCCGAGGCCTCGCCGCCCATCGCCTTGCTGGCGCCAGCCTACAACGAGGCGCTCACGATCGTTCAGAGCGTCCGGTCACTGCTGTCGCTGCGCTATCCCAGTTTCGAGGTGATCGTCATCAACGACGGCTCCATAGACACGACGTTGCAAGTTTTGATTGATGCTTATGACCTGAAGCCGGTGCAGCGCCATTACGATCAGGCGCTGGACCACCAGCCCATTCGCGGTGTGTACGCGGCCGCGCACCAGCCCCGCCTGATCGTCGTGGATAAGGAGAACGGCGGCAAGGCCGATGCGCTCAATGCCGGGATCAACGTGTCCCGCGCGCCGATCTTCTGTTCCATGGATGCGGACTCCCTGCTGGAGCCGGACGCCCTGCTGCGCGCCGTCAGGCCGTTCGTGGAGGACCCAGAGCGTACCGTGGCGGTCGGCGGCACGGTGCGCATCGCCAACGGTTGCCTCATCCGCGACGGCCAGGTTCTGGAGGTCCGTCCGCCGCGCAACCTTCTGGCCCTGCTGCAGACCGTGGAATATCTACGCGCCTTCCTGATGGCCCGGCTCGCCTGGAGCCGCATCAACACCCTGACCATCATCTCCGGCGCCTTCGGCCTTTTCCGACGCGCACGAGTGGTTGAGGCCGGCGGCTACACCCGCGGCACGGTCGGCGAGGACATGGAGCTAGTGGTGAAGCTGCACCGGCTGATGCGCGATCAGCATCGACCGTACCGGGTGGGTTTCATCCCTGAACCGGTCTGCTGGACCGAGGCCCCAGAAGATTTGCGCGTTCTTGGTCGCCAGAGGTCCCGCTGGCACCGGGGCGCGCTGGAAACCTTCGAGCGCCACTGGGACGTCATGTTCCGTCCCCGCTACGGGCGGCTCGGCCCCATCGGTTTCGGCTATATCGTCCTCGTGGATGTGCTGGGGCCGATTGTGGAGTTGCTGGGCTATCTGCTGATCCCGGCGTTCTGGGCGCTGGGACTGCTGTCGCTGGACTATCTGCTAGGCTTCCTGGCGGTCAGCTTCACCTTTGGCGTCGCGATCTCCGTCGGTGCGCTGGCCCTTGAGGAATCGGAGCTGCGGCGCTTTCCCCGCGCCCGGCATCTGCTGCTGCTGACCACCGTCGCAGTGCTGGAGAATTTCGGTTATCGCCAGCTCAACAACCTGTGGCGTCTGCGCGGCCTGTGGCAGTACCTGCGTCGCAGCCAGTCGTGGGGGACCATGACCCGAAAAGGCTTCAGCCCGTCCGCGTAGCCAGGACCTCTCTCATGGTCGCCGCCAGATGCTCGACCTTCGCGCGATCTGGAGCGGCGCCTTGCGCAAAAGCGTCGTCGCATTCTCCCGCCGCAGCGCTGATCTCGGGAAAACCAAACGTGCCCGCGGCGCCCGCGAGGCTGTGCACCAAATCCTGCATCTCGTCGACATCCAGGGCGCCCCGCGCAGCCAGATCGTCGAGCCGCTCCAGGTCGCCAATGCATCGAGCCAGAAAGCGCTCCCGCAGACCGGCCAGCACGTCGTTCATCGCCGGGCCGCCAGGATGGCCCGCACGTCGGCGGCAAGGGTCAAGGGGTCGAACGGCTTGGTAATGACGTCCAGACCCCCCAGAGCACGGTAGTGGTCCACTTCACCGGACTGCACGCGGGCCGTCATGAAGATCACCGGCGTTATCTGATGCGCCTGCCGTTCTCGAATGCGGGCCAGGGTCCCGGGGCCATCCAGATGCGGCATCATCACGTCCAGCAAGACCACGTCGGGACAGAGCCCGCCGTCCAGAGCCGCCAGAGCGGCCTCGCCAGATGCGGCCGAGGTCAGGGTAATGTCCGGATCCAGTTCCAGCGCGAAGGCCGCCACCTCGCGGATGTCATCCTCGTCGTCGACGTGCAGAATCCTCAATGTACTCATAAAAGTCCTCCGGTGCGGCGAATCAGGCGGCGCACCGTGCGCGACAACTGGGTCAGGGACATGCGCGACTTTGTCAGCACCGCCCGCACCGCCGGCCCGGCTTCACGGTCCATGTCCTGGGCTGAATAGATCACGACAGGGATTGTGCGGCCATCCTCGTCCGTAAGTTCCGGTAGCAGATCCAGGCCGTTACCGTCAGGCAAGCCCAGATCCAGGATGACTAGATCCGGACGCCGGGCCGCCAGCGCAGCCCGAGCCTCGGTCAGACTTTCGGCCGCTATCATCTCCACCGATCCAAGAGCTTGCCGCGTGATCTCTAGAATATCCCTGTCGTCGTCGACATGCAGCACCAGCGGCTTTTCACCGCCGCTGAAGAGAGACTGGACGGCCAGTTTCAGGCGAGCTTGGTCGACCGGCTTCTCCATCCAGTCGGCCACCTCCAGCGAGCGTCCGCGAATCCGTCCGCGCCCCACATCGCCGGAGACCACGATCACTGGCATTGACCGGGTTTCATTGCTCGCCTTCAGGGCCCGGATCAGGCTGACGCCGTCTGCGTCGGGCAGTTGCAGATCAACCAGCGCCGCAGCATACGAAGCCGTCCGGGCGCTGGACAGCGCCTCGCGCGCCGTCCCGACCACATCGGCCTGATAGCCTTCGTGGGACAGCATCTCGGCCAGGACCCGGGCGGCGTCGGGGTCGGCCTCGCAGATGAGCAGTCGTCCCGTTCCATTCCTGGTCGCCTCTTCCGGCCGGTCCAGGGGCAGGTCGAGGTGAAAGGTCGCGCCTTCCCCCTTGGCCGACTCGAACCAAAGCCGGCCGCCGTGGCGTTCGGCGATCTCGCGCGCGATGGCCAGACCTAAGCCTGTTCCGCCCTTGGCACGCGTGTCCGTGGAATCCGCCTGGGCGAACTTGTCAAAGATGCGGGCGCGGAATTCCTCCGGGATGCCCGGCCCGTGGTCCGCGACGCTGAGCCGGGCAATCCGTGCTTCGGGATTGACCGTAACGGTAACCTCGCCGCCTGACGGCGAGAATTTGGCCGCGTTGGAAAGGAGATTAGTCACTACCTGGATCAACCGGTCGGCGTCGCCGCGCACGTGAGCAGGTTCGCCGTCGCCCAGGCCCAGGGTCACGCCCATCTGCTCCGCATAGCCGCGCACGCCGTCGATTGACCGTGTGGCGATGTCGCGCAGGTCCAGAGACGACGAGGCCAGAACCAGTTTCCCGGATTCCAGTTTCTCCACGTCCAGTATGTCGTTGATCAACCGCACCAGGCGCTGGCTGTTGGAATGCGCAATGCCGATCAGCCGCGCCGCCTTCTCCGGAAGGTCGCCGCCCGCGCCGCCCGCCAGCAAACCCAGCGATCCCGCGATAGAGGTCAGCGGCGTGCGCAATTCGTGGCTGACTGTGGAGACGAAGGCGTCCTTCATCTCGGCGACCCGTCGGCGCTCGGTGATGTCGCGGATCACCGCCACCACATGACGGCCCGTGGGCAAATCCATGGCGCCCAAGGCGACGTCGGCAGGAAAGGTCTCACCATACCGGCGCTTGCCGGTCAGTTCCCGAAGCAGCCCGTCTTCCAGCCCGCCTTGGCTGGCGCCCAGTCGATCCAGAAACGAACCCTCGCCATTCTCCGCCAGGTCGATCAGCACATTCACATCCCGGCGCCCGATCTCGTCCGACCGCCAGCCGAACATGCGTTCCGCTGCCGGGTTCATGGTCTCGATGCTGCCGCTGGGGTTCAGTGTGACGATGGCGTCAAAGGCGCTGTCCAGTGTCGCGCTGTGGCGAGCCGCCGCCGCTTCCAGTCGTTCCAGAAGCGCGCCCCGTGTCGCCAGATAGCGCCACACCAGAAAGGCTGTTGCCGCCGCAATGAGCACAAGCGTGGCGAACAGAAGCACCACCATGATTTCTGTTCGCTCGGTGCGCGTCGCTGCGCCCTCGGAAAGGGCCGACAGACGCTGTGCCTCTCGCGTCGTCATTTGGAATACGAGGCGTCGGATCTCGTCCATGGCCGCCTTACCCTCCCCGCTGGAAACGGCGGCGAAAGCGGCGTCGGTGCGCCCCGCTTCGCGAAGGTCGATGCTGCGTTCCATCGTCAGGCGTTTGCGAGTGATGCGCTCCGAAAGGCGCAGATGGTGCACGCCCTGCACATCATCCCCGCCGAACCGAGCGCCGAGGGCGGCCATTTGGGCGTCCAGCTGGGTCAGCGCCTCGTCGTAGGGCTCCAGAAACCGCTCATCCCCCGTGATGATGTAGCCCCGCTGCCCCGTCTCCGCGTCCTGAAGCAACGAGAACACAGACTGGATGTGCAGCCGGGTGTCATAAGACCGCTCAACCGCAGCCCTCATTTCACCGACGCTGGCGAACTCACGGCGGAGCTCCAGACCAGTGAGCATCAGAAGAACGGCGAGGATCGCGGACGCCAGCCCCACGATCAGCCGGAAACGACGCCTGCCGGGTTGACGCACGCCGGGGTTCATCGGCTAGACCCGTATGATTGATGCATCCGGAGGTTGGGCATGAAGGTCTGTGTCATCGAGGACGATCCCCTGATGCTGGGCCATCTGGAAGACATGCTGAAGCGCATGGATTACCAGGTCATGACCGCCGAGACGGTCGATGATGGTCTCCGCGTCGTCCGGGACTGGTCGCCCGATGCCGTCCTGGTGGACATTCTGATGCCGGACCGCGACGGCTTGAACTTCATCATGGAGACTCGGCACCTGAGGGAAACCATGCGCGTGATCGCCATCACGGGCGGCGGCAGGCTCGGCCCCGGACCCATTCTCGAAATGGCTACAGGCCTCGGCGCTCACGCCACCCTGATCAAACCGATTACCGAAGAAGCGTTGAAGGGGGCTCTGTCCGGAGCTTGAGGCGGAGATTCACTCCACGCTTTTCTGGATCCGGATGCGGACCTTCCGAAGCGCCGCTTTGAGTCAGGAGCAGCCATGCCGCCCCCTCCCCCGTTCTTGGCCGCCTCGAACCCGGTCAGCAGGGTGTCCCGCACGCGCTCCAGCTGGCGCTGCTGCCGCTCCGGGAGATGGTGCAAATCAGACCGCATCAGGCGAGTCTAACCGATAAAGGCGAGGCGACGCCAACCCGCGTTCACATAGTCTTGGGCCTCACCATGGGCTCATCCACCCGCACCCGCGTAGTCCGTCACGAGCATCGCTCGGCGTGCAGATCAGCCTACGGACAATCCTAGGGGCTTGCACCTAGCCCAACTCGAGTTGTCGATATGTCGCGGCCAATGGCGGCCGACGTCACCCGACGGCTAGAGGCCCCGGTGTGGCTCGACCCCGGGCCAGCCTCGCAGCTGGAAGAGGGCGACCTCAACCGCGTCTCAGTTCTCCTCGTTATCACGGGACCCTCGAAGGGAGACCGAGCCGCTCCCGGAGGCCGAGACCCGGCCGCGAAACGACCCGCCTGCCGTCCAAGAGCGGGTCAGCGGCGCCGTTGTGGCCGGTCCCCCCGGCGTCGCCTCCATCGGCGCCTGGTCGAGCCCGGTTGAACGAGTCCGGCAACCGCATCCTGGCCGTCGTGAGGCTGAAGCGGCTCCGCGCTGAAACCGGCTGGTCGGTGTTCGGGTCGCCCGAATTCGTCTGACGCCCCAAATACGTCAGCGGCTACCAACCCTCGAATAGGCGGCGCCACCGATCGAGGCGCTCCTGACGTCACGCACGACGGGGGTCGGCTCCGCCGCCGGGCCGACGACGCCGCCGCTAGGCGGCGGCCAGCTCGACAAGTAGGGCCTCGATCGCCGCCGGATCGTGCGGTTCGTCATTGGCGGCCTCGACCAAGAGCCGGTCATCGGACCACCGACGCCCTTCCGTTTTGGGCAGCCGGTCTGCCAGCAGGCCGCACCGCGCTGCATCCACCCTGAAGGCCGTCGCCTTCGGTCCGGCTGTCACCTCAATAACGCCGGCGGTCGCCGCGAGGGCGGACAGACGGCGCTCGGCGAGGAGGGTCTCGACCGCGTCCGGGGGCGGGCCGAACCGGTCCTCGACCTCGGCATGAAGCGCATCCACGGCCTCCGCCGACATCGCCTGGGCGAGGCGCGCATAGAGATTGATGCGGACCGTGGCGTCCGGGACGTAATCGACCGGCAGCGCCCCGGAAAAGCCGAGGTTCAGCCGGGGCGGCGCGGCGTCGACGTCCGGCTCGCCCCGCGCCCGTCTCAGGGCGCGCGCCATGACCCGATGATACAGGGCCGAACCGATCAGCCGGATGTGGCCGGCCTGCTCGTCGCCCACCAGGTCGCCGCCGCCCCGGAGATCGAGATCGCGCGCACTGATGGCGAAACCCGCGCCCAGCCGATCGAGGGCTTCAAGCGTCCGCAGCCGCGCCTCGGCGCTCTCGCCGATCGGCGTGTCAGAGTCGGACACCAGCCAGGCGAAGCCCTGACGGCGTCCCCGCCCCACCCTGCCCCTCAACTGGTGCAGTTGGGCCAGGCCGAACCGGTCCGGCCGCCAGACGATCATGGTGTTGGCGCGCGGCACGTCCAGGCCGTTTTCCACGATATTGGTGGCCAGCAGGACGTCGCTGCTTCCGGCGGCGAAGTCGCCCATGACCTGATCGAGCGCAGCGGGCTTCAGCCGGCCATGGGCGGTCAGCACCCTGAGCTCGGGCGCGAGCGCGGCTAGCCGCTCGGCCAGGGGCGCCAGATCCTCCACCCGGGGCGCGATGACAAAACTCTGCCCGCCGCGCGCCTTCTCCCGCAGCAGGGCCAGCCGCACGGCGGCGGGATCGAAGTCGGCCATCTGGGTGCGGATGGGGCGACGGCGCGCCGGAGGACTGGCGATGAGGCTGACGTCTTGGACGCCGACCATCGCCCCCTGAAGGGTGCGCGGGATCGGCGTCGCCGACAGGGTCAGAAGATGGGGCGCCCGCTCGGCCAGAGCCGCCTTCATCTCGGCCCCGAAGCGGTGTTCCTCGTCAATGATCACCAGGCCCAGATCCGGGGCTTTGATATCCTCCGCGGCTAGGGCCTGCGTCCCCACCACCAGCCGAACGCGCCCATCCGCAAGGCCCGCCTTCACCTCAGCCGCCGCCGCCGGCTCTATGGCCCGCGACAGACAGGCCACCGCAACCCCGGTTCCCTCGAAGCGGCGCACGAACACCTCATGGTGCTGGCGCGCGAGCACCGTGGTCGGGGCCACCACCATCACCTGCCGTCCGGACAGGACCGCCGCGGCGGCGGCTCTCAGGGCTACTTCTGTCTTGCCGAACCCCACGTCCCCACACACCAGCCGGCTCATCGGCCGTCCGGACGCCAGATCCTCCAGGACGGCCTCGATGGCGGCCGCCTGGTCGACGGATTCCGGAAAGCCAAACCCCGCGGCGAAGCGCGCATAGGCGGCCGACGGCGGCACGATCGGATCGGTGCGGGTCGCCTCGCGGCGGCGCGCTCGTTCGGCCAGGACCTCCGCGGCGGCGTCGATCTGGGCGCTCGCCTCGGCGCGGCGACGGATCCAGCCGTCCGAATTGAGCCGGTCCAGCGTCACGGCGTCGGCGTCCGACCCATACCGCCAGATCCGCCCGAACTCCTCCACCGGGGCGAGGATCGAAGCGCCGCCCTGATATCCGAGACGCAGCACGTCGCGCTGGACGCCGTCGATCGTCACCGTCTCCAGCCCCTCCAAGACGCCCAGGCCGTGATCCTCGTGAATGACCACATCGCCCAGCCGAAGTTCCGTCTCGCCGAGCTCGACCACTCCCGCCCCGCCGCCGCGCCGCGCCACGCGCGCGCCGAAGATGTCGGACGCGGTGATGACGGCCAGCCCGGCCCGGACGTCCACAAAACCGCGGTCCAGGTCGGCCTCGAGGCGGACGACCCCGGCCGGGTCCTTCAGGGCGGAGGGCCAGTCGGCCGCGACGGCCAGGCCGCTCAGGCCGTGACGTCCCAACAGCCGGCCGATCAGCTTCTGCTCGTGCGCCGCCCCTGTCAGGATGACGCGTCGGTCCGCTGCGCGACTGGCCTCGATGAAGGCCTTCAGCACGCGGCCGGGAGACCGTTCCGTCTCAAAGCCCGGCGCGGGCTCCAGCCGGCCCAGCGCCAGCGCGCCGGCGGCGCCGAAGCGCCGCCGCACCTCTTGCGCCTCCAGGTGCAAGGCCTGCGGCGCGGGCGGCGCCGCGCTGTCTGCGAACCGGCGCCGGGTGTCGTGCGCCTCCACGATCTGCGCCCAGACCCGGTCGCAGCGATCCATCGCATCCGGCTCCGCCACAAGAACCGGATCGTCCATATGGTCGAACAGGCTGACCAGTCCGCCATGACTGTCCAGCAAGCGGCGCTCGAACCCGACCTCGGCGGCGTCGATCGTCTCTTCCGACGCTTCGCGAACCTCCGAGGCGGCGCCCAGGGTCACTGTACCGACGGCGTCATGCGTGCGCTGGGTCGCCGGATCGTAGTCGCGGATCTCCGTGATGATGTCCTGCTCATCGAGGCTGAGCCGCACCGGACGGGCCGCGGCGGGCGGATAGAGATCCGCCACCGCGCCTAGCAGGGCGATCTCGCCCGGTTCGTCGATGCGGTCGTCGAACCGCCATCCTGTCCGCCGTGCGAAGGTCTCGAGCGCCGTGCGATCCAGCCTGTCGCCCACCTTGAGAACCCAGGGCGCAGGCAAGCTGGCGGCCGGCGCGGTGCGTTGCATCAGGGCTTCCGGCGACGTCACCAGCAGGCGTGGCCGGTCGGCCGCCCCGGTCAGGGCGGCCAGAACCGCCATTCGTCGCCCCATGGCGTCGCGCGAAGGCTCAGACCGGTCGTAGGGCAGGCTGTCCAACGGCGGAAACACGAGGACTTCGCGCCGCGGCGCCATGACCGAGAGGGCCCGGGCGATCTCCTCGGCCCGCCGCTCGTCCCGCGCCAGGACCAGCATCGGCCGCCCCTTGGGGAGCCGCTTGACGCTCAGACGCGAGGCGACCGCCGCCGGCGAAGGCCTCCCCGTGAGCCGCTCGGGCGTCTTCGGCAGCGGGCCTTCGCCAAGGGCCTGGGCGCCGATAACGGCCGGGGTCTGGTCTGCGGTCATGCTGCTTGGATCTCCAGGCTTGCCAACACGAGGCGGCCGCCGGGGTTCAGCACGGGCGATAATATATCGTGTCGCCCCGCGAGAACTCGGCGAACGCTATCCACGCCCTGCCCCCTATCGGTCGGCGGTCCGGCCGCTCGTGGGAATCGCCGCCTCTGCAGAACAGCCACGCACGCGAGTCCGCCACACGGTCTCGATCAGATGTTCCAAATCACGCCCCGCTCGATCACAATGACTCCTCTTTCCAACATTGCAGCTAGGGTCACGCGCTTCATGGACGACGCCAATAACGACGCCGACTTCATCGGCATGACCGCAGACATCGTCTCGGCCTATGTGTCGAACAACCAGGTGACAGCAGACGCCCTGCCGGCGATGATCGCCAGCGTTCACCAGGCGCTGGCCGGCACGATCAGGACAGCCGTGCCGGAACCGGAACCGCTGAAGCCCGCCGTGCCGATCCGCAGGAGCATAACCGCGGATCATCTGATCAGCCTGGAGGACGGCCGCCCGTACAAATCGCTGAAGCGACACCTCTCGACCAAATACGGCCTGACGCCGGCTCAGTACCGCGAGAAGTGGGGCCTGCCGATCGACTATCCGATGGTGGCGCCCAACTACGCCAAGGCCCGTTCGGATCTGGCCAAGGCCGCCGGCCTGGGCCAGGGCGGCCGCAAGCCGGCGAAGACTCCAGCCAAGACGCCGGCCAAGCGAGGCCGCAAGATCGCCACCTGACGGCTTGGCCGGACAGACCGATCCCGACGGTCCTGTACGCCCAGGACCGTCGGCGTTCACCTGGAGACCTGGCCTCTCTCGCTCTATCAGCCCGGGCTACGGTCGCGTGCGGATCTCCCAGTCCACCGTCCAGCGGTCCGGCCCTGCGGGCTACAACTCGCTCCTCGCGGCCGTCACTACCCGGTCGAACCCGTCCACGATCACCGAGCCGCCACTGACCGAGGCCACAGTGGCGTTGGTCTGCCAGAAGGGTCCGCCGCCGGCCCGTACCGAGACGCGGACCTGAACCCCGTCGTTTGTCTTGGGCACTCCGTCTCCCGGGCTCGGCGCCGCCTCCACGCCGGCGGCGAGGTTGGTGATGCAGCAGCGCGACAGGCGTTACGCCCGCCGAACCCAGGCTGCAAACCGATCCATCCAGTCCTGCGCAAAGTCTCGGCTGTCCGGGCCGATCCGCCCACTTTCATCGACGAGCCCGTCGGTCCATTCGATGAAGGCCTCCGGCTGTCCCAGGGTCGGCATGTCGAGATAGGCGAGTATGGCGCGCAGATGCTGCTGGGCCGCCGCCGTGCCGATCTTGCCCACGGACACGCCGACGATGCCCGCCGGCTTGCCGGTCCATACGCTCTGTCCGTAGGGCCGGGACCCGTGATCTATCGCGTTCTTGAGCACGCCGGGAATCGATCGGTTGTACTCCGGCGTGGCGAACAGCACGCCGTCCGCCTCGCGGATTGCCGCCCTGAACCGGTCGACCGGCTCCGAAGGCTCCGCCTCCACATCCTGGTTGAACAGCGGCAGGTCGCCGATGGCGACAGGCTCGAACCTCAGGTCGTCCGGCGCTAGTCGGATCAGGGCTTCCGTGAAGCGCCGGTTGATCGAGTCGTCACGCAGACTGCCCACCAGGGTTGCGATACGCAGAGTCATCTCGGGCCTCAGATCTAGTGAATTGAATGATTGTATCCGGGCAGGCCGCCAAAGCGGCGGTCACTACCGCTCTCTAAGGAGCGAATGACCGCGCCCCCTTAGCGGTTCCGCCGCATTGAACGCCTATCGGAGCGATCCGACCAGCGATCAGTCCGCTGGGCCGACCCGCCGCGCCAGGGAAGCGAACAGCTTAAGCGCCGTGGCCTGATCATCGGGCTCCAGGCGCCGCCATACCTCCAGCATCTCCAGGTCCGTCGGGCTCAGCGGCAGGGGTGCGTCGGCCAGACCCAACAGGGACGACGGCGAGACCTCGAGGGCGCCGGCGATGTCGACCAGGGTGCTGACCGCAATGCGGTTCTTGGCCGCCTCGTATTTCTGGATCTGCTGGAAGGCCACGCCGATGCGACGGGCGAGTTCGCTCTGCGCCATACCCGCCTGCTGGCGCGCCGTTCGGACCGCCTGTCCGAGTTTCACATCATAGGCCGTGACCGTGCGTGACATGCGGGGATTAGGCCTCAAGCCGCGTCGCGCGCCAAGTCGTTCCCGCGCCTTCAAGGTCCGAAAGCCGATCCGGGGCTCAGATCAGCCGCGCCCGGTCGGCGCGACATGAAAGCTCCCGGCGCCTCAGTCCATCCGCAGCCGGACGGAGATGGCGCAATGGTCGCTCAGCGCCGGTCCCTCGAAGACGGTCTCATCGAACTGCTCCAGGCGCTGCGAGGCCCGCCGGTCGAGCACGATATGGTCGATGAATTCCGGATAGCGCGGATTGCAGCGGGCCTTCTGGTCGCCGGCGGCCAGGGTCAGGTCGGCCTCGGCCGGATCGCCGTCATCCCAGTCCGTCCAGACGGGATCGCCCGCAAGGGCGAGCCGGCGGTTGAAGTCGCCGAGCACCACAAACGGCCGGGTCTCGCGCGCGCGCGCGTCGATCCAGGCCTCGAGCTGCGGGGCCTGTTCGAAGAAGACCGGGCAGGCCGGCTGTGTCTGGCCCGAACTGCAGCCGGACTTCAGGTGAACGGACAGCAGACGCAGTTCCGGTCCTCCTGCGGGCCGCAGGACGAGGTCAACCCCCGAGCGCAGGTCGGCGTCGCCCAGCTGAAGCGCCGTGACGTCGGGCAGCCGCTCGAAGTCCAAGCCGCGACGCACCGCGAAACCGGTCCTCTGGTCGGTGAGGGTCCGGCCCGCAAGTCCGCGGCATTCGGCCGACCGGCCGGAGCCGGCCCGCGTCTCGACCACGACCACCCAGGCGTCCGGGGTGAAGACGCGCCGCGCCGCCTCAGCGGATTCGACCTCCTGCAGGGCGAAGACGTCCGCCCCGACCCGATCGACATAACCGCGCAGCGCGGCGTAGTCCGCTTCGGACCGCGGTCTGCATCCCTCTCCGTCCCGCACGGCCAGATGCTCCATGTTGAAGCTGGCCAGGACCAGGGGCGCCGGAGCGCCTTCATCCGGTGCGAGACTGACGCACCCGGCCAGGGCCGACAGCGCGAGGGCGAGTGAAGAGCGGCCGAGGGCCCGCAGGAGGACGGCGGAGGTCATGTCGTCCTATCGCCCGTCCGTCGCCGTCTGACCAGTCCGTGCGCCTGGGCCAAACGGGCTTCGCGTTTCGGCGGCCGGCCGTCAGGCCGTCCTCGCGCCTTACTCTTCGCAGCCGCTCCATGGGCGGGCCGGGAGGGGTAGAGGCGCCGGATACAGTTGCCCTCCTCCCAGCCTGGAGCTGGACCCCAAATCAACGCTCCGCGCCCCGTCTCTGGTGGTCAGCGCCAGCGCCGGCGGCCGATCGCCGCCGGCGATCCCGCGCGGAACCCCGCCAGGAAGTCGGCGTGCGGCTGCAGATCGGGAACCTGATGCGATAAGGCCTCCGCCTCGGCCTCCAAGCCCTCGACCTCTCCGCCCGTCCGGATCAGATGACCCAGCCGCGCCCTGAGCAGCAGGAGCGCTGCGCGCGGACGCCGGCCGGCGAGTCGGGCGGCCCACAGGGCCATCTCCTCGCGGTCGCCCCGGAGCGCGTCGGTCCGGGCCTCTATGGCGTCGGCGGCTTCGGACGGGGCGCCCCAGGCCATGAGAAAGTCGAGTCCGGCCATCAGGTCGAAGGCCCGGGCGGCGTAGGCGACGGCCCGGTCGGCCGCGACCACGTCTTCGAAATCGTCGAGGCGGTCGGTGATCGAGCTGAGGGCCTCGACCGTCAGCCGGGACTCGAACCGCGCCCAGCGCGCCTCCAGCGCGTCCGCGTCGCGGCCCTCGGCGTCGAGCACGGCGATCGTGGCGTCCTGGGTCAGCTGGCGCACCCGCGCCGCGTCGCCTCCGGGAAGACGCGCGACGGCGTCCAGGGCCGCCCGGGCCGGCCCGGCGCGGCCGGCCTGCGCCAGGCGTCCGGCCAAGTCGGCGATGATCTCGGGCTGACGCCGCTCCGCGGGCGACAGGGTGTCGGCCCAGGCGTCGACGTCCCCGGCGCGGTCGGCCAGCCGCCGACGCAGGCGGTTGAGCCGCCCGTCCGGCCTGGCGCCCAGGCGGCGCAGCAGGCCGGCGGCGGCCCCGGGGCTCATCTCCGTAATCGCCGGGCCCAGGACCACGGCCCAGGCTTCGGGCCGCTCCAGCGTCCGCCGTGCCACGAGGTCCGGCGCGTCGGCGCCGTCGAGCGCCTTCACCAGGGCGGGCGCCGCCTGGACGAAAACCGCCGCCACCTCGCCCTTCGGATCCTTGACGCGGGCCGCCAGCCTCGAGCTCAACTCGATCCAGTCCGCCAGACGCGCCAGGCCCTGGGCGGCCGCCTCCGGGGCGAGCCGCTCCAGGATGAGCCGAAGAAGGTCGACGAGCTCGCGGATGAGTTCGGGACGCTTGCGCCAGGATACCTTCGCGCGGCTCTGACTCAGGATCGTCAGCCGCCGCCCGAGCTCCAGGTCAAGCTCTTCAACACCGATTTCGGCGGCCAACTCCAGCCGCAGCCGACGTCGAAAGGCCGGCTGGGCGTCGGCCGCGGCCTCCAGCAGCACCGCCAGCCGGGCGGCGCCAAGGCGTTCCAGGTTGCGCGCGGAGACGGTCTTGGTCAGCCGCGGGGTCTTGGCCATGGACGAATCCTTCCGTTCGGCCATCGAGATGGCGATGAATGCGCGCGATCTCAAATCCGATCGCCCGTCGGGGGATCAACGTCTCAACGGAAAGTCGCGGCTCTGGGTCATTCAAGCGAATCCCGCCGCGAGCTAAACGGGGCCGGATGGCAAGGCGCAGGCTCCCGCCTGGAGAGTTTCTGGCGCACCCGCATGAAGAGCGACGTTCAGCACCAAAGCCCCGCCTGGGACGACGCTGCGATATCAGCCCGTCTATCGACTGAACGGTCGTGAAACGGTCTGACCAGGCCTTGGCAGATCAGAGGACCGGTCAGCGTCGCGATTCGAGCCGTGGACCCCAAATGGACCCCATCACGGAATGAGAAAGGGGCCGCTGAAAAGCGGCCCCTCTAACATCTTCATTTTCTTGAGAGAAAATGGTCGGAGCGACAGGATTCGAACCTGCGACCCCTTGACCCCCAGTCAAGTGCGCTACCAGGCTGCGCCACGCTCCGAGAGGCGGTCGTATAGCCGGGCCGTTCGGTCGCCGCAAACCCAAAAACGCGGGATCGGCGCCTTATCGACCCAAGGCCGATTCCAGGCGGGCGTGAGCGGTCTCGATCTCGGCCAGGACGCGCCGCAACCGGGCCAGATCTCGCCCCTGCGCGGGCCCCGCCACCGCAAACGAATCTCTATTCGGCGACGGAGAGGCTGGCATTTCGCCCAACAGACGGGTCAGGCCGCCGTCCTTGTGCAGCTTCTGAACGCCTTTGATGGTGAAGCCTTCGTCGTGCAGCAGCCTTTTGACGGCCTTGAGCGTCTCCACGTCCTGGGGTCGATAGAAGCGCCGGCCGCCGGCGCGCTTTACCGGTGCGATAAAGGCGAACTTGGTCTCCCAGAAACGCAGGACGTGCTGGGGAACGCCGACCTGGTCGGCGGCTTCTGAAATGGTGCGAAAGGCGTTGGGGCCCTTGGCGGCCATGGATCAGTCGGCGGCCGGTGCGTCATGCACCCGGCTCTTCATGATCTGCGAGGCCCGGAAGCTGATTACCCGGCGCGGATGTATGGCGGCGGGCTCGCCGGTCTTGGGATTGCGGCCCATGCGGGCGCGCTTGTCGCGCACCTGAAACACGCCGAAGCCCGACAGTTTGACGGTCTCGCCGCGCTCAAGCGACTCCACGATCAGTTCGAGCGTGCGCTCGACCATCGAAGAGCATTCCTGCCGTGAAAGGCCCACGTCCTCGTGAACCGCCTCGCACAGATCGGCCCGTGTCACGGTCTGCTGTCCGGCCATGGCGTCGCCCCCTATCCCTGTCGGGTGCCCATAAAGACGCAAAGTCTGCGGGAATCAAAGGGGTGAAATGCTTTTGGGCCCGAAACCGCCCCTAAAGTCGCAGAGCGCAGGCGCCCCAAGTAAGCCCACCGCCCATCGCCTCGAGCAACACCAGATCCCCCGTCTTGATGCGGCCATCCTGCATGGCGGCGTCCATCGCCAGCGGAATCGAGGCGGCGGAGGTGTTGGCGTGGGTGGCGACGGTCGAGATCACCTTGTTCTCGTCCAGGCCCAGTCGGTCGCCCACGCCCTTGATGATGCGTTGGTTGGCCTGGTGAGGCACGAACCAATCGACGTCGGCGATCTCGATGCCCGAAGCCTGCGCCGCGGCGGTGATGGCTTCGGCGATGTTGACCACGGCGTGGCGGAACACCTGATTGCCGGCCATGCGCAGGTGGCCAACCGTGCCGGTCGTGGCAGGACCGCCGTCGACGTACAGCAGATCGGTCTTGGCCCCGTCGCAGCGCAGGGCGAAGCCCAGCAGCCCCTGGTCCGTCTTGGCGCCCTGCCCTTCGCGCGGCTCGACCACAAAGGCGCCGGCGCCGTCGCCGAACAGGACGCAGGTGGTGCGGTCGGTCCAGTCCATCAGCCGGGTCATCTCCTCGGCGCCGATGACCAGGGCGCATTTCGCGAGCCCGCGCGCCACGAATCCGTCGGCGACGCTCAGCGCATAGACGAAGCCCGAGCAGACCGCCTGGACATCGAAGGCGATGCCGACGCCGCAACCCAGCTTGCGCTGCACGATCGAGGCGGTGGCGGGAAAGGTCATGTCTGGCGTGGTCGTGGCGACCACGATCAGGTCGACCTCGGACGCCTCGCGCCCGGCCTGCAGCAGGGCGCGGCGGGCAGCCTCGACGGCTAGGTCGCTGGTCGGCTCGTCGTCGCGGGCCTTATGGCGCTGACGGATGCCGGTGCGTTCGACGATCCATTCGTCGGTGGTGTCGACGATCTTAGCTAGGTCGGCGTTGGTCACGACCTGTTCGGGCAGATAGGAACCGACGCCGGTGACGGCGCTGCGGATGACGCTCACTGAACAGTCTCCCCGGCGGGCTTGTCGCCCTCGGAATGGTCGAAGACGGCGTCGAGCCGCTTCAGATTGGCCGCCACCTTGGCGGTGTAATCGCTGCGCGCCAGATTGACGGCCACGCGGATGGCCGAGGCGAAACCCTGGGGCGTGGCGCCGCCATGGCTTTTCACCACAATGCCGTTCAGACCCAGCAGGGGCCCGCCGTTGATGGCGTTGGGATCGATGCGGCGGCTCATCTTCTTGAGCGCCGGCAGGGCGATCAGGGCGCCCACCTTGGACTGCAGGCCCGAGCCCAGCGCTTCCTTCAGCAGGGTCGAGATGAAGCGGGCGGTGCCTTCGGCGGTCTTGAGCGCGACGTTGCCGGTGAAACCGTCGGTGACGACCACGTCCACCGTGCCCTTGGCGATGTCGTCGCCCTCGACGAATCCGTGATACTCCAGATCGACCGCGCCGCTCCGCAGGATGCCGTGGGCCTCGCGCACTTCGTCATGGCCCTTGATGTCTTCTGAGCCGATGTTCAGCAAGCCGACGGTCGGGCGCGCCACGCCGTGCACGGCGGACTGGAACGCCTCGCCCATGATGGCGAACTCGATCAGCTGCTCGGCGTCGCTGCCGACATTGGCGCCGACATCCAGCACGGCCGTATGGCCTTTCAGAGTGGGCCAGGACGCCACGATGGCGGGTCGCTCCAGGCCCGGCGCGGACATCCGCAGAATCAGCTTGGAGATGGCCATCAGCGCGCCGGTGTTGCCGGCCGAGACGGCGGCCGAAGCCTCGCCGGTCTTCACCGCCTCGATGGCGTTCCACAGGCTGGAGCCCTTGCCGCGCCGCATGGCCTGGGCCGGCTTTTCATCGCTGGCGATCACTTTCTCCGCGTGCCTGATCCGGATCGGCGCATCGTCGAGACGCAGCCGCACGATTTCGGCACGGATGGCGACCTCGTCGCCGTGCACGAGAAAGGCCAGGCCTGTGCAGTCGTTCTGGCGCAGATAGTCGCGCACGCCGCCCAGGACGACAGGCGGGCCGTGGTCGCCGCCCATGGCGTCGAGCGAGATTACGGTGTCGGATGGCAAGGCCAAAAGGGCTCCAGCGCGCCGTCTGCAGCAGCGCTTACAGTCAGGGTGCGACGATAACGCCGCAGGGTGGGGATGCAACCGGGCCGACGCAAGGTCAACCTTCGCCGGCGTCTCCGCGCGGCTTCAACGCCTTGAGGGCCGCGAAAGGCGAAATTTCGACCGGTTCGGGGGGCTGGACGAACTCCGCCCCCGGCTTGCGCGGGAACGGGTCCAGCCGCAGCGCCAGCTGCTCGACCGCATACTGACCCAGGTCGATGCGGCCGTCCTCGATCAGGTCAGGCGAATCATCGTCCAGATCGACGTCGATCTCGCCGTCCTCGTCGGGCGCGCCCTCCATCAGGGCGATGGAGAAATCGTCGGCGATGGCGAGGGGCAGCGGCTCCAGCGTGATGCCGCAGGTCTGGGCCCCGCTGGCCTCGATATGACCTTTCAACCGCCACCCTTGACCGACCGGCTTCAGCTCCAGATCGACGGCGAAGGCGTCCAGCGCCGCCATGTCCAGCGCGCGGGCGATCCGCTGACGCGTCGCGGCGTCGGGCTCCAGCCGGCGGGCCAGGCCCGTGCCGACCTGATTCATCCGCACCGGTTCGCTATAGGCCAGGGGCGCGGTCATTGGACCACCGTCGCCCAGGCGGGCGCCTTGAAGACTTCCGGCAGGGTCTGGCCCCCGAGAGCGCCACGACTGGCGAGGGTGTAGCGCGCCAGAGCCGCGGCGCCGGGCGCCATCTCGGCCTCATAGACGTTGCGCGCGATCGCCTGCTCCAGGCCGGCCGCGTCGCCGGCGCGCAGCGGGGTCTCGTAAGCAGTCATGCGGCCGTAAAGCGACTCGCCCAGCTTGCGCATCTTCTTGCCGACGACGACGTCGCCGACGCCCAGTTCGCGCAGGGTGTGGTCCAGCGCCGAGACATAGACGTCAAACAGGTCCTGCGCCGTCTCCGCCCCTTCGGTGGCTCGCGCGCCCTCTTCGTCCCGGAGACGGAGGATCAGAAGCAGCACATGCAGGGTGTAGAGCTCGAACCGCGCATCGATTCGATCCTCGACGCCCAGGTCAGTATAGAAGGTCGGCGTGCGCGCCTGGGCCGCCGCCGCGGCGTACAGTGCGTCGGGCCGAGTGCGATCACGCGAGCGGAACAGTCTTTTGAGCATCATAAGCGGCCCCTTTTCCGCCGCGCCGTTGAACTAGGACGCTCGTCCGGTTAGGTCAAAGACCTTGTTCCAGCGCAGGCGCTCGCCAATGGCTCGTTTCCTTCCTTTCGTCGCCGCCGTTTCGGCCGCCGCCGCCCTGTCGGCCTGCGCTCCTACAATCGGGGTCAACGGCTTCCAGGCCATCGACGCCAAGCCGGAAGACGTGGCGGTTGGGACCGACACCAAGGAAACCGTCCTGGCCAAGCTGGGTTCGCCCTCGACGACATCGACATTCGAGCCGGACAGCGTCTGGTACTACATCGGCCAGGTGACCGAGAAATACACCTACAACCGGCCCCAGGTGACCCAGCGCAGCGTGACGGAGATCACCTTCGACAAGACCTCGGGCCAGGTCGCGACGGTTCGCACTCTCGGTCTGGAGGATGGACGCCAGATCGCCATGAACGGTCGCGAGACGCCGACGCGCGGTCGCCAGCTGACCATCCTCGAACAGCTTCTGGGCAACGTCGGCCGCGGCCAGCTGCCGCGAACCGACGAGGACGTGCCGGGCCAGCGTCGTCCCGACTAGGGGCGAATCGGCGATAATGGGGCGGTGATGTCGCCCCAACGCTCCGATACTCTGGACGCCGCCCTGGGGCGTCTCTTCGAAGGCCCCCTGGCCGATCGCGCCAGCTGGTTCGCTCTAACCGGCGGCGAAGTTCTGTTTCCGGCCGGAGCCGAGGCCGACACCCTGTACATTCTTCGTTCGGGTCGTCTGGGCGTGTTCCAGCCGGAGGGCGAGATCGGCCTGCGCCTCATCGGGGTCATCCGGCCGGGCGAACCGACCGGCGAGATGGCGCTGTTGGCCGGGACTCCGCACACGGCCACTGTCGCCGCGCTGCGGGACAGCGAGATCGTCGCCCTGCCGCGCGAAGCCTTCTTCGAGGCTGCCCGCGCCGCCCCCGAAGTCATGGTCGAACTGGCGCGTCTGATGATCCGCCGTGCGAGAGACCGGTCAAGCGCAGGCGGCGAGCCCAGCGTCTTCGGCTTCATCTCGGCGCGCCCTCGTCCGATCCGGGCCTTCGTTGAGCGCATCGCCGCCGCCATCAAGGCTCAGGGCCACAGCTGCCAAGTGATCGACCATTCGGCCCTGTCGTCCGCCTCGGACTGGTTCTCGCGCGTCGAGGACGCCCACGACTACGTCCTCTATGTCGCCGAGGCTGACGAGCCCGCCTGGGCGGCGCTGTGCGCGCGCCAGGTGGATCGGCTGTTCGTGGTCGGCAACGCCCTCCTGGCGCCGCCCGCCGTCCTGCCTCATGGCCCCACTCAGGCCCTCTCCAGTCAAAGGACGGACCTGATTCTGCTGCGTGATCCGCGCATGACCCGGCCGGCCAATACCCGCATTTGGATCGACGCCCTCAACCCCAGCCGCTGGTTCCACGCCACCGAAGGCGCGGCCGCTGACGCCGAACGCATGGCGCGGGTCATCACCGGCTCGGCGGTCGGGCTGGTGCTGTCGGGCGGCGGGGCGCGAGCCTATGCCCACATCGGCGCGATCCGGGCGCTGCGGGAAGCGGGAACGCCGCTCGACTTCCTGGGCGGATCCTCCATGGGCGCGGTTGTCGCCGCCGGCCCGGCCCTTCGCTGGTCTGACGCCGAGCTGGACGCGCGCATCAAGGCCGCCTTCGTCAAATCGGACCCGCTATCCGATCTGGCCTTCCCGATGATCGCCATGACGCGCGCGGGCAAGGTCGCGCGGCTGCTGCGCGAGGCCTATGGCGACATCGACATCGCCGATATGCCCCTGCCCTTCTTCGCCGTCTCGTCGAACCTGACCACGGGGCGGATCGAGGTGCATCGCAGGGGCCTTCTGCGCAAAGCCATGCGCGCCTCCATCGCCATTCCGGGCGTCATGCCCCCGGTGGTGCGTGACGGGCAGGTCCTGGTCGATGGGGCGGTGCTGAAGAACTTCCCCACGGACGTCATGCGCCAGCTGAACGCCGGCCCCATTGTCGGCGTGGACATGAGCCAGGCGCGCGGCGTCGACGCCCATACGCTGGAGAACCCGCCATCCTGGTGGCGCTGGATCGCCTCGGGCGCCTGGAAGCGCGGTCCGCCGATCGTGTCGATTCTGATGCGGGCGGCCACCATCACGACGGACGCCGACCTGGAGAGCTCACGGGAGAACGCGGACCTGCTGGTGCTGCCTACGCCCGAGGGCATGGATATCCGCGACTGGAAGGCCTACGACATCCCCGTAGCGGCCGGGTACGCCGCCATGCGCCAGGCATTGGAGCAGCTGGATCGTCCGATCGAGCAGCTGCGCCGACCGGCCGACACCCTCACGACAGACGACGCCGCGCGATCAGGAACAGCCGCGGAAACGGCAGCAGGGTCGTCCCGGTCGGCCGCTGAGCAAACGCCTCGGAAAGCCGCTCGGAAAGCGCCGCGAGGAAAGGCTCGGCCCAGGCTGTCGCCTCCAGGGCAGTGAGATAGGGCCGCAGCGCCGTGCCCTTCATCCATTCCAGGACGGCGTCGTCACCCGACAGGACATGCAGATAGGTGGTGCTCCACAGATCGATCTCGTCGCACGCGGGCGTTAGAAGGTCGCAGATCCGCTCCATCGACAAAAGGGGCTGGATCGGCCGCACGGCCTGCGTCACCGACGCCCAGGGTTGTTCGGCCGCGACGGCGCGAAGAACGGAATGATGTCGTGTCTCGAAGGCCATCGGCATCTGCACGGCCAGCACACCGCCGGGAGCCAGCGAACCCGCCAGACGCGGCAGCAGGGTTTGGTGATCGGGCAACCACTGCAGCGAGGCATTGGCCAGGATCAGATCCGGCGAGGTTTCGGGCGACCAGGCGCTGATATCGCCTTGGCGCCAGTCCACCTGCGGATCGGCGGCGCGCGCTTGGGCCAGCATTTCGCCGCTGGCGTCCAGTCCGTGGACCTGCGCCTGCGGGTGGCGGCGACGCAGGACGGAAGCATGCTGGCCCGTCCCGCATCCCAAGTCCCATATCTCGCGCGGTAAGAGATCGGGCGGCAGGCGCAGCATTAGATCGAGGGCCGCGCGATCGCGCTCGGCTTCGAAGCGCCTGTATTGAAGAGGGTCCCAGCGCGGATCGGTCATGCCGTCCTCTCAAGGGAAAATGGTACCGCCTCTCAGGCTTGAACTGAGGACCTCCGGTTCCACAAACCGGCGCTCTAACCAACTGAGCTAAGGCGGCACAGGCGGACGAACCCGCGCGAGGCGGCTTCTCTAGCTTTCCCCACCGCCGCGATCAAGCGGGCGTGACGGCGGAGGCTAAGATTTCCTCAGCTCCAGCCGCGGCTGGCGATGTACTGCTCCAGCGCCGCGATGCGGGTCTGATCCGAAGGGTGGGTCGAGGCGAACTGCGGCGTCGCACCTTGACGCTGTTCCGACATGATCCGCCACAGGGCCACGGCTTCGGACGGGCGGAAGCCTGCCGCCGCCATATAATCGACGCCAAGCCGGTCGGCCTCAAGTTCATCGCGCCGCGAGAAGGGCAGCAGCACGCCGTACTGGGCGCCCAGGCTGCCGAGCGCCCCCACCGCCTCCGCACGGTTTCCGGCGACACCCTGGGCGGCTTGCAGGCCGACGCTGGCCAGCGCCGTGCTCGAATAGCGTTCGACGGCATGACGCGCGACGACATGGCCGACCTCATGGCCCAGCACGGCGGCCAGTTGGTCATCGTTGCGCACTAGGTTCAGCAGACCGGTGGTCACGCCGATCTTGGCGTTGGGCAGGACGAAGGCATTGGGGCTGGCGCTCTCGAACACGGCGTAGTCCCACGAGCGATCGCCCAGGTTCGCCGCCTGGACGATCCGCCCCCCGACCCGCCGGACGCGCTCGTTCAGCGCCGGGGTGGAGACGACGTTCTGGGTCCTCAGCGCCTCTTGCCAGGCGGCGTCCGCTTGGGCCGACAGGCTGGACTCGTCGGCCAGCAGAAACTGACTGCGTCCCAGGGTCTCGTTGTAGGCGCAGGCGCTGAGGCCGAGCGCGCCCGCCACGGCGGCGACGGCGACAAGGCGGGATCGGGCGACGAGAGACATGAGCGGTTCCTCCACGAAATGCGTCCGCCAGAACGCATGCGAACCGCCAAGGCTCCACGGCCGAGGACAAAGAAAAAACGCCCCGAGCCGAAGCCCGGGGCGCCCAGTATTGTGTGTTTCGACCGGATCAGTCGCCGAGGTTGAACGGCACCCGAACCCGGAAGGTCGCGTCCTGCGCGGCGCCGTCGACGGTGCGCGGCGAAAGCTGCCCACGCGACACGACCCGAACAGCCGCCGCGCCGAAACCTTGGCCGGAGGGCTCTTCCGAGACCACGCGGCAGTTGGCCGGAGCGCCGTTGGAACGCGCGGTGCATTCCACGGTGGCCGCACCGCTGACCCCTCTTTCGAGGGCGCGGGTCGGGAAGTCCCGTTCGGTCGGACGCGGAGCCCGCGACCACTGAACGTTCGTGATCACCGACGGACGCGGAGGAGCCGGAGGGGCCGGCGGAGGCGGCGGACCGGGGACGATGACGGGCGGACCCGAATATTCGACGCGGTCTTCCTTCTTCGTCGGCTCGATCGGCAAAGTCACCGGCGGCGGCGGAGCCGTCGTCTGGACAACCGGCTGACGCACCTGAAGCTTCGGCGGCGGCGGTTGATCCGTTGGCGGCGGCGGAGGCGGAGGCGGAGGCGGAGGCGGGGGAACCGGCTCGATCAACTCCACGTCGACCGCTTCATCCGTATACTCGAACGGCTGCAACTCGAACTTGGACTTGTAGAGCCAGACCCCGGCCGCGATGTGAACCGCCGCCGAGACAGCGATGCCGACAATGGCGCCCGTAGAAAGCTTTTTCTTCTTCTTGGGCGGATCCAGAATCGGATCGCGGTGGGCGTGGGTTTCAGCTGTCATGCTTTATGCCTTTGCCCCTTACGAAGACTGGTCTTCGCCGACCAGGGCGACGGAATAGAAACCGTTGTCCTGCAACGCGTTCATGACCTGCATGAAGTCACCGTAACGCGTCGTGCGGTCAGCGCGGATGAAGATGCGTTCGTCCGCCGGATTGCGCCGACCGATCTGGTCGGTCAGGTCCTGCCCCAGGGTCCCCACACTGCTCCGGAAGTCGCCGACATATACGTCGCCGTCGTTCTGGATCGAGATGAAGACCGGCGTGGGCGGATTCTGCGCCGGCGGTGCGACTGCACGCGGGAGTTCGATGGGCACCGACACGGTGGCGAGCGGAGCCGCCACCATGAAGATGATGAGCAGGACGAGCATCACGTCCACGAACGGCGTGACGTTGATCTCGCTGTTCTGCTCGATGGCGTACTTGCCACCCCCCGAACCGGAGAGTTTGGCGCCCATCTAGCTTACGCTCCCTTGTCGAGTTGACGCGAGATGCCGTTGATCAGTTCGGCGCCGAAGCCGTCCGCACGCACACCGTAAGCCGCGATCCGGGTGTTGAAGTAGTTGTAGAACATAACCGCCGGAATGGCCGCGAACAGACCGATGCCGGTGGCCAGCAGAGCCTCGGCGATGCCGGGAGCGACGACGGCCAGGTTGGTCGTGTTCGATTCGGCGATGCCGATGAAGGAGTTCATGATGCCGTAGACGGTGCCGAACAGACCGATGAACGGCGCGCCCGAACCGACCGAAGCCAGGAACTGCTGACCGCCCGAGAGGCGGCTGGCGACCGACGACTGCACGGCCGAGACGGCGGTCTGGGTGCGCAGCAGGGCGGTGTCGCGGTGGTCGCCCGTGATGGACAGGCCGGCTTGACGCGACAGTTCGATTTCTTCGGTCGCCGCAGCGGCCATGTCGGCCAGCGGATTGCCGTCAAACTCTTCCGACGTGGCCACGCGGCGCATGTCGGCCACGGTGCGAGCGCCGCGGAAGGCTTCCAGGAAGCGGTCAGTCTTCTTGTTGAGGGCGCCGAACTCGAGCAGCTTGATCAGCAGGATGGTCCACGAAAAGACCGAGGCCAGGACCAGGCCGATCATGACCACCTTCACGACCGGGTGGGCGATCATGAACATGGTGATGGGGGTGAGGTTGCCGTGACCGCCGCCGACCGACTCGGTCAGCGAAGCGGGATCTTCAACGGGGGCGGCGGCGTCCACGGCCGGAGCCGGGGTGGTCGCGGCCGGAGCCGTGGCCGTGGCGGCCGGAGCGGTGGCCGGAGCCGCGGCGTCCTGGGCCAGGGCTGGCGCGCCAGCCATCAGCACGGCGGCGCCGGCCATGGCCAGGAGGATGTTCGTCTTCTTGCTAATCAGCATTGCTCGCCAGTTCCTGCTTTTTGGTCTGACTCATGAAACCCAAGAAGCGGACCGATGTTCGGCCGCCTCTCAATGAAATTTCGCCGCCGCCTCGGCCAGATTGGCCTGCGCGTCCGACACTCCCCTTCACAACGTCCTTCAATAAGAAGTCCGTCGCTCCGGACGCCCGTGGCGGTCTCGAAAGACCGTCGAGGACATGCGACCTCCCTGTTGAGGAAAGCGGTCAAGCTCCTTTGGCGAACCCTTACCAGAGCGTCAAGAGCGCAAGGCCGCTTTTCGCCCCAAGGATTACCGTCGCGTCACGCGCAACAAATGACCAGAGAACAAGACAATTTCATGATCGCCCGTGCACGAGCACCCGGCGAGCCGCCAGGGCCGCGACGATTTTCATTCTGTAGGGAAAAGAGGTGGTGCCTGAGGGCGGATTCGAACCACCGACACGCGGATTTTCAATCCGCTGCTCTACCAACTGAGCTACTCAGGCCCGGCGCTGCTGCGCGAGAGCGGCGTCTATAAGCGAGCCGCCGGGGGCTGTCCAGCGCCTCGATCAGCCTTCTTCATCATTGTCTGGCGGCACGTCGTCGGCGCCGCCCGGCAGGACGTATCCGCCGGTCAGCCAGCGCTGGAGATCCAGGTCAGCGCAGCGTTTCGAGCAGAAGGGCTTGTAGGCTTCGGCCGTCGGGTTCTTGCGGCAGATCGGGCAACGGCCCGTCGACTGGACCATGATCAGGCCTCCTGGATCTCAAAGCGGCCGGCCGCGAAGGTCGGCTCGACGGCAACGCCTGCGCGCGGGCCGAGCCGCGCGGCCAATGGAGCGACAGCGGCCGCCAGGTCCGGCGCGCAGCGCGCGACCAGGCGCGGCGCCTGGGTTTGGGTCAGCAGGGCGTGACGCAACGCCCGCGCGACGGCGATCGCCTCCCCTCCCCGCAGCCGCGCTTCGATAGGCTGGCGCCGCCAGGGCAGGCTCAATTGAGCCAGGCCGAAGCGGCTGACGGGACCATAGGCCGCATGCGGCTGGTCGAAAGCGCCGCGGATATCAGCCAACGCCTGCTCGGGATTGAAGCGTGTTCCCACCAGATCGATCGCCACCAGACCGCCCCAGCTCTTCAAACAAACCAGCCGCGCCGCCTGGCGAAGACCTTCGCGATTGGCGCGCGCGCGGGCCTGTTTCGGGTCTCTCCCCGCCTGGCCGGCGTGATCGATGTCGACCGCCACCAGGGCGCGGGTGCGCTGAAGCGCTAGATCGACGCCCACGTTATTGAATAGGTGCCGGACTTCTAGCGCTTCTTCCTCAGCCGCCCAGATGGCCTCGATTGCCGGCGCGCCCTCGATCGGCGCGACGCCCAGTGCCAGTTCGGCCAGGATCTCGACCACCGCGGGCCCTTCCGAGATCAGGCGGGGCTCGCCGTCGCCCGCGCCCAGGCGGCGCAGAGCCGGGCCCTTGCCGTCGCGAGGCTCGGCCGTGACCTCGACCCGCAGCCGATCGCCCTCGCGGACGGGCGCGCCGCCGGACAGCGACAGAAAACCGAACGGCTCGCCGCAGCCCATATCAATGAAGGCGGCGCCGAAGGCCGCCTCCACGCGCGCGACGCGGCCGACCACTCGGGCGCCCAGGCGATGCCGGGGCTCGTCGTCATCTCTATGAATAATGAGGTGGTGCGCCAAGCCGTCGCGCATCACGACGCCGCGCGTCTCTCCCGGCGAACCGTCCAGGAAGACCTCGAGCCCGCTCACGACGCGCGCCAGCCGGCCCCGGTCAGAAGATTGGCGGTCTCGTACAACGGCAGGCCCATCACTGCGGGGTGGCTGCCGACGATGCGGCGCACGAAGGCGCCCGCCGGCCCCTGGATGCCATAGGCCCCCGCCTTTCCGCGCCAGTCGCCGGTGGCGACATAGGCGGCGATTTCGGCTTCGGACAACGTCTTGAAGGACACCCGCGTCTCGACCACCCGGGTCGTGACCGTCTCGCTCCGCGCCAGCGCGACGCCGGTGAAGACGCGGTGATTGCGGCCCGACAGAAGGCGCAGGAAGCGCGCGGCCTCCGCTTCGTCGGCGGCTTTTTCCAGGAAGCGACGGCCGACGGCCACCACGGTGTCCGCCGCCAGCACGAGGGCTTCAGGCGCCCTCGCGGCCACCACCTCGGCCTTGGAGCGCGCCAGGCGTTCGGCCAGACGGGGCGGCGTCTCGCCCTTCAGCGGCGTCTCGTCGATGTCGGCAGGGTCGATGCGGTCGGGCGTCACGCCCAGTTGCGCCAGCAATTCGATGCGGCGCGGGCTGGCCGAGGCCAGCACCAGTTCAGGACGGCTCACGGCGAGCCCGTCCTTACTTGAAGCGGTAGGTGATGCGGCCCTTGGTCAGGTCGTAGGGCGTCATCTCAACCAGGACCTTGTCGCCGGCCAGCACGCGGATGCGGTTCTTGCGCATCTTGCCGGCGGTGTGAGCGATGATCTCGTGGTCGTTTTCCAGCGTCACGCGGAACGTGGCGTTCGGCAGCAGTTCGCTGACGACGCCCGGGAACTCTAGAAGTTCTTCCTTAGCCATGCGGCCTCTCACGCCCAGTTGAAACGGATTCAGGCCCGCGCCGGGCGTGGGCGGGGCCTTCAGGAGGGCGCCTAATGCCCGAAAATACGTCGCTAGTCGAGATCAGCCGCGCCGATGCAGGGCGCTGACCAGGGTGAAGAGCCGGCGCGCGGTCTCATGATCGATGGCGACCTTGCCGTCCAGGCGCGCGGTCAACGCCTCGGCACCCTCGTTGTGCAGGCCGCGCCGGCCCATGTCGACTGACTCGATCTGGCTGGGCGAGGAGCCCCGAAGCGCTTCATAATAGCTGTCGCAGATGAGCTGGTAGTCACGGATCACCGCCTTCAGCGGCGACATCGACAGCACATAGGTCCGCGCGAAGTCCGGTCCCTCGATGTCGAAGGCCAGCCGATTCTCCTGCGACGACAGCTTAAGCCGATATGGCCCCCGCTCGGCGCCGGCGGGGTGGAAGCTGTTCTTCTCGACCAGGTCGAAGATGGCGACACGCCGCTCATGCTCGATCTCGGCGTTGGCGGCCGGCAGGGACTGGGCGTCCAGCTCGACGGCGGTCAGGCGATGATCGCTCATGGCGTGACCGCCTCGTCGTCGTGCGCGGGCTCGACCTTGGCCGGCCAGGGGTCAGACAGGTCGGCAAGGACCGCGTCCAGGCACTCCACGTCGATCTTCAGGTCGCCACCGCCCGCGAACATCAGCAGGACGCGCCCGCCCGGCGCCTCGCCGGGCTCGAAATCGATGGCCAGCAGCTCCAGCGCCGTGTCGGGCTGACGCGGCAGGCGGCGGCTCTGCACGCCCTGAACGTCGCCGAACTGCATGGCCGCCATGACCCGCGTCCCGCCGCATTCCCAGCAGAAGCGCGACAGGGCCAGGGTCAGGGTGCGGGCTGACCGCTCCCACTTGATGTCCACCGGCCGCAGGATGGCGTCCTGAAGCGCCGCCGAGATGATCTGAAGGTCGGCGGCGTCCTCAGCAAGCAGACGCAGGCGCTCCAGCGGCTGCGCCGTCGTGTCGGGTTGGGCTTCGACCGGAGCAGCGTCCAGATCAGTGCTCATCGCCCTCCCCTTTCAGACGCGTGACCTGCGCCCCGCAGGCGCCGAGCTTCTCTTCCAGACGCTCGAAGCCGCGGTCCAGGTGATAGACGCGGTCCACCACCGTCTGCCCTTCGGCGACCAGCCCGGCGATCACCAGACAGACCGAGGCGCGCAGATCGGTGGCCATCACCGGGGCCCCGGTCAGCGTCTCGACGCCCTGCACCCGCGCCTCGCCGGCGTGGACGCTGATGTCGGCGCCCAGGCGCGCCAGCTCGGGCGCATGCATGAAACGGTTCTCGAAGATGGTCTCGTTGATGACGCTCTCGCCCTCGGCGGTCGTCATCAGGGCCATGAACTGGGCCTGCAGGTCGGTGGCGAAGCCGGGATAGATTTCGGTCGTCACGTCGACGGCCTTGAGCCGCTGTTTGGGATCGCGCTTGACGATGACGCCGTCGTCGGTCGGGGTCACCTCCACGCCGGCCTCGACCATCTTGTCGGTCAGGGCCTGGATCAGATCGGCGCGGCCCTTGGTCAGGCGCACTTCGCCGCCCGCCATGGCGGCGGCGACGGCGTAGCTGCCCATCTCGATTCGATCGGGAATCACCGACCAGTCCGCGCCGTTCAGCGAGGTCACGCCCTCGATCACCAGCTGGTCGGTGTCCAACCCCTCGATCCTGGCGCCCATGGCGATCAGGCAGCGGGCCAGGTCGCCGATCTCGGGCTCGCGCGCCGCGCGCTTCAGCACCGTCGTGCCGCGCGCCAGAACGGCGGCCAGCAGGGCGTGCTCGGTTGCGCCCACCGACACGAACGGAAACTCGATCTCCGCGCCGCGCAGTCCCTTGGGCGCGTGGGCCGAGACGTAGCCTTCCTCCAGTTCAATGGAGGCGCCCATGGCCGACAGGGCCATCAGATGCAGGTCGACCGGCCGCGCGCCGATGGTGCAGCCGCCCGGCAGGGAGACCTTGGCATGGCCCGTACGGCCAAGCAGCGGCCCCAGCACATTGAATGAGGCCCGCATCTGCCGGACCAGTTCATACGGCGCGAAGGTCGAGCGGATGTCGCGCCCGTCGAACAGGGTCTCCTGCCCGTCGGGACCGTCGGTCTCGGTCACTTCGATGCCGAACTGGCGCAGCAACTGGCCCAGAAAGCGGGTGTCGGCCAGGCGCGGCATATTGGTCAGCCGCAGCGGCTGATTGGTCAGGATCGAGGCGGCCATCAGCTTGATGGCGGAGTTCTTGGCGCCGCTGACCGGGATTTCACCGTGAAGCGTGGCGCCGCCCTGGATGGCGATGCGGTCCATGTCGTTCCTGAACGCGGCCCAGGCGAAAGGCCTCGGCGGATCGGCTATCTAGCAAGCCGCGTGGCCAGGGCGAAAGCCCGCCCGTGCTGCGCCGGATGACATTCAGTTGCGGCGCTTGTCCGCATCCGACGGCGTGCGGGCGGCGGCCTTGCGGCGGCGAAGATTGTCGCGAAGCGCCGAGGCCAGGCGCGCGGCGCGATCCAGCTTGGCCCGCTGTTCGGGGGTGTGGGCCGGCCGACCGGCGGTGGCCGACGGGGCGTGCTCTTCGGGCGCTTCGGGCTTGCTCATGGAACGATGATGCGCCGCGCAAAAGATTCTGAGCAAGCCTCCATTTTGGGCTTCCCCCCCCGAAGGGCTTTGGCTATACGGCCGCTTCCTCAGATTTCGCCGCCGTAGCTCAGTGGTAGAGCGCATCCTTGGTAAGGCTGAGGTCGTGGGTTCGATTCCCCCCGGCGGCACCACTCTGAACGAAGGCCCGGCTGAAAAGCCGGGCCTTTTCGTTTGGCCGATTACGGCGGCGAGAGGGCGCTCAGGTGAACGGCGCCTGGCCGCGCCGGTTCAGGCAAGGCTCAGTCCCGGCCGCCTAGTGTGGGGTCATGGATCGAAAGGACACCGCCATGAACCGCAAGATCGTCACCTCCGCCCTGGCCGCCGTGATGGCCGTCTCCACCCTCGGCGCCGCTTCGGCCGCCACCGCTCAGCACCGGGGTCCGCACGCCGCGCCGCCTCATGCTCAGAAGCACGCCCGCCGCGGTCCGCCGCCGCACGTGCGCCACGCGCCTCCGCCGCAAGTGCGGCACGCCCCGCCGGCCGCCTATGGCCGCTGGCAGCAGTCGCAGCGCCGCTATTCCGCTCCGCGCTATGTCGCGCCGCGCGGCTATCAGGTGCGCAGCTGGAGCTATGGTCAGCGGATGCCCGCGCACTATCGCAGCAACGCCTATGTGGTGAACGACTACAATCGCTACGGCCTGCGCGCCCCGCCCCGCGGCTACCAGTATGTCCGCAGCGGCAATGACGTGGTCCTGACCGCCGTCGCCACGGGCCTGATCACCGCCGTCATCGCCGGCCTGTTCAACTAAGGCCGCATCGAAAACGACAACGCCCCCGGAAGCCGGCTTCCGGGGGCGTCTTCTGGTCGGATTGTCTGAAGGCTCAGAGCGTGGAGTCGAGCACGCCCTTCATCCAGCGCGGATGCTCGAGCACCCGGCCGCAGCCGATGGCGACGCAGGACAGCGGATCGTCGGCGACCTGGACCGGCAGGCCGGTGTGATCGCGGATCTCGACGTCCAGACCACGCAGCAGCGCGCCGCCGCCGGTCAGCATGATGCCCTTGTCGGCAATGTCGGCGGCCAGTTCCGGCGGCGTCTGCTCCAGGGCGACCTTCACGGCTTCCACGATCTGGGTCACCGGCTCGGCCAGGGCCTCGGCGGCCTGACGCTCGGAGATGCGCACCTCGCGCGGCACGCCTTGCATCAGGTCGCGGCCCTTGACCTCGATGAACAGGCCTTCGCCGTCCGCCGGAATGCGGGCGGTGCCGATGTCCTTCTTGATCCGCTCGGCGGTGGTCTCGCCGATCAGCAGGTTATGGTTGCGGCGCATGTAGCTGATGATGGAGTCATCCATCTTATCGCCGCCGACGCGCACGCTACGCGAATAGACGATGCCCGACAGCGACAGCACGGCCACCTCGGTGGTCCCGCCGCCGATGTCGACGACCATCGAACCCTGCGGCTCGTGGATGGGCAGACCGGCGCCGATGGCGGCGGCCATGGGCTCGTCGATCAGGCCGACGCGGCGGGCGCCGGCGTTCAGGCAGCTGTCGTTGATGGCGCGGCGCTCGACCGCGGTGGCGCCCGAGGGCACGCACACGATCACCTTGGGGTTCACGAAGCCCTTGCGGTTGTGAACCTTGCGGATGAAGTGCTTGATCATTTCCTCGGCGACTTCGAAGTCGGCGATGACGCCGTCGCGCATGGGGCGGATCGCCTCCATGTGGCCGGGGGTGCGGCCCAGCATCTGCTTGGCCTCGATGCCGACGGCGTGGACGACCTTGCGGCCGCCGACGTTGCGCAGAGCCACCACCGACGGCTCGTTCAGCACGATGCCTTTGCCCTTCTGATAAATCAGGCAATTGGCCGTGCCGAGGTCGATGGCGATGTCGTTCGAGATCATGCCGAAGAGATGCATGGGCTTGGGATACCGTTCGGTTCGGGCCGGTCAGGGCGACTGTCACATCGGCCCGCTGCGGCGACGCCCCGGCCCGTGCGCATCCCCTCGCCCGAGCCGTTCCTGATCGTGTCGCCTAGCCGACCGTCGGCCCGTTTGCCTTCATGCCGGGGCGATTACAACCCCTTTGACAGCCTTAATGACGCAGGGCGCTTCAGACGCGCTGAAGACCCTCCATTTCCAGCGCCCGAATGACCGCCGGGCGGCTCTGGACCGCGTCGAGATGGGCGTTCAGCCGGGGGTAGCGGCCCTTGTCCAGCAGATCGGCCTGGCGCGCCCAGCGCGTGAAGACCGACAGATAGCCGTCGGCCACCGTATAGGTCTCGCCGGTGACCCACGGTCCGGTCAGCAGATGCTGCTCGGCTAGGTCGTATTTTTCCAGCGCCAGCTTCACGGCCGCTTCGCGCGCCTCGCCCTCCAGCGGCGGACGGCCGAACAGGACCTTGCCGATGGCGGGGTGCAGGCTGGAGCCCAGCCACGCGTTGACGGACTGCATCTTGCCAAAGGCGAAGCTGTCGTCGTTCGGGGCCAGCTTGGTGTCCGGGTGGGTCTGGGCGACATAGCCGACGATGACCACGTTCTCGGTCAGAACGCCCCGATCGGTGACCAGGGCCGGCGTCACGCCCGCCGGATTGATCGCCAGATACTCGGGCGTCTTCTGCTCGCCCTTCTTCAGATCGATCTTGACCAGTTGATAGTCCGCGCCCGCCTCCTCCAGGGCGAAGTGCGAGGCCATGGCGCAGGCGCCGGGGGAGTAATACAGCTTCAGCATGGGGATCGCTCCTTCAGGGCGGGACTGTGGAATGCTCTAGAGGGCTTCGGGCTCCCGAGCCGCCTCGCGTCGCCGGACCAGCTCGCGCACGACCAGCATCAGCGCCAGCCAGACCACCGCCACCCCGGCCAGGATCAGTGACGTCCAGACACCGTCGCCCGACACCGCCGCCATGAAGGATCCGCCGAAGAAGGCCACAAGCGCGGTCTTGGGCAGCACGCCCAGGGCGCACCCGGCCAGATAGGGCCAAAACCGGGCGCGCGCGGCGCCGAACGCCATGTTCACGACAATGAAGGGCGCGGACGGCACGTTTCGGATGATGAAGCTGGCGGAGAAGGCGTTGTCGCCCACGAACCGCTTCAGCCGCGCCGTCGTGCGACCGCCGAACCGTTCCAGCGTCCGAGCCGTCGGTCCCCGCCCCAGCCAATAGGTCACCCCGGCCGAACAGACGGTTGCGATCCAGCTGAACAGGAAGCCGTACCAGGGGCCGAACGCCACCACGCAGGCCGCGATCAGGATGAACTGCGGCACGCCCAGGAAAGCCGACAGGGTGAACACCGCAACCGCCGCCGCCAGCCCCCACGGCCCCGCCCGAAAGCCGCCCAACCAGGCCTCCAGCTGATCCTCGGCCTCCAGGGCGAAATGGCTCTTGCCGAAGGCGAACACCGCCAGCACCGCGCCCAGCAGCAGCAGGCTCGCCAGCAGCGTCCGCCACCGCCGACCTTCCATGTTGAGAATGAAATCGAGCACGCCGCGCATTGATTTTCCCTACACGCGGGGCGGATCGGAAGGAACCGCCTCGCAGCCCATCGCGGGCGTCGGGTTTGCACACGCCCAAACCCGCCCTAAAGAAGCCTCGCCGTTCTCCCCCAACGCGCGCCAGCCGAAGGCCAAGCCATGTCCGATCTGCAGTCGTCCGCCCTCGCCCGCGTCAAGCCGTCGGCCACGCTGGCCGTCACCGCCCGGGCGCGCGAGTTGAAACGCGAGGGCCGCGACGTGATCGGCCTGGGCGCGGGCGAGCCGGACTTCGACACGCCGGAGAACATCAAGGCCGCCGCCATCGACGCCATCCAGCGCGGCGAGACGAAATACACAGACGTCGACGGCCTGCCCGAGCTGAAGGCCGCGATCGCAGCCAAGTTCAAGCGCGAGAACGGCCTGGACTATTCGACCGCCCAGATTCACGTCGCGCCGGGCGGCAAGGCGGTGCTGTACAATGCCCTGGTCGCCACCCTGTCGCCTGGCGACGAGGTGATCGTGCCCGCCCCCTATTGGGTCAGCTATCCCGACATGGTGCTGCTGGCGGGCGGCGAGCCCAAGGTCGTGATCGGCCACGAGGAGGATGGCTTCAAGCTGAAGCCTGCCGCGCTGGACGCCGCGATCACCCCGCGCACCCGCTGGCTGATCCTGAATTCGCCCTCCAATCCGACCGGCGCGGCCTATACGCGGGGCGAGCTGGAAGCCCTGGCCGAGGTGCTGCGGCGTCGCCCCGACGTCTGGGTGATGACCGACGACATGTATGAGCACCTGATCTACGGCGACTTCGAATACACCACCCTGGCGCAGGTGGCCCCGGACCTGATCGACCGGGTGCTGACGGTCAACGGCGTGTCCAAGGCCTACGCCATGACCGGCTGGCGCATCGGCTATGCGGGCGGGCCCAAGCCGCTGATCGACCTGATGCGCAAGGTGGCGGGCCAGACCACCTCCAACCCCTCGTCCATCAGCCAGTGGGCGGCGGTCGAGGCGCTGAACGGACCGCAGGACTTCATCGCCGAGCGTGGCGAGGCCTTCGAGCGCCGCCGCGACCTGGTGGTGTCGATGCTGAACCAGGCCGAAGGCGTCCGCTGCCCGACACCCGAGGGCGCCTTCTACGTCTATCCCTCGATCGAGGGGCTGATCGGCAAGACGACCCAGGGCGGCGTGGTCATCGACAGCGACGAGACCTTCGCCACCGAACTGCTGAACGAGGCCGGCGTGGCCGTGGTGCATGGCGCCGCTTTTGGCCTCAGCCCCTATTTCCGCGTCAGCTATGCGACGGACGAGGACACGCTGCGCCAGGCCTGCGAGCGCATCCAGGAGTTCTGCGCCGGCCTGACCTGACCCTTGCCGGGCGACGTCGGGCGCCCATGTCGTGATCTCCACCAAAGGAGATGACGATGGACGTTCTGTACAAGGCCCACGCCACAGCCTCGGGGGGCGGACGCGAGGACGGGCGCTCCGCCACCGACGACGGCAAGATCGATGTCAAGCTGTCCACGCCGACCGAGATGGGCGGCAAGGGCGGCGACGGGACCAATCCCGAGCAGCTGTTCGCGACGGGCTACGCTGCCTGCTACTTGGGCGCGCTGCGGCTGGTGTCCGGCAAGGCGGGCAAGGCCGTCAGCCCCGACACCCGGGTGCATTCGACCGTCGGCTTCGGCAAGAACACCAAGGGCGAAGGCTTCAACCTGGACATCGAACTGAAGGTCACCGATCACGGTCTGGACAGGGCCGACATCGACGACCTGATCCAGAAGGCGCATGAGGTCTGCCCCTATTCCAACGCGACGCGCGGCAACGTCGATGTGCGATTGAGCGCGGAATGAGGCGAAACATCACGGAAGCGTGAACCCTTTTCCAAGCGCTGCGTTATCGACGCTCCACACCCCAAGGAAGGGATACGAACCATGATGAAATACGCTCTGATCGCCGTTGGCGCCCTGACCCTCGCCGCCTGCGGCAACAACACCCCGGCCGAGAACGAAGCCGACCGTCAAGCCGCGGCTATCGAAGATCAGGCCAACCTGGAAGCCAACCAACTGGAACGCCAGGCCGACCGCGCCGACGAGCGCGCCGACATGGCCAACACCGAATCGGCCACCGTCGCCAACGAGCAGCGCGCCGACAACCTGAACCAGCAGGCCGACCAGGTCCGTGAACGCGCCGACGCCCGCGCCGACGACGTGCGCGACGCGGCCACCCCGGCCAACTGATCGCCGATCTGAACCGTCGTCCTTCAGACGGTTCATGAAGACGCCCCTTCGCCAGCTGGTGGAGGGGCGTTTTCGCGTCTCGCGCCGTCTTGAGCGCGGCCCCGCCGACCTCTAGATGAACCCATGGCCTCCCCCCTCGACTCCACGCCCGACCCGCTGCTGACGCTCGAGCCGCACCGCAAGGTGACGGTCAGCGAAGCCTTTGGCGTCGACAGCGACATGTTGGTCCCCTGCTTCGCCGAGCGCGACAGCCATGTGCCCGAGATCGACGAGGCCTATCAGTTCGATCCGCAGACGACCCTCTCGATTTGCGCCGGCTTCGCATTCGACCGCCGTGTCATGGTCCAGGGCTATCACGGCACCGGCAAGTCGACGCACATCGAACAGGTGGCGGCGCGGCTGAACTGGCCGCTGGTGCGCATCAATCTGGACAGCCACGTCAGCCGCATCGACCTGATCGGCAAGGACGCCATCGTCCTGAAGGACGGCAAGCAGATCACCGAATTCCGCGAAGGCATGCTGCCTTGGTCGCTCCAGCGCCCCATTGCCCTGGTGTTCGACGAATACGACGCCGGCCGCCCCGACGTGATGTTCGTGATCCAGCGCGTGCTGGAGGCGCAAGGCCGCCTGACCCTATTGGATCAGAACCGCGTCATCCGGCCCAATCCCTGGTTCCGCCTGTTCGCCACGTCCAACACCGTCGGCCTGGGCGACACCACCGGCCTGTATCACGGCGCCCAGCAGATCAATCAGGCCCAGCTGGACCGCTGGTCGATCGTGACCACGCTGAACTACCTCGACCACGACGTCGAGGCCGAGATCGTGGCCGCCAAGGCGCCCGCCTGGCGCGACGCCGAGGGCCGTCGCAAGATCGCCGCCATGGTCCGTGTGGCCGACATGACCCGCAACGCCTTCATGAACGGCGACATCTCCACCGTCATGAGCCCGCGCACCGTCATCACCTGGGCCGAGAACGCCCAGATCTTCGACGGCGACCTGGCGCTCAGCTTCCGCCTCACCTTCCTGAACAAGTGCGACGAGCTGGAACGGCCTACCATCGCCGAATTCTATCAGCGCGCGTTCGGCGAAGACCTTCCCGAGGCGGCCACGCGAGTGAAGGTCGGCTAGGCCTGCGGCGAAACCGCCCGCCGCGTCCCGGAAAACGGAACTCCCCGCCCCTCTCTGCGCTCTAACGGCAAGCCTCCCCGGCGCAGTTCCAACGGAAGGGATTTTCCATGACTGACCAACGTATCGAAGGCACGGCCGACAAGGTCGGCGGCAAGCTTCAGAACGGCCTTGGCCGCCTGACGGGCGACACCAAGCTTCAAGCCGACGGCAAGATCAACGAGATCAAGGGCCACGCCAAGGACGCCTACGGCCGCGTCATCGACGGCCTGGACGGCCTGGTCGACAAGGCTCCGGCCAGCGTGCAGGGCAAGGCCCGCTCGGGTCTGGACTTCGCCCGCCGCAAGCCGCTGCTGACTACGGGCATCGTGGCCGGTCTGGCCGTGCTGCTGGGCGGCCTGGGTCGTCGTCGCTAAGTTTTAGCCACACCTGACAAGACAAAGGCCCCGGAGGAGACTCCGGGGCCTTTTCTAATGCTCGAAGGTCGGCGGCGGGATCAGTCCGCCGCCTCCTCCTCTTCCACGGCCTTGGCGGCCGGGCCCTTGGCGGGGGTGATGTCGAAGGCGATCTTGCCGTCCTTCAGCTCCACCTTCACGTGGCCGCCGCGGGTCAGGCGTCCGAACAGGATGTCGTCGGCCAGCGGCTTCTTGATCGAGTCCTGGATGACACGGGCCAGGGGGCGCGCGCCGTACAGTTCGTCGAAGCCGTTCTTGGCCAGCCAGTCGGCCGCCTCGTCGGTCAGTTCGATGGTGATGTTGCGATCCGCCAGCTGGGCTTCCAACTGCAGGATGAACTTGGTCACCACCGACTTGATCGTGTCGGTGCCCAGCGGCTTGAACGCCACGATGGCGTCCAGACGGTTGCGGAACTCCGGCGCGAACAGGCGCTGGATGGCCTTTTCGTCCTCGCCCTCGACCTTGCCCCGGCCAAAGCCGATGGAGGCGCGGGCGTTGTCGGCGGCCCCGGCGTTGGTTGTCATGATCAGGATGACGTTCCTGAAGTCCACCTTCTTGCCGACGGCGTCAGTCAGCATGCCGTTGTCCATCACCTGGAGCAGGATGTTGTAGACATCCGGGTGCGCCTTCTCGATCTCGTCCAGCAGCACCACGGAGTGCGGATGCTGATCGACTGCATCGGTCAGCAGGCCGCCCTGGTCGTGGCCGACATAGCCCGGAGGCGCGCCGATCAGACGGCTGACGGTGTGGCGCTCCATATATTCCGACATGTCGAAGCGCTGCATCTCGATGCCGAGGGTGGCGGCCAGCTGGCGCGCCACCTCGGTCTTGCCCACGCCGGTCGGGCCCGAGAACAGAAAGGCCCCGATCGGCTTCTGCGGATCGCGCAGGCCCGCGCGGGCCAGCTTCATGGCCGACGAGACCTGTTCGATGGCCTGCTCCTGGCCGAAGACGACGCGGTTCAGGTCCTTGTGCAGGTCCTTCAGGCTCTCGGTGTCGGACTTGGACACCGACTTGGCCGGGATGCGCGCCATCTTGGCGATGACGGCCTCGACCTCCTTCTGACCGATGACCTTCTTGCGCTTGGATTCGGGCAGCAGCATCTGGCTGGCGCCCGCCTCGTCGATCACATCGATCGCCTTGTCCGGCAGTTTGCGGTCCGTCATGTATCGGGCCGAAAGCTCGACCGCCGTGCGGATGGCGCTGTCGGTGTAGCGCAGCTTGTGATGACCCTCGTAGGTGGTCTTCAGCCCCTTGAGGATCTTCACCGAGTCCTCGAGCGTCGGCTCGTTGACGTCGATCTTCTGGAAGCGCCGCACCAGGGCGCGGTCCTTCTCGAAGTGCTGGCGATACTCCTTGTAAGTGGTCGAACCCATGCAGCGCAGGGTGCCCGACGCCAGGGCCGGCTTCAGCAGGTTGGACGCATCCATGGCCCCGCCCGAAGTCGCGCCCGCGCCGATCACCGTATGGATCTCGTCGATGAACAGGACCGCGTTCTCGTGGTTCTCCAACTCCTTGACGACCTGCTTCAGCCGCTCCTCGAAGTCGCCGCGATAGCGGGTCCCGGCCAGCAGCGCGCCCATGTCGAGCGAGAAGATGGTCGCGCCCTTCAGCACGTCCGGCACCTCGTCATTGACGATCTTGCGCGCCAGGCCCTCGGCTATGGCGGTCTTGCCGACGCCCGGGTCGCCGACCAGCAGCGGGTTGTTCTTGGTGCGGCGGCACAGGATCTGAATCGAGCGCTCGACCTCGGCCTGGCGCCCGATCAGCGGATCGATCCGGCCGTTGCGGGCCTTTTCGTTCAGATCGACGCAATAGGCCTCGAGCGCCTCGCCGCCCTGTTTGACGACCGCGCCGTCCTCGGCCTCCTCGGGGCTGGCCCCGCGCGCCGGGCGCGTGTCGCCGGCGCCCGCCTTCTTGGCGATGCCGTGGGCGATGAAGTTCACCGCGTCGTAGCGCGTCATGTCCTGCTCTTGCAGGAAATAGGCGGCGTGGCTCTCGCGCTCCGAGAAGATGGCGACCAGGACATTGGCGCCCGACACCTCTTCCCGGCCCGAGGACTGGACATGGATGACCGCGCGCTGGATCACGCGCTGGAAGCCGGCGGTCGGCTTGGCGTCGTCGCCGTCGGCCGTGGCCAGGGCGGCCAGGTCGTTGTCGACATACAGGGTCAGCGCCGCCTTCAGCGCCGACAGGTCGACGTTGCAGGCCGTCATGACGCCGGACGCATCCGGGTCGTCGATCAGGGCCAACAGCAGGTGCTCGAGCGTGGCATACTCATGCCGGCGCTCGTTTGCGTAATGGACCGCGCGGTGCAGGGTCTCTTCGAGAGGACGCGAAAATGAGGGCATGGGGAGGTTCCTCTCAGTCCTTTTCCATCGTGCATTGCAGGGGGTGCTGGTGACGTCGGGCGGTTTCCACCACCTGGGCGACCTTGGTTTCGGCCACCTCGTAGGTGAACACCCCGCACACGCCGACGCCGTGCTGATGCACGTGCAGCATGATGCGGGTCGCGTCCTCGCGGCTCTTCTGGAAGAACCGCTCCAGCACGTAGATGACGAATTCCATCGGCGTGTAGTCGTCGTTCAGGATCAGCACCCGATAGAGCGAGGGCCGCTGAAGCTTCGGCTTGGTTTCGGTGACGACTGCGGCGCCTGAGCCTCCGCCTTGTTCACCGGGCCGTCTGTTGGGCATTCGTCTTCCGTATCCTTGGGGGAGTCGGACCCTGAGATAGGGAATGATGGCCTGATTTACAGAGGCGTCCAGTCACAGCTTGCGTGAAACCGCAGAACCGGAAGCCGTCTGGCGCTTTTCGTCGCCGATGCGTCTGTGTCTTCTGATCCTTCTAATGGCTTCGCTGATGACGGCGGGGTGTGTGCTGACGCCGGGACAGGTCGATCGCGTGCGCTTCGCCAGGGATGCCGAACCCGTGCTGGCGCGGACGCAGGCGGGCGTTGTCCGTGGGGTCGAGGGCGACGGAGCGCGCGCCTTTCTCGGCGTGCCGTACGCCGCGCCCCCTGTCGGAGAGAACCGGTGGCGCGCCCCTGCGCCGGCCAAGGCCTGGAGCGGCGTCCGCGACGCCACGCGACTGGGCCGAGGCTGTATCCAGGCGCTCAGTCCCAAGGCCGTGCTGGGCGGCGGCGGCGGGGTGGTGGCGGGGTCCGAAGACTGCCTCTACGCCAACATCTACGCCCCTGCCGGCGAGCCCGAGCGTGCGCGGCCCGTGATGGTGTTCCTGCACGGCGGAGCCTTCACCCTGGGATCGGGCGGCCAGTATGACGCCAGCCGCCTGGCGCAGAACCAAGGCCGCGTGGTGGTCACCTTCAACTATCGCCTCGGCGCCCTGGGCTGGCTGGCGCTGGATGATCTGGCCGCGCCCGGCGACGCCGGCGGCGATTTCGGCCTGATGGACATGATCGCCCTGCTGCGCTGGGTGCAGACCGACATCGCGGCCTTCGGCGGCGATCCCGGCCAGGTCACTGTCTTTGGCGAAAGCGCGGGCGGCTGGGGCCTGTGCCACCTGCTCGCCTCGCCCCAGGCCAGGGGCCTGTTCCAGTCGGCCATCATCCAGAGCGCAGGCTGTTTCGAACGCTCGACCCAGACCCCCGTCGACCAGGCGGCGGCTGACGGCAGACGTTTTGCCGAAGCTTTGGGCTGCGCGGACGCCGACTGCCTGCGCGCCCTGCCCGCCTGGCGCATCGCCCGCGTCGCCTCGCCTCGCCGCGGCATCAACGGCCCGGGCTCTTGGGGGCCCGTTTACGGCGGGCCGCGCACGCCAATGAACATCGAGGCCGCCTATGCGGCGGGTCAGATCGCCGACGTGCCCGTGATCGTCGGGTCGAACACCGACGAGGCGCGCCTGTTCACCGTCGCGGTTCGCGACCGCCAACGGTTCGAACGCGAGATGCGCTGGTCCTATGGCGCGGATGCAGAGGCCGTGCTGGAGCTCTATCCGGTGATCGACGGCGACTACCGTGCCTCCATGGCCGCCAGCCTGACCGACGCCCTGTTCGCCTGCCCGGCGTACCGAATGCGCCTCGCCCTGTCGCCGCACGTCCCCGTGCGCGGCTACGAGTTCGCCGACGCGGACGCGCCAGTGCGCATACCGCGCTGGGCGACCGGCGACATGGGCGCCTTTCACGCCAGCGAACTGGCTGCGGTGTTCGGCGCAAGCTGGGCGCTTCAAGACGCTGGCGGCTTCAGCCTAGAGCAGGCGGCGCTGTCGGACCGTATGCGTCGCGCCTGGGCCGGCGACCTGTCCGACTGGCCTGCGATACAGGGCGGAGACGCGCCTATTCGGATCTTCTCGCCCGAAGGCGATCGCCTGGACGACAGCTTCGCGCGCCGCCACAACTGCGCCTTTTGGGCCGATGTGGTGCTGGGCGGCGAGACTCCTCGACTGCAGGCCGACTGAGCTCTGCCTCGCGCCTTGCCGCGACGGCGCTTTTCCCCTATAGGCCCCCGCTTTCCAGGGCTTCGGTCCCGGCGCGGATTTCAAAGGGTTCGGACAATCGGTCCGGCCGCCGCATCGGGAGCCATCGTGGAACCGGCTACCCGGCCGCTCCATGCCGACGCCCACCAAGGGAGACGACCCGCATGGCTCTTTACGAGCACACGGTCATGACGCGCCAGGATATCTCGGCGCAACAGGCCGAAGCGCTGAACGACACCATCAAGGCTCTGATCGAAGAAGGCGGCGGCTCCGTCGCCAAGATCGAGTACTGGGGTCTGCGCAACCTCACCTACCGCGTGAAGAAGAACCGCAAGGCTCACTATTCGCTGCTCGCCATCGACGCCCCGGCCGCCGCCGTGGCCGAGGTCGAGCGTCAGCTGTCGATCAACGAAGACGTGCTGCGTTGGCTGACGATCCGCGTCGAGGAACTCGACATGGAACTGTCGCCCCTGCTGGCCCGCCGCGAACGCGAGCGCGAGCGCGAGCGTGAACGCGGCCCGCGCGACGACGCTCCTGCGGCTTCGGAATAAGGAACCGGATCATGACCGACACCACCGCCCCGACCCCGGGCGCTCCGGCCGGCTCCGGCCCGGCTCGCCGCCCCTTCCACCGTCGCCGCAAGGTGTGCCCGTTCTCGGGCGCCAATGCGCCGAAGATCGACTACAAGGACGTGAAGCTGCTGCAGCGTTACGTCTCCGAACGCGGCAAGATCGTGCCTTCGCGCATCACCGCCGTCTCCCAGAAGAAGCAGCGCGAACTGGCCAAGGCCATCAAGCGCGCCCGCTATCTGGCCCTCCTGCCGTACGTGGTGAAGTAAGATGAAGGTCGTTCTGCTCGAACGCGTCGAGAATCTCGGCGCCATCGGCGACGTCGTGTCCGTCAAGGACGGCTTCGCCCGCAACTTCCTGCTGCCCCGCGACAAGGCTCGCCGGGCCACGGAAGCCAATCTGAAGGCCTTCGAACTCGACCGCGCCGCCATCGAGCAGCGCAACGAGAAGAACAAGGCCGACGCGCAGAAGGTCGCCGACAAGATCGACGGCCAGAGCTACATCATGATCCGTCAGGCGGGCGAAACCGGCCAGCTGTACGGTTCGGTCGCCGCGCGCGACGTCGCCGAGGCCATCCAGGCCGAAGGCGGCAAGGTCGAGCGTTCGCAGGTCGTGCTCAACACCGCGATCAAGACGCTGGGCGTCCACGAAGTGGCGGTTCGCCTCCACGCAGAGGTCCGCGCCACGGTCAAGATCAACATCGCCCGTTCGGCTGACGAAGCCGAGCGTCAGGCCAAGGGTGAAGACGTCATCCGCAGCCAGTTCGACGACGAGCGTCAAGCCGCTGAAGACGCGGCCAAGGACATGGTCGCCGGCGGCGCCGGCCAACAGGAAGGCCTGGGCGAAGAAGCCTGAGCCGACCTTTAGGTCGAATGATTTGGGCGCGTTCTTCGGAGCGCGCCCTTTTTCGTGGGTGTTCACCCGTCGTTCAGCCCTGATTTCGCCATCTCTGGCAATCAGCGTTATCGCGAACGGGAGGGACCATGTTCAAAACACTCAGCCTGGGGGCGGCGATCGCCGTCCTCGCCATCGCCATGCCGGGAGCCGCTCAGACGCCGGCGCGCACCCTCGACGCCTTTGTGGCCGAGGCCAACCGCATTCCCATGAATCCGACCGCCATGGTGAGGCCCAGCGCGCGACGGATCATGAATGAGGCGACCGACGCCATGGGCGGAGTGGTGCAGGAAGCGCGCGCCGCCCAGGCGGCCGGCCGACCCAACGGCGCGTGTCCGCCGGACAAGGTTCAGGTCAATGCGCGCCAGGTGCTGGCGTTCCTGAACGCTATCCCCCAGCCGCGTCGCGCGCGCATGAGCGTGCGTGACGGGTTCCGCGCCTGGCTGGTCGATCTGCACCCCTGCCGCTGACCTAATCATTGAAGAATTCGGGGCGGTCCACAGCCGTCCCGAACTTGCCCACGCCTAGGCTGCGGCCGGGTCTGACGCAGATGCGTGTCACGGGTTAACACCATGCCGATGAACGCGCTTGCCCCCCTCAATTTCGGCGGACCCTCCGACAGCGTCGCCGTGCCGTCGATGCCGCACAATCTGGAGGCCGAACAGGCGCTGCTGGGCGCCCTGATGTTCGACAACGCGGTGTTCGAGCGGCTGAGCGACCGGCTGCGCGGCTCGCACTTCTTCGAACCCTTCCACAATCGCCTGTACGACGCGATCGAAGACCACATCCGCCAGGGCATGCTGGCCGAACCCACCATCCTGATGGAGCGGTTCAAGCAGGATCCGGCCTTCCAGGAGTTCGGCGGCCTGCGCTATCTCGCCGACCTGGTGGACCGCGCGCCGCCGGCGGCCAACGCGCCCGACTACGCCCGCGTCGTCTATGACCTGGCGCTGCGCCGCGACCTGATCCGCATCGGCGGAAACATCATCAAGGACGCGCCCCAGCCCGAAACGCCCGCCATCGACCAGATCGAGCAGGCGGAACAGTCGCTCTACACCCTGGCCGAGACCGGCAAGCCTTCGTCGGGCTTCGTCAGCTTCAGCCACGCCCTGTCGGGCGCCGTGCAGATGGCGGCGGAGGCCTATCAGCGCGACGGCAAGCTGGCGGGCCTGGCCACCAACCTGGACGACCTGGATCAGAAGCTGGGCGGTCTGCACCCGTCCGACCTGCTGATCCTCGCCGGCCGTCCCTCGATGGGCAAGACGGCGCTGGCGACGAACATCGCGTTCAACGTGGCCCGCAACTATCGCTGGGAGCCCACGCCCGAAGGCCGCAAGACAGTGTCGGGCGGCGTAGTGGCCTTCTACTCGCTGGAAATGAGCGCCGAACAGCTGGCCATGCGTATCCTGGCCGACGCCTCGGGCGTGTCGTCCGACAAGCTGCGCAAGGGCGAGATCGACGCCTCGGACTTCGGCCGCATCCGCGACGCGGCGGTCGAGATCGGCGAAAGCCCGCTCTACATCGACGCCACCGGCGGCCTGTCCATCTCCAAACTGGCGGCCCGCGCGCGCCGACTGAAGCGGATGGAGCACGGCCTGGACCTGATCATCGTCGACTACCTTCAACTGGTCACCACCGGCGAGGGAAACAGCCAGAAGAACCGGGTGCAGGAGGTGTCGGAGATCACCGGCGGCCTCAAGGCCCTGGCCAAGGAGCTGTCGGTGCCGATCATCGCCCTGTCGCAGCTGTCGCGTCAGGTCGAGCAGCGTGAAGACAAGCGGCCGCAGCTGTCCGACCTGCGGGAATCCGGCTCGATCGAGCAGGACGCCGACTGCGTCATGTTCGTCTATCGCGAGAGCTACTATCTGGGCCGGGCGGAGCCGCGCGAGGGCACCGAGGAGCATCTGACCTGGCAGCAGGACATGGACCGGCTTCAGAACCAGGCCGAGGTCGTTATCGGCAAGCAGCGGCACGGCCCCATCGGCATCGTCAAACTGTCGTTCGACGCCGACACCACCAAGTTCGGCAATCTGGCTCACGATGGGCGCTACGACAATCACAGCTACGAGTGAGGCGGAAAGGCTCCGCTTGCGCGGGCCGGCGATGTGTGAGCACATGTCGGCCGTCGATCTTTCTGCGCAACGCCCTCTCTCTGCGAACGCACGAGTTCCGGCCGCTCCATTCAGAACCGACAGGTCGCCGGGAATGTCTCCCGAGGCCAACTGCTAACGGAGGTCCTGAAAATGGCTACCGGCACTGTGAAATGGTTCAACTCCACCAAGGGCTACGGCTTCATCCAGCCGGATGACGGCGGCAAGGACGTTTTCGTCCACATCTCGGCCGTCGAGCAAGCCGGCCTGCGCGGCCTGGACGAGAACCAGAAGGTCTCTTACGAAATCGAACGCGACCGCCGCTCCGGCAAGGAATCGGCCGGTCAGCTGAAGACCGAGGGCTAAGCCAGACGGTTCTGGCCGGCCCTGTCGGTCTGATCCATTTGGTCCAGTTCATTCTGGCCCGGAAAACCCCGCCTCGAGGCGGGGTTTTTTCTTGGCCGCTATGCTTCGCAGGGGTTTCAACGCACGCCTGTTGCGCCATAAGGGGCCCAATGCCCTCCCCGGCCACCCTAGACATCGACCTCGGCGCCCTGGCGCGCAACTTCCATGCCCTGGAAGCGATCTCGGGCGCTCCCGTGCATCCGGTGGTCAAGGCCGACAGCTATGGGCTGGGCGCCGCGCGCTGCGCGGCGCGCCTCATGGCCGAAGGCGCCCGCACCTTCTTCGTCGCGCGTCCCGCCGAGGGCCTGGCCCTGCGGACGGCGCTGGGCGGCGAGCCGGTCATATACGTGCTGGACGGCTGCCCCGCAGACACCGCCACTCAACTGCGCGACGCCGACCTGCGGCCGGTGATCAACCAGCCGGACCAGCTTCGGGCCTGGATGGCGGCGGGCGGCGGCGCGTGCGGGTTACAGATCGACACCGGCATGAACCGCCTGGGCGTCCGTCCCGAGGACGCGCCTGAACCGTTCGACGGGCTTGCCTTGGTCATGAGCCACTTGGCCTGTGCGGATGCTCCCGACGAGCCCATGAACCGGCGCCAGCGCGACGTTTTCGCCGAGATTTCCAGCCGGTATCCGGGGGCGCTGAAGTCTTTCGCCAACTCGGGCGGCTGTTTTCTGGGGGCCGACTTCGCCTTCGACGCCGTGCGGCCGGGCATTTGTCTATATGGCGGCGGCCCCGAAGGCCGGCCCGATCCGCGCATCGCCCCGGTGGCGACCCTGACCGCCGAGGTGCTTCAGGTTCGCGACGTGCCGGCGGGCGAGAGCATCGGCTATTCGCGAGGTCATGTGGCGGATCATCCCCTGCGCATCGCCATCTGCGCGACGGGCTATGCGGACGGGGTGCTGCGCGCGTCCAGCCCTCGCGGCGCGGTCTGGCTAAGCGGAGGCTTGCGGGCCATCCTGGGCCGGGTGTCGATGGACGTGATCGCCGTGGATGTCACGGGGGCCGACGTCGCGACGGGCGACCGCGCGGAGCTGTTCGGCCCGAACCGAATGCTGGACGAGGCGGCCGCGGCCGCCAGCACCATCGCCTATGAACTGCTGACCTCGGTCACGCCGCGTGTGGAGCGGCGCTACCGCTGACGCCTATTCGTCGCGGTGGACTCGCTCGCGGCGCTCGTGGCGTTCCTGGGCCTCGACCGACAGGGTCGCTGTCGGGCGGGCCTCCAGGCGGCCCAGACCGATCGGTTCGCCGGTGTCCTCGCAATAGCCGTAGGATCCATCCTCGATCCGCCGCAGGGCGTCGTCGATCTTGGAGATCAGCTTGCGCTGACGATCCCGGGTGCGAAGCTCCAGCGCCCGATCCGACGCCGAGGAGGCGCGATCCAGCAGGTCCGGATGATTTTCGGTCTCGGCCTTGAGGTTCACCACCGTACCGCGAGATTCGCGAAGGATTTCATCCTTCCACGCCAGCAGCTTGTGTTTGAAATAGGCCAGCTGCCGCTCATTCATGAACGGCTCGTCCTCGGACGGTCGATAGGCGACCGTGTTATGTACGGCAACAGACGCTAATGCGTTCATCGCACTCACGCTTTCTCTTCGCGCCCCCCTGCGGCGCAAGCCAGCCGTATAGGCAGGTCATCGAGTCGCGGCAACGATGTTCTCGCACCAAAGCCCGGTTAAGCTTCGTAAACGCGCCGGGCGTGACATTTCGTCCTCACTCGCCCTTGACGCGAACGCGGCGTCAGACGCGCGCGCGTTCAGCCTTGGCCAGTTCCACAGCCGCGCGCAGGTCGATCTGATCCAGTACGGCGGCCAAACCCGCATCGCCGTCGCCCTCGCCCCGCTCCTCGCGCACGCTGCGGGCCAGCCGCTCCAGCGCAGGTCCGGGCGCCTGGCCCGAGAGCAGCGAAAGCTTCAGATCATCCAGCCGATCCAGGAGGCCCGCGCCGCGCCGGATCGAGCGACGACGGCGCTCCAACGGATCCTCCACCCCTTGCAGCGCCATCAGGGCCGAGACGCCGGCGACAGAGCCGCTGGCGTTGGAAGCCGTGGTGGCCGACGCGGCGCCCGCACCGCCCTGGGGCACGCTGAAGCCGCCCGACGCGCGGGCGGGCCGAGCCGAGGGACCGGCGGGGGTCGGGCCTGTGGGGCCGGTGACCTTCATGGGCGGACGCTCCAGTTCACGAGCCCGAACTTCGATCGCGTCGGTCAAGGCTTGGTTAACGGCCCGGCAGAATCTGCCCGCACGATCCGAGCTCCCTCTGGCCCGGCGCTGAAAAGACACGGCAATTTTCTCGGCACGGGACTGGCATGGTGAACGCGGACCGTTCGCGTCCGAAGGCTCGACCATGAAGAAACTGCTCGCCACCCTGATCGCCCCCCTCGCCCTTCTGGCGGCGGCTGACGCCGCCTCGGCCCAGTCGCGGATCAAGGACATCGCTTCGGTCGAGGGCGTGCGTTCCAACCAACTGGTCGGCTACGGCCTGGTCGTCGGCCTGAACGGCACCGGCGACAGCCTCCGGAACTGCCCCCTCACCCGCCAGTCGCTGGAGGGGATGATGGAGCGACAGGGCGTCAACATCCGGGGCTCGACCGCCAACACCAAGAACGTCGCCGCCGTCATGGTGACCGCCGACCTGCCCGCCTTCGTCACGCCCGGCGCGCGCATCGACGTCAATGTCTCGGCCATGTGCGACGCTAAGAGCCTGCTGGGCGGCACGGTCCTGGTCACCGCGCTCCAGGGCGCGGACGGCGAGGTCTATGCGGTGGCGCAGGGCACGGTCCAGACCGGCGCCGTCTCCGCCTCGGGCGGCTCCGGCTCCTCCATCACGCGCGGCGTGCCGACGGCCGGCCGCATCTCTTCGGGCGGGGTGGTCGAGCGCGAGACCGGCTTCAACCTGGGTCAGATGCAGGAGGTCCGCCTGACCCTGCGCAATCCCGACTTCACCACCGCCCAGCGTGTCGCCGGGGCCATCAACGCCGCCTTCCCCCAGACCGCCTTCGCAGAGAACGGCACGGTCGTCGCCCTGCGCCCGCCAGCAAACTTCGGCGCCGCAGGCTTCCTCAGCCGCGTCGAGAACCTGCCGATCCAGGTTGACGCCCCGGCCAAGGTCATCATCGACGAGGTCAATGGCGTGGTCGTCATGGGCGAGGCCGTGCGCATCTCCACCGTGGCCATCGCCCAGGGCAATCTGACGGTCTCGGTCCAGGAGACGCCGCTGGTCAGCCAGCCCGAGCCGTTCAGCCGCGGCGAAACGGTCGTCGTCCCGCAGTCCGACGTCACCGTAGAGGAAGAGACCGGTCGCCAGATGCGCATCATCGGCGGCGGGGCCAATCTGTCGACGCTGGTCAATGGGCTGAACGCGCTCGGCGTCACGCCGCGCGACATGATCTCCATCCTGCAGGCCATCAAGGCGGCCGGCGCGCTGCAAGCCGACATCGAGGTGATGTAATGAGCGACCTCGCCGTCTCTCCCGCCCTGCTGGCCGGCGCGCCCCAGCGCCCTGCTGTGAACACCGAGAAGGTCCGCGAAACCGCCCAGGCGTTCGAAGCTAGCTTTCTGGCCCAGATGCTGCGCCCCATGTTCGAGGGCCTGTCCACCGAAGCCCCCTTCGGCGGCGGCAACGCCGAGGCGACGTGGCGCGGCTTCATGATCGACGCCATGGCGAAACAGACCGTCCAGGCGGGCGGCATCGGTCTGTCGGACCGCATCATGTCCGAGATGCTGAAGATGCAGGAGGCTCGCCAATGACCGAACTCGCCGTCGCACGCGCCCATCGCCTGATCCGCCTGACCGAAGACCTGACCGAACGCCTCGCCGCCGAGACCGCCGCCTTCGAGGCGCGACGGCCCCAGGACGTGGCCCACGGCCTGGCCGCCACCCAGGAGATGGCCAACGCCTATCGCCGCGAGTCCGCCCAGCTGAAGGCCGATCCATCGCAGCTGGCCCAGGCGCCCCTGGCCGACCGTCAGGCCCTGATCCAGGCCACGCGCGCCTTTGAAGCCGTGCTTGCCCGCCACGCCTCGGCCGTCGAGGCCGCCCGCACCATCTCCGAAGGCCTGGTGCGCACCCTGGCCGGCGAAGTGGCCGCCGCGCGCCCTCCCGCCGCCGCCTACGGCCCCGGCGGTCACGCCGCTCAGGGCGACGGCCGCGCGGTCGCCTTCAACCGCACGGCCTGACGGTTTCTTAAGCCCACGCCGCTAAGCCTGCGTTTATGTCGCTCGCCGCGCGCCTTCTGGGCCTAGCCTTCGCCTCCGCCGACGCTCTGGTCGAGCTGGACGGCAAGGGCGTCGTGGCCTTCGTGCTGGGCGCCGGACCGACCTCGGGCCTGAACATCGCCGCCGCCTGGCAGGGCAAGCCCTTCGCCGATCTGGTGGTGGACGCCGCGCCCGTTCATGCGCTGTCGAGGCTGACGCCGGGCGCACGTTCCGATCGTATCGAAGTCCTGATCGCGTGCGGGGAGGGCAAGGCCCGGCGCGCGTGGGTGCGCGCCTTCATCCTGCCCGAGCGGGCGCCCGCCGTATCGCTGGCGGTCATCTACGAGGGCCCCGTTATCGACGCCGTCGCCGCCGCGCCCGAGCCGCTGCTGGACGCCGAAGACTTCATGGCCTCGGCTAGCCGCGCCCTGGTCGAGGGCCGCGGCGAGGGCAAGGCCTACGCCCTCACCTTCCTCGACCTGCCGGGCGCCGGCGACGACGGGGCCGACAAGGCCATGGCGCGCGTCCGGTCGGTGCTGCAGTCCGCCTCCATTCCCGGCATGAACGCCGCCCAGCTGACCGACGAGCGGTTCGCCTTGCTGCGCGACGCCGAGGACGGCCGCGACATCGCCGACGAGGTACGCCAGGCCGGGGCGGCCGAGGGTTTCGCCTTCGCCCCCGTCTGCGCCGACGCCCAGGTGGCGCCGGGAACCGAGCCCCTGTGCGCGCTCAGGGCCATGCGCTTCGCCATCGAAGGCTGCCTGAAAGACGGGGGGCTGCAGAACCCCGAGATGGCCTTCGCCGACTCGTTGAAGAAGACGCTGCGCGACGCCGACCGTTTCCGCGGCATGGTCCGCACGCGCGAGTTTCAACTGCACTATCAGCCCATCGTCGATCTGGACGTCCGGGCCGTGCACCATTTCGAGGCCCTGGCCCGGTTTGGTCCCGGCGGCAGCCCGGCGGCGGCGATCCACCTGGCCGAAGAACTGGCCCTGATCGAGGACTTCGATCTGGCCGTGGTCGAAAAGGCCCTGTCCAAGATGCGCCAGCCGGGCTTCGGCTTGGCCAAGGTGGCGGTCAACATCTCGGGCGCCTCGCTGGCCGACGACCGCTATGTCCAGGCTCTGCTGAAGATGACGGCGGCAAAACCCGAAGATCGACGCCGCCTCAGCGTCGAGGTGACCGAGAGCGCGGCACTGGCCGACATCGAGGCCGCCGACCGGCGCCTGTCGGCCCTGCGCCAGGCCGGGATCAAGGTCTGCATTGACGACTTCGGCGCGGGCGCGGCCTCGTTCGACTATCTGCGCCGCCTGTCGGTCGACACGGTCAAGATCGACGGGGCCTTTGTCGAGAACCTGCAGTCAGAGCCCAAGACGCGCGCCCTGCTGAAGTCGGTGGTGGATCTGGCGACGTCGCTGAACATGACCACCATCGCCGAGCGCATCGAAACCGAGGCCGAGTGCGCCGCCGTCAAGGCGCTGGGCGTCACCCACGGCCAGGGCTGGCTGTTCGGCAAGGCCGAGCCGGAACCGCGCGCGGCGCCGGCTGCGGCCCCCGTCGGCGGCTTCGCCCGCCGCCGAGGCGCGGTAGAAAGCTGGGGCTGAGGCTCTACCCGGCCGTCATGTGCGCAGGCGACTGCTTCTCTTTCAGCGTGACCAGCTCCTCGGCCATGGTCGGATGCACCGCGCAGGTGGCGTCCCACTGAGCCTTGGTCAGGCCCGCCTTCACGGCGATGGCGGCCAGCTGGATCATCTCGGGCGACTCGGGCCCGACGATGTGGACGCCCACGACGCGCTGGCTGTCGGCGTCGACCACCAGCTTCATCAGCACCCGCTCGTCGGAGCCGGTGAAGGCGTATTTCATAGGGCGGAAGCGGGTGACGTAGACGTCCACGCCCTTGGCGCAGCTATGCCGCGCCTCGGCCTCGGTCAGACCCACAACGCCGACGGGCGGCTGGCTGAACACGGCGGTGGCGACGGCTTCGTAGTCGAAGGCCTGCGGGTTTTCGCGATAGACGGTCTCGTGGAAGGCCACCGCCTCGCGGATCGCCACGGGCGTCAGGTTCATGCGGTCGGTCACGTCGCCGATGGCCCAAATGTTCTCGGCCGTGGTGCGCGACAGGTCGTCGACCTTGATCGCGCCGGCGTCGTTCAGTTCGACCCCGGCCGTCTCCAGACCCAGGTCCTTGACGTGCGGCACGCGACCGGTGGCGAACATCACCACATCTGTCTCAATGGCATGACCGTTCTCCAGGTGGTTCACTAGGCCCGTCTCGGTCTTTTCGATCGACTTGTGCTGGCAACCCAGGATGACCTTGATGCCGCGCTTCTCGATCTCGCCGGCCAGGTGGGCGCGCACATCGTCGTCGAAGCCGCGCAGGATGTTCGGCCCGCGATAGATCAGGGTCGTCTCGACCCCCAGGCCGGCGAAGATTCCAGCGAACTCCACCGCGATATAGCCGCCTCCCGCGATCAGGATGCGTTTGGGAAGTTCGGGCAGATGGAAGGCTTCTTCCGACGTGATGGCGTGCTCGACGCCCGGCAGGCTCTCGGGCTTCCACGGCCGGCCGCCGGTGGCGATCAGGATCTTTTCAGCCGTGATGGTCTGGTCCTTGCCGACGATCTCGACCGTATGGGCGTCCTTCAGCACCGCGCGGCCATGCACCAGATCGACCCCCGCCTTGCCCAGGTTGGCGGCGTAGATGCCCGACAAGCGCGCGATCTCGACGTCCTTGGCCTCCAGGAAGGTCGGCCAATCGAACTTCGCATTGTCGAACGACCAACCGTAGCCCTCGGCGATCTCCAGCGCGTGGCTGACCTCAGAGGCCATGACCATGAACTTCTTGGGCACGCAGCCGCGGATCACGCAGGTGCCCCCGACCCGGAACTCCTCGGCGATCGCCACCCGCTTGCCGCCCAGCGCCGTCAGCCGCGCCGCCCGCACCCCGCCAGAGCCCGCGCCGATGACGAAGAGGTCGTAGTCGTATTGGGTCATGCCGATCCTAATCGCTGCCTGTGGCCGACTTAGGCGCCGACAGGGCCTGCGACAACCCGGCGTCGATAGTGACAAAACTGTGTCTAGACACCGCCGGTTTCAAATCGCAAAGTTATCCAACCTTAGGGGGAACGCATGATTGAGCTGCTCATTGCCGGGTGGTTGGCGGCCGTATCGCCTCAGGTTCAACCCCAAGACCCTGTCGCCCGTGACGAGCCGACGCGCCTCGAGGATGTCGAGGTGGCCGGCCGGCGGCTGGAGACGATTGTGCAGGATTTCGTCTCGAACGTCGCGGCGCCTGTGTACCGTCGAAACTTCGCGCGTTGGAACCAGGGAGTGTGCGTCGGCGCAGCGAATCTCAGAGGCGAGATCGGCCAGTACGTGGTCGACCGCGTGTCGACGGTGGCCGAGGACTTGGGGTTGCGACCCGGAGCCCCCGGATGCACGGCCAACATCATGGTGATCGCCAGCTCTGACCCTTCTGGCCTGGCTCAGACCCTGGTTTCACGCAGTCCTAAGAATTTCCGCCCGGGCGGACCGGGGATGGAGCACGGCGACGCAAAGCTGCGCGCCTTCCAGGCCAGCGACCGCCCGGTACGCTGGTGGCCGATCAGCGTGCCGATGGATTCCCACACGGGACAACGCGCCGTCCGCATCCCAGGCGATTGTCAGCACCCCTGCTCGTCGGTGTTCGACTACACTCCGCAAATCCATCTGACATCATCGTCTCGGATCAGCACTCAGATCGTCGACAATCTGGTACGTGTCATCGTGATCGTGGACGCCAGCCAACTGGACGGAATAACCGCTCAGCAGTTGGCCGACTACGTCGCCATTGTGTCTCTGACGCAGATCGACCCCGAAGCCGACACGTCCAGCTACGCCAGCATCCTGAACCTATTCGAAGACCCAGCTTCGACTGACACGCTCACATCCTGGGACATGGCCTACCTACGCGGGATTTACGGGTCGCAACGCACTCACCGTCTTCCTGGCGCCAACAGGGCCGAGGTAGCAGCCTCGATCCGGCGCGCGCATCATCAACTTCGGGACGCCCAACCGTGATCATCCATCACTTTCAAGGAAACGTCTGATGCTTGGCCCCCTGCTTGCTGGCATTCTCGCCGCATCCTCGCCCCAGCAACAGCCGACCGCCAGCGATCCCGAGACGCCGACGCGGCTCGAAGACATCGAAGTCACCGGGCGACGGCTGGAGACCGTTATACGCGACTTCGTCAATGACGTTGCAGCTCCCAACCCTGGGCGTAATTTGGCGCGATGGGATCGCGGGGTCTGCATTGGGGCCGCCAATTTCCAGGCCGAAACGGCTCAGTATCTGGTTGATCGCATCTCGACCGTGGCCGATGATCTGGGGCTTCGGTCCGGCGCGCCAGGCTGTAAGCCCAATGTCCTAGTGATCGCGTCCTCCGATCCCAATGTCCTGGCGTCGGACCTAATCGAGCGCAGCCCCCTGTCGTTCAGGCCCGGCGGGTCCGGCATGGATCGGGGCGGTTCTCAACTCCGAGCCTTCCGCGACAGCGACCGGCCGGTCCGCTGGTGGGCGGTCAGCGTGCCGACCGATTCACATACGGGCCAGCGCGCCGTGCGTCTGCGCGGTGAATGTGCTGATCCTTGTTCCAAAGTAGAGCATTATGCGCCACAGATCGAAGTGTTCGCGGCGTCGCGACTCTCAACCCAGATCGTCGATGACCTGAACCGCGTCATCGTGATTGTGGACGTGAACAAGATCGATAACGTCTCAGCGCAGCAGTTGGCCGACTACGTCGCCATGGTGTCGCTATCCCAGATCAATCCGACGGCCGACACCAGCGCCTATGCCTCTATCCTGAACGTGTTCGACGAGCCGGACTACGCCTCCTCCCTGACGGAATGGGACCAGGCTTATCTGCGCGGTCTTTACGGCTCCCAGCGCACGCAGCAGCTTGCCGGCGCCAACCGATCTGAGGTCGTGGCGACCATCCGGCGCGCCCATAGCGACTTGCGCCGACAAGCCGACCAGACGGAAAACTGAATCCCGATATACAGGGACTCACGCCATGATCGAACTTCTGCTCGCCGGCCTGATTGCATCCGGCACGCCCGACTCTCTTCCGCAAGCCCAGCCTACGGCCGTGTCCGTGTCACCCGACCCTGACACGCCCACCCGCCTGGAGGACGTGCAAGTCATTGGACGGTCTCTGGAGAATCTAGTTCGCGGATTTGTCGACGATGTAGCCGCGCCCAATCCGCGTCGGAACCTGGCGCGCTGGAACGCGCCCGTCTGCGTGGGGATGACCTCCGCCCATCTCGGCGCTGAAACCACTCAGTACATCGTCGATCGTGTTTCCACCGTGGCCGAGGATGTGGGACTGCGGACCGGCGCGCCGGGCTGCACGCCCAACATCATCGTGGTGGCCAGCGACGATCCCAACCAGACGGCGGCCGCCATGATTGATCGGCGCCGCTCGGTGTTTCGCCCTGGGGGCGGCGGCATCGAGCGTGGCGGCGCGGCGCTGAGAGCTTTCCGCAACAGCGACCAGGCCGTGCGCTGGTGGGCGCTCAGCATGCCGACCGATGCGTTTTCAGGAGCGCGCGCCGCGAGATTGCCGGGCGATTGCCAGGAACCCTGCACCGTCGATCCACAGCAGGGGGGGGCAAAGCGCACTCGGCTTCGCTCCCATAATCAACCAGATGTCCGGGGGGCGCATCGGCACCCAGATCGTCGATGACCTGTTCCGCGTCATCGTCATCGTTGACATCAACAAGGTCGAGGGTTTCTCGGCGCAGCAGTTGGCCGACTACATCGCCATGGTGTCGCTGGCCCAAATCAATCCAGAGGCGGATACCAGCCGCTATGCCTCCATCCTGAATCTGTTCGAAGAGCCGGATTACGCGACCACGCTGACCGACTGGGATCAGGCCTATCTCAGCGGCCTCTATAGCGCGCAGCGTACTCAAAAGCTGGCCGGGGCCAACCGGTCCGAGATCATCGGCACGATCCAGCGCGCCCATCGCGATCTGCGCCAGGACCGCGACGCCCAGGACTAGGGCGCCCGTGTCTCCACGCCTATGTCCTGGCCGATGATCGCCTCATCGGCCAGGTCCAGGAACAGGCCGTGCTCGACCACGCCGGTGATCAGCTTCAGGTCGTCGGCCAAACGTGACGGGTCGTGGATGGCGCCGCAGCGCGCGTCGTAGATGACGTTGCCGCCGTCGGTGCGCACTATGCCGCGTTCGGCCTGACGCAACCGCGCGGGCTGGCTGATCTCGTGATCGGACAGGACGTCGGCGATGCGGTTGCCCGTGGTCTTGTGGCCGAAGGCGACCACCTCGATCGGCAGGGCGAAGGCGCCCAGGGTCGTCACCACCTTGGCCGCGTCGGCGATGACGATGCAGCGGTCCGACGCCTCCCACACCAGCTTCTCGCGCAACAGGGCCGCCCCGCCGCCCTTGATTAGCGCCAGCCCCGGACCGATCTCGTCGGCTCCGTCGACCGTCAGGTCCAGGCGCGGCGTATCCTCCAGCGTCGACAGCGTCAGCCCCAGCTCGCGCGCCAGATCGGCGGTGGCCTCCGACGTCGGCACGCAGCGCAGATCAGGCAGGTTGCGCGCCGCCAACGCCCGCACGAACCAGGCTGCGGTCGAGCCGGTGCCAAGCCCGACCTTCATGCCGGCGTCGACGCGCAGTGCGGCGGCCTCGCCGGCGTTGCGTTTCTGAATATCACTCATCGGGCCGCCTTCTTCGCGCGCATCGCAGCCATGAACCGCCCGGCCCAGCCCGGTTTCATCGTCTGTTCGCCCCGCCCCAGCGCCAGGTCGCCGGCCCCCACGTCGCGCGTGATCACCGAGCCCGAGCCGATCATGGCCCCCTCGCCGATCCGCACAGGCGCGACAAGGGCGCTGTTGGAGCCGACGAAGGCTCCCTCTCCCACCTCGGTGCGGTGTTTGAAGAAGCCGTCGTAGTTGCAGAAGATGGTCCCGGCGCCGATGTTGGCCCCCGCCCCCACCGCGCCGTCGCCCAGATAGGCCAGGTGATTGGCCTTGGCGCCCTTGGCCATCGTCACGTTCTTGACCTCGACGAAGTTGCCGACCTTGACCCCCTCGGCCAGGTCCGCGCCGGGACGCAGCCGCGCGTAGGGTCCGACCTCGGCGCCGGCGGCGACGCGCGCGCCCTCGATGTGGCTGAAGCTGCGGATGCGCGCGCCGCCTTCGATCACCGCGCCGGGCCCGAAGACCACATAGGGCTCGATCACCGCCCCACCGCCGATCCGGGTGTCCCAGCTGAAGTGAACGGTGTCGGGCGCGGCCATGGTCACGCCGTTCTCCATGGCCGTCTCGCGCTGCACCTTCTGGAACAGGGCCTCGGCCTGGGCCAGCTCGCCCTGGGCGTTGACGCCCATCACCGCGTCCTCGGGCGCGAAGACGGCGCGGGTCGGGTGGCCGGCCTCGCGCGCCAGGGCCACCACGTCGGTCAGATAGTATTCGCCCTTGGCGTTGGCGTTGGTCACCCGGTCCAGCAGGTCGAACAGCACCCCGGCCGGCGCGGCCAGGACGCCGGAGTTGCAGGCGGTGATGCGCAGCTGATCGGCGCTGGCCTCCTTGGCCTCGACGATGGCCTCCAGCCCGGCGTCGGTCAGGATCAGACGGCCGTAGGCGCCGGCGTCGCGGGCCTCGAAGCCGATCACCGTCACCCCGTCGGCGCCGAAGGCCGGTGCGATGTCCGACGCCTTGAGCAGCGGCACGTCGCCATAGGTCACCACCACTTCGCCGTCGAAGTCCGCCAGCGCCTCGCGCGCGGCCAGAACCGCATGGCCGGTGCCCAGCGGCGGGTCCTGCACCGCCACCGCCGCCTCGCCCAGCCGCTTGACGACATGGGCGCGTACCTCGGGCGAATGGTCGCCGACCACCACCACCACGCGTTCGCAGCCCAGCGCCTCTGCCGCATCGATGGCGTGGTCCAGCATGGCGCGGCCGCCGACGCGATGCAGCACCTTCGGCAGCGGCGATTTCATCCGCGTGCCCTGCCCGGCGGCCAGAATGACGGCGGCGCGGGCGCGTGTCGGCGTGGTCATGAATCGTTCCTGCGGGTGGTCGGCGCTTGCGATCTAGCCTAACGGCCTGCGCATCGCGAGCAAGGAGAGCCCATGAGCGGCCACGAACTGACCGGCTGGACCCTGGCCTTCGACCTGGACGGCACCCTGGTGGAGACCGCGCCCGATCTAATCGGCACGCTGAACCGCCTGCTGGCCCAGCGTGGCCTGCCCCAAGTCCCGCTGGCCTCGGCGCGGCACCTGGTCGGGCACGGGGCGCGAGCGCTGCTGGAGCACGGCTTTCAGGAGGCGGGCGCGACCTGGGACGAGGCGGCGTCGCCCGCTCTGTTCGACGCCTTCATCGACGACTATCTGGCCCACATCGCTGACGAAAGCCGCCTCTACGACGGCGTGGTCGAGACGCTGGGTCGGCTGGCGGCGCGCGGCGCGATCCTGTGCGTGGCGACCAACAAGCGCACCGACCTGTCGGTCGCCCTGATCGAGGCCCTGGGCCTGACGCACCATTTCGCCGCCATCGTCGGCCCCGATGTCGTCAGCGCCCGCAAGCCGTCCGGCGCGCATCTGCGTGAAGCCGTGCTCAAGGCCGGCGGCGATCCGGCCCGCGCCTTGATGATCGGCGACAGCGCGACCGACGCCCGCGCCGCGCGCGACGCGTCCATGCCCTGCGTTCTGGTCAGCTTCGGCTACACCGACATTCCGGTTCGAGAGTTGGATGTCGAGGCGGTCATCGACCGCTTCGATGAGTTGGAGCCTGTCATCGACCGGCTGACCATCACGACATGAAAAAGCCCCGGCGTCTCCGCCGGGGCTCTTCAACTTCTCAGTCAATCGCCGATTTAGCGAGCGGCCTGCAGCGTCTCGACCGAGGCGGTGACGCGCTCGTTGATCGGCTTGAAGCTGTCCTTGACCGAGGCGGTCAGGGTCTCGGTCATGCGGGTCATTTCCGAGAGGTAGGCCTCCGAGGCCGACTTGGCCCACGAGGTCTGCAGCTCGACCAGTTCCTGGATCGAACGGGCGGTCGCCATCGACTGGGCGGCGGCCATGTTGTCTTCCCAGCTTTTCTTGCCAAAGGCCAGGGCCTGTTGCGACAGGGCTTCGGCGCCCTTCTGGGCGGCCGAGGCCGACTCGACCATGGCTTCCAGGTTGCGCTTGCTCTGGGCGTTCATTTCGCTGAAGCCGGCGACGGACTTGTCCACGCCTTCGCGGAACGCCTGGGCGCCGGCGGCCTGGAACTGTTCGGCCTGGGCCTTGGTCTTGGCGGCGGTCTGTTCGACGGTCTTCTTCACGGTTTCGTTGGCGTCAGCCATGTCGGGATCTCCTGAAAGCGAGGCTCGCGGGTGGTCCGCGTTATGATTTCCGCACCAGGCGATTCCGGCGCGATGGAAGCTATATGGTGCAAGTGCGAAAGCACGTCAAGGTTTATTGTGCGCCGCACAAAACCGTCAGGCTCGTGTCTTCAAATCTACGTTGACAGCCCGTTAACCGCGACGAAACGCCCTCGGGGCATGCTAGCTGTTTGATGGCGTAGCGTCGGGGGCAGCCGGCGCACAGTATGAATGAGGGTCAACACCTTGAAGACTCCCGCCCAGCTCGCCCGCTTCGCGCCTGCATTGGCCGCAGCCGCCCTTGTCGCACTCATGCCCAATCCAGGGCCGGCGCCGGTCGCGCAATCCAACGAGAACGCCCGCTACGCCGCTGTCGTGGTGGATGCTGCGTCCGGCGAAGTGCTGTTCGCCCGTCACGCGGACGCCCGTCGCTACCCCGCTTCGGTGACCAAGGTCATGACGCTGTACCTCGCGTTCGAGGCGCTGTCGGAGGGCAAGGTCAGCCTGGACGACGTGATCACCGTCTCGCCCCGCGCCGCTTCTCAGCCGCCGTCAAAGCTCGGCCTTGCGGCGGGCCAGACCATCACGCTGGACAATGCGATGCGCGCCACCGCCGTGCGCAGCGCCAATGACATGGCCTTGGCGATCGCCGAGCACATCGGGGGCTCAGAAGCTCGGTTCGCCGCCATGGCGACGCGCAAGGCCGAAGAACTGGGCATGACCCAGACGCGCTACGTCAATCCGCACGGCCTGCCCGACGGGCGCCAACTGACGACCGCGCGTGACCTGGCCGTCCTGGCCCGCGCCGTCATGCGCGACTATCCGCAGTATTATCGCTATTTCGGCCTGCACGACTGGGCCTACAACGGCCGCGACTACCGCAACACCAACGGCCTGCTGAACATGGCGGGCTATGACGGGATCAAGACCGGCTTCACCAACGCTTCGGGCTACAATCTGGCGGCGTCGAAGGTCGAGAACGGCAAGCGGCTGATCACCATCGTGCTGGGCGGACGCTCCAGCGCCAGCCGCAACGCGCACGTCGCCGAGCTGATGAACACCGGGTTCGAGGTCGAACGCCGGCGCGAGCGTGGCGAGCGTCTTCAGGTGGCCCAGGCCTTCTTCGAACAGCGTGGCTTCGGCATCGGCTCCAATCCCGACAACGCCGCGCCGATCGCCTACGCAAGCCTGCAGCGCGACGAGGACGAGGACGGCGGCGGGGCCGCCGCGTCAGCGCCAATCGGCGCCGGCGTGGCTCTCGTTTCGGGCCCGGCGCCCGCCAATCTGCCCAACCGCGTCGCGCCCGCGCCGTCGGCCCGGCCCGTCGTTCGCGCGGAGGCTCCGGCCCCGCGGACGCCGGAAGGGCTGACCGCCTCTCTGAACGGCGGCGCGGTCACGCCCCGCGAATCGCTGAACCGCCAGACCGCGTCGCGGGCATCGTCCGGGGGCTGGGCCGTCCAGGTCGGGGCCTTCAAGGATCAGAAGGTGGCGGACGACTGGCTGGCCGAGGTGGCGCGCCGCTTCCGCAGCCAGTTCAATGGGGCCGACCGCGATGTTCAGGTCGCAGGCGAATGGTATCGCTCCCGCTTCGTGGGCCTAAGCCGGGACGCTGCTGAAGCGGCCTGCGCCGCCCTGTCCGAGCGGCGCGTCACCTGCATGGTGATCCGACCGGCCTAACGGCTACCGGCCGACGACGACCCGGCCGGAACCGAAGCTGTTCTGGGTCACATTTCCGCTGACGCTGGCAACGCGCACGCTGCCGGATCCGGCGAAGCTGGCGGACACATCGCCGACGGGCGCATTGGCGTCGACGCTGCCCGAGCCGCCGATGGCGGCGGTCAGTCGACCGATCCGGCCGCCGTCGATGCGGATGCCGCCAGAGCCGCCGATAGCGGTCGCGACGTCGCCCTGCACCGAAGCCACGCGCACGCTGCCAGAGCCGCCGATGTTGGCGTCTAGGCTCCGGGTTGCGCCGGCGCGCACCGAGCCGGAGCCGCCGATGTTGGCCTTCAGGGACTCTGTTGCTCCAGCGCGGATGGAGCCTGACCCGCCGACGTTCAGCGCCGCCGGCCCCGCGACATTGGCCACCGTCCAGCCGCCGCATCCGCCCGAGGCCAGTTCAAGCGAGTTCGCCCCACGGCCGACCGAGCCGAACACCGCCCCGCCCGCTGACACCTCCACATCACGGGGCGTGCGGACAACGATCAGCGGCGCGTCCTCCATATTGACCCTCCCATGCCCGCGCACCTCCACCGAGGCGCCCTCGCCGGGCTGGCGGGCGTCTGACGACGCGGACGTGCAGTTGCGGACGGGATTGCGGCCGATCTCGCCGAAGATGCGGACGTCATCGCCGCGCCGCGCGACGCGTGGCATGGGCAGGCCCGCCCGGCCCGGCTCGATCTCCACGGCGATGTCCGTGCGATCCTCGGGGATCACCACCATACGAGCCACGGCGTCGCGCACCTCCACGCTTTGAGCGGCGGCGGGCAAGGCGGCGGTCAGGCCGGCGACGGATGCGGCGATAAACAGGGCGGTCTTCATCGGCTTGTCTCCCTCGATTGCTGATCGAAGGGTGCGGCCGGGCCTGGACCAAGTCACTTTAAAACGAGGTCATGACCTCGTTGTAATCTCTAGCTCTTCAGCGTGCCTGCGCCATCGGCGGCGCCGATCTCGGGCTCGAAGTCCCGCGCCAAGCCGGCGATGCGGTTCTCGATAACACCCATCCGCTTCAGCGCCAGCGATCCGGCCCAGCGAGCGGCCATGGCCGGACGGCTGAGGCGATCCGTCGGCGCAGGCCGCGCCCCGTTCAGACGACGCCAGGCGTTCACATACAGCGCCCCGTTGCGCAGCCGCGTGCCCCAGGTCTGATATTCGATCGAAAGCGACACGCAGAACCGATCCAGGTTCTCGACCCGGTGCGGAGCGTAGAAGGGCCAGGTCGCCATCTGACCGGGCTCCAAGTCGAGCACCTGCGCATCGGCCTCGAACGCCAGGCGATAGGGCGTCTCCTCGGTCGTCTGGCGCGATACGACCTTCTCCATCGCAGCTTCGGGCAAGTGCGCCTCGTCGCCTGGATAGACGAACAGCCGTTTGCGCCCACGCAGGTGGAACAGGGCCACCCCCGCCGCGTCGAAATGATAGGGCACGCGCGCCTTGGGCGACGAGAGGATCAACTGGCCGCTCGCCCCGGCCGCCTTCAGGCCCGGATAGGCCGCCTGCATGCGATGAAAGTCCGTCATGGCCGAGCCCCACAGCTCTGGCCAGCCGCGCTCGACCTCACGCAGATTGACCCAGAGACGACCCTGCTTGATCGCCTCCAGCAGGTCCGCGCCCGACAGCCGGCCACGCGCACCGGTGCGCATCGAGACCTGCCCCTCATCGTCGAAATCGTAAAGGTTGATGTCGAACAGTTCGGCCGGATAGCGGTCGAGCAGCTCCGCCAGGGCCTCGTCTGCGGCGAAGCCCTGTTCGACCAAGCCATGAGAATGCACCTCGGCTAGGCGGATCGGCCCTGGATAGCGCGTGCCGGCCGGAGGGCTCATGCCGGTGCCCGGTCGCGCGACAGCTTTCCCACCGCGGCCCCGGCCGCCGCCGCCATGCCCTTGAGCTGGTTGAGGGCGTCGATCTCGCAGGCCTCGATGGCCCCGAGACGGCGGCGCACGCTCAGGCGCAGGCGCTCGCCCCGGCCTTCGCCAGCCAGGTTCACCGCCGCGACGGCGGCGCCGCTCAACGCCGACCGCAGGCCGGGCCGATTGACCACCGCCTCGCCCACCATGCGCGAGCCGGTGTTGAAGTATTTCTTGTAGCCCTCTTCGCCCACGCCAAAGTCGAACACCTTCCAGCCGCGATCCGCGCCCTGCCGAATGGTGTCCAGCGTCAGCAGGATACCCGGCGAACAGCGCGCCAAACCTGGCGTATAGGCCGGAAACCAGAAATGCAGGCTCGAGCCGGCGTGCAGGCTGTATTCGGCCGCCATCAGATTGTCGCCCGCCCACAACGCCGCGATGGAGCCGCCGAAGTCGGCGTCCGCGTCGCGCATCAGATCCGCCAGCAGGTCGCGCGTCCAGCCGCAGGCGAAGACATCGTGGCGGGCCGAGCGGCGATACTGCTCGCTCTTCATGCTCAAAATCCAGGCCAGCAAGGCCGGATCGTTCATCCCCACCTCGACGCGCAAATCGCCGAACTCGGCCTGCATGCTGCGCCGCGCCCTCTCCTTGTCCTTGAAGAACTTGCCGAATGTCGCGCGGCGCTCGGCGTACCAGGGCTCAAAGCCATCGTCATTCAGCTCGGCGCGCACCGTCGGGCGCTGTCCCGCCGTGCGGCTGGGACCGACCCAGCCGCCGACGGCCAGTCGCGGCGCTCGCAGCAGCAGCGCCGCCTCTTCCAAATCCGGCCCCTCGCCGGCGAAGGCGATCACGCCGTGATAGTCGCTCATCGGCGCGCCCAGAGGTTGGACCGTGGCACCGCGCGTCTGATGGGGCAGGAAGCCGACGATCCGACCCCCGCGCTGGAAAACCGCCACCTTGGCGCCAGGGCTGACCCGGCCGGCCGCCTGGGTGAAACGCGGATCGAAATAGGGGCTGTCGAACACAGGATCGGCCGCGACCATGGCCCGCCACAGGGCCAGCATCTCGGGCGTCAGCGCCTCTGGCGCGATCAGATCGGCGGTCGTGTGCATGGTCTGGAGGTTAAGGGGGTCCGCCTTGCATCGACGTTTAGCGTCATGGTGAACAAAGCGTGCGGGAGCCCTGTAACAGGCCGTGCGTTGATCCTGGCTCTACCGCCTCATAGACCGGAGCCAGAACATGACCGACCCCCGCCGCCCACCGACCCGCGAGACCGAAACCGAGCAGCAGCGTCAGCCGGATCACGACGGCGAACCGCCGCGCCCGGCCACCGAGCCGCCGGGCTCCGAGGGCTCATCCAACCCCGGCGACACCGAAACCGACCCCGCAACCGGAGAACCTAATCCGTGAAATCCGCAGTTCTCGCCTTCGCCGCCGCCAGCCTGACGCTTGCTACCCCCTTGGCGGCGCAAGCCCAGACGGTTCCTGCCGCCTGCCCGGTGAAGGCCGAGAACATCGTTTCCAACGACGGACTTTCGCGCGCCCGCGCCGCCGTGCGGGAAGGCCGCCTGACCGTGCTGGCCATGGGCTCTTCCAGCATCGAGGGTATCGGCGCCAGCCGCCGGGAGCTGGGCTTTGTTCCGCTGCTTGAACAGGGCCTTCGCGAGCGGTTGCCAGGCGTCGAAATCACTGTCGTCAACAAGGGCATAGGCGGAGAAACCGCCAAGGAGACCGCGGACAGGCTGGAGCGTGAGATCGTGGCCAGTCGGCCCGATCTTGTCTTGTGGCAGCTGGGCACGAATGACGTGTTGCGCGATCGCTCCATGGACGACTTCTTCGCCGACTTCCGTCGGGGTCAGGGCGTGCTGGACGAGGCCGGCGTCGACGTCGTCCTGATCGACCCGCAGCGCCTGCCGGACAATGCGCGCAATCCGGCCTTCCAGGGGCGCAACCCGGCCTTGTCCGAGATTTCGCGCCTGATCGCTCTTGAAGGCGGGCGCGTCGGCTATGGCGTTCAGCACCGGTTTGCGGCCATGAGCGGCTGGTCCGGCCTGGATCGCGGCGGCGTCGGTCCCGACGATCTGCATTTGAACGACCCTGGCTACGCCTGCTGGTCGGCCAATACTGCGGAAGGTCTCGCAGCCGCCCTGCGCTGACTTCGGAACACAAGCCGGATCAAGGCATTGAGCCGGTCATGAGCCTTAGCCGTACGGCGCGTTACGTCGCCCCCGCCCTCGCCCTGCTTCTTCCCCTCACCATCGCCGCCTGTGATCGCGGACAGCCGCAGGCGCCGGCGGAGAGCCGCCAATCCGCCCAGGGCGGACTGTCACGCGACGCCATCGAACGGGCCGTCTTCACCCAGCCCGCGCCAGCGCCCGCGGCCGTGGAAGGCCAAGCTGCGCCGCCCCTGCAAGCTCAGCCCGATCCGGCCGTCATCCGCGCTCAGATCCTGCTCGGCCGCGCCCGCTTCTCACCGGGCATCATCGACGGTCTTGGCGGCGAAAACACCAGCCAAGCGATCGCCGCCTTTGAAAAGGCCGCGGGTCTGACCGAAGACGGCGTCCTGGATCAGCAGGTCTTCGACCGCCTCACCTCAGGCGACAGCAGCCCGGTCCTGGCGGATCACGTCGTGACCGCCCAGGACGTCGAAGGCCCCTTCATAGGCACGGTGCCGACCGATCTGGAGGCGATGTCGGAACTGGACCGGGTCGGCTACGCCACGCCTCTGGAAGGTCTGGCCGAGCGCTTCCAGATGACCGAGGCTCTGCTTCAGGCACTGAACCCCGGTGTCGATTTTGGCACGGCGCAAGGGCTGGTCGGCAAAACCTTGGTGGTGGCCGCAGTCGGCGCGCGCGAGCTCCCTTCCGAAGTCGCCTACGTCGTCGTGGACAAGACCGAGAGTTCGGTGCGCGCCTTTGACGGTTCGGATCGGCTGATCGCCTTCTACCCGGCCACCATCGGGTCGACCGAGCGGCCGGCGCCGTCGGGAACCCTGACGGTGGTGGGCGTCGCCAATGACCCCGACTACGCCTACGATCCTTCGCGCGTGACGTACGATCGGGGCCCGCGCCGCATCCTGGTGCCGCCCGGCCCGAACAATCCGGTGGGCTCGGTCTGGATCGCCCTGTCGCGTGACACCTACGGCATTCACGGCACGCCGGATCCGTCGAAGATCGCCAAAACGGCGTCGAACGGCTGCGTGCGCATGACGAATTGGGATGCCGAGCAGTTGGCGGCCGCCGTCAAGCCGGGCGTCGAGGTCCGCTTCGTCGGCTGACGCGCGTCAGGCGGCGCGTTGATGCTCGCTTGTCGCCATAGGCCGGTCCAGGCGCTCCATCAGATAGGCGAGGTCCTCGCGCGCCACGGCGGGGCGCTGGCTTAGAAACCGCTCCAGCATCCGCTCGCGGAACGCCTCGCCCGACGTGTCCGCCCCCTCCCCCTGCAAGGCCTTCCAGGTGTCGACCCCAGCCCTGAAGGCCGCGAACAGGCGCGGCGGCAGTCCAGCGCGGTCATAGAGGGCTTTCAGCCCAAGAGGGCCGCCGTCGTGCACCATCAGCCAGGCCCGCTGGTGCGGCGTCTGCGCCAGTTCAGCCAGACCATGCTCGAACAGGGTCATGCGCCCGCGCGCAAGTGCGCGAAGCAGAAGCGAGGCGTTCAGCACTTTGCGAGCGTTCAGCTGGGCGACGAAGTCCGCCAAGTCCGCCTGACCGGCCGCCTGGTCTATCAGGTCCACCGTCGCCCGCTCGCGCGCGAACTGGGTGAGGCGGACAGCCGTTTCCGGCGCTATTGCGTGTCGGCTGACAAGGTGCTCGCGCACCGTTTCCGAGGCGATCTCGATAAGCTGTTCGGTGATGTGCAATGGCAGCACCTGCCTGTAGGCGAGCGCGGCGACGACGTCGTCCACCCGACCGAACCGCTCGACCGCACGCTCCAGGGCGCGCTCGGACAGGTCGGCGTTGTCATTCGACGCCAAGGTGCGCACCGCCTCGTGCGCGCCATGCTCGGCCACCGCGTCCGCGACATCGCGCGAGACAGACGGCCGACCAGCGACCGCGACCTGCCGCGCCGCCGAGCCCGCCCTTACGATCTCGATCAAGTCCTCGTCGTGGAAGGCGGGCGAACAAGCGATGATCGGCAGGGCAACCGTCTCGATGTCGGCGGCCAGGCGCCGGGCCAGGTCGCGGGGGATCAGGTCGGACGACTTCAAGGTGACCGCCATGGCGCGTCGGACCATTTCGGCCGAATCCTCGGCCAGCAGACGCAAAATCTTTTCGGCGGCCGCACGCCCCTCTTCGTCCAGAGGCAGGCGCTCCATGCTGCGGCACAGCTTGTGCGCAGCCGAGGCGCGTTCGTCTTCGTCGTCCGCCTTGATCAGCCGACGGATGTCCATTTCGGTCAATCGAGCGCGGTGGGCGGTCATAGGCGGATCTCGGCGGTTCCGAAGCTGGAAGCGCCCAGACCATCAGCCTGACATGCTTAACGTCCGGTTTACCATCACGCCGCATCCCCCGGCGAAAACGCCTTTCCGAAGCCGCCGCCCGAGCTTTGGCCGTCCTGGCCCAGCAGCAAGGCCAGCAGACTCTGGTCCTGTTTCAGCCGGTCCAGCCGAGCGGCCAGCATGCGTTCCTTTTCGCTCAGTTCCGGCAGCCCTGCCGAAGGAGGCTGAGATGGAGCTCCGATCGCGGGGCCGGCTCCCGCCGTGCGCTGCAGATTGGCGTGCACCTCGGCCACGGTGGCGGCGCGGCCTTCGCGATAGAAGATCGGTCGATTTGCCCGCGCAGCCTCGGGAAAAAGACTCGCAGCGCTGGCGCCTGGGCGGGTGGCCATGGCCTCCATCAATCCCGCTGCGCCGGCCGGCCCCAGAAAGTGCGCCGCGTACAGATCGCCCGCGCCCGGCTCCTTGCCCGTGCGGCCGCGCAGATAGGCGGCGTTCGACGACGCCAATTCCGCCGCCATGGTCGAGGCCGCCTGCGGATCGAAGCGCAGGTCCAAAACCATGTTGCGGGCCGACCCCTCGACGCGCCAGCGGCCGTCAGACCCGCGCTGGATCAGATCGGCGTACTGTCCATAGCCATGCTTGCGGCCGTGCTGCTTGACGGTCGCCAGCCACGTCTGCTCGATGAACTGGAACAGGCCCGCCGCGGACGAAGTGCGTGCCTTGGCCAGGGGATTCATGGCGCTCTCGCGACGCGCCGTCTTCATCAGGAAGTCGAAGTCCACGCCGGTCGCGCTGGAGGCTCGGCGTATCGCCGCCTCCACGCCGCCCGCCGAGGGAATCGCACCTATGGACATGCGTTAACCTTTGTGAATCGCGGTTAACGTAGCCTTAACGCCGCGCCGGCGCTCCACAGATCGAGCAAGGTTCAACGCTCGCGGTTACGCCCTAAAGTTGCCGCAACGGAAGCGGCAAGCTTCGCCTTGGGGTCTGGGGAGGGCCCAAAAAGGGAGAGACGGCGATGATGATGATGCAGACCGCGGGCGGCCCGGGACATGGTTCTCCGCTGGACTATTCGGACCGTAGGCGGCCGATGCCTCGCTGGATGTTGGCCGCGATCGGCGTGTCGGTGCTGGTGCACGCCGGCGGCGCGGCCTGGCTCTATTATCAGAAGTTCGAGACGCCGGTCGCTCTCACGCCGCCCGCGCCGGAACCGCCCGTCACCAAGCTGACCTTCGTACCGCGTCCCAAGCCGCCGGTCGTGGTCAGCACGACGCCGCCGGCGCCCAACCCTCCGCTTAACCGTCTGATCCCCCTGCCGAGCCCCGTCCCGCCCCTCATCGCGCCCCTCAGCGACAATCCGATCTCGACGCCTGGGCCAATCACAATCGCCACGCCACAGCCGCACGCCGTGCCCAACGGAACCGAGACACGGCCTGTCGAGGCGGCGCCGGTCGGGCCGCCCGTCATCACCCAACCCGACTGGGTCAGCCGGCCATCGGGCGATCAACTGATGCGGGCCTATCCGTCGGCGGCCCTGGAACGCGGACAGACCGGCCTGGCCATGCTGGAATGCCGCGTGCGGGTTGACGGCACCCTGACAGGCTGCACCGTGGCGTCCGAGACGCCGGCGGGGCGCGGGTTCGGCCGCGCGGCCCAAAGTCTGGGGCGCTACTTCCGCATGAGCCCGCAGACCGTGGACGGTCAGGCTGTCGACGGCGCGCGCGTGACCTTCGGCGTGCGCTTCGCCCTGGCGGACTAGAACCTGAGCGGATCGAGGGCGGGCTCACCGGGCCGACCCTCGATCCCATCGGCCACCACTCGGCCGACCAGCGGACCCAGCAGCCAGCCGTTGCGACGGGGCGCCAGGGCCAGGTGCAGACCGGGCTCGCCGCTCGGCCCGGCCAGAGGCAGGCCGTCCGAGGTGGCGCCGCGAACCCCTACGCGCCAGTCAATCGGTGCGACCGGATCGAGGGGGGCTAGGCGAGCCGCGGCGGCTACCAGGGCTTCGCTCGAGGCGGCGTCCGGCGCTTGATCGCGCCGTCTGGCATCCATGGTGGCGCCGATCAGGGTTCCGCCCCCCTGCGGCGCCAGATAGCCGCCGGGACCGCGCACGACATGGTCCGCCAGCGCAGCGGCCGTCCATCCGATCTGGCCCCGAACCGGCTCGACGGCGGAGACCAGAGCCGCCACGCGGGCGGGCAGACCGCGGATTGCCTCGGCCGCGCCCGTCGCCAGAATTATGGTTCGCGCCGCCAGCGACCCGCCGTCAGAAAGAGTTGCGCTCCAGCCGCCGTCATGAGCCGCCAGGGCCTCGATCTTCGCGGCCATGACGGGGCGGCCCAGCGCCTTGCGCAGGGCGTCCAGCGCGGCCGGGCAGTCGACCTGCCAGTCGTCGTCGGTCACGACGCGGCCGCGCTCATGGCAGACCGAGAAGCCCAGAGCCGCCAGGCGATCCGCGATCACATCCGCGCCCTCGCCGCGCCATTCGGCCGGGCGGCGGTGGAGTTCAATCCCCTTCGCTTCCGCCAAGTCGGGCCAGAGGTCGCGCGCGCGGCGCAGCAGGGCGGCGCGGGCCGGGGTCACGTCCTCGATCGCGGACTCCAGAGCCGGGGCGATCATGCCCGCCGCCACCCAGGAGGCGTTGCGCCCGCCCGGATCGACGACCTGGACGCCGTGACCTCGACGCTCGAGCTCCACCGCGCAGCACAGGCCCAGGACGCCTGCCCCGATCACCAGCACGTCAATCTCAGCCATGACGCCAGCCCGTGCGGCCGACGGCGACCGGCTGGCCCTGGTGGCTCACACGCAGACCGCGCCGGGCGGTGATCTCGCCCAGCACCGTTAATCGGTCGTGGCGGCGTTCGACCTCGCGGCGCAGGGCCTCGACCGCGCCCGGCCGCACCGTCATCAGGATCTCATAGTCGTCGCCGCCCGTGGCTAGATCCAACAGGGCGGCCTCGGGATCGACCCGCTCCTCCATCCAGGCCGAACCCGCGCGCGACAGGGGCAGCCGCTCCAGCGCCAGGTCGGCCCCGACGCCCGACGCCTCCAGCACATGGGTCAGATCAGCGAGCAGACCGTCGGATACATCGACCGACGCCGTGGCGTGAGCCAGCACCAGGTCCGCCAGCGCCGTCTTGGGTTCCGGCGAGCGATAGTGGGCGGTCAGCGCCTGGAGCCGGTCAGGATCGAGGACGAGGCCGCCTCTTGCCGCCTTCAGTCCCAGCCAGCCGTCGCCGATCTGGCCCGTGACCACGACCACATCGCCCGGCCGCGCCCCTGCGCGGGAGACCGCCGCGCCCGCCGGAGCCCAACCCAAGGCCGTCAGGGAGAAGCTGGCAGGTCCGGGCGTGGAGACGGTGTCGCCGCCCAGCAGATGCACGCCGAAGGCGGCCTGATCCTGTTTCAGCCCGTCGGCGAAGGCTTGGCGCTCGGGCCAGTCCAGGCGGGGCGACCAGCCGCAGGCCAGCAGATAGCCGAACGGCTCGGCCCCCTTGGCCGCCAGATCCGATAGATTCACCCGCAGCAGCTTGCGCGCCACCGTGTCCATCGGATCGTCGGGCAGGAAGTGGACGCCCTCCACGATGGCGTCCTTGGTCGCGATCAGGTCGAAGCCCGGGCGCGAAGGCACCACGGCGACGTCGTCCACCAGGCCTCGGCCCCAGTCAGGATGGGCCAGCGGCGCGAACAGCTCGCGGATCGTTTCGAACTCGCCCGCGGGCTCGACCACCGTCGTCAGGCGTCCCGCGCGTCGCGGGCCACGCCGTCCAGGGCGGCGTTGACGAACTTGGCCTCGGCCTCGTCGAAAAAGGCCTTGGCCAGCTCAACGTATTCGTCGATCACCACTTCGCGCGGGGTGTCGGGCTGTTCGCGCAGCTCATAGGCGCCGCAGCGCAGCAGGGCGCGCAGGGTCGCGTCCAGCCGCTCCATGCGCCAGTTCGAGGCCAGCCGCGCCTTGATGGCGGCGTCGATGGACTGCTGCCCTTCAACCACGCCGCGCACGATCTCGGCGAACCAGGCTTCGTCGGCTTCGGCCAGCATCTCGCCGTCGATGTCGCCGTCGAAGCGGTGGTTCTGGAACTCACGGATGATGGTGTCGACCCCCTCGCCGGCCAGCTCCATCTGGTACAGCGCCTGCACGGCGGCCAGGCGCGCGACGGTGCGGGCGCGGCGCTGGCGGCTGTTCAGCTGGGGCTCGCGGCGGGCCTTGTCCGCCTCTTCCAGCTGGGCGATGACCGAGGCCAGGCTGTTGGGTTCGGTCATGCCGACGCTCCTTCACCCAGGCCGTGCCGCAGGCGCTTCTTGAGATTGATCAGGTCCATGCAGGCGCGCGCGGCGAACCCGCCCTTGTCGCCTTCGCTGAGGCGCGCGCGGGCCCAGGCCTGGTCCTCGTCTTCGGTGGTCAGGATGCCGTTGCCGATGCACAGGCCCTTGAGGCCCAGGTTGCGCAGGCCGGCGGCCGACTGATCGGCCACGATCTCGAAATGGTAGGTTTCGCCGCGAATGATGCAGCCCAGGGCGACATAGCCGTCATAGCGCGGCGCGGTCGGATAGCGGCCGGCCTCTTCGGCCAGGGCGATGACTGTCGGCACTTCCAGCGCGCCGGGCACGGTGACGACGTCGAACTGGACGCCGCGCGCGCGCAGGGCGTCCTTCGCACCTTCCAGAAGCGCGTCGGCCAGATCGTCATAGAAGCGCGCCTCGACAATGAGGACGCGGTGGGGGTCGGTCAGGATTGGTCTTCTCCGTCCATGTCGCGCCAGCCGACGATGCGCAGGCCGTAGCCTTCCAGCGCGGTCGGCTCGGGTCGCGTCGAGCTCATCACGATCATGTCGCGCACGCCCAGGTCCAGCAGGATCTGGGCGCCCACGCCGTAGTTTCTCAGCACGCGCTCACCCCCGCGCGGCTTGTCGCCGCCGGCCAGCCGTTCGGCCAGGCCGTGCAGGTCCGGGTCGCGCAGGAAGACGACCACGCCGGGGCCGTCATGGGCCGCCATGGACCGCATGGCGCGCGGCACATAGTCCTGACGCGCCTCGACATGGCCCAGGATGTCGGCGGCGAAGTCGACCTGGTGCATCCGCACCAGGGTCGGCTTGCCCGGCTCGACCTTGCCCTTGACCAGGGCGATGTGCTCGGCGCCCTCGATGGCGTTGCGGTACAGCATCAGGCGGAACGGCCCGCCGTGGACGCTGTCGAAGGGCGTGTCCATGACCCGCTCCACAAACCGCTCGGTGCGGCGGCGATAGGCGATCAGGTCGGCGATGGTTCCGATCTTCAGCCCATGCAGCTGGGCGAAGGCGACCAGGTCCGGCAGGCGGGCCATGGTGCCGTCTTCGTTCATGATCTCGCAGATCACGCCCGCCGGCGTCAGCCCGGCCATGCGGCTGATGTCGACCGCCGCTTCGGTGTGGCCGGTGCGGACCAGCACCCCGCCGTCACGCGCCACCAGCGGGAAGATGTGTCCCGGCGAAACGATGTCGTCGGCGCCCTTGGTCGGATCGGAGGCGACCTGGACGGTGCGCGCCCGGTCGGCGGCCGAGATGCCGGTGGTCACGCCCTCGCGCGCTTCGATCGAGACGGTGAAGGCGGTGCCCATCGAGGTGCGGTTCTCGGCGGCCATGGGCGGCAGGCGCAGCTGACGCGCGCGCTCGGACGTCATGGCCAGGCAGATCAGGCCGCGCGCATGGCGGGCCATGAAGTTGATCTGGTCGGGGGTGGCGAACTGGGCGGGGATGATGACATCGCCCTCGTTCTCCCGGTCCTCGGCGTCCACGAGGATATAGGGCCGCCCGTTGCGGGCGTCCTCCAGGATATCCTCGATCGGGCTGATGGGACTGTCGTTCATGTTCGCCGCGAGCTGCATCACGCGGTCTCCTGCCATCTGGCGAGGTATCGCGCCAGCATGTCGATCTCCAGATTGACCGGATCGCCGGCCTTCAGCGCGCCCAGCGTGGTCGCCGTCCACGTATGCGGGATGATGTTGACCCCGAAACGGCGGCCTTCGACGCCGTTCACCGTCAGGGACACGCCGTCGACGGTGATGGACCCCTTAGGCGCGATGTAGCGGTGCAGAGGCTCCGGCGCCTCGATCTCGACGCGGTGCGAGCCGCCCTCCGGCGTGATCGAGACGATGCGGCCCAGGCCGTCGACGTGGCCCGAGACGACATGGCCGCCCATCTCGTCGCCCAGCCGCGCCGCCCGCTCCAGATTGACGCGCCCGCCTTCAGCCCAATCGCCCAGCGTGGTCCTGGACAGCGTCTCGCCGGACACTTCGACGGCGAACCAGCCGGGGCCCGTCTCTGTCACCGTCAGGCAGCAGCCGGCGTGGCTGATGGAGGCGCCCAGGTCGATGGTCGCGGTGTCCCACGCGGTTTCGATCTCGTAGCGCCGATCGCGCTCGGTCTGGCGCACGCTGCGGACGCGGCCGATGTCGGTGACGATGCCTGTGAACACGTCAGATCCTCTCGTAGCGTTCCCACAGGTCGTGGCCGAGGGCTTCGACCGACAGACGCCGGAACTTGGGGGCAGCGGCCAGTTTCGCAAGCGCCAGCCCCGCCACGCCGGGTCGCCCGTCGCCGCCCAGCAGGATCGGCGCTCGAAACCACTCGATGCGGTCGACCAGTCCTGCGCGCAGGAAAGACGCCGCCACCTGGCCGCCGCCTTCGATCAGAACCGAGGTCAGCCCCCTGCGCGACAAGGCGGCGAGCGCGGCCTCAGGGGTTGGGCGGCCTGCGTCGGCCACGCGCTCGACCTCCGCCTGGCCGACGGATCGCGGGGAGGCGGTCGTTAAGATCAGGGTGTTCGCGGCGGCGACCTTGGCGCTGTCAGGCGTGCGCAGACGGCTGTCGAGGATGACGCGCAACGGATTTCTGGACGCAGCTGGCGACGAGAGCCGAACCGTCAGCTCGGGATCATCGGCCAACACCGTCTCCACCCCCACAAGAATGGCGTCGTGTTCAGCGCGCAGGCGGTGGCCTTCAGCGCGCGCCGCCTCGCCTGTGATCCATTTGGATTCGCCGCTCGCCGTGGCGATGCGGCCATCCAGCGAGGTGGCCAGTTTCAGGGTGACGCGCATCAGCCGCGTCCGGGCTCGTCCAGCCCTTCGTCGCCCAGGAACTTGGCGAAGTCGCCCGTGTGGCGGAAGTCCTTGTAGACCGAGGCGTAGCGGACGTACGCCACCTCATCGACCGACTTCAGCGCCTTCATGATGAAGTCGCCGACGACGTTGGATGGGATTTCGGTTTCGCCGAGGCTTTCCAACTGACGAACGATGCGGCTGACCAGCTGTTCGACCTGCTCGGCTTGGACCGGGCGTTTGCGCAAGGCGATGCCCAGCGATCGCTCCAGCTTGTCGCGGTCGAACGGCGTGCGCCGGCCGTTGCGCTTCAGGATCACCAACTCGCGCAGCTGGACCCGCTCGAAGGTGGTGAAGCGCCCGTTGCATTGCGGGCAGGACCGACGGCGCCGGATGGCCGCGCCGTCATCCGACGGCCGGCTGTCCTTCACCTGAGTGTCCTGATTTCCGCAGAAGGGGCACTTCATCAGCAGCTTATCCGTAGATCGGGAAGCGGTGCGTCAACTCGCGCACCTGGGCCGCGACGCCCGCCGCCACGGCCGGATCGGCTTCGTCACCGCCCTTCATCGAGGCGACCACGTCTGCGATCCAGTGGCCGATCTGCCTGAACTCGTCCTCGCCGAAGCCGCGCGTGGTGCCCGCAGGCGTCCCCAGGCGCACGCCCGAGGTGATGGTGAAAGGCGCGGTGTCGAACGGCACGCCGTTCTTGTTGCAGGTCATCAGCGCCTTTTCGAGCTCGTGCTCGGTCGCCTTGCCGGTCACGCCCATGGGGCGCAGGTCGACCAGCATCAGGTGGCTGTCGGTGCCGCCCGAAACGATCGCCAGGCCGCGCTCGACCAGGACCCCGGCCAGGGCCTGGGCGTTCTTCACCACCTGGGCCGCATAGGCCTTGAACTCGGGCTTCAGCGCCTCGCCGAAGGCGACGGCCTTGGCGGCGATGACATGCTCCAGCGGGCCGCCCTGCAGGCCGGGGAAGACGGCGGAGTTGATCTTCTTGGCGATGTCGCCGTCGTTGGTCAGCACCATGCCGCCGCGCGGGCCGCGCAGGGTCTTGTGCGTGGTGGTGGTCACGACGTGGGCGTGCGGCACCGGATCGGGATAGGCGCCGCCGGCGATCAGGCCAGCGTAGTGGGCCATGTCGACCATCAGATATGCGCCGACCGAATCCGCGATCTCGCGAAACCGCTTGAAGTCGATGTGACGGCTGTAGGCCGAGGCGCCGGCGAGGATGAGTTTGGGCTTCTCGCGCTCGGCCATTTCGGCGACGTGGTCGTAGTCGATCAGGTGGTCTTCCTCGCGCACCTTGTAGGTGACAGGCCGGAACCACTTGCCGGACTGATTGGCCGGCGAGCCATGGGTCAGATGGCCGCCGCAGGCCAGGTCCATGCCCAGGAAGGTGTCGCCGGGCTGAAGCAGGCTCATGAACACCGCCTGGTTGGCCTGGGCGCCCGAGTGCGGCTGCACATTGGCGAAGGCCGCGCCGAACAGCTGCTTGGCCCGCTCGCGCGCCAGGTCCTCGGTGACATCCACGAACTCGCAGCCGCCGTAGTAGCGACGGCCCGGATAGCCCTCGGCGTATTTGTTGGTCAGGACCGAGCCCTGCGCCTCAAGCACGGCGCGCGAGACGATGTTTTCCGAGGCGATCAGTTCGATCTGCTCGCGCTGGCGGCCCAGTTCGCCCTGGATGCCCCTGAAGATGTCGGGATCGGCGTCCGAAAGCGTCTTGGCGAAGAAGGCGTCGTGGGTGAAGGCGGTCACTGGCGTCCCCGAGACTCTAGATAGAGGCTCGTTCTAGGCCTCGGGGCGCTTCACCACAACATCTTGTGCCTAGCGGAACTTGCGCATGCCCCTGGGCCCCTGCCGTCCGGCGCCGGCGCGTTTGCCCAGCCAGTCTTTCCAGTCGGGCCAGTTGCGGCGACGCCCGCCGCCGTCGGCCCACTCCGGGCCGGTCTCGGCGTTGAAGATCGCCACGTCGGCAAGGCCGCCCTGCTTGTAGTTCTGCAGCTTCACGCCCTTGCCGCGGCCCATTTCGGGCAGCTCGGCGATTGGAAAGATCAGCGCCTTGATGTTCTCGCCGATGGTGGCGACGTGGTCGCCCGTCACCCGCCACATGGCCAGCATCTCGCCGTTCAGCACCTGCTTGCCGCCGCGCTTCTGGGCCAGCAGTTCGTTCTCGGGCGCGACGAAGCCGTAGCCAGCCTTGGACGCCACCAGCAGCTTGGCGCCTGGCTCATGCGCCACGACGTTGATGATCTCGGCCTTCTCGTCCAGGTCGATCATCAGCCGCAGCGGTTCGCCATGCCCCCGGCCCGAAGCCAGCTTGTCGGCCCCGATGGTGAAGATCCGCCCGTCCGACGCCCCGACCAGCAGCTTGTCGGTCGTGTAGGCCGGCACGAGGAAGCCCAGGCTGTCGCCCTCCTTGAACTTCAGCTCGGAGGGGTCGTCCACCTTGCCCTTGGCGGCCCGGATCCAGCCGCGCTCGGACAGGATGACGGTGATCGCCTCGCGCGGAATGAAGGCCTCCATCGGCGCGAAGTTCGAGGCGTCGACGGCCTCGCCGATGGTGGTGCGGCGCGGCGAGACCAGCGCCTTGCGCACCGCCTCCAGCTCCTTGCCGATCGCCTTCCACTGCTTGCCCTCGGACGACGTCAGCGCCTTCAGCTGGGCCAGCTCCTCGGAAAGCGCCTTGAACTCGTTCTCGATCGCCATCTCCTCGATCCGCGCCAGCTGGCGCAGACGAGTGTCCAGGATGTAGTCGGCCTGGGGCTCGCTCAGCCCGAAGCGCGCGATCAGCACCGCCTTGGGCTGCTCCTCCTCGCGGACGATGCGGATCACCTCGTCCAGGTTCAGGAAGACGATACGCAGGCCTTCCAGCAGATGCAGGCGTTTTTCGACGCGCGCGATCCGCCATTGGCTGCGCCGGTTCAGCACCTCGCGGCGGTGATCCAGGAAGGCTTTGAGGCAGTCCTTCAGGCCCATGACGCGCGGCGTGCCGGTGGCGTCCAGCACGTTCATGTTGATCGGGAAGCGAACCTCCAGATCCGAGAGCTTGAACAGGCTCTCCATCAGAACCTCGGGCTCGACCGTGCGGCTCTTGGGCTCCAGCACCAGACGGATGTCCTCAGCCGACTCGTCGCGCACGTCGCCCAGCAACGGGGCCTTCTTGTTCTCGATCAGGTCCGCCAGCGCCTCGATCAGGCGGCTCTTCTGCACCTGATAGGGCATCTCGGTCACAATGATGCGCCAGACGCCGCGGCCCAGGTCCTCGGTCTCCCAGCGCGCGCGCAGGCGCACCCCGCCGCGACCGGTCTCATAGGCGTCCAAGATGGAGGCGTGACCCTCAACCGACACGCCGCCGGTGGGGAAGTCCGGCCCCGGCACGATCTGCACCAGTTCCTCGGTCGTGACGTCGGGACGCTCCAGGATCGTCTGGCAGGCGTCGATCAGCTCTCCGACATTGTGCGGCGGGATCGAGGTCGCCATGCCCACGGCGATGCCCGACGATCCGTTGGCCAGCAGGTTCGGGAAGCCGGCCGGAAGCACCACCGGCTCTTCGTCCTGATCGTCATAGGTGGCGCGGAAATCGACCGCGTCCTGATCGATGCCGTCCAGCAGCAGCACGGCCGCCGGCGTCAGCTTGCACTCGGTGTAGCGCATGGCCGCGGCGCTATCGCCGTCGATGTTGCCGAAGTTCCCCTGCCCGTCCACCAGCGGATAGCGCTGGGCGAAGTCCTGGGCCAGGCGAACGAGCGCCTCATAGATCGAGGCGTCGCCGTGGGGGTGGTATCCGCCCATCACCTCGCCGACGACCTTGGCGCATTTGCGCGCCGCCGCCTGCGGGTTCAGCCGCATCTGATGCATGGCGTACAGGATGCGCCGGTGCACGGGCTTGAACCCGTCGCGCACGTCCGGCAGCGCGCGGTTGGTGATGGTCGACAGGGCGTAGGCGAGGTAGCGCTTGGACAGCGCCTCGGCCATCGGCTCCTCGACGATGCGGCCGCCTTCGGGCGGAGGGGTGTGAACGGTCATGCGCCTGCGAATCGGAAATCTGGACGCACAAGTCTAGCCCGCTTCGGCGTGTCGCAGGGCGTTAACCGCGATCGGGAGCGGCGCGTTAAGCCTTTGGGACTAGGTCCACCCTGTTCCTTTCGACGGCCTGGTGGCGGAGGGGCTACGCGGGCGGCTCGCAAGCCGTCAGACCCTCCGTTCGACTCGGAGGCCAGGCCTCCAAAGTTTTTGTGCGCTATGCTCGGCTCGCGGAGCCTCGCCACTTGAGCGCGATTTGCTTCTTTTTTGCGCTATGCTCGCGAAGCGGTCGCTCTCCGCTTGAGCGCGATTTGCTTTTCGCACCTCTCGGCTTTGAGCGAATGTCGTCCAGAAGCACCGCGCCGTGCCCTGTTGACGAACGGCGACTCCCTATCTATACGACCGCCTCCGCCGCAAGGTCCGTCCCTGCGGCTTTTCTATTGTTTCCTCGTCCCGGCCGCGCTCAAGCAGCGAGCCGCCGCGCGGCGAGGGGTAGCGCACTAAGGATAAGGCCATGAAGGTCCGCAGCTCGCTCAAGTCGCTCAAGGGTCGCCACCGCGACTGCAAGATCGTTCGCCGAAAGGGCGTGGTCTTCGTGATCAACAAGACCGATCCCCGCTTCAAGGCCAAGCAGGGCTAAGCGAGAGCTTGGTTCGCTAACGCGATCGACGCGGTCGATCGCTGTTTGAGCGAAGAGTATTCAGGCTGCGGACTTGTCCGCAGCCTTTTTCGCGTCCGCCGTTGATGCCGGCTGGCGGACATGGTTAGCCTCCCCGCCAGTTTTTCGGAGTTTTCTTCATGGCCGACGACGCCGCCTTCGACGCCTCGCCCGACGTCCTGACCGCCACGGCCCAGGGCCGCCTGCGCACCATCATCGAGCGCCTGGAACGTCTGGAAGAAGACAAGCAGGCCGTCATGACCGACATGAAGGAGGTCTTCGCCGAGGCCAAGGGCGAGGGCTACGACGTCAAGGTGCTGCGCAAGGTCATCCGCATCCGCAAGCAGGACAAGGCCAAGCGCCAGGAAGAGGAGGCCATCCTGGACCTCTACCTCTCGGCCCTCGGCGAGGTCTGAGGCGACCCGGCTTGAAGCGCACCCCGCTCGGACCCTCCAAGGGCGGGCTGCGCTCGAGCGGCCTGAAGCGGGATAGCGGCAAGGCCCCGCGCTCAAGCAGTCTGAAAGGCGATAGCGCAAACAACAAACCGCCGAGCCCCTTCGAGGCCCAGCGAAAAGCGGCCCAGCGGGCCGCGCTCAACGCCCTGAAACGCGCCCGCCGCTCGGCAGAGAAGGCGGGCGTTTCGCTGTCCGAATGGGAAGGCGAGTTTCTGGAGTCGGTGGACGAACGCATCCGCGCCCACGGCCGCGCCTTCGCCGATCCCGAAAAGGGCGCACCCGGCCAGGCGCTGTGAGCCCTCCAGGGCCGCAAGCTCAAGGAAATCACGCGCAAGGCCAACGGCGAGGACACCCCGCCGTGGAAGCGCCGCAAGCCCTCGCCGGAAAGCGACTAGCGCTTGCGCGTCTTCTTCGCCGGCGCATGGGCCAGGCGCAGCAGGTTGGCGGCGCCGGGCGCGCCAAACGGCGTTCCGGCCAGGATGAGGATGCGTTGACCCGGCTCGGCCAGGCCGTATTTCATGGCCGACTGGACGGCGTCCTCGGTGACGTCCTCCAGCGAGGTCGGCTCCTTGCCTAGGCGCGGCTCCAGGCCCCAGACCAGCGACAGGCGGCGCGCGGTCTCGGCCTTGGGCGTCAGGGCCAGCACGGGCTGCAGCGGGCGTTCGCGCGACATGCGGCGCGCGGTGCCGCCCAGGGTGGTGAAGACCACCATGCAGGCGGTCGACTGGGCCTCGGCGGCTTTGCGGGCGGCGGCGACCAGGGCGTCGACATCGTGGATGTCCATGCCGGCGTGGTCGGCGTCCATCAAGCCGGGCCACAGGGGGTCGCGCTCCACCCGCTCCATGATCCGGTTCATGATGCCCACCGCCTCCAAGGGATAGGCGCCGGACGCCGTCTCGGCCGACAGCATCAGGGCGTCGGCGCCCTCATAGACGGCGTTGGCCACGTCCGACGCCTCGGCGCGGGTCGGGGCCGGGCTGGACGTCATGGATTCCAGCATCTGGGTCGCGACGATGGCCGGCACGCCGCGCTGGCGGGCGGCGCGCAGGATCTGCTTCTGGGCGACCGGCACCTCTTCGGGATCCAGTTCGACGCCCAGGTCGCCACGCGCGACCATGACGCCGTCGCAGTAGTCCAGGATCGCCTCAAGGTCCGTCAGGGCCTGGGGCTTTTCGATCTTGGCCAGACAGGCGGCCTGACCGCCGACCAGCCGCTTCAGCTCGGCCATGTCCTCGGCCTTCTGAACGAAGCTGAGAGCGACCCAGTCGACGCCGAGCCGCAGCGCGAAGGCCAGGTCCTCGCGGTCCTTGGGCGTCAGGGCCGAAACCGGCACCACCGCCTCGGGCACGGCCACGCCCTTGCGGTCCGACAGTTTGGAGCCGCTCTCAACCGTCACATCAGCCCAGGTATCGGCGCGTTCGCCCACGCGCAGGCGCACCCGCCCGTCGTCGATCAGCAGCAGCATGCCGGTGCGCAGCGCCTTGAAGATTTCCGGGTGCGGCATCTGCACCCGCGCCTCGTTTCCTGGCATCGGATCGAGGTCCAGCCGCATCGTGTGGCCGGGCTTGACCGAAATCTCGACATCGGCGAACCGGCCGAGGCGCAGCTTGGGGCCTTGAAGGTCGGCCAGCACGCCCAGCGGTCGCTGCAACGCCATCTCGGCGCCGCGCACCGCCTTCAGGGCGGCGGCGTGATCCTCGTGCGAGCCGTGGCTGAAGTTCAGGCGAAACACATCCACCCCGGCCTGGGCCAGGGCCTTGACGGTGCCTGGGGCGCGACTGGCGGGCCCCAGGGTGGCGACGATGCGCGCGCGGCGGGCTCGGTTCATGCTCGTCTCGCTGGCTGCAAGGGTGGGAGACACCCGTTGTGCCAACGATCCGGCCGGGGGGTAAGCTCCCCCACCCTGCCGGAAACAAGAGTTTACGGGCGCGCCCTCATGGCGCGGGACAGACCGGTGCGTCGCCGAAGCTCAGCTCGACGCATCGCCCATCGATGGTTTCTGCCGGTGTGACGCCAACGATGGCGGCCAGGGTCGGCGCGATGTCGACGGTGCGAATGGGCCAGAACCGCTCCTGGGCCGGCAGGGGCTCGCCCGCCTTCCAGAAGACGATCGGCACGCGGCGGTCATAGTCCCAGGGCGAGCCGTGGCTGGCGACGGCCCCGCCCTGGCGCACGGCGCTGTTCACGCCCCATTTCCAGGCGCGCAGGATGTCAGGCGACCGCTCGGCCACGGCGCTGAGCCGCAGACGCTCGCGCACCGTCAAATTCTCCGGGTTCACCTCGGTCGGCAGGGGTTCGGCCAGCAGTTCGTCGCGGGCCACCGCCAGTTCGACGTCGCTTTCGGCGTTCAGCAGCTCGACGGCCGCGGCCAGGACCTGTGACCGCATCGGCTCAGCCAGGGCTCGCCGCTCGCCGTCGACGATGACGAAGCCGCCACCGCCCGAAACCAGAGGATTGGCGTCCAGGCCGAAACGCTGGCGCAGGGTGTCGTTGATCCGACGCGTCATGGCCGGGTCCAGCCGGCGGCTGTCGACGGAGCCTTGCTCGGCCATGCGCTCGGGAAAGTCGGAGCCGCCGTGGTCAGACGTCAGCACCAGCACCGTCCCGGCCGGCAGCGCCTGCATGAAGCGGCCGAGCGCGGCGTCCAGCCGGTGCATCTGCTCGCACATCTCGGGGCCTTGCGTGCCATAGCTGTGGCCGATGCGGTCGGTGCCCGACAGGCTGACGCTCAGCACATCTGTGTGACCGCGCGCGCCCAGCTGCTGGCTCTCGATCAGATACCGGCCGGCGTCCAGCGTCGCCTCGTCCAGCAGCGGCGAGGTGTCGAACTGCTGCGACGCGGGCGGGACCTGCGAGGCGAAGGTGAAGTCGCCGACCGTCCACCCACGGGCCAGAGCCTGGCATTGCGGGTAGGCGCCCGACCAGAACGGCGGGATGTCGTCAGAAGTTGCGTCGCCTTCGCCCTGCTCGGCTCCGCCCTGCTCGATCTGCGCGGCGGCGGCCTGGAAGGCCTGGTTGAATTCCGCGACGGGCGCCAGGCGCGCCTCGGCGGTCTGGCCCGGCTCGACATAGGTGGTCAGGCCGAATGCGCCGGTGAACCAGAAGGCGCCGTCAGGCCGCTGGCCGGCCATGGCGATGGCGCCGCGGTCCTTGCCCGAGACGGCGAAGACACGCGCGGCCGGATCGCCGGCCTTGATCCAGTCGCCGAGCGTCGTGGCCGTCATGCGCTGCGGGCCGACCGGTCCGTTGTCGGATGTGTCGTCGCCGTGGGCCAGATGGTTGTCAGGCGCGGCCAGGCAGTAGGTGGTCTCGCCGGTCGTCGTGTCTATCCAGTCGTTGGCCGGAATGCCGTTGGTGGCCGGATGGCGGCCGGTCAGCAGGGTCGCGTGGCCCGCGCAGGTCACGGTCACGCCGTGAGTCTGATAGCCGTTGGCGTAGAGCCGCCCCTGATCGATCAGGGTCTTGAACCCGCCCGAGACCTGACTGCGGTACTGGTTGAACAGGTTGCTGCTCAGCTGGTCGATCGAGACCGCCACGATCAGCGGTGGGCGCTCGGCGGCCTGAACGGTGGACGGCAGGGCGGCGAGCAGGGCCAGTACGGCCAGACGCGAAAACACTCTTGGCGACTCCTCGAAAGCGACAGCCCACCTTAGCCGGCGCCTGTTGCAGGCGCATGACGGGACGGTGCGGCAAGGCGACCTCCTAGGACAGGCGAGATGACCCGGCCAGCCTCGGCGCAACGAAAAGCGCCCCGCCGTTTCGGGCGGGGCGCGATCTCGTCATCAGGCTGCAGCTTAGTACCGCAGGCTGATCTCGGCGCCGAACATGCGCGGCTCGTTGAAGTTGGCGTAGTCGCCGATGGCGTTGGTGCCCGAGCGGTGCTCGGTCGACCGACGATACATGTGGTCTTCGTTGAGCAGGTTCCGCGACCACACCGACAAGGTGATCCGCTGGCCGGGGGCGACCTGCCAATCCGCCAGCGAGGCGCGGGCGTTGAAGATCAGCGAGTCCTGCGTGCGCTGATCGGACTGCTCGAAGCTCTGGGTTCCGGTGGCGAAGTTGCCGTCCAGGTGCAGGCGCAGATCCGCGAAGCTGAGCGGCCAAGTGTAGTCCAGCGACAGGCTGGCGGCATGCTCGGGCGTGTAGATGATGTAGACCGGCTGGACCGTGCCGCAGGCCGGACAGTTCGGCGTGGCGGGGAATGGGTTCAGCGCCGGCGGCACCGAGGTGTCGGTGTAGGCATAGGCGAACGAGGCGCGCAGGTTCTGCGTCAGGCGGCCCGAGACGTCGAACTCCACGCCCCTGATCTTGGACGTGCCGGGCGCATTGACCGTTTCAACCGTGTTGCGGGTGTTGCCGGTGATCGGGTCCGGCGCGACCAGGGTGAACTCGATCTGGGTGTTGGTGCGGTCCATGTCATAGACCGCCAGGTTCAGGTTGATACGATCCATCAACAGCGCCTTGAGGCCCAGTTCGCGGCTTTCGACCTCTTCGGATTCAAAGGGCGTGTAGGTCAGCGAGCGCGAGTTGGCGCCGCCCGCGCGGTAACCCGTGGCGTAGGTGGCGTAGACATTCACCGTCGGCGTCAGGTCGTAGGAGGCTGTGGCCACCGGATCGAACCGGCTCTCGCTCAGCTCGAAGCGGAAGTCGCGCGGCGTGTTGCTGACGCGATAGAGCACGCCCTCCTTATCGTCGCGGGTGTAGCGGCCGCCCAAAACCAGCTTCATCCGGTCGTCCAGGATCGGCGGCGTGTAGACGGTGTGGACGAACAGGCCCGCGCTCTTGGATACCGCCGAGCTGCCTCGGTCATGGCGCGGAAGCCACGGGTGATGCCCGCCACGCGCGGATCACGCACCACATAGTTCCCGTTGGAGCCCACGTAGGTCAGGGTGCTGGGCGTCGCCGCCTCTTCCCAGGCCGTTTCGCGGAAGTAGTAGAGGCCGACCACGTAATCGAGGCGGTCTTCCAGCGTCGTGCCGACCAGCTGGAACTCCTGGCTGGTCTGCGACTGACCCAGATCCGACAGGCTGTAGCGCGAGAAGTTGCGGGCCGAGTTGCCCTCCGGCGCATTGGGCTGGAACACCGGCGGACGGTTCGGACCGCCGGCGTTATCGTACTGTTCGACATCGACGGTGCGGTAGGCGGTGATGGAGCGCAGCTCCAGGTTCGGATTGATGCGCCAGTTCATGTGCAGCGAATGGCCCTCGACCTCGTCGATGCTGGGCTGCTGCGGCACGCCGATGTCGGCCACCTTCTGGCGCTTGGTGTGGACGTTCACGCCCGGCGGCAGGGGCGAGATGGTGCCGGCAGGGCGCGGGAAGACCGTCGAGATCGGCAGGTTCAGCGGGTTGTAGCTGACCAGCTGGCTGAGAAACGGGCTCGTCTCGCTGTGGCCCGTGTCATAGGAATAGATGGCGTCGAAAGCGTCGGTCGGGGCCCAGCGCGCCTGGGCGCGGAAGCCGCGGCGGTTCAGGTAGTTCCAGCCGACCTGGCCCTCCATGGGGTTCTCGGTGGTGGCGTCGTGGCGCTGCAGGGCGGCGTCCAGCTTGACGCTGACGCCCGCGAACTCGGGCAGGTCCAGGTGGGCGTCGAAGTTATAGCCGTTGAAGTTGCTGACGCCGGCGGTTGTGCGCAGGCCGTATTCTCCGGTCGGACGGCGCGTGACCATGCTGACCGCGCCGCCTTCGGTGTTGCGGCCGAACAGGGTGCCTTGAGGTCCGCGCAGAACCTCGACGCGCTCGATGTCCAGCATGGCAGCGTTCAGACCCTGCTGACGGCCCAGATAGACGCCGTCCAGATAAACGCCGACGCCCTGTTCGCGGGCGGGCTGATTCGCGTCGTTGGGCACGATACCGCGAATGCCGACGGTCAGGGCGGTCGAGCGGGACTCGAAGGTTGTCATCCGCAGGGTCGGCACGCTGTTGGCGATGTCCAGCAGAGACGAGATCTGGCTGTTCTTCAGCGTCTCAGCGCCCACGACCGCGATGGCGATGGGGGTGTCGCGCAGGTTCGTCTCGCGCTTGGTGGCGGTGACTATGATCTCCTCGACACTGGCCACGGGGCCGGCGGTCGGGTCCAGAGGATCCACCGGCTGGACCGGCTGAGCCAGAGCCGGAGCGGCGAAGGCGGCCGCGCAGCACATCGCCAGTGGGCTGGCCGCGACGCTCAGCAGGGATTTGATCTTGAGGCAGGCCGTCATGGTCCGTGTGTCCGCCGGTGAGGACAGACCCGACGACGCCCCATGCGTCGTCCGCACGACAAAACGCCGCAGCCCGCCCGCGACCGGCTTTAGCGACGCGGTGTGACGGAGCCGCCGAGGTTCGATGACGGCCGAGCCAATGTTCGGCTACGCTTGAGCGACCTTTGCATGACAGATTGTCGCAACTGAGAGCAGGCGGGACGGACCGCCCTCAATCCCTGCTGCGTGAGGCTTTAAGTTCCGTGGATCGCCACCGATCCCACATCTGGAAGTACAGGCCGTAGTTGCCGTTGAACTGCTTGTGGTGAAGGTCGTGGTGGGTGGCGGTGATGAGCCAGCGCAGGGGCGCGCGCTTCAGCCAGGCTTCGGGCCAGACCTCGCGGCCCGCATGATTGAGCACGGCCGTCGCCGTCATCAGCGTCAGCAGCGCCAGAGCCACGCCCCAGTGGATCGGCACGACCAGGGCCAGCGCCGGCAGGAACCAGGCGGTCGCCGCCGCCTCGGCCGGGTCGAAGGCGAAGGAGGCGAAGGCGCTGGGGTCGCGGGATCGATGATGCTCGGCGTGCGCCCAGCCAAAGACGCTGGGATGGTGCAGACCTCGGTGCACCCAGTAATAGAAGGCGTCGTGCGCCAGCAGATAGACGACGAAGCTGACCGGCAGCCACCACAGCGGCCAGGCGTTCGGATCGTCGTAGATCGCCGTGCCGCCGCGCTTCCACCACTCCAGCACCAGGGCGGCCGGCAGGGCGTAGATCGGGCAGGCGATCAGGGAGGCGACGATTTCGCGCCGCATCCGTCGGCGGTCCGGCGGGCGATGGTTCAGCTGGCGACCGCGCCCGGCCCCTCGCCACAACAGGGCATGGGTCACGACGCCGACCACGATGTAGCGCACGCCGATGATCAGGCTTAGCGCCAGGGTCGTGACGAGCAGGTCAGTCAGCATCCGCGCACAGGCGGTCAAAGCGCCAGCGCGGTCAAGTCATGGCGGCCGAGGCGTGTCGCGGTTATGATGGCTTCATGTCCCTGATGGTGATGATCCTGCTGTTCGTGGCGACCTTCCTGGGCATGGAGGTCTTCGCCTGGGCCATGCATCGCTATGTCATGCATGGACTGTTGTGGCGCTGGCATCGCAGCCACCACGAGCCGCACGATCACGTGCTGGAGAAGAACGACCTGTTCGCCGTGGTCTTCGCGGCGCCGGCCATCGTTCTGATCGCGATAGGCCTGCATGTCTGGTCATGGGCGCTGCCGGTCGGCCTGGGCGTGACGGCATACGGACTGGTCTATTTCTTCTTCCACGACGGCCTGGTCCATCGGCGCTTCCCAACGGGGATCGACGGCCGGTCCGGCTTTTGGCGGCGCCGCATCCAGGCGCACCGCCTGCATCACGCGGTGCGCACGCGCGAAGGCTGTGTCTCGTTCGGCTTTCTGTGGGTGCGGTCGGCCCGGGCACTGAAGGCCGAACTGTTTCAGAAGCGCGGCTCGTCCAGCAACGGCGCCTGAGCCAGGGCGGACAGGTCGGCCGATCCCGTGCAGAAACAGGCCAGACGAAGCTGAGCGGCCATAAGCTCCAGATGATCGACGACGGCCTCGGTCGAGGTCAGGGCCGCATCCAGCACACCGGCCGCCTGACCGACCAGTCGCGCGCCTAGTCGAATGGCGCGGGCCGCGTCCAGGCCATCGCGGATGCCGCCCGAACCGATCAGCTCAAGCTGCGGCGCGGCGCGGGCGCAGTCGACCAGACTGCGGGCGGTCGGCACGCCCCAGCCGGCGAAGGGGGCGGCCAGCGCCTCCGCCCTGCCCCCGGTCGCGCGCGCGCCCTCGATCAGGCCCCAGTTGGTGCCGCCAGCGCCCGCCACGTCCAGCGCGGCCACGCCCATGTCGGCCAGGCGGCGCGCGACCGGGCCCGACAGACCGGCCCCGGTCTCCTTGACGATCAGCTTGCCCGGAAAGGCGGCGGCCACCTGCTCGATCCCTCGCGCCACGCCGCGCCAGTCTCGGTCGCCCTCGGGCTGCACAGCCTCCTGCAGCGGATTCAGATGCAGGATCAGGGCGTCGGCGCCGATCATCTCGACCGCCCGCCGGGCCTCGCCGACCCCATAGCCCAAGGCGAACTGAACGGCGCCCAGATTGGCCAGGATCATGGCGTCGGGCGCGCGCCGCCTCAGGTCCAGATTCAGTCCCAGGCCCCCGTTCGTCTCCAGCGCCACCCGCTGCGACCCGACCGCCAGAACCACGCCCAGCGCCTGGGCCGCCTCGGCCAGGCGGGCGTTCACCGCCTCGGCGCGCGACGGACCGCCGGTCATCGAACTGATCAGAAACGGCAGGGCCGCGCGGCGTCCCAGGAACCGGGTCGACAGGTCGATGGCGTCATGGTCCAGGTCCGGCAGGGCGTCATGGACGAACCGCACCGCATCCAGCCCCGAAGCCGCCCGGCTGACGCCGCGTCCGGCCAGGACATGATCGATGTGCTCGTCCTTGCGCCGGATCAGGGCGTCGGCGTCTGAAGGCATCGGAAACAGCTCCCGGCGGGTTGCATCCGACGCAGTCGTGATGCCTGATGGCAGCATAGCGGTTCGGATCAACGTCGCAACGCGGCGGGCCGGCGCGGGACCGGGAGACAGCATGGCCATCGCCGGCGCACGGCCCCAGACGAATACGCCCTATGCCCCCGCTTCGTCCGCGGAGCTGCACCTTCAGGTCCAGGCCCGCTTGGTTGAGCTGGTCCCGGCCGACAACAGCCTGTTGTCGATCTCCGCCCGCGAAGCCCTGCTGGGGCCAGGCAAGCGCGTTCGCCCGCTGCTGGCCATGATGGCGGCCGGCCATGTGGGGGGAGCGGCAGAAGACGCCCTGGATTACGGCTGCGCGATCGAGATGGTGCACGCCGCCTCGCTGGTGCTGGACGACCTGCCCTGCATGGACGATGCGGCCCTTCGGCGCGGCCAGCCGACGCTGCATCGCCGGCGGGGCGAGGACGCGGCGGTGTTGGCGGCGGTGGCGCTGCTGAACCAGTCGACCCGTGTCATCCTGCAGACGCCTCTGCACATCGAGGACCGCCTGGCCGCGATCGATCTGCTGACCCACGCGGTCGGCTTCGAGGGCCTCGCCCAAGGTCAGATGCGCGATCTGCGCGACGCGCCGGGCGACCGCGACGCGGCGGGCCTGCGCCAGATCAACGACCTGAAGACCGGCGCCCTCTTCATCGCGGCGGTGCAGGGCGGCGCGCGGCTGGGCGGCGGCGACGAGGCCGACATCGCCCGGCTGACGGCGTTCGGAGAGGCCATCGGCTTTGCGTTTCAGCTATGCGACGACCTGCTGGACGCCTACTCCACTGTCGAAGCCCTGGGCAAGGACGTCGGACAGGACGACGAGGCCACCTTCGTGGACCTGTGGGGCGAGGGTCGCGTGCGCGCGGCGGTGCGCCAGTCTCTGACCCGCGCCGGAGACGCCGTCGGTCATGACAGCGCGCTTAATCAGTATGTCCTGGCCCTGTTCCGGCATGCCGACCTTGGCGTCTGACGCCACGCCGGCGCTGGTCCTGGAAGCGGTCGAGGCGGGCTACGACGGCCGGCCGGTGCTGCGGGACTTCAGCCTCTCCATCGCCGCCGGCTCGATCTACGCCCTGCTGGGCGCCAACGGAGCGGGCAAGTCCACCGTGGCGCGTGTCGCCTGCGGCCTGCTGCCGGCGCGGCGCGGACAGGTCAGGGTCGGCGACGGCGCTCAGTCACGCGGACGCATCGGCCTGGCCCCCCAGGACAGCGCGCTGTTTCCCGCCCTCTCTCCCCGCGAGAACGTCGAGGTGACCGCCCGGTTGTGCGGCCTGGCGCGCGGGGGCGTCCGCGCGGCTGTGGACCGCGCCCTGGCCCTGACCGGCTGCGAGCCACGCGCCGATCAGGCGGTGCGCACCCTGTCCGGCGGATGGCGGCGCCGCGCCAATCTGGCCGCGGCCCTGGTCGGACCGCCGCGCCTTCTGATCGCCGACGAACCGACAGAGGGCGTCGACGCCGCCACGCGCGGCGTTCTGGCCCACGCCCTGCGCGCAACGGCTCAAGGCGGCGCCGGGTGCCTGCTGATCAGCCACGACGCGGTCTTCGTGGCCGAGACCGCCGACCGCGTCGGCGTCATGGCGCAAGGGCGTCTGATCGCCGAAGGCGCGCCTCACGACCTGCTACGCGAAGCCTTCGGCGTGGCGCGCCTGCTTAGCGTGCGCTTTCCCAAACCAGCGTCGGCCGAGGTCGCGAGCCAGCTCGCCCGCGCCGGACTGACGGAAGACGGCGAGGGTCTGGAATGGCGTCGCCTGTCGGAAGACGCCCTCAGCTTTGCACACACGCTCGCGCCGCTGGTGGATTCGGACGGCGGAGAGATCGCCGTGCGCCGTCCGGGGCTCGACGACTTGGTCGCGCGCCTTTCGGGCGGTTTGTCATGATGGCCGTGGCGGGCGCCTGGGCGGGGAGCTTCTGGCGGGATCGGGCCGGCGTCGTGCTGACGCTGCTGCTGCCGCCGCTGGTCTATCTGCTGTTCGCGGCTATCTTCGGCGCCGGCGCGCGCGGCGACATCGACACGGCCGTAATGCTGCACGATGCGGCGCGCACTCCAGCGAGCTCTGCGATGGTCGAGGCGCTAGAAAACGACCTGGGCGGCCGTCTGAGAACTGTCGACGCCGCCGCTGAACTGGAGCGCGGGGTTCTGGACGGCCGCGCGGACGCCGGCGTCCTGATCCGCCCCTCGGTCAGCGGCCCGCCCCAGGTGTCCGTCGTCTCGGCGGCCGGGCGAGATGTCGCGGCGGCGGCGTTGCAGGCCCGGCTCGAGCCCATGGCCGCCGCGCTGGCGGGGCAAACCTCACCGCCGGCCGCCCGCGTCGCGATCCGAGAGGTCGGACCCACGGGCGACGTTCAGGCCGCCTATTACGCCGGCGCCGTCAGCGTGATGTTCGTCTTCTTCGCCGCCATGCACGGCGCCATGGGCGGGCTGGACGAGCGGCGCTCGGGCTTGCAGGCGCGGCTGGCGCTGGCGCGCGGGGGGCTCGCGCCCATTCTTGGCGGGCGCGCCGCGTGGCTGACGGCGGTGGGCGTCATGCAGACCGGCGCGGTCTTCGCCGCCGCCTGGACGCGCCTGCCGGCCCTGGCGGCGTGGCAGATCGCTGGTGCGGCCGTTACCGCCGTCCTGGTCGGTTTCGCCGCCGCCGGTCTGGCCCTGGCCCTAACGGCGGCGTGCCGATCGCGCGAGCAGGCCCAACCGCTGACCACCTTCGTCGTCCTGCTGCTGGCGGCGCTGGGCGGCTCCATGGCGCCGCGCTTCCTGATGCCCGAGGCCTTTCGCGCCCTGGGCTGGGCCACGCCTCACGCCTGGGCCATCGAAGCTTATCAGTCGCTGGTTTGGCGCGGCGAGTTTACGCCGGTCGTCCTGTCCGGCTGGGCCGTGCTGGCGGCGCTGGGCGTGGCCGGCCTGGGGGCGGCCCTAAACCTTGAGCGCCGTCGCGGCTGAACCTCAGACGTGGGTCCACAGAGCCGGACGCGGCGGCGGCTCGCGCCAGGCGTCCAGCGTCTTGCACCACAGGGCGATCAGCCCGCCGCGTCCCAGCAGGACCAGCTTGCCGGCCTTATCCACCGAGGTCCGCCCGTCCCAGGCCGCCGGCCCCGCGCGCGACACATGCCGCCCAATGGCGCGATAGACGCCCCGCGCCGTGGCGATGGCCCAGGCCGAGCGCGGGTTGAGATCGCGCAGGCCCCAGCGGGCCGAGGCGTAGAAGGGCTCGGCCGCCTCGACAAGGCGCTGGGCGGTGCGGGCCACGGCCGCGCGATGCTCGGGCGCGGCGACCTGATCGCGCGGCACGCCGGCCTCGTCCAGCCAGGTGCCGGGCAGATAGACCCGGCCGCCCTGCGCATCCTCGACCACGTCGCGGGCGATGTTGGTCAGCTGGAACGCCAGACCCAGGTCCTGCGCCCGTTGCAGGGTCGGCGCATCGTCCACGCCCATGATCCGGGCCATCATCACGCCGACCACGCCAGCGACGTGATAGGAATAGTCCAGCGTGTCCTCCAGCGTGTCGTAACGCCGGCCGAGCACGTCCATCTCGAAGCCTTGCAGCAGATCCATGGCCTCGTCGGCGGGGATGCCGTGGCGCATGGCCACGCGCTGGAAGGCGGTGAAGACCGGATCGGTCTGCGGCTCGCCCGCCAGGGCGGCGGTGGTTCGGGCGCGCAGTTCGTCCAGCTTCTGCCCCGCCAGCACCGGATCGATGCCGACCGCGCCGTGGCCCAGCACTTGGCCGTCGATCTCGTCGTCGCAATGCCGGCACCAGGAATACAGCATCCAGGCGTCGTCCCGAATCGCCGGAGGGAACAGGCGCGCGGCGGCCGCGAAGCTCTTGGAGCCCTGCTCCATCGACTGGCGGCTGTGATCCAGGACGACGTCGGTCATGCGGTCTGCCTTGCATCCTCGATCATCAGGCCGGCGGTCGCCTTGGCCGAGCCGACCACACCCGGCACGCCCGCGCCCGGATGGGTGCCTGCGCCCACGAAATACAGGTTCGGGATCTGGTCGTCGCGATTGTGGACCCGGAACCAGGCGCTCTGGGTCAGGATCGGCTCCAGCGAGAAGGCCGAACCCTGGTGCGCGTTCAACTGGTCGCGGAAATCGACGGGCGTGAAGATGCGGCAGGTGTCCAGATCCGCCGTCAGGCCCGGAATATAGTGCTCTTCCAGATAGGCCAGGATGCGGTCGCGATAGCGTGGCCCTTCCACCTCCCAGTCGATGTCGGCCGAGGCCAGGTGCGGCACCGGCGCCAGCACGTAGAAGGCATCGCAGCCCTCGGGCGCCAGGGACGGGTCCGTCCGCGTGGGCGCATGCAGGTACAGCGAGAAGTCGTCGGGCAGGTCCGGCCCCTTGAAGATTTCGGCGATCAGCTCGCGATAGCGCGGGCCGAACAGGACCGTGTGGTGGCGCACTTCGGGGTGCACGCGCTTCAGGCCGAAATAGATGACGAACAGCGACATGGAGTGCCGCTTGGCAGCCAGGCGCGCGCCCTCTTTCTTGCCACGCGGCTCCTGGCCCAGCAGACGCTGATAGGTGTGCACGACATCGGCGTTGGAGGCGACCATGTCGAAGTCGATGGTCTGACCGTCCACCACCACGCCGGTCGCGCGCCCGTCGGCCATGGTGATGCGCTCAACCGGGCTGTTCAGACGCACTTCGCCGCCGAGGTCCTGAAGCAGTCGCACCATGCCCTGGATCAGGGCGCCGGTGCCGCCGCGCGGGAACCACACGCCCCAGCGGCGCTCCAGCGCGTGGATCAGGGCGTAGATCGACGAAGTGGCGAACGGATTGCCCCCGACCAGTAGCGAGTGGAAGCTGAACGCCTGGCGCAGGTGCTCGTCCTCAATATAGCTGGCCACCTTGTCGTAGACCGACCGCCAGGCCTGCAGGCGCATCAGCTCAGGCGCCGCCTTGACCATGCTGGCGAAGTCCAGGAACGGCACGGCCCCCAGCTTCAGATAGCCTTCCTTCAGCAGGTCCTCGGAATAGGCCAGGAACTTGCGATAGCCTTCCTTGTCGGCCGGATTGCGAGCCACGATCTGGCGATCCAGCTCGTCCTGGTCGTTGACGTAGTCGAACACGTCGCCGTCTTCCCAGCACAGCCGATAGAAGGGCGCGACGGGCAGCAGTTCGACGTAGTCCGACAGCTTGCGCCGGCTGGCCTCGAACAGCTCTTCCAGCGCCGAAGGGTCGGTGATGACCGTAGGGCCGGCGTCGAACGTGTAGCCCTTGTCCTGATAGACGTAGGCGCGGCCGCCGGCCTTATCGCGCGCCTCGAAGACTGTGGTCTGAATGCCCGCCGACTGCAGGCGGATGGCCAGCGACAGCCCCCCGAAACCCGATCCGATCACCGCAGCCCGCATTACGCACGTCCCTTTTCGATCAGGCAGGTCAGCGCGGCGCCCACCGGCACCGGCGGCTTGCCGCTGAGAATCCGCGCCTTGTCGCCCAGCGTCGATCCAGCCGCATAGAAGCGCTCGATCAGCGGCTGGGGCAGACGATAGAACCGCTCCAGCACCTTGTAACGCTCTTGCGGCTTCGCGGCGCGAAACAACATCCGATTCAACAGACGATAGAAGCCTCGCTCGGCCCATACGTCGCGCGCACGGCGTCGGATGTCGCCTGCGACATCGTCGACACGCAGGCTTTTCGCCAGATGGTCGGCCAGCCGCACCGCGTCCGGCAGGGAATAGCCGGTGGTCGGATGAAACAGTCCCGCGCGAAGCCCGCTCAGCGCGACCGGCCCATGCCGTTTCAGATGCGCGGTGATGTCGCCATCCAGCGCCACCGGCAGCACCCCGTCCTCTTCGCGCAGGATCGTCTCGATCAGCCAGCCCTGTTGCGCCGCATAGTCCAGCACGCCTTGGCGAAACACCTCGCGGTCCAGGTCGGCGCCGTCGGTGTAGCGCGTGTCCTCGATCAACAGCGTCCGCTCATCGAACGGCAGAGTGTAGAGGAAGCGATAGCCGCCGGCCTGATCGACGCAGGCGTCCATGACGATCGGCTCGGTCAGACCATGGGGCTGCGCCAGCCGCACCTCCAGCCCGACGAACTTCTGAAAGCCCAGCGCTAGGTCTGGCGTGGCCGTCGGCCCGCGCCCGTCGATCACGGCGCGTGCCCTCAGCCGTCGCCCGTCGGTCAGAACGGCCTCGCGCGGCGACACCGACACAACGGGCGCGTTCAGCATGATCCGCTCCGGCAGCGCGGCCTGGACGACCTGCGCGAACCGCTCGGCGGTCACGCTGCGATACCCCGTCGAAAGACGGCGCTCGAACTGGGGAAAACGGACGTGATAGGCGAGCCAGCGATGCACGATCAGCGGCGCGATCCACGCCTGCTGCGCCTCGGTCAGATCGGCGTCGAAAAACGACCAGGTGTGCACCCCGCCCAGGCGGTCGGCGCCCTCCACGATCCGCACGTCCAGGTCCGGCCGAACCTGCGACAAGCGCAGCGCCAGCAGGCCATTGGCCAGGCCGCCGCCGACAAGGAGGAGGTCCGGCCCAAGATCATCGAAGGCGTCGGCCTGCATGCGCGACAGGTGACACGCACCGCCGTCCGGAGCAAGGACAGGACGACGTCGCCGCGACAATGCGCTAGGATTGGGCCATGGTCGCCACTCACACAGCCTTCGTGGCGCCGCGCCAAACCCTGATCGGGCTCGCGCTGGCGGGCGGACTGATCGCCAGTTGGCTGACCCTGCACATTTACGGCGTCTACTTTCATCGCTGGACCGGGTGGAGCGTGCTCATCGTGCCCGTCGTGATTGGGGTCCAGACCTGGCTATCGGTGGGCCTCTTCATCGTGGCGCACGACGCCATGCACGGCTCGCTGGCGCCGGGCCGTCCGCGCCTCAACACGTTCATGGGCCAGTTGGCGCTGGGCCTATACGCCGGTTTTCACTTCAAGCGCCTCAAGGCCGCGCACTTCAATCACCACGGCGCGCCCGGCACCGCCGAGGATCCCGATTTCCACGCCGACGACCCCAAGGCCTTCTGGCAGTGGTTCTGGCGGTTCTTTCGAACCTACTTCGGATGGCGCGAGATGGCGGTGCTGTCCGCCCTGGTGGCCGCAGCTGTCCTGCTGCTCGGCGCGCGCATACCCAACCTGCTGCTGTTCTGGGCCGTCCCCGCCCTGGCCTCGGCTCTGCAGCTCTTCACCTTCGGCACCTGGCTGCCGCACCGGGCCAGCGACGTTCCGTTCGCCGATCATCACAACGCTCGCAGCAACGGCTTCGGCTCCCTGCTGTCGCTGCTGACCTGCTTCCATTTCGGCCGGCATCACGAGCACCACCTCGAACCCTGGCGACCTTGGTGGCGGCTGGATCGACCCCGTTCGTGACACGCCATTTGATCTAAGGCCGGGTCCGGATTTCCCAGTCCAGCGTCCACCGGTTCGCGCCGGAGGGTTTCAGTTCGCTGACCGCCGCCGTCACCTGCCGGTCGAAGCCGTCCAGCACGACCAGACCGCCGGCTGCGGACGATATGACGGCGTTGGTTTGCCAGAACGGCCCACCCGCTCCCCGCATCGAGAAACGTACGTGAACGGTGTCGTTATGCTGAGGCATGCGGCGATCCAGTGCGGCGAGGCCACGGCCTTGGCGTCCCGGACCTGGAGGGTCAAGGCTGTCGCAGAGCGGATTTTTGGGGTCAGCGCCGGACCGGCCGACCTGGCGCGTTGCAATCGCTGCGCCCAAGCTTCACCCTGACGCTGGGCCATTCGCCCGCACCGCGAGGTCCATTTGCATCATCACCATCCGGTGCTGTTCGTCGTCCTCTCCCTTGCGGTCGCGATCGGGGGAGCCTGGACGGCGCTCGAACTATTTCAGCGCACCCGAACCGACACGCGCGAACGACGCATGGTCTGGGTCGGCGTCGCGTCGACGGCCATGGGTCTGAGCATCTGGTCGATGCACTTCATCGCCATGCTGGGCTTCGATGTCGGCGTGCCCCTCGACTACGATCCCGGACTGACAGCCTTCTCCCTGGTCGTGGCGATCGTCGGCACGGCCGGAGCCTTTTTCGCCGTCTCTAGCGGGCAAGGCGCGCTGCGGCTTGTGACGGCCGGCGCAGCCATGGGCCTGTCGATCTGGACCATGCACTATGTCGGCATGGCCGCGATCCGGATGGTCCAACTGAGACACGATCCGGTGTGGATGATGCTGGCCTTCGCGGTCGCCGTGAGCGCCTCGACTGCGGCGCTTTGGGCGGCGCCGCGTCAAACCTCGTCAGCATGGCGGATGGCGGCGGCCGGGCTCATGGGTCTGGCCATCGCCGGCATGCACTATACCGCCATGATCGGCGTGACGGCGGCTTCCGCCGACCCGTCCGGCGCGACGGGTGGCGGATCCGCCGCGTTTCTCGCTGTAAGCCTGGCGGCTGTCACAGCCGTCGCCCTGCTCGGAGCCTTGGCGGCGTCGCTGCACGACCAGCGCCAGAGGTTGCTGGAGGTGCTCGACGCGGGCGGCGTGGGTCATTGGGAGATGCATCCGTCCACCGGCGCCGTCCAGGCCTCCGCGCGTGCGCGTACGCTGATGGGCCTGCCGCTTGGAACGCTGCTCAGCGACCAGGAATGGGCTGACAGGATGTCAAACGGGTCGCGTCGAGAACGGGCGGCGCTTGTCGCGCGCCTTCTCGAAGAGGGCGGAGACTATTCGGCCGAATATCAACTGCTCGACGAACGCTGGGTCGGACTGCGCGGCCGCGTGCACCGTGGCCGCTCTCGGCGCACACTAAAGATCAGCGGCATCATCACCGACCTGACCGATCAACGCGCAGCGTTCGAGGCGGTCGCCGCCAGCGAACAGCGCCAGCGCGTCCTGATCAACGAGCTCAATCACCGGGTGAAGAACACCCTCGCTTCGATCCAGTCCATCGCTCGGCTGACGGCCCGTCGGTCGCCCGACCTGTCCAGCTTCCTGTCCGCGTTCGAAGCGCGGCTCCAGGCCCTGTCCAATACGCAGAATCTGCTGACCGCCCAGTCGTGGACCCGTGCCGAGATCGGGGCCCTGCTGGCCTCGGAGCTGGCGCCCTACGCCAAGGAGCAGGCCATGCTCAAAGGGCCGGAAGTCTGGGTGAACGCCGAGCAGGGCCTGTCGCTAGGTCTGGTGTTCCACGAACTGACGACCAACGCCGCCAAGCATGGCGCGCTCAGCACGCCCGACGGATGCGTCGAGGTAGACTGGCAGACAATGGATGGGCGCATCGTGATGCGCTGGGCCGAGCGCGGCGGCCCCAAGGTTTCACCCCCCAGCCGGCAGGGCTTCGGCTCTCAGTTGATCCGTTCCAGCATAGAGCGAACCCTGGGCGGTGAACTGAGCATCGACTACGTGCCGACCGGCGTGCGCTACAGCCTGTCGTTTGAACTGGCCGCGCCCACAGGCTGATCGCCTCATGACCGATCAGACAATCAGGCCGAGGATTGATGGTGCGGGCGGCCGGGGTCGAACCGGCAAGGGCTAGGCCCGACGGATTTTAAGTCCGTTGCGTCTACCAGTTTCGCCACGCCCGCACTGAAGCCTCATATATCGGCCGTGCGGGTAAGCGCCAAGCCTCAGGGCGTCGGCGCCGCGGCGCGGAAGTCAACGTCGCTGTCGGCGATCAGCCACAGCAGGGCGGCCCAGGCGGCGACGTTCTGATCCATCGCCTTGGGGTCGATGCGGTCGATGACGTCATCGGCGGTGTGGTGCACGTCGAAATAGTCAGTGCCGTCCTGCGCCAGCTGGAAGGCGGGCACGCCCAGCGCGACGCTGGGGCCGGTGTCGGGGCCGCCGCCGCGCGCGGGCGCCGGATTCCACAGCACGCCGATGGGGGTCAGCACGCGCATGGCGGCCTTCTGAAAGTCGCTGTCGGCCTGGCCGCTCGGCAGGCTGAGACCGTAGATGCGGCCGGCGCCGAAATCGCTTTCGGAAATGGCGACGTGGTTGGCGACCTCGTTCGCGATAGAGTCGGCGTAGGCTCGGGCGCCGGCCAGGCCCTGCGCGGGCGCGGGCTGGCTGACCTCCTCGGCGCCCCACCAGACGACGCGAATGGTGCGGCGCGGGGCCTGGGGCAGGTCGGCGATCAGCTTCAGCGCGGCGGTGGTGATGGCGATGCCGGCCGCGTCGTCGATGGCGCCCGTGCCCTGGTCCCAGCTGTCCAGGTGACCGCCGATGGTGATGATCTCGTCGGGACGTTCGCGGCCGCGCACCTCGGCGATGACGTTCTGTGACCGGCCGGGCGCCTGGAAGGCGGCGGTGGACTTCAGGCGCAGCCGGATCGGGCCCTCGTTCAGCGCCACCAGGCGGCGGATCTGGTCGGCGTCGGGCGGGCTGATGGCGAAGGCCGGGACGGTCCCCTCGCCCACCCGCGTCGCGCCGGTGTGCGGGAAGCGGTGATCGTGGGTGCCCAGCGAGCGCAGCACATAACCGACCGCGCCGCGGGCCGCCGCCTCGGTCGGCCCCTGGAAGCGCATGACTGAGGACGAGCCGTAGCCGCGTCCGTCCTGGGCGCGGATTGTGTCCTGAAGAACGACTGCGATCTTGCCCGTCAGCGAACTGGCCGGCGCATCCAGCAGGCCCTGCCAGGTCTCGAAAACCACAGCCTCGGCTTCAATGCCCTCAGGCGGAGTGGCCTCTCCGCCGCCCAAGCCGACGGCGGCCAGGGGCTGAGCGTGGCGGCCGACGATCTCCACCGACTCCTGACCCCGCGACCAGGCGCTGAGGGGGAAGTCCTGCAGGCGGACGTTGTCGAACCCTTCGGCGCGCAGATAGCCGACGCCCCATTCGGCCGCCGCGCGCTCGGACGCCGTGCCCGCCGGGCGCGGGCCGAAGCGCGTCGTGATGGCCTCGACGATAGAATAGGCGCCCGACCCCGCCATGGCGCGGTCGCGAAGCTGCTCAGCTGTTCGGATCGCCTGCGCGTCCTGAGCCAGTGCAGGCGCGGCGAGCATGGAGGCCGATGCGGCCAGGACGACGAGGCGAGACAGACGGTTCACGAGCGGCTCCGGCGAAAAGAGACGCCGGACCCTAGACCTGAGTCGCCGCTGTCGAAAGCGTCAGTCGTTCTGCAGATAGGGCTCGACCGCGCCCTGTAGCTTCACCGTCAGGGGCTTGCCGCGACGGTCGACGCGATTACCCAGGGCCAGCCGGACCCAGCCTTCTGAAACGCAGTATTCCTCGACGTTGGTCTTCTCTTCGCCCTTGAAGCGGACGCCGATGCCGCGCGCCAGCAGATCGGCGTCGTGGAAAGGGCTGTCGGGATCGACGGACAGACGGTCGGGCAGTTGGTCGGGCTGGGCGTCGGACATGAAGGCGCTCGCGAACAGGAAGGGCCGCCTGATAGCCGTCTGTGCGAAAGAATCCAATTCTCTCCAAGCTGAGCCGTGAACTCTTAACGCCCAACCCGCGTTCAGCGATCATGATCAAGGTTGTGGTCCCCGCTCTAGCCGCCCTCGCCGTCACCGCCTTCGCGGTGCACACCAACGCGACCGACGACCAGGGCGCGGACGGCGCCGGCTGGCATCTGAGCCACGAAGACGACATGGCCAAGCTGGCCTACGGCATGCCCAACTCTGATCAGCTCGCTCTGATGATGACCTGTTCGCCCGGCGACGCGGAGGTCGTGATCTACGGCGACATGAAGCCCGACACGCCGCATCTGGTCCGCGCCTCCATGGGTACTCAGAACCTCGACCCCCTGTCCGCCGGCGACTTCGAGGAAAGCACATTGCCGCTGAACGACGCCGCCCTGCGCGGCCTGGTTGAGGGCCGGGCCCTGCCGGTGCGAGGCGAGGCCGGCGAAGCGCGCCTGACCGCCAGCGACGACGAGCGTCACATGGCCGCGACCTTCCTGGCCTATTGCGGTTCCAGCCGCGCCTGAGCCACAATGACCGTCTCGGTCGTCAGCGGGGGCTGAAGCCATGATCCATCTGCTCGGAGCCTTGGCGGCTGCGGTTACGGTGCTGGGCGGTCAGGCCGCGGCCCAGACCGTAAACCCTTCCGCCTGGACCTGGACTCTCTATGAGGGCGAAGGCCCCCTGGTGCTGGCCAATGAGATACCCGACACGCCGCGCCTTCGGGCCACGCTCGAATGCGAGCCGGGATCGGGCGTAACGCGCGTATCCTTCTATGAGGCCGCAGCGGCCGCCGGTTTCGCCACAGCCCGATCTGGCCAGGCCACCGCCGCGGTCGAGGTGACCAGCACGCGCGGCCGTTTGCAGACGGCTCTCCGCACCGACCACCCTGTCTTCGCCACGTTCGCCGCCAGCGGCCGGCTCGAGCTGGAATTTGCCGACCGGGAAGAGGTCGTAGAGATCGGCCGCGCCGCCCTGCCCCGACTGCGCCGCTTCGCCGAGTTGTGCAGCGGATGAGGCGCATCGCTTACACCGTAGCCGCCCTGGGCGTTCTGACGCTCGGCGCGTGCGCCACAGCCCCGGTCACGACGGACAGCCCGTCCTCGGGGGCTCCAGCGCCCGTCTCCGGGCTGGATTGGCGCCTGACGCAGGACGGCGGCGAAGCTAAGCTGGCCTTTGGATCCGAAGCTTCCGACGATCTTGAACTCGCCTTCGAGTGCGCCGCCGGGGCGAGCCGGGTCGCCATCATGGCGCCGGGAATAGCGGGCGAGCGCGAACTTCATCTTGAATCCGGCGGTGACACCGAACGGTACCGCGCCGAGGCCGAGCCTCTGGGCGTGCGCGACGGCGTCTTCCTGACCACCGAGACCGGGGCGAAGGAACCGGTGCTTCAGCGGTTTCGTACCCTCGGCTGGATCGCGCGCTGGCGGGGTCAGACCCGCGAAGTCTATACAGCTCATCCGGCGACCACCCCCGACATCGACCGCTTCTTCGCCACCTGCGGCTGATCCGCGCCCTTGGCTTGACGCTGGCGCTCGCGTCCGCTCCCCTTCCGGCTATCGACGCACAGAGGGGAAGTCGCATGCGCGCTGTCATGGTCGCCGCCGGATTGATTATGGCCACGCCGAGCCTGGCCACGGCTCAGACCACGCCGCCCGCCGCCGCCGCGCCAGCGCCGGCCAGGGATGCACGGCTCGCCGCCCTGATCGCCGACTACGACGCCTATCTGCGCGCAAACGACCCCGTAGCGGCGGGCAACGACGGCGACCGCGCCGCCCTGTCGCGCCTGCCCGACACGTCGCGCGCCTTCGAAATGGCGCAGCGCGCGCCCCTGCAAGACTTCCTGGCTCGGGCCGAGGCCATATCGGCCGGCGCCCTGTCTCAGTCGGACCGCATCGACCGCGACTTCATCATCACCCTGGTCTCCCGGCGGCTTGAGGGGATCGACCTGGACACCAGCCGCCTGGCCTTCAACTCCGAGGGCGGGCCAGGCACATGGGCCGTCTATCTGGGCTCAGGCGCGCGCATTCGGTCTCAGGCCGATGCTGAGGCCTGGATCGCGCGGCTGACCGCGCTTGGCGGCGTCTATGACAATGCCCTTGAGAACGCCCGTCGCGGCCTGACCACCGGTCTGGCCCAGCCCCGCTCCGTCGTCGAGAGCGCCATCGTCCAGGCTCGGGCTGACACAGCCCTGACGCCGCAGACCGATCCCCTGCTAAAGCCCTTCGACGCCGCCAATCTGCCTGAAGCTCAGCGCCAGGCCCTGCGCGAGCGCGCCGCCGCGGCTGTGGCCCGACACGTAACGCCGCGCCGTCAAGCCTGGCTGAGCTTCCTGACCGACGAAGCCCGGCCCGCCGCGCCCGACACCCCTGGCCTGGTCAACCGCCCGGGTGGGCGCGAAATCTACGCCTATGAGGTCAAGCGCTACACCACCACGGACCTGACGCCCGACGACGTTCACCGCATCGGTCTGGAAGAGGTCGCCCGCATCCGCGCCCGCATGGATACCGAGATGGCAGCCTCGGGCTGGACCGGCGATTTCGCGGGCTTCCTCGAGTATCTGCGCACCGATCCGAAATTCTACGCCGTCAGCCGCGAAGAGCTGCTGGAAAAGGCGTCCGAGATGTCCAAGCGCGCCGACGACGCCCTGCCCGGCCTGTTTGGAACCCTGCCCCGCTTGCCCTATGGCGTGCGCCCCGTGCCGGCCGAGATCGAAGCCAACTACACCACCGGCCGCTATAGCTCGGGCTCAATGGCGAACGGGGTGGCCGGCGGTTATCTGGTCAACACCTCGCGTCTTGACCAGCGCCCGCTCTACGAACTGCCGGCCCTGACGCTGCACGAGGCCGTGCCCGGCCACCATCTCCAGATCGCCCTCCAGCAGGAAGCCGCCGCCCAGCCGTGGTTCCGCCAGCGTGCGGGCGTCACCGCCTTCACCGAGGGCTGGGGCCTCTACGCCGAGTTCCTGGGCGAAGAGATGAACTTCTATCGCACGCCCTACGAGCGGTTCGGCCGCCTCAGCTATGAGATGTGGCGCGCTTGCCGCCTGGTGGCCGACACGGGCATGCACTGGATGGGCTGGTCGGTCGAACAGGCGCGCGCCTGCTTCCGCGACAACTCCGCGCTCGCCCCGCACAACATCGAGACCGAGCTTCAGCGCTATGTCGGCTGGCCCGGCCAGGCCACGGCCTACAAGATCGGCGAGATCCGCCTGCGCGAGATCCGCGCCCGCGCCGAGGCAGCGTTGGGCGACCGCTTCGACGTGCGCCGCTTCCATGACGCCCTTCTGGTGCCCGGCCCGCTGCCGCTTGCCCTGCTGGACGACTACATGGACGGCTGGATCGCGGCTGAGCGTGCGCGTCCGGCCGCCTAGGCCTCCACGCCCACGCCGATCGGGCAGGTCACCCCGGTCCCGCCGATGCCGCAGTAGCCGCCGGGGTTCTTGGCCAGATAGCCCTGATGATAGTCCTCGGCGAAATAATAGGGCCCGGCGGGCACGATCTCGGTCGTGATCCGGCCGCGCCCGGCCGCGTCCAGCGCCGACTGATAGGCGTCGCGAGACGCCTCGGCCGCCTGCTGCTGCGTGTCGCTCAGCGTATAGATGGCCGATCGGTACTGGGTGCCCACGTCATTGCCCTGGCGCATGCCCTGGGTCGGGTCATGGTTTTCCCAGAACGCCTTCAGCAGCTGGTCGTAGCTCGTTTCGGCCGGATTGAAGACGACCTGCACCACCTCATTGTGGCCGGTGCGGCCCGAGCACACCTCTTCATAGGTGGCGTTGGGCGTGATCCCACCCGAATAGCCGACCGAGGTGACCCAGACGCCCGGCAGGTTCCAGAACACCCGCTCCACGCCCCAGAAACAGCCCATGCCGAAGATGGCGGTCTCGAACCCGTCGGGATGCGGACCCTTCAGCGGCCGGCCGGTGACGTAATGCACCTCGTCGGTCTTCAGCGGCTGGTCGCGCCCCGGCAGGGCGGTGTCGGCGGTGGGCAGTTCGGCGGGCTTCGAGAACAGCATGGTCAGGCTCCGAAAAAGTCTCGAACGCCATATGGGGCGTCCAACCCGGCTTGCCCAGCCGCCCGACCTGTTCTATCTGCCTCGCCTCCCCGGGCGACCACCCGGCGGAGTTCACGCCGGGCGTGGAAAACGGACAGGTGGCGGAGTGGTCGATCGCGCACGCTTGGAAAGCGTGTGTAGGTGAAAGCCTACCGAGGGTTCGAATCCCTCTCTGTCCGCCACGGCGCACTTTCAGCACATCCATACGTGTCCGCAAACATCCGGCAAACTATCGTACTTGCTGGCCTTTTTGTCCGCTTCCATCTGGACACGGCTTTTAGCGCTCGACATAGTCCAATCTATAAACGTGGGTAGACTCGGGGGTCAGTTTGCGACTTCATAATCGCCTAGGCGCGCTCGCCGTCAGCCGCCAGAAGATGCCGGGAATGTATGCAGATGGGGGCGGCCTTTATCTGCAGGTCAGCCGAAGCGGGTCAAAATCGTGGATCTTCCGGTACGCGATGGAGGGCCGGGAGCGAGAAATGGGGCTTGGCCCCCTGCATACCGTAAGCCTCTCTGAAGCGCGGGAGCTCGCACTTGAGGCGCGCAAGCTGAAACTCCGCGGCATCGACCCCATCGACGCGCGGAACGCGGCCCAAGTCGGATTGGAAGAGGTCTTGGACAGTTTCACTAGCCGATCATGCGCTCTTTCGCTTAAGCCCGGCCTAAGACGGCGACGTCGCTGTGCGTGGACCGAGGGAGCTTCAGCCTACTGAGCGGAACTGCCGGGGTGCGCTAAGACCAGACATTGGTCCCTCCGCCAGAAGCGGCCGTTCAATGCCCAGTCAAGCTTGGAGTCGGTAACCCACGCCGGGTTCAGTCAGGATCAGTGACGGCTGCGCGGGGTCGGCTTCCAGTTTGTGCCGGAGCTGGCCTATGACGACCCGAAGATACTGGGTTTCAGCGGCATACGCTGCGCCCAGACGGCGCTGAGCAGGTTCGCGTGACCGACCAACTTGCCGGCATGCCGCGCGAACGTCCGAGCAGATCGTATTCCTTGGGCGTCCGGCGCACGGGCTGGCCGTGACGCGTCACCAGCCGACTGTCGAGATCAATGACTATATCCCCGGCGACGATCGGCCCCCGATGCACCGTGGGATCGGACGTCTGGCGCAAGCCGGCGCGGATGCGGGGCCAGGAATTCGCCGACGCCGAACGGCTATTCCACATAGTCGTTCGCGCTGCGGTGGAAGGCCTCGATCTTGAGGCCAAAGTCGATCACCACGGCGTCTGGACTCCACAGAGCGATCCCAAGCAGGCCTTCCTGGCCGCCGTCTGCCAGCTTCGGGTCGTAGCCGCCGGCGTTCACTGCGGGTTTCACGCCCTGGAATTGAGCGGATGATCTTCGGGCGCATCGGAGGAAGCCGTAGGGACCAGCCCGACTAGCGACCACAATCCGTCGCGGGTTAAACGGAGACAGATCAACTGTAGGAGCGCGGTCTTGAGTGAGTGGTATTTGGGCGTGATCGGCGGCTCTGGACTGAGCGGCATTGAGGGACTGGAAGACGCGGCCTGGCAGAGCGTCGACACCCCGTGGGGATCGCCGTCCGACGAAATACTGACCGGTCGCCTGCATGGCGTCAGGATCGCTTTCCTGCCGCGGCACGGCCGCGGACACAGCATACCACCGGGCGATCTCAACGCTCGGGCCAACGTGTCCGCACTGAAAAAGATCGGCTGCACCGACCTGCTTTCGGTTTCCGCCGTCGGATCGCTCAAGGAAGAGCGAGCACCGGGCTCCTTCGTGGTCGTCGACCAGTATATCGACCGCACGGTCGGGCGGCCCTCGTCGTTCTTCTCGTCGGGGATCGTCGCCCACGTTTCGATGGCCGACCCGGTCTGCGCCCGCCTGTCAGACCTCGCGCTCGAGGCGGGCCGAAGCGAGGGGATCTCGATTGTGGGGGGCGGCGTCTATGTCGCCATTGAGGGCCCCCAGTTCTCAACCCGGGCCGAAAGCCATCTGTATCGATCCTGGGATTGCGACGTGATCGGCATGACGGGGATGCCCGAGGCGCGCCTCGCTCGCGAAGCCGAGCTGCCCTACGCCTGCGTGGGCATGGTCACGGACTACGATTGCTGGCGTGCGGAGAGCGCCGACGTTCAGGTGACGGATGTGCTGGCCATTCTCAGATCCAACGCCGAAGCGGCCAAGAGCCTCGTCGCAACCCTGGTCAAGGCTCTGCCAGCGGATCGGGCGCCATCGCCGCTCGACACCACCCTGGACATGGCGGTGGTCACGCCGCCCGAACGATGGGACCCCGCGCTGAAGGCCCGGCTGTCAGCCATCTGCCCCCGAAAGTTCGGCTAGAGGCGGCGGGCGCGGTAGCGCCGCAGCGCGGGGCCGTCGTCCACGTCCTCCTGCTCGCGCAGCAGGCTCACACGCTCGCCCTCCAGGTTGGCCAGGGTGTCGGACAGGGTGTCGTGGGTGGACCAGCGCACGTTCGAGAACGGCAGCGTTTCTCCCGGCGCGCGACGAAGGCCGATCAACCAATAGCCCCCGTCCCGCGCCGGCCCGAACACCGCGCGGCTCGCCCTTAGCGCCGCGAAGGCGTCCGCCACATCTCCGCGCGCCACGGTCGGCGTATCGCTGCCCAGGATCACCACCGGTCCAGGCGGCAGGGCTTGGATGACTCGGGCCAGCCGCGCGCCCAAGTCCCCCTGTCCCTGCGGGAGAGGCGTGCCGGTTCGCACCCAGTCCAGCGGACGATCAGGGGACACGGCCATCCAAAGCCGCCAGCGCGGATCGCGGCCCAGAACGCGGATCAGCCGGTCCAGGGCGTGGCGCGCGAACCGCACGGCTTCGACATCACCGACGTCGGCGGCCAGGCGGCGCTTTCCCACTCCCAGCCGGGGCTGCCGGGCGAAGATCACCAGGTGGCGTTGTCTAGCGCCCATAGAGTCTCGCGATCCGCTCGGCGGGCACACCGAGACCATACAGAGAGAGACAGGTGAGGTTCAGCAGGGTCTGACCCAGCCACCCGCGCCTGCGCCAGCGCACGGCCGACGTATGCGCCTCGGCGTCCAGAGCGACATGCCGCCTGCGGCCGATGCGGCGCAGGATGTCCACATCCTCCATCAAGGGCAGATCGCGATAACCGCCGACGGCGCGGTACAGATCGCGATGGATCAAAAGACCTTGGTCTCCGTAGGGCAGGCCGAGCCATCGGACGCGCAGGGCCACGCCGCGCTCGATGATCCGGGCCGGCCAGGAAGGGTCGTCGATCGCCAGGCGCAGCGAGGCGGCCACGCCCTCGCCTTCCGGACGCGCCATGTGGGCGGCGATCGTCCCCCAGCCACCGGTCTCAACAGTCGTGTCGGCGTGCAGAAAGAGCAGCCATTGGCGCTCAGACGCCGCGGCGCCCGCCGCCAACTGGCGACCGCGCCCCGCCGGCCCCTGGACAATCCGTCGTCCGGCTCCCTGGGCGATGGACAGGGTGTCGTCGCCTGAGCCGCCGTCGGTGATCGTCACCGCCGCGCCGGACGGAAGGCTTGCGAGCGTCTGCGCCAGCGTGGCCCCGGCGTTCAGGGTCGGAATGACGACATCCAGGCGCTCGAACCTGTTCACGCGCTGCAGCTGGCCCCGCCGAGCACGCAGAACTGCGCGCAGAAGGGATGGTTCAACGACACCGGACTCGACGCTTCAGCCAGTGTGCGGCCCATTTCGAACCCGGGGTCGTAAGGCGTCAGCGTGCAGGCCACCACGACCGGCCCGGCGGCGCCCCGCCGCCGAACCACCATGCGGCTGCTCGCGCACATCATCTCGCTGGGCGACTTGTGCAGGATGCCCCAGCAAGCCTCGGTGATCTCGGGCACGTCGGCGGCCGGCTCCATCTCTGGAAACAGGACGAGCGCGCCCGGATCGCCGGCGTCGACTTCCAGGCGCTCGGCCGTGAACACCGCGGCGAAGGCGCGGCGGGCCGCCGCCTCATCTTCTTGCGCCAAGCGACGGCCGGCGATGGCGACCCGAAAGCCATGGTCGCGCAGCCAGCGCAGCCCCAGCCACGCCTTGCCCCATGCCCCTTCGCCCCGCTCCGCGTCGTGAATGGCCTGGCTGTAGTGGTCCAGACTGACACGCAAGGTCAGCCGGTCCCCGCCGGCGACACCCAACCGCGCCAGACGATCGCCCCAGCGCATCATGGGGCGCATCGCATTGGTCAGAACCAGCACCCGATGCCCTGCCGCCAACGCATCCTCGATCATGGCCAGGATGTCGGGGTTCATGAACGGCTCCCCCCCGGTGAAGCCGATTTCGACGGGCCCTCTGCCCTGCGCATCGATCTCGTCCAGAAACGCACGAGCGTCGGCGCGCTTCAGATAGGCCAAGGCGTCGTTGGTGGGCGAACTGTCGATGTAGCAGTTCGCGCAGGCGATATTGCACAGCGTTCCAGTGTTGAACCAAAGCGTCGCCATCCGCTCCAGGGCGACGCTAGCGCGCGGCGATCCGTCCAGCGTGCGCAGCGGATCGACGAACTTGCGAGGCGACAAGGTGCGGGGGCGCTCGGTGACAAAGGGGGATGTGGCGGCCAGGGTCATTGTCTCGACATCTGAAGGGGGCGTACGGCCAAGGCAAGTCGTCAGCCTTCAAGTACGACCCCAGCGCCCGCGCGGTTTCATCACCTGGCCCTGTCTGGCGCTGCGGGCGAAGGCGTGGAAGGAATGCGAAACGAGGCCTGCGGAGATCTCCCATCATGCGTTCGACACTCGCCCGACTGGTTTTGATCCTGGCGCTGTTGCTGCCGGTCTATTTCGCCGTCGCGGCCTTGGGCTCTCGGTTTGACGTGTTCGACTGGCGGTTCGGCCTGGGCACGCTGATCGTCGGATGGGGACCGAGACTGATCATCGGCGTTCTGATCCTGGCCTCGCTGATCCTGCTCGCCGTGCTGCTGAAAGCCCCCCGGACGGGCTGGCGGTCCGCCCTGATCGCTGGCCTTATCGCCGCCAGCGCACTGGGCTATCTGGCCTGGGTGCGTGGCCAGTCCCAGGACATCCCCCCGATCCACGATGTTTCAACCCGGCCCGCCGATCCGCCGCTGTTCTCAGCGGAAACGCTGGCCCAAAGGGCCCTGACGCCCGACGTCAATCCGATCGTCAGCCTGACCGCGCCGGTCTCCAGCCTCGAGAAATACCAAGGCCCGCGTTTCGCCGACATGGCCGACCGTTCGCTGGGCGAGATCGCGGCCGACGCCTATCCCGCCGTCAGGCCCCTGACCACAGCGGCGGACCCCGCCGCAGCTTATGACGCCGCCTTGGCCGCGGCGCGAGATCAGGGCTGGACCATCGTCAGCCAGGACGCCAGCGCTGGCGTTCTGAACGCCACGGCGACGACCTTCTGGTTCGGCTTTCATGACGATGTGGCGGTCCGCGTCCGAGCCGAAGGCGCCGGGTCCGTCATCGATGTGCGATCGACCTCGCGCGTCGGGCTCAGCGACCTGGGCGCCAATGCTGCGCGGATCGAAAGGTATCTGGCCGATGTGGCGGACCGCCTATAGCGCCTCTCGAACCGCGGCGGCTTGAGCGCGGGGCCGAACCCATGACGGTCATGGTGGCGCTCGTCGGGGCGGGACATGCGCATCTTGCCGTGCTGGCGCAGGCGAGCCGGCTACGCGCCGCCGGTGTCGAACCGATCCTGATCGCTCCGCCGACCTTCGACTACTCCGGTCTGATCACCGGCGTTCTCTCCGGTGCCCTGCCGCCCACAGCGCGAGGATCGATGTCGTGGCCCTGGCGCGAAAGCATGACGTCCCACACCTCGAATCCGAGGTCGTCGCCGTAGATCGCGCCGCCCGGCGCCTGACCCTAAGCGACGGGTCGATCCAGGCTTATGACGCGGTGTCTTTCAACATCGGCAGCCGCGTGGGCGATCATGAGGCGCTGACCGGCCGTGCGAACGTGTGGCCGGTCAAGCCGCTCGCTTCCCTGACGGCCCTGAGGTTGACGCTCGAGGCTAGATTCGACGCCGGTGCGCCGACACCCGCCATCGTCGTCGCTGGAGAAGGGCCGACGGGCTTCGAGATCGCCGCCGCCTTGACGGGCCTGCACGAGCGCCACGGCCGAACCGTCAAGCTGGTCCTGGCGGGGCCCGACCCCCAGGCGCGCTGGGCGCCGGGTCGTGCGGGGTGCGGCCTGATCGCCAACCTCGAAAGGCGAGGCGTGAAACGGGTTGCGGGCGAAATCGCCGCGCTGGACGAGGACTGCGTCCGCCTGTCCGACGGCGGGCAACTCGCCTGCGACCATCTGGTCCTCGCCACAGGGCTGCGGGCCCCGCCTCTGACGCGGACCATGGGTCTGGCGCTGGACGATGTCGGGCGGATCAAAGTGGCGCCGACGCTGGCGAGCCTAGAGGATGACCGGGTCTTCGCGGTCGGCGACTGCGCGACGATCCAGGGGTGGCCGCGACCGTTCGCCGGCGTGTTCGGCGTCAGGGCCGTCGACATCCTGGTCGCCAATCTGCGCGCTCTGGAAACCGGCGCGCCTGCCCGGCAGTACCGACCTCAGGACCGCTGGCTTTCGATCATGGATTTGGGCGACGGGTCGGGCCTGGCGATGCGCGGCGGTCTGTGGTGGCAGGGTCGCGCGTCACTGGCGCTGAAGCGGCGTCTGGATCTCGGCTTCGTGGCGCGATCGCGCGCCTGATCGTCAGGCCACGTGTTTCAGGAGAGACACCAGCTTGCGCGTGCGGTCGCTGAACAGCGCCGGCGTGTACCACATCCCCGCCAGCCTCTTGCCGATTTCACCGCGCGTCGGATAGGGCGCGATCATCCCGGTCAGGGCGCTCAGCTTCAGCTTGGCCGACATGGCCAGAGCCCAGACGTGGATGTGGTCACCCGCGCTTCGTCCGACCAGGGTGACGCCCAGAACCTTGCCCTTCTTCGTCGTGATCAGCTTGCCCAGCCCGCGGACGTCGCCTTCCGCCTGGGCGCGGTCATTGTCTGCGAAATGAAAGGTCTCGATGCGCACCTGGTCGCCATGAGCCTTGCGGGCCTCGGCCTCGGACAGGCCGATGGCGGCCAGTTCCGGATCGCAATAGGTCACGCGCGGCGCCGCCAGGCTGTCGGCGTTGACCGGCATGGCGAAAATCGCCCGCCGCACCACCAGCGAAGCGTGGGCCCCGGCCAGGTGGGTGAACTGGCCACGGCCCGCGATGTCGCCCACCGCATAGACCCGTTTGTTGCTGGTCCGCAGCGACTTGTCGGTCTTGATCCCCTTCGCGTCGTGGGCGATGCCCGCCTTGTCGAGGTCGAGGCCGCTCATCGAGGGGGTCCGGCCGACCGCAACCAGCAGATGAGACCCCTCGATCCGGCGCTCGCCATCAGCGCCATCGACGGTCACAACCAGGGCGCCCTCGACGCCCTCAACCCGGACCGCCTTGGTTCGGGCCAGCAGTTCGACGTCATCCGCACGCAGCTGATCCAGCACGACCCGCGCAGCCTCCGGATCCTCGCGACCCAGGATTTCAGCGGCCTCGACGATCACCACGTCCGAACCCAGGCGCCGGAAGGCCTGACCCAGTTCGACCCCGATCGGCCCGCCGCCGAGCACGATCAGCCGCGACGGCAGCTCCGTCAGTCCGAACAGCGTCTCATTCGTCAGATAGGGGATGGCGTCCAGCCCCGGGACCGGCGGAACAGCGGCGCGAGAGCCGGTGGCGATGACGATCTTGCGCGCCTGCACCTTCACGTCGCCTCCGGCCACGGTTCGGTCATCGACAAATCTGGCTGCGGCGCGGACGACATGGACGCCCAACCCTTCGAAGCGTTCCTGGCTGTCGACCGGAGCGATGGTTGAGATGGTTTGATGGACGTGGGCCATGACGGCGGCGAAATCGATGGCGGGCTCCGTCGCTCCGACCCCCAGGCCGGCGGCGCGTGCCTGGTGCGCCTTGTCGGCGGCGGCGATCAGAGCCTTGGACGGGACGCAGCCGTAGTTCAGGCAGTCTCCGCCCATCTCGCCTTTTTCGAACAGCACAACCGACAGACCCAGTTGCGCCGCCCCCGCCGCGACCGACAGCCCGCCGGAGCCGGCGCCGATGACGACCAGATCGACCTTCAGCGTCTCGCTCACAGCGTCTTTCCCTTGCGGCGTTGGTACAGAGTGGTGCCCAGCGACAGCAGGCCCAGCGCCACAAGCGGCAGAAGCACCTTTGGCTCGAAGATCACGCCCAGATCCGGCGTTTCCCCGCGCGCGATCACGGCCCCGATGCCCGCGCCGATGCCGCTGTAGATGAAGGTCGCCGGCATGATTCCGAACAGGGTCGCCAACGCATAGGCCTTGAGAGGGGCGTTCGCGAGCGCCGCCGCGACATTGACCAGCCAGAACGGCGCGACCGGGATCAGACGCAGCGTCAGAATGTAGCCGAAGGCCCCGTCCCTTACCCCGTCGATGACCTTCTTCAACGTGCCGCCATCGGCTTCGGCCTTGGCCCGCAACGCCTCGCCAAGCGAGGTCTGGACCACATAGAAGACCAGGATAGAGCCGATCGTGGCCCCCACCACCGTCGCGCTCCCTCCGATCCAGGTCCCGAACAGATAGCCGCCGGCCAGGGTCAGCACCACCGCCCCCGGAAAGCTGACGGCCGTGGCCAGGGCGTACACGCCCACAAAGGCCAGAAGCGCCAGGATCAGATTGTCGTCCACGAAGCCGCGCAACGCCGTCTCGTGCGTCTGCAGCGCCTCCAGGTTCAAATAGCGACCCACTCCGCTGGCGAAGATGGCTATCACCGCGACGATCAGAACGACGAGCGGCAGGAAGCGTTTGATCTTGTCCATGGGCTAGCCTCTGGGGACCGCGTTCAACGACCAGTCATAGGTGTGGCGCCCGATCCGGGTCGCGGTCTGGAGCCGTGTCTTGAGCGGTTCGTTCGCATAACGCGCCAGATGGGCGATGACGCGGGTGTCCGTGCCGCCAAAATCCGGCGCATACCAGTCGTAGATCGACGACACGACCAGGACGTCGCCCTCGAACGTCACGCCACGCGCGCTGTTCACATAGGCCCGCGCCGCCGCGTCCAGCGCCGGCCCCAGGCTCGCGCCTCGCCACGCCCTGAGCGGCAGGTTGGGACAGCTGTAGGACGCGCAATTGACCGCATAATGGACGCGCGGATCGCTCCAGCCCTTTCTCAGTATGTTGTGCTCCATGTCATCAAGAGACAGCTCGACGCCGCCAACCGAGGCGACCTTGCGCTTCCACGGCCCGGCGCTGAGACCCGATCGGATGTCGCGGATCGAGCGCACCGGATAGGCGTCCAGCACCACGTCGATGGTCACGGCGTTGTAAAGATTGGCCCAGAAAGCGAACTGCTCAGGCCGGGTCAGGGTCAGAGGCGCCAGGCGCGACAGGCTGGCGACATAGGCCTTCAACGCCGCCCGGTCCGCCGCCGAGGCCTTCCAACCGGCGTAATCCACCCGCACCACGCCATCGCGAGAGTTGCGTGCGCGTCGCGCCAGCAGTGCGTCAAATGCGGCATGATCGGCGGCGCCGGCGCCGGCGCGATTGACCGCGAACCCGGCCACGCTCTGGGCAGAGGCGGGCCAAGAACTCAGAGCGGCCGCCCCGCCGGCGATCAAGGCTCGCCTCGAAAGTTGGATCATCGGAACCTTTCGCTAATCTGGCCTGTGCGGACAAAAGACGTACCGACGGCCCGTCTAATCCGCCGCCGGACCCCAGATTTGCTCCAGCCTCTGAGCTCGACCGCAGCGCCACTTGTAAAAGGCATAGGTCTGCGGATTCTTCAGATAATAGTCCTGATGATACGCCTCGGCGTCATAGAAGGGCGCCGAGGGCAAGATCTGCACCTCGACCTTGCGGCCGAACCGTTCGGCCACGGCGTCTTTGGAGGCTTCGGCTGCGGCCGCCTCTTCCGGCGTCGCGGGAAAGATGGCGCCGCGATAGGACGAGCCCTTGTCGCAGAACTGGCCGATCGGATCGAACGGATCGACGTTCTTCCAAAAGACATCCAGCAGCTGGGCATAAGTGACCACGTCCGGGTCATATATCACCTTCACCGCCTCGTAGTGGCCGGTCCCCTCGCCTGACACCTGCTCATAGGTCGGATTGACCGTGATGCCCCCTGTGTAGCCGGAAACCGCCTGGGCCACGCCCTCCGTCTTCTCGAACGCCTGCTCGACGCACCAGAAGCACCCTGCGGCGAACACCGCCGTCGCGGCGTTGGTCGGTTGAGCCCGTTCGGGCGGCGACGGGGCGGCGCAGGCTGACAAGATTGCGAAAGCGATCAGCAAGGACACACGGCGCATGGGTTCACATCGTTAGTGGAGCGACGCGATCAAATGCGCCTGCCGGCAGATACGATCAGCGATGGTTTCTGGTTGCGCTTCGCGCAATGGCTCTAAATCATCTCACTAAGCATGAGCTTGGAAGCAATTATCTCGATAATCCGCAAAGCGTCAGGTTCGGTCCTATCGTGCGGCCTCGGCGCTTAGCCCCGAGAGCAGACATCGCGAACCGCCGCTATGAGTCAGAAGCGGTCTGCCTTCCGTCCCGCGCAGTTAATTTTCCGCCCTAGAAACGAGCCTTCTGATCAGTGCTCGTCAGCCGGTCGTCCGTGCCCGAAGCGACTCATACAGCTGCCCTGGCCCCAGCAGCGCGTCTTTCAGACCGTCCATCTTGCCTTCAAGCAAACAACGCCCTCATCCCCAGCAGCGGCGGGTTCTACGCCGCCGCACTTCGGGACGAACTCCGCATCCATCCGCCGACTGAAGGGGATGCGCCCGTGCTCCCGCCGAGCACGCCTCTGGTCTGTGCGCCGGCTGGGAACTTCCGCGATTCGCTTCAGGCCCATTTCTACGGCACGTTCGTCCAGTCAGATCTTCGGCTCGGTGTCGCCATCATCCTGGGTCACCACCCTGATGATGGCCTCAGAGGCGCTTACGCCGCGCGGGTCCGCGCCGAGATCAATAACTGGTTGGGCACCCTGGCCGACTGCAGCTTGGAGATGTTCCCGGCCCGATCGACGCGCACGAAGAAGAAGGGCATCCACAACCTGCCGGACGAACATCCTCAGCCGTCAAGATGCATCACCGCCCGCGATGCGCTTGAGGGGCGGTTCGCCGGTCGGATTTTGTCGGTCGACGATCTCGTGGTCCGGCGATGGGGCGAAATCTCTGGCGAAACGAAGCGGCGGACCGGCCAGGCACCCGCCTCATCGACACGCTCCTCACAGCGACGGCTCTCGAGCACGAGCTGTTCCTCGCCATCCGCAACACCCGTGACGTGCTTCACAGCGGCGCGGCGATCTTCAATCCCTGGGACGACGACCCAGTCCAGTTCCCTCTTGCATGAACCGATCGGCCGGATCGACTTGCCAGCCGTCGCTGACGCGGCGGCTTTACACGGCTCGCAAAGGACTTGCCTAGGGCGCGACGATCATCGGCAGGGTATTGCAGTTTGGCAATTCCTCTAGGGGCGAGGCGTCGCCCCCGAACGCGAAACTCACCGAGCCGGAACGGGTGATGTCCGCCAGAATCTGTTCCGCTTCTTCGCGTGTGGCGGGCAGGCTCCCGCGGTAGCTGACTTTGTAGGAGGCGAGCTGATCGGGGGTGGCAGCCCAGAGCCCAAACTTGCTTACGAACCCGAATTTACCGTCCTCGCCGATTTGACCGCACACTGGTTGGAGATGCCACGCGGGGTCGACGAGCAGATCGTAACTCACGCCTACGGATTGATAGAGGGATCGCTCGCCTTCAGCCCGATCCAAGACGTCATGTGCCGTGGGCACGGACGGGGTCAGGTCAATCATGATGCGATTGGATTCGGATGTCGTGTGGAAGCCGAGAAAGGTCGGACCGAAAACGCCCCTGTCCGCTGACGCGATCCACAGATGCGAGGCGCACGCCGAAGCGCAGAAGGTTCGGGCGGTGACCCGGATGCGGTTATCGACGATAAACCGCGCCCACTCTAACGCCACCGAGTTGTTGCCGCCCCGAGAACTTATAACAAGATCCCGAGAACCGGTGCGAGAGAACTCACGCTTGTAGTTGTCGAACGTATCTTGATTGATATCCGCGTTAACAACGATCGCGTTTTCTGGCAGATTCGAAAGCTGACCTTGCTGGCCGCATCCGGCAAGCCACGCTACGAGAAACAGAACTGGCAGGCGCGCGATCATAGATCTATCAATACAGATTGATGCACGCCTGCTCCGTTCATCAGTGGCCGGTGTATGGGTTGTAGCTGTTGAAGTGGTCGGAGTAGAAGCCTGTGCTTGATTCCGGGCTCAGATTACTCCACCAGCCAGCGTTCAGGCCATCACTGCCGATATTGTAGTTGAATGACGGATCTTGAACGCTGTTATCCACATTGCTGTAGTTCCAGTTAAACGGGATTGCATCGACGCCAGCGTAGCCGGACGGGCCGTTGGCGCCGTCGGAATAGCCCAGGCTAAGGAAGAAAGCGGTGAACGTGACTGTCCCTGCCCAGGCGAAGTTCGTCGTAGCCTCTTCGCCGTCCACGACGAGAACGCCGTTTGCATACACCGTCGCCATCTTGTCGACCTTGCCGTCGCCGTCGGTGTCGACCCCCACCCGTTTACCTTGGCCCTGAGGCTGTGCGCCGCAACCCGCCACCGACTGCATTTCGATCTCACTGAGTAATCGCATTCCAAGCCTCCCAAACACCGCGACCACTCGCGGTCAGGTAGTTTTCTGCATCGCTGATACAGTCTTAAGGAAATCACGAAGGCGTGATCAGGCGGCTTCGCGGGTGGGTGGAGGTGGAGGCGGCATGGATTGGATTTTTCCATCGACAAGAACGACGGCGCGATCCGCAGCTTCGATTGATTCTCGGCGGTGAGCGACGATCAAGCGCGTGATTCTAAGTTCTTTCAGCGCAGCGTTGACGGCGCCTTCAGTTTTCGGATCGAGATGGCTAGTGGCTTCGTCCAGAAGCAGGATCGAAGGTCTCTTGTATAGCGCACGCGCAATGAGGATTCTCTGCTTCTGTCCGCCTGACAGAAGCGACCCAAGATCACCCACCGGCGTATTCAACCCCATCGGAAACGCCATGATTTCGTCGAGGACCGCCGCCCGCTCAAGGCACTGCTCCGCCCACTTTACGTCAGGCTGGTCCGCGAAGAACGACACGTTTTCGAGCACCGAGCCCGATAAGAGTTCGTCGTCCTGTAGAACCGTTCCGATGACCCGGCGCACTGCACGGGCGCCCCACGACGACACCGACCGGCCATCAATGGTCACTGCGCCGACGGTGGGTTGGTAGAGGGCGGCCAAGAGTTTCAGCAGCGTCGATTTGCCCGAACCGCTCGGGCCGACGATGGCCACGAACTCGCCGGGCTGGACACTGAGGTTGACGCCCTTCAGAATCCAAGGGTCGTTGGCGCCATGCCGGAAACCCACTCCCTCGACCGTGATCCGCCCGTCGAGCGCCGTATTGACGGTCTCGCGGCTGTCATGCCCTGGCTCCGGCTGGGTCAGAACGATATCTGCGAGTCTGTCGGCATGAAGGTCGAGCATCTTCCACGCCAGCGCCGTCTCGATCAGCGTGGTCGCTCGGTTCTGAAATTGAAGCCGGTAAGATGAAAATGCGAAGAGCACGCCCACGGTGATCGCTCCGCCCAGCGCCATGGTCGCGCCGACATAGACCACAAGGATCAGCGAGACGGCGTCGAGCGTGGCGCTCACCGACTTTATGGCGATGCTGAAATTTCCACTTCTCTGCACCGCGCGCAGGAAGTTCACCAGCTCGTTGCTCCATTCGCGATAGCGGGCGCTCTCTCCGGCCATTGACTTGATGGTCTGGATCGCGCGGACAGTCTCGATCCGCTTGCCCTGCTCGAGTGTCGTCGCTTGCAGCACGTCGGCCGATAGCCGGATGGATCTACGGATGCTCAGCACCCTGACGAGAGTCGCCAGCGCGAATGTCACAAGCACGATGACCGCGAGCTGCCACGCGAAGAGAAACATCATCAGTAAAGTCGTGATCGACAAGAGGCCGTCCACGACCACGCTCACCAGCCCATTGGTGAAGAGCTGCCGGATAGGTTGAAGAGATTCGATGCGGACAAGCACGTCGGAAAGATGTCGGCGCTGGAACCACCCGAGGGGAAGCCGGACCAGCGAGTTCATCAGCCTTGTCGACATGTCCCAGTTGAGAAGAAGGGACGCGCGCTGGACCAGAAACCCGCGAAGCAGCTCGGCGACACTGTTAAACAACGCGAACAGACCGAAACCGATCGCGAGCGTCATGAGCAGGGATTGGTCGCCTCTGGCAACGCCTTCGTCGACGGCGACTTGCAGATAGAGTGGGCTCGCCAGGACATAGACTTGGATGACCAACGACAGCAGCAGGATTTGAAGCAGCGCCCTCTTGAATGGCTGCGACCATACGATGAACGAGTTGATGGGAAGCGGAGACCGTTCCCGACGTCGCGTGAAACCCGCGCTCTTGCTCATCTCGACGGCGACGCCGGTGAAGGACCGGTTGAGTTCGGCGTACGAGACCACGCGCTCGCCGTATACCGGATCAAAGATCGTCGCGCTTCGGTTCCGGTGATATCGCTTCAACACGACAAAGTGCGTCATGTCCCAGTGCAGGATGGCCGGCATGCTGAGTTTGCCGAGTTCGTCGAGGTCGCAACTCACAGGCCGCGCCGAGATGTTCATTGACGCGGCAAGGTCGACGATGTCGGCCACCGTCATGCCACGCGACGGCACGTTGTAGCGCGTGCGCAGTTCTCGGAGGCTGATTTCCTGCCCCAGCAATGTCGAGCAGACCGCGACACAAGCCAACCCGCATTCCGACAGCTCGGATTGATTGATGTTGATGTTCGCCATGATTTACCGCGCCGTTCGGAACGCGCCGTCCCTGCCGCGCAACGCCATGACGGGTTCCAGCAGCCATTCGGCGAGACTGCGGCGATCCAGCGTCACATCCGCCGATAGGCGCATCCCTGGGGCGAGATCCCAATGCTGGCCATAGGCGATGATCGTCTCGACCGGGACGGTAACGGACACCCGGTAGAGCGGCTCCTTTACGTCGAGCGGTATCGGCAACTCGTTCGGCAACGTCGGCGAGCGGCTGATCGCCCGGACGACGCCGCGTGACGTCCCGAACTTCTGATAGGGGAAGGCATCATATTTGATCGCCACGTCGTCGCCCACGCGCACGAACCCGATCGCGCGCGATGGCAGCCAGAGTTCAGCCTCGATCGTAGCGCCCTCGGGGAGGATCGTGGCGATCGTCCGGCCGGGTTCGACGGGCATTCCAGGCTGTACGTTGACGGACAACATGCGACCGGACAGGGGCGCGACGATGTTTTGCGACGAGCTTGCGTGGGAAGAAACCCGCGATTGGGCGAACTGCGCCGACTGCACGTCTATCGCGGCCAAGGCTTCTGCTCGCTCGCTCTCCAACTGACTGAGTTGGGCGGCCAGTTGCTCCTGCTGATATCGATTGTCTTCAAGTTGTCGGTTGAGCGCATTCAGCTGTTGCCGGTTGGCGAGCAGTTGTTCTTCACGCGGGCGCAGTTGCGCCGCGGCCATCAGTTGCCGCTCCGCAAGAACCCGTCCCGCGACAACAGCTTCTTCGGACAGCATGACCCTTTCGGTTTGGAGACTTCGATCAGTCTCAAGCGCGGTGCGTTCGGACGCCCCGACGCTCCCAATCACGCTCGCGCACTTCGTTTCTCTTGTTGTCGAGATTTCTGACTCCACCGCGATCATTAATCGTCTGTTGTTCTGCATTCCGGCGAGCGTCACGGTCGCCGCGTGGATACCCCCCAACGACCTCGGCTTGCGTTCTGTCTCGCCCGTCATTCGTATCCCTTAGCCGGTCTCCCGGATTGTCGGTGCTACCGATGTAGTCGTCGCCGCTTTGAGTGGCCGTGCCAGGGACGCAGTAAATACCGCCCTCTTCCTGAGATTGTTCGCCATCGGGGACGGTGATCGGCTCACCCACCTCGATGGCCGGGGTGTTGTAAACTGGCCCTGATCGGAACAGATCAACAATGCTTCCGAACAGGCTCCCGACTGCTCCTCGGCACCCCTCAGAGGCCGCGCAGTAGACAACTGCCGTCGTGACAAGCACAGCACCTCCACAGGCAACCGCCTGCGGCCCCGCACAAGCTGCCAAAAGAAGGGCGTTCTCTCCGCTCGGATCGGTGTGGTTCTCTGAAGCGCGGGAGCTCGCACTTGAGGCGCGCAAGCTGAAACTCCGCGGCATCGACCCCATCGACGCGCGGAACGCCGAACGCGTCTCCAGGAAGCTCGAGGACGCGAAGGCGGTCACCTTCTCACAGGCCGCCGAAGCCTACATCAAGGCCAACAAGGTCGCCTGGAATAACTCCAAGCACGCGGCTCAATGGGAGGCGACGTTGCCCGCCGGTCGTATTGCCCGCCTTCGAGGTGCGTATTCGAGAGACAATGCTCGCCGCCTTCATCTCTCGCTGGAGCTCATAGACCGAGCCCAGCTCCAAATAGCGGACGAAGCACCAGCGCACGGTGTCGGCCTCTTCCGGTATGACCTTCAGGGTGCGGCCGTCCGGGATGTAGCCGAGCGGGGAGTTTCCGCCCATCCACATTCCTTTCTTCTTGGACGCAGCGATCTTGTCGCGGATACGCTCGCCGGTGACCTCGCGCTCAAACTGGGCGAAGGACAGCAACACGTTCAGGGTCAGACGCCCCATGGAGGTGGTGGTGTTGAACGCCTGGGTCACCGAGACGAAGCTGACATTGCACCGGTCGAACCTCTCGACGATGCGAGCGAAGTCCGACAGCGACCGGGTCAGGCGATCGACCTTGTAGACCACCACCACGTCGATGCGCCCGGCCTCGATGTCCGCGAGCAGCCGGAGTAGGCCCGGTCGCTGCATGTTGCCGCTGGAGTAACCGCCGTCGTCATACCGCTTCGGCAACTCGACCCAGCCCTCGCCCTTCTGCGACGTCACATAGGCGGCGCAGGCCTCGCGCTGGGCGTCGAGCGAGTTGAAGTCCTGCTCCAGACCCTCGTCGGAGCTCTTGCGGGGTAGATGGCACAGCGTGATGCAGTCATCCCCTGGGCCTCAGGCCGAAGAACTTCGGGCCGTTCCAGCGCGTGCCGGTGATCTCCAGGGCGATGGGCGACAGGCTCCGGAACCTGCGACCCTTCCAGAGATAGCCGCAATCCACCACTTCAACCTCATGGCGTAATCATGCCGATTTTAACGGTCTGATGATGAAGCTCACCGCTGAATGCGCGCATGATCCGTTCTGCACCTGATCGCCACGCGTCCGGGAGCCTCAAGCGTTGGCTGGGCTTTGTGGGCATCGCCTTGGTCGTGCTCAGCCTTTGGGTGATCGGTTTCGAACTGGCGCGGGAGTTCGAACGGTCTCGCGAGATTCGGCAAGAGGTCGAAAAATCCCATGAAACCCGGGCGCAGATCGAGCGTGTGTTTTCCTTGCTGCAAGACGCCGAGACCGGGCAGCGTGGCTTCATCATCACCGGCGACGAGCGGTTTTTGGAGCCTTATGACGTCGCCGAGACGAATCTCGATGAACAGATCTCACGCCTGGAAGGCCTGTACGGCGGCGACGCCGCTCGAAGCCAGGATATGGTCGATCTGAGGGCGCTGGTGGCGCGCAAGCAGGCGACGCTCACTGAAGGAATCCAGACCCGCCAGCAACAGGGTCGTGATGCCGCCCTGGCGTTTGTCGCCAGCGGATCCGGCAAGGCCGCCATGGACGCGATCCGGGAGGAGATTGACCGCATGGTCGCGGTCGAGGCCGAGGCCCTGCGTGAGGTCACAAGTCGGGCGGACCGCCGGACCCGGTCGACCGAGACTCTCGTCGGCGTGCTGTTCCTGTTGCTCCTCGCCAGCGTAGCGACGGCCTTCATCCTGACTTGGCGCTACGTCGTCACCCGGCGACGTCTGCTGTCAGAGGTGCAGGCGGTGGCCGCGCGCCAGACGACGATATTCGACAGCGCCATTGACGCCATCCTGACGTTGAACCCCAGCGGCAGCATCGAAACGCTGAATGCCGCCGGGGAAAAGATGTTCGGCTGGTCGGCGAAGGACATCACGCGCCGCGACGTCTCGCTTCTGCTCGATGTGGCGGGGGATGACGAGGCCGCCTTTCTCGCGCGACTGGGCGCCCGCAACGGCGATTTCGAAGGCGGCCTGGTGCGCGAGATGACGGCGCGACGGCGTGACGGCGTCGTGTTCCCGGTCGATGTGGCGCTCAGCCCCATGACACTGCCGACCGGCGTGCATTTGGTCGCGGTCATCCGCGACATAACCGAGCGGCGGCGCGTCGAAGAGATGAAGCGGCAGTTCGTGTCGACCGTCAGCCATGAGCTTCGGACGCCTCTGACCTCGATCGCCGGATCGCTGGGCCTGCTGACCGGCGGGGCGGCCGGCGCTTTGCCGGAGCGTCCGGCGCGCCTCATCGCCATCGCCCACGCCAACAGCCAGCGTCTGGTGCGGCTGATCAACGACATTCTGGACATGGAGAAGCTGGAATCCGGCCAGATGACGCTGGACCTCTCGCCGGTCGATCTGCGCGATGTCGCGGAACGCTCGATCGAAAGTCTGCGCGGCTTCACCGAGAACCTGGGCGTAGAGATCACTCTGGCCGAAGGCGCGGCGGCCCCGGTGCGCGGAGACGCTGATCGACTGATCCAGGTGGTGGTGAATCTGGTGTCGAACGCCGCCAAGTTTTCTCCGACCGGCGGCGTGGTCGAGGTGTCGGTGCATCCCGAATCCCGCCTGGCTCGCCTCAGCGTGCGGGACGAAGGCCCGGGCATTCCAGACGCGTTCAGGTCGCGGATTTTCTCGAAGTTCGCCCAGGCTGACGGGTCCGACACGCGCGCCAAGGGCGGCACGGGCCTCGGCCTGGCCATCGCGCGCGAGATCGCGGAGCGGCATGGCGGCCGCCTGTGGTTCGAATCCGAGCCTGGCGCGGGGGCCACGTTCCATCTCGACCTGCCGATGACGCAGGACCTGCCCTCCGCAGGCGGCGAGCAGGCCCGACTTCTGATCGTCGAGGACGATGCGGATGCGGCTCAGGTTCTGCGCGAAATGCTGATCATGGACGGCTTCGTCGCCGACATCGCCCCGACCGCCCGCGAGGCGCTCGCTACCGCGCATTCGGACCGATACGATGCGGTGCTGGTCGATCTGCAACTGCCGGACGCGGACGGCGTCAGCCTGATCCGGGCGCTGCGGGCCAGGGCTTCGTCGCGTGATCTTCCGGTCGTGGTCGTGTCGGGCGATGTTGCTCGCGGCCGCGCCAGAGGCCGGTCATTGGAAGTGGTCGACTGGCTGGAGAAGCCCTTTGATCAGTCGCGACTCCGCGGCGCTGTAGCGGCCATGCTGTCGCGCAGTGGGGTGCAGCGGCCGAGGATACTGCACGTCGATGACGACCCCGACATTCTGACCGTCACAGCGTCCGCCCTGTCCGGCGTCGCCGACATGGAGCGTGCCGAGGATCTGGCCGCGGCCCGAAAGGCGCTGGCCGAGCGAAGACATGATCTCGTTATCCTCGACCTCGGATTGCCCGATGGATCAGGGCTTGAGCTCCTGCCGCTGATTGAAGACGGCATCGGCGGCCCTATCCCCGTAATCATCTATTCGGCGCAGGAGACAGATGCCGTAATGGGCGCCCATGTCGAAGCGGTTCTGGTGAAATCACGAACGTCTCTGGCCACACTGGCCCGTACTGTACGCAAACTGACACGCAAGGGAGACTCGGCGCGATGAGCGATCTGCATCTGCTGCACGTCGACGACGAGGACGACATCCGAGAGGTTGCGGCCTACGCGCTGGAGATCGATCCCGCCATCAGACTGGCGTCCGCATCTTCCGGCGCGGAGGCGCTGGCCAAGCTGGGCTCCGGCCTCAGGCCGGACGTCATTCTGCTGGACGTCATGATGCCCGGCATGGACGGACCGAGCACCCTTGATCGGCTGCGCCAAATCGACGGGCTTCAAACCACGCCGGTCATCTTCATGACAGCACGCGTGCAGGCGGAGGAACGTGATCGCTACGCGACCCTTGGCGCGATCGGCGTTATCAACAAGCCCTTCGATCCGATGGCGCTTGCGGCGGACGTTCGGGCCCTGTTGGCGGCGGGACGACATGACTAGTGATCCGCTGGAGGCTCTGAGGCGGCGCTTCGTCGAACGCGCGAATGCCGACGCTGACGTGCTGGAGCGGGCGCTGTTGCAGGGCGAACGGTCGGAAATGGAGCGGGTGGTTCATGGACTTGCGGGGGCGGCTGGGCTCTTCGGTTATCGAGCACTGAGCGAGAAGGCTGTGGCGCTGGATGCGCAGTTCGCTCGCCGCGATCCTCTCGATCAAGCCATGATGCGCGACCTGATTCGCGCGGCGCGGGCGGTCACCTAGTCGTAGTCGATGCTGACTGGAAGCACGGCCATCCCCGCATGCTGAGAGGTTCGGCCGGTGATCCTGAGCGTGTCCTGCCCTTCCGCATCCAGACGACCGCTAAGGCCGTCGGATATGTCGCCATCGTTGGCGCTCCAGATGCTCAGCTCACGCCAGTCGGCTTGGTTTCGGCGCGGCAGGCGGATGCGATAGGCTCGTCCCGCATCTCCGCTTAAGCGTATGACTGCGGCACTGTCGGCGGTAACGCCGTTCTGGGCGACAAGGGCGGCTGCGTCTCTGTCGCGGTGAAGGCGCATGGGACTCAGGGTCGCCACGCTGAGGCTGCGATGAACCTGCAGGGCTGCGCCGCCCTCGGCGGATTGAGCCTGAGCGCCGGTGGCGCAAACAGCGATGGCGCCGGCGATAATGAGGTGCCTGATCAGCGTCATTAGATGAACTGCGCCGTTACGATATAGCTGACTGGCTGGTTCCCGCTCGGCGCGTTCGCATCCAAGCGAATATCCATGCCCAATCGGAACACCGCCGAGCCCAAAAGGCCGATGGGGTTGATGTCAAAGCTCATGCTGGAGGCTTCGCTTGGCGCCGATCCGCTGCGATAGCTCATGCCGCTGACCGAGGCGACGCGGAAGCGGGTAATGTGGGCCGCGCTCGACCCGTTAACCGGCGTGATGGTCACGCGAACCGAACGCAGGGCGCACAGACTCGAAAGGTTCAGGAAGCCGCAGTCGATCGTCACGGTCGGGGCGGTGACAACGCCGGGACCCAGGCGAATGGCGTCGCCCGAAACACGCGTCACGCCCCCCGTTGTGGAAATCGAAAAGACCGTCGCGCTGGAGCCGCGGATCGTGTTGCCGAGAACCGGCGCGCCGGCCGGGGACGGCGTGACCCTGAGCTGAGCGTGAGCCATCGCGGGGGCCATCGACCAGCCCAGGGCGAGGATGAGCAGAAGCCAGATGACGCGCATCACGATTCTCCCGCGGCGAGGCGAACGACGACTTCGCCGGCGCGCACGAAGCCGCCGCTGGGCGGCACGACGACGGTCGGCGCCTCGACCAGTTCAAGGCCCAGGGCGGCGGCCTGGGCGGGGTCCAGGGCTACGCGATAGGCGCCGGGACGCACGCCTTCCAGGAACAGCACGCCGGCGTGATCGCTGCGCCCGGCCAGCGGCTCGCCGCCCGATTCGGGCACAAGGGAGAGGTTGACGGCGGACAGGGGACGGGCGGAGCCGTCGCCGCGGCGCAGGGCGATCGTCAGCTCCAGCTCGGCGCTGCGGCGCATGGGATAGTCCACCGTCACCACCCGGCCGGCGCGCGGCGTGACGCTGAACACGGGCGGTCCGGCGGTCAGGAAAGGGTCATCCACGCCTTGCGCGTCCAGGCGGATGCGCGCCGAGGCGCTGTCGCCCAAGCCGGACACGAACGCGCGGCCCTGATCGTCGGTCAGATCGACGCTGCCGGGAATGTCGACCACGACGTTCCCCACGCCGATCTCGCCGGCCTGACGCACGCCGTCGCCATTATCATCGACATAGGCGTTGACGGCGACGGCGCCGCCCGATGCCGCGCCCGGCCGCGTGAAGCGATACCCCCTCGCGAAGGGATCGTAGCCGAATCCGAAGCCCATCTGCAGGCCGATGCGCCAGTCGCGTGAGCCGGTTTCGTACGAGACGTTGAACGCCAGATCGAAGCGCGACGCGCGCCAGAGGTTCGAGGCCTGAAGGCTGGTCGTGGGATTGGGGCCCAGGGTGCGGATGGCGCCGAACCGTAAAGCGTTCGAGCGCGACGTCTGCCAGTCGGCCAGCACATAGGCGCTCTCGATCGCGGCGTCGGGCGCCAGCACGTAGGACAGCCCACCTCGCACTTGGACCACGGAGGCGACGAGGGTCGCCGCATCGGTGGCGCCGGCCAGCCGTCGCCGGCTTTCCAGACCGCCGCCGCGCTCGTCCTCCCAGACGACGCTGCTGGACACATAGTAGCGATCAAGCGGGGCGGACGCGCGCAGTTCGGCGTTGGTCAGCGCACGGGCGTCGATGCGTTCGAGCCGACGCAGATTGAAGGACACCGGCAGGGCCAGCCCTGCTGGACCGCGAGCCTGTCCGTCTAGGCGCAGGTCGGTGGCGCGTCGCAACGGCGCCTGTCCGATCACGCCCAGCTGGCGCGTCTCGTCGACAAAGCCCCCGGAATATTCGGCATGCCGCCCAACCGCTGAAACGCCGAGCACCCGGGATGCCAGGCCCAGTCCCACGCCGCTGCCGCCCTGATCGTCGAAAGCCAGGTCCAGCTGGCTGGCGGCGGCGCCCAGCGACCCGCGTAGACCCAATGAACCCAGAGTGCGCGCCGGGCCGGTCTCGGGCGAATAGCGGGCCGCGCCCGCCGCCAGGGTGAGCGCGGGCGTCAGGCCGTACTCGGCCGTCGCCACGATGCGCGACCGTCCCTGGTCGGGCACGGACGGCGCCTGGCCCACGTCGAAGACGGCGGCGCCCTGTTCCACCGCGCCGAAGCGCAGCGCCAGACGGCCGGGCTCCAGCTGGCCGGAGCCGAAGTTGATGCGTCGAACGACCTCACGGCTCTGACCCTGCGATCCGTAGAAGACCAGTCGGATCGTGTTCAGGCCGTAGGCCAGCGGCACGTTCAGGAACTCATAGCGTCCCTGGACCGGCGAGGTCTGGGCCGCCTGAAGCACTTCGTTGACGTAGAGCTCCACCTCCTCGCCCAGGGCGAGTTCTCCCCGCAGGTTCAGCGGCGTGGCGAGGTCCAGCGATTCCAGCGGGGCGGAGGTGTAGAATACGCCCCGGCCCGCGTATCCGGCCGCGCCCATGGCCATCGACGGCGAAAAGACGTCGCCCAGACCGGCCCGCGTCCCGCCCAGCGGGCCTAGCGCGCGTCCGCCTGGATCCTTGCGGGTCAGCATCACGCGAACGTCGCCGATGTCGCCACGGTCATCGGAGCCCACATAGCCCTCGAAGCCCGCCCACAGCAGATCGCCGGCCGCCCGAACATCATAGCGTCGCGCCAGGTCCGAACCGTCTCGCGACAGCTGGCCGCCGATGTTCACATCGAACGCCGGCGGCGTGAACGGCCGATAGGGTGTCTCCAGCGCCACGGCGTCGGCCTCGCCGACCAGGAGCCCCAGGCCGGCCTGACGGCGCAGCCGGGCCTCTCGCTGCTGAAACGGAAGCGGTTCGGTCGGGGTCAGCTCCATGACCTGGGCCGCCGGATCGGCGCGCAGCTGCAGCGGCAGCAACTGTTGCAGCAGGTCCAGCCGCACATAGAGGTCGTCGCCGTAGAAGGCGGCCTGACCGGGAGCGATCGGCGTGACGCGGCCGTTGACCGTCGCACGGCCGGCGGCCAGGTCCACGATCAGCTGCCGATCCGGCGAGAGCACCCAGCCCTCCGCCCGGCGCTGCGCCGGAAACACGCCGACGGCCAGGTCCAGCACCCGCGACAGCTCGCCCAGCGGCACGAACACGCCGGCGCGCGATGAGTAGACGTTGAGGGAGTCGGTCAGCAGCAGCTCGCCGGACCGGACCTCCATCCAGAGCAGATCGTCGGGCGTGAATGGCTGCGGGTCGGCGGCGATCACCAGATTGCGCACGACTGCCTGGGCTCGGACATCGTCAGCGACGCCCAGCACGAGCAGCGCCAGACCGGCCGACAGCCCGGTCTTCACGGCGCGATGAGCGTCGCCGACGCCAGCACTTCACCCGGACGGGCGTCGTCATCGCGATAGACGATGGTGACGGCTTCGCCAGACGCCAGGGCGCGAGGCAGAGCGACCACGGCCGCGCGCCGCTCGATCTCGGGATAGACGGCGACACCACGCACCGCCGTCAGCAGGGGGCCGTCAGGCCGCGCGCCCTGGCGGACTTCGATATCGCCATAGACGGAGCTCTCGCCCAGTCGAACCAGGTCCAGGCCCACGCCCTGAGCGCTCTCGCCCTGGACCAGGCGCAGGTTTTCGACAGCGGCCTGCGCGTCAGCCACGCTGTCGCGGACGATTACGGGGATGCTGATGCTGAACAGCGCGACCACCTGGACCGACAGTTCGTCGGCCCCCTCACGCGCGGCCTGTTCGGCGGTGAAGCCGGCGGTTTCGGCCGGCAGGGCGGTCACGGTCAGGTGCGTGCGATGTTCGCCGCCCGCACCGGGACGCGCGCGCACGCGGATCGCCTGGCTCTCGCGCGGCTGAAGCGTGATGCGGCGCGGCGTGTGCTGCACCAGCTCCAGTGCGGAAGCCACGGCGATGTCAGGCCGGTCGGCGGCCGGGACGATCTGCCCGTCCGCCGTCATAGCCCGGTCGACGAGTTCGACCGTGTAGGTCGCTTCGGCGTCGCCCTGGTTGAAGATGTAGACCGTCGCCGCGCGCTCTCCCGGCCCGAACACCACACGCTTGGGCGAGATGTTCAGGTCGGCGCCGCTCTGCGCGCTGGCCGGCAGCACGCTGGCCAGCAACAGAAGGACGGGAAGCAACAGTCGATACAGCATGGCGCGCGCCTTGGCGTTGGAACGTCGCGCAGAATGACAGCTTGCCGACTTCAGGGGGTTAATCCCCGTCTCGTCGAGCCCCGGATCCTTCAGCGGAAACACGGCTGCGGTCAGTTGTAGGCGGCGGAGACGGTGAAGGTCCCCGCATAGGCGCCGGTCGGGGTGGTGGAGGCCACCGGCACGCTGCCGCCAACACGGAAGCTGAGCGAGCCGGCCGAACCCAGGGCGTTGCTCAGGGTCTGGCTGGCGGCCGAACCCGACAGGTTGTTCGTCGTGGTGACGGTCAGGGTGTCGGTGCCGTTTACGATCGAGAAGGTGGCGGGGATGGTGACCGAGATCGACTGACCGCCTTCACCGTCGACGGTGAACTGCGCGGCCTGGGGCGTATCGCCCGAGCTCAGGCCGACCACGCCGCCCGCAACCGACCGGGCGCCCGCAGCGCTGACCGCCACCGTGCCGGCGCCGCTGGTGGGGCGCACGACGGTGCCGAACTTCAGGTCGGCGTTCTTGGTCAGGGTCAGGGGGCGCAGGACCGTGATCGACCCGGTTCCGGTCGTCGAGGCGGACTGGGCCATGGCGGGAGCGGCGACCGAAACGGTCAGGGCTGCGGCGGCGAAGGCGAGGGTCTTGATGAACATGATGAGCTCCAACGAGAGGGGTGACTGCGTTGGCCGTCCAAATCAGCCACATCCGCCGCGCGGTCCACAAACCGACCCGCCAAAACCGGCTAAATCGAACCAAAGTTATAGGTTCGGACCCAGATCAGGCATGTGCGCCCCTCCACAATGCACAATCGAAAGGCGCGGTTAAGACTATCAGGGTCAATCTGGCCGTGTGTGAAAGGAGCGGCCCTTGCGTTGGATCGTGCTCATCGTCGACGATCATCCGCTCGTGGGTCAGGCCTTCGAGCTGTCGATCCGCGCCGCCTACCCGCACCTCGATGTCGGGCGGGTCACCAGCGCGGCGGAAGCAGAAGAGTACGTCCGGCTCAACGGTTCGCGGGTGAAGCTGGTCCTGTTGGACCTGATGCTGCCGGACGCCGACGGCTTCAGCGCTTTGCTGCGTCTGCAGCAACTTCTCGACGAAACCCACATCGCCATCGTGTCGGCCCGCGTCAACCAGCACACCGTCGCCATGGCCCGCGCCTTCGGCGTCCGCGCCTATCTGTCCAAGTCCGAGCCTGTCGAAACCCTGGTCAACGCCGTCGGCGCCATCCTGCGGGGCGAGGAGCTGTTTCCCGCGGGCGTCCAGCCCGACCCCGTCAGCATCGACATGCATCGACGACTGGCGAGCCTGTCCAAGGCCCAGTTACGCGTCCTGCGCGCCTTGGCGGACGGCAAGCTGAACAAGCAGATCGCCGCCGAAATGGACCTGACCGAAGGCACGGTGAAGCAACACGTCTCGGCCATCCTGCGCAAGCTGGAGGTCAACTCTCGATCGCAGGCCATAGTCGCGGCCGGGCCCGTGCTGAGAAGCGCAGGCTGACTTCCGATAGCAGCCAGTCATCAGGCACGAAATCCGAGCGACGTCCCCGGCGGCGTCACGCCTTGAAACTTATGCTGGCAAAACGTCAGGTTTTGGCTGGGGCGGCAATGTGTGCTTCTGACGCAAAGCGGTCGCCCGCCCCCCCTGTTCCCACCTTGTTCGCGAAATGCGCATAAGCGGCATTCACAGAAGTTGGCCTCGCCCCTCTCCATTCAACCTTCTGCGATCCTTCCAGATTGCCTCACACTTCAACGGCCCGATAAGGCGCTGCAAGTTTCACCACGCGCATCCCTGGCCGCTTGCCCTCCGGTGAATACTTGCCTCCTTCGCAGTTCAGTGTTTTCTGAACCAGAGGGAGGACGCGATGGGCAAGATCTGGATACCCTTAATCGCTCTAACGCTTGGGGGATGCGCCGCCACTGAACAGGCACGTTCTCTCTCAGCAGCAGGAACGTCCGAAGCTGCGGGACTGCAATCGCTTTCGGGCCTCGGAAGGCCGGGCGCCGCGATCGCAGTTCGTCAACCCGTCGGGCCAAACACCTATCTTGGGCCAATGCCTACCGCGGTCGTGCTACTCCGTGAGGATCAAGGGATCCGGAATCGCCGCTTTTGCGAGGGCTTCGCCGCTGTGGTGCCGGACCTGAGTGCCGTCCTGAACGAACAAGGCGCGGCGGCGCCCAACATGATTCTAGTCCGGTGGCCCGTTCGGGACCCCGCATCCAATTCCCATCCAACGACCTGCAATGAGCTGTTGAACGCCTACGCCTACGGACGCTCAGCGGAGATCCTATCGTCGTTTCGGCACACCGCGACGGCCGCAGAGGCGCCGGGAGCAAGCGGCCCGTACGTAATGCAGTTCATACCTGATGGCACAGTAATCTTAGTGGATGGCTCAGATACTCAGGACGTAGCGCTTGGCCAGTGGGGAGCGGGCGTCGCTGCAGCACTCGTGGCGCAACTCCAAAGCCTTAGCGCGACAGTGGGCCGACCGATTGCCGGCGCTTCAGGCTCCACGGCGCCGAACGCCGTTTCAGAAGGCGAGACAACCGAAAAAGGCGCTTTAGTGCGGATACGGGAGGTGGCGTTGGCGGCTTTCCGCACGCACGTGCCCTACGCCAAGTTGATTGAAGGAGGCGTGCGGTGGCTTCTGGGCCCGGCTGAAAGTGGGGCCGGCTCCCGGTGATGGAAGATGAGGCCGTGCAGGTTCCTGCCAAAGTGCGATTAAACTGGCTGATCAATGCTGACGGTAGCTGATATCTAACGAAGCTATTGGCGACGGCGACGTGGGCCGCCACTTGATGACACATCCATTATTCGCCGACCCGAAGCTGCCGATAGTCGTGCGTTCGCCACACCCGCTCACCACCAAACCTCAGCCGCACCCACAGGACTGACTGAAAGCGTTGCGACGCAAGCTCCGCTCGCAGGTCGATCTGGTCGCCCGGCGCGATCGTGCGAACATCGTCGCCGTCTGGCTGCATCGCCTCTGGGGCCAGAGGCTCCGGGGCGCGACCGACCGTGAAGCGTCTGCGCAGTTGGTCCTCCTGCGCCGCGGTCAACTTCGATGAGGCGCTAAGCCTCGCCAGTCCGGTTCCCGTCTCGTTCTGAGCCGTGACGGTCAGCGACCTGGGCAGGTCGCTCGCCTCCAGCACTTCCGCGAGTTCAGCCTCTTCGTCCATCACCAGGTCATGCTTGCCTTCCGGCAATGACATCCAAAGCGCCACGCTTCGACCATTGAGCACGACAGGTTCGACATCATGCGGCGCCAGGCGATGTTCGGCGCCCGCCGCCAGACGCCCGGCCGCTAACGCCACTGCGCTTTCCAGGCTTATGCGATCGACGATCCCCCGTTCACGGTCGATCGAGGATCGGATGTAGTGGGTCAGCGCAGCGCCTAAACCGGTCCCAAGGGCCGCAAGCCCGAATGCAGACGCCGTCGCTAGCAGCGACACATAACCCGCCCGCTTGCGCCGACTGTTAGCAGGCTCAGGGCGCAACGCGTTCCACCGGCAGGCCTAGCGCGCTGAGCCGCGCCACCATCTCCCGGCCCAAAGCGTCCACATCCTCACGCGCCCGAACGACGGTGGGACGCAGGAACATG